>NZ_ARXS01000025.1 GCF_025532145.1 Alloalcanivorax balearicus MACL04 | reverse complement strand
TCGCTTGCGAGCAAGTCTCCCACAGCGGCCCCGTAGAAAGGCTGTGGGAGCCAGCCTGCTGGCGAATCCCGATACCTTTACAGCTCCTGCCCACACCCGTTCAGAGTGGTATCGCCGTAGCTGACCACCACGGTGTACGGATACTGTTTCCCGCTCATGTCGTCCTGGCAGGGGCTCTGTTCGATTTCCACGGTCAGGTCGGTGTCTTCGTTGCTGGCCTGGTAGAGGGTTTTGCCGCCTTCTTCCTTGGGACCGGGATCCGGAGTGGCGATGGTGGTTTCGCCGTAATCGGTGACCAGCTCCAGTTTCACCTGCGGATAGATGGCCAGGCTCCAGCCGGGCTCATTACCCGCCGCCCAGAACTGGGCGCCCTGCTCACGAACTTCCTGCGCCGCCGGAGACAACCCGGCGCCCTCCACCCCTTCCATGTTCTCCGGATTCTCCCGAGGCGTGTCGTCGCCGGGCACCCGGTGAACGATGACGGTTACCGGCTGGTCGTTGCTCTCGCCCACTTCCACGGTATGCCGCTCGGTGGTGGTCCACAGCAGTTTGTCCTGCTGATCCCGGATTTCCGCGCGCACCGCGTAGCCCATGCCCATGTCCGGATTGACGTCACCGCGCATGTACGTCAGCGCAAACGGAATCGGCACCTGGGTTTCCGGTTCGATGGTCTGCTCGGCGATCACCTTGGCCGCGGCATCGGCCAGGGACACATCCTCCAACACCACCCTCACGGTGACATCCGGCGGCAACGCGATGCGCTCCCGATAGAGCACTTCGCCTTTGAGGGTCACCTGCTGTTCTTCCTGTTCCATGGCGGCGCCTCCTTGCCCGGAGGATTGGGAATCGTTGGCCGGCCCCTGGTCACAGGCGGTCAGCAAGGCGGCCACCGTCAGGGCGGAGAGAGAAAGCGTGGTTTTCATGATCGCTCCTTGAACATGGCGCAAGACTGGGAATTCACCTGCAAACTCTAGCAGGCGCCAGGGCAAAAGCGATGAGGGCGGATGAAGGTTTGATGAAAATAAACAAAGCCCCTCGCCAGGGTCCTGGCAAGGGGCTCGGGGCGGGAATCAGACCTGTACGCTCAGGCTGACGTCGATGTTGCCGCGGGTGGCGTTGGAGTACGGGCACACTTCGTGAGCCTTGTCGACCAGTTGCTCCGCCTGGGCCTGATCCAGCCCCGGCAGGCTTACGGTCAACGCCACTTCCAGGCCAAAACCGGCGCCCACCGGGCCGATACCCACCTGCCCCTGAACACTGCTTTCAGCGGGCAAAGCCACCTTGGCCTTGCCGGCGACCAGTTTCAGCGCGCTGAGAAAGCAGGCGCTGTAGCCGGCGGCGAACAACTGCTCCGGGTTGGTACCCTCGCCACCCGGGCCACCCAGGGCCTGCGGCGTGGTCAGCTTCACATCCAGGGCGTTGTCGCTGCTCACGGCGCGGCCGTCACGGCCACCGGTGGCTTTGGCTTCGGCGCGATACAGTACTTTTTCGATGCTCATGGTGTTCTCCTTTACGGTCACTTTACGCTATTGAATAGCGCACTATTTAAATAGGCCAAAAGCAAGGCGCCAATGTGCAAAGTAAGTGGCGCCCTACCCGTTCAGTTTACGGCGCAAGGCATGAAGCTGATCTTTCAGTGCCATCAGTTCCTCCGGCTGGCACTGGCTGGCGCAGGCCACCGCTTCGGGAATCGCTTCGGCCCTGATGCGCAGATCACGCCCCGGGTCGGTAAGCTGTACCCTTACCCGGCGCTCATCATCGGCGGCCCGGCGGCGGGACAGCAGCCCCATGCCTTCGAGTCGCTTGAGCAGTGGCGTCAGCGTGGCGGAATCCAGAAACAGCCGCTCGCCGATCTCCGACACGGTCTGCCCATCCTCCTCCCACAACACCATCATGACCAGGTATTGCGGGTAAGTGAGCCCCAGTTCGCGCAACAACCGGCGGTAGACCTTGGTCATGGCCAGATTGGTGGAATACAGGGCGAAGCAGACCTGGAGGTCGAGCTTGAGCAGGCTGTCGGGGGCATTGTGATCGTTCATGAGGGCGATATTAAATCGCGCGCTACTTAATATCAAGAAAAAAACAGGGTCTGACAGCGGGCTTCCCACGGAAGGGAGCTACGAAGCCGCTGTGGGAAGCGGCCTTGGCCGCGAATTGGGACTGGAGATATGAATTCACACTGTATTCGCTGGCAAGCCAGCTTCCCACAGCGGCTTCGTAGCAGTGCCGTGGGAAGCAGGATTGCTCGCGATAAGGACGTTAGCGCGGCAGGCGCTCGATCAGCATGGCCACGCCCTGGCCGATACCGATACACAGGCTCACCAGCGCGTAGCGGCCGCCGGTACGTTCCAGCTGACGCAGCGCGGTCAGAGCCAGACGGGAACCGGAAGCGCCCAGCGGGTGGCCGACGGCGATGGCGCCACCGTTCGGATTGAGGCGTTCGTCGTCGCCTTTCAGGCCCAGTTGCTTGCAGCAGCCGAGCACCTGAGTGGCGAAGGCCTCGTTGATTTCAATTACGTCCATGTCCTTGAGGGTCAGACCGGCACGATCCAGCACCTTGTTGCAGGCCTCCACCGGACCCAGGCCCATGACCCGCGGTGCGACACCAGCCACGCCGCCGGCGATGATGCGGGCGCGCGGCGCGATACCGGCGGCTTCGCCGGCGGCACGGGAGCCGATGATCAGCGCGGCGGCGCCGTCGTTGACCCCGGAGGCGTTGCCGGCGGTGACGATGCCGCCCTCAACGATGGCCGGCAGCTTGGCCAGCTGCTCGGCGCCGGTGCCCGGACGCGGGTGCTCGTCGGCGTCCACCACCAGCGGCGGCTTCTTGCGGCCCTGGGGCACTTCCACCGGCATGATTTCTTCCTTGAAGAAACCGTCGGCGCGGGCCGCTTCATAACGAGCCTGGGACTGGGCCGCGTAGGCGTCCGCTTCCTCGCGGCTGATGCCCAGTTCGGCGGCCACGTTGTGAGCGGTTTCCGGCATGGTGTCGGCGCCGAATTCCTTCAGAATACGCGGGTTGGGGAAGCGTGCGCCGATGGTGCTGTCGAACACCTTCATGTCACGGCTATAAGCGGTTTGTGCCTTGGCCATGACGAACGGGGCACGGCTCATGGATTCCACGCCGGCGGCGATCACCAGGTCGCCTTCATTGACGGTGACCATGCGGGCGGCGTCCAGAGTGGCGGCCAGACCGGAACCGCACAGGCGGTTCACGGTGACACCGGCCACCGACTCCGGCAGACCGGCCAGCAAACCGGCGTGACGGGCCACGTTACGGGCGTCTTCACCGGCCTGGTTGGTGTTGCCGGCCACCACGTCCTCGAACTTCTCCAGCGGGAAGTCGTTGCGGTTGACCAGGGTGCTGATGACGGAAGCCAGCAGGTCATCCGGGCGCACCGGTGCCAGGGCGCCGGCGTGGCGGCCAAAAGGAGTACGCAAACCGTCGTAGATATAGGCGTCAAGCATGCTGTGAGGTCCTCAAAGGTTGGTCCCGAATCCAAATGTTCTGGTGAGGCGGTGATCAACCGCAATCGCGGTCCATAAGCCGCTCCCACTAAGGCACGGCGCCATTCATAGGGAAGCACGGGAAGTGGCGTCCGCTGTGCGGAATGTTGTTTTGAAACTTGACGGAAAGGATAGGCCGTGACAGAGTGCCTTGCAAGTCGGGTGACCGCCCGGTCCGCCCATTCCAGGGAGGCGTCCACACCGCGATCCACTTCGCGGCTCCGGTTCATCCTCCGCCAAACTCTCTTGCCGATCGAAACGACAGAATCATGATTCGTGACCCCGAACTGCTCAACCAGCTCGTCGACACTGTTCGACGTTTTGTCCGTGACCGTCTCGTGCCCGCCGAACAATCCGTAGCCGAGAACGACGCCATTCCCGAAGACATTGTCCAGGAAATGAAAGAGATGGGCCTGTTCGGCCTGTCCATTCCGGAAGAGTATGGTGGTCTGGGCCTGACAATGGAAGAAGAGGCACTGGTGGCGTTCGAGATCGGACGGACCTCGCCGGCTTTCCGTTCCCTGTTCGGTACCAATAACGGTATCGGCGCCCAGGGTATTCTGATCGACGGCACCGAAGAGCAAAAGCGCAAGTACGTGCCGAAGCTGGCCACCGGCGAAGTGATCAGTTCCTTCTGCCTGACCGAGCCGGACGCCGGCTCCGATGCCGCCAGCCTGAAAACCCGCGCCGTGCGCGATGGCGACCACTACATCCTGAACGGCACCAAACGGTTCATCACCAATGGCCCGAAAGCCAACCTGTACACGGTGATGGCACGCACCGACCCGGATAACAAAGGCGCCGGCGGCATTACCGCCTTTGTCGTCGAGGGCGACACCCCGGGCCTGATCCGTGGCAAGCCGGATGTGAAAATGGGCCAGAAAGGCGCCCACACCTGCGACATCACTTTCGAAGATTGCCGGGTGCCGGCGGAAAACATCATCGGCCTGAAGGAAGGCCAGGGTTTCAAAACCGCGATGAAGGTACTCGATCGTGGCCGCCTGCACATCTCCGCGGTGTGCGTGGGCGTGGCCGAACGCCTGATCGAGGATGCCCTGCGCTACGCCATGGAGCGCAAGCAGTTCGGTCAGCCGCTGGCCGAACACCAGTTGATCCAGGCGATGCTGGCCGACTCCCGCGCCGAAGCGTTCGCCGGCCGTTCCATGGTTCTGGAAGCCGCCCGCACCAAGGATGCCGGCCAGCCGGTGAGCCTGGACGCGTCCTGCTGTAAACTGTTCTGCGCGGAAATGGTGGGCCGGGTGGCCGATCGCGCGGTGCAGATTCACGGTGGTTCCGGCTATATGTCCGAATACGCGGTGGAGCGTTTCTATCGCGATGTGCGTTTGTTCCGGATCTATGAAGGCACCACCCAGATCCAGCAGATCGTGATCGCTCGCAACATGGTGCGCGAGGCGCAATAAGCATAGCCGTCCTTTTCTGTATGAAAAGGACGGCTATTCGCTGCCAAGGCAGCCTCCCACAGCGGCTTCGTAGCACGGCTGTGGGAAGCTTGCTTGCAAGCGAATGTTTGCAATCGGGGGATACTTTAATTGAACAGGGAATGGCCCCGGCGTTTGCGCCGGCTGCTGGATTACGCCTTGCCGCTGTGCATGGCCGCCACCCTGGTTTCCCTGTTGTTCCCCAATCCGCTCTCCCCCTGGATCGCGCGCCCCACTCTGCTGATCTATCTGCTGGTTCAATGGCGCCGCAAGAGCAAACTGGCCAAGGGCCTGCTGTTGTTCATCGCCGCCCTGTCCGTCCTGATATCGAGCCAGAGTGACAATCCCCTGCCCCAGTTTCTGGCGGCCTGGGACCGCTTCTGTTTCTTCGCCACTTTTGTCTCCGCCCTGGGCCTGTTACGGGTGTCGGCCATGCGCTCCCGTCTGGTCCGTCACGCCGGTCAGGTGTTGATCCGCCAGCGTCCGGCCTGGCGTTATCCGACGCTGTCCATCGGCACCGCGGTGTTCGGCATGATCATCAACATCGGCGTGATCGGCCTGTTCGGCTCCATGGTGCAACGCAGCAACAGCCTCAGTGCCGCCGGCGGCGAACGGCGTGTGCAAGCGGTGCGTGAACGGCGGATGATGCTGTCGATTCTGCGCGGCTTTGCCCTGGTGCCGTTGCTGTCGCCGCTGGGCGTGACCATGGCGGTGATGCTGTCGAACATGCCGTCGCTGCGCTGGCACACCATCGCGCCGGTGGCTCTGCCCACCGCGGTACTGATGTTCGCCATGGGCTGGTTGCTGGATTGGGTGCTGCGCCCGCGCAACCTGAAAGTGCCGCCGGTGGATCGGCGTTCTTCCAAACCCTTGTGGCAGTTCACTGCCCTGGCCGCGGTCATCACGTCGGCGGTATTCCTCTGTGGCTGGGTGCTGGATGTGCGCTTGCCGGTGGCAGTGCTGATCGCCTGCCCGCTGAGCGCCTTCACCTGGTTGTCGTTGCAGCGGCGCCGGCTGGGCGGCGGCACCGGTGCGCGACGGGCGGCCATGCTGTTGTACCGGCATTCCCGTCTGATCTTCGGCGCCAACCGTAACGAAGTGGCGATTCTCGGCGGCTCCGCTTTCCTCGGCGCGCTGCTGGTGCCGGTGATTGATCGCGACATGCTGGCCGAGGCGCTGTTGCACACCGGCCTGTATGGCCCCTGGTTCGCGGTCGCCGCGATGATGGCGGTGATCCTGCTGGCGCAGATCGGCCTCAATCCAATCGTCTCGGTGACCCTGATCGCCGGCCTCTTCGCCGACACCCATGAGATCGGACTGGAACCGGTGGTGCTGGCGGTGGCGCTGATGAGCGCCTGGTCCCTGGCGATGATCACCTCCCCCTTCACCGCCGCCATGCAGGTGCTCGAGCAACTGTTGCAGCGCTCCTCCTACATGATCGCCTGGCGCTGGGACGGCCTGTTCTTCTGGATCATCGTGCCGACACTGTGCGTGTGGGTGTTCGTGCTGCATTCTTTTCTGGGATGAGCTGCCGGGGTGAGAGATGGGGGTAAACGCCCCTTCTCCCATCCTCTTGACGAAATACGTCTCAGACGTATACTGACCAAATGTACACGGTAGTTGAAACGCCCACTTTCGCAGCGGATGCGGACAAATTGTGGAGCACAGAAGAACGAGCCGAGTTTTGCGCCTGGATCGCAGCGCACCCATATGCCGGTAATGTCGTCCCTGGTAGCGGCGGTTGTCGCAAAGTCCGCTGGTCCCGGCCGGGAATGGGTAAAAGAGGCGGGGTACGCGTTCTTTACTTCACCCGCCTGGCCAATGGAGAAATCTGGCTGCTGGTGATGTACGCCAAAAACACCACTAGCACTATCCCGCCGCACCTGCTGAAAGCCATACGCGAGGAGTTGGAAAATGGCCAAGGATAAAACTCTGACCGGAGAGGAACTGGGCAAGAAGCTGCTGCAGTCGGTTCGAGAAATGAAAGCGGGCTACGTTGCCCGCAAAACCGAAGTGAGCGACAACGAAGTGGCCCAGGCCCGCCACCGTACCGGTTTGTCTCAGTCCGAATTCGCCCAGGCTCTGAATATTTCCCATCGCACTCTGCAGGAATGGGAACAGGGTCGGCGCGCGCCGTCCGGCGCCGCCCGGACACTGATCGCTATTGCCTTGCGCCACCCCGAGGTGATCGTGGAGGCGCTTGCCGACGAGGGATAATTCAGAGGTGGCTACGCGGCCGAGAGCCTATTCGCTGGCAAGCCAGCTTCCCACAGCCATGCTACGAAGCCGCTGTGGGAAGCTTGCTTGCAAGCGAAGGCCTGACTTATTCCGGCCGGATGTGCGCGGTGGCTTCGTCTTCCACGCGTTGCCAGATTTCCACGCCCATGGGGTTCTCCGATTCTTCCAGGATGTGCCCCACCAGGCCGATGGCGCGGGCCATGACGCCGAAGCCGCGCACGATTTTCCAGGGGAAACCGAATTCACAGCAGATCGCGCCGATGGCGCCAGTGGCATTGATCGGCAGTTGTTTGCCGGAAGCCGCTTCGGCTTTGGCGGCGATGCGCTGCATCAGATCCACGTAGCGACCGGACAGGCCGTTCTCCTCGGCGATCTGGAACAGCCGCGGTGTGCGAGGATCCACCGGCTTGTGCAGCGGGTGGCCAAGGCCAGGAATGATTTGCTTGCGGCCACGGAAGTCGGCGACCACTTGATCCGCCAGAGCCTCCAGATCCACATCGGCTTTCGGATCCGGCAGCGCTTCATAAAGCATTTTCGAGGCGCCTTCCATGCTGCCGACGAACACCGTGCCAAGACCGCACAGGCCGGCGGCCACCGCCGCTTGCAGGGATTCCGGCGCGCCGGCATAGGTGATGCGGGCGGCCAACGCGGACGGTGTAATACCGTGTTCCACCAGGGTGATGACAATGGCGTTGAACACCTTGGATTGCTGCTCGGTGGGCGCTTTCCCGGTCAGTTGCAGGTAGGCGAGATCCCCCAGATTCATGTGCCCGAGAATTTCATTGGGCAGATCCTTGCCCCGCACTTCGATACGGTCACGGGTACTCCAGGCGATGTCGGAGCGAATCGGTTTGTTTTGACGAGCCATGGTGACTTCCTCGTTTTGGTTCGTTGGTATGAAAGAACGGATCGCGTTACAGCGGCTTCGTGACTCCTGTTCTGTGGGAAGCTGGCTTGCCAGCGAACTGGCCTGAGGCATATCTTCAGGGCCCCATTCACTGCCAAGCGGAGCGCCGCCCGGACAGTTTCCCACAGCGGCTTCGTAGGCCGGTCTGTCTGTAACAGAGCGACGATTCAGAGTTCAGTTTGCGCGTCTTTCCGGGTTCCGGGCAGTAGCAGACCGCTGAGATAAACCAGCCCCACCAGCGCCACGCCGGCCACATCCGTCTCCCAGCCGGGCACCATCATCAGCAGGCCGCCGATCAGGAACAGCAACGCCTTGAAGCGGCTCAACGCGCCATGGAAATAGGCGTAGCGTTCCAGCCCGGCGGACAGCATCCAGACACCGATGGCGGCGGTGATGACATAGCGGACGATCAGTATCGGTTCGCCGCGCAGAATCAGTTCCGGTTCCACCACGAACAGGAACGGCAGAATGAACAGCACGGATCCCAGCTTGAAGGACTGAAAGGCGGTCTTCATCGCCGGCTCACCGGCCACACCGGCGGCGGTAATGGACGCCAGCGCCACCGGCGGCGTGATATAGGACAGCATGCCCCAATAGAGAATGAACATGTGGCTGGCCACCGGGTCCAGGCCCATCTTAACCAGCGCCGGCGCCAGCACGATGGCCAGGAAGATGTAGCAGGCGCTGGCGGTCATACCCATGCCCAGTACGAAGCTGGTGAGCGCCCCCAGTATCAGCAGCAACGCCACGTTGTCGCCGGCGTACTGGATCAGTTCACGGGAAAAAGCCGTGCCGGCGCCGGTCAGGGACAGCGCCCCCACCACCAGCCCGATGCCAGCCAGAATCGCCACCAGATTGGCCACGTTTTTGCCGGACTCGACAATCACGTCCAGGATCACCCGCTTGCGGTTACCGCCGCGATGCAACACCAAAGCGGTTACCAGCAACGCCACGGACGCGTAGAACGGCGCCATGGATTCAATCCGCCAGGCCAGCAGCAGAAAGACCAGCAGCGCCAGGCTGAACAGATAGATCCAGCCTTCCAGCAGGGTTTTCACCACCGATGGCAGTTCTTCCCTGGGCAGTCCTTTCAGCCCCTTGCGCGCGGCGTGCGCGTCCGCCTGCAGGAACAGGATCAAATAGAAAAACAGCGCCGGCACCAGAGCGGCGGACGCCACTTCCAGGTACGGGACATTGAGAAAGGACGCCATGATAAACGCCACCGCGCCCATGATCGGAGGCATGATGGTGCCACCGGTGGAGGCGCAGGCTTCCACCGCGGCGGCATAGGTGCCGGGGTAACCGTAGCGCTTCATGGTGGGGATGGTCATCGGGCCGGTGGACAGCACATTGGACACGGCGCTGCCGGAAAGGCTGCCGAAAAAGCCCGAGGACAGAATCGAGACCTTGGCCGGCCCGCCACGGCGGGATCCCATCAGCGCGTAGGCCAGCTTCATGAAGAAATCACCGCCACCGGACACCGTCAGCACCACACCGAAGACAATGAAGCCGATCAGCAGATCCGCCACCACGCGCATGGGAATGCCGATGATGCTCTCCACGCCCATGGCGTTGGCGCGCACGGCTTCCCCCAGGGTGTATTGGGATCCCCACAACACGCCGGGCATGCTGTCGGCGAACAGCGGATAGATGCTGAAAACCAGACACACCAGCAACAGGACGGTGCCACCGCAACGGCGCACGCCTTCCAGCGCGATCAGGACCAGCACTCCGGACAGCACCGTGGGCAGCATCGGCGCGTCGATATCCCAGCCACTGTTGATAATGGTGGCCGCGTTGGAGGAGAAGTAGACGCCCACCGCCAGCGTTATCAGCGCCAGCAGCCAGTCGTACCACGGCACCCGCTCACGGCTGCCCTTGGTGGCCGGAAAAACCAGAAAAGCCACGGCCACGAACACGCCGATCAACAGGTAATAGAAAGCGGTACTCAGTGGCTGAAAGCCGAACAGTTTGAGTGTAAAGACCTGGTTCACCGCCAGGGTCAGCCCCAGGGCGGACAGTATCAAGACAGCGACGTAAGCGGCGCCGGATACCCGTGTGGCCTCCCCTTCCGGGCTCGTGGCCGGGGCGGCGTCGGGATTGGTTTCGGCCTGCATGGTGGTTTCTCCGTCATTCAGTCGATGGCGGCGAAGCGGCCGCGACGGGATCACCGCGCGACCGTTTCGCTCACAAGCCTGAGCGGTCTCAACCGGCGCTCAGGGCCTCTTTGCGGTAGTCCATCCAGAATTGCGGCCAGGCGTCGTCACTGATGCCTTTGGTTTTGGCTTCGTCACGCGCGGCCTTCCACGCGGCCTTCACTTTCTGAAGATGCTCGATACGCTTCTGGTTCCATTTGTCGTCCTCGGCGGTCCACACGCCGATTTCCTTCAGGTAGCGAATCGCACCGGGGTGGAAAGGCGCGTCCACCGGCGGACGTCCGGACAATTTCACGTCCCAGCGGGGCATCACCGGATTGGAGTCTTTGTACAGGTCGTAGGTGGACACCACCGCCTTGGTCATGTTGTAGGCCTCATCGTCGGAGAGCGCGGCGTAGGTGACGATCATCGGATAGCGGTACGCCGCCATCGGTGCCGGTTTGTCCTCGGACATACCGGCGCCCACGGTTTCCATGGCCGCTTCGAAGATCGGTGCGACCTTGTTCAGACGGTCCCAGGCGTCCTTGTCGTCCAGCGGGATATTCGGCCAGGCCAGACCGCGGGGGCTGGACTCCAACTCATAGAGCGTTGGCGCTCCCGGAGACACGATGGCGGCATCGACGGTGTCTTCGATCATGCCGCGCAGGGACGCGCCATAGGACGGCAGGCGCACCTGCTGGACGTCATCCCAGGTCAAACCGGCGGACGCCATCAGCGCTTCGGCTTTGATATTCACCGAAGGGTTGGCCTCCACATAGGCCACGCGCTTGCCACGCAGATCCTCGAGCGTCTTGATGTTGGCATCGGCGGCGGTGGCCAGCGACACCGAGGCCGGACGGCCCAGCAGCACACGCAGATCCTGGGGGCCCCAGTCGGGGCTGGCGAAATCGTAGATCCCTTCGGCGGCGAAATAGGTTTCGGTGGCGAGGAACGCGAATTTGACCCGGCCGGTTTCCAGCGGCTTGAGACGGCCGATGGCGGTGCCGGAGGGCATGATGCGAATACGCACGCCGTACTCTTTCATCAAAGCGTCGGCGATCATCGACGCTTCGGTATAACCGGAGGAGCCCACATCGTAGGCGCTCCAGAGCATGGAACGTTCCAGGTTGACGTCGTCGGCCAGCGCGCTGTGCGCGGCGACCAGAGGCAGAGCGGCCAGCGCCGCCCATTTGGCGAGGGATTTGAACATAATGGTTATCCTTATTGTCGAGTGTTGGTCGTGAAAGGTCAGGCTCGGGTTGTTGTCAGTGGCTAGTCGTGGCTTGGTCGTCACACCGCTCCCACATATCTATAGCCCGCTGTGGGAGCTAGCTTGCTGGCGAATTACGGCCTCCGACGTTGGCACATTCGCTTGCAGGCAAGCTCCCACAGCGGCTTAGTAGCATGAGCTGTAGGAGCCAGCCTTGCTGGCGAATCAAGGCCGTCCGGCGTTGGCACATTCGCTTGCAGGCAAGCTCCCACAGTGGCTTCGTAGCATGATCTGTGGGAGCCAGCCTGCTGGCGAATTCCAGCCCTCTGGCGTTGGCACATTCGCTTGCAGGCAAGCTCCTACAGCGGCTTCGTAGCATGAGCTGTGGGAGCCATCCTTGCTGGCGAATCAAGGCCGTCCGGCGTTGGCACATTCGCTTGCAGGCAAGCTCCTACAGCGGCTTCGTAGCATGAGCTGTGGGAGCCCGCCTTGCTGGCGAATCCCAGCCCTCCGGCGTTGGCATATTCGCTTGCGAGCAAGCTTCCCACAGTGGCTTCGTAGCCTGGTCTGTAGGAGCCAGCCCTGCTGGCGAATCAAGGCCCTCCGGCGTTGGCACATTCGCTTGCAGGCAAGCGCCTACAGAGGCTTCGTAGCTACGTCGGGTGTATGTCCCTGTTAAATCGGATCCCAGGTGAACACGTCGCCGCTGCGCTCCAGCGGATAGAAGGTGGACTTCAGTGCCGGGATGGCGTGGTCGGCCACGGTTTCCGGAGTCCAGCCTTCGCCGCGGTGCACGCTCTTGAGC
Organism: Alloalcanivorax balearicus MACL04; assembly: GCF_025532145.1. GTDB lineage: Bacteria > Pseudomonadota > Gammaproteobacteria > Pseudomonadales > Alcanivoracaceae > Alloalcanivorax > Alloalcanivorax balearicus. The sequence continues at coordinate 47,925 of NZ_ARXS01000025.1, read as the reverse complement.
GGACGGCTCTGGCCCATGGTGAAAATCTCGTTGTTGCGCACGGAGAAGATCTGGCCGCTGATGTCCTGGGCCTGATCCGAAGCCAGGAACACCACCAGAGGCGCATTCTTGTCCGGAGTCATTTGCTTGAGTTTTTCCACTCGCGCTTTTTCTTCGTCGGTGCGGGCGGGAATGGAGCTGGTCATGCGGCTCCAGGCGAACGGCGCGATGCAGTTGGAACGCACGCCGTAACGCTGCATGTCCAGAGCGATGGACTTGGACAGCGCGGCGATGCCCAGTTTCGCGGCGGAGTAGTTGGCCTGGCCAAAGTTACCGATCAAACCGGAAGTGCTGACGGTGTGGATATAGGCACCACTGTGCTGCTTGCGGAAAATTTCGGCGGCGGCACGGCTTACATAGAAAGTGCCGTTGAGGTGAACATCCACCACCAGTTGCCACTCTTCCAATGACATTTTGTGGAACATGACATCGCGCAGCACGCCGGCATTGTTGACCACCGCGTCGAGACGGCCGAAGTGATCCTGCGCGCAATCGACGATGCGGCGGGCGCTGTCCCAGTCGGACACGCTGTCGGTGTTGATGACGCCTTCGCCGCCCAGCTCGCGCACCATGGCGAGGGTTTCTTCCGCCGGGCTTTGCGAACCGCCTTCACCGGTGAGGGATACGCCGATGTCGTTGATCACCACTTTGGCGCCGGCGGCGGCGGCCGCCAGAACATAGGCGCGGCCTACACCGCCGCCACCACCGGTGACGATGACGACTTTGTCTTCCAGCATGGGTTGTTGTGCCATGATTTCTCTCCCGTTGATACTTTTGTCTCAGGACGGCAGCCCGAGGACGTGTTTGGCCAGAATGTTGCGTTGAATTTCGTTACTGCCACCGTAGATGGTGGTGGGCCGCGACTGGATGAAGATCCCCGCCGGATGCAGATCCGGGTCACCGGGCAAGGGCTCCAGCGTGCCGGAATCCTCGCCGGCAGTGAGCAACGCCAGTTCGCTGATGCGTTGATACAACTCGGACTGATGCACTTTCAGCATGGAGACGTCCGGCCCCAGGGACTCGCCGCGTTTCAACTGATCCGCGTAGTGCTCGTAAAGCGCCTTGTGGCAATCCAGGTCCATCGCCAGAGTGGTGTAACGGTCCTGGAACAGCGGGTCGTTCCAAACACCGAGCCGGCGCGCCAGACGCTCCACCCGCACCAGGGCGTTGGAAGATTGCTTCGGCGAGCCGAGGAAAATCCGTTCGAAGCCGAGCAGCGCCTTGGCCATGCTCCAGCCCTTGTTGACCTCGCCCACCAGATTGGCCTTCGGCACGCGCACGTCGGTGAAGAACACTTCGGCGAATTCGGCCTGGCGTTCCAGATTGGGAATCGGCCGCACTTCAATACCGGGGCTGTCCATCGGCACCAGCAGGAAGCTGATGCCTTGCTGCGGCTTGCCTTCACGGCTGGTGCGCACCAACACGAAGATCCAGTTGGCCTCGGTGGCCATGGTGGTCCAGATTTTCTGGCCGTTGATTACCCATTCGTCACCATCGAGCAGCGCCTCAGTGCGCAGGCCCGCCAGGTCGGAGCCGGCGTTGGGCTCGGAGTAGCCCTGGCACCAGATGTGCTCGCCGTTGATGATCTTCGGCAGAAAGTGCGCTTTCTGTTCGTCGCTGCCGTAACGGATCAGCAGCGGACCGAGCATGGTGATGCCGGAATCCGGCAGACGGGCGCAGCCGTAATTTTCCATCTCTTCCATCATCGCCAGCTGTTTGCCGGCGCTGAGACCCATGCCGCCGTGCTCGGCGGGCCAGCCCGGTGCCAGCCAGCCTTTTTCCGACAGCTTCTGGTACCAGGGACGGCAGGGACCGATGCCCAGCCGGTACGGTGGGTTACGGATTTCCTCCGGATAGTTTTGTTCCAGCCAGTGGCGCACCATGACGCGGAAGTCTTCGTCGCTCATGCTGTTGTAGTCGGTGTTTTGCTCAGCCATGTTCAGTTACCTCCGAAGCGGGGTGCGCGTTTTTCGGCGAAGGCGGCCTTGCCTTCCTGGTGGTCGGCGCTGATCAGCAATTGGCTTTGCCAATCCACCTCACGGGTGAAGGCCCATTCCAACTGACCGGCGAGCATGGCCTTGGTGGCGGCCACCGCCAGCGGTGCCTGATCGTTCAGGGCCTCGGCCTGTTGTAAGGCGGCTTGCAGGGACTGGCCGGCCTCCACCATGCTGTCCACCACACCCAGGCTCAGGGCCTCGGCGGCTTCCAGCCGCTGGTTGTACATCAGGATCTGACGGGCGCGGGCCATGCCGACCCGCGACGGCAAGGTGTGAAACAATCCCAGATCCGCGGCCAATCCCACTTTGCCAAAGCCCGATTGAAAGCGGGCGTTGTCCGCGGCGATCACCGTGTCGCAGGCCATCGCCAGGGAGAAACCGGCGCCCACCGCCCAGCCTTCCACGGCGGCGATCAGCGGCTTACCCATGGTCAGCATCTGCTGCACCAGGCGGGTATTGCGGCGCATGCGGGTGCGGGCGCTGGCCAGTTGGGTTTCGTTCATTTGGCCGATGTCGCCGCCGGCGCAGAAAGTGCCTTCGGCGCCGGTGATCACCACGCAACGCACCTCGGCGTCCTGCTCCGCCGCCAGCAAGGCGTCATAGAGCTCGGCGCGCATTTCCAGGGAAAGGGCGTTTTTGCGGGCCGGCGCATTGAAGGTGAGCACCTGGCAGTTGCCTTCACGGCGAGACAGCAAGGGACCGCTCATCAGACGTCCTCCTCATCGATCAGAGACATGAAACGGCGTTTGTGGCCGTCGACACCGCCGAAGCGGTTGAGCAGCACCAGCACCTTGCGCGGGAACAAACCGATGTCGGCTTCGTCGGTGTAACCGATGCCGCCGTGGAACTGCACTGCTTCGCGGGTCACCAGCATGGCGGCGGTGGAGGCTTTTACCCGGGCGGTGGACACGGCGCGGCGAATGCGTTCGATGGGGAATTCCTGATCGATGGCGCGGGCGGCGCTGGTGACCATGGCGCGCGTCAGTTCGATCTGGATTTTCAGGTCCACGGCGCGATGCTGCAGGGCCTGGAAACTGCCGATTTCCTTACCGAACTGACGGCGGATTTTCAGATAGGAGAGGGTTTCATCGAACGCCGCCTGCATCACACCCAGCAGGTAGGCGGCACACCCCAGGGTGGCGTCTTCCAGCGCGGCGTCCACATCAACGCTGCTCACCAATTCCCGCACCGGCGTGTTATTGAACTTCACGGTGGCGACGTGGGAACCGTCCTGCTGCAACTGACGTTCCAGGGTCAGCCCGGCGGCGTCCTTGTCCACCAGCGCCAGTCCCTGATCACAGGCCACCAGGAAGGCATCGGCGGCACTGGCCAGGGACACCCGGCGCACCTCGCCATCCAGCGCGTTATCACGGCACACCGGCGGCTGGTCAACGCCCCCGATCCCGGCCGGCAGAATCAGTTGCTCGCCCTGGATATGCGCGGTGGCGGCGGCTTGCGGCAACAGCGCGGCGGTAAGCGCGCCTTCAATCAACGGCTCCGGCACCAGGCCTTTGCCGAGTTCCTCCAGCAGCGCCACGTATTCCAGCATGCCCAGGCCGGCACCGCCTTTCTCTTCCGGCACACGCAGGCCGGTCCAGCCCATTTCACAGAATTCACGCCAGATCGCGGGATCCAGGCCGAGGTCGCTGTAGCGGGTTTCACGGGCCCGCTCCAACGCACCATGACGGGACACCAGCGTCACCGCGCTATCACGGATCATCCGCACCTGTTCTTCCCGCGCCTCGAGGTCCTCTTGGGTCCATTCGATGGTCATTGTTCTCTCCCGAATTTATTGGCTAACGTCATTCGCCGCCAAGGCGGCTCCCACAGAGGCGCCGGTCAAACAAAATCCAGCTTGCCGTTATTCACCACCACCACGTCACGCTCCACCACCCGGGCACGGAAGGAACCGTCGCGCCAGATTTCGGTACGGATGGTCTCGCCCGGAAAGACCGGCGAGGAAAAGCGCAGGGACAAGGCCTTGAGGCGATCTTCCCGGTAATCCACCAACTCGCGGAACAACGCATGGAAGACCACGCCAAGGGTGCACAGGCCGTGCAGAATCGGACGCGGATAACCGGCGGCCTCGGCGGTGGCGGGATTGGAGTGCAGCGGGTTGTCATCGCCGTTGAGACGGTAGTAGAGCGCCTGCTCGGCACGGGTGGGCAGATCCACGCTGATGTCCGGCTCGCTGTCCGGCAGGGTGTGTACCGCGTGCAGCGGTTCGCTGTCGCCACCGAACCCGCCCTGCCCGCGCAGCACCGTGGTCATGCCGGCGGTGGCCAGCAACTCGCCGTTACCGTCGCGCAGTTCCTTTTCGCTGTACATCAGCGCGTTGTTGCCTTTGTCCACCACACCGGTGACGCGGGTTTCACCCACCACTTCGCCCGCCACCGGCAAAGGCTTGTGCCACTCAATGCGCTGTTCACCGTGCACCACGCGCACCGCGTCGATGCCGGTGTCTTCACGGGCCACCCAGAAACCGGGATGGCCCAGCACCACCACAATGCTCGGCAGCGCACGGAAATCACGGGCGGAATCGACGAACCGCAGTTGTTTTTCGTCCAGGGGGTCCATACCGAGGCCCACTGACAGGGCGTAAAACGCGGTGTCCTTTTCGGTCAGTGTTTGACGTACCTGGGGAATGGGGTAATTGAGCAAATGTTGCGGATCGATAGCCATGCCGCTCTCACTTTTGTTCGTTCAATTGGTCTGTTTTTAACTGGTCTGTTTTTAGCTGGATCACCGCGTCGGCGGCGAAAGCACCCTGCCCTTCGGGCATGGCGAAAACCGGATTGATATCGATGGAGTCCAGGCGCTTACCGGCGCCGACCGCGAAGCGAGACAAATTGGCGAGCACCTGCGACAGCGCATCCAGGTCCACCGGCGCGCGACCGCGGGCGCCTTGCAACAACGGCGCGCCCTTGATCGACAGAATCAGATCGCGGGCTTCCTCGCGGTCGAACGGACAACGGCGGAACGCCACATCCTTGAGCACTTCAACGAAAATGCCGCCGAGACCGAACACCGCCACCGGGCCGAATTGGGGATCGCGCTGGATTCCCATGAAGCATTCCACGCCACCGACGATCTGCCGGGCCACCAGCACGCCATCCAGTTTCGCCTCCGGGACATGACGTTCGGCGTTGCCCAACAGTGTCTGGAAGCCTTCGCGCACGGAGTCCGCGTCGGCAACGTTCAACAGCACGCCACCGATTTCGGATTTGTGCACGATGTCGGCGGAGGCGATTTTCATCACCACCGGGAAACCGATTTGTTCGGCGTAGGCGGCGGCCTCCTCGGCGCTGCCGAGCACTTTTTCCGGCACCGCGGGAATACCGTGCGCGGCCAGCAATTGTTTGGCTTCGGCTTCGCCGGGCGTGACTTCCGGCAAGGTTACCGGTGACACCGCTTCCCGCCGTGGCAAGGGCCGGGCGAAGGCGTCGCCCAACTGCCCCATGGCCTTGATTACTTTCACCGCGTCGGTGGGGTCTTCCATCAATACGAAGCCGGCCTCTTCATAGGGCCGGTTCTGCTCCGGCTCGCCGATCAGTGACATCACGAACAGACGATCCGGATGGGCATCCTTTACTTTTTTCAACTCCGCGCACAGTTTCGGCGCCACCGATGGCACCGTGCCGGCCTGGCTGAAAAACGCCAGCACCGAAGCGTAGCCGCCATCGGACACCATGCGCTCACCGAAGGTGCCGGCCAGGGTCAGGTCGTTGAGCACCTGGGCGGTGCAGTCCACCGGATTGATCGGGGAACAGAACGGCACCGCGGCTTTCAGGTCGGCCTGTGCCGGCTCCGGCATGGGCGGCATCGGCACGTCCAACTGTTCGGCCAGGTCGCTGACGATGATGCCGGCGCCACCGCTGATGGTGAGCATGCCGAGGGAATTGTTGGCCGGATAAATGCGGCGGGTGGCGGTATAGGCCACGTCCAGCAGCTCGGCGCTGCTCTCCACGCGGATTACCGCGTAGTCCGCCAGCATCGCGTCGAATACCCGATCGTCACCGGCCAGGGCGGCGGTATGGGACATGGCGGCTTTCTGGCCCAGGGCGCTGCGGCCCACCTTCTGCAGAATCACCGGTTTGCGCGCGGCGTGCGCGGCTTCCAGAGCGGCGATGAACGAATCCACATCGCGCACCGCTTCGGCGTAGGCCATCACCACGTCAATGTCCGGGTTCTCCACCATCCAGCCAATGGCTTCGCCCAGGGTGACGTCACATTCGTTGCCGGTGGCGGCGCAGATAGGCGTGCCCAGCCCACGCGCCCGTGCCAGCCCCAGCAGGTGAGCGCCGTAGGCGCCGGACTGGGAGGCGATACCGATGCGGCCCGGCAGCGGAAAACCGCGTTCCAGGCCGGACATGAAACTGCCGAAGAAGCCGATGGTGCTGTTGAAGGCGCCGGCGGTATTGGGGCCGAGCAGGCGCATGCTGTGGCGGCGCGCGGTGGCCAGCAGTTGCTGCTGTAGCGCTTCGCCCTGCGCGCCCACTTCACTGAAACCGGAAGAGAAAATAATGGCGCTGCGTCCGCCCCTGCGGCCCAGGGCATCCACGGTGTCCACCACCTGCGCGGCCGGCACCGCCACCACCGAGGCGTCCGGCGCTTCCGGCAGGTCATCGATGCTGGCATAGGCCGGCAGCCCCTGAATTTCGCTGCGTTTCGGGTTCACCGGCATTACCCGGCCCTGGAACTCACCGCGCAGCATGTAGCTTACTGGCCGGCCACCGATACGGGTGGCATCGGCGGATGCCCCCACCACCGCCACGGACCGTGGCTGCAGCAGTGGCGTTAGCGAAGCGAATCGGCCGTTGGTGGTGCCGTTCGCGTTGGTGTCGTCTTGCATCACCGCAAGCTCCTTTCTGGTCCGACTATTTCCAGGGAGCCTCTGAAAGACGTCATGCCGGACTCGATCCGGCATCTCCTTCTACCAAGCCATACGCCCTGCACAGGGAGATCCCGGGTCAAGCCCGGGATGACGGGGTGTTTTTCAGAGGTTCCCTGGTTTTTCTTATTGGAAGGCTGACGAGGGACGCCCACCCCGTCGCCACCGGCGACAAAGCCGCCGGGGCGGGGGGATCTTCCCAGGTGAGCGCTTGGGAAACGGAGTACAACGATCTCGGCGACAGCGGTGCGAGAACAGGCTATCCGGACCGGGACCGGCGCCGGGACTAACGGTATAGTGACGACGTGGCCGGGACGGGCCACCGGGGGCATGCTCATCACTCTGCTCTCCCACTTTGTTGTTCTGTGCCGTGGTTTCGAGAACGGCGCCGGGTCGTTGCCCGGGCCGGAATTGCGGTTTATGGTAGATTCACCATTCTGAATGTCAATCCTTATTGTGAATACAAATCCATGACATCCCCAAAAGACGAACGCTCCGATACCAGCAACCGGAACGGCGGCAGCCGAAATGGCAGCACCAAGGACGTGGGCGCCGTGGTGAACGCGATCCAGCTTTTGCGCCACCTCGCCCACCAGCAGGCACCGGAGGGCGTGGCCGCCATCGCCCGCGCCACCGGCGTCAGCCCCAGCAGCGCCTTCAACATTCTGCGCACCCTCAATAACGAGGGTTTCGTGCGCTTCGACGAAAGCAGCAAGACCTATCAGTTGGGCGTTGGCCTGTCCGAGCTGACGGTCAATCTGATCGGTCAGAGCTATGCCGACCTGATTCAGCCGGAGCTGGAGCGGCTGGCCCTGAATCTGGATATCCTGATCGTGCTGTGGCGCATCACCCACGATAATCACGTCAGCGTCATCGCCCGCGGCATCCCCAATGTGGCCCATGTGGATGTGCGACTGGACAGCCGCCTGCCGGAGCTGATCGGCGCCTGCGGCCGCGCCATCGCTGGGGTACGCGACCTGCCCGACGCGGAACTGCGGCGCCGCTTCGCAAGGCTGCGCTGGGAGAATCCACCCAGCTTCGAGGAATACCAGAAAGGTGTTAAGGAAGCACAGGAACGGGGCTGGGCCCTGGACGACAACTGCCTGTATCGCGGCATCAGCATGGTGGCCAGCGTTCTCACCGATCACCACAATCAGCCACGTTTCGCCATCTCCGGCATCGGCATCACCGCCCAGCACAATGCCCGTGGCCTGGCCCGGGCCGGCGATGCCATCCGCGACACCGCCCAATTCCTGGAGCGCTCACTGTTTCCCCGCAATCTTAGGGAAAACACTATCGATGAATAGCATTCAGGATATGGAATAGAAAACGCAACACGCAACACGCAACACGCAACACGCAACACGCAACACGCAACACGCAATGAATAGCGTTGCCACGCCCCATCGCCTGCCAACCTCCTCCGGGGTCAACATCAGCCGCGACCGCAAGGTCGCCCCGTCATTCGCGTGCAAGCGTGTTGCGTGCTGGCGTGCAAGCGTTTTGATTTCCACACCCTTTCTGCCATCATTGATATCAATGCAGTCATCAGGAGACGCCCATGGCCTCCATTACCATCCGCAACCTCGATGACGAATTGAAAGCCCGGCTGCGCTTGAGCGCCGCTGAACACGGCCATTCCATGGAGGAAGAGGTAAGGCAGATCCTGCATCGCGCGCTGGAGCCGGGCTCGGATACCGGTCTTGGCACCCGCATCCGCGAGCGCTTTGCCGCCTATGATGCTGAACCGCCGGAGTTCGAACGGCGCCGGGACGTGCCCCGCGATCCTGGTCTGGATCAATGATTGTCCTGGACACCAATGTGCTGTCGGAATTGATGCGGCCGGCACCCGAACCCCGGGTGGTCGCGTGGCTGGACCGCCAGCCCGGCCGGGATGTGGCGGTTACCAGTATCACCGTGGCGGAAATACTGCATGGCGTCCGCCGCTTGCCCGCCGGGCGACGCAAACGCCGGCTCACGGACCTGTCCATAGGTTTGTTCAACGAGGAGTTCGCCGGCCGCGTGCTGCCTTTCGACGCCCCGGCCGCCGCTTACTACGCAGAAAAACTGGCGGCCTGCGAAAAACGCGGACGGCCCGTGCACATGGCCGACGCTCAGATCGCCGCCATCTGCGAGCGGCACGGCGCTGTACTGGCCACTCGCAATATCAAGGATTTCGAGCCATTGGGGGTGTCTTTGCTGAATCCGTGGATGGCACATTCGCTTGCAAGCAAGCTTCCCACAGCGGCCCTGTAGAAAGGCTGTGGGAGACCAGCTTGCTGGCGAATCAGCCCTTCCGATGGAGCATTCGCTTGCAAGCAAGCTTCCCACAGCGGCCCTGTAGAAAGGCTGTGGGAGACCAGCTTGCTGGCGAATTCCGGCCTCCGGCGTTGGCACATTCGCTTGCAAGCAAGCTTCCCACAGCGGCCCTGTAGAAAGGCTGTGGGAGACCAGCTTGCTGGCGAATTCCGGCCTCCGGCGTTGGCACATTCGCTTGCAAGCAAGCTTCCCACAGCGGCCCTGTAGAAAGGCAGTGGGAGACCAGCTTGCTGGCGAATCCGGCCTCCGGCGTTGGCACATTCGCTTGCAAGCAAGCTTCCCACAGCGGCCCTGTAGAAAGGCTGTGGGAGACCAGCTTGCTGGCGAATCAGCCCTTCCGATGGAGCATTCGCTTGCAAGCAAGCTTCCCACAAGGGCTTCGTGGCACCTACAAGGGGCCCATCAGGCAGCGTAGTAGCGCCGGCCCTCGCGGTCGGCGCGCGTGGCGCGGCCGTGGGCGTGCAGGCAGTTGAGGTGCGCGATGCTCTCCCCCATGGCGAACATCATCTGATTGTTGTCGAGCTTGCGGTTGAACAGCAGTGGCAACAGATCGTAGGCGGTCAGCGGCGCTTTCTCACAGGCTTCCTCGGCCACGCTCAACTGCTCGTCATGGTGCTTGACCAAAGCATCGATACGAGCGTGCAGACCATGGAAGGCCAGCCCATGGGCGGGCAATACCAGACTGTCTTCCGGCAGTGCGTTCTTAATTGCCGTCAATGAATCGACGAAAGCGCTGACCGGGTCATCATCCGGGTCGCGTGCATGCACGGTCAGGTTACTGGAGATGCGCGGCAGCACCTGATCGCCGCTGATCAGCACATGATCGTGTTCACGGAACAGGCAGGCGTGCTCCGGCGCGTGGCCCCGGCCGATGTGCACCCGCCAGGTTTCACCATTGACCTCAATAGCGTCGCCGGCGGCGATGAACTCCGGGGTCGGTGGCATGATCGGCACGACTTTTCGGAAACCGTTGCCACGGCCGCTGAGCGCATCCAGCGGTTCCCCATGCAGACCATGCAGCCCCATGAAGTGGCGCACGTCCTGGCGCACCGTGTCGTCCTCGGCGGAATGCAAATGATTGAGCAATTCCCACTCCCCGCGCGTCATGCGCACCGGCGCTCCGAAACGTTGCGCCAGCCAGCCGGCCTGGCCGACATGGTCCGGATGGTAATGGGTGACGATGATGCGGCGGATCGGCCGGCCTTCCAGGGCGTTGTCGAACGCCTCGGCCCAGATTTTCTGGGTGTGGCGGGTACCGAATCCGGTATCGACCAGGGTCCAGCCGTCCCCATCCTCCAGCAACCACAGGTTGATGTGATCCAGCGCCAGCGGCATGGGAAAGTACAACCAGTACACGCCCGGCGCGACTTCCAAACGCTCGCCGGGCTGCGGCGGTTGCGAAAACGGATACTGCAATTCGGACATGGGGTTCTCCCGAAGACCACTTTGTCGTTATTGTGTTGACCCAACCTCAGGGACGAAATCAGATGGAAAGGTGAACCCAGTATACCTATAGAATCCCTCATTTTCTTCCCTTCCAGGGTTCAAGGGAAGCACGGGGATTCACTCATAACGGAGAGAGCTATCCATGCAAGCGTGGCAGATCAACGACGGCACCATGGCCCTTGGCCCCTTTGATACCCCGGAACCGGCGCCGGATCAGGTGCGTATCCGAGTGCGGGCGGTGGGTATCAATCGCGCCGATATCCTGCAGGTGAAAGGCATGTATCCGGCGCCCCCGGGCTTCGACCAGCGGGTGCCCGGGCTGGAATACGCCGGCGAGGTGGACGCCGTGGGCAGCAAGGTCACCCATCGCCAGGTGGGTGACCGGGTCATGGGGCTGATTCCCAGCGGCGCCTACGCGGAATATCTGGTGGTGCATGAAGATGAACCGCTGACATTGCCGGACAATCTGGACTTCGCCACTGGCGCCACCATTCCGGAGGCCTTCCTGACCGCCTATCGGGCGCTATTCCTGGACGGCGGCCTGCAACCGGGGCAGTGGTGTCTGATCCGTCCGGCCAGCGCCGGCGTCGGCCTCGCCGGCACCCAGTTGGCGGCGGCCCTGGGGGCCAGACCGATCGGCTCCAGCCGTGACCCGGCCAATCTACGCACCGCCGAAGGCATGGGGCTGGTGGCCACGGTCACCGAGGACGACACCCTGGCCGAGCAGTTGAAGAACATCACCGGCGACGGCGTGGCGGTGATCATGGATATGGTGGGCCCGGATTGGAGCCAGGTGCTCAAGGGCCTGCGCACCGAAGGCACGCTGAGTCTGGTGGGCGTGCTGGGCGGGGCCCAGACCATGATGGACCTGCGCCCGTTTCTGCAGCGGCGTCTGAAGATCACCGCCATGACCATGCGCAGCCAGACCCTGGATCGCCGCATCGCCATGGCCGGCCTGTTCAACGACCGCCTGGCGCCGCTGTTCGCCGCCGAACGGCTGCGTCCGTTGCCGATGGAGACCTTTGCCTTCGCCGATGCTCTGGCCGCCCATCAGCATATGGTGGAAGACAGCTTCAGCGGCAAGCGGGTATTGGTGCTATAAGATAGGATTGGCGGTCCGTGGACTGTGGGAAGCTTGCCTGCAAGCGAATGGGAGTTACTCGGGCGTTTACAATATTCGCTTGCAGGCAAGCTCCCACAGCGGCCTTGTAGCCACTTTTGATGTTAATGTCCGCGAGTTGAGACACCCCCGCTTCCCTACTCCATGGTATGGCCGCCACCGCCCGGCCCTGCTATATTCCCGAAACGCAATTTCATAATAATGAGGTGCCGCAATGTCTCAAGCCACCGCCACCGCCCGGCCGCAGATGACCGAAGCCGAGTGGGAAGTTCGCAAGGACCTGGCCGCCGCTTATCGTTTGGTCTCGCTCTACGGCTGGGAAGATCTGGTGTTCACCCACCTGTCCGCCCGTGTACCGGGACCGGAACATCACTTTCTGATCAATCCGTACGGTATGTTGTTCGATGAGATCACCGCCTCCTCCCTGGTGAAAGTGGACCAGGACGGCGAAATCGTCGACCCCGGCGCTACCAACCGGGTTAACCCGGCCGGTTTCACCATCCACAGCGCCGTGCACATGGCCCGCGAGGAAGCCGGGGCGGTGTTGCACCTGCACGCTGCCGACGGTGTCGCCGTGAGCGCGCACAAGAACGGCCTGCTGCCGTTGAGCCAGACCGCCATGCTGTGTCTGGACCATCTGAGCTATCACGATTTTGAAGGTGTGGCCTTGAACCTGGACGAGCGCGAGCGTCTGGTGAAGGATCTCGGCGACAAGAACCTGATGCTGCTGCGCAACCACGGCACTCTGAGTGTGGGCCAGGATGTGGGTGAAGCCTTCACCTACATGTACTTCCTGATGAAGGGCTGCGAGATCCAGGTGCGCGCCATGGCTCAGGGCGAGACTTACCAGCCTTCCGCCGAAGCCATCGCCACTACCTCTGATCAGTCCAAGAGCCTGGGCATGGCCAGCAAACTGACCTGGCCGGCCCTGCTGCGCAAGCTGGAACGCGCCGGCAGCGACTACGCGCGCTAAAAGAATTCGCCTGCAAGGCAAGCTCCCACAGAGCGGCTTCGTAGTCCGTTGCTGTGGGAAGCGGCCCGGGCGGTGCTCCGCTTGGCCGCGAATACCCCCATTCGCTTGCAAGCAAGCTTCCCACAGCGGCCCTGTAGAAAGGCTGTGGGAGACCAGCTTGCTGGCGAGTCCCGGCCTCCGGCGTTGGCACATTCGCTTGCAAGCAAGCTTCCCACAGCGGCTTCGTAGCCCTCTCTGTGGGAAGCTGCCTTACAGCGATGATTCCGGCTGCCCTACCCCTTCCCTTCCAGATTCGCGCGCAGCACGGTGAGTGCCGCCATGTTGACGATGCGCCGTACCGTGGCGCTGGAAGTCAGAATGGTCACCGGCGCGTTGACGCCAAGCAGGAACGGCCCCACCGCCACATTGCTGCCAGCGGCGGTTTTCAGCAGGTTGTAAGCGATGTTACCGGAATCGCCGTTGGGACAGACCAGCAGATTGGCCGACCCTTTCAGAGTGGAATCCGGCAGAATGCCCTGACGAATCGATTCCTCCAGCGCGGCGTCGCCATGCATTTCCCCGTCCACTTCCAAATCCGGAGCCGCTTCGCGAATCAGCGCCAGCGCCTGACGCATCTTCTCACTGGCGGCGCAACGCTCGGAACCGAAATTGGAGCGCGACAACAGCGCCGCCTTCGGCTCCAGATTCAGGCGCCGCATTTCCTCGGCGGCGGCCACGGTGAACTCGGCGATCTGTTCAGCGGAGGGATCCTCGTTGACGTGCGTATCCACCACCGCCACCGTGCGCTCTGGCAGTAACAGCACATTCATCGCCGCATAGGTGCGGGCGTTTTCCTTGAGGCCGATAACCTGATCGACAAAGCGCAGGTGCTCGGCGAACCGGCCCACGGTACCGCAGACCATGCCATCGGCCTCGCCCAGGTGCACCATCATGGCACCGATCAGCGTCATACGGCGGCGCATCTCGGTACGGGCCACTTCCTTGGTGACACCCTGACGACAGAGTTTTTCCCAATACTCGTTCCAGTAGCGGTGGAAGCGTTCGTCCTGCTCCGGATTGGTGACTTCCACATCCTCGCCGAGACGCAGGCGCAGCCCGTAGCGCTCGATGCGCATGGCCAGCACTTCCGGACGGCCCACCAGAACCGGGAACGCCAACCCTTCATCCACCACCACTTGCACCGCGCGCAGTACCCGCTCTTCCTCGCCCTCGGTGAACACGATGCGGGCCTTGCCGCCGTCACGCACCAGTGCCTTGGTGGCGGAGAACAGCGGTTTCATGAAGGCGCCGGAGTGATAGACGAAGCGCTCCAGTTGTTCGGCGTAGGCGTTCAGATCGGCGATCGGCCGGGTGGCGACGCCGTCGGCCATGGCCGCTTTCGCCACCGCCGGGGCAATACGCACGATCAGGCGCGGGTCGAACGGTTTCGGAATCAGGTACTCCGGACCGAAACTGATGTCATAGGTGCCATAGGCGGCGGCCACCACTTCGTTCTGTTCTTCCTGGGCGAGACCGGCGATGGCGTACACCGCCGCTTTTTCCATTTCCCGGGTGATGGTGGTGGCGCCGGCGTCCAGCGCACCCCGGAAAATATAGGGGAAGCAGAGAACGTTATTGACCTGGTTCGGGTAATCGGAACGGCCGGTGGCCATGACCAGATCATCGCGCACCGCCTTGGCGTCTTCCGGCAGGATCTCCGGGCTCGGATTGGCCAGCGCCAGGATCAGCGGACGTGCCGCCATGCGCTGTACCATGTCCGGCTTCAGCACACCGCCGGCGGACAAACCGAGGAACACATCGGCGCCGTCGATCACCTCGCCCAGGGTGCGCGCGTCGGTGGACTGAGCGTAGCGGGCCTTGTCCGGATCCATCAGCACTTCGCGCCCCTGATACACCACGCCTTCGATATCGGTGACCCAGATGTTTTCCTGCGGCAGGCCCAGATCCACCATCAGATCCAGGCACGCCAGCGCCGCGGCACCGGCACCGGAAGTGACCACCTTGACCTGATCGATGGGCTTGCCCACCACCTTGAGACCGTTGATGAAGGCGGCGCTGACGGTAATGGCGGTGCCGTGCTGATCGTCATGGAATACCGGAATGCTCATGCGTTCACGCAGTTTGCGCTCAACGATAAAACACTCCGGCGCCTTGATGTCTTCCAGGTTGATGCCGCCGAAAGTCGGTTCCAGAGCGGCGATGATCTCCACCAGTTTGTCCGGGTCGCTTTCGTTGATCTCAATATCGAAGACATCCAGGCCGGCGAACTTCTTGAACAATACCGCCTTGCCTTCCATCACCGGCTTGGACGCCAGGGCGCCTATGTTGCCCAGCCCCAGTACCGCGCTGCCGTTGCTGATCACCCCCACCAGGTTACCGCGCCCGGTGTAACGGAACACGTTGTTGGCATCGTCGACGATCTCTTCGCAAGCGGCGGCCACGCCGGGCGAATAAGCCAGCGCCAGATCATTCTGGTTGGTCAGCGGTTTGGTGGCGACGACGGCGGTTTTGCCGGGAACGGGGAATTCGTGGTAATCGAGTGCAGCACGACGGCTGTCGGTGGCCAAGGTCAGGTCTCCTAATGGTTTTTCCTGGGAAGATTGTGCGAACCAGTGTACTGCTCCCCACCGGCATCACACTAGGGAGTAAAGCCCCTGGAGCCCACCAAACTGTTACATTTCGCCAACTGTTACAATTCGGTTTGGTCAATCTATTCCGGAGTCACCGTGTCAGGAGACCACCCAATTCTCCAGGGCCAGATCCGGAACCCGCCGAAACTCACGGAGATTATTGGTCACCAGGGTCACGCCCAGAGCGAGCGCGTGAGCCGCGATGAGCGTATCCAGACTGCCTATCGGTGTGCCGCACGCCTCCAGATAAGTACGCAGGTCGCCATAGCGCTCGGACGCGGCCTCGTCGAAGGCCATCACTTCGAGCGGTGCGAGGAATTTGCCAAGCGCCTGCTGATTGCGCTTCGAACCGCTCTTAGCCACCCCGAACGCCAATTCCGCGGCGGTAATGCTGGACACAGCAACGTTGCCGGCACGCAATGATTCGAAGTGACGAAAGACCTTCTCGGGTCGCCGATTGATGATGTAAATACAGATATTGGTGTCCAGCAAATAGCGCAGCCCTTCCATTGGCCTTACTCCATTGACTCTCGATCCTGTGCCGCCGGTTGCTCCCGTTCCATTTGGAAATCCGCGTCAAACTCCTCGAGAGCCTCGCGCATGATGTCCCAAGGGCGTTCCACCGGCAGCAATAACACACCATTACCAAAACGCCGGGCGATCACTTCCGTCCCTTCGAAGCGCAGATCCTTGGGCAGCCGCACCGCCTGACTGCGGCCGGACATGAAGATTTTAGCGAACTGGGTCATGACAAACCCTCCGAAGAGCCCTGATACATACCGCCGATATATATCACCTGGGACACGGCGTCAAGACCGTCACTATCCACTATCGCCCACCGGCGCCGCCCAGACGCTGTCCGCTGGCCCCTGCCTCACCCGCCGGGCGGTACGCTTCGCCGCCAGCATCAACAGCACCGCCGCAATCAGGGCCGTCCCTTCCACCGCCAACGTCGCCGGAGTGGTATGCAGCCAGGGCGGCAGGGAGGGCAGCGTCAGCGCCAGCAACCCGGTCAGAGGAATCGCCAGAGTGGTCAGCGCCGCCAGCCACAGCAGCTCCACCACCGCGCGGGCGGCGCCGCGCCAGAACGCCCAGCTCACGCTGGCCAGGAAGACGGCATAGTAGACGCCCGGGTACCAGGCGTTGCTGTCCGCCACCAGTCCGTTCACCCATTTGCCCGCCACCATGGCGGCGGAGACTCCCGCCACACAGCCCCAACAGACGCCGACGGTGGCCGCCGCCATCAGCTCGGTGGTGCGGCGCTGGGACACCGGTGCCTCGTTGCGGCGTTGTTTGCGGCGGCGGGTTTCCACCCACAGTAAGTTACCGCTGTAAAACAGAAAGGCCCCGCCCAACCCGAGCAGCACATAGACCCAACGCAGCAGCGAACCGCCGAAGTTGCCAAAGTGCAGGCCGAAGAAAGTGGTGATGATATCCACCCAGGGATCTTCGTGGCCGGGCATGTAATCGGTGTCGGTGATGTCACCGGTGTAGGGATTGAGTGAGATGAAGCCACGATCGGCGCCACGCACCATGTGCTCGGGATTCTCACCGGCGATACGCACCGAGGCCCGTGGACCAAGCACGTCGGAGTACATCATTTCCCGGGGTTCGAAATCGGGATCATAGTCCCGCACCGTGGCCAGCAGTGTTGCCGGCGCCACCAGATTGTCCACCTGCCGGGGGATACCGTCGTCGGACGGCGCCGGCCTGGAAAACAGCGGACGGTCGC
Organism: Alloalcanivorax balearicus MACL04; assembly: GCF_025532145.1. Classification (GTDB taxonomy): domain Bacteria; phylum Pseudomonadota; class Gammaproteobacteria; order Pseudomonadales; family Alcanivoracaceae; genus Alloalcanivorax; species Alloalcanivorax balearicus. The sequence goes on along the minus strand of NZ_ARXS01000025.1, from coordinate 30,778 downwards.
CGTACGCCACCTTGCCCAGGCCATCGTAAATCTGATCGTGGAAAGCAAACACAATCACTGTCAGACCGATGACCAGATGAAACGGCAGGCTGGTGATGCCGACCACGTTATGAGCATCGAGCCAGAACCGTTTGCGGTTCTTACCCGGCCGCAGGGCGAAGAAATCCTTGATCAGCGTGGGCAGCAACACGATCACGCCGGATACCAGCGCCAGCACGTAGAGCACACAGACCACGCCCATGACATAGACACCGAAGTAATGATGTCCCTGTCCGGGGACGCCGCCGGTCTGGTGTAGCAGATCGATCAGTTCGGCCATGGTCGAAGGTTGATAGGACGCCGTCCGCAGAGTGCCGTCGCCGTCCAGCGAGGCCCGTCCGGTGACACCGGGAAGGTGCCGGCCGCCCTGCTGCTGCCAGGTCAGGGGCACCGGCGCGCTCTCACTTTGCCGCAGGTGCAGGGTGAAGCTCCGGGCCGCTTGCGGATGGGCCCGCAGCACCGCGTCGATCAGCTCCGGCCAGCGTTGCTCCCCGGCCCACTGCCACTCGCCCTGCTCCGCCACCGGCGGTGACGCCCAGCGATCCAGTTGCGCCTTGAACATGGTCAAGGCGCCGGCGTAAAAGCCGATGAACAGCATCATCCCGGCGATCAGTCCGGTCCAGGTGTGCAGCGTCTTGTAAGTCCGTATCACATCGCTACGCATATCAGCCGCCTTCCATCATCACACGCACCACCGCCAAGGCGGAAAAAGCCGCCACATTGGCGGCTCCCAGCCACAACCAGGCGCGCGGGCCGGTGCGAAACAGATAGACGAAAGCGAACACCGCCATCCAGATCACCGGCACCACCCACATATTGAATTGCACCTTGTTGGGGGCTTCGATGCCGCCCGGCCCGAGCCAGGCGAACAGCCCCATCAGTGCCAGGGCCAGGGTGAATCCGAGCACGCCGCCGGCCAGAGTCTTGCTCCACCAATGCGGTTGAATCGGCGGTCGTTTCGGCTTGGCCATCAGGCGCGCCCCTCCTTGAGCAGTGACAGCAACGGCAAGGTGCCGAGCAACAGCATGAGCACGGTCAGAGCGGCGAAGAACCCCGCCTTGGCGTCCAGCGTCACCATCCATGCCGGCCAGGACAGCAACAACAGCGCCCACGACAGAGCCCGCCAGCCGATACCAGCCAGCGGCCGCGCCAGCCACCGCTGATTGGGTGAGCGCAGGTACACCAACACGCTCCCGGCAACACTCAACAACAGGCAAATCGAAACCGTCATTTCATCACCCCCGGTTACCAACGGTATTTAACGCTGGCGGTGATGTTGCGGGCGGAGCCGTAGGAGCAGCCGAAGGAGTTGCAATAGGAAAGGAATTCCTCGTCCTTGAGATTGCGCCCGATCAGGGCCAGCTCGACGCCACGCCAGCCCACTGCGCCCATGTCATAACGAATGGAGGCGTCGTACAGGGTATAGCTGTCCACGCTGTAGAGGTTTTCCGCATCGCCGTAGACCCGGTCCATATAACGGGCGCCAACGCCAATACCGAGACCAGCCAGTGGCCCCTGCCGCCATTTGTAGTCCACCCAGAGGCTGGCCATATTGCGTGGGGTATAGGCCTTTTCGTTACCATCAACGTCGGCATCGGAATCATCCACTTCCGTGTCCAGCAACGTATAACTGGCGGTCACACTGGCGCCTTGCCGTTGCCACATTTTGGCTTCCAGTTCGACGCCCCGGGTTCGGGTTTCACCGGTTTGACGCTCACAGGCACTGATGTCCGGGTTGTTGGGATCGGTATCATCAATACAGTCGGCCCCGACCGGGGGATTCAAATCGCCCGCGGTCAGATTGGTCTGGCGCAGGTCGAAAGCGGACAGCGTGACCAGGCTGTTGCTACGCGGCGGTTGATACTTCACGCCGATTTCATATTGCTTCCCTTCCGACGGATCAAACGCTTTGCCATTGGAAGCGACGCCGGCCATCGGCTCAAAGGAAGTGGCGTAACTGGCGTAAGGCGCCAGCCCGTTCTCAAACTCGTATACGCCACCAACCCGCCAGGTCAGGGCATGATCGTCAGTATCATCGCTGTCGTCATTATTCGCCGAGGCCTTGTCATAGGTGGTGTTATCGTAAAAGTCCTGACGCAGACCGGCGGTAAAGTGCCAATTACCGATGGAGATCAAATCCTGAAGATAAATACCGGTCTGGCGCTCTGACACATCGTAATCGCTTTGCGTACTCATGTTGTCACCAAAGCCAGCGGCACCGCCGTACACCGGATCGAATACATTGATGTCGGAAATAGTCGCGGTCACGCCGTAGCGGGCATGGGTCCAATCGGTATGCAGATAATCAACCCCGAAGATCAGGTTGTGACGGGCGGCACCACTGTCGAAGTCAGCGATGAATTGGTTATCGACGGCATAGCTGTCCAGGTCACCGACGCCTTTGACCCCGCGCCGGGCGATGTTGCCATCGTCATCCTTCCACCCTCCGTTGGTAAAAGTCGCTGATACCACCGTCTTGAACAGACTTTCCACATGGTTGTACTTGGCGTTCTGCCGGAATGCCCAGACATCATTGAAACGATGGTTGAAATCGTAACCCAGCGCCCACTGCTCCCTGTCATAGACGTTCCAATCCGGCTCGCCGAGGAAAGTATCGCGATCGATATAACCTCTGCCGGTACGGTATTTTAATCCTTTCAACGGCAAAAACTGGTAGGTGGAACCGCCGTCGTCCTTTTGATAGTAGCTGAGGAAAGTGATGTCGGTGTTATCGGAAATGAACCAGGTAGCGCTCGGCGCGATATAGGTCCGGCTCAGTTCGGTTTCATCCACCTGGGAATCGCCGTCGTTGTAGGAGCCGACAATGCGCCCCAGCCAGCGGCCGTCCTTGTCCAGGGTCGCGCCCAGGTCGAAGGTGCCTTCCGTCTGGTTGAAACTGCCGCGAGAGACCGTCACCTCGTTCTGGTGGTCGAAAGACGGCCGTTTGGCCACCATGTTAACCAGGCCACCAGGAGCGACCTGGCCATAAAGCACCGCCGCCGGCCCTTTCAGAATTTCAACCCGCTCCAGGCCATAGGCATCGACCTGTGGCGTGGTCCACTGCCCGCCTTTCGGCATTCGCAGACCATCCAGATACATGTTGCTGGACCAACTGCTGGCATCAAAGCCGCGAATGATGATGTCGTCCACACGACTGTCTATACCCTGCAGCTCGGTGCTGACACCGGCGCTATAGCGGACCGCGTCCATGATGCTATCGGCACCACGGTCTTCCATCTCCTGGCGGGTCACCACGGAAATCGATTGTGGTACTTCCAGCACCGCCGCATCGGTCTTGGTAGCGGACGCCGAATGCGTAGCGATATAACCCATGCTCGCCGCGCCCCAGGCGTATTCCTCCATCGGCGTGTCCGCGGTGACCTCAACCGCCTCGATCCGGTGGGGCTCGCCCTGCCGCCCTACTTCCACGCCATTTTCGCTGAAGGTATAGGTGAGCCCGGAGCCCGCCAACATTGTGCGCAGGACTTGATCAAACGACATGGTGCCATTGACGGCATTGCCGACTTTACCCTCGACACCGGCGGGATAGTGAATCTCGACGCCGGTCTGGCGGGACAATGCCGACAGGGAGGGGCCGAGCTTTTGCGCTGGCAGCGCGATCCGCACGCGTTGGTGCTGATGATTGTAAGAGGGCTCGGTGGATTGTGCCGATACGGCGCTGGCAACCAGGCTGAGACAGCAGGCAAAAGACAATAGAACGGCGGCACGAGTGGCCGCCGGAAAACGCCATATACGCATTGGTGTATCCTGAGATCAATCCGGAAGAATTATTAACGGTTGATAATAATTCTCGATTGTATAGATGGTATTGATTCTCATCAACAACAAAGCGTTAAAAGAGGCGGGCCATCCCTTCCATGGGAAAGGCGTCAGCCCTGACGCATGCGCAGGGTCACCAGGACGGTTTCCAGGCGCGGTACCGGAACGTTCAGGCGATGGGCAATGGCGACCACATTGCCGAGGATGGCGTCCAGCTCGATGGGGCGGTCGTTGAGGTAATCCAGCGCCATACTGTTTTTATAGGCCGGCATTTTGCGGGTGCCGGCGATGTTGCTGTCAGGCAGTTGTGGCGGCAACGGATGGCCGTCGGCTTCGGCCACCGCCATGACCTCCGCCATCAGGTCACGGATCAGCTGTTCACCCCCCGGAGTGTCCAGAATGGTGTAGGTGTCGGCACCGTTGGCGAGCACCGACAGCGGGTTGAAGGGCGTGTTCCAGACGCACTTGAGCCAGCGTTCGCCCACCACCTGTTCGGTGAGCTTGATGTCGATGCCGCCTTCCACGAACAGATCCCGCAGCCGCGAACAATGTTCGTCGATGCCTTCCGGGAAACGCCCCATGACCAGGCGGCCGTAGGCGTTGTGTTTGATCTGGCCCGGCGCCACCCGGCTGACCGCGATGAACGCCAGACAGCTGATGATCGGGTTATTGGGGAAGGCCTCGGCCAGTTCCCGCTCGATATCCAGGCCGTTCTGAATCAACACGATGCCGGTGCCCTCCCCCAACCACGGGCGGATCAGCGCGGCGCGGTCCGAGTCCGGCAGTACCTTGGTGGCGAGGATCACATAGTCCGGTTTGCTGTCGGCCTGATCGCCGTCCCGATACAGGTGATCCGGTCGCCAGGAAATATCTCCGAGCGGGCTCTCGAACTGAAAGCCACCGTCCCGGATGGCATCGTACTCGGAACGCACCACGGCGCTTACGGTACAGCCGGCGCGCTTGAGAATGGCGCCGTAGAAGCTGCCGATGGCACCGGCGCCGATGATCAGAACATGGGGTTGTTGGTTCATTGTGAGGTCTCCGTGCGTTTAAGGCGCTGTCCGCGCGACATCCACGCGAGCGGCCACAGCGCCAGAATGAACAGCGACGCCGTAATTAAAAAAGCGTCGTCAAAACCGACTTCGAAAGCGTGGGGATGGCCCGCTTCCGGGTGAGCATGCCAGTGACGGTCACTGAAAAATTGTACGCAGATGGCACTCAGGTTCACGCCCAGAGCGCCTCCGATCTGGCGAGCGAAATTCACCACCCCGGACCCCTGCGGGATCATCTCCGGCGGCAGCAGTGACAGTGATCCGGTATTCACTGGCGGCATCATCAATCCCAGCGCCACTCGGCCCAGGGCGACCCAGAACATCAGCCAAACCACGCTGGTGCCGATATCCGCCGCCCTTAGCAACAGCAGACTCACCGGCATCAACAGCAGCCCGGTGGTGATCATCACCGCTCCTGGCAGGCGGTCGGAAAGATGACCGGACAAAGGGAAAATGATCGCCATGGCGATACCGGCGGGAATCAATATAAAGCCCGCGTCCGTGGCCGTCATGCCCTGCACCTGCTGGAAGTACAGCGGCATCAGGTAAGTGGTGCCGAACACGCCGGCGCCCATCACCATGGCGACAAAAAAACCGCCGGCGAAACCGGGATAACGGAACACGCGCGGATCGAACAGCGGGTAAGGATGGCGAAGCTGCCAGGCGGCGAATAGACCCATGATCAGCGGCCCGCCGATCAGGGCGGTGAGCAACACCGGATCATCCAAACCGCGCCGGGCCAGCCCCGCCAACGCCCATAATAACGCGGTCAGTCCGACACCAAGCAGGATTATGCCCAACCAGTCCAGGCGGTGGTTACGGGCGTGAGCGGTGCCGGGTAAAAAACGCGAGGCCATGAATAGCGCCAGCGAACAACTGGGCAGCACGGCGAAGAACACCGCCCGCCAGGACAGCGTGTCCACCAGGATACCGCCAAGCGCCGGCGCCACCGCCGGCCCCAGCACCACGCCCATGCCGTAGATGCCCATGGCCTGCCCGCGCTTGTTCCAGGGGAACACCTGGAAGATGGTGACCAGGGCATGGGGTTGTATCAGACCGGCCATGACGCCCTGCACCGCCCGTACCGCCACCAGGATTGCGAAGTTCTGACTGAATCCGCCTACCACCGACGCCATGATGAAGATCACCATGGCGCAGATGAAAGTACGGCGGGAACCAAAACGGGCCAGACACCAGGCGTTCACCAACATACCGACGGTCATGGCGGCAAGAAAAGCGGTGGCCAGCCAGTGCACCTGATCCTGGCCGAGCTGAAATTCGCCCATGATCGCCGGCACCGCCACATTGATGATGGTGGAGGTCAGTACCATGGACAAAGTGCCCAGCATGACGGTGGCGGTGGCCAGCCAGCGATAGCGGGGACCATGACGTTCGAAAAGCTGTTCTATAGTGGGCATAAATCCGCTAGCACGCTGACACGCAACACGCTGACACGCGAAAAGGCGCGCTCCAGAAAAGGCTTGTGGGCGCCCCACCTTGCCGAGCAGTGAGACGTTTCCGAGCCCGCTTTCGCTGCAAGTATGGCGTGCAGGCGTGTTTGCGTGCCGGCAACTCCGCGATCAGCGAGTCGGGTCTTCACCCACCTGAATCAGCAGCTTGCCACGGTTCTTGCCCTGCAGCAGGCCCTGGAACGCGGATACCGTGTTTTCCAGACCTTCGACCACATCTTCCTGATACTTCACCTTGCCTTCGCGAATCCAGGCGCTCATGTCGCGCTGGAAGTCGGCGGCACGGTGGATGTAATCGAACTGGATGAAGCCCTTGAGCAGCAGCCGCTTGACCAGAATCTTGCCCATGAACGCGGGCAGGCGATCCGGTCCCGGCGGCAGGCCGGTGTCATTGTAGTGGGCGATACGGCCGCAAACCGGGATCCGGGCGAAATCATTGACCAGCCCCATCACCGCGTCGAACACCTTGCCACCAACGTTTTCAAAATAAACGTCAATGCCATTGGGGCACGCTTCGGCCAATTGCTTCTCGAAGTCATCGTCCTTGTAGTTGACGCAGGCGTCGAAGCCGTAAGCCTCGACTACCTGGCGACACTTGTCCTCGGCACCAGCCACGCCGACCACCCGACACCCTTTCATCTTGGCGATCTGGCCCACCACCTGCCCCACCGCTCCGGCGGCGGCGGACACCACCACGGTTTCGCCTTGCTGCGGCTTGCCAATCTCTTCCAAGCCCGCGTAGGCGGTGAAACCCGGCATGCCCAGCACGCCCACGGCGGTGCTGATCGGCGCCTGCGCCGGATCCAGCTTGCGCAGTGCCTTGCCCTGCTCCACGGAGTACTCCTGCCAACCGCCGCGGCCGAGCACGTAGTCACCCTGGTTGAAATCCGGATGGCGGGATTCCACCACCTGCCCCACGGTGCCCCCTTCCATCACCGCGCCTTCCTCGACGCTGGCGGCATAGGACTTGGCCGCGCTCATGCGGCCACGCATGTACGGATCCAGGGACAGATAAATGGTGCGCACCAGTACCTGGCCGTCACCACACTCCGGCACGGCGCCTTCCTGCAGGACCAGGTTGGATTCGTCCGGCATGCCTTCCGGACGCTTGGCGAGAATGATCTGGCGATTCACGGTCATACAAATTCTCCCGAATTTTATTATTTAATCAATTGATAGTGGATAGGTAACGTTGGGGTATTCGCTTGCAGGCAAGCTCCCACAGGGGGCTTAACTGTTCACTATTAACTGAAAAAAAGGCGGCCTCTCGGCCGCCCTTTTTTGTTACTCCACGTCCAGCAGGCTTTCCAGCCGGCCGAAGTGGTATTCGCTGTCGCCCAGGTGATGGTCGATCATCACGATGCGCTTGGCGTAGTGGGAGATGGGGGTTTCTTCCATCATGCCCATGCCGCCGAACAGCTGGATCGCTTCCTCCGCCACGCGACGGCCGGATTTGCCGACCTGCGCCTTGGCCGCGGCCAAACGCTTGTCACGCAGTTCACGTGACTCGTTCAGGCTGCAGGCGGCCAGCATGGTGATGGAACGCACTTTTTCCAGTTCCATGCGCATTTCCACCATGCGGTGTTGCAGCGCCTGGAATTTACCGATCGGCACGCCGAACTGCTGGCGTTCCTTGATGTATTCCAGGGTCTGGTCACAGGCCACTTCCATGGCGCCGGAAGCTTCCGCGCACAGCGCCACCAGACCCAGTGCCAGAGAATCTTCCAGGGCGTCAATGGCCTGGCCTTCCGCGCCCAGCAGCGCGTCGGCACCGACTTTCACGTCCTTGAGGACAACTTCGGCGGCACGCAGGCCATCGATGGTCGGGTAACCGCGACGGCTGACGCCAGCGGCGTTGCCATCCACCAGGAAGGCGCTGAGGCCCTCACGATCGTCCTCGGCACCGGCGGTACGGGCGATGACCACCAGTTGGTCGGCGCTGTCACCGTTAATGACCACGGCTTTCTCGCCGTTCAGGACATACCCTTCGCCGTCTTTCTTGGCGCTGGTGGTGACGCGGTTGTGCTCGTAGCGGCCATTCGGCTCATACAGCGCCAGGGACAGGCGGGTTTCACCGCCGATGATCGCCGGAACCAGAGCTTCTTTCTGCTGGTCGCTGCCGAGCTTGTCCACCAGGGTGCCGCACAGCACCACGGTGGCCAGGTACGGTTCCACCACCAGACCACGGCCGAAGCCTTCCGCCACCACCATCAGTTCCGCGCCGCCGCCGTTGAAGCCGCCGGCTTCCTCGGAGAACGGTACGCCCAACAGGCCCAGCTCGGCGAACTGTTGCCAGACGTCGGCGCTGAATCCCTGCTCGGATTCCAGGCTCTTGTTACGGACCTCGAAGGTATAGGTATCACGTACCAGGCGACCGACGGTCTCTTCGAGCATGCGCTGCTCGTCGCTAAGTTTGAAATCCATGATCGCCTCCTTACAGACCGAGAATCATCTTGGAGATGATGTTCTTCTGAATTTCGTTGGAGCCCCCGAAAATGGAGAGCTTACGGAAGTTGAAGTAGCGGGCGGATACCGAAGCGGCAAACTCCGGACCGACATAGTTACCGTCGAAATCATCGTGCAGCGCTTCGTTGAGGAACGGCAGCGCGTAAGGACCGGCGGCGGTGCGGAACAGGTGAGTGATTTCCTGACGCAGCTCGGTGCCCATGATTTTCAGGAAGGAACTTTCCGCCCCCGGTACCCCACCGGCCTCGGCGGCGGCCACGGTACGCAGGTTGGTCATTTCCAAGGACATCAATTCCATTTCCACATCGGCCAGACGGCGGCGGAAATGCGGGTCTTCGATCAGCGGACGGCCGTTGCTGATCTGCTGAGCGGCCACTTGCTTGAGATGTGCCAGGGCCGCCTTGGACTGGCCGACGCCGGCGATGCCGGTACGTTCGAAGGTCAGCAGGTACTTGGCGCAGGTCCAGCCCTTGTTCTCTTCGCCAACCAGATTTTCAACCGGCACTTTGACGTCGTCGAAGAACACTTCGTTCACTTCGTGCTCGCCGTCCAGAGTGATCAGCGGGCGCACGGTGATGCCGGGGGTGTTCATGTCGATCAGCAGGAAGGAGATGCCTTCCTGTTTCTTCGCGTCCGGGTCGGTGCGCACCAGACAGAAGATCATGTCGGCGTGCTGCCCCAGGGTGGTCCAGGTCTTCTGGCCATTGACCACGTAGTGATCGCCCTCGCGCACGGCGCGGGTTTTCAGGCTGGCCAGGTCGGAACCGGCGCCCGGCTCGGAGTAACCCTGACACCACCAGTCCTCGCTCTTGAGAATGCGCGGCAGGTAGTAGTCCTTCTGCTCCTGGGTACCGAATTTGATGATCACCGGAGCGACCATGTTGACGCCGAACGGCAGCACGGTGGGGGCGCCGGCCTCGGCACATTCTTCCTCGAAGATGTGCTTCTGGATCGGGCTCCAGCCGGTACCGCCATGCTCTTTCGGCCAGTGCAGGGCCAGCCAGCCCTGTTCGTTGAGAATCTTCTGCCAGCGGACAGTGTCTTCCTTGCCAAGGCGTTTGTGTTCCTTGACCTTGCGGGAAATATCCTCGGGCAACTTGTCTTTCAGGAAGGCGCGGACCTCGTCGCGGAAAGCGGCTTCCTCAGCGGTAAAGTTAATATCCATAACGTCCTCTCGTTGTTCTCGCAACGACACTGACATCGCGGCCCCGCGTTCCAGGGGCCGCGATTTTCATTGTCTGCTTCAGCTGTAGAAGCCCTTGCCTTCTTTGGCCAGTTTCTCCAGCAGCGGCGCGGGTTTCCAAACGTCATCGCCGGTTTCCTGGTGGAACTGGCTGACTTTGTCGTAGATCGCCTTCAGGCCCACCTGGTCCGCCCAGAACAGCACCCCGCCACGGTAAACCGGGAAGCCGTAGCCGTAGATCCAGATCACATCCACGTCCAGCGGACGGGCGGCGATGCCTTCTTCCAGGATTTTGGCGCCTTCGTTCACCATCACGTACATGCAGCGCTCGAGGATTTCCTGATCCGTCACCTCACGGGTGGCGATGCCATTTTCCTCACGGAACTTGGCGATGATCTTGTCCACCTCGGCGGACGGCACGGGGGTGCGGTCGCCTTCTTTATAATCAAACACGCCAGCCTGGGTTTTCTGGCCCATACGGCCGTTTTCCACCAGCTCGTCGGTCCAGTTACGCGCCGGCGCGTTTTCCGGGTTTTCCTTGCGCAGCTCTTCACGGATGCGGTAACCCACATCCATGCCGGCCAGGTCGGACATGGCGAATGGGCCCATGGGGAAGCCCAGGTCGAACAGTACCTTGTCCACTTGCGCCGGGTTGGCGCCTTCGTTGACCAGTTGCACCGCTTCCGCCTGACGCTTGTGCAGCATGCGGTTGCCGACGAAGCCGTGGCAGACACCGACCAGGACGCCGACTTTGCCGATGCGGCGGCTCAGGTCCATCACGGTGGCGATGACGTCGTCCGCGGTTTTCTCGCCACGCACGTTCTCCAGCAGCTTCATCACGTTGGCCGGGCTGAAGAAGTGCATGCCGATTACGTCCTGCGGACGTTTGGTGAAGCTGGCGATGCGGTCGACGTCCAGGGTGGAGGTGTTGGTGGCGAGGATGGCGCCGGGTTTGCAGACCCGATCCAGTTCCTTGAACACCGCTTCCTTCACGTCCATGTTCTCGAACACGGCTTCGATCACCACGTCCACATCACCGAGGTCGTCGTAGCTCAGGGTCGGCTGGATCAGCGCCATGCGCTGCTCCACCTGTTCCTGGGTCAGACGGCCTTTCTTGGCGGTGTTTTCGTAGTTCTTGCGGATGATGGCGATGCCCTTTTCCAGGGCCTCTTCCTTCACTTCCAGAATCTTCACCGGAATGCCGGCGTTGGCGAAGTTCATGGCGATGCCGCCGCCCATGGTGCCGGCACCGATCACGGCGGCGCTGTTGACTTCACGCTTGGGAGTGTCCTTGGGCAGGCCGGGCACCTTGGCCACTTCGCGCTCGGCGAAGAATACATGGCGCTGCGCCGCGGACTCGGAGCTGACCAGCAGTTCGCCGAACAGCTCGCGCTCACGCTTCATGCCGTCTTCGAACGGCAGTTCCACCGCCGCCTGCACCGCCTTGATGCAGTGGAACGGGGCTTTGAAACCACGTTGTTTGCGGGCGATGGATTTCTCGTAGCTGGCGAACAGATCGGCTTCCTCGGTCTGTACGTCCAGATCGCGAATGCGACGCAGCGGCGCTTTGTCGGCAACCAGTTTGCGGGCATAGGCCAGAGCGCCTTCCAGCAGGTCACCGCTGACCACGTCATCAACAATACCCATTTGCAGGGCGTTTTTGGCTTTGACCGGGTTGCCGCCGACGATCATGTCGAGGGCAGCCTTGGCGCCCACCAGGCGCGGCAGACGCTGGGTGCCACCGGCGCCGGGCAGCAGGCCCAGCTTCACTTCCGGCAGACCCACCTTGGCGGAATCCAGAGCGACACGATAGTCACAGCCCAGAGCCACTTCCAGACCGCCACCCAGAGCGGTGCCGTGGATGGCCGCGATCACCAGCTTCTCGCTGCTTTCGTATTCGTTGATCACATCGGGCAGCGCCGGGCCAGCCGGCGGCTTGCCGAATTCACGGATGTCGGCGCCGGCGGGGAAGGTACGGCCTTCACCAATCACCACCAGGGCTTTGGCCTGATCATCCGCCAGCCCTTCCCGCAGACAGCTCTGCAGGCCCTCGCGCACCCCTTGTCCCAGGGCGTTCACCGGGGGGTAATTAACACTGATAACGCCGATTTCGCCTTCACGGCGGTAGCTGACAACCTCGCTCATGGTTCCTCCTTACCTAAAGGTTGGCCTCCGTGTTTAACGACGAGCGTCACGGAAACCATGGGAATACGGGCGCGGGATAGATCCCGGGGGGGTCCCAGTATAAGAAAACCCGGCCCATTATCAATTATTTCGGAATATCATTTCATTTATCGGACCAAGGCTTGGAAGCGGATGATTCCGAGTCGCCGGTCCCAGTCAATACCATTCCGTTTGAATACCATACCCCCAACCCATGCCATGGCACAGAGCCAACCACGCCATGGGTATAGGCCGGAAACGACAAGGGCACCCATAGGGTGCCCTTGAAGAAACGGCCTAGGAAAAACTACTGACTCAAAACATCAGACAGGCGACGCAGCACCACTTTGCCATCGACGACCTGGGCCAATTGCACATCGGTCTCCAGAGCGCCATTTTCGGAAATGCCGTTCACGTCGTAGGGGTTGTACTCGGCCGAAATCTTTTCCAACGCGGCCGGCATGGCGGCGCGGATCTTGGCCGGATCATCGACGGAACCCGCTTCCTGCATGGCTTGCGCCAGCATATGCATGGCGAAGTAGTTGTAAGCGGTTTCGGAGGTGGCCACGTTTTTGTGGTTCTGCTGGTACTTCTCGACGAACTTGCGCGCCCCTTCGATTTCGGAACTGCCCAGCGGCGTTACGCCCACGGAACCTTCCACCGCCTGCAAACCACCGGCCACTTTCGCCACTTCATCGATCTTGGCCTGGTCCATCAGGATGAAGCTGCCCTTGAAGCCCAGCTCACGGGCCTGACGCACCACCAGACCGGTAGGCTCGGAGGCGCCCCCGATGAACAGCACGTCCGGCTTGGCCGCCAGCACCTTGCTCACACCGGTGTAGAAGTCGGCGGACTTGTTGTAGTCCATCGGGTTGTCGGCGACCACTTCACCGCCCATGGCTTCCCACTTCGGTACGAACGCCTTGGTCCAGTACTTGGCGTAGTCGTGAGTGGCGTTGGCCACCGCCACTTTCTTGCCGGACGTTTCCATGGCCATTTTGGAGAACGGCTCGATGTAGTCGGTGAAGGACGGCGGAATCTTCACGGTCAGCTTGTTGCCCTTCTCGGTCACGGACGGGATCGAGGTGTAGGACATGACAATGAAGCCGTCACGCTGGTTAAATGCCTGCAACGCGAAGGTGCCGCCGGAATGCGGGGTGAATACCGCCGGGGTTTTGTATTGCTGCACCAGACGCTTGCCGTTCACCGCCGCCTGGCTCGGGGAATATTTGTCGTCCAGGGAAACGATGTTGACTTCGTAGCTTTCACCACCGACTTTCACGCCACCGGCGGCATTGATTTCCTCGGCCGCCATGCGCAGGCCTTCCAGCGTATTCTCACCGTACAGCGCCGCGCCGCCGCTGAGCGGACCGGTAAAGCCGATGTTGACTTCGGCGGCGTTGACGGCCCCCATACCCATAACCAGAGCACTGGCGGTGGCCAGGCGAACAAACGTTTTCTTCAGTTTCATTACTTCACTCCCATTTTTTGTAGGGATCACCATTGTTGTAGTACATCACGCTAACGTACGTTGACGATCATAAAGCACCGAGCAGAGGCCGCCAGGGGCCGCTAATCGGATTGTGATCAGGCACCGATATAGGCTTTACGCACCGCCTCGTTACCAAGCATGGCATCGCGGTCCCCTTCCATCACCAGGCGACCGTTCTCGATCACATAGGCACGGGTGGCGATCTTCAGCGCGGCAAAGGCGTTCTGCTCCGCCAACAACACCGTGGTGCCCGCGCGATTGATGGTCTGGATGGTCTCGAACATCTGCTTGACCACCAGTGGCGCCAGTCCCAGGGACGGTTCGTCCAGCAGCATCAGTTTCGGACGCCCCATCAGGGCCCGGCCGATCGCCACCATCTGTTGCTGGCCGCCGCTGAGCGATCCCGCCGCCTGATTTTTCTTCTCTTCCAGGATCGGGAACATCTCCAGCACCTGGTCCAGGGTCTTCTTGATGCCGGCCTTGTCACGGCGATGCACGTAAGCGCCCAGCACCAGGTTCTTCATCACCGACATTTCCGGGAACAGCTTGCGGCCTTCCGGACACTGCACCACGCCGGCTTGCACCAGAGCGGACGGTCGCCGTCCGGTCACGTCCTCGCCGTTCAGGGTGATGCTGCCGGCGGAGGGCTTCAGCAGACCGCTGATGGTATTGAACAAGGTGGTCTTGCCGGCGCCATTGGCCCCCAGCAGCACCACCAGTTCACCCTGCCCCACGGTCATGGAGACCTTATCCAGGGCCTTGAAGCTATCGTACTTGGCGTCGACGTTTTCAAGCTTCAACATCTTGTTCACTCCCCAGGTAAGCCTCGATGACCACCGGATCGTTCTTGATCTGCTCCGGGGTTCCCTCGGCGATCTTCTCGCCGTGGTCCAGCACCATGATCTTGTCCGCGAGGCTCATGATCATATCCATCTTGTGCTCGATCAGGCAGACGGTGATGCCGTGCTTGACCATCTTGCGAATCAGGTCGGCCAGATTCTCCGTCTCCTCGGGATTGATACCGCCGGCCGGTTCATCCAGCAGCACCAGTTCCGGATCGGTGGCCATGGCCAGAGCGAAGGCCACGCGCTTGCGCTCTTCCTGGCTGATATCGGCGATGTAGCGATGGCCGATATGGGACAGCCCGACGAAGTCCAGCACCTCGGCGGCGCGGGAGCGGCACTTCTTCTCCTCGTCACGCAGACGCTTGGAGTTGATGATCACGTCCCACAGGCGCGACTGGGTGCGCAGCCGGTGACCGACGATCAGGTTGTCCAGCACGGTGGACTGATCGAACAGCATGGTGGTCTGGAAAGTCCGCGCCACGCCGAGACGGGCAATCCGGTCCGGCGCCATGCCAGTGATGTCCATGCCCTGGTATTCGATCTTGCCTTCGCTGGGCGGCATCGCTCCGGCCACCAGATTGAAGAAAGTACTTTTACCGGCCCCGTTGGGGCCGATGATGGCGTTCACTTGATTGGCGGGAAATTCCACGCTGACGTTATTGACCGCCGCCAGGCCGCCGAAACGCTTGGTCAGATTACTGATCTTAAGCATTGTTGCCGGCCTCCTGTTTGTCCGCGTTGGGCGTGCTGGGAGTATTGACAGTGGTTTGGGATTTCCCGTCCTGGCCCTGTTGAGACGCTTTATTGGCCAGGCGACGTCCGCGCCAGGTCAGGAAACCGCCGACGATACCGCGCGGGAAGAAGATCACCAGAATCACCAGCATCGGGCCGAAGATGATCATGCGGTACTCTTCCAGGGACTGCAGCATCTGCGTCAGCCAGGTGATTGCCAGGGTACCGAGCAGCGGCCCCATCAAGGTGCCAATGCCGCCTACCAGCAGGTAGGTGATCATGTCGAAGGTATGCACCACGTCCGCTTCCGCCGGGCCGATGAAACGCACCACACCAGCGTACAAGGCGCCGGCCGAAGCGGCGTAAACGGTGGACAGCACGAACGCCAGAACCTTGTTGCGCATCAGGTTGATGCCCAGCGATTGCGCCAGGTCGTCACTGATGCGGATGGCCAGGAAAGTCCGGCCCAACAGAGAACGGGAAAGGCGGCTCACCAGCCACACGGACAACACCAGGAACGCCAGCACCAGGTAGTAGAACGGCACGGTCTCGGTGAAATCCACCAAACCGAACCCTTCCGGCGGGGCAATGTTGATAATGCCGAGGGAACCGTGCGTGAGTTCTTCCCATTTCTCCAGCAGCAGGTAAATGATGAAGCCCACACACAACGTGAAGATGGCGAAGTAATGCTCCTTCAGACGCAGGGATACCACGCCGACCAGAAAACCGAAGATGGCGCCGGCCAGACCGGCGGCGATGAACGCCGGCCAGAACGCCCACTCGTGATCCACCGTCAGGATCGCCACCACATAGGCGCCGATGGCGAAGAAGCCGCCATGAGCCAGATTCAGCTGGCCGCAGTAACCGGTGATGATGTTCATACCGTAAACGGCGATGGCCCAGATAAAGGCCGTGGCCATCACGTAGATGTGGTACTCGTTGTCGGAGATCAGCGGAAACACCACCGCCAACACCAGCAAGGCCCATTTCAGCACCGGGCTGACCAGGAAATTCATCAGGCGATCCATTAGCGCACCCCCTTGGTGAACAGCCCGGTGGGTTTCACCGACAAAATCACCACCAGCAACGCGAAGGCGATGACGTCCTTGTACTCATTGGAGATGTAGAAACCGCCCAGGGCTTCGGCGAAACCGATGATCAGGCCACCGACGATGGCACCGGGAATGCTGCCCATACCGCCGAGAATAATGATCACGAAGGCTTTCATGATCAGCAGGTGCCCCATGGCCGGATAGACCAGGTTGATCGGTGCGAACAGGGTCGCGCCCACCGCCGCCAGCATGCCGGCGATGGCGAACGTCATCATCGCCACGCGGTTGGCGTCGATACCCACCAGGAAGGCGCCTTCCCGGTTTTGCGCCATGGCGATGATGGTGGCGCCGGTCATGGTCTTTTTCAGATACAGGTGCAAGGCGCCCATCAGGCCGAAGGCACCCGCGATGATCAACAGACGCTGGGCCGGAATGGTGAGACCGCCGAAATGCAGGATCTCGTTATAGGGCGTGGGCATGCGGCGGAAATCCGCGCCCCAGTACATCTGCACCACCGCCTCAAGAAACAACAGGATGCCGATGGCGGCGATCTTGTCGTGAATGGGCGGCGCATGACGCAGCGGGTGAAAGACGAGACGCTCACAAAGAACGGAAAGGAAGGCCACTACCGCACCGGCGGCGATCATCGCCAGCCAGTAGTTCAGCCCCAGGTCCACCATGGTGAAGTAAGCCACGTAGGCCCCCACCATATACAGCGCACCGTGGGCGAAATTGGGAACATGGAGAATGCCATAGACCAGGGTCAGGCCCAGGGCAATCAGGCCATATATGCTTCCCAGGGTCAGGCCATTGAGCACTTGCTGCAGAAACAAGTCCAAAACTGCGACTCCTTATAATAATAATGAAACGCGCCTTGTGTAGTTATCCAGTGACGCTCCACCGCCACCGTCCACTGCCACTCTCTACCGTCAAATGGCACGCTTCACTTTCTGGGTTGTTATGGTACGGACGCTCTCGCCGGCATACTTTCATGCACGATGGTGCATGAAGGCCAAGACGCTAACAGCACCTCACCGAAGCGTCAATATTCGGAATAGCATTTCGCAGTGCGAAAATAGCAACGACAATCCGTCACGGGAATTGCCGTTGCTCAAAGGATCAGGAAGTGCTTTCGCTCTTCGCCCATTCCTGTTCTTGCAGCGCCCGCCACATCACCTTGCCGGTGGGAGAACGAGGCAGCTCATCGCGGAATTCGACGATCTGCGGCACCTTGTAGGCGGCCATCTCATTCTTGCACCAGGTAATGATATCGTCCTCGCTGACGTTATCTTTATCCTTGGCGTTCAAAACCACACAGGCTTTCACCGTTTCACCACGACGCTCGTGCGGCGCGGAGATGATGCAGCACTCCTGAATGGCGGGATGGCGGTACATCAGACTTTCCACTTCGGCGGGCCAGACCTTGAAGCCGGACGCATTGATCATGCGTTTCACCCGGTCGACGATGAAGAAATAGCCTTCTTCGTCGTAGTACCCCATGTCTCCGGTACGGAAGAACGGCTTGCCGTCCAGTTCGATGAAGGCCTTCTCGGTTTCCTCCGGACGGTTCCAGTAACCCTGGAAAATCTGCGGGCCGTGGGAAATGATCTCCCCCACTTCCCCGACGCCCAGTTCCTTGCCGGTCTCCTGGTCGATGACGCGGGAATCCACGTCGAAGACCGGAATGCCAAGGCACTGTTTTTTTGGCTTCTCGGCGGGATTGATGTGGGTGGCGGCGATGGTCTCGGAGAGGCCATACCCTTCGATGTAGCGCAGGCCGGTGAGCTTGAACAGTTTGTCGGAGACCGCTTCCGGCATGGCCGCGCCACCACCGCCGATGTTCTGCAAGCTGGACAGATCGAAGGATTCCACCTCCGGATCGGACAGCAGATCGATGGCCATGGTGACGATGTTGGTCCAACTGGTGACCTGATAACGCTGAATCAGGGTGGCCGCGGTACGGCGATCCCAGCGGGTCATCAGCACGATGCAGGCACCGGTGTAGATGGGCGCGTTCATGGCGCCCTGCATGCCGGTGACATGGAAGTACGGCAAGGTGGAGAGGATGATGCCCTCACTGCCGCCGCCAGAGCGCCAGGCCACGCCATGCACACAGGTGGCCATCACCGACCGGTGGGTATGCATGCAGCCTTTGGGAGCGCCGGTGGTCCCGGAACTGTAGGGGAAAACGGCCAGATCATCCGGCCCCACCAGCAATTCTCCGGGGGTCTTGCCGGCGTCGATGGCGTCGCGCCAGGCGATCGCGCCTTCGGTTTGCAAAGGTTGCGCCGGCGCCCGTACTTCCGCGGGAAGGTCCAGATCGGTTTGCGGGTCGATATAGTCGCTGTAGGACGCCACGATGACATGACGCAGCTGACGGGTGCCGATCAGCGGCGCGATATTGGCGAACACTTCTTGTGCCGCCAGCGTCACCGTTGCCTGGGTATCCTCCAGGTAGTGTTCCAGTTCCGCCGTGCGGTTCATCGGGTTGATCGGCACGACGATGGCGTTGGCCCGCAGAATGGCGTAGTAACCGATGATGAATTGAGGAGCGTTCTGCATGTACAGCAGGACGCGGTCACCTTTGTCCACGCCCAATGTTTGCAGGTAGCCGGCCAGAGCGTCGACCTGGCGCTTCAGTTCCCGGTAGGTGATGGTATGGTCGTAATAAATGATGGCCGGTTTTTCCGGATAGCGCAGCGCGGAGACATCAAGATTGGTACAGAGGCTGGTTTCCGGAATGGTCAGGTGATGCGGCAGGTTTTCAGGCCAAACGGCAAAATGCCGATCAAACATGCTAACTCTCCCTACGATTCGACTGTGGCGATAAAGGCCACTTTTTTCTTGGGGCCCGCGTTATGGAGGCTGGTACCCGCTTGTTGTTGCTGCATATGGTGCTGCATAGGCAACAGGTGATACGACGAAACCGCCACTCCCGCCTGGGGCGGAAATGCTTCGGAAAACGTCGTTAACCTTCGGCGACCAAGGCCCTTTCGGACTCCGTGACCCGCCAAATGGAATAGCCGGAGAATCTGACACGCGCCCCGCGGGGCGTCAATACTATTTCGGAATATGGTTTCATATTTTCGGTGGTGAATGATCTGACGGGCCCCGCCAGGCAGTCAGCAGTGTGCACATCGCGGTCCGTGGATCACCGGTGTCCCATAATTTCAGGAGAGTCTGACTCTGGCTTGTGAATTCCCGCAATGCCATGACTTCAGAGAGGACTACGAAGCCGCTGTGGGAGCTTGCCTGCAAGCGAATCCAGGCGCCCGGAAGTCCATTCGCTTGCAGGCAAGCTCCCACAGCGGCTTCGTGGCCGGGGCAACTCGGCAATGGACAATCCGGGCTCAGTCCTGCCCGGCCAGTGGCCACTCTCCTTTCTCCCACAAGGCATCGGCCAGATCATCATCACAGCGGGAGGGGCGCAGCGGCATCACCGACACACGGCCATCACGCAGAGCCACCACGTCGGACTGCGGGTGATCGATGGAATCCGGATCGCGCTCGAAGGTCAGCCAGTGATAGGACAGATTGCGACCGTCACGTCCGGCCACCAACCGGGCGCGGCGGATACTGCCCGGCACCTGACGGGTGATGCGGTTACCCTTGATCCGCGCCAGTGGCAGATCGGGGAAGTTGAGGTTCCAGCAGCAATGCTCGGCGTGACGCTCCCATAATTGCCGGATCAGTCCCACCGCCAACTCGCTCACTGGTGCGTAGTTGATGGCATCCCGATCCAGAAACGCCTGGCTCAGCGCCACGCCGGGCAACCCCAGATGGGCCGCCGCCAGCACCGCGCCAACGGTACCGGAGTACATCACCGAGTCACTCAGATTGGCGCCACAGTTGACCCCGGACAGCACCAGATCCGGCGGCGTTTCCTCCAGCCACTCCGTCATGGCGAAAAGGACGCAATCCGCCGGCGTACCGGAAACGGCGTAGCGGCGCTCGCCGTGATGATATACCCGCAACGGGCTGTGCAGCGAAATACTCTGCCCCACCCCGCTTTGATCATGCTCCGGCGCCACCACCCAGACCTCCTCGGCCAGTTCCGCGGCGATTGCCTCGGCCACTTTCAGACCGGGGGCGTCGATGCCATCGTCGTTGGTAAGAAGGATACGTTGGAAGGGCTTCATGGTGGCTCCTGTATTGTCCGAATTCTTGTCTACCGTCCGCGCCGCCTATGCTGCCCGGTCGGAATGAAGCGATGATGACGCCCGAGGGGCTGTCATTAGCTGTTTATTGGTGAGTACGGGCGATTTGCCAGCCGCGCTCGGCCATCAGTCCGGCCCGCTTGCCGACTTCCAGCGCGTCACGATTGCTGGCGTTGCCCTGCAGCGCCCGGGCATAAACTCCCTGCAGGATCGCCGCGGTACGGAACAGCGCGAAGGCCAGGAACACCGGCCAGTCACTGATGCCATCGCGGCCACAACCGCGACAGTAACGTTCCAGCAATACATGCTCGTCGGGAATGCCGCGTTCGCTCAGATCCAGGCCGTCCAGACCGCGCACCCCCTGAATACCGTGGGGCAAATGATACGGCAGACAGAAGTAAGCCAGATCCGCCAGCGGATGGCCAATGGTGGCCAGTTCCCAGTCCAGCACCGCCACTACCTTGGGCTGGTCCGGCGCCAGCAGCAGATTGCCCATGCGGAAGTCACCGTGAGCAATGGCGGCACTGTCGTCCTCGGGAATGTGCTCCTCGAGCCAGTCGATCAGGTTGTCCATGGCCGGCAGCTCGTCGGTCTTGGAGGCCTGGTACTGAGCCCGCCAGCGTTTCACCTGACGCGCCACATACCCTTGAGGACGTCCAAAATCCTCCAAACCGGCGACCCTGTAGTCAACGCTGTGCAATTTGGCCAGAGTATCCACCATGGCCTCATAGACGGCACGGCGCTGTTGAGCAGTGGGCAGGCATTCCAGCAGCGGCTCGGAAAACACCCGACCGGGCACGAAATCCATGACGTAAAAGCTGGTGCCGATAACGTCATCGTCCTCGCAGAGAGCACGCATGGTCGGCACCGGCACATCGCTGTGTTCGCCCAATGCCTTCATTACCCGATATTCGCGGTCCACCTGATGCGCCGACGGCAACACCTTGCCCGGCGGCTTCTTGCGCAGAACGTAGCGGCGCTCGCCACTTTCCAGCAGATAGGTGGGATTGGACTGTCCGCCCTGGAACTGTTGCACCCGCAACGCTCCTGCCAGCAGCCCGGCCTGATCCAGATACCGGGACAGACGGGATTCATCGAAACGATGGGCCTCAAGGACCGGCACCAGTTCCGGTTGACCTTCCATATGGAACCTCAAAAATCGCTTAGCGTTTGCCTCTAACGCCGGTCGCGGTCCGCAAAAGCAAATGCGGCGCGCCCGCGGCCATCAACAAATGGTTTCGCCGCCGTCCGCCACGATGGTCTGGCCGGTCACGTAAGCGCTGCCGGCGCTGGACAGGAACAACGCCACCCCGGCGATATCCACCGGATCGCCGATACGGCGCACCGGTGTGCGTTCCTCGGCGCGCTGACGGCGAACCGGGTCTTCCACCAGAGCCTTGGCGAAATCGGTGCGCACCAGGCCCGGAGCAATGGCGTTGACACGAATATTCTTCGGCCCCCACTCCACCGCCAGGTTGCGGGCCAGAGCCGCTTCCGCCGCCTTGGACACTCCGTAGGTGCCAATCACGGTGTTGCCGCGCAGGCCGGCGATGCTGGAAATGATCACCACGTTACCACCGCCGTTCTCGGCCATGATCGGCAGTACCCGGTTGCACAGCCAGAAAGTACCCTTGACGTTGGTGTCGAGAATCTTGTCCCAGGCCTCGTCGCTGACTTCCGCGGTGGGGCCGTAAACCGGGTTGGTGGCGGCGTTACAGACCAGAATATCGATCTTGCCAAAGGCGGCCAGGGTTTCATCCACCAGGTTCATCAAATCATCCTTGCTGCCCACGTTACAGGGCACGGCGATGGCCTCGTGACCTTCCGCCTTGATCGCCTCGCACACTTCATGGCAAGGCTCCGGCTTGCGGCTGGAGATGACCACCTTGGCGCCAGCACGGGCCATTTCCTCGGCGATGGCTTTACCGATACCCCGGGTGGATCCGGTGATCAGAGCGACTTTTCCCGTGAGATCAAACAGTTTACTCATCATTATTCTCCTGTTCCGGTTTCTTCCGGTCACGACGGCGGCACCGGCAACCAACGAACGAGCCTGGTTCCGGGCGCGTATTGCGTTGCCGACGTGGCATTGATTTATCGGTTGATGCCCGGGCGGACCACGGCGATCGCCGCCAGCCCGGAGGGCATCCGGCACTGTCCGTGCGGGGGCAAAGAATGTGACATGACCCTTGGGTGGCGTCAATTATTTCAAAATCACGTTCCGAAATCAGAAATCAAAATCAGGAAGGAGAATCCGGACACCCGGAAATGGAGGGGCACGATGCCAGCGTGTTGAGATAGCAGTCCACATGATGGGCCGCTTCCTGTTCGAGATCAAAGGTCTCCGGGACCAGCAACCAGACATAAAGAAGGCCACACACTTGCACATGCAGCAAGGTCACGGCACGCTCGATGTTCAGACTTTCAGGCAGTTGCCCGCGCTCGATGGCGCGGCCAAGGATGATTCGCATGGATTTGGAGGCTTCCAGAAAGGATTCCTTCTGGCGGGTCATCAGAGGATCGGTTTCCACAGTAAATTCACATTTTTGGAATATGATCTCCAATACCCGCCGACGGCTCGGATCACGGACGGTTTCACAGAGCACGTAGATCAGGAATTCCCGCAACCGCCCCAGCGGATCCTTCTCTTCAGGGTGCTCCGCCCGCTGCGCCAGAGCCTCAAGCGGCAAACGCTTTCGCTCCAACATGGCGGCAAAAACATCATGTTTGTTTTTGAAGTGCCAATAAATGGCGCCACGAGTGAACCCCGCCGCGCCGGCGATGTCATTCAAGGAGGTCCTCGATACGCCTTTTTCATGAAAGACGCGCTCCGCCGCGTCGAGTATCTGCTCACGGGTCTCCTGAGCTTCCGCCTTGGTGCGCCTCATGGCCGGACTCCTGTGATCTCGCTGGAGGGAGAACTATACATACATCTACGAATGTATGTATACTCTTTTCGCTTTTGTGTAATTATCGGGTATCCGCGCTTTCTCGCCGTAACGGAAGCAACCAAAATTCATTGATTTTCATAGGAAACCGAGGTTTCTATGCGCGCACGATCGGTCCATTTTTCTGTCCTTTTCTTTTTTGCCCTCGCCCTGACCGCCTGCGGAAACGACACGCCTCAGCAGCAAGGTGCCGGCGGCGCGGCGCAGGTGGGTTACATCACGGTTAAACCGGAACCCTATACCGTCGTCAACGAACTACCCGGCCGCACCAGCCCCTATGAGGTGGCGGAGATTCGCCCTCAGGTGAGCGGCATTATCAAGGAACGTCTGTTCGATGAAGGCGCCGAAGTTGAGGCCGGGCAGGTGCTTTATCGCATCGACGATCGCCAGTTCAAGGCGGCATTGGCCAGCGCCCAGGCGGATCTGGCCAGCGCCCGTTCCACACTGGAGTCCAACCAGCTGCTGGCCGACCGCTATAAGACTCTGGTGGAGGCGAACGCGGTAAGCCGTCAGGAGTACGACAATGCCCGCGCCAGTCTGGGCACCAACAAAGCGCAGATCGCCGCCGCCCAGGCCGCGGTGGATACCGCTCGCCTGAACCTGGACTACGCCAGTGTCAAGGCGCCGATTTCCGGGCGCATCGGCCGTTCCAGCGTCACCGCCGGCGCTCTGGTCACCGCCAACCAGAGCGAGGCGCTGGCCACCATTCGCCAGTTGGATCCGATCTATGTGGACCTCACCCAGTCCGCCCGTGAGTTGCGTCAACTGCGCGTGGCCATGGAAAGCGGGCAGTTGGAACAGGTCGGCGAAGACAAGGCGCGCGTCACTCTGGTGTTGGAAGACGGCACCGAGTACGGCGAGAGCGGGACCCTGCAATTCTCCGAATACGCAGTGGATGAGAGCACCGGCTCGATCACCCTGCGCGCCCTGTTCCCCAATCCCGACGGCGACCTGCTGCCCGGTCTGTTCGTACGCGCCAAGCTGCCCCAGGGACAACGCGACAACGCCATCCTGGTGCCACAGAAAGCGGTCACCCGTGATCCGCAAGGCACCGCCAGTGCCATGGTCATCGGCGACAACAACACGGTGGAAAAACGTCAGGTGGAAACCGTGCGCACGGTGGGCAACCGCTGGTTAATCGGCGATGGCCTCGCCGCCGGCGACAAACTGATCGTCGACGGCCTGCAAAAGATCGGCCCCGGCATGCCGGTGGAAGGTGTGGACGTCGAGGCGCAAAAGCAGCAAGCGCAGCAAACCCAGGCCCAGGACAACGGCCCGAACAACGCCAACGCCGAGTAATCGGGGAGCAACATGGCCAATTTCTTTATTGATCGACCCATTTTCGCCTGGGTGATCGCCATCGTTCTGATGATGGCGGGCGCCCTGGCGATCAATACTTTGCCGGTGGAGCAGTACCCCACCGTGGCACCGCCGGAAGTTACCATCGAGGCCACCTACCCCGGGGCCTCGGCGAAAGCCGTGGAAGATTCGGTGACGCAGGTCATCGAGCAGCAGATGAACGGTATCGATAATCTGCTGTACATGTCCTCCACCAGTGATTCCTCCGGTAACGCGCAGATCATTCTGACCTTCGCCCCCGGTACCGATCCGGATATCGCCCAGGTCCAGGTGCAGAACAAACTGCAACTGGCCACCCCGCGCCTGCCCCAGGTGGTGCAGCAGCAGGGGGTGCAGGTGAGCAAGTCCTCCGACACCTTCCTGATGGTGGTGGCGTTCAACTCCAAATCCGGTGAACTGGACAACGCGGCCCTCGCCGACTATGTGGCGGCCAACATCCAGGATCCGATCAGCCGGGTGCAAGGTGTCGGTACCACCCAGTTGTTCGGCACCCAATACGCCATGCGCGTCTGGCTCGACTCCCAGAAGATGACCGAATTCGGTCTGACCGCGGCGGATGTCACCCAGGCGATCACGGTACAGAACAACCAGATCACCGGCGGCCAGATCGGCGGTAACCCGGCGGTGGAAGGCCAGCAGTTGAGCGCTTCCATCATCGTGCAGACCTTACTGCAAACCCCCGAGGAATTCGGGCGGATTCTGCTGCGCGTCAACGATGACGGCTCCCAGGTACGCCTCAAGGACGTCGCCAACATCGAGTTCGGCAAGGAAAGCTACGATATCACCGGGCGTTACAACGGCACCTCCGCCACCGGTCTGGGGATCAACCTGGCCACCGGCGCCAACGCCCTGGATACCGCCGAACGGGTGAAGTCCACACTCAACGATCTGAGCCAGTTCTTCCCCGAAGACATGCAAATGGATTTCCCCTACGACACCACGCCGTTCGTGGAAATTTCCATCATGGAGGTGGTGAAGACCCTGTTTGAAGGGATTCTGCTGGTGTTCCTGGTGATGTACCTGTTCCTGCAGAACTTCCGCGCCACGCTGATCCCCACCATCGCCGTGCCGGTGGTGCTGCTGGGGACCTTCGCGGTGCTGTTCGCCTTCGGCTTCTCGATCAATACCCTGACCATGTTCGGCATGGTACTGGCCATCGGTCTGTTGGTGGACGACGCCATCGTGGTGGTGGAAAACGTGGAACGGGTGATGGCGGAAGAGGGTTTGCCCCCTCGCGAAGCCACGCGCAAATCCATGGGCCAGATCACCGGCGCTCTGGTCGGTATCGCCCTGGTGCTGTCCGCGGTGTTCATTCCCATGGCGTTCTTCCCCGGCTCCACCGGCGCCATCTATCGTCAGTTCTCCATCACCATCGTTTCGGCCATGGTGTTGTCGGTACTGGTGGCCCTGATCCTGACACCGGCATTGTGCGCCAGCATGCTCAAGCAGCAGGACGCCTCCCATGAGGACAAGAAAGGCTTCTTCGGCTGGTTCAACCGCAACTTCGATCGTGCCAGCCATGGCTATCACAACAGGGTGGAAAAGATCCTCGGCCGCCGTGGCCGCTACCTGCTGATCTATGTGGCCGTGGTGGCGGTGCTGGCGTTCACCTTCACCCGCCTGCCCACCGCCTTCCTGCCGGAAGAGGACCAGGGCATCATGCTGGCGCAAGTACAGCTGCCGGTGGGTTCCACCCAGGAGCAGACCATCGAAGTATTGAAGAAGATGGAGTACTACTTCCTGGAGGAAGAAAAGGACGCGGTGCAATCCATCTTCACCGTGGCCGGCTTCAGCTTCGCCGGTCGTGGCCAGAACTCGGGGATCGCTTTCGTCCGTCTGCGGGATTGGGAGGATCGTGACCTCAGTACCGATGGCATCGACCAGATCATCGGTCGCGCCATGGGTTACTTCGGCGGGATTCGCGAGGCGATCATTTTTGCCTTGAACCCGCCGTCGATCCCCGCTCTCGGGGTGGCCAGCGGTTTCAACTTCCAGCTCCAGGACCGTGCCGGCCTGGGCCATGACGCGCTCAACCAGGCCATGGGCCAGTTGCTTGGTCAGGCCAACCAGGATCCGTCGATGGTACAGGTACGTTACAACGGCTTGCCCGACGCGCCGCAGTACAAGGTCGACGTGGATCACCTGAAGGCACAGTCCATGGGCGTCTCCATCGCCGACATCAACAACACCATGTCGGTGGCCTGGGGTTCCACCTATGTCAACGACTTCCTCGATCGCGGCCGGATCAAGCGGGTCTACGTCCAGGGCGACGCGGAAGACCGCATGCTGCCGGAGGACATCGGCACCTGGTACGTGCGCAACAGCAATAACCAGATGGTGCCCTTCTCCAGCTTCGCCACCGGCGACTGGCAGCACGGTCCGCAACAGCTGCAGCGTTATAATGGCGTCTCCTCGGTGAACATCCAGGGCAATGCCAATCCCGGTTTCAGTACCGGTGACGCCATGACCGCGCTGGAAGGTCTGGCGGCGGATCTGCCAGAGGGCTTCGGCTACGAATGGACCGGCCTGTCCTACCAGGAACGCCAGTCCGGCAACCAGGCACCGGCGTTGTACGCCCTTTCGTTGATCGTGGTGTTCCTGTGTCTCGCCGCCCTGTATGAGAGCTGGTCGATTCCGTTCGCGGTGATGCTGGTGGTGCCGCTGGGTGTGCTCGGCGCGGTCCTGTTCTCACTGGGCCGGGGCCTGGAAAATGACGTCTTCTTCCAGGTCGGCCTGCTCACTACCATCGGGTTGGCGGCGAAGAACGCGATTCTGATCGCCGAGTTCGCCAAGGATCTGGAAGATCAAGGTCACTCGTTGTGGAAAGCCACGCTGGAGGCCACACGCATGCGGCTGCGTCCGATCCTGATGACCTCCATGGCGTTCATGCTCGGGGTAACACCGCTGATGCTGAGCAGCGGCGCCGGCTCCGGTGCCCGTAACGCCATCGGTACCAGTGTGTTTGGCGGCATGTTCACCGCCACCGCCCTGGCCATTTTCTTCATTCCTTTGTTCTACGTGGTGGTTCGTAAACTGTCCGGCGTGCCGTTGAACGGCAAAGGTGACCGTAACGAGCCGTCCGAGGAGACCCGCGGATGACATTGAAACCCGCTTCCATGGCGCTGGCCGTTGCTCTGGCCTTGAGCGGCTGTACGCTGGCGCCCAGCTATGAACAGCCCCCGTCCCCGGTGCCGGATCAATTCCGTGAGGGCACCGACGCCACGCAGGTCACCCTGCCCGGCTGGCGGGATTTCTTCGCCGAACAGGAACTGCAGCAGCTGATCCAGACCGCCCTGGCCAACAACCGGGATCTGCGTCTGGCCATGCTGGATGTGGAAGAGTTGCGCGCCCAGTATCGGATTCAGCGTGCCGACCTGTTTCCCGATATCGGCCTCAACGGCACCGGCACCCGGCAACGGGTGCCCGGTGACCTGAACAACACCGGCGAGAGCCAGGTGCAGAGTCAGTATGGCGCCAACGTAGGCATCTCCGCCTACGAGCTGGATCTGTTCGGCCGGGTACGCAGCCTCAAGGATGCCGCCCTGCAGAATTATCTGGCCAGCGAGGAAGCCCAGCGCAGCGCCCACATCACTCTGGTGTCGGAAGTGGCCAACGCTTACCTGACGCTGGTGGCGGACCGCGAAAACCTGCGCATCAGCGAGGAAACCATGGAGGCCTACCGGGCCTCCCTGGATCTGACCCAGCGCCGCTTCGACCTGGGTGTCGGCTCCGAGCTGGAACTGCGTCAGGCGCAGACCGCGCTGGAAACCGCCCGCGCCAATCGTGCCCGCTTCGCCCGTCTGGTGGCCCAGGACCGTAACGCCCTGGCCACCCTGGTCGGCGCGCCGCTGCCGCCTCTGCCCAACGATAACCTGGAGGAATCCGGTCTGGTGGAATTATCGGAGGTGCCTTCCGGGCTGTCCTCCAATGTGTTGCTGGCACGTCCGGACATCATCCGCGCGGAACACTTGCTGCGGGCAGCCAACGCCAATATCGGCGCGGCCCGGGCGGCGTTCTTCCCAAGCATTTCCCTGACCGGCACCTTTGGTACCAGCAGTGCCGAACTGGACGGGTTGTTCGAGAGCGGCTCGCGCAGTTGGTCGTTCTCGCCGAGCATTTCCCTGCCGATCTTCACCGGCGGGCGCAACCGCGCCAGCCTGGACGTGGCGGAAGTGCGTCGGGACCAGAGCGTCGCCACCTATGAGCAAACCATCCAGACCGCCTTCCAGGAAGTCTCGGATGCGCTGGTGGCCCGTGAAACCCTGCTGGAACAGGAAATCGCCCAGCAGGCTCTGGTGGACGCCACTCGCCGCTCACTGGAACTGTCCCAGCAACGCTACGAGTTGGGCGCGGACGACTATCTCGCGGTACTGGACGCGCAACGCAGTCTGCTTACCGCCCGTCAGGAACTGGTGTCCATCACGCTCAGCAAGCTCGCCAATCAGATCACTCTGTATCGGGCCCTGGGCGGCGGCTGGCTGGAAGATCAGGCCACCGTGATCAATACCGCTCCGGAGCAGGAAGACAGCGACACCTCCGGCACGCAAGGTTGAGTGTACTTGCCCGGCGCGCATGCGCCGGGCTCCTCCTTTCTCCCTCCCCCTTCTCTCTTTGTTCTAGTTCCTGAACCCACACCAGCGCACGACTTTCGTGCCACCCAACTGGTCGCTCCGGTCTTACGACGCCTTCCCGACCAAAGCGGGATTCGCCGCCGCCCGTCCCTTTCCATACTGCCCGCTCCGAACGACGCGAAAAAACATGGAGCGAACCATGCACAACAACAAAAGACTGCCCCTTACCTGTGTCTTGCTGGCATCGCTTGCCAGTACCGGCGCCCAGGCGGAAATCAAACTCCACGACGATAATCAGACCACCTTCTCCACCGATGGCTACATCAACGCCTTCTACGTACACAACGACGTGGACCGCCCCGGTGACCAGTTCGACCGGCGCCAGTCCCGGGTGAAAATGGGATTTCTGCCCAACTGGCTCGGCTTCAATTTTTCCCGCCAGGCCGGCGACCTGAAACTCGGGGCCCGTTCCTCGTTCTGGGTCACCATCAACGACAGTGAAACCAACGGCACTGAAACCGGCATCGACGTGCGCCAGTTTTATGGCACCATCGACGGCGGTTGGGGTCAGGTGTTGATCGGTAAGGACTTTGGTCTGTTCGCGCGCTCCAATATTCTGCGCGACGAACTGTTGTCGGGTTTTGGCCAGGCCAGCGATACCCTCGGCCTGATGGACGGCAGCGGCGTGTCCTTTGGCAACATCGGCACCGGCTATCCCTACCCTTTCCCCAGCGCGCAGATCACTTACCGCAGTCCACAGCAACATGCCTTGAAAGTCGCCGTGGGTGTTCTCGATCCCTATGACAGCAACGAAGTGGGAGGCACCGGCAAGGCCTACCAATCGGCACCGCGTTTCGAAACCGAAGTAAGCTACCAGACCAGCCTCGGCGCCACCGAACTGTACGCCTGGGTTAATGGCGCCTACCAAACCTCGGAAAACACCGACGGTAGTGTCGAGGATGTGACCTCGCGGGGGCTGGGCTATGGGGTTCAGGCCAAACTCGGCGACACCTCCCTCACCGCTTCGGGCTTCAATGCCGAAGGCATGCACCCGCTGTTCTCGAACAACCTGGGCCAGGCCAACCTCAGGGAAATCGACAGTAAGGGGTACCTTGTGCAGATCGGCCAGCAGATCGACAAATTCCGTCTGGCTCTGTCTTATGGTCGTAGCGAGGACGACGGCAATCTGCTTGGCGGCGAAGCTGACTACGAAAACAAAGCCGTGCTGCTCAGTTACGCGGTCAATGACAATCTGAAACTGCTGGGGAACTTCAGCCGCTTCGAGATCGATGACAAACAGGCTGGCGAGATTGAATCCACCGACACCCTGGCAGTGGGTGCCACACTCTCCTGGTAGATCCGCCGAGCGGATCCATTCCACTGTGCCATTTGGCCGCCCCCGGGGCGGCCTTTTTTATGGTTCATCGCGGTTTAGAGGAAAACGGCCTTACCTTCCATCAGGGACAGCAG
>NZ_ARXS01000024.1 GCF_025532145.1 Alloalcanivorax balearicus MACL04 | reverse complement strand
CAGCGTGCCAGCGTGCCAGCGTGCCAGCGTGTCAGCGAACTATGGGCCCGCCATCGGGCTTGGGCTACAATGCCGCCCATGAACTACAAAACCATTGAATCCACGGTCGGCAATACGCCGCTGGTGCGGCTGCGGCGCCTGCCGGGGAACACGACGAACACCATTCTGGTAAAGCTGGAAGGCAATAATCCCGCCGGTTCGGTGAAGGATCGCCCGGCGCTCAACATGATCCGCAAGGCGGAGGAGCGCGGCGAGATCCAGCCGGGGGACACGTTGGTCGAGGCCACCAGCGGTAACACCGGCATTGCCCTGGCCATGGCGGCGGCCATGCGCGGCTACAAAATGAAGCTGATCATGCCAGCCAATCAGAGCCAGGAGCGACGCGACGCCATGGCCGCCTACGGCGCCGAGTTGATCTCGGTGAGCGCCGAGGAGGGCATGGAAGGGGCGCGGGATCTGGCCCAGGCGATGCAGGCGCGCGGCGAAGGCAAGGTGCTGGACCAGTTCGCCAATCCCGACAACCCGCTGGCGCATTATGAATCCACCGGGCCGGAAATCTGGCGCGACACCGGCGGCGGCATCACTCATTTCGTCAGTTCCATGGGCACCACCGGCACCATCATGGGTTGCAGCATGTATCTGAAGGAACAGAACCCGGCGATTCAAATCGTTGGCCTGCAGCCCACCGACGGCGCTTCGATTCCCGGTATCCGCCGCTGGCCCAAGGAATACCTGCCGAGCATCTACGATGACGCGCGGGTGGACCAGGTGATCGACATGACCCAGCAACGGGCCGAGGACACCATGCGCCGTCTGGCCCGGGAAGAGGGCATCTTCTGCGGGGTGTCCTCCGGTGGCGCGGTGGCGGGTGCCCTGCAGCTTTCCGAACAATTGGAAAACGCGGTGATCGTGGCGATCATTTGCGATCGTGGCGATCGCTACCTGTCCACCGGCGTGTTCTCGGCCGGTCAGGAGTAGGCACCGCATGAACGTTCTGGTTTTCGACATCGAGACCATTCCGGATCTGGAAGGCGGCCGCCGTCTCTACGATCTGGATGGGCTCAACGACAAGGACACCGCCAGCGCGCTGTTCAATCTGCGCCGCCAGGAAAACGGCACTGAGTTCCTGCGTCTGCACCTGCATCGGATCGTGGCGATCTCGGTGGTGCTGCGTTCCGCCCAGGGCATCAAGGTCTGGTCCCTGGGGGACGAGGACAGCAGCGAAAAGGAGCTGATCGAGCGCTTTTACGACGGCATCGAACGGTTCACGCCGCAGCTGGTCAGCTGGAACGGCGGTGGTTTTGATCTGCCGGTGCTCAACTACCGCGCGCTCAAACATGGCGTGGTGGCGCGGCGGTTCTGGGAAACCGGCGGCGAGGACACCAGCTTCCGCTTCAACAACTACATCAGCCGCTATCACCAGCGCCATCTGGACGTGATGGACCAACTGGCCATGTTCAACGGCCGCGCGGTGGCGCCGCTGGATCAGATCGCCTCGCTGCTCGGCTTCCCCGGCAAGATGGGCATGAGCGGCGCCAAGGTGTTCGACGCCTTCCAGGAAGGCGATATCAAAGGCATCCGCGACTACTGCGAGACCGATGTGCTCAACACCTGGCTGGTGTTCCTGCGCTTCCAGTTGATGCGCGGCGAGATCGACGCCACCGGCTACGAACAGGAACTGACCCTGTTGCGTGATTACCTCCGCCAGGAAGGCCACCCGCACTTTCTGGCGTTCCTGGAGACCTGGGAATCCGTTGACGGTTGATAGTGGACAGTTGACAGAGAGAAAAAAGCAGCCGGATCTTCAGCCGCTGTGGGAGCTTGCCTGCAAGCGAATATTGCTAAACGCCCGAGCGAACCCCATTCGCTTGCAGGCAAGCTCCCACAGCGGCTAAAGATCGCGCTTTTTGCCTTTTTCTTATTCGCTGTCAACTGTCCACTATCAACTGTCAACTCAACTGCATTTTATGGCCCCACGTCGCAAGAAAAAGCTGCCGGAAACACCGGTGGCCGCCACCATTGAATCCCTCAGCCACGATGGCCGGGGGATCGCTCGTCTGGACGGCAAAACCACCTTTATCGACAACGCCCTGCCCGGCGAGGAAGTGATGTTCAAATTCACCTACCGGCGGCGCAAGTTCGACGAGGGCCGGGCGGTGGAGATTCTGTCGCCGTCGCCGGACCGGGTCACGCCGCCCTGCGAGCACGCCGGCCTGTGTGGCGGCTGCAGTCTGCAGCATGTGGCGCCGGAACGGCAGATCGCGCGCAAGCAGGCGGTGCTGGAGGAGCAGTTGGCCCATTTCGGCGGTCTGGCCCCGGAGCGCTGGCTTGATCCGCTCACCGGGCCGGTCACCGGCTATCGCGCCAAGGCGCGCATGGGCGTGAAATACGTGGAGGGGCGTGGCGAGACGCTGGTGGGGTTCCGCGAGAAGCGCAACAGCTTCATCGCCGATCTGCGTCAGTGTGAAGTGCTGATACCGGAAGTGGGGCATCGCTTCATGGACTTCCGCGCTCTGATCGACGGCCTCGAGGGACGCAGCCGTATTCCGCAGATCGAAGTGGCCCGTGGTGATGGTCCGGTGGCCCTGATCGTGCGCCACATGGACCCGCTCAGCGAGTCCGACCAGCAGCGGCTGCTGACGTTCTGCCAGCAGAGCGAGTTTCATCTGTACCTGCAGCCGGGCAACGAATCCACCGTGCACCGGGTATGGCCGGAACAAGGGGAAGAGCGTCTTTACTATCGTCATGCGGATCCGCGTTACCCACAGGCGGATGTGGAACTGGCCTTCCACCCCACCGATTTCACCCAGGTCAACAGCGATATAAACCGGCAAATGGTGCCGTTGGCATTGGATTTGCTGGAGATCGCCCCGGATCACCAGGTGCTGGACCTGTTTTGCGGCCTCGGCAACTTCACCGTGCCGGCGGCCCGTCGCGCCGCCCGTGTGGTCGGCGTGGAAGGCAGCAAGGCGATGGTTCGGCGCGGTTACGAGAACGCCCGCCGCAATGGCCTGGACAACCTGGAGTTTCACGCTTGGGACCTGTTCCAGGCGCCACAGGGGCAATCCTGGGCGCAACGGCGGTATGATCGGGTGTTGCTTGACCCACCACGCAGCGGAGCGCTTGAAATGGTGCGGCTTATGCCCCAATTCGGTGCGCGCCGTCTGGTGTATGTATCTTGTAACCCGGCGACCCTGGCGCGCGATGCCGGGGAACTGGTGAGCCGGGGTTACCGTCTTAAGGCGGCGGGTGTGATGGATATGTTCCCCCATACCGCCCACGTCGAGTCGATCGCGGTGTTCGACCGCGATTGATGGCGCGCCGGCCGGGCCGGCGGCGATGAACCGATTGAGTGCAAATCGGCACAGAGTGCGGGTTTGCCGGGCGAGGGCCCGATGGCCGATCAGGGCGGTCGGGTCAGCGGATTGATAACGGGACGGCCAGGGCTGGTCCGTCCGGAAGAATGCGCGATCGTCAGCGTGCCCCTCCGATGCGCGTTATCGGGGCGGTCAGCGGTGGTGATCCGGCGCCAAGACATCACGGAGGTATTCCATGGTCACCGTACGGCGGCAGCAACCCCTGGAAACCCCGAGCCATGACTGGCAGGCATGGCTTGAGCAGTTACAGAAGCGCACCGTGGTGCGCGACGCGGAAACCCTGGCGCAGGCCTGCGCCAGGGCCGAACAATGCGAACTGGCCGGCAACGCGGCCGGCGCCAAATGGCCTTACGGCAAGGGCTGCCTGACCATTGGTCTGGAAATGGCGGATATCCTCGCCGACCTCGGTGCCGATACCGAAACCCTGCCGGCGGCGGTGCTGTACCGGGCGGTCCGCGAAGGGCAGATGTCGCTGCTGGAAGTGGACAAGGAGTTCGGCGAGCGGGTGGCGCGGCTGATCGAGGGTGTGCTGCGCATGGCCGCCATCAGCACCGTGCTCAATCCCACCCGCAAGGCGGTGCTCGGGCAGCAGGACGGCCAGCTCGACAACGTGCGCAAGATGCTGGTGGCGCTGGTGGACGACGTGCGCGTGGCGCTGGTCAAGCTGGCCGAGCGGACCGTCATCATTCGCGCGGTGAAGGAGTCGGAGCCGGAACGCCAGCGCAAGGTGGCCCAGGAGATCTTCGATATCTACGCGCCGCTGGCCCACCGTCTCGGCGTCGGTCATCTGAAGTGGGAGCTGGAGGACCTGTCCTTCCGTTACCTGCAACCGGGGGCCTACAAGAAGATCGCCAAGCTGCTGGACGAGAAGCGGCTGGACCGCGAGCACTACATCGAAAAAGTGATCGAGGATCTGCGCGGTCATCTGGAGCGCAGCGGCATCCGTGGCGCCCAGGTGTACGGCCGGGCCAAGCACATCTACAGCATCTGGCGCAAAATGCAGAAGAAGCACCTGGAGTTCGGCGAGGTCTATGACGTTCGCGCCGTTCGCGTACTGGTGCCGGAGGTGCGGGACTGCTACGCCGCGCTGGGCGTGGCGCATTCACTGTGGAAGCACGTGCCCAAGGAGTTCGACGATTACATCGCCAGCCCCAAGGACAACGGCTACCAGAGTCTGCATACCGCGGTGGTCGGCCCGGAACGCAAGATGCTGGAAGTGCAGATCCGCACCTTCGATATGCACGAGGAAGCGGAACTCGGCGTGTGCGCTCACTGGCGCTACAAGGAAGGCTCCAAGGCGCGCCGCGGGCAGAGTGACTATGAACACCGTATCGCCTGGTTGCGCCAGGTGCTGGAATGGCAGGAAGAACTGGGCGACAACGCCAAGAGCGTGGTCGACGAGCTCAAGCACGGCCTGACCAGCGAACGGGTCTATGTGTTCACCCCGGATGGCCATGTGGTCGATCTGGAAGCCGGCGCCACCCCGGTGGACTTTGCCTACCATATTCACACCGAGGTGGGGCATCGTTGCCGGGGCGCCAAGGTCAACGGCCACATCGTGCCGCTCAACTACACCCTGAACACCGGCGAGCAGGTGGAGATCCTCACCACCAGGGAAGGGGGCCCCAGTCGTGACTGGCTGACGCCGTCACTGGGCTATGTGGCCGCTTCTTCCACCCGGGCCCGCATCCAGCAGTGGTTCAAGCGTCAGGACCGCGATGTGCATATCGCCCAGGGCAAGGCGATGCTGGAGCGGGAAATGTCACGGCTGGCTCTGGATCGCATCGACCTGGACCTGTTGGCGCCGCAGCTCAACCTGAAAGGCGGTGACGACGTGCTGGCCTCGCTGGGCGCCGGCGATTTGCGCCCGGGCCATGTGGTCAATCAGGCCCAGGCACTGTCGCCGGACAATCCGCAACAGGAACTGGCGTTCGTGCCGGCGCGCTCGCGGGCCTCGGAATCCGGTGATATCACCATCCACGGGGTGGGCAACCTGCTCACGCAGATGGCCAAGTGCTGCCAGCCGGTGCCGGGCGATCCGGTGATGGGCTTTATCACCCAGGGGCGCGGTGTCACCGTGCACCGGGCGGACTGTCCGAACCTGCTGGCGATGCAGGGCGAGGACCCGAACCGGGTGATCGAAGTGAGCTGGGGCGAAGCGGACCGCATCTTCTATCCAGTGGATGTGTTCTTGCGCGCCTGGGATCGTCAGGGGCTGCTGCGTGACGTGATCGCGGTGCTTTCCAATGAGAAGGTCAATGTCACCGCCGTGCATACCCAGTCCCATACCGAGGACAACACCGCCACCATGCTGTTGACTCTGGAGATTTCCTCGCTGGGCAACCTGGGCAAGGTGCTGGCCAAGCTGGACCAGCTCAAAGGGGTGCTGGAAGTGCGGCGCTACAAGAAGTGAAGGGGCGGCACACTTATACGCCGATTCGCCGCCAGGGCAGCTCCCACAGAGGTGGCTACGTAGCCGCTGTGGGAGCTGCCCTGGCGGCGAATCGGCGTGTTGCCTACCCGCGATATTTCACCAGGAGGTTTTCTTGAGCACGGACAACAACGCGACCAGCGCCATCGCGCAACTGCTCGACATCATGGCGCGGTTACGGGATCCGGAGGGCGGCTGTCCCTGGGACCTGAAGCAGAACTTCGACACCATCGCGCCTTATACCATCGAGGAAGCGTTCGAGGTGGCCGAAGCCATCGCCCGCCGGGATTATGGCGAGCTCAGGGAAGAACTGGGTGATCTGTTGTTGCAGGTGGTGTTTCACTCACAGATGGCCCGGGAAGCGGAGTTGTTCGACTTCGAGCAGGTGACGCGAACCCTCAGCGAAAAAATGATCCGCCGCCATCCTCACGTGTTTGGCGCCGACCCGGCCGCTGACGAGCAGGCGGTGAACGCCAACTGGGAGGCGATCAAAGCCGAGGAGCGACGGGCCAAAGGGCGTGAACATGACAGCGCACTCGACGGTGTGCCGGAAGGGCTCCCGGCCTTGCAACGTGCCACCAAACTGCAAAAGAAAGCGGCTAAGGTGGGGTTTGACTGGCCCGGGCCGGCGCCGGTGCGGGCCCAGGTGGAAGCGGAGTGGGCGGAGCTGGATCAGGCTCTGGACGGTGGCGATGCCGCCGCCGTGGAGGACGAGTTCGGCGATGTGCTGTTTTCCCTGATCAACCTGGCCCGCCATCTGAAACTGGATCCTGAACAGGCGTTACGTCGTGCCAACGCCAAGTTCGAACGCCGCTTCCGCCATATGGAAACCGCCAGCTCGTCACCCCTGACCGGGCTGAATACGGAACAATTGGAACAACTCTGGCGCCACGCCAAGGGTCAGGAGTAATTCCCCTGACGCCGCTGATGACGGCGTCTCGGGGGCTTCGTCATCTGTCTGTCACGTCCCGCCTCGCGACTGTGAAATAAAAACTTCACATAAAAGCAACTTTTCCGTCATTCGCTCTCCCCATACTCCGCCCCCAAGCAACCAGGATGTTCGCGCGGCTTCCGCTCGACATCGCTTGTGCTGTTTTTAATTTGCCTGATTGATAGGAGATGCTGCGATGAAAAAGAATCTGCTCGCGATCGCTGTGGGGGCGGCAGTGGCTCTGCCGGGTATGGCCCTGGCAGCTGGTCCTACTGTGTACGGGAAAGTGAACATTTCTCTGGAAAACCAGGAAAATGAAATCGGTGAGGTAGGCAGCGTTGATGACGACTGGTCTCTGAACAGCAATGCTTCCCGCGTCGGGATCAAAGGTGACTTCGACCTGGACTTCGCTGGTCTGAAGGCGATCTACCAGGCGGAATACCAAATCTCCGTTGATGGCGATGATGATGAGTTCAGCCAGCGTAACATCTTCGGTGGTCTGGCCGGTGACTTCGGTGTGCTGAAAGCCGGTAAGTTCGACACCCCGA
This sequence comes from Alloalcanivorax balearicus MACL04, assembly GCF_025532145.1. GTDB lineage: Bacteria > Pseudomonadota > Gammaproteobacteria > Pseudomonadales > Alcanivoracaceae > Alloalcanivorax > Alloalcanivorax balearicus. Next base: position 54,645 of record NZ_ARXS01000024.1, on the reverse strand, counting down.
CCAAAGTCGCCCAGGGTAAAGTGGATCAGTTCAACGATCTGCAAGGCGATATCAAAAACGTCATGGCCGGTGAAAACCGCGCAGGAAACATTGTTCAGTACAGCACCCCGACTCTGGCCGACATGATCACCATTCACGGTGCTTTCATCCCGGGTGAAGGCGAAGATATCGATGGTGATGGCAAGGACGATAACGACCTGGCTGACTCCTACTCCCTGGCCATTATCGCGGAGCAAGGCATCTTCTACGGAGCTTTGTCCCACGATGCCGATATCGAGGATGAGCTGATCCTGGAAAATGAGCGGGTGGGTGGTGCCACCACCTTGGATATTACCCGCGCCGCCGTGATGTTGAAGCCGGGTAATGTCGAACTGGGTGCGCTGTATCAGATCGCCAAGGAATCCGAAGACCTGAACAATGCAGGTAAGGGCGAGGAGAATTCCTTCCTGGTCAGCGGTGCCTACAAAATCGACCGCTGGAAGCTGAAAGCCCAGTACGGCATGACTCAAGGTGACAAGAGCGACGACGAAGCCACTCTGATGGCGGTCGGTGCTGACTACAAACTGGCCAAGGCCTCCAAGGTCTACGCCTACTTCTCCCAAGTGTCCCTGGAACCGGATGCCGGTGAAGACCGTGACGACACCACCTTCGGTGTGGGCATGGAGCACAAGTTCTAAAGAATACGGACTCACGTCCTGAAGTTTCCTCGAAGCAAGTGACAGCCTTGCCCGCTTTCCTGGCGGGCTTTTTTTTATTTGACGCTTACACGCCAAACCCTTGGCCCGTTTGTACAGCCTCGCGGATATGAACTCGCACCGTATTCGCTGCCAAGGCAGCTTCCCACAGAGGAAGCGACGGAGCCGCTGTGGGACAGCAGCGATCCACGGACCGCGATACGGTTCTTTGACCGCTCTCATTGGTCCTGTCATTAAATCGTCATATAGTGTGCTCCCATTTTTCATGTGAGGGAGTAGGGATCATGAACACCGTACATCGCGGACTCATTCCGGCATTGCTGGTTTTTCTGCCGGCCTCGGCGCTGGCCGCGCCGCAGTTTTATGGCCGCATCGATATCGCACTGGAAGGCACCGATGACTATCCGAGCCGGACTCTGGCTTCGGCACTGGATGACATGGACGAGGGCGATTCGCCGTTACGCGACGGCTGGTTCGTGGAAGCCTATAACTCCTATCTGGGTGTGCGTGATGAAGTGCCCCTGGATGTGGGCGGTCTGTCACTGATCTACCAGCTCGAAGCCGGCTACGACGTCGACGGCGACAGCAGCGACACTTTCACCACCCGCAACAGCTATATCGGTTTGGCGACGCCTTGGGGGCGGGTTTTCGCCGGTCGTTATGACAGTCTGGTCAAGCAGGCCGAGGGCAAACTGGATCAGTTCAACAACACCGGCGCGGATATGCAGACGGTGTTCACCAGCTAATATCGCAACAGCAATACCTTGAACTGGGTCAGCCCGAACCTGGGCAACCTGGTACTGAAAGCCCAGCTCGCGCCGGGCGAACAGGATGAACTGGGCACGCCGCCCTACGACGAGACCAAGGACGGCCTGGCCGATATTTACGCGCTGTCCGCCACCTGGAATAGCGATGCCCTTTACGCCGCCTTGGCTTACGAGCACGGCTATACCGAAAGAGCGCTGCCGGCACCGGTGAGCCTGAATGTGCCCGCGGACCGGGATGTGCTGCGCGGGGCCTTGGGGATGCGGGTAGGTAACCTGTCCCTGGGCGCGATCGTTGAAGAACTGCGTCTGGATCCGGACTATCCCGGCGCCAGCCGTCTCGACGGCACTTCCTACCTGCTCAGCGCCGGTCTGGCCATGAGCCCGCGCCTGACCCTGAAGGCACAGGGGGCCGCTTCGACAGTGACGATCTGGGGTACACCCTGACCACCGGCACCGTCGGCGCGGATTACAAGCTGGGCGCCCAGACCACGGCCTATACGCTGCTGTCAGTGTCCGATGCGGACGTGGACGATGACGCCGCCGGTTATGACGACGGTAAAGGCGGGTTGGTGTCAGTGGGGCTGGCGCACAAGTTCTGATCGCACCGTATTCGCTGCCAAGGCAGCTCCCACAGCGGCTTCGTGGCCCTTCTGTGGGAAGCTGGCTTGCCAGCGAATTGGTTTGCCTTCATGTCCGCGAGGCTGCGCAAGCGAGCCAAGGGTTTGGCGATCGCTTTTGATCAGCCCTGCCAGCGTTGCAGCGCCAGGGTGGCGTTGGTGCCACCGAAACCGAAGCTGTTGCTGATCGCCAGATCCGGGGCGCGCTCCAACCGTTCGGTAAGGATCGGCAGGCCAGCGGCTTGCTCATCCAGCTCCTGGATGTTGGCGGAAGCGGCGGTGAAGCCGTCGCGCATCATCAGCAGACAGTAGATGGCTTCCTGTACGCCGGTGGCGCCCAGGCTGTGGCCGGTCAGGCTCTTGGTGGAGCTGATGCCCGGCACGGTGCCGCCGCCGAACACTTCGCGAATCGCTTTCAGCTCCGCCACGTCACCCACCGGGGTGCTGGTGCCGTGGGCGTTGATGTAATCCACCGGGGCGTTCACCGTGGACAGGGCCTGGCGCATGCAGCGCGCCGCGCCTTCGCCGCTGGGCGCGACCATGTCGTAGCCGTCGCTGGTGGCGCCGTAGCCCACCACTTCCGCGTAGATACGGGCGCCGCGAGCCTTGGCGTGCTCCAGTTCCTCCAACACCACCATGCCGCCGCCGCCGGCGATGACGAAGCCGTCGCGGCTGGCGTCATAGGCCCGTGATGCGGTTGCCGGAGTGTCGTTGTACTTGGTGGAAAGCGCGCCCATGGCGTCGAACAGGCAGCTCAGGGTCCAGTGCTCTTCCTCGCCACCGCCGGCGAACACCACATCCTGCTTGCCCATCTGGATTTGCTCCACGGCATTGCCGATACAGTGGGCGCTGGTGGCGCAAGCGGAAGTGATGGAGTAGTTGAGGCCCTTGATCTTGAACGGCGTGGCCAGACAGGCGGAGACCGTGGACGCCATCACGCGCGGCACCATGTAAGGACCGATGCGTTTGACGCCGCGGGAGCGGGCAATGTCCGCCGCTTCCACCTGATTCTGGGAAGAGTGGCCGCCGGAGCCGGCGATCAGACCGGTGCGCTCGTTGCTGACCTGGTTGTCTTCCAGGCCGGAATCGGCGATGGCCTGTTGCATGGCCACATAGGCGTAGGCCGCGGCATCGCCCATGAAGCGGCGGCTTTTGCGGTCGATCAGCGCTTCCAGATCAATGTCGGGGCTGCCGGCGATCTGGCTGCGCATGCCCTGAGCCTGATATTCCTCCTTGAAACGGATGCCGGAGCGTCCTTCGCGCAGCGCAAGAGAGACGGTATCGGTATCGTTGCCCAAACAGGAAACGATGCCCATGCCGGTAATAACGACGCGTCGCATAATGACTCCTAGAAACCTTCCGTCGAGGTGAACAGGCCCACACGCAGGTCGTCGGCCTGGTAAATGGGTTTACCGTCCACGGACACCACCGCATCGGCGAGGCCCATGGTCAGTTTGCGGGCGATGACCCGCTTGATATTGATCTGGTAGGTCAGTTTCTTGGCGGTGGGCAGCACCTGGCCGGAGAATTTGACCTGACCCACACCGAGGGCGCGGCCGCGACCGGGGTGGCCGAGCCAGCCCAGGTAGAAACCGAGTAACTGCCAGGTGGCGTCGAGGCCGAGACAGCCGGGCATCACCGGATCGGTTTCGAAGTGACATTGGAAGAACCACATATCCGGGTGGATATCCAGTTCGGCGACCACCTCACCGCGATCATGGGCACCGCCGGTCTCGGCAATGCGGGTGATGCGGTCGACCATCAACATGTTGGGCAGCGGCAGGCGGGCGTTGCCCGGGCCGAACAGTTCGCCATGGGCGCAGGCGAGCAGTTCGTCGCGCTGATAGGATGATTGTCTTTCTACGTTAGCGTTACTCAAATCTCTGACTCTCCACACAGGCCAATTCGGCAATGGCATCCCAGCGGGGGATAAAGACCGGCGTCCATTATTGTTGAGCTAGTATGTTGTTGAGCGAGTATATGGATGCCCGATGACTGTTTGACTGCAGAATTAAGACATTTTGCCATGCAGAGTCACCATACTAGCAGACCCGAAATGACCGGGACGGACGTAAGCGTCTCAAAATATGTCCAGCATCGCCGCTCCTGGCGGCCCGCCGCGCCGGGCGCCGGGCTTGCATTGCGGCGGCGTTGTGCCGATCATGTGCCGGCGGCCGCGGGCCTCCGCGAGGCCGGCCGCCAGTCTAATCTATTGTGGGGCAGGACCCCGTCGTCTCAAGGTGTCATCTTCGGACATTCGGTCGTGGGACTGACCGACCCGGACCCAATCACCGGATCAGCCGAAAGAATGATCCGTGACAGGGCAAGGGGGCCGATTTCAGGGAACCCTGGGGCGGCGCGGCCATCGAATCCCCTCGATGCCGTGAAACGGCAACGTGAAACAACAACAGAGCGCGCGGCCGTTGGCTCCCGGATGGCCGGTCGGGCCGATCCTTCCCAGGCGTGTCTCAGGAGGTAACTGGTGGCGGCGGAAATCGGACATCTTTCCCTGTGGGTGGCGTTGGCGGCATCCCTGGTCCTGGCGATCTTTCCTCTGATCGGCGTCCACCGTGGCGTATTGGCCTGGCAACGCTATGCACGGCCCCTGGCCTGGCTGCAATGGATGGCCATGACGGCGGCCATCGTGGCACTGGGCTACAGCTTTTATATCAACGATTTCTCCATCAACTACGTGGCCAATCACAGCAATTCGGAATTGCCATTGGGCTACCGCCTGTCGGCGATCTGGGGCGGCCATGAAGGCTCGCTATTGTTGTGGGGCTGGATGCTGGCGGGCTGGACCGCGCTGGTCGGGCTGCTGAGCCGCAGCGTGCCGTTGCCCATGGTGGTGCGGGTGCTGTCGGTGATGGGCATGATCGCGGTGGGCTTCCTGGCCTTCATGCTGTTCACCTCCAACCCCTTCGATCGGGTCCTGCCCTGGTTCGTTATCGACGGCGCCGACCTTAATCCACTGCTGCAGGACCCCGGCCTGATCGTCCATCCGCCGATGCTGTACATGGGCTACGTGGGCTTCGCCGTGGCGTTCGGCTTCGCCGTCGCCGGCTTGCTGGAAGGCAATCTGGATCCGGCCTGGGCGCGCTGGGCCCGTCCCTGGACCACGGTGGCCTGGTGCTTCCTTACCGTTGGTATCGCGCTGGGATCCTGGTGGGCCTACTACGAACTGGGCTGGGGCGGCTGGTGGTTCTGGGACCCGGTGGAAAACGCTTCGCTGATGCCCTGGCTGGCCGGGACCGCGCTGATCCATTCCCTGGCGGTGAGCGAGAAGCGCAACCTGTTCCGCGCCTGGACCGTATTGCTGGCGATCGTCACCTTCTCGTTGAGCCTGCTCGGCACTTTCCTGGTGCGCTCCGGGGTACTCACCTCGGTCCACGCCTTCGCTAATGACCCCAGCCGAGGGGCTTTCATTCTCGCTTTCCTGGTGGTGGTGGCCGGCGGCGCGCTGACTCTGTTCGCTCTGCGCGCCGGCCGGTTGTCCGGGCAGGGCGGTTTCAAGGCGATGTCCCGGGAGAGCTTCCTGCTGGGCAACAACCTGGTGCTGCTGGCCGCCACTTTCGTGGTGCTGATGGGCACCTTGTTCCCCCTGCTGGGCGAGGCCATGGACATCAAGGTGTCGATTCGCAGCCCATACTTCAACGCGTTCTTCGTGCCCCTGACCCTGCTGCTGATCCTGCTGATGGTCCCCGGCATGATGAGCAATTGGAAGCGCCAGGCCGGCAAGCCACTGGTGCGCCGTCTGTTGTGGCTGGCGCCGGCGGCCTTGATCGGCGGCTGGTTGGGCGCGCGGTTGCCCGGCGCGACACCCTGGCCCGGTACCCTGGCGTTGATTCTGGCGCTGTTCCTGGTATTCGCCCATCTGGATGACGTGGTGCGCCGGGCTCTGGCCTATAACCAGGGGCTGCTCGCCGGTCTGCGCAAACTGACCCGTTCTTATATAGGTATGGTCGTGGCCCATTGCGGGCTGGCGGTCCTGGTGGCGGGCGTCACCGTGGTCAGCTTCCATGAGACCGAGCGGGATGTTCGCATGCGTCCCGGCGATGTGGCGGAAGTGGGCGGCTACCGTTTCGAATTCGAGAGTCTCAGTGATCCGGTGGGGCCGAACTATCAGTCCCAGAAAGGCCACTTCCTGGTCAGCCGGGACGGCCGTCCGGTGACCGAAATGAACCCCGAAAAACGCACCTATCGGGCCTCCGGCCAGGTGATGACGGAGGCGGCCATCGACGGCCGGCTGATGCGTGATCTTTATGTGGCGCTGGGCGAGCCCCTGGGCGATGACGCCTGGGCGGTACGCATCTATCACAAACCGATGGTGCGCTGGATCTGGCTGGGCGCCCTGGTCATGGCGCTCGGTGGTGCCTTGGCACTGTCCGACCGGCGTTATCGCAAACCCATGGGAGGAGTGGCTCGTGAACAGGCTTGATCGTGGTAAGCCGCGCCATCAGCGCGGCGTCAGTCTGTGGGTGTTCCTGCCGTTGGTGGCGTTCGTGGCCCTGGCGGTGTTGCTGGCCAGCGGCCTGGGCCGTAACCCGGAAGAGCTGCCATCGGAATTGGTGGGCAAGCCGTTACCGGCGTTCCAACTGCCTTCCTTATTAGGTGAACGGACCATCACACCGGCTTCCCTGCGGGATCAGAACTGGAAGTTGCTGAACGTCTGGGCCACCTGGTGCCCGACCTGCTACGTGGAGCACCCCTATCTGCTGCAACTGGCGGCCCGGGGGATTCCCATCATCGGACTCAACTACAAGGACGAGACCGACGCGGCGCGGGACTATCTGGCCAATCTGGGCAACCCCTACAGCGAAGTGGTGGTGGACCAGGACGGTCAGTTGGGGCTCGACCTGGGCGTTTACGGCGCACCGGAAACGTTCCTGTTGAATCCCGAAGGGCGGGTGGTATTGCGGCACGCCGGCGATCTGAACGAGCGGGTCTGGGAAGAAAAATTCCAGCCCGTTCTCGACCAGGCCGGGAGTGGGGGAGAACAGTAATGCGTCTGTTGTTGTTGCTCTTGTTGACGGTGCTGGGGCAGGGCGCCCTGGCCGCCATTGACGTTTACCAATTCGACACGGAAGAACAGGAAACACGTTTCCGCGTGCTGACCGAGGAATTGCGCTGCCCCAAGTGCCAGAACCAGAGCATCGCCGATTCCGATGCCGGGATTGCCCAGGACATGCGCGAGCGGGTGGCGCGAATGATCCGGGAAGGGCATGACGACCAGGCCATCGTCGACTATTTCGTTGACCGCTATGGTGACTTCGTCAGTTACCGGCCACCGGTGAACGCCCAGACACTGGTGCTGTGGCTGGGGCCGGCGGTTCTGCTGTTGCTGGGCGGCGGTGCCATCGCGATATTGATCCGGCGGGCCAGTCGCCGGGTGGAGGATGACGAGCAATGACCTTCCTGCTTGCGGTACTCGCTGCCGTCCTGCTGATCGCCTTGCTGGCCGTGTTTCTGTTATGGCGGCGGGAAACCCGCCGTGACGGCGACCGTGCTTCCTGGTCCGGCCTGGCGCTGCCGCTGTTGGTGGTGCTGCTGGGGGGGCTGGGTTACCTGACCCTGGGCTATCATCCGGAAACCGCCCAGTGGCTGAGCGACCGCCGTGAACTGAGCGACGCCGCCCGCCGTGTGATCCAGGGGCAACCGCCGGAAATCGACAATGACAACCTGAGTGCCGCCGCCTTCGCCCGGGTGCTGCAATCCGAAGTGGTCCGCGAGCATCAGACCATGGACGGCTGGTACGCCCTGGGCCTGCTTTACGATCAATTGGGTGCCCCGGCCCAGGCCGAGGAAGCGGCGCGGCGGGCACTGTTTCTCGAACCCGGCAACGATGCCGCCCGTTTGCTGTTGGCACGGTCACTGATTCAGGCCAACGAAGGCCGTCTCACCGACGCCGCCGAAGCGGAAATCCAGAAAGTGCTGGAGGCCTATCCGCAGCACGACGGCGCCTGGATGCTGCAAGCCATGGCCGCCAGCCGCGCCCATCGTTATGAACTGGCGCTGCGGTCCTGGCAGGCGTTGCTCGCCCGCCATGGCGAGGGCGAAGCCGGTGACCTGCTGCGGCAGGGCATGGCCAATACCGAACGGCAATTGGCCAAAGCGCGGCAACTGGATGATCTGCGTATCACCGTCAATGCCGCCGACGTGGCCGCCGGTGGCACCTTGTTCGTGTTCCTGCGCCAGGGCGAGCAGGGGGGGCAGCCGTTGGCGGCCCGTCGTGTGCTGGTGGAGCGGTTCCCGGCCACCGTGGTTTTGCGTCGCGAGGATTGGCTGCAGTCTTATCCGGCGGACCTTTCCGATTTGCGCGCCGGTGCCCGCTATACCCCGGCGCCGGGTTCCAGCGTCGACGAGGCCGGGCTCAGGGTGGCGCCGGAACCGCTGCGCGGCTCGCCCTTGCAGGCGGAGTTGACACTGGGGCAGTAGCCGCTCAAGCCTTTGGTCGGAAGCGGCCTGTACAAAGGTCGCCCTTGTACGCCGCTGACCCGCACGGTAAAGTTCCCGACCTTTGAGAGGCCGTTAAAGTGCGGTCTGGACTGGCGTCTCCATCGGGGCGTCAGCGCAATCAAACGCCGCAAGCGGTTGATTTTCCACGTTCCTCTTGGCGAAACAGACCGCGAAGAGGGACTTGAAGAAGCCACGGTCTGGCTTTTTCGACACCTTATTAAGGGGGCCGCTTTTCGGCGCCCATTCGCGGTAAGAAGGGAGATTCCTATGCGTGTCATCCTGCTTGGCGCGCCCGGTGCAGGCAAGGGCACTCAGGCGCAGTTCATAAAGGACGCTTTTTCCATTCCCCAAATCTCCACCGGGGATATGCTGCGCGCCGCCGTCAAGGCCGGCACGCCACTCGGCCTCGAAGCAAAAAAAGTAATGGATGCCGGTGGCCTGGTTTCCGACGACATCATTGTCGGCCTGGTCAAGGAGCGCATCGCCGAGGATGACTGCGCCAATGGGTTCCTGTTCGATGGCTTCCCTCGCACTATTCCGCAGGCCCAGGCGCTGGTGGATGCGGGGATCGATATCGACTACGTGGTTGAAATCGATGTGGATGACCAGGAGATCATCGATCGCCTGAGCGGGCGGCGGGTGCATCCAGGCTCTGGCCGGGTATACCACGTCACCCATAATCCGCCCAAGGAAGAGGGCAAGGACGATGTTACCGGTGAGGAACTGGTGCAACGTGATGACGACAAGGAAGACACCGTGCGCAAGCGTCTGGAAGTGTATCAGGCGCAAACCCGCCCGCTGGTGGATTTCTACCAGGATCTGGCCAAGAGCGATGCCGGCAAGGCGCCGGCCTATGTGCGCGTGCCCGGTGTCGGCTCGGTGGAAAGCATCCGGGACAGCATCTTCAAAGCGCTGGGCAAGTAATACACACCCGCGAACCTCATTCATAAGAGGTTGGAAAAGGAGCCGCAAGGCTCCTTTTTTGTGTCCGCTGTTTATGGTGGTCTCCCTCCGGGCGGTCGCGGCGCAACATTAAAAAATGGCTCCGGGCCATCTTTTTATGCCCTGCGGATATCGGGCTTCTTTCGCCACGAAGCCGCTGTGGGAAGCCGCCTTGGCAGCGAATCTGTTGTTCCATGACGATCGGCGGAACGGCCAGACTGTGTTTATAAGGGCGCTTATCAGCGGCGCTCGCCAGGTTAATCAACGCGGTTGTCGCATTCTCCATTCCCGTTTCTTCCATGTCGGTGTCACGGTGATTCCGATGGGGATGTTGGTTTCTTTTATTCCCAACCGCCCTCGCTTGTTTCCATTTTTTCCGCTCACCCACCGCTTAGTGCCACCGGCGGTAACACTTCGTTGCGTTCCGTAAAGCAACGTGGCGAGAGAGGAGACCTGTCGCCATCCAACAATCCGGCGGGAAATGGAATGCGGACGGCGCGGTATTCGATCCGCTAACAAAGCTTCTTTTCGTTATTGTCGGTGATGGCGGAGTGATAAGGGCCAATGTTTCTTCCGCCGCTGAAGAGCGATGGAAATCTTCTTTTGTTTTCTTTTTACGCGGTCGTGCATCGATCTGATTAAATAATGTACCAAGTGATTTTTTTTTATGCTATTTTCCGATTGTCGAAGTAAGTGACGTCATAGGATTAGGAGATCGATCATGGCACAAGCAAAGAAAGCCGCAGCGCGGAAAAAAACAGCGACCCGTAAAAAGGCCGCTACCGCCAGCAAGGCACCGGCGGTTCCGAAGTCCGTAAGCAACGCGGAAGCGAAAGCCAAACTGCAGGAAAAAGCGGTCGGCCAGGCAGAGAAGAAAGTCGCCCAAGCCCAGACCAAACTGGATCGCCAGAAGAATAAGGTGGATACGGAGAACGGCAAGCTGGCCAAACTCCGCACTGATCTGGCCGCCAAGCGCGACAAGGCGAAAGGAAAAGCCACTGCCGCCGCCAAGCGTGCCGTTGACACCGCTCGTGGCAAACTCAATACCCAACGTTTGAAACTGCAGGACCTGCGCGGTGAAGCGAAACTGATTCGCGCGGAAATCCAGGCAGCCAAGAAAGTGGTGACCCGCGAGAATAAAAAGCTGCGCACCGCTCAGCGCAATCTGACCAGCAAGCTGCGTGAATACCAACGCAAGCTGGCCAAGAAAGAGAAGGCCGAGCAGAAGAAAGCGGAGCAAAAAGCGAAGCGCGCGGCTCGTAAGAGCACCGCCAAGAAGTCCACCGCGAAAAGAACCACCGCAGGTAAGAAGACCACGACCCGGGCCAAAACCAAAAAGGCAGCGACCCGCAAGAGCGCGACCCGTAAGACCCCGGCGCGCAAGAAAGCCGTTCGTCGTGCTCCGGCCCGCAAGAAAGCCGCCACTGGCAGCGCAAGCTAAGTCCCTTCGATAACTCCACTCCGGCCCCGTCTCAATGGCGGGGACCGGAGCTCCCTTCCGAGCCTGATCTGTCTTTGACCACCGTTCCGGAGCCGGCAGCCACCGGAGCCGGGGCGAGCGGGCGGCAAAGCCGACCTGGAATCGCATCAACACGCCCCTGGAGACAGAAGGGCTTCCTATGCCTTTTTGCACCATTCCTGTGCAATAATTAGATCAAAGAAACGTGTTGATAATAATTCGCATTAGGGTTAACCTGCCTTTCAGAGATTGAGGAGTAGGTGTGGCATGTACGTTTGTCTCTGCAACGGCATCACTGACGGTCATATACGGGAAGCGGCCATGAATGGCTGCGACAGCCTGCGTGATCTTCGTCGGGAACTTGGGGTTGGCAGTCAGTGTGCCAAATGTGCCCGCCACGCCCGTCAGGTACTGCGTGATACCCGTAGCGCGGTAGCGGCGACCTCCGTCTCTGTTTCCTCCGATCAGCCGGTTGCGGTGCAATATTGGCCGCAACCGGCTTGATCCCATGAGCAAGGTCCGCAAAGACTGATTCTCATTTGTATAACTACTTGTATTCATTGGAATTTTTTCCGATATCCCTTGCCCGTGCCGGGCTATTGCTGAACAATATTGGCACCCCCAAATACCGGCACGGAGACCACCCATGAAAGGCGACAAGAAGGTTATCGAGCACCTGAACCGGGCGCTGGGTAATGAGCTGATTGCGATTAACCAGTATTTCCTGCACGCCAAAATGTACAAGGATTGGGGACTTCATGCTCTGTATGAGAAGGAGTACCACGAGTCCATCGATGAGATGAAACATGCGGACTGGCTCATCGAGCGTATTTTGTTTCTGGAAGGGGTGCCGAACCTGCAGGATCTGGGCAAGTTGATGATTGGTGAAAACACCAAGGAAATGCTCTCCTGCGATCTCAAGCTGGAACACCTGGCCGTACCGGATCTGCGTGAAGCCATGGCGTATTGTGAGTCGGTGCAGGATTATGTCAGCCGGGATCTGTTCCGCCGTATCCTGGAAAGCGAGGAAGAACATATCGACTGGCTGGAAACGCAGCTAGGGCTGATTGACAAGGTGGGTCTGGAAAACTACCTGCAGAAACAAATGGAAACCGCGGAAGACTGATCGCGCAACTTTTAGCCGCTCTTCCCTTGACTCTCAAAAGGGCTTTGGGAATAATGCGCAGCCTCTCAGGGCGACATGCTCTGGAGACAGTTAAAGCGCTGGTAGCTCAGTTGGATAGAGCATCTGGCTACGAACCAGAAGGTCGGGGGTTCGAATCCTCCCCAGCGCGCCATACAAACAAAAGCGGCTCCCTTTAGGGAGCCGTTTTTGTTTGTATCGTACTGTGGGAGTTATTCAGCAGAACCCCCCGGTTCGACCAGCCCGGCTTGCCGGGCGCAGGGCGTCATCGCTTGCGATGACGGGGCGTAGCCCCGAGCCGCCGGAGGCGGTGAGCCCATCCTCCCCGCACCATGCCTTCCCATTCCCGCTAAGCTTGCTACCGTTTAGGGAGCCGTTTTTGTTTGTATCGTACTGTGGGAGTTATTCAGCAGAACCCCCGGTTCGACCAGCCCGCCCTGCCTGCTAACGTGCGGAAACCGGTTTTGCTTGTACCGGCCCCGGGGCCGCTTCGGGGGTGATGGATATGTTGCGCATGCGCAGGACGTCACGTTTCGGCGGCGTCTGGTACAACTGGCCGTATTCGCGCGTGAACTGCGATACGCTCTCGTAGCCCACGTGATAGGCCGCATTGGTCGCTGAGAAGCCTTCGTCGAACATCAGGCGGCGGGCTTCGACAAGGCGAAGCCGTTTCTGATATTGACCAGGCGTCAGTGAGGTCATGCCCTTGAAGTGCTTGTGAAAGGCCGTGAGGCTCATCGCCGCTGCTCCCGCGAGGCGCTCCACCGGAACGCGTGACCGATACTCGCTTCTGAGGATCGCAACGGCGGCGGCAAGGCGGCTCGCATGGCTGTCCGGATCGGCAAGAGCCCGCAGGGTGGCGCCGTGAGGGCCGCGGAGCAGCCAATAATGGAGCTCCCGCATGATGCCTGGGCGCAGGAGCGGGATGGCTTCAGGATGATGCAGCAGACGCATCAGCCGCGATGCGCAATCGGTCAACGTGGCATTGGTGTCCTCGGCGAACAAGGTGCCTATCCGGGATGAGCGCTGCCGAGGACCACTCCCTCCCATCTGAACGGCGAGTTCGCGCAAGAGGGCCATTTCCAGTTCGACTGCGACCGCAAGGTAAGGCTCGCTACGGCTTGCTCGCACGACCCGTCCGGCGACGGGCATGTCGGCGCTGACAATCACGGATTGGCCGGCGGAGAAGACCTGCTCTTCCTTTCCCACCACAAGGCGCTTCGCGCCTTGCAGAACCAGACAAACCAGCGGCCTGTAGATCGAATGCAAGTCACCGGCCGGCGCCTCGACGCACATCATACGCAAACCCGACACCGGCGTTAACGCCAGCCCGTCATGATTGGCGTGATCGCGGGCATAAGTCCGAACGGCCTGTTTGAGCGAGTTCATACGACTCTCCTGCGCATTGATCTGAAGCTAACACGGTGGAGGCGGCATTTCAGCAGGCCCGCAGGATAAGGCAGATTCAGCGTAGACATTGACAAGTTTCTGGTCTGGTGGGGAGGTATAAATTGCTGCGAATCAAAAACGGAAGGACCGATGAGATCGGCCGAAAACACAGTAGTGGGGCAGGTACTCAGCGCCTCGTTTCAAGAAGGAGAAATCCAGGTGAGAAAGAATCCGAAAACGTCGGGCACTGATGGCGTTTCGCGTCGCCAGGTTCTGGCCGGAGCCACCGCTCTTGCGTCCTCGGCACTGGTGTCGGGCATTGCCAAAGCTCAGCCGCAAAGCCAGGGCGGGACACGGCAAGGCGCCGGCGCGGGCTCGAAGGTGGCCCTCGTTACCGGTTCATCCCGGGGCATTGGCGCGGCCATCGCACGCCGTCTCGGCCGCGATGGTTATAGCGTGACGGTCAACTGCGAGGTAAACCGGGAGCTGGCGGCACAAGTGTCGCGGGAAATCGAAGCTGGCGGAGCACGTGCAATCTGGCGGCAAGCCGATGTCCGGGAGCCAAAGGCGGTGAAAGAACTCTTCGATGCCTGTGAGGACGCCTTCGGCGGTGTCGATATCGTGGTGGCCAATGCCGGCGTCATGCATCTGGCGCCTTTCGCCGAGATGTCGGATGACGCCTTCAGTCACATGATCGATGTCAATATCCGTGGTGGATTCAATACGTTACGCGAGGCTGCCCGGCGAGTTCGCGACGGCGGTCGAATCTTCACTCTTTCCTCCACCATCACCAAGTTCCGTACCGCGGCCTACGGGCCTTATTCGGCGTCCAAGGCAGCCCAGGACATGTATGCCAGCGTGCTGGCGAAGGAACTGGCCGAACGTAACATTTCAGTCAACGCCCTGGCGCCCGGAGTGGTCAACACTACGCTGTTCACCGATGGCAAGACGGAGGCGCGGATTGCCGCTTTCGCCCAGCGCACGCCACACGGACGGATCGGCGAGCCGGAGGACATCGCCAACGTCATTGCTCTGCTGTGCGGCGATGACGCCTACTGGGTCAATGGTGAGGTGGTCTACGCCAATGGGGGGATTGCGTAGATAGCGTTCAATTATCAGATCCCGATACGTCCGCCACTTCAAGGCGCTCACGAGCTGACCGCCATCGCCTCAATGTTGACAACTTCACAATATCTACCGCCAAGAAATCCACCCCTGGAGCCCTGAAGCCCCATTAAGAAGGGCTTTCAGGCGGTGCGTCAAAAAATCGTCCAATCCGCCATCTTGCCTGTTGTCGACAATGCCGCTACATTGCGCCGCACAAGAGTTGGCTTTCGCTGCCCAAAAGGCGGCTGAAATATGACGAGGCCGTCAAGGCCCGACGCTGAATCCTACAGGGGGAGCGCCTGATGACCGCATTACTGTCCCAGGGTCTGGAGTTGATGCTGCTCGGTATGGGAGTGGTGATGACCTTCCTGCTGATTCTGGTGGGCGTGATGGTGGTCATGGCCGCGCTGATCAATCGATTCGCGCCGGCTGCCACGGCGCCGACCGCCGCTACGGACAACCCGGCTTCCTCCGCCGAACAACCGTCTCCGCAAGTTCTGGCCGCGATTCAGGCCGCCATTCGACAACATCGGGCTACCCGCCCCTGAGCCGATCGGAACCTCCCATGACCGCGACCCAACCCCTGCGCATCACCGATGTCGTCCTGCGTGACGCCCATCAGTCCCTGCTGGCCACGCGCCTGCGTCTGGATGACATGCTGCCCATCGCCGAGAAGCTCGACCAGATCGGTTATTGGTCTCTGGAATCCTGGGGAGGCGCCACTTTCGACGCCTGCATCCGTTACCTCGGGGAAGACCCCTGGGAACGCATTCGGGAACTGAAAAAGGCCATGCCGAACACGCCGCAGCAAATGCTGCTGCGCGGGCAGAATCTGCTCGGCTACCGCCACTACGGTGATGACGTGGTGGACGCCTTTGTCGAGCGCGCGGTGAAAAACGGCGTGGACGTGTTCCGTATCTTTGACGCCATGAACGACATGCGCAATATCGAGCGCGCGGTGGCGGCGGTGATCAAGCAGGGCGGGCACGCCCAGGGCACCATCGCTTACACGGTCAGCCCGGTGCACACCCTGGAGGTGTGGGTGGAGCAGGGCAAGCGGATCGAGGCCATGGGCGCCGATTCGGTGGCGATCAAGGACATGGCCGGATTGTTGACCCCCAATGTCGCTTATGAGCTGGTGAAGCGTCTCAAGGCGGCCTTGTCCATACCGGTACACCTGCATTGTCACGCCACCACCGGGTTGTCCACCGCCACCGCGCTGAAAGCGGCGGAAGCCGGCATCGACAACGTGGACACGGCGATTTCCTCCATGTCGATGACTTACGGACACAGCCCCACCGAAACCGTGGTGGCGATGCTGCAGGGAACGGAACGGGACCCCGGGCTGGATCTGAAGCGGCTGGAAGATATCGCCGCTTATTTTCGCCAGGTGCGACTCAAGTACGCCCGCTTCGAAGGCAGCCTGCGTGGTGTCGACTCACGCATTCTGGTGGCGCAGGTGCCTGGTGGCATGCTCACCAATATGGAAAGCCAGCTGCGTGAGCAGAACGCGGAGGACCGTTTCGATGAGGTGCTGGAAGAAATCCCCCGGGTGCGCAAGGACCTCGGCTACATTCCACTGGTAACGCCCACTTCGCAGATCGTTGGCACCCAGGCGGTACTGAACGTGCTTGCCGGCGAGCGCTACAAGGCGTTGAGTAAGGAAACCCGTGGTGTGCTGCGCGGCGAATACGGCCTGGCGCCGGCGGCGTTCAACGCCGAATTGCAGGCACGGGCACTGGAAGGCGACGAGCCGGTAACCTGCCGTCCGGCGGATCTGTTGGAATCCGAACTGCCGCAGTTGCAACGGGAACTGGAACAGAAAGCGCAACAGCAGAATGTCACGCTGGCGCAGGGCGAGCAGCGTCTGGACGATGTGCTTACCTATGCGCTGTTTCCCCAGGTGGGCCTTAAATTCCTGGCCAATCGTGGCAATGCGGAGGCCTTCGAGCCCGCACCGGAAGCGGCCGGCGATGGCAAAGGCGAGGGGACCTATACCGTTACCGTGGAAGGGCAGCGTTATGTGGTGTCAGTGGCCGATGGTGGCGACATCGAGGGCCTGCGTCCGCTGGACAATGACGACAGCCAATCCTCGGCGCGCTCTACTGGCGCTACCGGCGGCGATCCGCTGAGCGCGCCGCTGGCCGGTAACATCTTCGAGGTGCTGGTCAAACCCGGACAAAAAATCGAACAGGGGCAGAAAGTCCTGGTGCTGGAAGCGATGAAGATGGAGACCGATGTGTCCGCCCATCGTGCCGGCATGGTGCGGGAGGTCTGCGTCAAAAGCGGCGACGCGGTGGCGGTGGGCGACGTCCTGCTGGTCATAGGAGACTGATCCATGGAAGCCCTGCTCAGTCTCTGGCACAGCACCGGCTTGTATCACCTGACCTGGGGGCAGGCGGTGATGATCGGCGTCGGTCTGGTGTTGTTGTATCTGGCCATCCGCAAGAATTTCGAGCCGCTGCTACTGGTACCGATCGGTTTCGGCGGCATTCTCGCCAATATTCCGGTGGCCGGGTTGGCGGAGTCGGCGGTGAGCCAGGCACTGCATTTTGGTGACAGTGCCTTGCTGGCACAGATGACTTCCGCCCTTGGCGTCGACCCGGCAGCGGGCATGGACGCTCTGATGCGGGCCTATCACAACGCGGCGCCGGCGCTGCAGGCGCAACTGCACAACCTGGCCACCGATGCCAATTTCAGCGACGGTCTGCTGTATCTGATCTATACCGTGGGTCTTACCACCGGCGTGTTTCCGTTGCTGATTTTCATGGGCGTCGGCGCCATGACCGACTTCGGCCCGCTACTGGCCAATCCGCGCACTTTGTTGCTTGGCGCGGCCGCTCAGTTCGGGATATTCGCCGCGCTGCTCGGTGCTTTGGCGCTGAACGCGGTGGGCATGGATTTCTCTCTCGCCGATGCCGCCAGTATCGGCATCATCGGTGGCGCCGACGGCCCCACCAGTATCTACGTCACCGCCCGCCTGGCGCCGGATCTGCTTGGCGCCATCGCCGTGGCCGCCTATTCCTATATGGCCTTGGTGCCGTTGATCCAGCCGCCGGTGATCCGCCTGCTCACCACTCGCAAGGAGCGGGAAATTCGCATGGAGCAACTGCGTCCGGTGGGGCGTCTGGAAAAAATTCTGTTCCCGGTGTTGCTGTTGATCCTGGTGGCCTTGTTGTTGCCGGACGCGGCGCCGCTGTTGGGCATGTTCTGCTTCGGCAACCTGATGCGCGAGGCCGGGGTGGTCAGCCGTCTGGTGGACACCACCAGCAACGCCCTGATCAACACGGTGACCATCCTGCTGGGGCTGGCGGTGGGCGCCAAACTCAGCGCCGAGAGCTTTCTGGTGTTGGAAACCCTGGGCATCCTGCTGCTGGGGTTGGCGGCTTTCGTGATCGGCACTGCCTCCGGTGTGCTGATGGCCCGGTTGATGAACGCCGTTGGCAAAGTGCCGGTGAACCCGATCATTGGCGCCGCCGGGGTCTCCGCGGTACCCATGGCGGCGCGGGTGGCCAACCGGGTGGGGCTGGAATCCAATCCGCACAACCACCTGCTGATGCACGCCATGGGGCCCAATGTGGCCGGCGTCATCGGTTCGGCCGTGGCCGCCGGTGTGCTGCTGAACATGGTGGGCTGACATCGGTATCGGTATCCTGGGGCACCCCTATAACCACTCCGGCTGATGATGAACTCCACGTGGCTTGATGCCCTGATGCTCCGCTTTCACCGCCTGCGCTACCTGTGGGCGGTGGGCAGCTTTCTGCTCGGTCTGAGCAGCTATTTCCTGGTGGAACGCAAACCCTGGCTGGCCACCGTGCTGACGGTGATTCTGGTGACCACCTGGCTGGCGCTGCTCACCGAGGGCCTGTGGTCGCGATTTTTACGCGGCCCGGCCATGCAGAAGCTGTCCCAGGGGGCGTTGAAACTGATGCTCCAGGGGGTGCATCAGGAAGCCTTCTTCTTCACGCTGCCGTTCATTCTGCTGCAATGGTCCGGCGGCGCCGCCTATGTGCTGTTCACGGGCCTGGTGATGGCCAGCGCCCTGGTCAGCATCGTCGATCCGTTGTATTTCCGTCTGGCGGCGCACCGGGCTCTGTATTTCGGCTACCACGCCTGGGCGCTGTTCGTGGCGTTGCTGGTATTGTTGCCCCTGACCGTCAAGGTGCCCACCAATCTGGCCCTGGATGGCGCCGCCATTCTCACCGCTCTGGTCGCGCTGCCCAGCTTCTGGCGTGTGGGCGGGCCCAGACCGCTGTATCGCTGGGTAGCACTGATGCTGTTTTCTCTGGCCATTGCCAGTGTGCCGCTGTGGGGCGCCCGGCTGGTGCCGCCGCTGACCCTGTCATTGGAGCACCGGGCCATGGCGCTGACGCTCAATCGGGAGCGCCGCGAGCCGCTGGTGACCGGGACCCGCTTCGACGCTTCCGAGCTGAGTGGCGGGCTGTACGCTTATACCGCGATCCGCGCCCCGCTGGGGCTGGGCCAGCCGGTCAGCCATTACTGGTACCACGATGGCCAACTGGTGGACCGGATCGGTCTCGAGCTCACGGGTGGCCGCCAGGAAGGCTATCGTACCTGGTCCCATAAACGGCATTTCCCGGAACACGCCGAAGGCCGCTGGCGAGTGGAAGTGCGAACCGGCCGGGGGCAGGTGATCGGGGTTTTGCGTTTCGATGTGACGCGCTGATCCAGGCTTCTCAATGCGCCGACTCCGGCCTTGGAGAATACACTGGGAGATTGCTACAGGGCCGCTGTGGGAGCCAGCCTTGCTGGCGAATTCTTGTCGCCGGAGGCATCCCATTCGCCAGCAAGGCTGGCTCCCACAGCGGCTTCATAGTTCCTTCCGGGGCAATGGCTCTGCCAGAGAATCATGCCCTGAATCGGTACGCCGAATCGGCGCCGAATTGGTGCGCCCTCCCTGTTTTGGTCACGCCCTTGTCCTCCGTTTCTCTCTCCTTGCCATGCTAACTGGCTGAGCCAAAAGAAGTTTTCCTTTTGGCACAGGGTTTGCTCCTGTCTTGCCCGGAATGACAAACCAGTGGGCGTGCCGCCAACGGCGGTGGCGCGACCACGAGCAAAGGCGCTCAAGAACGTTCGGCGATATCCGCCAATCGTTCTTGGGCGCTTTTTTTTTGTTCCGAAACATAGAAGGGATATGACGCATGACGGGAATTCAACGGTGGTGCCGCCGACTGGCGATGCTGATGGGGCTGGTGGCGATGCCGGCCCTGGCCGAGACCGTGGGCTGGCCGGAGAAGGCGGAATTGAAGTTCGGCTTCATCAAACTGACCGACATGGCACCGCTGGCGGTGGCCTACGAAAAGGGCTACTTCGAGGAAGAAGGGTTGTTCGTGACGCTGGAGGCCCAGGCCAACTGGAAAGTGCTGCTGGACCGGGTCATCGACGGGCAACTGGACGGCGCCCACATGCTGGCCGGACAGCCGCTGGGCGCCACTATTGGCTATGGCACCCAGGCTCATATCATCACCGCGTTCAGCATGGATCTGAACGGCAACGGCATCACCGTTTCCAATGACGTCTGGGAAGCGATGAAAGCGTCCATTCCCGAGCAGGATGGTAAGCCGCTGCATCCGATCAAGGCGGACGCTCTGAAACCGGTGGTGGAAGCCTATCGCAAGGACGGCAAGCCGTTCCGCATGGGCATGGTGTTTCCGGTTTCCACGCACAACTACGAGTTGCGTTACTGGCTTGCCGCGGGCGGATTGAATCCGGGTTTCTATGCGCCGCACAAAGGCGATACCAGCGGCCAGTTACAGGCGGACGTTCTGCTGTCGGTAACGCCGCCGCCACAGATGCCGGCGACCCTGGAGGCGAGCACCATTCACGGTTATTGCGTCGGCGAGCCCTGGAACCAGCAGGCGGTGTTCAAGGGTATTGGCGTGCCGGTGATCACCGATTACGAAATCTGGAAAAACAATCCGGAAAAGGTGTTCGGGGTCAGCAAGGCGTGGGCGGATAAGTACCCCAACACGCATATCCGCGTGGTCAAGGCGTTGATTCGCGCCGCCAAGTGGCTGGACGAGAACGACAACGCCAATCGCGCCGAGGCGGTGAAAATCCTGGCCCGCCCCAACTATGTGGGCGCCGACGAGGAAGTGATCGCCAATTCCATGACCGGCACCTTCGAATATGAAAAGGGTGATATCAGACCGGTGCCGGACTTCAATGTGTTCTTCCGCCACAACGCCACCTATCCGTACTACTCCGATGCCATCTGGTATCTGACGCAAATGCGCCGCTGGGGACAGATCAGCGAAAGCAAACCGGACAGTTGGTATCTGCAAACGGCGAAAGAAGTGTACCGGCCCGATGTCTATGCCGCTGCCGCCAAGGCCCTGATCGATGAAGGCAAAATGGGCACCTCCGATTTCCCCGACTTCGACAGCGAAGACGGCTTCAAGCCGCCGCAAAGCGAGTTCATCGACGGCATCACCTATGACGGCCGTCACCCGAACACCTATCTGAATCAATTTCCCATTGGTTTGAAGGACGGCGACCGCCTCTGAGCGGCGAGGAGGATCCATGGTGACGATGACGCTACCGGACTGGTTGGCGCCCTATCGCGATCTGATGCGCGGCAAGGCCGGGCCGGCGCAGCAACAAGCGATGTTGCGGCAACTGGTATGGCCGCTTCTGGGTATCGCGCTGTTCCTGCTGTTATGGCATTGGGCGGCGCAGAACATTCAAACCTCGCTGGGGCAGTTTCCCGGCCCCGCCACCGTATGGGAGCAAACCCAGGCGCTCTATCAGGAGCATCGTCAAGGGCGGCAGCAGGAAGCGGCTTTCCATGAGCGTCAGGAGAAATACATCGAGACGCGGCTGGCGCAGCAACCGGACTGGCAACCGGTACGCCGGGACTATACCGGCGCGCCCACCTTTTTCGACCAGGTCGGTACCAGTCTGATTACCGTGATGAGCGGCTTTCTGCTGGCCTCGGCGCTGGCCATACCGCTGGGCATCGTGGTCGGCCTGAGCGCCGGCGTGCACGCGGCGATGAATCCGCTGATCCAGATTTTCAAACCGGTATCGCCGCTGGCCTGGCTGCCGCTGGTGACTATGGTGGTCAGCGCCGTTTACACCAGCAGTGATCCCTGGCTGGCCAAGTCGTTTCTCACTTCCATGTTCACCGTCACGCTGTGTTGTTTATGGCCCACCTTGCTGAACACCGCGGTGGGCGTGACCTCGGTGAGCAGCGATCTGACCAATGTGTCGCGGGTGTTGCGTCTTAATGCTTTCGAGCATGTGCGCCGCATTGTGTTGCCCTCGGCGCTGCCGATGATGTTCACCGGCCTGCGATTGAGTCTGGGAATCGCCTGGATGGTGCTGATCGCCGCGGAAATGCTGGCGCAGAATCCGGGCCTCGGAAAATTCGTCTGGGATGAATTCCAGAACGGCAGCTCCCAGTCACTGGGCCGCATCATGGTGGCGGTGTTGGTGATCGGGTTGATCGGTTTTCTGTTGGACCGGTTGATGCTGGCGCTGCAACGGTTTCTGGTATGGGACAAGAGCGCCGCGCAGCGCTAGGAGAAGGTATGACGGCATTATTGGAACTGTCCAACGTAGGCATGGCCTTTGATACACCGACAGGGCGTTTCGAAGCCTTGAAGGGGGTGAATCTGAAAATCGCCGCCGGTGAATTCGTGTCGCTGATCGGTCACTCCGGCTGCGGCAAATCCACCGTGCTGAACATCGTCGCCGGCTTGCTGCGCGCCACCGATGGCGGCGTGATTCTGGAGCGGCGGGAAGTCACCGAGCCTGGCCCGGAACGGGCGGTGGTGTTCCAGAATCACTCGCTGCTGCCCTGGCTCACCGCCTTTGAAAACGTGGAACTGGCGGTGCGGCAGGTGTTCCGCAAACAGAAAAGCAAAAAGGAAATGCGGGACTGGGTGGCGTATAACCTGGAGCTGGTGCACATGGCGCACGCCATGGACAAGACCCCTCAAGAGATCTCCGGCGGCATGAAGCAGCGGGTGGGCATTGCCCGGGCGCTGGCCATGCAACCGCGCGTGCTGCTCATGGATGAGCCTTTCGGCGCGCTGGACGCGCTTACCCGTGCTCATCTGCAGGATTCACTGATGGCGATTCACGCGCAACTGGGCACCACCGTGATCATGATCACCCACGATGTGGACGAGGCGGTACTGTTGTCCGATCGCATCGTGATGATGAGCAACGGCCCGTCCGCCACCATCGGCGAAGTGCTGCCAGTGGCGCTGCCACGCCCCAGGGACCGGTTGGCGTTGGCGGACGATCCCGTTTACCACCGCTGCCGGCAAAAGGTGCTGCGGTTTCTGTATGAAAAGCAAAACAAGGTCACCGCCTTGCCCAGCCGTCCGGACCCGGCGCCGCAGCAGCGGCGGCAGGCGTAATCGGCGTCATGACGGTGCGGATCAGGGCGCGGGTTTGCACCTGATCGGTGCGTTTCCCGCGCCCCCGTCCGTGCGCGGCATGAAAACCGGGCCATGACCGCTTGGCACAGCGGTTGCTACAACCGGGGGGAAGCCAACCAACATGGATGCCGACAAGCCCATGCCATTGAAGATCATGCTGGTGGACGATCAGCCGCCGCGGGCAGCGATGCTTGAGCGGGCCCTGGAAGATGAAGGGCACGTCATTCTGTGCCGCCTCACCAGCGCCGCCGGTTTGTCACAGAAAGTGATGGCGTGCAATCCGGACATGGTGATCGTCGATATGAACGCGCCGGACCGCGATACGCTGGAGAGTATGGCGCTGGTGCAGCGCGACATGCCCCGTCCCATCGTCATGTTCTGCGGGCAGGACGACGAGGACCTGATCGTCGCCGCGTTGCGCGCTGGCGTCAGCGCCTATGTGGCCGGTGAAACCGACCTGTCCCGGGTGCGCGGCGTGATGCGGGTGGCCACCGCCCGCTTCCGTGAGTACCAAGCGCTTCGAGAGGAGCTGGAGAAGACCCGGGAGGCGCTGGAGGAGCGCAAGCTGATCGAGCGCGCCAAGGGCTTGTTGATGCAACGGCGCCGCCTCAATGAGCAGGACGCCTACGCCATGCTGCGGCGGCAGGCCATGAACACCGGGCAACCGCTGATCCTGGTGGCCCGTTCGGTGTTGGATTACGCCGATCTGTTGAAAGCCCAGGGGTGACGATGAAGCAAACTCAGCATGTCCGCATTGGCTATATGCCGCTCACCGACAGCCTGCCTCTGGTGGTGGCCCAGCAAGCCGGTTATTTCGCCGATGAAGGGCTGGAGGTGGAACTGCAACCGGAGTGGAGTTGGGCCAGCCTGCGTGATCGCTTGCTGGTGGGGCAGGTGAACGCGGCGCCGATGCTGGCGCCCATGTTGTTGGGCACATCGCTCGGCCTGGGTTGCATCAAGAAGCCGCTGGCCACGGCCTTTTCCATGGGCGTCAACGGTAATGGCGTGACCGTGTCGCCGATGCTGTATCACGGTCTGTGTGCGCTGGCGTCGGGGCCCTCGCCTCAGGACATGGCGGTGGCGCTGAACAAGCTGGTGGCGGCCCGTGCCAGCGCCGGTGACGCGCCTCTGGTGCTGGCGGTGGTGTTTCCGTTTTCCTGCCACGCCTATCAATTGCGCCACTGGCTGGCGGTGGCCGGTCTTGACCCGGACCACGATGTCAAACTGGTGGTGCTGCCGCCGTCGCAAATGGTGGATCACCTGCGGTTGGGTCACATTGACGGTTTCTGCGTGGGCGAACCCTGGAACAGTCTGGCGGCGCTCACCGGCGCCGGACATTGCATTCTGTCCGGCTACCAGATCTGGGAAAACGCGCCGGAAAAAGTGCTGGCGGTGACCCGTGAATGGGCGGCGGCCCATCCGGATACCCATCGTGCTCTGCTGCGCGCGCTGTATCGGGCGGCGGCCCATGCCGATGAGCATCTGCAGGAGTGTCTCGAGTGGCTGGCTCACCCGGCCTGGCTGGGCGTGCCGGCGGAAGTGATCGGCGCGCCGTTTTCCCAGCGCCTGCCCGGCGGGCTCACCGGTCAGCCGTTCCCACGCCATCATTTTCATGTGTTTTCCGCTTACCAGGCCAATTTCCCCTGGCGCTCGGACGCGGAATTTCTGCTCGGCGAGATGCAGCGATGGCGGCAGGGCCGCATCGAAGAGAAAAGCACTTTCGCCGCGCAATGCTACCGCACGGATCTGTATCGGGACGCGGTGCGTGATCTGAGCAATCTGCCGGAGGTGGATCACAAGCCGGCGGAAAGGCACGCTGGCCAGTGGCGGCTACCCGGCGATCCCGCGCCGGTGGAGCTGGGGCCGGACCGGTTGTTGCAGGTGGAGTGAGGGGGGCCGGGTTACCCTCCATCAAGGACAGCTGAGCCGCGTTACGCTTTTGCGGGAACGCCGTGAAGCAGGGTCCCGCAAAAGCGTAACGCGGCTCAGCTTCGAGGCAATCGGCAAGCGCAGGTGTTCTTCTGGCCTTGGAAACATAAATTCGGGAGTTGCTACAACGCCGCTGTGGGAGCTTGCCTGCAAGCGAATTTGGGGCCCGAGAGTCCATTCGCTTGCAGGCAAGCTCCCACAGCGGCGTTGTAATCCTTTCTATGCCTCCGGAAGGCCTCCGTACAGCCTCGTGCCCCCGATGGAGGCACTTAGTCCCGTTAATCCAAGAGGAACCTTTTTTACGCCGTGCGCAATTGCTTGGCGGCGGCCACCATGTTGGCCAGGGCGCCCTGGGTCTCTTCCCACTTGCGGGTTTTCAGGCCGCAATCCGGATTGACCCACAGCCGTTCCTTCGGCAGCCGCTCGGCGGCTTTTTCCATCAAACCCACCATCCAGGCCACGTCCGGTTCGTTAGGGGAGTGGATGTCATACACCCCCGGACCGATGTCGTTGGGGTACTGGAAGTCGCGGAACGCATCCAGCAGCTCCATGTTGGACCGGGAGGTCTCGATGGTGATCACGTCGGCATCCAGGGCGGCGATCGCCTCGATGATGTCGTTGAACTCGGAATAGCACATGTGGGTGTGGATCTGGGTGTCATCATCGACTCCCACGGTGGCCAGGCGGAAGCAGTCCACCGCCCAGTCCAGGTAGGCTTGCCAGTCCCCCTGGCGCAGCGGCAGGCCTTCGCGCAGGGCCGGCTCGTCGATTTGAATCACCTTGATGCCGGCGCTTTCCAGATCCTGTACTTCGTCACGCAGGGCCAGGGCGATCTGCTTGCAGGTTTCCGAGCGAGGCTGATCGTCGCGCACGAAGGACCATTGCAGAATCGTCACCGGGCCGGTGAGCATACCCTTTACCGGCTTATCGGTCAGGGACTGGGCGTAGCGGGCCCATGCCACCGTCATTGGATCAGGGCGCCGCACGTCGCCGAAAATGATCGGCGGTTTCACGCAACGGGAACCGTAGCTCTGCACCCAGCCGAAGCGGGTGAAGGCGAAGCCCTCCAGCAGCTCACCGAAATACTCCACCATGTCGTTGCGTTCGGCTTCGCCGTGCACCAGCACATCCAGTTCCACTTCTTCCTGATAACGGATGCAGCGGGCGATTTCCTGCTTCATCTGTTCGGTGTAGGCGGCGTCATCGAGTTTGCCGGCTTTCCAGTCCCGGCGCGCTTCGCGGATTTCCCGGGTCTGCGGGAAAGAGCCGATGGTGGTGGTGGGGAACGCCGGCAGTTTCAGCGCGTCCTGTTGTTTGGCGATACGTTCAGCGAACGGGCTCAGACGATCACGGGAAAGGTCGCCGCTGGCGCCGATCCGCTCGGCCACCGCCGGGTTATGTATGCGGGTGGATTCAGAGCGTGCCCGCAGTGCTTTGCGTTGCGCTTGCAGGCCCGCCTCGGCGGCGGCATCGCCGTCCAGCGCGCCGCCCAGCAGGGCCAGTTCATCCAGCTTTTGTTTGGCGAAGCTGAGCCAGCTTTTCAGTTCGGTATCGAGCTTGTCTTCCTGGTCCAGGTCCACCGGGCTGTGCAGCAGGGAGCAGGAAGGCGCCAGCCACAAACGGTCGCCAAGTGCCTCCTTGAGCGGCTTCAGGGTGGCCAGAGCGGCATCCAGGTCGGTGCGCCAGATATTACGGCCGTTGATGTAGCCGAGGGAGAGCACCTTGTCACCGAGCCGGCTGATCACTTGTTCCAGATCGTCATCGCCGCGCACCCGGTCCAGGTGCAGGCCGGCCACCGGCAGTTCCAGGGCGGTGAACAGGTTGTTCTTCAGCGCGCCGAAATACGTGGCCAGCAGCAGCCGGGCAGTGCTGGCGGCGGCCAGTTGGTCATAGACCCGCAGGTAGGCGCGCTGCCAGGCGTCGGGCAGATCCAGCACCAGGATCGGTTCGTCGATCTGCACCCATTGCACGCCTTGATCCGCCAGCCGCTGCAGAATCCGGCGGTAAACCGGAATCAGATTATCCAGCAAAGCCAGCTTGGCGCTGTCGTCGGCGCCGTCGAAGTCCTCGCCCTTGCTCAGGTAGAGGTAGGTCAGCGGGCCGGGGATCACCGGTTTCGGATCGTGGCCGAGGGCCTTGGCTTCCTCGACCTGCTCGAACAGACTTTCGCGGGCGATGCGGAAGTTCTGATCGGCGGCCAGTTCCGGCACGATGTAATGGTAGTTGGTGTCGAACCACTTGGTCATTTCGCAGGCGGCCGCCGGGGTGCCGGTGGGCGCGCGGCCACGGGCCATGCGAAACAGGGTGTCCAGATCCACGTCGGCATCGGCGTCGTGGCCGAAGCGCGCCGGCACCACACCGAGCAGGCAGGAGAATTCCAGAATCTGGTCGTACCAGGCGAAGTCGCCCACTGGCAGCAGATCGATGCCGGCCTGTGCCTGCAGGGCCCAGTGCCGTTCGCGCAGACTGCGGCCAACGTGTTCCAGTTCGCTTTGCTGCAAGGTGCCGGCCCAGTAGGCTTCCTGTGCCTGTTTCAATTCCCGGCGGGCGCCGATGCGCGGGAAGCCCAGGTTGTGCAAGGTGGTCATGATCGGTCCTTTCGAATGCGGTCGGATTTCAATGGCGCTATTGTGGTGGGACTGTCTGTTGAGACAAAATCAAATATCTAATCTTTAATATGAGGATCTCTCATGTTGGAGCTGCGCCATCTGCGCACCCTGCAGGCCATCGACGACGCCGGTTCCTTGGTGGAAGCCTCGGAGCGGCTGCATGTCACTCAGTCCGCCCTGTCCCATCAGTTGAAGGATCTGGAGCACCGGCTCGGGTTGGAACTGATCGTGCGGCGCACGCGGCCGGTGCGGTTCACCACCGCCGGCAGCCGCCTGCTGGCGCTGGCCCGGCAGATCCTGCCGCTGGTGAAGAAAACCGAGACCGAATTGAAGCGGCTCTCCGCCGGTGACAGCGGCCGCCTGCACATCGCCATCGAATGCCACTCCTGCTTCCAGTGGCTGATGCCGGCGCTGGACCGGTTCCGCGAGGACTGGCCGGAAGTGGAGCTGGATCTGTCCGCCGCCTTCGGCTTCGAGCCGCTGACCGCGCTGACCCGGGGCGATCTGGACATGGTGGTGACCTCGGACCCGGTGGACGACCCGGCGGTGTGCTACCTGCCGCTGTTCCGCTACGAACTGGTGCTGGCGGTGGCGCGCGACAGTGAATGGGCGGCGCGGCGCTTTATTGAGCCCGGGGCGTTGGCGGAGCAGACCTTGATCACCTATCCGGTGGAGCGTGAACGGCTGGACGTGTTCACCGCTTTCCTTGACCCGGCCGGGGTGGCGCCGGGCTCGGTGCGCACCGCTGAGCTGACGCCGATGATGGTGCAGTTGGTGGCCGCCGGTCGTGGCGTGGCGGCGCTGCCGAACTGGGCGCTGACCGAGTATCTCGATCTGGGTTTGGTGAAAAGCGTGAGGCTGGGCGAGGAAGGGGTCTGGCGCACCCTGTATGCCGCGGTACGCCAGGGGGATCAGACGGTGCCCTTTATTCAGGACTTCATGGAGACCGCCGAGGCACTGTGCTTCAAAAACCTGTCCGGCATCCGGCGGGTCAACCTATCAGCTTGAGTCCGATGATGCCGCCGACGATGGCGGCCACGCACAGCAACCGGGCCGGTGTCGCCGGTTCCTGGAACAGCACGATACCGAGAATCACCGCGCCGGTGGCGCCGATGCCGGTCCACACCGCGTAGGCGGTGCCTACTGGCAGGGTTTTCATCGCCGTGGACAACAGCCAGAAGCTGATGGCCATGGCGGTGACGGTGAGCAAGGTCGGGAGCGGGCGGGTGAAACCTTCGGTGTATTTGAGCCCGATGGCCCAGCCGGTTTCCAGCAGACCGGCGAGGAACAGCAGATACCACGCCATGACGAGGTCCTTTTCGTGGCGGGGTCGTCCCCGGAACAGGCGGCGCTCAACGCCGCGCCCCGAGGTCGTCCTTGGGGTGTGCACCATAATAGAGCAAGGAAAAGGCAGGGAACAATGAACAGTTAAGAGTGAACAGTTAAAAAAACAGAAAGATTGCGGTATCGCAAATGGTGGTTGCGTACTCGCAAATGACGTTTCAAATTTTGTTTTCCGCGGCAAGGGACCTGCTCAGCCGTTGCACGCGGCGCTTTGCCTTTCAGTTTCGCTTGCCCCCTCTCGCGCACTATTCACTGTTCATTTTTAACTATTAACTGCTTTGTTTGTGCGGGGTTTTGCTCAGCGCGCTGTTGTAGTAGCGCGGGTCGCCGGTGACCTCGTCGCCGATCCACGGGGGCAGGGGGAAGGTCTGGTCTTCGTGGTCCAGTTCCAGTTCGGCGACGATCAGGCCCTGGTTGTCGCCGTGGAAGACATCCACTTCCCAGGTGTGGCCCTGGTGGGGAACGAGGTAGCGGGTTTTGTCGATGACACCTTCGCCGCACAGTTCGTCGAGCATGGCGCGGGCGTCCTGCGGCGGGATCGGGTATTCGAATTCGCTACGGCTGGCGCCGTGGGTTTCCCCCTTGATGGTGAGCCAGGCGCTGCCGCCCTTGATCCGCACACGCACCGTGGCCCGCTTGTCGTGGCTGAGATAGCCCTGGGTCAATCGCTCGCCGTCGAGGGCGTCGAGAAAGGCACTGTCGCGGACCAGGAATTTGCGTTCGATTTCGATGCCCATGGGCTCTCCCCGTATGCTGTTTTGTCCCACCAATCATAGCGGAAATACATGCTATACTGCGCCGCCGAACCCAGCCCAACGCCTGTTATTTCCTGATCAGGAGCCCCATGAGCAGTGACTCCCTTCGTCTGACCGTCCGGCAGCTCCAGTGCGAACGGGATGAGCGCGTGCTGTTCCGTGATCTGGCGTTCCAGGCCCGCGCCGGCGAGATCTGGCAGATTACCGGCGCCAACGGGGCGGGCAAGACCACTTTGTTGCGGATTCTGGTAGGGCTGCACGGTTTTTATGAAGGCCAGGTGCGCTGGCATTCGCCGCTGGCGCCGGATTTGCTCTATCTGGGGCATCAGCCCGGCGTGCGTGAAGAGTTGACCGCCCGTGAGAATCTGCGTTTCAGTGCCGCGCTGAACAACCAGCCGGGGGACGTGGACGCGGCCCTGGACGCGGTGGACCTGTACGGCTTCGAAGACGTGCCGGCGGCGCATCTCTCCGCCGGGCAGAAGCGCCGGGTGGCGCTGGCGCGGTTGTGGCTGGCGCCGAAAAAAGTGTGGGTGCTGGACGAGCCCTACACCGCCATCGACCAGAACGGCGTGGCGCGCCTGGACCAGCGCATACGCGATGCCGCCGGCGACGGCACTTTAGTGCTGTATACCTCCCACCACCGGGTCGGCGATGATGTGCGGCGGCTGCATCTGGGCGCGGAGGCGCCGGCATGAGCGGACCCTGGTGGGCGACCCTGCGCCGGGAACTGACCCTGATCTGGCGTTCCCCGGCGGATATGGTGCAGCCGCTGTTCTTTTTCATGGTGGTGGTCAGCCTGTTCCCGCTGGGGTTGTCGCCGAAGCCGGAATTGCTGGCGCTGGTGGCGCCGGGTGTGGTCTGGGTGGCGGCGCTGCTGGCGGTGATGCTGTCGCTGGACGGGCTGTTCCGCCGTGACCAGGAAAGCGGTGCCCTGGATCAGATGCTGACCGCGCCGGTGGTGTCGGTGCTGCCGGTGTCGGCCAAGCTGCTGGCGCATTGGCTGCTGACCGGCCTGCCGCTGGCGCTGATGGCACCGTTGCTGGGTTACATGATGCAGCTGCCGGTGCCGGCACTGGCGACGCTGACTTACAGTGTGCTGCTGGGAACGCCGACGCTGACGGTGATTGGCGCCATCGGCGCGGCGTTGACCGTGGGTCTGAATCGCGGCGGCATTCTGCTGGCGCTGCTGATTCTGCCGCTTTATGTTCCGGTGCTGGTGTTCGGCGCCGGTGTGGTGCGCGCCGCCGTGGACGGCTCTCCCACCCAGGGGTTGCTGGCGGTATTGGGCGCGTTGCTGGCGTTGGCGTTGAGTCTGGGGCCACTGGCGGTGGCGATGGGCCTGCGTATCAGCGCCGGGGACTGACCGCCGGGGCCGACGACAAAAAATAGAGTCGAAGTTATGTGGAACACTCTGAAACGCTGGTATCACCAATTGGGCTCGCCCCGCTACTTTTATCGGTTCGCCGATGTGGTGCTGCCGTGGCTGTGGCCGCTGGCGCTGATCATTCTGGCCATCGGTCTGGTATGGGGGCTGGCCTACGCGCCGGTGGAGCGTTACCAGGGTGACAGCTATCGCATCATCTATCTCCATGTTCCCGCTTCCAGCGGCGCCCTGATGGGCTACATCGCCATGGGCGTGGCCGGGCTGGTGTGCCTGGTCTGGCGGATGAAAATGGCCGAGGTGATGCTCAAGGCGCTGGCGCCGTTCGGTGCCGTGCTGGCGGCGGTGTCCCTGATCAGCGGCGCGATCTGGGGCAAGCCCACCTGGGGTACCTACTGGCAGTGGGACGCGCGCCTGACCTCGATGCTGATCCTGCTGTTCATGTATCTCGGCGTGATGGTGTTGCAGTCCGCCATTCGCGATCCCCGCCAGGCCGCCCGCGCCGCCTCGTTGCTGGCGCTGGTCGGGGTGATCAACGTGGTGATCGTGAAGTATTCGGTGGAGTGGCTGAACACCTTGCACCAGGGGGCGACGTTGAATCTGTTCAGCGAATCCTCCATCAACCCGGCCATGAAGTACCCGCTGCTGATCAGCATGCTGGGCATGTGGCTGCTGTACGCCGCCAATGTACTGATGCGGGCTCGGGCGGAAGTGCTGAGCCGGGAGCGTCGTAGCGGCTGGGTACGCAAACTGGTGGAGGGGCACTGATGTATTTCGACAGCTTCGCGGAATTTCTGGCCATGGGCCGGCACGGGCCCTATGTCTGGAGCGCTTACGGTATCTGTGCGCTGCTGATCGTGATCAATATGGTGCTGGCGGCGCGCAAGCTGGCGCGGGTGCGCCAGGACGTGGCTCGCCAGTGGCGACGGGAAACCCGGGAGGTTAAGCATGAATCCGGTTCGTAAACAGCGCCTGATCGTGGTGTTGGCGGTGTTTCTGGGGCTGGCCCTGGCCACTGCTTTGGCGGTGTACGCCCTGCGCCAGAACATCAATCTGTTTTTCACCCCGCAGCAGGTGGTCAGCGGTGAAGCGCCGGTGGGCACTAAAATGCGTGTGGGTGGTCTGGTTATGGAGGGATCGGTGGTACGCGACCCCGACACTCTGGACGTGACTTTCGATGTCACCGACGGCAAGGGCACCTTCACCGTCCATTACCAGGGCATCCTGCCGGACCTGTTCCGTGAAGGGCAGGGTATCGTCGCCAACGGCACGCTGGTGAGCCGGGAACGGTTCGAGGCGGAAGAAGTGCTCGCCAAACACGATGAGACCTACATGCCTCCGGAGGTTCAAGATGCCTTGGAAAAAGCAGGACACCCCGGCGCGCGGAAGGACGCCGCGGGCTCATAGCGATCTTCCCGCCATTCACGGCCGGCACTGGCTGGCCGGCCTGCTACTCGGTTTTGCCGCTCCCGTCATGGCCGAGTCCCTGCCGGTGGACAGCCTGACCCTGCCCGAGGGCTTCACCCTGACGGTGTTCGCCGACGATGTTCCCAACGCCCGGCAGCTGGCCCAGGCCGAGGACGGCACGGTGTTTGCCGGCTCCCGTGACGAGGGCAAGGTCTACGCGATCCGCGATGCCGATGGTGATGGCCGCGCCGAGCGCACCTGGGTGCTGGCGGAAGGGCTGAACATGCCCTCCGGGATCGCCTATCGCGACGGCACCCTCTACGTGGCGGCGGTGAACCGGATTCTGGCGCTGCCGGACATTCTCGATCATCTGGACGATCCGCCGGCATTGGAGCTGGTGACGGACCAATTTCCCTCCGATTCCCATCACGGCTGGAAGTATCTGGCGTTCGACCGAGAAGGGAAACTGATCGTGCCGGTGGGGGCACCGTGCAACATCTGCAACCGGGAAGAACCCTACGCCACCATCCAACGCTATGACCCGGACTCGGGGGAAATGACCACGGTGGCCCGCGGGGTGCGCAATTCGGTGGGGTTTGATTTCCATCCGCGCAGTGGGCAGCTGTGGTTCACCGACAACGGCCGCGACATGCTCGGCGACGAGATCCCGCCGGAAGAACTCAACCGGGTGCGCGAGGACGGTGAACACTTCGGCTATCCGTTTATCCACGGTGGCACGGTGCCGGATCCGGAGTTTGGCAAGGATCATGATCCCGGTGAATTCGCCATGCCGATGCAGACCATGCCGGCGCACCACGCGCCGCTGGGCATGACGTTCTATACCGGCGAGCAATTTCCCGAGGACTACCAGGGGGACATCTTCATCGCCGAGCACGGTTCCTGGAACCGCAGCACGCCGGCCGGGTACCGGGTCACCTGGGTCGGCGTGGAAGGCATCGACAAGGTTACCGGGTACCAGCCATTCATCAGCGGCTGGCTGCGTGGGGACGGCACCCGCTGGGGACGTCCGGCGGACGTCATGCAGGCCGCCGACGGCAGCCTGCTGATCGCCGACGATCACGCCGGCGCCATCTACCGCGTGGTCTATCAGGGCAACTGACCGGCTCGGACCGGGCATGGCGGTTTCTGTAGGAGCGGCCCACGAGCCGCGATATTCTTATGACGCCGGACGTCCGGCGTCTTTAGCCTTCTCAATGGAACCCCGATGAGCCAAGTCATTATCCTGGTGGACGATCCGGCGGATTGGGCGGCGTACTATCCCGCCCGCAATCTGCTGTCCGCCCGTGATTACCTGCAGGCTTCCGAGCCGGTCTGCACTGACAAGAAAGTGCAGGTGATCAATCTGTGCCGCAGCTACAAATATCTGTCCCCCGGCTACTACTGTTCGCTGCTGGCGGAGGCCCGTGGCCAGCGCGTCATGCCCTCGGTACGCACGGTCAACGACCTTAGCTACAAGGCGCTGTACGGCCTGCACTTCGAGCATTTCGAGTCGGCGCTGGACAAGGCGATGAAGAAGCAGGGCGGCGATGCCACCAAGGTGACGTTCAATATCTACTTCGGCCAAACCGAGCAGGAAGGGCTGGCGGAACTGGCGCGGCAGATCTTTGATCAGTTGCCGTGTCCGATTCTGCGGGTGTCGTTCCGGCGCCGGGAGCGGTGGACCCTGGAAGCGATCAAGACGCCGAGTCTGAAACAGGTCAAGGGCGCCCAGGAAGACGCCTTCGCCCGTGCCTTGGAGCAGTTCAATGCCCGTGTCTGGCGCAGCCCGCGCCGGCGCCGCGGTGAACGTTATGACCTGGCCATGCTGGTGAACGACGAGGAAGCCATGCCGCCGAGCAACCGCGCCGCTTTGAAGCGGTTCATGCAGGCCGGCCGGCAACTGGGCATCAAGGTGGAAATCGTCGGCCGTGACGCCTACGCCCGTCTGGGCGAATACGATGGCCTGTTCATTCGCGAAACCACCGCTATCGACCACCATACCTATCAGTTCGCCCGCAAGGCGGAGCAGGAAGGCATGGTGGTGATCGACGATCCGCGTTCGATTCTGCGCTGTACCAACAAGATTTATTTGGCGGAACTGATGCAGGCCAATGGCGTGCCGGTGCCGCCCACCGCCTTTGTGTTCAGCGACACCGCCGAACAGGTGGACAGCCTGATCGAGGAACTGGGGCTGCCGATGGTGCTGAAGATCCCGGACGGCAGTTTCTCCCGCGGCATTAGCAAGGTGGAGGACCGCGAGGCGCTGGGCAACGCCCTGCATGGCTATCTGAAACAATCCGCCGTGGTGCTGGCCCAGGCTTTTATGTACACCGATTACGACTGGCGCATCGGCGTGCTCAACAACCGGCCGCTGTTTGCCTGCCAGTACTTCATGAGCAAGGGGCATTGGCAGATTTATCATCACAAGGACGGCGGCAAAACCGCCTCCGGCAACGCGCGCACGGTACCGATCCGCGAAGTGCCGCCGAAGGTGCTGAGAGTGGCGCTCAAGGCCGCCCGGCTGATGGGCAACGGCCTGTACGGCGTGGACCTGAAGCAGTCCGGCGATCAGGTGGTGGTGATGGAGGTGAACGACAATCCCAACATTGATGCCGGCGTCGAGGACCTGTGGCTGGGCGAGGACCTGTACCGGCAGGTGATGCTGGAATTCCTGCGCCGCATGGAGGCGCGGCGGCTGGGGTTGCCGCTTTGAGCACCTGTTTGCACATTTTAGTGCCACTTGCCCGGTGAGGAGAGGCGGCGATGGGGGTCCCAGGACACTCGAAAAGCAGGGTCCTGGAACCCCCATCGCCGCCTCTCCACGAACTCTGAAACTGCTCGCTTCGAATCAACATTCAGGCTACGAGGCCGCTGTGGGAAGCTGCCTGGGCAGCGAATTGGCGCGGGGATTGAACGATCACGGTAAGGCTGAGCACCCAGCGTGCTAGCATGCTCTGGAAGCCCGCACCAAAAGGATTGGGAACAACGTGATACGTAAAGACGCGCTGCGCCGGGAGATGCAACAGTGGCTGGCCGAGGGGCTGATCGAGGAGGATCAGGCCCGGCGCATTCTGGCCCGTTATGGCACGGGGCTGGAAGCCAGTGGCGACTCCCTGGGGGCGCGAGTGCTGACCGCCTGTGCTCTGTTATTCATCGGTCTGGCGCTGCTGCTGGTGGTGTCCGCCCATTGGGACGGCCTGCCCAGGGGCGTGCGCTTCGCCGGTCTGCTGGCCCTCACCGTGGCCACCAACGGGGTAGGGTTGTGGCGCTGGGGGCGTCATGGCGAGGGGGGCGGCTGGCTGTTTCTCGGTGCGGTCTGCTATGGCGCTTCGATCATGCTGGTGGGGCAGATGTACCACCTCGGCGAGCATTTCCCCAACGGCGTGCTGTTGTGGATGATCGGCACGTTGCCGGTGGCCTTTTTCTCCCGGCGCCTGCTGGTGACACTGCTGCTGGTGGCGCTCACCGCCCTGTGGATGGTGATGGAAACCCCGTTCTCGCCACCCTGGGCTGGCATCGTGTTTCTCGGTGTGGCCGGCTGGCTGGCCTGGCGCCGCCATTCCAACGTGGTGATGCTGCCGGTGCTGGCGGCCCTGGTGTTGTGGCTCAACCTGATGTTGTCCTGGGTGTTCCATACCGATTTCGGGCCCCATTGGCGGGCCGGTCACCTGACCTTCAATCTCGCCCTGCTGGTTCTCGCCCAGGTGCTCTGCCAGCGGCTGGAGCGGCGTGAGGACTCGCGTTGGGCACCCTTGCCGTGGCTTGGGCGGTTGTCGCTGCTGGTGCTGTTGCCGCTGACGTTCGAGGACCTCTGGGAAAACTATCTGCACAGCCACTGGGGCTGGCTGGATCCGGGGTTGTGGGCGGCGCTACCGTTGCTGCTGGCGGCGATCGCCCTCAAGCCCCGTGGCATCCTGCCCTGGCTGGCGCTGGCCGGGGTGCTGCTGGCGCATGGCCTGGGCCGGCCGGAACAGAGCCTGTACTGGACCGTGGCGGCCAATCTGGTGGTCCTGCTGGTGGCCATGGCCTGGATACGCCAGGGATTGTTGCGCACCGACCAGCGCCGTTTCTTCGCCGGTCTGGGCACGGTGGCGGTATTGGCGATGTTGCGTTACCTCGATCTGATTGGTGATTACCTGGGCGGGGCTCTGTTGTTCCTGGTCATGGCCGGCATTCTCTACGCTGGCGCCCGCTACTGGCGCCAGCGCGATCCGGAGGTGGCTCATGACTAGGCGCTGGCGGTTGCGCGCCCTGGTGGCGGCGCTGGTGTTGCAGGTTCTGGTGCTGCTCGGCTTGTTGGGCTATGCGCAGTACCCGGTCTGGTTTGGCAACGAAGTGGTGCTGCGCACGGTGCCGGTGGATCCACGTGATTTGTTGCGCGGTAACTATGCCCGCCTGCGCTACGACATCAGTGAGGCGCCGATGCCGGAGGTGGGGGTGCCGCGGGTGGGGCGCGAGGTGTATGTGCAGTTGCGTCGGCAAGGCCGGGTATGGAAAGCGATGGAGACCCGTTACTCACCGCCGCCGGGTGATTTCATTCGCGGGCATATTCGTGCGGTACGGGTGGGGTCGGTAACCGTGGAATACGGCATCGAAGCCTATTTCGCGCCCAAGGAAAAGGCGCTGGAACTGGAGCGGCGGCTGCGCCAGGGTGGTCTGGCCCGGGTGCGTATCGCCGCCGATGGCCGCGCCGCCCTGGTGTCCGTGGAGGACACCGGGGAGGGCACGGGCGAAGGAGCTGGAGAGCAGCCCTGATCAGCCGCCGAGGACCTTGGTGAGGAAGCCGCTTTCCTTGGCGATGGTCTGGGTGAACGGCTCCAGAGCGTGCAGGCGTTCCTTGTGGGCGGCCAGGTTGGGATACCGATCGACCCCTTCACCGGCATGCTGGAAGTTCACCAACTGGCTGGCCACGGCGATGTCGGCGACGGTGAGCCGTTCGCCAACAAAGTAGGTCTTGCCTTCCAGCTCCCGATCCAGGTACTCGAGCAGCGGCGGCACCGCGCCCTGCAGCGCTTTCTGCGCCGCCACTTCATCCGCTTCCTTGCCCATCAGACGCCGTACCACCCGGTTAAAGAACACACCGAAGGTACAGTTGACGCCCAGTTCGTAGTCGCCGAATTTCTCGAACCACAGGGTGCGGGCGTACTCGTAGGGATCCTCCGGGTAGAGGGACGGCTCGGGGTGTTTTTTCTCCAGGAAGGCGCAGATTACCCCGGAATCGGCGAGAATCTGGCCGTCGTAATCCAGAGCGGGAATGCGCCCAAGTGGGTTGAGATCCCGATACCAGTCCGGTGCGTTGCGCGGGTCCACGTTGACAGCCTCATGTTCCAAGCCTTTGAGGGCCAGTACCACACGGGTTTTGCGCACGAACGGCGACAGCATGGCGCCATACAGTTTGATGGTCATTGGGATCTCCCGGTCTCTATTGTGATGTTGAGCCTGGTGCGGCCCACTCGAAAGCGGGCCGGCGGCAGGCGGATCTCAACCCGTGAATCCGACGGGCGGCTGGGGTAACAGGTATATAGCAGTGTCGCGGAAGGGTCAACAGGGGACCGCCCGGTCAGGCGAAAACCGTCGGAATCGCCGAGATTGAACGGATTATGAACGAACGGTGTCGACCGGGGGAATTTCTCCTTGACGCTGCCGGCCTGGATTCCTAGACTACGCGCCGCTTGACAGGGCAGTCCCGCAACGGGATTGGCCGACAAGTCCGGGTCCCCTTCGTCTAGTGGCCTAGGACACCGCCCTTTCACGGCGGTAACAGGGGTTCGACTCCCCTAGGGGACGCCACTATTTTCGTTCAGGCGAAGCAGTGACAAGCGGGAATAGCTCAGCTGGTAGAGCACAACCTTGCCAAGGTTGGGGCCGCGAGTTCGAATCTCGTTTCCCGCTCCAATTCTTTCCTGGATTCATAAAGCGTTGTCGCAGTTGCCTAGGTGACCCCAGCTTTTTTTGGTTGGGATCGCGAGCTGGTGCGCCAGCCCGGTCGAATCTCGTTTCCCGCTCCAATTTCCTTTAGATGACAAGTCTGAGCTTGCGATCGACCGCGAAATGGCCGCTACCGCGCACCGCAATATAGAGCGCAAGAAACCCCATCAATACCGGAAACTCTATACCGCGATCGATCCAGGGCCAGGTGGGACCGAGCGCGTAGCTGATACCCGCCATTTGCAACGTGATGATGAACGCGACCGGGCGAGCCCATAGTCCAATAGCCAGCATGAGGGCGCCAACGGTTTCAAGTAGCATGACCAAAAAGGCCAGCTGTGGTGCGAATGGCAAACCCATGACGTTCTGGATCAGGTTGACGGAGCCTGCCATCGGGTCAGCCATGGAGCCGTGAGATGTCCCCAGGGCTTTGGGAAGGCCGTGGGTGAACAGGACGGCGCCGAAGGCAAAACGCAGCATTGCGTACAGGACCGGTTCCGCACGCTCATAAAGCACGCCTAGCCGTGGAAACAACAGGCGCTCATAAGTTTTATTCGTTTCTTTGGAAGCAGTCTCGGATTGGGTTGGTGATGCGTAAAGTCCGGTGTTTGGACGTTGATCCGGCTCGGCACAACAAATGATTGGGATTCGTTTCATGTGAATCTCCTTCGCGGTCAATGCGCTGCGTTTCGCTGGATTTTCTTTTGTAGCGAAAACGCAGTAAAGGCGGCTGCCGCACCCAGCGTCGCGGCCAGAGCCAACATTCCGAACGCCATGACTGATGGGGGCTGGTGCGAGGCGAAGTACGCCACCAGGCCCAGGAAGAAACCAAGCAGATTGTTGAATACGGGCGCCTTGGCCAGGGACAGCGCAATTACGGTGACGGCGAACACCACCGCGCTGATGGCGTAGCTTCCCAGAACCGGTGTCAGAACCGCCATGACCTGGGCTGCGGCGATGCCCAAGGCGACGCCGATCAGCACGCAGGCCAGGTTGATGACTCCCTGTTTCAGGTTCAGTCCACGGGTGAAGAACGAAATCCAGCCGACAAACATGGCCCACACCGGGACTTCGAAAGCCATCACGCTCAGTGTGGCGGCCGATGATGCGATGACCGACTCGCCAATCACTATTTTCAGATGGTCAGACAGTGCGTTATTGGCCATTACGCACCTCCCGGGGCGCATAAACGGGGCACGGCGATATAGGTGACAGGGCGGCCACTGTGCGCAAAATCATGGAGCCCTTTGGTGGAGGCACCGGTGATCAAAATGGTGAGGTTCATAAGCTTGACTCCTGGCGGGTTGAAGCGGCGTACGCTCAGGCGAACCCGCCGTTGGCGCGCACGATTTGAGAATTGACCCAGCCCCCATCGGCGCCGACCAGGAACGACACCACGCGGGCAATGTCTTCGGGCTGTCCCAGACGCTCCAGGGGAGATGCCTTGCTGAGCTGGGCGATCTGTTCGTCGGTCTTGCCTTTGAGAAACAGTTCGGTGGCGACGGGACCGGGGGCGATCGCATTGACCGTAATGCCGCGGCCACGCAATTCATTGGCCAGCACATGAACCAAACCTTCGACACCGGCCTTAGCTGCTATGTAGGGGCCGTATTCAGGGAAGGCCTTGGCGATCACGCTGGTCGACAGCGCGAGAATTCGGCCACCGGCTTGCAATTTCTGAGCTGCCTGCCCCAGCACCAGGAAGGCACCGCGAAGATTGGTTTCAACAACGCGATCGAAAGTCTCGACACTCTCGGGACTGATGGGGGCCAGAGTCATCACACCAGCGCTATGGACGACGACACCGATGACACCGAAGGCACCCTGCGTCGTGGCAAAGAGTCGTTGTACGTCCGCCGCTTGGGATACATCCGCCCGCACGGCGACCGCTTCCCCACCCACCGCTTCGATGGCCGAGACGACTTCCTGAGCCCTGGCTGCATTGCCTGAGTAATTGACGGCGATTTTGAAGCCATCGGCGGCCAGGCGCAGTGCGATGGCGCGGCCGATGCCTCGGGAGGCGCCGGTAATAATGGCTGTCCGGACCGGCGGTGGTACGGCGGATAACTTGCTGGTACTCATGATGGTTTCCTTGATGTGCATGGTGATAGGCACTCGTCGATCCCGCGTGACGATATAGCGGGCGCTATGGAGTCGATGGTGCGGATTGAGCATTAATGAATAAATGAGGTTAAATTGGCTTCTTAATTCAAGAAGTATCAACAATTGGATTGGTATGGACCGCTTCGATGCTTTGCAGCTGTTCACTCGCATTGTGGAACTCGGCAGCTTCACCGAAGCCGCCAATGTGCTGAATATCCCGCGTGCCACGGCAACACATACGATCAAGGCGCTCGAGAAGCGGTTGGGGGCTCGCCTGCTGGATCGCACCACACGTCAGGTGAAACCGACCCTGGATGGACAGGCTTTCTACGAACGTAGCCGGCGCGTCCTGGCTGAACTGGAGGAGGCGGAAACGTGCCTGAGCACCCAGATAGCCAATCCCCACGGGACGTTACGGCTGGATCTCCATGGGGCGCATGCGACGATGATCATCCTGCCGCGTATCGGCGAGTTCAGGGCGCGTTATCCTCGAATTGATGTCGTTATCAGCAGTGGCGACCGCCTGGTAAGTCTGGTCAAAGAAGGTATTGACTGCGTGGTACGAGCTGGCCGGCCACGCGATTCGTCGCTGGTG
Source organism: Alloalcanivorax balearicus MACL04 (assembly GCF_025532145.1). Lineage (GTDB taxonomy): Bacteria > Pseudomonadota > Gammaproteobacteria > Pseudomonadales > Alcanivoracaceae > Alloalcanivorax > Alloalcanivorax balearicus. The sequence goes on along the minus strand of NZ_ARXS01000024.1, from coordinate 13,607 downwards.
GCCAGAAAGTTGGCGGACATGCCGGAGATCATCTGCGCCAGTCCGGAGTATCTGGCTCGATACGGCACTCCCGAACATCCGCGTGAATTGGTGCAGCACCAGGGGATCGGCTTTTTTTCCCGGGGCAATGACAGCCGTTATCCCTTCACCGTCATAGTGGACGGTAAGGTGGCTGAATTCGAAGCGAGTGGCTGGATTTCGGTGAGTGATGCAGAGTGTTACACGAGCGCGGCACTCGCCGGCTGCGGGCTGATTCAGGTGCCTCGTTTCCGGCTGGAAGAGCATCTGCGGGCCGGACGTCTAGTCCAAGTGCTGCCTGAATGGACCTGTCCCGCACTGCCCGTCAGTGCGCTCTACCCATTTCATCGGCAGCTTTCTCCCAGAGTGCGCGTATTCATCGATTGGGCTCGCGACATATATCGCGAAAAATTCGGTGAGACAGGGCATCCGGATAATAGTGAATAAGAATGTGATCCTGTCCATCGTGCTGTCCATACAGTAAAGAGGGGTAGTCGCCGTGCCAGTATCCCCTTGAATGAGGAGCCCTCAATGACAAGCCCCGAATTTTCTGGCGTTTTTCGCAAGCTGCGCGAACTTTTCGGATTGCGTGAAGAGAAGCCGCCGATTGTGGATCGTCCGACTGACCTCGAGTTGCCCTGGGCCCCGGGTGCGGAAAACACCATTCAGGATATGCTGGACAGCCTCGGCTTCCCCTGGCGGGCAAGCTGCCAGGAACTCATTGACCGCTTCGGCCTGGTTCGTCACCCCGCCTACGACTGGGAGCAAAGCCCGATCATGCCGTGCCCGTTGGCTCTCGACGGTTTGCTCTATCCCATGTCTCCGCAAATATTCAGGACACCGTCCCGTAACCAGGTTCCTCTGTGGTTCAGCGGGAATGTCTGGATCAAGAAGGACCCTCTTGCCAACCTTCGTCATGCGCACCGTCGGATCACTGAATTGCTGGGTCCGGCTCCAATCGGGGTACGCAACAATACGGTCTCCTCGATCTGGCGTGCCGGTCCGGCTCGTATTTCGCTGACCGTCTGGCCGCCAAAGCGCCAACCCTCGGAGTGGAACAGGAACATCCCGGCCCATGAACGGGACCGGCGGCTGGAAACCGCCTGCTCGATTTATATCGAGCCTGGCTATCGCCGCCCGATGAGTGTGCAGGAAAGAGAATGGCTCAGGCGTTTTACGCCTCTTGATGAGGTGCGCGGTGTGGTCCCGGCGTCAACGCTGGACGCATTGTGGGCCAGTGCCCCTGACGATTACAGCCAGGATTTTGTCTGCCTGCCGCCACTCGATCAGGACAACTTCCTGGGCCGGATCGGTTTGTCGTCGGAGCACGAAGCCTTGATTGTTTGTGCGAGGCAACTGCACATCATACCGGTCGAACGCATTGTTGCGCTCCGCCTGCAAAAGCTCCGACCCGCCAAGGGTGGAGGTGGAGCCTCCCTGAGTCTCATCTTTCAAACCTCGGCCGGCGCTGAGCGAGAGTCCGGCATCTCCGGTTCCTTCGGTGACATGGACGCACTGGATGATCTCGCTTCTCATCTCAGTAAAACCCTGAACCGTCCGCTGCGGATCCCGGAACCGCAATACGACTGCTGAGCGGTCCCGTCAGTTCCGGCCGCCACCGCTGTCCCCTGGCGTCGTCGTTGCCGGACTCACAGCGATAACGCGGCAAGGCAGGCAGGGGGCAACTGAAGCCCCTTTTCGCCTCTTCCTTCGGCAAATGCTTGGCCGAGCTCTTGTTGCAGGTCTGACCGGTTTTCAGGCTCCCTGTCGGTTCGACAATCGATATTTTGGGGTAATTGCGCAAGAACGATGGTCAGGCCGGATGGCCTGATTGAAAGAGACTCGATTTCCCGGCCCTCGGACATGAACCTCAAACGATAGGATCGACGGTTGTATTTGCTGAGGCTGGAGGTGATGAGCGCGCCATCGATGCTGGCAAGGGGCAAGGACCGGCTGGAGCGCCAGGACACGATATCAAGTCGATCGGCGTGAACCCGATAATGCGGCCGTAACGACCAGGCATAGAGCAGCACACAGAGGCATAGGAGACTGCCAAGAAGGACTCTGGCGCCTCGCGTGGTTGGACTGGCATCCAACAAGATGATCAGAGCAAGGCATCCGGCCAAAACCAGCGCGCCGAGCAAAGCGCACGTTGCCAGGGCCGCGGCAATCGGATTTTCAACGACGATGCCAGGGCCGCTGACATGCAGCGATGGAGATAACAGCCAATGAAGCCCGTAGCCGCCGATGAGTAAGACGGCACCGCTCAACAAAGCAACAAAGGGAAGGGTCGTCACCAGCCTGAAAGTGCCTGCCCGGCGAAGCTTTTCCCGCAGCGCTCGCACTTCGTGGGGTTTCAATCGATCGGGCACGCAGCACCCTCTATCCATGTCAGCAAGGAAGGTGTTTGCGATACTACTGTCGTCCGAATGGAGAGAAAAGGCGCATCTGGTCCGTGGAGCACGGGTGCCCCACCGTTTTGGAACAACCCGCTGGCGCGCCTACACGCTGATCGCTCTCCCGCCGAAGGGGCTACGAAGCTCCTGCAGCGGCCTTGTGATGCAGCGGTGCCGCCTGGGCCGTGAGGGCGCTCAACGCCAGCAGGCCGCCACCGAGCGCCTGGATGAGCATGGATTTGAGGGACATAAAGGATCTCCTGATTGAGTCAGGCCTTCATGGTAAGTTGCAATAAAGGATGCAAATACCCTGTAAGATGAACACCACTGTTGCGAATCTGGAAACAATATGGATCGACTCATCGCCGCCAGGGTGTTTGTCAGCATCGTTGAGCAGGGCAGTCTGTCCGCCGCCGCCCGCACGCTCGATCTTTCCCGGGCCCAAGTCACCCGTTATTTGGCACGAATGGAGCAATGGGCCGATGCCCGTCTGCTGCACCGCAGCACCCGGCGCCTGAGCCTCACCGCGGCGGGTGAAAGGGCGCTGAGCGGATGCCGGGAAATGCTGACACTGGCCGAGGACATCGAGACCCTGGGCGGCACCGACGGTGGTCAACCGCGCGGCCGACTGCGGGTGGCGTGCACGCCGTCGCTGGCCCAGGCGGCGCTGGGCAAGGCGTTGACCGGTTATCTGCAGGCCTATCGGCATACCGCCATTGATCTCCAGGTGGGGTATCACCCGGTGAATCTGGTGGAAGAACGCATTGATCTGGCGATCCGCATCACCAACCAACTGGATCCCAATCTGATCGCCCGCCGTCTGGCCAATTGCGCTTCGGTGGTGTGCGCGGCACCGTCCTATCTGGCCGCCCACGGCATGCCGGAGCGGGTGGAGGCGCTGGCCGACCACAACTGTTTGACCTATTCCTATTTCGGCAAAAGCCTTTGGCGTTTCCATCGCCATGGTCGCCATGGTGGTGAAGGCGATGGCGGCGAGGTGTCGGTGCCGGTGGAGGGCACCCTCAATGCGAACGACCCCATGGCGTTGCTGGAGGCCGCCAGCGAAGGGTTGGGGATCGCCCTGCAGCCGGTGTACGCGGCGGCGCCGCTGATCAAAAGCGGCCGCCTGGTGGCGCTGCTGCCGGACTGGCGCCCCGAGGATCTGGCTATTTCCGCGATTTACCGCTCACGGCGGCATATGCCGCCGGCGTTACGGGCGTTGTTGGATCATCTGGCGGAGTGGTTCGGTCAGGATCCACTGTGGCACTGAGAATCCAGCGCCCTGGACAATGTCATGACAGGTCCTCTCCATTGCTTCCGAATTGGACCGGGCCAAAAACATTCGCTTGCAAGCAAGCTTCCCACAGCGGCTTCGTAGGGCCTGTTAACTCTGTTTCCATGGTGTGTGGCGTAGTTATTCTACATGAACAGCGGTTGGCGCTGCTGCGGTTACCGTTTCAACCGGGCGGGGCCACTTCATGCAATAACACCCCCGGCGGAGGTGCAGAAAAGCCCCCCAGGCTCTAAGATGGTTCGGATAGTGAGGAAAAAGGCCCCAACCCCGACATGGCCCGACTACATCCGCGTTTATTGCACGCCCTTAATTTATTGCCGTCGGATCGGCCGGTGCATCTGTTGACCCGTCACTCGGTCCGGGAACTGGCCAAGAACGGGTTCGCGGATTACCGGCTGCCGTTGACGCCGGAAGGCATCGAGCTGGCTCGGGACTGGGGAGGGCAGTTGGCGCGCCCGGTGTCGGCGTTTTATTCCAGCCCGGTGGGACGTTGCGTGGACACCGCCAAGGCCATGGCCGAGGGCGCGCTGCGCGCTGGTTTGATTGACAGTCCCATGGACGTGCTCACCGATAACACTCTGGTGGAACCGGGGTGCTATGTGCAGGACATGAATCGGGTGGGACCCACCTTTCTGAAGATGGGCGCCATGCGATTCCTCAATCGCCATTTGCAGAATCCGTTCGAGGGCATGCTGTCGCCGGCGGATGGCTGTGCCAAGCTGGCCGGCTACTTGCGGGACCGGGAACCTGGCAGCGGTGAACTGGCGGTGCACGTGACCCATGACACCATTCTCGCGGTGCTGGTGGCGGAACTGGAAGGGCGGCGGTCCATCAACCAGGACGATTGGCCGTGGATGATGGAAGGCCTTTGGGTCTGGTTCCAGGACGGTGGCATGCACTGGGTGTGGCGTGGTGAGCGCGGCCACCGTCCGCTGCGTGCCTCCGCTTGATTTTGTCTTCGATTACCCCCATTAACTACCGTTCGCTACGCACCGATTGGTAAAGCACTCGGATTAAAACCGTTTTCCGCCCCAGACCGGAAAGAGAGGTGATTTTTTGTCGGCCTTGACCATTCGTAATCTGACCAAAACCTACGGCAACGGTGTCCAGGCGCTCAAGGGCATCGACCTGACCGTTGAAAAAGGCGAATTCTTCGCATTGCTGGGCCCCAATGGCGCCGGCAAATCCACCACCATCGGCATCGTCAGTTCTCTGGTGAACAAGAGCGGCGGAGAGGTCGAGATCTTCGGCCACTCGCTGGACCGGGAGCGGTCGCTGGCAAAAAAGAAGATCGGGGTGGTGCCGCAGGAATTCAATTTCAATCAATTCGAGAAAGTGTACGACATCGTCGTCACCCAGGCCGGGTTCTACGGCATCCCCATCGCCGAGGCCAAACGCCAGGCAGAGAAATATCTGCGACAGCTCGGGTTGTGGGAGAAACGCCAGTCCGCCGCGCGCATGCTCTCCGGTGGCATGAAGCGCCGTCTGATGATCGCCCGCGCACTGGTGCACGAACCGGAGCTGCTGATCCTGGATGAGCCCACCGCCGGCGTCGACATCGAATTACGCCGTTCCATGTGGGATTTCCTCATCGGTCTGAATGAGCAAGGGCGCACCATCATTCTCACCACCCATTATCTGGAAGAGGCGGAGTCGCTGTGCCGGCGCATCGCCATCATCGACCACGGGGTGATCGTCGAAAACACCGATATGAGATCCCTGCTGGAGAAGCTGCAGGTGGAGACCTTCGTGCTCGATCTGCAACGGCCGCTGCAAAGCGCGCCGGAATTGTGCGGCTTCCATGTGCGCCTGCGTGATGCCGCCACCCTGGAAGTGGATGTGCCGAAAACCGAGAGTCTCAATCGCCTGTTCGGTGCCCTGGCGGAACAGGACATTCAGGTGCTGAGTATGCGTAACAAAGCCAACCGGCTGGAGGAATTGTTCGTGCGACTGGTGGAACGCAACGCGGATCTTGCCGGCAAGGAGGCCGCCTCGTGAGTTTTACTGAACAGTGGGTGGCGTTTCTCACCCTGGTGACCAAGGAAATCCGGCGCTTCGTGCGCATCTGGCCGCAGACGTTGCTGCCGCCGGCGATCACCATGTCCCTGTATTTCGTCATCTTTGGCAACCTGGTGGGGAGCCGCATCGGTGATATGGGCGGCTTCGATTACATGCAGTACATCGTGCCCGGTCTGATCATGATGAGCGTAATCCAGAACAGCTACGGCAATGTGGTCAGTTCGTTCTTCTCCACCAAGTTCCAGCATTCCATCGAAGAGATGATGGTGTCGCCGATGCCGGCCCACGTCATTCTCACCGGTTACATGGTGGGCGGTATCGCGCGCGGCCTGATGGTCGGCGGTATCGTTACCGTGCTGAGTCTGTTCTTCACCCATCTGACCCTGCAGCATGCCTGGATCACGCTGTCAGTGGTGGTGATGACGGCGGCGTTGTTCTCCCTCGGTGGTTTCATCAACGCGGTGTTCGCCCGTAATTTCGATGACATCAGCATTATTCCCAATTTCGTGCTGACGCCACTGACCTATCTGGGCGGGGTGTTTTATTCATTGGAACTGCTGCCGGATTTCTGGCGTACGGTGACTCTGGCCAACCCCATCGTCTACATGGTCAACGCCTTCCGTTACGGTATTCTGGGGGTCAGCGACGTCAATGTGTACACGTCCCTGGGGACTATCGCGTTGTTCGTGCTGGGGTTCTATATCCTGGCCTTGTGGCTGCTGCACCGTGGCACCGGTATCCGCGCCTGAGACAAGACAATGAGTTATTTGCAAGACGCCCCACTGGGGCAAACAAGTGAGTACGTGGATCAATACGCACCGGAACTGCTGTATCCGGTACCCCGGGCACTGGCGCGGGAAAGCCTGGCGCTGACCGGCACCCTGCCGTTCCGGGGCGAGGATCTATGGACCGGCTATGAGCTGTCCTGGCTGGACCAGGGCGGCAAACCCCATGTGGCGCTGGTGGAAGTCCGGGTGCCGTGCACCTCGGACAGCATCATTGAGTCCAAATCGCTGAAGCTTTACCTGAACTCGTTCGCCAACAGCCGTTACGCCGACGCCGATTCCGTGTGGGAGATCATCACCGCTGACCTGGGCAAGGTGGCCGGAGAAGCTGTGACGGTGCGGATTCTGTCCCTCGAGGAAGCGGCGGCGCAACCGGTTTGGCATAGCGACGGGGTCTGTGTGGATGAGCTGGACTTGACCATCGACACCTTCGAGTACAGCCCGGCTTCGCTGACCACTACCACCGGTGAGATACACCAAGGCGAGCTCTACTCGCACCTGCTACGCAGCCATTGCCCGGTCACCAATCAGCCCGACTGGGGCACGGTGGTGGTGCGCTATGAAGGCGCGCCCATCGACCCCGAGGGTTTCCTGCGCTATGTGGTCTCCCTGCGTAACCACCAGGGCTTCCATGAGCAGATCGTCGAGCAGATGTTCGTCGACCTGCAACGCCAATGCGCCCCCGCCAAACTCTCCGTCCTCGGCCGCTTCACCCGCCGCGGCGGTCTCGACATCAACCCGTTCCGCAGCAACTTCGAAGCGGCGCCGGAGAACCGACGCACAATAAGACAGTGAATAGTGAAGAGTTAAAAGTGAACGGTTAAAAAAGAGGGCTTGCGTATCCGCAACCCTCACCCTTTCCTTCACTATTCACTATTCACTATTCACTATTCACTATTCACTATTCACTATTCACTGCTTTTCTCACGTTCCCAGCGGCCACCCCACCGCGATCCAGACGCCCAGCAGAATCGACCAGCCCAGCAGCAGGGTCAGGCTGTAGGGCAGCATTAGCGCGATCAGGGTGCCGACCCCGGTGTCCGCCTGGTAGCGGCGGGCGAAGCCCAGCACCAGGGCGAAATAGGGCATCAGCGGGGTGATGATGTTGGTGCTGGAGTCGCCCACGCGATAGGCGGCCTGGGTGGCTTCCGGATCGATACCGAGCAGCATCAGCATGGGAATGAACACCGGCGCCAGGATCGACCATTTGGCCGAGGCGCTGCCGATCAGCAGATTGATAGTGGTGCTCATCAACACGAACAGCAATAGCAGCAGCACGGTGGGTAAGGACAGCGTACCCAGCCAGGCGGCGCCGCGAATGGCGAGTACCAGACCCAACTGGCTGTAGTTGAACCAGGCCACGAACTGGGCGGCGAAGAACATCAGCACCAGATAACCGGCCATGGACGCCATGGCGGTTTCCATGGCGGTAATAACGTCACCGGCGGAGCGGAACGCCCCGCTGACGCGGCCATAGACCACGCCGCAGGCGGCGGCCACCAGGGCAATTAACACCACGATGCTGGACATGAACGGCGATTGCAGCAGAGCGCCGGTGTCCGCGTTACGCAGCGGCGCGTCCGCCGGCAATCCCAGCCAGGCGAGAAACGCCAGACCCGCCACCAGGGTGACCAGAGTCCAGATCGCCGCGCGCCGGTGCAGGTGCGGTTGTTCGTCCCGGACGCTCCCGTCCGCTTCGCCGGCGGCCAGCCGAGGCTCGACGAAGCGCACCGTCACCAGGGTCACCAGCGTGGTCACCAGCACCGTGGACACGATAATGAACCAGTAGTTGCCGGCGGCGCTGACGGTGCGCTGCGGATCGATGATGTGCGCCGCTTCGGTGGAAATCCCGGCCAGTACCGCGTCCACCGGGCCGAGCAGCAGGTTGGCGCTGTAACCGCCGGACACCGCGGCGAACGCGGTGGCGATGCCGGCCAGCGGAGAACGGCCGGCCAGTTGGAACAGCAAGCCGGCCAGCGGGATCAGCACCACGTAACCGGCATCGAAGGCGATACTGGACATAACCCCGGCGAACGCCACCGTGGCCACCAGCGTGCGATGGGAGGCCCGGCGTACCAGTGCCGCCAGACTGCCGCCCAGCAGCCCGGAATGCTCGGCGATACCCAGGCCGAGCATCGCCACCAGCACCACGCCCAGCGGCGCGAAACCGGTGAAGTTGCTGACCATGTGGCTGAACAAATAACGCAGCCCCTCACTGTCCAGCAGCGAGCGCACCACGATCTCCTTTTGTTCCTGAGGATGAAAGGCGTTGGCGCCGAGAGCGGACAGAATCGCACTCAGAGGCAGCATCAACACGCATAACCAAACGAACAGAAGGGTGGGGTGGGGCAGCCGGTTACCCAGCCGTTCCAGACGGCTCAACCAACCCGCCGATGCAGAAATCGCCATAGTCGCTCCCGGTGGTGCCCCTGTCCGCCGAAGTACTCAGAGACGAAGCTGTTCCTGTACCCGACGCGCCGCTCGCCCCATGAATTCCAGTACCCGGGGGCGTTCCCGATGATGCAGACGGCCGGAATCCAGATGCAGTACGAAGCCTTCCGCTTCGAAGTCCAGGGACACCGGTTTGTTGTCTTTCAAGTCCGTGGCCGAACGGGCCAATGTTCCGAGTATGCGTTTTTTGTCGAAATTGTGAATACGCTCGAGGTCGATATGCAGTGCAAAACCTTCGGTTTCGGCACTGACATAGCGGTTGCGGGCCCCGGCGTGGCGTTTCAGATCACGGGCTTCATAGACCGGAATCGGGCGGCTGAAGCCCTTGGCGCTGATGTCACCGACGCTGCGGCATTGAATGCGGTCCTGCACCAGTTCATGGGTGGACTCGGAAATCAGCACCTGGCCCGGGCGGCAGGCGGACTCCAGCCGGCTGGCCAGATTCACATCGGTGCCGAGAATGGTGTAGTCCATGCGGCTGTCGGTGCCGAAGTTGCCGACCGTGACATAGCCGGTATTGATGCCGATACGGATCTCCAGCGGCTGCTCGATGCCCTCGTGCTTCCAGCGCTGGCGCAGCAGACGCATATGGCGCTGCATCTCGATGGCCATGGCCACGCAGCGGAAGGCGTCCTCCTGGGCGCCCTCGCTTTTGGGGTCGCCGAAGAACACCATCACCGCGTCGCCGATGAACTTGTCGATGGTGCCGCCGTGACGCAGGGCAATACGGGTCATTTCACTCAGATAGGTATTGAGCATGGCGGTCAGGGTGTCCAGCGGCAGCTCTTCGGAAATCGCGCTGAAGCCCTTGATGTCCGAGAAGAACACGGTGAGGCGCTTGCGCCGGGTTTCCAGTTTGGCGTCCCTTTTGCCGGTGAACAGAGAGCCCCAGATTTGCGGAGGCAGATATTTGGCCAGCTTGCGTGACATATTCAGGGCTTGCCGCTGCTGCTCGCGCACCTGCTGCTGGGCCAGACGCAGATAGCGGGTCTGCCGTTGCGCGAAAAAAGCGCTGGCGCCCATGTACACCGCCAGACCCAACAGGGCGAGGACGATCAGGGACAACGGAGCCTGTGGCACCGGCTCAAAGGTGGGATCAAGCAGATAGAACAGGGCGCCGCCGGCGCTCGCTCCCAGCGCGGTCATCGCCACGCTGCCGAGCCAGGGGCGCCAGCCGCCGTGGCTCATGGCGTTGGCATGAACAATGGCCAGCAGCGCCAGACTGGGCACCACCGCGAACCACAGGCAGGCACAGGCGAAGCCGATGCACAGAGCGTCCGCCTGCAATAGCGTCTGTGACAACGTGGCCGCCGCCACACCGCGTTTTTCCGCCACCATCACCAGTAACTGGATCAGTAACGGGTAGGCCAGCAGCGGCGCCACCGCCCAGAGCAGCGAGAACGGATAAACCTGTAATCCGATCCCGGCCCCGAGCATGCCACTGGCCACCAGAAACGCCAGGATCCGGGTCAGATGGGTTTGCCGGCGGGTCTGTTCCTTCAGATCCAGGTACTGGCGCGAGGACAGGGCAGTGTCAGCCATGGACGGTGACGGCCCCGATGGGAAGGAAAGAAAACGCCGCGAGGGCGTCGGTGGCACGGCGCATGATCGACTCCTTGTCCTGAGGGTAACAGACGAGCTTATTAGAAAGTTTTATAAGAAAAAAGGATGATTTTCGTCAACAGGCGATCTCGCTCTGTTGTCGTATCCGCTGGAGGCAAAAAGGGCACCCGGCAGGCGCGATGCAAGTAGTGTGAACAGGCCCTACAATAGCGCTCTCATATCGAAAGGAGATTGCATGGATACCCTCACCGCCTTGACCACGCGGGTGTCAGTGCCGCGGCTCACCGACCCCGGCCCCAGCGATGAACAGATCGATTTGCTGCTGCGGGCCGCGATCCGGGCGCCGGATCACGGCATGCTGCGGCCCTGGCGATTCATCGTGCTGCGCGGTGACCAGCGGGAGCGGTTGGCGGACATCATGGAACAGCACGCCGCCGAATCCTTTGCCGAAGCGGACTCGTGCACCCTTTCCAATGCCCGCAATAAAGCATTGCGGGCCCCGGCGGTGATCGTGGTGGCGGCGGAGGTCACCGAAAGCCACAAGGTACCGGTGTGGGAACAGGTACTGGCGGCCGGCGCCGCCGCTCAGAACATCATGCTCGCCGCCCATGCGTTGGGCATTGGCGCCATGTGGCGTACCGGCGCCATCGCCGAGGACGCAGCGGTGAAACGGCGCCTGGGCTTCGCCGACAAGGACCAGGTGGTAGCGTTCATTTACCTGGGCACGCCGGCCGGCGCACTCAAGACCTTGCCGGACGAAACGCCGGATCGGTATGTGCGGGAGTTGCCCGATGACTGATCTCACGGCCCTGGCCGGAAAGGTTCGCGAGGCGATCCCGCTGACCCGCCATCTGGCCTTCGAGTACCTGGACTTCAATGGCGAGCGGCTGCGGTTGCGGGCACCACTGGAGCCCAACCACAACGACAAGGGCACCTTCTTCGCCGGCAGCCAGGCGGCGCTGGTGACTCTGGCCGGTTGGTCGCTGACCTCGGTGCTGGCCGAGCAGATCCTGCCAGACCAGGCCGTGGACGTGGTGGCGGTCACCTCTTCGCTGGACTATCTGCTGCCGCTCGACGTCGATATGGTGATCACCGCCGAATCCGAAGCCGCTGACCGGGAACGTTTCCGCGAACGGCTGCAACGGCGCGGCAAGGCCTCGCTGCGCATTATGGCGCGGGCGGACAATGAACAGGGCCAGCCGGTCTGCCAGTATCAGGGCACCTTTCTTGCCCGGATACTGAAACCATGACCCTGGATACTTCCGCGTTGCTCTATCTGCTCGGCTTCGGTAGCTGGGCTTTATTCCTGCTCTTTGCTCTGGTTGCCGGCCGCGGGTTACAAGTGGTGTCCGGCCGCCGACGTGCCGATGCCTTCCCGCCATATCACTATGAGCCGGCGGAATTCCTCAGCCGTCTCTCGCGCGCCTATCAGAACACCCTGGAACTGCTCGGCGTGGTGATCGTTATCGCCGGTGCGGCGATGGCGGTTGGCAACGACCTGGCCGGTCAGCTCTTGCCCTGGATTCTCGCCGCCCGTATCGGTCAGAGCCTGATTCATCTGATCGGGGTGAATCACTGGCTGGTGCAGATCCGCTTCGCCTTTTTACTGGTGCAGATGGTGCTGCTGGCCTGGCTGGCGCTGGACACCTTCCCGGTCCTCTGTGATCTGATTAAACCCTGAGCAGTCGCCTCCCCGAACCCTTGCCTAACCCGCGCCCCTCCGGTACTCTACGCGCCCTCAGCCTACGGGCTGGGACGACAACGAGTTTCCCCGGTGAGGTGTCCGAGTGGCCGAAGGAGCACGCCTGGAAAGTGTGTATACGGAAACGTATCGAGGGTTCGAATCCCTCCCTCACCGCCAAATAAAAAGCCCCGCTTAACGCGGGGTTTTTTGTTTGGCGGTCGTGGGCGGCCTTGATGAGCCCCCTCCGGTTCGACCAGCCGGCCTTGGCCGGCGCAGGACGTCGCCCTTGGGCGACGGGGCGAAGCCCCGAGCGTCAGCGAGTCAATCCCTCCCTCACCGCCAAATAGAAAGCCCTGATTTTTCAGGGCTTTTTTCATTTTGTGTCGATCATTGGGGCAAAATTGGGGCAGAATCGTCGTTTCCCAGTCCGCCGCCGGACGCCCTAAACCCCATCATCTCCGAAACCATCCCCGCCATGCTCCGAGTGTCATCAGGAATCCATCGGCCGTAGTGCCGCTTGATCATCTTCGTGTCGGAATGTCCCAGCTGACGGGCCACCCATTTCAGCGGCACTTAGCTTGAAAGCAACTGGCTCGCGAACGTATGGCGGCGGGCCGCTGAGCAGGCCGCTCCGTCCGGGGCTGCGGCAGGGACAATAGTGTTCGGTCGCGCGGTGGGATCGTCGGCGGCGCTGGATGGATTGGGGACATGGGCGGCCCGAACATTGGGCGCAGGAGCAACAACCGCAGGGACGATGTTCAGCGCGGTCGTCATCGGGGCGCTGATCCCGCAGCGGATGGGTGATGGCACACTCACCGAGGAACAGCTGCAGTCCATGGGGCGCGCGCCTTTTGTGCGTAAGGACGATGCTGTCGGGAAACGAGAGAAGTACGAAATTCATCATCGCCACCCCATATCGGAAGGTGGTCAAGTATATGACATGGATAATATGGGCGTAGTGACACCCAAGTCCCATATCGGTACACATAGGTGATCTATGAAAGGTCTGAAAGCCAGCTATTCTGACTATACCGAGTCTGAATTTCTCGAACTGATACGGGTCATTTTTTACTCAGACACGGAGACGGAAGAGGAACATCTGGAACTGGTTGATCATTTTGTAAGTGTCACTGGCCATCCTGCCGGGACAGATGTCATCTTCTATCCCGAACCGGAAGTAGAGGATTCACCGGAAGGGATTCTTGGAGAAGTGAAGAGATGGCGCACTGAGCAGGGGTTGCCTGGTTTCAAGAATTAAAGACTCTTAAAGCGCCGGCGCGTAGTCGCAGACAGTAAGTCGCTGGCTGTGGGGGAGGGCTGCGGCGGTGTAAGCCAGGGATTATTTGACGTTCCTGTCAAACAGGGCCCCGGAAGGCCTCCGTGCAGACCCGTTTCGA
>NZ_ARXS01000023.1 GCF_025532145.1 Alloalcanivorax balearicus MACL04 | reverse complement strand
ACTTCCCGCTAAAGCGCGATGAACCTTTTTTTTGCCTGCGGTGTTCTGGGCAATTGAATTAGGCATGTCCTCCCATTCTTGAACGGATTGTCGGTGGCCCCCAGCCCACTGATGTAGTTGCGTATCGGTTGGATATCGCCTATGGCACCGGTTACCAGGCGGCTGTGGCGGGATTTACCCAGCGTTTCTCTAGTCCGGAGCACTAACCGCCAGAGTTATCGGGAGGGGATTGCCCTGCTGCAGGAGTTGCATGACACTCTTGAAACTACAGCTCAACAACTGGTAATCGCGCAGGCCTGGGAACAATTGCACACTGAGTTCAAGGCTAAGCGCAACGTTATCGAATGGCTGAATGAGGTCTTCGCACAGCGGGTTGTGCAAGCCGATGGCGTAAGCATGGAAGAAACGAACACAAAAGATAAGGATGGCAGGATGATTGCAGCTCTCCCTCACACCGAAAAAGTTCTGGCGTATTGGCACAAGATAGAGTTTTTTGCATCAACTGACTTGAAAGGGTTCGAGGCGGAGGGCGATGGCGTCATTCGCTATCGTGGTGATGAACTGGGGAAGGTGGTGGACTGCCTGCCATGGCTTAATCGTGAACAAATACGTCGGGCCGGAACGGGCTACCGACCGGAATCGCCCTACAGATTCAAGCTCTATCTCGGCGTGTTCAAGCGTCAAGACATCTTCGAGGTGGCCCGCAAGGTCTATCCTGAGCTTCAAGAGGCATGGGCCGAACGCAGCCGTGATGACGGGTTGACCTGCTCATTCACCGTCCTGGTGGATGAGTATGGTCGAATCGATCGAGATAGTTTCGAAGTCTCGACAGCACCATGGGTGATGGGAACCCTTCAGCAGGATCGTCTCGATGGAGCCTCACGCAAGGCGTTTGATAAGGCGACGGCAATCTTTCGTGAGCGCCTGGAAACGTTGTTGACCGTTGCCGACAATCTTAAGCAGGAACATGATCTGCCGCCCATGCTCACTACCTTCGAGCTTATCGAGATGCTCAAGGCCATGTCGGAATGGACCGCGTTTCAGCCCCTGGACGATAACGTGCCGGTTTTGGTGGTACGGCTTTCAAAAGTCAATTTGAAGGGGGAGGCGTCAAACGCCAAATGGGAAGAACACAAGCAGCGGTCGATCCCGCCGCGGTCATGGCAAAGCTTGGCGGTGGCGCGCCCGACTCTTGATGTCCCGGAAGGACATGAACAAGCCCTCCCGGGGGAAGAGCCTGCTCCTGACGCTGAGAACATCGACGAGATGGCGATCTTCAACAGTTTCTTCATCGATGATTTAGAGCGGGTGATGGCGCATATTCGGGCCAAGGGGCTGCGAGACGGCTCCCCTCTGGCCTGTTATCTGCGTGGTCGGTGTGACCGTAAAGCGGACTTATTGACATCGGCAGGCCAAGCCCTGATGAAAGAGCACCTGGCGGTGCTGCGCATGCCACTGGGGCGTTGGCCGGGTGAGGACAAGCACTCGATGAGCCTGATGCAGCAGTTTGCGATCAATGTCATTGATGGCAACCTTGACGAGACAGGGCTTTACTCCGTCAACGGCCCACCAGGCACAGGCAAGACCACCATGCTGCGCGACCTGGTGGCGCGCAACATAGTCAAGAGGGCCGAGGTACTGGCATCTCTAAACTCGGTGGATGCTGCCTTCGGCGGCGACATCAAGGTCAGCGTCAACGGCGAGCTCAAGACCATCAAAACACTGATTCCCGAGTTGACCGGCTACGAGATGCTGGTGGTATCGAGTAACAACGCGGCCGTCGAGAACATCACCAAGGAATTACCACAGTGCAAGGCGCTAGGTGAGGCTTATAAGGATCTGACCTATCTGAAACCGGTGGCGCGTAAGCTCGCAGCAAAACATGACAACTTCGATGGCGGCGCCACTCTGGTATCGCCTCTGGCACCGCAAGACGACTGCTGGGGGCTGATAGCCACGGCATTGGGTAATAGCGCCAATCGTAATCGCTTTGGCCAGTGTGTTTTCATCAAGAAGATCGGTGACTGTCGCACTGTCGATGACGCCGTAAATTACCGCACGTTGGCGCCAGCACTCAAGGAACGGGCGCAGGGGCGCGATACAACCAAGGACTTCAAACGTGCTCAACGGGAGTTCAAGGCGGCCAAGGCGAAAGTCGAGCGGATACTCGAAGAACTGGAGAAGTTGCAGGCGCTCAAACGTTTAACGGACGAGCTGCGCTCACTCCAAGAAGCCTATGATACCTGCCGTACCGAGCGGGCGCGGTTGGCGTTGTGGTTGAGCAAGCGGCGAGCCCGTCGTGTCGCACCATGGCTGATCAAGCGTTTTCTCCGGCACAGGGCGATACTGAAAGGCCTGAACGCGAGGCAGGACCGTGCCGCCAAGGCCGCCGAACTCAACAGGCAGCGTGCCGAGGCGCTCGAGCGCCGCCTGGAGCAGGAACGCCGCGAGTGTGTGGTCCTCGACCAGCGCTACCAAGATGCCTTGTTGCCCGACGATGCCCTGGACCTGGAAAGGCCAGACGTGCAGCGTACCTCCTTCGGTCACTGTAAAGTGTTGAATCAAGCACGAGCGGAGGTGACGGCTCGAGCATTCGAGCTGCACGAGTCCTGGTTGACTGCGGCCTATCAGCAAAAATTGCTCGGCAACACGATGTTTTCACTGATGCCGGCGATCAATGGCCGCATCAATGACCGAGATGCGGCGAAGGCCCTTTGGCAAATGCTGTTTATGATCGTGCCGGTTATTTCGTCGACCTTTGCCTCAGTAGGCAGTCAGTTTCATGCCCTTCGGGAAGGTGAACTGGGCTGGTTGTTCGTCGATGAAGCGGGACAGGCATCACCGCAGCAGGCCGTGGGCGCGCTTTGGCGTGCCAAGCGTGCGGTCGTGGTAGGAGACCCGCTGCAGATCGAGCCGGTATTTACCGTGCCACCAAGTCTCGCCGAAGCCATGGCCAAGGGAGAGTTCGGGGCGGAGTGGTACAAGTGGTCGCCGACGGTGGCCTCTGTCCAACTCGTTGCAGATCAGGCGAATCCATATGGTACGACCTTGATCGCCGATGACCTCTGGGTAGGTAGCCCATTGCGCGTGCACCGGCGCTGCCAGGAGCCGATGTTCAGCCTTGCCAATGGGATTGCCTACAATGGCAAGATGATACATGGCGATGAGGATCTGTCACCGGGGCCAGGGGATAGTCGCTGGCTCGATAGCACGGGAGCACTCGAGGGCAGGCATTTCGTACCCGC
This sequence comes from Alloalcanivorax balearicus MACL04, assembly GCF_025532145.1. Taxonomy (GTDB): domain Bacteria; phylum Pseudomonadota; class Gammaproteobacteria; order Pseudomonadales; family Alcanivoracaceae; genus Alloalcanivorax; species Alloalcanivorax balearicus. Next base: position 70,051 of record NZ_ARXS01000023.1, on the reverse strand, counting down.
ACAGGCGGAGAGAGTGGCCCAGATGCTGAAATCACACATCGAGCGGAACTCGACCCCGCCGAACGTCTATATCATCTCTCCCTTCAAGGCGGTAGCTCACGGTGTGAAAAACGAGCTTGCTCGATCGCTTCCTGAAGCTCCCTTTGGCGGTAGGAAGGCGCTGAACGAATGGCTGCAAATTCGAGTCGGAACGGTGCATACCTTCCAGGGCAAGGAGGAGGAGAACGTGATCCTGGTGCTAGGGCTTTCCGAGGCGTCGCCGGGCGCGGCTGAGTGGGCATCGAGCAAGCCAAACTTGCTCAATGTCGCGCTGACCCGGGCGAAGACACGATTCTATGTGGTGGGGAGTACCTGCATTTGGGCAAACAAGAAATATTTCTCCGACGTCAGCCGTGAGTTGTCTGGCGGTGGCCCGGACACCATCGAGCGTACTGCATAGTTATCGCGCCCCGCGTAACCGCCAGGCATCATGGTCTTCATGACTTTTCCTGTATTTCCTGTCGAACCAACCCCAACGGCCCCGGATATGGGGCGGCCTTTTCTAGACCACTTATTTCTGAGGATGGGGGGAGGTCAGCATTAAAACGTGTTGGTGCTCATTGTTAAAGATCTTCACAGGACTTGCTGTTTGGTTGGGCGGTATAGCAATCGGACAAGCAGGGGAAGCATTGTCGGTACCAGGAAGCGGCGTCACCTTTCTGTATGAGTCTATAAAGGTGGCTGAGAATGGCCATGTCCTGGCCCTGATTCGCCATGATGGAAGGCGAGGAACTTGGTTTACCTATCGTGCGATCGACTGTCACGGACACCAGTTCAAGTATTTAGGTGAAGGAAGGACGGTGGAGAGGGCAATGAATGGGACTCATGGGACGTTGATGCCCTTGAAACCAAAAACTCTCGCCTTCGCCCTTTCAAAGCATGCCTGCGATGAGGTCGGATTTCCGATCCTGCTTCCCGGTCTTACCGCGTTACATAAGGCCGAGAAGCATCCACTGTCCCTTTGTTTTCACCAGAACGGTTTTCCTGTGTTGCGGGGTCGGGTTGTCCGGCCCGGCGAAGTGTTTCGTGTTCTGGAAGCCGCTCGGGGTAATATCAAAGGCGTCGGTGAAGCCCGCATCCCGTGACCAATCGGGCCGCTCGACCATTGAAACCGTATATTTCACCTTGGAAATGAGGCGCTGGCCTTGTTGGGCGGGCTCTGACAGGTAATCCACTGAATCTACTTGCACCTTGCCGTAGCAGAATCCGGCTTCCGGGATGAACGCCTGTTTGCCGGCGTCGGTGAGGTCATAGGTTTGTCCGGAACGGTGTACCAGGCCGGCACTCTCCAAACCCACCATCAGCTCTCCGTAAGACGGGGCATCCGGTTCGAAGCGAAATGCCTCGCGTTTATCGGTCAACTCATAGGGGAAGCGATGAAAGCGCTTCCCCACACAGGCCGCGGGCAGGCTGTATTGGTCAAAATGTTGCTGGATCACCTGCCGAAAATGACCGGCGTTCGCGGCGCCCGGGTCCGAACATCCGGTCAGGGCGACACTCAGGGCCATGCCGAGTAAGGCGACTGGTGGCCGTGTCATGATGCAGTCCTCCACTGAGTTGGTTTTCCGTGCGGTGAAGACGGCTGGGAGACGTTAGTGCTGACGACTCGCGGTGGCCAGATTCAAGGAGCGAAGCTCCTCTTGTAAGCGGCCGCCAAGGTGACGCAACTGGTCGTCGGAAGTGCGGAAGCTGGGCATCGTCAGCCCGAGAACGGCATCGGGGTATCCGCTTCCGCCATGGATGGGCACGGCCACGGCGCTGGCACCCTCCACGCGTTCGCCATTGGAGATGGCGAAGCCCTGTTGGCGTATGGTCTTCAGTTCCTTGCGCAGCGCGCTCACCTTGGGCTGATAAGGAGTCAGGGCGGTCATTGTCTGATCGCGGATCAGGGCTTCCATCTCGGCCTCGGGCAGAAAGGCCAGCATTGCCTTTCCCGCCGCGCCCAGATAGAGCGGAAAAGCGCTGCCTGTTTCCAGGGCGTAGCGTACCGGGTGAGGGCTGGGCAATACCGAGGTGACAATTTGCTTATCACCGGCGCGATGAAACAGGGAGACGGTCTCGCTTGTTTCGGCGTGAAGCCGTTCCATCAGGGGGCGGATGCGTACCAGCACATCATCATTGTTGAGGAAGTGTCGGGCCAATTGCATGACGGAAGGGGAGAGGCGCCACTGTTCGTTTTCGACGTTCTGGTCCATCAATCCTTTGTCGGCCAGCGGCGCCAGAATCTCGAGAGCGATGTGCGGATCCAGCCCGGCTTGCCGAGACAGTTGTTCGGTGGACGCGCTTCCCGGCAGGTTATCCGCCGCCGCCCGCAATAAATCCACGGCCCGTGAGATCGAGCCGGCTCCGTTGGAACGGCCGGTATAACTGTATCGCTTGTCCCTGGGGCGGCGATAGATGTAGCCGCGCGCCTCCAGGGTTTGCAGAATGCGATAAACGATGGTCGTGGCTTCGCCCATGGCGGCCACCACTTCCGTCAGAGACAGCGGTTCCGATGTCCGCTCCAGCAGCTCCAGGACATCCAGGGCACGAGTCAGTGTTTGCAGCTGATAGGAGGCCGCCATTCTTTTTGTCCGCCCGCTTTTGTCATTGGGGAAAATCGATAAATATCGAGCGCAATGGTAGCACAGGCAGCGCCGTGGCCCGACGCTGCCTGGTTACTGATTGACCGCCGTGGGGCCGGTCAAATACGGGCGGGTCAGGCTCAGCAGCTCGGCGAAGCTGTCCTCGACGCTCCGGTGGGAGGTGTCGAGCACGGCGTCGGCGCGGCGGTAGTCGGCGTCGCGTTCGACCAATATGCGTTTGAGGTCGTCCATGGCATGGGTATGGCCTTGCATTGGCCGCGTGTCACCCTGGTCAATAACACGCTGCATGTGCTCTTCCGGCGAGGCTTTGATCCAAACAGTATGGAAGCGGTTCAGCAGGCGCTGGAAGGTCTCCGCTTCGGACACCAGGCTGCCACCGGCTTCCACCACCGAAAGGGGATGCTGCTCGATCACGTATTCCAGCGCTTCCCGTTCGAAACGCCGATAAGCGGGCTGACCGCCGAGCGCCATGATTTCGCCGATATCCATGCCGGCGAGCTGTTCGATCAGGCCATTGAGGCGGATATAAGGCACATTCAGCCGTTCTCCAAGCATCTGGCCCAGCCGGCTCTTGCCGCCACCGCGCAGGCCGATCAGCGCCACGCCACAGTGTTGCCCCTTGTTCATATCAAAATGCCGGACCAGCAACTGGTACGCTTCGTCCAGTTGAGCAGGGGAAAGGCGCTCGAGAAGATCTCGCAGCGGCGGCGGAAGGACCTGCTGTTCCTGTTGCGGGAGGATGTCCTGCACCGGTACGCCCATGGCGGCGGCGAGTCGTTGAAGCAGCATGATCGAAATATTGGCCTTGCCACCTTCGATTTGCGCCAGGTAGCGCTCGGAGATATCCGACTGGGACGACAGTTCCTTACGTGCCATGCCACGCCGGGCGCGAATGGCGCGCACCCGGTCTCCAATGGTCGTCATATAGTCCGGCCCGTTGCTTTCATTCTGATCGTTGGCAGGGTGCATGCTCGTCTCCGTTTCCCTGAGCGTACCGGCGATGGCCTCGACCGGGGCTGTTGGGAGGCATTATCCCATGCCGAGGTGGGTGTCGAGTAGGCCGGCATTCTGGCGGATTTCCAGACCGTCACCGTCAAAAACCACCTTGCCTTTTACCAGCACCAGATGCCGGTCGGCGATGGTCAGCAGGTTATCGATGTTCTTGTCGACGATGATGCTGGCTATGCCGGAGCGTTTGACCTCGCCGAGGATCCTCCAGATCTCGTCACGGATCAGCGGGGCGAGACCCTCGGTGGCTTCGTCGAGAATCATGATGCGGGGGTTGGTCATCAGAGCCCGTCCGATGGCGAGCATCTGCTGTTCGCCGCCGGATAGCAGAGCGCCATCGTGTTGCAGACGCTGCGCCAGGCGTGGAAAGGTGTCCAGAACACGCTCAAGATTCCAGGGTGACAGGCCCTCGGTATTGGGGCGTGCCGCCATGATCAGATGCTCATGCACATTGATGCCCGGAAAAATACCCCGTCCTTCCGGAACATAACCAATACCTCGGCGTACCACCTGCCAGGGCCGGCACTTGCGGGTCGGCTGTCCCAGGATCCGGATGCTTCCCTGACGGGGAGTAACGAAGCCCAGCAGCGCTTTCAGGGTGGTGGTTTTGCCCATGCCGTTACGCCCCATCAGGCTCAGGGTTTCACCGGGCATCAGATGAAGATCAACGCCATGGAGGACATGGCTCTGACCATAAAAGGCATGTAGATCCCGGGCATCGATCAGTGGTTGCACCGTTCGCGGGGGAGAAAGAGACGCGTTGAAGGTGTTCATGCCTGCTCCTGTTGATGTCTGCCCAGGTAGACGTCACGAACTTTTTCGCTGCCGCGAATAGCCGCCGTGGTTCCGGTCTCAAGGACACGGCCATCGACCATGACGGTGATCTGCTCCGCCAACGCGAAAACGGAATCCATGTCGTGTTCGATCAGCACCAGGGTGTAGTCGTCGCGCAAGGCGCGCAGCAACCCGGTGACCCGGCTGGTTTCTTCACGACCCATGCCGGCCAGGGGTTCGTCGAGTAGCATCAAAGTCGGTGCGGTGGCCAGTACCATGGCGATTTGCAATTGACGTTGCTCGCCATAGCTCATGGCGCTTGCCGGTGTCGACGCGCGATGCGTGAGCAGGCAGGTTGCCAGAGCCTGTTCCGCGCGCTCATCGACTTGTCGCGCGGCGGCACGTGAGCGCCAGCTGGCGATGACGCCGCCGAGGTGGATGCGGGCGGCGAGGCGACAGTTTTCGAGGCAGCTCAGGCGGGGGAAAATATTGGTTTTCTGATGACTGCGGCCGATACCCAGACGGGCCACGCGATGGGCCGGCAGGCCGTGAATCGGGTGTTGTCGATAGTGGATTTCCCCTTCGCTGGGACGCAGCTCACCGGAGAGCAGATTGATCAAGGTGCTCTTGCCCGCGCCATTGGGACCGAGGATGGCGTGGACCTGGCCGGGCCGGACATCAAAGTCGACCCGGTCAACCGCGGTCAGACCGCCGAACCGGCAGGTCAATCCCCGGGTGGACAACAAGGGCGTATTACTCATGACATCAGCCCTCCTCGTGCTTGTGGTGCCCGGCAAGGCCCAGACGCGCTTTGGTCGAAGCGGCGGGGCGGGGCCGCAATAATCCACCAACACCAACCCTGGGGAGCCTGAGACGGGGTGGGTCGAGAATGAGGCCGGCCAGTCCCTTCGGTAACACCAATACGATCAGGATAATCGTCAGCCCCATCAGCAGTTGCCAATAGAGGGTCAGATGTTCGAAGGCGTAGTGCAGCAGCTCGTAAGCGAAGGCGCCGAGCAGCGGACCGAACAGTGTGCCCATGCCGCCAAGGATGACCATCATCAGCACTTCACCGGACAGGTGCCATCCCAGTTGCGCCGGGTTGGCGAAACCATACTGCATGGCCGCCAGCATGCCGGCGACGCCGGCCAGCACTCCGGAGATGACGAAAGCCGCCAGCTTGTATCCGTAGGTGGCATAACCCAGTGCCTGCATGCGATGTTCATTATCATGGATACCGTCGAGCACCTGGCCAAAGTAGGATCGTATCAACCAATGCAGGAACAGGTAGGTGAGCAGGGTCATCCCCATGACAAAATAAAAGAACTGCAACGGGCTCTCGAGATCGATCAGCGTCAGCTCGCCGATGGCCAGGGTGGGTTTGAACATGATGAAGACGCCGTCGCTGCCGCCGGTGAAGCTGGCGTCGCTGACCAGATAGTAGAGCATCTGGCCGAAAGCCAGAGTGGTCATGATGAAAAAAATACCCCGGGTGCGCAGCACCAGTGCGCCGATCACCAGGGCGGCCAAAGCGCTCACCAGCATCACCAGTGGCATCATCCACCACAGCGAAGCGGCGCTGTAGGAGGGGCTGGCCAGCGCCAGGGTGTAACCGGCGAGGCCGAAGAACAGGGCATGTCCCAGGCTGACCAGGCCGACCACGCCGACCAGCAGATCCAGGCTCATGGCGAACAGGCCGAGAATCAGCATCAAGGTCAGCTTCTCCAGGAAAAAATCGCTGCCATCACCGATCAGCACGGGTCCCCAGAGAGGATAGAACACCAGCAGGACGGTCAGCGCGAGCATGATAATCGGTACGCGCTTGGGGTAGCGGTGAAGCATTGTATCCTCCTCAGGCGAACAGCCCACGCGGTTTGATAATGAGCACGGCCGCCATGATCAGATAAATGATGACGCTGGCGAGAGCGGGGAGCAGCACCGGGCCGAAGGTGGCGGCCTGTCCAATCAGCAGGGAGCCGAGGAAGGCGCCCTTGATGGAGCCGATGCCTCCGATCACGACAATGACGAAACAGGTGATCAGGATGTTGTCACCCATACCCGGGTACAGGGACGTCATCGGCGCGGAGAGCATGCCGGCAAACGCGGCCAGCCCCACGCCGACGCTGAAAATCAGCGTGAACAGGGTGCGAACGTCGATACCGAGTCCTTCCACCATGTCGCGATTGACCGCGCCGGCGCGGATGACTATACCCAGGCGGGTGTGGCGGATAATCCAATATATGCCCCCCGCCACCAGCAGGCAGATGGCGGCCACGAACAGCCGGTAGACCGGATATTGCAGATTCCCGGTCAAGGCGATGTTGCCACTGAGGGAAGCCGGCACCGGCACGCTCTGCACATCGCTGCCCCAGATGATGCGCTGGGCTTCGTTGAGCACCAGGATCAACCCGAAGGTCAGCAGCACCTGGTACAGGTGATCACGCCGGTACAGAGTGCCGAGAAACAGCCGCTCGATCACCAGCCCCAACACCACGGCGATGGGCACGGCCAGCAGCAAGGCGAGCCAGAAGCTGCCGGTGCGCAGGGTCAGGTCATAGGCCAGGTAGGCGCCGATCATGTACATGGCGCCGTGGGCGAGATTGATGATGCCCATGATGCCGAAAATCAGCGTCAGCCCGCTGGCGATCAGAAACAGCAGCAGACCGTACTGCAGCCCGTTGAGCAGCTGTATGGCAATGAATACGGGATCCATGAACGTTCTCCTCGGTCGGTTGCCCGGGAGGGGCGTACCCCTCCTTCGCGGGTCGCCTGATCGGTCTACATACGGCAGCCACGGGCGGGGTCTTCCAGTGCCCGGCTGGCGACATCGATGACCTGGTTGCGACCGTCCGTGACCTGGCGGAGATAAATGTTCTGGATCGGATGGTGAGCCTTGGAGAAGGTGACCGGCCCGCGTGGGCTGTTCAGTTTGACACTGGCCAGTGCCGAAATCAGCGCATCCCTGTCAGCGCTGTTACCGTCGGTTTGATCGAGCGCCTGGACCAGCATCATGCCGGCGTCGTAGCCCTGCACCGCATAGGTGTCGAGTTTGCGCTCATAGGCTTTGCCATAGGCTTCTCGAAAGGTGCGATCCACATCCGAATCGAGACCGTCGGCGTAGTGCAGGGTGGTGAGGATGCCCTCGGCGGCTTCGCCCTGGGCATCCAGATTGCCGTCGGTGAGGAACCCGGAACCCAGCAGTGGCACGCTGTCCTTCAAACCCACCTTGGCATAGTCGCGTACGAAGCGGACCGCGCCGGCACCGGCGAAGAAGGTGTAGACCGCATCCGGCTTGATGCTGGCGATATCCGTCAGGTAAGGCTGAAACTGCGTTTCCGGGAACGGCACGAGTATTTGTTTGACGATCTCACCGCCGGCTTTACTGAAGGCTTCTTCGAAGCCGGCGATATCTTCCTTGCCGCCGGCGTAGTTCCAGGTGATGGTCACGACTTTGCGGTGACCACGATCATAAGCCACCTTGCCCATGGGGTAGCTGTCCTGCCACATGGAAAAAGAAGTGCGGAATACGTTGGGCATGCACAGCTGCCCGGTGGCCGCGCCCAGGCCGGCATTGGGAATAATCATGATGGCACCGGTCTGCTTCGCCACTTTCAACATGCCCATGGCCACGCCGGAGTGCACCGGGCCGATGACCACATCCACCTTGTCGCCCTTGACCAGCCGGCTCATGTTCTGCGGGGCCTTGGAGGCGTCGGCCTCGCTGTCGAGGACAACGTATTCCACCGGACGCCCACCCAGTTGATCACCGTTTTGTTTGATCGCCAGTTTCAGACCATTGGTGATGGATTCACCAAGAGGAGCGTAGGTGCCCGAGTAGGGCAGCATCAGCCCGAGTTTTACCGGCGTGGCCTGTCCTTCCTCGTTCTGTTGCGCCAACAGGGGTTGGAACGAAGCCAGGAAGAAAAGCCCCAGGCCGGTCAGCAGGTGTCGGGTGTGTTTGCGTATGCGTGCGCGTTTCATTTTTTTCTCTCCTGGCAGGCCAATCCTGCCCGTTTTTTGTTGTAATACGTTGGTTTAATGGGATCTTGAGCAGACTCTAGTAGGTCTCCACGTGATAGCGCCCAAGGCGGACCATGTCGTCGCGTAGCATGGGCCAGTCGAGTCCGTGCTTTTCCGCGATCACATGGAGCGATTCCTCGACGCCTTGCTCCATGCCTTTCAAACCACAGATGTAAATATGGGTTTGGCTGTTGCCGAGCAGTTCGCCAAGCAGGTTGCCACGCGCCTGCATTCGATGCTGGACGTATTCCTTGCCCGCATCCGGCAGCCGGGAGAACACCAGTTCCTTGTGGATCAGGCTGTCGGGCAGCTTGCTGAGGGGGCCGAAATAGGGCAGCTCATCGGGCGTTCGGGCGCCGAAGAACAGCACCAGCCGGCCGTTGGCATCCGGCTGCTTGCGGCGCCGGCGTTCGGTCATGGCGCGAAAGGGCGCCGATCCGGTGCCGGTACAAATCATGATGATGTTGGCGTCCGGGTGCTCGGGCATCAGGAAGCTGTCACCGAACGGTCCCACCACGTCCACCTCGTCGCCTTTGCTCAGATCGCAGATGAAATTGGAGGCAATGCCGCCGTCCACACGCTTTACCGTCAGCGACAGGTTGTTGTGGTTGGGGCGTTCCCCGTCACGGGGGCTGGCGACGGAATACAAGCGCATTTTGTGCGGTTTACCGGTGCTGGTCTGGCCCGGCGGTAGGATGCCCACGCTTTGCCCTTCCAGTACCGGAAAGGCGGTGGCGCCGAAATCCAGCACGATATGACGGATGTCGGATTCGGTGTCAGCGGCGGTGATGCGATAGTTGCCCACCACCCTGGCGCGGGCGGGAGCGGAACGGGTGAACATGTTCAGCAACGGCTTGCCGGCGGAGTCCGGCGCGCGGGCGCGCACGCCGGCGTGGGCCTGGGCCAGCAGCTCGCGGACTTCGTCGTCATCGGCAGGTGTGTCGCTGTCACTCAGCGCTTCGGTGTTTTCTTCCGGCAGCTCGTCCCACTCGAACTGCTGTTCGGTGGTAAAAGGCTCGTTGACCAGCCTCCAGTTGTCGATGGCGCCGGTGGGGCAGGGGGCAATACAGTCCATGCAGTAGTTGCACTTGTCCGCATCCACCACATAGTTGTCTTCGTTGTGAGTGACCGCATCGATCGGGCAGGTTTCCTCGCAGGTGTTGCAACGGATACAGATTTCCGGATCGATAAGGTGTTGTCGCAACAAACTCATGATGTGTCCTCTCGCTCTCGCCGCGGACGCCGCGACGCCCGCGCAGCGGCAAAAATCAGCCGGCCAGACGCACGTACTCGAAGTCCCCGGGTTTGTTGTCAATGCCGACTTTGGGGGGCGCGATCCAGCTGGCGTATTCGCCGGGTTCGGTGACCGCCACCATCAGTGAGTCCAGGTACGCCAGGTCGGAAGCGGTGGGCAACCAGTTATCGCGGTTGGCTTCAAAGGTAGCCTGGTCGATCACCTCACCATCCGGGGAAACGAACAGGCCGCTGAACTCGCCGATCTGGCGATTGAAGGCGATGTGCGGCAACGACAGTTCGTAATCAACACCGGCTTTCTTGATCAGCTTGTTCCAGCGCTTCACGCCGCCGTCGGCATCCTTGACGTAGTCATCACGCAGCCTGGCGTTGATGGCGTTAAGGGCGGTTTCCTCCACCATTTTCAGTTCACCGTCGACCACCTTGAGCACCGCGTAGGTGTCGTTGTGCAGTTGATGGTCATCGTCGATCCGGGTTTCCTGGTAGCGGCCCTTGATGCCGGCCTCATAGGCGGAGGCGGCATTGGTGGAAACCTCATTGCCGAACAGGTCCAGCGTCACGGCAAGATGGAAATTCATCTTGCGCTGGATCATCGGCAGGTCCATCACGCCCAGCTTGCGCACCGCCTCCACATCAGTGGGATCGGTAATTCCGGCCTCGTTCATGGCTTCGCAGGTGCGTTGGATGATGCGGGAAATGCCGGATTCCCCCACGAACATGTGATGGGCTTCCTCGGTGAGCATGAAGCGGCAGGTGCGTGACAGCGGGTCGAAGCCGGACTGGGCCAGGGATTCCAGTTGCATCTTGCCGTCGCGGTCGGTGAAGAACGTGAACATGAAGAACGACAACCAATCCGGAGTCTCTTCATTGAAGGCACCGAGCATGCGCGGCTTGTCCTTGTCGCCGGAAGTGCGCTTGAGCAGATTTTCAGCCTCTTCGCGACCGTCCTTGCCGAAGTATTTGTGCAGCAGATAAACCATGGCCCAGAGATGGCGGCCTTCTTCCACGTTGACCTGGAACAGGTTGCGAAGGTCGTACAGAGAAGGCGCGGTCTTGCCGAGATGGCGCTGCTGTTCCACCGAGGCCGGTTCGGTGTCGCCCTGGATGACAACCAGGCGGCGCAGCATGGCGCGGTATTCGCCGGGCACTTCCTGCCACACCGGCTCACCCTTGTGTTTGCCGAAGGGAATGGTGCGGCCTTCCTCGGCGGGCGCCAGCAGAATGCCCCAGCGGTACTCCGGCATGTTCACGTAGCCGAATTCCGCCCAGCCCTTGGGATCCACGCCGATGGCAGTGCGCAGATACACCGGCGTGTCCTGGAAACCGTCCGGGCCCATGTCTTTCCACCAGTCGATAAAACCGGGGTGCCAGGCTTCCAGCGCTTTGCGCAGGCGGCGGTCCTCGGACAGATTGACGTTGTTGGGAATCAGATCGTCGTAGTTCACTTCCTGTTTCAAGGCGGTCATCGGTTAAATCCTCTCGAAGTTGTAGGTGGGGCGAGAGCCGCTGCCGTACAGCTGCAGGGCGCCTTGCCGGCCGACGGCGTTGGGGCGCTGGAAAATCCAGTTTTGCCAGGCGGTGAGTCGCCCGAAGATACGGGTTTCCATGGTTTCCGGGCCGGTAAAGCGCAGGTTCGCTTCCATGCCGATCAGAGCGTCGGGGGAGAAGCTGGATCGTTCCTCGATCAGCAGCCGCAGTTCCTCGTCCCAGTCGATGTCATCGTAGGCTTCGGTGATCAAGCCGCCGCGCAGGGCGGCCATGGCATCGAGTGGTTGTCCTTGTTGCTCACGGGCCTGCTCTACGCTTTGCGGCTCGCCGTAGAACCGGGTTTCCAGCCGGGTAAGGCCGTTGCTCATGGGGAGGGCGCCGAAATTCATCGCACTCAGCTGCAATTCCGCGGCTGGGGTGTCGTCCTGCTCCCACTGGCCGTCAAGCATGAAACTGCGATCGGCGCAGAACACCAGCTCGGCGAGCAGACCGGAAAAGCAGCTGCCGGGTTCGATCAGAGCGAACAGGGTTCTGGAAGTGACATCGAGACGCTTGAGAGTGCGTTTCCAGAACAGGCGGATTTCACGCATCAGCCAGTGTTCCTGCTCCAGCAGGCTTTCATAGCCGGCGATACGGGGGCCGTCGCCCTGGCTTTTTATCAGCCAGGTACCCATCTCCGGCTGATTGAGGCGCAAATGCAGAATGGCGTCGTCCAGGTCGCGGGCCAGCGCTAACGGCCAGAAACTGTCGCCTTGAGCCTGGGCATCCGCGACAGAAGCGGGGGCGTCCTGTTGCGGGCCGTGCACAATCAGGGTCGCGGTGCGCCGGCTGCTGTCCAACTCCACGCTGAGATGGCGGTAATGGATGCTGTGCTCGCCGATTTCCCGGTCCAGCGGTGAAAAGAGCACGCCATTGGCGTTGTCCGGACGGTCGGACCGCCGCGCCAGTTCCTGGGCACGGGCTGTTACCGCCTGATCGAATTGCGAGGCCGGCGCCAACTCGTCCACTAGCCGCCAGTCGAGAGCGCGCTGGCCGCGAACACCGTCTTCCATGCTGCAAAATATGTCGGCCCGGTCCCGGCGTACCTTGCGCTTGTCGGTGACACGGGTGAGACCGCCCGTGCCCGGCAACACCGCGAGCAGAGAGACTTCCGGCAGTGACACCGTGGTGGTGCCGTCGTCGATCAGCAGAATATGGTCGGTGGCCAGGGCCAGTTCATAACCGCCGCCGGCGGCGGTGCCGTTCACTGCGCACATCCAGATCTGTCCGGATTCGGCGCTGGCTTCCTCGATGGCATTGCGGGTTTCGTTGGTGAACTTGCAGAAGTTCACCTTGTGGCCATGGCTGGCGCCGCCGAGCATGCGGATATTGGCGCCGGCGCAGAAGATTTTTTCGTTGGCGGATGCCAGCACCACGGCTTTTACTTCCGGGTGCTCGAAACGCAGGCGCTGGACAACGTCGTTGAGTTCAATGTCCACGCCCAGGTCATAGGAGTTCATCTTCAATTGATAGCCGTCGAACAGGCCGGCGTTTTCATTCACCGCCATGGTCACATGGGCGACGGGGCCGTCGGTGGTCAGTCGCCAGTGCCGGTACTGGTCGGGGGAGGTCCGGAAGTCGATCATTTCGCTGCCTCTTCGGTTGTTGTGGGTGGCGCGTTCCGGGAAGCCCGATGTCCTCGGGCCGAGCCGGTCATCAAATGTCATCTGGAATTATAATGCATCTTTTGAGATGATAATGAATTAAAATGCCATTCATGGCAAGGGTCATGACTTATAGTTCCTGATTCAGGTTGGAGGTCGGCCCTTGAGGTCGAGATCCGCGACAAAGTGCCGGATAGCTTTCAGAGTGGCTTCGGGTTGTTCGCGGTGAGGGGAATGGCCGCAGTGATCCAGCCAGACCACCTGGCAGGGCCCGGAACAACCCGTCTCAATGGCGTCCAGCTGCCTGTGGGTTCCGTACTGGTCCTGGCGCCCCTGCAGCAATAGCGAAGGGCATTGGATACCGGGAATGAACCCCTGCAGATTCCAGGCGGCGAAATCCGGATCCAGCCAAGCGTCGTTCCACCCCTGAAACGCCACATCCACATGGTGGTGATAACGGGCCAGGCCCTGACGCAGCGAGCCGCTTTGCCAGGCCTCCCGGGCGGTGCGGATGCTGTCCAGCCCCATCGGCTCGGTAAACACATGGGGCGCCATCAGGACCAGGCCGCGTACCCTTGGATCGACCACGGCCGCCGCATTGATCAGGGCGATGGAAGCGCCGTCGCTGTGGCCGATCAACACCGCCCGCTGTACGTTGGCGGCGTCGAGTACCCGAGGCAGAATCTCGCGAGCCTCTTCGTGCATATAGGTCAATGGACGCGGCAGAGTGACCGGATCGGAAGCGCCATAGCCGGCGCGGCTGTAGGCCAGCACACCACATCCGGTCAGTTCCGCCAGGCGCTGTGGAAACGCTTTCCACAACGCCACGCAGCCCAGTCCTTCATGGAGCAGCACCAGGGTGGCGGCCTGATCCGGAGGAGGGCCAAACCAGGCGGCTTCCAACCGCACACCCAAGACGGTCAACGCTGTCAGCGTCATGCCGGCACCTGTTCCCGGGCCCGCAGTTTGAAGCGCTGGATTTTGCCGGTGGCGGTTTTCGGCAGCTCATCAACGAAATACACCCAGCGCGGGTATTTCCACAGTTCAATACGTGAGCGCACGAAATCCTGCAGCTCCCGGCTGAATGCCTCTTCGTCGGCGACCGCGGCTTTCAACACCACGTAGGCCGCCGGCTTGAGGTTTTCGGTGTCGTCGCTGCGTGCCACCACCGCCGCTTCCATGACCCCCTCGTGTTGCATCAGCGTGGACTCCACCTCGAACGGAGAGACCCAGTTGCCGCCGGACTTGAACATGTCGTCACTGCGCCCGCAGTAGTGATAGCGGCCCTGTTCGTCGCGATAGTATTTGTCGCCGGTGCAGGTCCATTCGCCAACAAAGGTACGCAGACTTTTGTCCCGTTGATTCCAGTAGCCGCCGGCGGCGCTGGGGCCTTTCACCAGCATTTCGCCGATCTCATTGGCCGCTTCGATGTCGTCGCCGTTTTCATCCACCAGTTTCACCTGGTAGCCGGGTACCGGGCGGCCGGAGCAACCGTACTGAACGTCACCGGGTTGATTGGTGAGATAGATGTGCAACATCTCGGTGGAGCCGACGCCGTCGAGAATGGGAGAGCCGAAGCGCTTTTCCCAGCGTTCGCCGGTCTCTTTGGGCAGCGCCTCGCCGGCGGAAATACTGCGACGTAATGCCTTTGATCCAGGGTGTTGCGCCAATTCAGGATCGGCCAGCAGGGCCGCGTACAGCGTTGGTACGCCGCAGAAGATAGTCGGCTGGTGCCGCTCCATGATGTCCAGTGCCGCCGCGGGTGTCGGGCGGCCGTCGTAGAGGATGGCGGTGGCGCCCACCGACAACGGAAATGTCATGCCGTTACCTAAACCGTAGGCGAAGAACAGTTTGGCGATGGAAAAAATACGGTCATGGGGCTGAATACCCAATACGCCCTTGCCGTACAGCTCGGCGGTCCAGTACAGGCTGGCGTGACGATGGGGAACGCCTTTGGGGTTGCCGGTGGAGCCGGAAGAATAGAGCCAGAAGGCAATGTCGTCGCAGGTCGTCGCGACGCTGCGGCTTTCCAGAGAGGCGCTGTCGAGCCGTTCCGCCAGAGTATCGTGGTTGGCCTCCCGGCCATTCACCACAATCACTTTTTCGAGATTGGGCAGCGCCGGGATCAACTCGGCGAATTGGGCATAAAGGGACTGCTCCACGATCAACACCTGGGCGCGGCAATCGCCGAGGATGTAATGGTATTGGTTCGGGGTCAGCAGGGTGTTCAGGCAGACCGGCACAACACCGGCTTTCAACGCGCCCCAGAAACAGGCGAGGTAGTCGGCGCTGTCGGACATGGCGAGTGCCACCCGGTCTTCCTGGCGCAGTCCCAGGGCACGGTACATGGAGGCGGCTCGGGCCACCCGTTCGGCAAGGCGCGCGTAGTTCATTTCGCCGTCGCGGTCGATGATCGCCAGATGTCCGGCGCGGCCTTCTTTCAGGTGGCGGTCGATGAAATGGTCGGCGGCGTTAAAATGGCGGGGCAGGGGCTCACAGGCGGGCTCGTGCATAGCCTTGGCTTGTGTCATGTCGGCTTCTCTCCCTTGCTGTCGAGATTGTTGTGGTTATCGATTCGGTGCTAGGTACAGCCAGTACACTGACATGTACTATAATGCATGATGCGGCAAGGGCAAGAGGCAGGGAGGGGTGGAGTTATTGATTTATGATATGTATTTTGAAATATAGTGCGCTTTTTGAGATAAGGCACCCAGGGAGGGAATGGCCGCCGTATCGTCGTCCCATCCGGCGGCCAACGGCCTTACAGATCGGCGCTTTCCAAGTCGGCGATTTCGACCACGGTTTTACCCAATCCGGTGCCGCTCAGCGCGAACTCCAGCGCCTTGGCGAACGCCTCCAGAGGAAAGGCGCGCCCCACCGGCGGTTGCAGCCGGCCCTCATCCACCCAGCTCAGCAGTTGCGCCAGATGCGCCTGACCCCGCTGTTCTTCCAACTGCAGAAACTGCCTGACATCCACGCCGATCAGTCCGGCGCCTTTCATCAGCGGCAGATTGACTCGCAACGAGGGAATCGGCCCGCCGGTAAATCCCAGCACCAGATGGCGCCCACGCCAGTGCAGCGAGCGGAAAGCCGGCTCGAACAACGGACCGCATACCGGATCGAACACCACGTCCGGTGCCACGCCACCGCAGGCGGCCCGCAACCGGTCCCGCCAGCCGTCCGGCTCGGTATCCAGCACTTCGTCCGCGCCCAGTCCCTGGCAGAACGCCCGTTTTTCATCGGAGGAAGCCACCGCCACCACGCGGGCGCCGAGTAGCTTTGCCACCTGGACGCCCGCCGCGCCCAGACCGCCGGCGGCGCCGAACACCACCACGGTTTCCCCTGGTTGCAACGCGGCGCGGTCGACCAGCCCGTGCAGAGCGGTCAGGTAGTTGATGCGGAACCCGGCGGCTTCGGCGAACGTCATGGCATCGGGGATCCGCCGCACTTCCGCTTGCGGGGCCAGGGCGTACTCGGCCAGTCCGCCGTTGACGGTGGCCATCACCCGCTCTCCCACTGGTGATGGTTCGATGCCGTCGCCCACCGCGACGATCCGGCCCGCCACTTCGCGGCCAGGTGTGTGCGGAAGCGCGGGTTTCACCTGGTAGCGACCCAGGGCGACCAGGGAATCCACGTAACCGAGCCCGCAGGTGGCGATGCGTACCAGAATCTCCCCTTCGCCGGGGTAGGCCGCTCGGTTTCGATCAGTTGATAGTCGGTGATGGATGCCAGCGATTCGGCGATCACTTTTTGCATGGTCGGAGTTCCTGTTGTCCGGCGGCTCTGCGGCCGCGGTGAGAGTCCGGGGTGAGAGTCTGGAAGGTAAAGATGTAACGCCCGAAGAGGTCGTTGTACACGGCGGAACCGCTCCGATGTCCGGGAAAACAGCACGCTTTTGGCCAACCGGGAAGAGCCGGTCATAAGAACCATGAAAAACGTAAAAGGACTTGACGCATTAAACGGGCGCCCCGCATAGTCCTTTGACACTAATGTCAACAATAAAGAGGTGTTCATGGCCGGGACCACAGACCATGGCGTGACCAGCGTGCTGGTGGCCAATCGTGGAGAGATCGCCGTACGTATCATCCGGGCGATTCATGAGATGGGCGGGCGGGCCGTCGCGGTCTTCCCGGAGGACGACAAAGATGCGTTGCATGTTCATCGTGCCGACCAAGCGGTAGCGCTGCCGGGAACCGGGGTGGCTGCCTATCTGGATGCCGCTGCCCTAATCGAAGCCGCTGTCTCATCCGGTTGTGGCGCGATTCATCCGGGCTACGGGTTTCTCAGTGAGAACGCGGATTTCGCCCACCGTTGCGCCGAGGCCGGAGTGGTCTTCGTCGGCCCGAGCGCCGATACCCTGAGCATGCTCGGAGACAAGGCACGGGCGAGGGCCTTCGCGATGGAGCAGGGCGTTGCCGTCATGCCCGGCACCACCGGCGCCACCACGCTGGCCGAGGCGGAGGCGTTTGCCGATGAGCATGGAGTGGTGATGATCAAAGCGCTGGCCGGCGGCGGCGGGCGCGGCATGCGCGCGGTCACCGATCGCAGCGAATTGCCCGCCGCGTTCGAACGGTGCCGGTCCGAGGCCGGACAGGCTTTCGGCAATGATGCCCTGTACGTCGAGCGTCTGGCCCGTAACCCCCGTCATATCGAGATCCAGGTGGTGGGGGACGGTGTCAGCGTCCAACATCTGGGTGAGCGCGACTGCAGTATCCAGCGCCGCCATCAGAAACTCATCGAAATCGCGCCGAGTCCCGCGCTCGAAGCCGGCCAGCGTGACCGCATCATCGACGCGGCGCTCCAACTCGCCAGGGCGTTGAAGTATCGCGGTCTGGGAACCTTCGAATTCCTTGTCGACGGTGATGAGGTGTTCTTCATGGAGGCCAATCCGCGATTGCAGGTGGAACATACCATCACCGAACAAGTGACCGGGGTCGACCTGGTGGTGGCTCAGCTGCGCATCGCGAGTGGAGCGCAGTTGACGGATATCGGCCTGGCGGAACCGCCGGTGCCGCGAGGGTTCGCGATCCAGGCCCGGGTCAATCTGGAAACGCTGGACGCCGAGGGCGCGCCGCGACCGGGCAGCGGTGTGATCGACACCTTTACCTTGCCCTCCGGTCCGGGCTTGCGTGTGGATACCTATGGCTATGAGGGTTACCGCGTCAGTCCCCGCTACGACTCCCTGATCGCCAAGGTCATCGGTCATGCCGAGGATTTTAGCGGCGCCCTACGGAGAACCGCCGCGGCGCTGGCGGAATTCGGAATCACCGGGGTTCCCACCAACCTGGGCTTGCTGCATGGCATTCTCACCGAGCCGGATTTCGCGCGGGGACGGTTCGATACCGGGTATCTGGATACGCACCTTCCGGCACTGCTTGAGCATCGGCGACCCGGGCACCACCTGCCGACGGCAGTGAAGGCGGAGGAGGGCGGCAACGCCGGGCCCAGGGCGCCGGAAGGCGCCAGCGTCGCCCGCTCGCCCCTGGGAGGTGTGCTGCTGAGTGTCGAGGTGGCCGTCGGTGATGTGGTCGCGGCGGGGGCGCCGCTTCTGGTGGTCGAGGCGATGAAGATGGAACATGTGGTCCGCGCCACGGAATCCATGCGTGTGGACGCGGTGGTTGCGGCGGTGGGCGACTTCGTTGACGAGGGTGATCTGCTTGCTTATGGCAGCGCCGTGGACCATGCCGATGACCCCGCCGCCGAGGCCGCCGGGGAAGACTGGTCGGCGGAGGTGGCGGAGATCGAACGCCGTCGCCAACTCGCCGAGGCCATGGGCGGCACGGCGAAAGTCGAACGGCAACGGGCGGCGGGCAAGTTGACGGCGCGGGAGCGCATCACCGCGCTGGCCGATCCGGACAGTTTCCGTGAGATCGGTGCCCTGACCGGTTTCGCGGACTACAAAGGTGGGCACGCCGAACGTATCCTGCCGGCCAACTTCGTCGCCGGGACAGCGGCGGTGGCCGGCCGCAAGGTGGTGCTCGGCGTGGACGACTTCACCGTGCGCGGTGGTTCCGGCGATGCCGCGATCCACGACAAGCAGATCTATGCCGAGCGCTACGCGCGCGAGATGCGTCTGCCGGTGGTGCGTCTGCTCGATGGCGCCAGTGGCGGCGGCAGTGTCAAGACGGCGCGCGAGAATGGCTTCACTTACATTCCGGTCAACCCGGCCTGGGACGCGGTGGTGGACAACCTCTCCCTGGTGCCGGTGGCGGCGGCGTGCCTGGGGCCGACGGTGGGGCTGGGAGCGGCGCGTCTGGTGATGTCGCATCTGGCGGTGATGGTCGAAGGGCTGGGGCAGCTGTTCACCGCGGGCCCGCCGGTGGTGCGTGGTGGCACGGGCGAGGACCTTACCAAGGAGGAGCTTGGTGGCGCCGATATACATCGCGGTACCGGCTCGGTGGAACGGATCGTGCCCGATGAGGCCGCTGCCTTCGCGGTAATCCGGACGTTCCTGGGATATTTGCCCGCCAGCGCCTTCGAGACTCCCCCGGTGGTGGCGTCGGCGGATCCGGTGGATCGTCGGGAGACGTCGCTGCTGAGTGCGATCCCGCGCAACCCGAGGCACCCGTACGCCATCGGGCCGATTCTGGAAGCTATCTTCGATGCCGGCTCCGTGTTCACCTATGCCGAGTACGGGGACGGTATCGTCACCGCTCTGGCGCGGCTGGACGGGCACCCGGTCGGTGTGATCGCGTCGGATCCGATGCGGGGCGCGACCATGTCGGTGGAAGGCGCACAGGCGGTGGGCCGCCTGGTGGACCTGTGCGAGACTTTCCATTTGCCAATTGTCAGTCTCACCGATCAGGCGGGCATGACCATCGGTTCGGTGGCGGAGCGCCGCGCCACTATCCGTGCGGGAGCGCGGGCGATCGCCGCCGTCTATCAGGCGCGGGTACCGCAGGCCGAGATCATTCTGCGCCGCGTCTACGGCGTCGGCGGCGCCGGCATCATCAATCGTCACCGCGCCAGCCGCAGTTGGTCATGGCCGTCAGGCGATTGGGGATCGCTCCCGGTTCAGGGTGGCATCGAGGCGGCGTTCCGCGCTCAGATCGAAGCCAGCGATGATCCGGCCGCCACCATTGCCGAAATCGCCGCGGAGCTGAAGGCGATTTCGTCTCCGTTCCGAACCGCCGAGCACTTTGGCGCCCAGGACCTCATTGACCCCCGTGACAGCCGCGCCTTGCTGTGTGATTGGGTACGCGATGCTTATCGATTGCTGCCCGAGCAGGTTGGGCCGCCGGCGTTTGGGACGCGGCCCTGATCACAAAAACAAGGGCACAATAAAAACGGCGAAATAACAACAAATCAGACTTTGATTCGGGAGAGAAACCACAATGAATGAGACGGAACTGACCGCCCTGCTGCGGGAAGACGGCGAAATCATTACCGAACGGCTCGATCACTGGGCGAAGGTGGCCGGGGAAAGAGCGTTCTTCCATTACGGCGAGGACGGCGTCACCCTCACATACGCCGACTTCGGCGAACGTACCGACCACATTGCCGGTAACCTCGCCGCGCTCGGCATTGGCAAGGGAGACCGGGTCAGTGTCTTCACCCTGAATCCCATGGTGAGCGCGCTGATGATGTTCAGTATCTGGAAGGCCGGTGCCGTGTACTGTCCGGTGAACTTCAGCTACACCGGGCGGTTGCTTTCGTACCAGCTCAATGACACCGCGCCGAAACTGTTGCTGACTGATCCGGCCCTGCTGAGCGCGGTCAACCAGGTCGCCGGTGATCTGGCGGCGGCGCCCTCGGTGATCGTCTACGATCCGCCGGCCGGTGCTCACGATCATGTGAATAACCGTGACGAGGTCGATAGCCGTTTCGCCGAGTTGCCCTGGGGGGCACTCATCGCGCCGGCCGGGCGGCCGGACATTACCGTGTCCTTTGATGATCCGGCCAACGTGGTCTATACCTCCGGCACCACCGGACCGGCCAAGGGCGTGCTGCAGCCGTATCGCTGGATGGCGCAGTACACCTTCAAACTGCGGCAACCGCTGACTCCGGACGATGTGGTCTACAACGATCTGCCCATGTATCACGTCGGTGGCGCCATCGCCAATGTGGCGCGTGCCGCCTGGGTGGGCTGTGAGGTGGCGGTATGGAACCGTTTCAGCCCCGGTGATTTCTGGAAACGCGTTGCCTCCCGGGGAGCGACCACGGCGATCCTGCTGGATGTGATGATCCCGTGGCTGACCAAGGCGCCGGAAGGGCCGGATGACCGGCGCAATACCTTGAACAAGGTGCATATGCAGCCGTTGCCCGAGCATCATGCTCTGGTGGCGCGCCGGTTCGGGCTTGATTTCGTCACCGCCGGGTTCGGGCAAACCGAATCGGGCTCGCCCCTCGGCTTGCTTTTCGAGGAGACCGCGGAAGGCGAGGGCACGCCCGCGGAGTTGTACCGGGGCCGTTCCCACGAGGAGGTCAAACAGCGGGCGGCGGCGGCGGGCATGGCGGTCCTGCCCGGCGGCGAGGACCGGCCCAGGCGGTTGATGGGACACCCGGCGCCGTTTATGGACGTGGCGGTACTGGATCAACAGGATCAGCGGTGCGGCCCCGGCGAACCGGGTCAACTGGCGGTGCGTCCAAAGCTGCCGGGGCTGATCATGAGCGAGTATCTGGGTAAGCCGGAGGCCACCGTCGCGGCCTGGCGCAACCTGTGGTTCCATACCGGCGACGCGGCGATGCAGCTGGAAGACGGCATGTTCGCCTTCCTGGATCGGCTCGGTGACCGGATCCGGGTGCGCGGCGAAAACCTGTCGTCATTCCAGGTGGAGGATTTGCTCAATCAACATGCCTCCGTGGCCCTGGCCGCGGTGTTCGCCATCGCCAGCAGCGAGGGCGATGAGGACGATGTGGTGGCTTATGTGACGGTGGAGGAGGGTGCGCGGCTGAGCGAGCAGGCATTGCACGATTTCGCCGCGGAGACCATGCCCAAATACATGCGGCCGCGTCACATTCGGCTGATCGATGAGATTCCGCGTACCCCCACCAATAAAATCGAGAAGTACAAGTTGCGCGCGCGGATCCTCAAGGAACTGGGACGGGAGCCACAATGATGTCGGATCATGCCGCGGAACCGGCTTGCGGGAAGAATCAGCCGGCCTGGGCGGCGGCGCGTCAGCGACGGGCTGGCGAGGAGCATCGCATGCGCACGGTGCTGCTGGAGGCGGCGGCACGGGCCTTTGCCCGATCCGGGTACGGCGGCACTTCCATCGGCGCCATCGCCGCCGAGGCCGAAGTGTCCCGGCCGGCGTTCTATGCCTACTTTGCTTCGAAGCGGGAGGCCTTCCTCGAAGTTGTCGCGGCGTTACGGGATGAATTTCTTGCCGCCCATGAATTCCCCGGAATGGATGACCCCTATGAGCTGGGGCGGGCCGCCACCCGCGCTTTTCTTGCCGCCCATGCCGCCAACGCGGCGCTGCTCACGGTGGTGGAACATGAAGCGGAAGGGGATGAGGAAGTGCGTGCCATGCGTGACGAGATGCGGCGTCGCCCGGCCCGGCGCATGGCCCATTATGTCGAACGGCTGGTGGCGGAAGGGCGGGCCGACCCGGTGGCCGACCCGGAGTTGCTGGCGGGGGTGATGAACGCCACTTTCACCCGCTTCGCACGAGAGCTGCCCGATGATGCCGCCGCCTTCGAACAGAAGGTCGAAGAATTCACCGCGATTTATCTGAGGCTGATCGGAGTGCGTGGATAAACACCGGGGCTACGGACAGTCGCTGATAATGCCGAGACTGCTCACCGATTCCAGGCTGGGGTAGCTCATGTACAGATCCCGCACACCCACGACTTCAAGGGTCTGGCCAATCATGGCCGGGTTGTTGGCGGGACTGTATTCGGCCCGTTGATCCGCTTCCAGTTTCACGTAGACCGTGGCGTTGCTGTTCAGGTCTCCCAGCTCCAGCGCATAGGGATCGTTGACGCCGCTGATCACCTCGCCGATCACGGTAAGCGGGGTACCCGGGCTGGCGGCATAGGCCTGTTCCACCGAGGCGGCATCGGCACCGCAGGGGTTGGCGCCGGTGTCCGTCAACTGCATATCCGTGACGTATTCGATGCTGGCCTCGCCCATGTACAGATCCCGCTCACCGCTGACTCGCAGACTTTGCCCGATCAGGGCGGGATCGTTCTGCGGGCTGAATTCCTGTCGGTACTGACTTTCCAGTTTCACATAAAGAGTGGCGGTGCCGTCCAGGTCCTGGATTTCCAGAGCATACTCGCCGTTGATGGCCTGAGTGATGGTGCCTTCCACGGTAACGCTGCTACCGGCGGGCAGGGCCAGTGCCTGGCTGACACTAATGGCTTCGCCATCTCCGCCACCATCTCCGCCGCCACCACTGTCACCGCCCGGACCTTCCGGTGCACCGTAGGCGCCGTAGTCGAAGGTGCTGGCATCCCAAGGATTGTAGCCGCTGGAGGGGCTGCTCCAGGGTTGACCATTGTCCGGGTCGTCCATTTCCTCGGCGGCCATGGGCGTCGGTGTGGCGGTACCGGCGGGGTGGGCGCTGCTGTTGAACTGGCTGTAGCTTTCAGGGGTGGCCAGCCAGTCGACCAGATTGATGCTGAGCTGGGCGGCGTTGCCGGCATCGGTCCAGCCCGGGTAGGTGCTCTTGCTGTTGCCATTGTCCTGCCGCTTGTACTTGGGCGAGGCATCCTCGATCGGGCTGGAATCGCCGATGAAGGCCGCCTTGCCGGGGCCGGACTTGGCGATGGCGACATAGGGGCCTTCCGCTTCACCGCCGAAATAGAGGCCGGAGTCCACCGCATGGTTCCAGCGGCTGGGACTGTCACTGGCGGAAAAATAAACCAGCCCCTTGGCCCGGTTAGGGTCGGTGATGGCCAGGGTGGCGCCTCCGGCCATGAGGACCGGGCCAACACCGGTGGTGAGGCCTTCCACCTGACTGGCGGCTTCGATGCCGCTGGCGCCACTGTGCCAATCGATGGCGTTGAAGCGGAAGCGGATACCGAAGTTCTGCGCCAGCCAGCCGCTGCCGGGGTTCCCAGGGTTGCGCAGATCACCATAGCCGCCACCGATGTTGAACTGGGCCAGGGTGGAACGATTGTAGCCGTTGAACACCTCGGTGCTGTCCCAGGTGTTCAGGTTGCGGTCGGCGTTGTAATGATCGGCGATAAAGAAAATGCCTTTGCCGTCGGCGACGAAAGCCTCCAGCGCCTGCAGCTCGGCCAGACTGAAGGGACGGTTGCTTTCCGCCAGCACCAGCACATCGGCATGGCTGATGGCGGCGAAGGTAATGACCGCCTCGTTGGCATCGCTGTTGGCGCTGGCGGGGTCGGTGTAATCGTCCACGAACTGGATGACGCCGTCGCTGTTTTTATCCACGCCTCGATATTCCTGGACCGTGTAGCCTTCGGCCACCAGAGCATCGGCGAAATCGGAGAAGGCGCCATCGATCACCCAGTCCGCGTTACCCTCGGTGCCACCATGAGAGGCGTCGAACAGCACCACCTTGCCATTATCGTTGCTGCCCGGCGTTTTGATCGGCGCCGGATAATTCCATTGATAAGGGGCGGCCTGAGCCAGTCCCACGGTACCGCCCAGCAAGGCAGCCAGTAAGGTTGTTTTCATCATCGTTGCGCATCCTGCGAATAAAAATAGAGGAGCTTGCAGACTGGCAACGGAATAAGAACAGGCGATAAAAACAACGTGATGGTTTGGTGACGCAGTCAAGGTTTGTGGCCGGCTTGGCAATCACCGGGGGCTTCACGGGGGCGTCATGACACAGTCATTGTCCTGACTTGATTTTACACATGCGGCTGTTCCCTGAAGCGTCGGGGTGACACACCAAACCAGTTCTTGAAGGCGCGATGAAAGGTGCTGAGGTCGGCGTAACCCAATTCCTCGGCGACGGCATCGGTACGCCAGCCCTGAACGATCATGCGTTGCAGGGTGCGGGTCTTCAGCACGGAGATCTTCAACTGGCGAAAACTGGTGTCGTGTTCACGCAGGTGACGTTGCAGCACGCGTTTGTGCAACCCCAGAGCCAGGGCCACATCGTCGATGGTGCGGAGCGCGGGCTGGCCGTCATCAATCAGTTCCTTGATGCCATCGATGAAGGTCTGCCGACGGCGCTTGGCACGAATCAGCCCTTCAGCGTAACTGAGATTGATCTGGTAGAGGTGCTCGTCCCGCTCGCTGACCGGCGCCGCCATGGCCTCGCCGTCGATTTCGAGAAAGAAGTTCCCGGAATGTGCCCGGCAGGGACAGTTCAGCGCCTGGCCGATACGTTCCGCCGCCATCCCTTCGGGCACCAGGAAGCGCCGCACCTCCAACTGATGGTTGGTGACCGTGCGCAGCAGTCCCAGCGTTTGCGTGACAATGGACAGCACCTGTTGGTTGGAGACCAGCACGGCACCCGGTGCCGGAACATATTCGCAGCGTACCACCCGGTTTGCGGCCCTGGGGAGGATCCGGTACTGGCCGCTGTCGCTGAGCAGGGGCTGGTAGTCCACCATGTGGCGCAACGCCTGCAACGCGGTCGGGCTGTGCAGCATGATGGGCAGCAGGACGCCGCCGGTGCGCGGGCTCTGCCTCCGAGCCACGTCAATGCCCAACAGCGGGTTATTGCTGATGGCACTGGCACGATGCCACAGGGTGCGGGTGGCTTCGATGCCAAGATGGTGACCATCAATAATTTGCCCTTCACGAATCTCGCGGATTCCTATGCCAAGTTGCCGGGTATCGAGGCCGACTTTCTCGAACGCCTGCAACAGTCCGGAAACCCACAGATGGGCCACGTGGAAGTGGTTCATGGCTCGTCTCCTGATCCGGATAAGCATAACCAGAACGGGATGGGTGCGGTTAGTGGCAGGACGGACAGGTGTCGCCAACTGCAAATAAAGCTCGCCTTCCAGCAATGTATTGACCGGCGGGCTCCCGCATAGTCGTTCGCATGATAAACAAAACAGGAGCAAGCCATGTCTTTCACCGTAAGCCCCACCGGTGCTGCCTGCGGCGCCACGATTAACGGACTGGATCTGTCCCGGCCTTTGGACGCGGCCACGGTGGCGGCGGTTCGGGACGTTTGGCTGGAACACAAGGTGGTGGTGTTTCCCGACCAGGACCTGTCGGATGACGATCTGGAGCGGTTCAGCCGCTATTTCGGCGAGTTCGCCGGTGATCCCTATATCGCTTCGATGGAAGACCGGCCCAATATCATCGAGCTGCGCCGTACCGCGGATGAAACCTCACCGATCTTCGCGGACAGCTGGCACACCGATTGGAGCTTCGGTGAAACTCCGCCGGCGGCTACCATTCTGTACGGCATCACCATTCCGCCCCAAGGCGGCAATACGGATTTCATTAACCAGGAAAAAGTGCTGCGGGACATGCCGGAAGAACTGCGGCAGCGGCTGCAGGGCAAGGTGGCTCTGCATTCGGCGCAACGGGCCTACGCACCGGACGGGATCTACGGCGATCAGGATTCCAGCAAAGGGCGGGGCTTCAAAATCCTGGCCTCCGATGATGCCTACAAAGTACAGCCGCACCCGATCATCCGTTCGCATCCGGAAACCGGCAATGAGTCGATCTTCGGCTGTATTGGTTACATCCTCGGATTCCAGGATATGGAACCGGATGACAGCATGGCGTTGTTGATGGATCTGTACCGCTGGCAAACCCGGGAGGAATTCCAGTATCAGCATGAATGGCAACCGGGCATGTTGGTGATGTGGGACAACCGGGCGGTATTACACAAAGCCAACGGCGGTTATGAAGGCCATGAGCGGGTGTTGCACAGGACCGTGATCAGATAATCGAAACAGAAATCATCCGAGACGAAGCATGGCAAAGGCCGCTGTTATGACCGATCAGACTTCATGGATACCGCTGCTCGCGGAGGCCGTTACCCGGCACAAGACATTGCCGCCACTGCCGCCCGGTTTGACCGAAACGGAAGGGTATCAACTGGCACGCCGGCTGGCGGAAGCGGTGGCCGGGGATCAGGCCCATTGTGGATTGAAAGCGGGGCTGACCGATCCGCGCATACAGAACCATCTGGGGTTGAAAGAAGCGATGTTGGGGCATCTTTACCCCAATAGACGCCTGGAGCCGGGAGGCCGTTTGTGCCCCCGTGGCAAGGCCATGATCGAGTGCGAGCTGGCGGTCTTCGTGGACGCCGGGGGGCGACCGCTGTCGGTGGCACCAGCGCTGGAGTTCGTCAACGTGGACTTCGCCCGCCCCGAGGACCTGACGCCTCCCAATCTGGCGGCGATCAACCTGGGTGCCGACGCCTTTATGGTGGGTGAGACACGGCCGTGGGATAACGCCGCCCTGGCCAGTCTGGATAGCGCCCGGATTCAACTGTATCGGGAGGACGAGCTGTTGTTGGACGTGCCGGCCAACACTTCTCTTGGCGGTGCCGCGGAAGCGTCACGGTGGATGCTCGACAAGGCCCGCCGGCTGGGCTGGTCATTGAGCGATGAAACCCTGCTGATGACCGGCACCGTGGGCAAGCCATTGGCGTTCGTGCCAGGGCTTTACCGCGCCGATTATGGGCCGTTTGGCTCGGTGTCGTTCACCATCGATGACCAGTAAAACAGGCACGACTCAACTGACTTGCCGTTCGCGTCCCCCCCAATGCTCTTCACGCAGCTTGTACTTCAACAACTTGCCGGCGGGGGACAAGGGCAACTCGGAGCGTACTTCCAGGCTGCGTGGGATCTTGTAGTTGGCGATCAGTGTTTTGCAGTGCGCCATCAGTTCATCCAGTTCCAGTGTGCCGCCGTCCTGCAATACCACCGCGGCGTGGACGCGTTCGCCCCAGTCGTCGTCGGGAATGCCGATCACCGCGCACTGGGCCACCTGCGGCAGTTGCAGCACGGCTTCTTCCACTTCGGCGGAATAGACGTTCTCGCCGCCGGTGACAATCATGTCCTTGATCCGGTCGACCACATAAACAAAACCGTCTTCATCCATGTAGCCGGCGTCGCCGGTGTGCATCCAACCGCCGCGCAGAGCGTCCTCGGTTTGCTCCGGTTTGTTCCAGTAACCCTGCATCACCACCGGACCACGCACCACGATCTCACCGCGAGTGTGGGCGGGCACCGGTTCATCGTTATCGTCGACGATGCGCATTTCCACCATTGGCAGAGGGCGGCCGGCGGACATCATCTTGCCACTGCGGAAGCCTTCCTCGGTGTGCCAGTCCGGGGTGAGGATGGAGACCGTGGGGGACAACTCCGTCATGCCGTAGGCTTGCAGGAAGCGGGCCTGGGGCAGGGCTTCGCGGGCACGGTTCAACAGCGTGCTGTCAATCGGCGAGGCGCCATAAAGCAGATGTTTGAGGCTGCTCAGGTCGTATTGCGCGAAGTCCGGATGGCTCAACACCATGCGTATCATGGTCGGCACCAGAAAAGCCTCCAGGATCCGCTCCTGCTGGATCGCCCGCAGCACCGCCAGCGGCTCGAACATGGGAATGATGACACTGGTGTTCAGACGTGCGGTGGCCTGCAGGATCAGCCCCGTGCCGGCCACATGGAAGGTCGGGGCCGCGTGCAGGGTCACCGAGCGGTAAGGCATGCCGGACACCGCCTGGGAGCCAAGCCCGTCGATGTACAGGTTGGTGTGGCTGAGCATGACGCCCTTGGGTTTGCCGGTGGTACCGCCGGTGTACATCACCGCCGCCAGATCATCGCCATGACGATGGGCGTCCGCCACCGGCGCGCTGTCGGCGATCAGGGTTTCAAAATCATGGGTGCCGGCGGGAGCGGCTTTCTCGCCGGCATAAATGACGGTTTTCAACGAGCGGGATCCTTGCCGCAGTTCCTCAAGCAAAGGCAAAAAGGTATCGTCCACCATCAGAATGGTGCTGTCGCAGTCGTCCAGGGAGTAAATGATTTCCTTCGGACTCCAGCGAATGTTGACAGGATTGATCACGCCGCCGGCCCAGAAGGTGGCGTAGATGGCTTCCATGTAACGGTCGGAATTGAGACTCAGAATGGCGACGCGATCACCGGCGTCGAGCCCCAGTGTTCGCAGCCCGCCCGCCAGCCGCGAGACTCTCGAGACCAGATCGCGATAGCTGCGCCGCCGTTCACCGTGGATCGTGGCGGTGCGTTCGGGCACTTCCAAAAGGGCTTTGTGCAATGGCTGAGTGAGATACATGGGGCCTCCTGGCGTTATTGTTAGCGGGTCCCGCGGTCCGGGTTGTGCGATTTGGCGGCGGCCCGGCCAGCGTTTCTGAAACTAGAAGAGCGGCATGGGCCGAACCATCGTCGGAAGCGACGATTTGCCCGGACAGGCCGATCGGGCGCCTGGCTTCAGACGGAGTGCCATGCCGGCCTACCAGAACCGAAATTTAATCAGGAGAACGTTATGACCGCGTACATCGTATTGATGAAGGAAACCACCCATGACCCGGCGGAACTGGAGATTTATGCCCAAGGCGCCAAGGCCGCGCGGGGTGACCATCCGATCACCCCGCTGGCGTTTTACGGTGATCTGGAAGTGCTGGAAGGACCGGCAATGGAGGGCGCGGTCATTCTCCAGTTTCCGGATGTGGAGGCGGCACGCGCCTGGTATTACAGCCCGGCCTACCAGGAAGCCATGCAGCATCGGGTCAAGGGTGCGGATTGGCGCGCATTCATCGTCAAAGGGGTGGCCTGAAAGCTTGCCATCGGCGTCGACGCGGCGCAGCTTAACAGGTCGCGGGCCGACTCCGGGGGAGCACCGGGATACGCCTGCCGAACCCCGAGCCGCCTGGAGCCCGCCCATGCATGTGGAATACGCCACCGATCATCTTGAGCGTCCCCGCCGCTTCGAGTATTGGCATGATGTGGTGTGCCGGCACTGTATTCCCGCCGACAGCCGTTTGTTGAGTCAAACCCCGTTTGATGGCCGTCTGTCGGTGCGGGATCTCGGCTCCAGCGCCATCAGCACCATGGTGGCGCCGTTACACCAGTGGAGCCGGGAGGCCAGTCATCTGCGTACCCATCCGGATGAGGATTTATGGATTGGCTTCGCCGAATCGGGCCATGGCGTGTTGGAACAGAATGGTCATCAGACGCCGCTGGCCGATGGCACCCTGGTGCTTTATGACGCCGCCCGGCCGTTTCAATGCACACTGGAAGCCGGCCGGGTTTATCTGGTCCGGCTTCCGCGTCGGGCTCTGTTAAGACGCTTCCCTCAGGCGGAGCGTGGCATCGGACAGGCGTTGGCGCCACACCGGCCAGGGGTGGCGCCCCTGCGCACCATGATCCAGCAAGCCGCGACTCTGGAGGTGAGCGATGAGCGGATCGGCGCCGCGGAACAGTTTGGCCGGGCGTTGCTGGACCTGGCGGCGGTGGCGCTGGAATGGCAGGGCGAGTTTCTCGACGGCGCCATTGAACACGATCTCCATGGACGTCTCTGCCGGTTCATCGAGGCGCATTTCGAAGACCCGTCGTTATCACTGGTGGCGCTGGCCCGTGCCCACCATGTGTCGCCTCGCACCGTGACCCGCGCTTTCGCCCGCCATGATCAGACGGCCATGGGCATGGTCTGGCGTGTGCGTTTGGAAGCGAGCCGGCGGGCGTTGGAGGAGGGGCGTGTGGCCAGCGTCACCGAAGCGGCGTTCAATCACGGTTTTACCGACGTCTCCCATTTCAGCCGCGCCTTCCGCCGGACGTTCGGCAGGGCACCGCATACCCTGTTGCGGCACTGACCGCAAGAGCGCCACTGATTCTGTCCTTCCGGGCACAACGGCTTGTCCTTCTCAGTCCAGCGCCGGGTGGGCGGTCTTGCTAGCGTTGGCGCTGGTAATCCGGGCTCGAGGAGCAATGAGAATGACAAACAACGAACTGCACTATATGGATTTGATGGAAGTGGGCCGGCAGATCCAGAGCCGGCAGCGATCCTCCGAGGAGGTCACCCACCACATGCAGGAACGGGTCGATGCGGTGGATACACGCTTGCACAGTTATGTCACCGTGATGGCGGATCAGGCATTGCGGGATGCCCGCGCCGCCGACAAGGAGATTGCCGCGGGGCAGGCCCGAGGTCCGTTGCACGGCGTACCGCTGGCGGTGAAAGACCTGTTGTGGACCGCCGGCACCGCCACTTCCCATGGCATGCCTATTCTGCGTGATCATGTGCCCACGGAGGATGCCACCACGGTACGGCGTTTGCGTGCCGCCGGTGCCGTGCTGCTGGGTAAGTTGCAGCAAACCGAAGGCGCCTTCGCCGACCACCACCCGGACGTCACCGCGCCGCTCAATCCCTGGGGAGAAACCTTGTGGTCCGGTGTCTCTTCCAGCGGTTCCGGCGTGGCCACGGCCGCGGGGTTGTGCTTCGGCTCCCTGGGCACCGACACTGGCGGCTCGATTCGCTTCCCGTCCTCCGCCAACGGGGTCACCGGGCTCAAGCCCACCTGGGGCAGAGTCAGCCGTTATGGAGCGTTCGAACTGGCGGCATCGCTGGATCATATCGGCCCGATCGCCCGTAATACCGCGGACGCCGCCGCCATCCTGGGGGCCATCGCCGGTGCCGATCCACTGGATCCCACCGCCGCGCGGCAGCCGGTGCCGGATTATTTGGCATTGATGACGCGTGGCGTGACCGGTCTGCGTCTCGGGTTTGATCCCGACTGGGGAATGCAGCCGGCGGACCAGGCCACCCAGGCGGTGGTGCGCGAAGCTCTCAAGGTGTTGGAGAGCGCCGGCGCGGAACCCCGTGAAGTGCGTTTTCCCGACACCGACCAGGCCGTGGCGGACTGGAGCCCACTGTGTGGCCTGGAAACGGCGGTTGCCCATGAGGAGACTTATCCGTCTCGCCGCTCCGAGTATGGACCAGTGCTGTCGGCATTGATCGAAGTGGGACGTTCGCTGGATGCCATGGATTACCAGAAACTGCAGTTGCGACGGGCGGACTTCCGCGGGCGGGTGGATGCGCTGTTCGACAAGGTCGATTTGCTGCTGATTCCCGCCGTCGCCTACGCCGGTGTGACGGTGGAGACCATGGCTTCCTTTGCCGACGATGAGGCCCTATTGGGAGGGATGATGCGTTACACCTGCCCCTTCGATCTCAGCGGCCACCCGACCCTGACCCTACCTGGCGGGGTCACCGCGGAGGGCGCTCCGGTGGCGTGGCAACTGGTGGCGCCTCATTTCCGGGAGGATCTGCTGGTTCGCGGCGGTTGGGCTTTCCAGCGCATGACCGACTGGCACCGACGCCATCCACAGGTCTGACCGTCGGATCCGATCATCGGAACAGAAGGCGGGGTCGGGGCCCCGCCAAATCATGCGCGGCCTGGTTCGGGCTGCTGGAAGAAGCGGGCGTCGGGCAGGCGCAAGGAGACCATTCCGGCCACCGCCAGAATGGCCGCGGCGCTACCAAAGGCCACCCAGTGTGTGCCAAAGGTCTCGTAACCCCAGCCACCCAGCCAGGAACTGATCATCGCGCCGACCTGATGCCCCAGGTAGGCCCAGCCGTATAGCACACCCACCGAGCGGATACCGTAGACGTCGGCCAGGATCGCCGAGGAAAGAGCGATACTGCCGGCCCAGACGATGCCGCCCACCGCCGCCACGGCGTACAAATACCACACTGATGGCACCATCATCAGGCCGATGAAACCGAGACCGCGAATCAGATAGATGGCCGCCAGCAGGTTGCGACGCGGTACCTGGTCGGCGAGATGACCGAGCACCAGAGTGCTGGGAATCGCCACCAGGCCGATCAGACCGATGCCCAGGGCGGCGGTGATGGGATCGAAGCCATGGTCGGTGAGCATGGGCACGCCATGACTGCCAAGCAGGTTCATGCTGAAACCACAGGCAAACAGGCCCAGTGCGATTTTGCAGAAGGGCAGGCTGCGCATCGCCGCCAGGCTGGTGAGCTGCGCCAAGGGCGCCAGTGGCGGCGCGGATCTGCCGCCAGCGCTGTCGCCGGGCAATAGATCGGTATGCTCGGGGGCTTCGTCACGGATGATCATCAGTGCCGCAGGGATCACCAGCAGCACGAACAGCACGGTGAAGCCGATAAGAGTGTGCTGCCAGCCGTAGCGTTCAATGGTGAAGGTGAGCAACGGCGTCATCACGGCGATGCCCGCCATGGAGCCGGTGGAGAGATAGAACAGCGCCTTGCCACGCTGGCGTGTGAACCATCGGCTGATCACCGGCGTCAGGGCCACCGGGCTGGTGAAGGAGAACCCCAGCGACAACAGGATGCCGAAGGCCAGAAAGAAACTGAACGGGTCGGTGGCGTTGACCGACCAGATGCTGGAGAGCACGACGATGACGGTGCCCAGCAGCAAGACCGCCCGGCTGCCGTATTTTTGCGCCATGAAACCGGCCACCGGCATGCCGATGCCATAGGCGAGCATGCCGAGGGCGACGATGGTGGAGAGCGTTGTCCTGCTCAGTCCCAGATCCTCGGCGATGGGCTTGAAGAACGGCCCGATCCCCATGCGCATGCCCACGGTGAGCAGAGTAATGGTGGTCGCGGCGGCGACAATGTACCAGCCAAAATAGAGGGGGCCGGTCTGCTGACGAGTCATGACATGGATTCCTTCTTTCGAAGCCGGCGCCGGGCCGGCTCCGGTGATCGGGCGGGCTATGATTTACATCTTAAGGAACCAAAGTGCAAGCATTACATTCCGCGCGGTAGGTCATTTTTATCGCACGGTACAGGACGGCGGGAAAGGGCGGTCAATACCGCCCACGGTCAGGACGGTTCACTTCAGTTTGATATTCGGATCCAGGGTCGGGGCCGTCAGCGGCGGGCCGTCGTAGGCGTCCACCGCGCCGAAGCGGTCGTTGGGGTAGGACTGCCAATCGCTGATCGCCGCCTCGATACGCGCCTGGTCACGGCCGACAAAATTCCACCACAGCAATACCGGCTGCCCCAGTGGTTCGCCACCGAGCAGCATGATGTCCGCGCCGTCGTCCAGTTCCAGCGTCACCTGCTCACGGCCCTGGCCGAGATAATAGAGGCTGCCGGTATCCATGGCGGTGCCTTCCAGGCGGGCATGCCCCTGATTGACACAGACCCCCAGTTCGAAGGAGGCCGGTACCGGCAGACTCAGGGTGGTATCCCCGGTGGCGCGGATATGAGCGCCAACCAGAGGGGAAAACACCCGTGCCGGAGAGCGGCGTCCATCCAGCTCGCCCACCACCAGGGTGACGGTGGCATCACCGAGGCGCCATTGCGGCAGCTTGGTGTGGTGCGAGAACGCCGGGTCGGTGTCTTCGTCTGATTCCGGCAGGGCGATCCAGAACTGTAGTCCGTGGATCGGGCCGGAGAAGCCGGGCGGACTTTCCTCGGAGTGGCAGATGCCCCGACCGGCGGTCATCAGATTGAGCTGGCCGGGGCGGATAACCTGTTCATAGCCGAGGCTGTCTTTATGCAAAAGCGCACCCTCGAACAGCCAGGTGACGGTCTGCAGTCCGATATGCGGATGGGTACCGACATCGACGCCGTTATCCGCCTCCAGGTTGGTGGGGCCGATGTGGTCGAGAAAGCACCAGGGGCCGATGCGGCGTTGTTCACGTACCGGCAGGTGGCGGACAATCGGCAGGCCGCTTCCGAGAATCTTGCTTTGCGAGGGCAGGGCGCGAACAGTGGGACGTTCGCAGTTCTCCGGACAGTCGATCAGCTCTCCGCCGGTGGTGACGTTGCTCATGGCTGGCTCCCGAATGGGGACGGTATGGGAACCCCAGTATCGGTGTCGGAGAAGATCCGGTAAAGCGGCTCAGCGCGCTCTGGCACGCGGGGTGGGGCAGGCGGCGTCCTGGCCGGCGTAACGGCTGCAGACCTCGTTGCGGCAGCGAATGCCGTTGAGGGTGTTGCCCGGCGGGCAGGCACGCAGCTGCTGCTGCACCTCCAGTGAGGTGGGCAGTTGCGGAGTTTCAGACACCGGCGGTGCCGGTGGCTCCGATAGGGACGCCAGTGTCTGCTGGGTCTCGCCATAAATGCGCAGCATGAGGGCATCAATGGCCTCATTGCGGCCGCTTTCCACATCACGATGCTGTTCGCTGAGATGGCCGTCTCGTACCAGATCACGCA
Source organism: Alloalcanivorax balearicus MACL04 (assembly GCF_025532145.1). Taxonomy (GTDB): domain Bacteria; phylum Pseudomonadota; class Gammaproteobacteria; order Pseudomonadales; family Alcanivoracaceae; genus Alloalcanivorax; species Alloalcanivorax balearicus. Next base: position 35,234 of record NZ_ARXS01000023.1, on the reverse strand, counting down.
ATACCGGACCCAGTGTGCCATCGTTGTTCACCTCCACCGGGTCCAGGCGGTTCACTCGTGAGGTCGTGCGTGACGCTGTGGGTGAGGCCGCCAGATGGTTGGCGGTGCGGCGGGGCGCCGACGTCTGTGATTGCCTGGCGGAGGTTCCCGGGGATGTCGATGCCATTTGGGGGGGCGGCGCGTCATCGCTCGTAATGCCGGAGGTGCCGCCACCGGCCTTTCCGCCAACCTCATCCGGATGGTCATCAATGATGACCGCGCCGCCGATCCGCGCCAGCGGGTCCGAGTGCGAGGAGGCGTCGGTTACCGGGTCAGGCGTGCTGGTTGGCGGAGGTGGTGTCACTTTCGTCAGAGAGGAGGGCGCCAAAGAGGCGGAGGGCTGAGCCGGGGGGATCGGTGTGGACCACCATTGGGCAAATAGCCAGGGCAGAATCAACAACAACGCGGCGGCGATCAGCGTGATCGGAGATAAGACGCGGCGCAGGCGCGACAGCATGTCGGGAACGCCCCTTTTGGCCGGGCGTTCTTCCATGTCCGCTAGGATTCTGCCTCCCTGGGCAGTGTCGGGCGCGTCCTTGCCGGAAGTCACAAGACTCGGCGCCGCTGAGTGACCGGTATTCAAAAGCTGTCCTTGCCGTTAAATTACCCTCCCGCATTCTAACTACTGGGTGAGTGCCGTCAACGACGGTATCGACATGGAAGGCATGCCGTGTTTCTGATTGTTGCGTTGATCACACTGTTTTTGCTGCTGTGCCTGGGGCTGGGCTGGTGGATGTTGCCCGAGCGGAGACGGGAGACGGTTTCCGCGCCAAGGCGTCAATGGCGTCTGCCGCGCTGCGTGCGGCGCCACGGTGTGCTGGCAGCGGTGGTGGCCCTGGTATTGGTGGTGCCACCTTTACTGGTGGTGTCACTGCGCCAGAATGTGGAGTTGAAGCCTTTTCGCAGCACCGATCTGGCGGAATCCCACTCGATGATCGCCGAACTGCTGCGGGGCGAAAGGCTGGTGCCGCCACCACCGCCGCCACCGGAGGTGTTCACCAATGCTGAAATGCGGCGGTTCCATCCGGAGGTGATCAGCGCCGACCGCCGCTGGGACAAGGTCGATGGTGCCCTGCGCCAGCGGGTATTGGCGATCTATCGGGTGATGAAGCAGCAATATGGCGTTGAGATGGTGCTGGTGGAAGGGTTTCGTGACGCCGAGCGGCAGAAAAAACTGATGGGCAAGGGGGCCAGTCTGGCCGGAGCCTGGCGCAGCTGTCACCAGTACGGGCTGGCGGTGGACAGCGCTCCGCTCAAGGACGGCATGCTGCAGTGGGATATGGAGGACCCGTGGACCCGGCGAGCGTATTTCCTTTACGGGGAACTGGCCAAGGAGGCGGGTTTAACCTGGGGCGGTGACTGGACCAATCTCAAGGATTACGTTCACGTGGAATTGCGCGACCGGTGTCTGGCGGCCCGGCGAGCGCGCCAGGCGCGACTTGATGCGCAAAGTGGTTCCTAGCGCCTGCATCGCTCAATATCGGCTCAATTCCCGGCGTACTTCGCAACCGTTTCTCAATCATTTCACAACAATGTCGATGCGATTGGTTCCCCAAGGTGGAACCCTGATATACTCCGACGGCTTAATGGCCTGCGCCCATCCGGTGCCGGCGCTAAGGAAAGATTCCGTTCACAGGATGTGAGGATTGGCGATATGTCACGGCCGATCATAGTACTGGGTGACAAGACCGACCATGGCGGCACCGTCATCGGCGCTTCCACCACCACCGATATCGACGGCAAGGGCGTGGCCCGGGTCGGCGACAAGGTCATCTGCCCCAAGCACGGCCCTTCCCCCATCATCACCACCATCGCCACCGGCGACCCCACCAATCTGGTCGATGGCCAGCCCGTTGCCCGTCATGGCGATAAAACCGCTTGCGGCGCGACCCTGATCTCCAGCCAGGCAGCGTCCGTGGTGGATGCCGGCGGTGGCAAAAAAGGCAGCGACCTCGGTGCGGTGGCCGCCGGCCTCGCCACCGTCGTGGGCGTTTCCGCCGCGGTCATTGGCGCCCGGGCCTCCCGATACGATGAGCAAATCCGCTTCGTCAACGCCAAAGGCGCCCCCCTGGCCGGGGTGAACTATCGCCTGGAAATGGACGATGGCAGTGTGGTCGAAGGGGAAACCGATGACGACGGACGCAGCCGTCGTATTGAAACCGACCAGCCGAGCAAGGTGGTCAAGGCGACGCTTTCCTCCTCACAGCCGGAGTGCTGCGGTGATCAACGGCACGGGCATGAGGCATCCAGTCTGGAGGTCGACGTGGGCAACGTAACCACCAGCGATCAGCAGGTGGGAAGCTCGGTGGCCACCGTGGCCACGCCGGAAGGTGAGTCACGAGGGCTGACCTCCGGGGAAATCGCCATGGCCCGGCAGATATTTGGTGATTCCATCGACTACGGTCGGGTCCGCGTCCATAACGGTGAATATTTGTGGTTTGGGCTGCAGCCCAACGATACGGCAATGACCCCTAATGGAGAGATGTATTTCAATCCTGACCGATTTCGGGAGGACTTTTCTCCTCCGGCTAATTCTTACCATAGAGATCAGGCCTGGTTCATGCATGAAATGACCCATGTTTGGCAGTACCAACTGGGCTATCCGGTTAAGTGGAAACGCGGAAATCCGCTCGGCTGGATTATGTCGTACAAATACAAGGTGGACCCAGCCAAACGCTTTTCTGACTACAACATGGAAGAGCAGGGTGACATCATTCGCGATTACTTTTCGCTGAAAATTCTTAGGAACCGCCATGTCGTCGTGCAGGAAGAGTATCGGCGCCTGGACCATTTGCCGGATCTGGAAAGCATCTTGGTGGATTTTTTGAAGCAGCCCGCTGATGTTCGCCACTTGCCCGGTGGTGGAAAACCCGGACGGGACGACAGGCGAGAAGAGCGTGGTTTGGAGAGGGCTGAGGCCTTTCCTGATCAAGGAGATGATGAATGAAAGCGGGCATTGTCTTTGTTATGGCGCTGGCCGTTGCCGGTTGCTACAGCATTTTGGGGCACCCCTCTGTGGGCACGACGCATACGATTGGGAAGAATGGCGTTCCCTGTTTTGCCCTCGCGGACCCTGGTTGGAGGGATTGGCGAGTTGGATTTATTCAGGTAATCGAAGAAGCACAGCCTCCTGAGGTGGTTTGGGAAGTGGGTATAGACGCCCCTTATCCGGTTATTAACAAAAAAGACTGCGTCGCCTGGGGGCAAACCTTTGACAACAGTGAAGTGCGAGTGCCCATGCCGCAAGGTGAAAGACTTAAAACCGGCCAAGTCTACGGCATCTCAATGATGACATCCCCTGTTGGCGATGACAGGGACGGTCGGGGGTACTCCGGCTATTTTTGCTTAACGGAGTCTCCAGCAGGCGGCTGGGAGGTCCAGGATCTGGGACTGAAAAAAGATGCCTGCCCCGTTGCACAGTAAATATGAACAGCGAAAACGTTTCGGGAAGCGATGGTGACTTTGGGTAAAGCGCTGAAGGGAATCTTGCTGGTTATTGTTGTCTTCGCCCTGTTCTGGGCCGGGACGATTCTCTTCTGGCGTATCAGAAACACCGATCCAGGCGTAGGCGAGTCGGTGGGTTGGCTTCTGCTTGCCCCGCTTGTGGTGCTCGTGTCGGTATGGGGCCTGATGCGATGGCGGCGTAACCGTCGGGCCGCAACCAATGACAAACCGGATACGCCGGCGCAGGCCCCGGAAATATCGGATGCTGCGCCGACACGGCTTAATTTGCTCGCCGCGGCGCTGCGCTTGCCAGCGGGGGAGACTCCGACAGAGGCCCTGCAAGGTTTGATGAAACCTCAGGTCCCCAAGCTTCATGGCACCTTGCGCGATGCCCAGGGGCTGCCGTTATTCGCCGCTCCGGTGCCGCTGTTGACCGCGGCGGCGCTGGATGCGGTGACATTGGAATTGAATCGGCTGGCGGGGATGACCATGCCGGTGGAGGAGTCCACTCGCCGCAGCCTGGCCTTACTGCTGCCCGTATTTGATGAATTACTGATGGAACTGGCCGCCGCCCGTCCCGAGGAGGGGCCCACGGATGAACGGGTCATTGCCGGCCTGCGGCACCGCTCGTCGCCGACGCGCTCGGCACCGGTGCTGGTACGGGTAATGTTGCCCGCATCCAGCCCTTCCTCGTTGTTCCCGCTGTGCGAGAAGATGATGCGGGGTCGGGTGGAGGACCTGGGGTTGGCAACCGGCCTGGGCTGGCGCTTCCAGTTTGAAGGCGCCAAGGGCGGAACCGCCTTCTGGTCGCGTCTGGCCGAACCCGATGAGGGAGAACAGTGGCAATTGTGGCTGGCGGCCGCCTCGCTGATCGACCCGGAGCGTCTGCAGTCGCTGCAGAGGCAGGGCACCCTGATGAGCAGCCGTACTCCGGAGGGAATGATCCCGGGAGAAGGCGCCGCCGGTGTGCTGCTGGGGCCGGCCGAAACAGACGCCGAAGCGGTGTCTTGTCGAGGCCCCTATGACGTGGCTACCGGGGACGTGGACAGCCCGCAGGCCCGGGTACGGAAGATGACAAAAGCATTGCGCCCGGAACAAGCGACGGATCAGCCGCTCCCGGATCTGCTGATCAGCAATGCGGATTATCGTTCCGGCTCTTTCGAGGAGGCCGCCTTGTTGGCGCTGAGCTTGAATCCGGATTTGGACGCCGGTCGCCAGTTGCTGGCGCTGGGGCGTGCCGGAGCGCTGGATAACGCCACACCGATGGCCATGTTGGCTTTGGTGTGGCAGGCGTTACGCGACGGTCATGAAACCGTCGCAATATTGTTCGTGGATGAACAACAAGGTCGGCGGGTGGCTGAATTCACCGCCGCGCCTTTGCCACAGAATCAAACCCAGCCGTCTCCGACGGCTGCCGCTGAATCGGAGTAAGGACACTTATGTCGGGCATGAGAAAGGGGCTTGCCAGCCTGGGCGCCTGGTTGATCAATTACCGATTGTGGGCGGTCTTGGCACTGGTGATCGGGATCTTCCTGTTATGGCGAGGCGGGGACCCGGGCAGCCAGATCGGCTTCGCGTTGCTGATTCTGGCACTGGTGCTCGGGCTGTTCACCCTGATCCGGTGGGGAATACGGCGCTGGCGCGAACGGCGGGCCACCCGGGATATCGACGGTTTGATGAACGAGCAGGCCGAGCGGGCGTCACGCAACGCCAAGGCCGAGGATCGCGGCGATATCGAGGAAGTGCGGGGCCGCATGCAGGAAGCGGTCAAGGCGATCAAATCGTCGCGCCTGGGCGTTCTCAAAGGCAAGGCGGCGCTTTATGAGCTGCCGTGGCATGTGATCATCGGCAATCCGGCGGCGGGGAAAAGCTCCGCCATTCTTAATTCCGGGCTCAAGTTTCCCTTTGAGGACAATCGCAACAGCGTGGTGCAGGGGATTGGTGGCACCCGCAATTGCGACTGGTACTTCACCTCCGAGGGCATCGTGCTGGACACCGCCGGACGTTACTCGGTGGGTGGCGAGGACCGTGGTGAGTGGCTGTCCTTCCTCGACTTGCTGAAGAAACACCGCCCGCGTGCACCGATCAACGGCATTATCATCGCCGCCAGTATCGCCGAACTGTCCGGTAACCGTCCGGAGTTCGCCATCGAGCTGGCCCGAAATCTGCGCCAGCGAGTGCAGGAGGTGACCGAACGGCTGGAAGTGTTCGCGCCGGTATACGTGGTCTTCACCAAGGCTGACTTGATCGCTGGTTTCATGTCGTTCTTCAGTGGTCTGGATCCGTCCGAACGGGAGAAAGTGTGGGGCGCCACCTTACCCTATGACCCCCAGGCTCAGGTGGACGAACTGTCGATCTTCGACCAGCATTTCGACGAGCTGGCGGAAGGCCTCAAGGAAATGGGCCTGTCTCACATGGCGATGCAACGGGGCAGGGAAGTAGCGCCGGGCTTGCTGACCTTGCCGTTGGAATTCGTCAGCCTTAAACCGGTACTGCGCACCTTTATCGCCAGTCTGTTCGAGGACAATCCGTACCAGTTCAAACCGGTGTTCCGTGGATTCTATTTCACCAGCGCGCTGCACGAAGGGGAGACGGTACTGCATGCCTCCGAGCGGATCGCCGACGAATTTTCCCTGGCACCGCGGCAGGACAAGGACGAACCGGTAAACGGCAAACCGGATCAGGCTCATTTTCTCAAAGACCTGTTCCGCAAAGTGATTTTTGCCGACAAAGAACTGGTGCGCCAATACTCCAGCCCCTACCGGACCCGCATGCGCTATGGCGCTTTTCTGGCGGGGGCTTTGGTAGTGGCGGCTCTGCTGGGCACCTGGGCGTGGTCCTACACCACCAACCGGCAATTAGTGGCGAACGCCTCCCGTGACTTGCAGCAGGCGGTTCAGATCCAGGAGGGGCGGCTGGATCTGCAGTCCCGTATTGACGCCTTGCTGCTGCTTCAGGACCGTTTGGAGCAGTTGCGCCAGTACCGCCGCGATGGCGGCATCACCACCACCATGGGGCTTTATCAGGGCGACAACATCGAAGCTGCTCTGTGGCGGGAATACTTCGCCGGCATGGATCAGGTGATGGTACGGCCGACCCGGGCCCGGTTGGAGGAATACCTGGGCAAGGTGGTGGCGAACGCGGACCAGCTGTCCATGGAAGAAAGCAGAGAGGAACCGCGCACGGCCTTGTACGTGCCGCCCTCGCCAAAGGACCCGGCCGAAGCCTATAACGCGCTCAAAGCCTATCTGATGCTCGGCGATCACGGGCGGGTGGAACAAACCCATCTGGCCAACCAGCTGACTCGTTACTGGCGGGGTTGGCTCGACGCGAACCGGGGCCAGATGAGCCATGAGGATGTGGCGCGGGCAGCGGAAAAGCTGATGACGTTTTATGTCGCCAGTGCCAGCAAGCCGGGGTGGCCGGAGATCGACACCCGGGTTTCTCTGGTCAATGATACCCGTCAGGCATTACGTGGCGTGATGCAAGGGCAGCCGGCGATGGAGCGGGTGTTCGCCCAGATCAAGGCCCGTGCCGCCGCGCGTTTCTCCACCATCACGGTGAATTCCCTGCTGGCGGGTGCCAACGGGCAGAATCTGCTGAATGGAAGCTATGCCATTTCCGGGGCGTTCTCCCGGGAAGCCTGGCAGGAATATATCAAGGACGCCATCCACGAAGCCGCCAATACCCAGCTCAACACCACGGACTGGGTGCTCGACACCACCGAGCAGAGTGATCTCTCTTTGGCCGGCAGCCCGGAACACATCGCCCGCCAGATTACCGCACTCTACAAGCAGGAATATGCCGCGGAATGGCAGCGTTTCCTGCGTGGCGTGAGCGTGGCGGGTTTCTCGTCCGGCTTTGACGACGCCACCAGCGCCATGAACCGGCTCGGCAACAGCGAAAGCTCCCCGCTGAAAGCCCTGCTACAGGCCGTGCATGAGCAGACCGTCTGGGATAATCCGAGAGCCCTGTACGCTCGGGTCAGTGAGCGCTCGGAGCAGAACAGCGGTATTGTCAACTGGTTCAAACGCGTGATCCTGCGCCGTGCTCCGGCAGGCATGTCCGGAATGTCCTTCGAAATCGATGAGAAAACCGGCGAAGCCATGCTGCCGCCATTGGGGCCGGTGGGCAAAGCCTTCGAAGGGTTCGCTCAGTTGATGGAGAAACGGAGCGGGCAGGCCCCGGCCATTGATGCTTACTTCGAGGCTCTGGCGGCGACACGATCCCGTCTGAATGACATCAAAATGGCGGAGGTGCCGGGTCCCGGCGCTCGTACCCTGATGCAGGAAACGCTGAGCAATCAGGGCTCGGAGCTGAGCTCCGCATTACGGCTGGTGGACGAGCAGTTGCTCACCGGGCTTGGCGCGGAAGAGAAACAGGCGCTCAGGCCGCTTTTGTTGCAACCGCTGACGCAAACCTTCGCGGCGCTGGTGCCGGCGGCCGAGAACGAGATCAACCGGACCTGGCAGGCTCAGGTGTACCAACCGTTTGATCAGGGTATCGGCCAGCAATTTCCGTTTGATCTGAGTGCCGATGAGGATGCGCCGAAAACCGAGGTGACGGCGATCTTCGGTCCCTCCGGCGCCATCGCCACCTTCAACAAGGACGCGCTGGGAAGCCTGGTGATCCAGCGGGGCAACGTTTTGACACCGCGTCGCTGGGCTGGAATGGGAATCCGCCTGTCACCCGAGCTGGTCAGTGGCTATGGCGATTGGGTGAGTGGTCAGAGTGGCGGTGCCGGTGAAGCTGATGTCACCATCTTCCAGATCCTGCCGGCGCCGGCCATCGGCGCGGTGGAGTACGTTCTTGAAATCGACGGCCAGTCGCTGCGTTACCGCAATACGCCGCCGCAATGGGAAACCATGCAATGGCCCAATCGCGGCGCCACCCCGGGCGCCACCCTGGTGGCCACCACCAGCGACGGTCGGCGGGTACAACTGGCCGACTTCCCCGGAGAAAACGGCTTCGCTCAGTTGATGGACGCGGCCAACCTGGAGAGCCGCTCGGACAGCAGCACGGTGACCTGGAGCAAGGGCACGGTGTCCATTTCCATGGAAATGCGCACCGTGCGCCGGGCTGGTTCCGGCAGCGACAGTGACAGTTGGCAGCGAGGATTGAAGCTGCCTCGAATCGTTGCCGGAGAAGGAGCGGATGAGCGGCTTGCCGGCCAGGGAGGCGAGGATGAGTGATACGGCGGAAACGCAAACCGTACAGGCGGGATACTTCGGCAAGGTGCCTTCCCGTGGGGACTTTGTGCGCAGCAACGATCAACATCGCCTGATGTCGCTGTTGGACCGCTGGGCAGCCAGCAGCCTGGACCAGTTCAGCCACAATCCGGACTGGAAAACGCTGTACGACCAGGCGCCATGGCTCCACTTCGCCTTTCTCGGATCACGCAGTCAACTGGCGATCGCCGGCCATATGCTACCGAGCAGCGACGCTTCCCAGCGACGCTATCCTTTCCTCTCCGCGCTGCGCTTGCAGGTGGCGGATACCGCCGGATTCATCGCCCGCAGTCCGCTGGCGCTGTTCCCCGTCTGGCGGGAATTGGCGAAGGAGTCGAGCCGGGCGGTGCACAGCGCGGACGCGGCCTCGGAGCTGGCCGGATTGGGGCAGCGCGATTTCGCGGTGGAGATCCAGCCACAGGCGTTTGAGGGCCGTTTCCAACAGTTACTGGAGCAGGAAACACTGGCCGGACTGGAGCAGAGCATGCATCGGGCTGGACATCCCACGGTGGCGCTTAAGCGCAGCCTGCCGGCGCTGGGGTTGTTGTTGCAGCCGTTGATGAGCCAGCAACAGGTAAGTATCGACAAAGGTTTGATCCTGCCGCTGCCCGCGGAGGCGGCAGCGCAGGCGCTGACCGCCACCTGGTGGCTGGACATGCTCACAGGCTTTGTTCGCCGTGGAGATTTCGAGTTGGCGGTGCTGATTCGCGGCGGCGAGGTGCCGGCAATGATCATCGGCTTTAATGGGGCCGATCACCAGATACTGCGTTCGGTATGGGATCCGAGCGTGGCGGAATCCCATTTGATCGCCGTGCAGGACGCCGACTGGGTAGAGGACTATATGGCCATGAATGTCAGCTTGAACCGGCTCGCCAGCTACATCGATCGTGGCGATTTGTCCCTGGGCAGCGCCCGCCGCTTTTTCATGGAAACCTTTCTCGGGGGTGAAATATGAGCTGGCGCAAAGGGATACTGATGTTGCTGTGTGGTGGCTTAATACAAGTGTCATTCGCTCAGGAGGCGGAGGAGGCTCCGGCGAAGCCTTCGTTGCCACCGGTGGTGGCCAAGGGCGTGGTCCCGGATCAGGCCACCCGGGCGGCTGTGTTGGAACGTCTGCATGACATTTACGGCGCCGAAAGGGTGGTGGACCGCATCCAGGTGGAAGCAGTGCCCGCTCCGCCGAATTGGGGCCAGTACGTGGCCAATATGTTGTCGCCGGAACTTAAATCAATCCGTGGCGGCGAGATCAACATTGAAGGCCAGAGTGTCCGCATCACCGGTGAAGTGGATAACGAAGCTCAGCGCCAGCGTGTGGCCAGCGCCTTGAGTATGGCGAGCAGCCGGGACTACACGGTGACCAACAGTCTGCGGCTCGGTGAGTCCCGCCAACAACGTCTGGACGATACTTTGGCGGATCGCTTGATCCGGTTTCAGAGCGGTAGTGACCGGCTGACACCTGACGGACAGCGCATTCTTGATGAAATGGCCGAGGTGATGCGCGATATGGGAGAGGCCCATGTCCAGATCATTGGCCATACGGATAATGTCGGCCGCCGTCAGAACAATGTGGCGTTGAGTTACGCCAGGGCCGACGCGGTGCGTCGTTACCTGATCGAACAGGGCGTGCGGGAAGACGCTCTGGGGGTGGTCGGCAAGGGGCCGGATGAGCCGGTGGCGGACAATGCCACGCCCGAAGGGCGCGCGCGCAATCGGCGCATCGAGTTCCGCATTCTCTGATGGCGCTCGGAAAGCGGGATCAGTTCATGTCCTGATCCCGCTCCACATCCAGCAATTCCTCCACCTGCGACAATATGCCGTCGTCCTTGATCACCGTTTTCAGCCATTGATGCAGAGGCATCTCGCCCCAGCGGGCGGCGCGTTCGGCCAGATAGGCCACCGGGCTGTGCGGTTCGGTGCGGCGAAAGAACGCTGCTACGTCCCGCAGCTGCTCCAGTGCTTGTTGTCGTGATTGGATCGGGCCGCCATGGCTGGCCGCCGGCGTGGCGGAGATGATCGGAGGATTGGGATCGCCAGCACCGACCTCGGTGTCATCGCCAGGAACGTCCACATTGGCATCCCGAGCGAAGCGGCGGGCGGTCTGATTCAACAGCGTCAGTAGATCCTCGGCCGCGCTGAAGCTGGGGCCGTCCACACCCAAATGCCGGTCCACCGCATCCCGCAACTCGCGTAGCGCGGCGCCACAGTCGGGGATTTCCTCGAGCAGACGCCGGTAGTAATCCGGCGAGGTGTCCCGCCGGGCCGCCTGCAACTGATCCTGATCCGGATGGTCGCCGGGATCCTGCTCGGGATTTTCCGCCCGGGAAAACACCGTCTCGAAATCGTTAAGCCCGAAGCGTCCCTGAGGGGCATTCACCAGCGGCAGGGTGCGCAGCCATTGCTGCGACTGGGTCAGCAGCCAGACCAGATTGCCAACCCTTTCTTCCGCGTCGCCCTGGTCCATCATCGGGTACACGGTGTCCCAATAATGATCACAGAAATAGGCGATCAGGCGATAGCCGCCGGCCAGCCCGGCAAAGCCATGCAACTGGGTGTTGGCTTCGGCGAGCCAGGATGCCACCCGTAAATCCTTGGTGCGATTCCGCAGCAACTCGCGACACTGTTTGGCCGCGCCCGGCCAATCCGCGTATTTGATATCGGTGACCCATTCCCCTTGATCCAGAGTGGGATCGTCGGCGCGCCTGGCTTCCTGAATGGCATCGAATTCCATCGAAAAAGACAGATCGTCACCAGTGGGGGCGTCATCTCGAATTGGGCTGATCAGGTCTTGCCAATGATCCATAACGGGGCACGACTCCGTGGCGTTCGCCGCATCAAGGCAGCGTGATGGTGATGTGCGCGGTGCGCTCTGGCATTTGCACGATGTCCTGGTAAGCCGCCAGGCTGGTTTCGGTTTGTTGATTCAAGGTCAGACGCAGACCGAAAAACGCCAGTACCGCGAAGCCGGCCAGGAATATCAGCGGCAACCAAAGCGGCACCACCCGACGGAGGGTATGGCGAACATTGTCCGGTGGTGCCCAGTGCGGGGCGAAGCCGCTGCGTTGTCCTTTCAGGTAGGCAATCTCATCGCCAAGACGGGCAATCAGGTAACCCAGCTTTTCGCTGCCATCGAGCCGGTACTTGCCTTCGAACCCCAGCAGCAGGCAGTAGTGATAAACCTCCAGTGAAGCCAGCCTGGGCGCGCCCTGGGCCCGCAAATCTTCCAGATAATCAAAGAAATGCTGACCCGCCAGATGATCGCCAAACAGGCGCAGTTGTAACGGATGGCGCTCCCATTCATCGCGGAGACTGGTCGGTTGCGACAAAATGACTTCGTCCACCGCCGCGCAGAAAGCATATTTGGCGGCATAGATATCTTCGGAAGCGATGCCGTTCTTCATCGCGCTGCGTTCGACCCCTTCCAGAAAGCTCTGAATCTCACTGGCAAAGGCATCCGCCTGACTCGGTAACTGGCCCCGTTTCAGCAGCACCAGCAAATAGAAGCCATCAAACATGAGGTCCAACAGGCGGCCACCGGCGACGGTATCCCGTGGCGCGGTACCGGTATCCGCTGGCGCGGCGCCGGTAAGGGAAGGGCGTGCGGAGAGAGAAGGGCCTTCGGTCATGAGGTCACCGCGATCAATTCAAGTTTCAGGTCCTGTACGCCGGTGGGGACATAGACCATCACCGATTGTCCCTTGAGCATCCGTTCGTACAGCGGACCACGGGGCTCCAGGGAAAAATAGTAGCTGCCGGGACGGACCGGAATGGCGGCCGGAATCTGACTGGCATGGATCAACTTAACCCCGGGCATGGCGGCCAGAACACATTTTTCCACATCGTCCGGTGCGCCCACCTTGAACCGGACCGGCACCGTTTCCACCAGTTCCTGGCCGGGCATGTCCGCGGCGACGCCCAGATAAAGCGCGGTCTGGGCGTCAATCCGCTGGGAGTCCAGCATGCCACGATGATAAGACGGTTTGATTTCGGCCAGCGGGATGGCGAAGTGGCGGGTGGAAATGACCGTGTCGAGCAGATCCCGCACCAGATGGAATAGAGCCGCGAAGGCCTCATCCGGGGCTTCGTGACGGTACTGAGGAAGATCCGCCAGGCTGTGTTGTGTCGAGTAGGTCAGCAGATTCCCGGCCAGACGCAGCAGCTCCTGATAGAGCCGCTCCGGGTGAAATTTGGGTTGAGCGAAGAAATGCGACAGCGTGGCGTAGGCGGTATTGGCGGTATGCAATAGCCAGAATGACGCCACGTCCGAAGAACGAAACTCGATCAGCCCTTGGGAAGCTTGACGTTGCTGATTGCCGAGAGCCTCGGATTTGGCCTGCAAGGCATCCAGCAGTCCACGCAACTGACGGGTCAGATAATCCGAGGCGTCCAGGTGCAGACACGGCGGCATGAAGCTGTCGTCCAGCTCGAACCCACCCGTGGAGGTGCGCTTGACCCGCAACAAAGGCACGGTCAGATAGCGATCGCGTGGGGTGTCATCGGTAAGCAACCGCACGGACTTTTTCAGATAGGTGAGCTCCGCCTGGGCGGAATCGGTGTACAGATCGGTGGTCCCCATCAGCGTCTGCGTGAACCGGGCGTTGCCGCCATCGTCATTGCAGTTGCCGCCATGTTCCTTGAGCAGAGGCAAAGCCAGATGAATCACTGTGCTGGACACTCCGGCGGGGAGTTCCTCCAGACGTAAGGGGTCGGGCAGAGCGTCGGCATCGGGTGCCTGGTAAATTTCGCCGTCCGGGAATACCAGTGACAGTTCCAGAATACGAACGGCACCACTTTCAAGGGCGCGCTGGTCCAGGCGGATTTGGCGAATACCCCAGGGGTAGGGGTGCAGGCTTTGCGCGACATGATGAAGGCGCGCTTCGTGGTAAGTGTCCTGGCGTTGAAAGTGCTGTGGGCGAAGGAACAGGCCTTCCCCCCAAAGTACCTTCGACATGCGGCTGACATGCGACACAGTATCTTCCCTTGATATCAATCCGGCTCCGCGCGGTTAGCGTCGAGCTTCGTCCTTAATTGACTGTCCGCGCAAGACTACCGGCCCCTTTCGGGGGATGCAATGGATAATGGAATCCGCGCTGGCGGTGGTTTCAGCGCGGTAACGCGGGGCATCTCACGGCCACCAGACTGGCGGGGTCGCCGGTGGGTGTCCGGATCAGGCCGGTGCCGTCGCTGGTCATCGCGCAGGCGTGAAACCCCAGAGTAAGCCCGGACTTGATGACGGGCTTTTCGGTGACATCGAAAGCCAAGCGCCAACGCTCCCTCGCCGGAGAGCGGAACAGCCCCACAACGCCGATCGCCTTCGCTTGTTCCGGAACACGGGCTTCGATCAGATGATGAGCACCGGGCGTCAAGACGACTTCACTGACGCTGATCAAATCGTTGCGTAAAGTGCGGGTCTCGGCATCGTCATCGAGAAAGTCCTGCAACGAAGCCTCATAAAAACGTTGGGTGTCGCGCAAATGATAAATTCGTACCACAAGCGAGTAGGCCTGATAACCGGTGCCGGCGTTCAGATTGTCGCCGCCGTAGAGGCGAACCGGGATGACGGTTTCCTTGGGGTCATCGGAGCCAAGCAGCGCGCAGCCTTGAAGCGATATTAACAGAGCGGTCAGCAGAATATTTTTTGTGAACTGGTTCAAAAAAACGGAGCGGCGCGGGACAGGGGAGCGCATCGTATCCATACGTAGAAAGTCCTGGTTTTATCCTGAAGTAGGCCGTGTTTCGATGGCATGCACTTTAGCAGTTTAGTCCCGCCTGGCCCAGTGCATCCAGGGCCACGGTGTGGTGCCAAACAACGGTGAAATGTGGCCTTGCTTGACAGGTCGGACATGCCCACTATACTCGGCCCAATTGGCCATGCCGTTGTTTTTCGTCACAAAGCTGACATCCATGCACGTTAGTATGAATATGCATGAGTGGCTTCGAACGGCGGCAACCACCGATCGAGCGGGGATGCGTATCACGTTTGTGGAGATCGGAAGGCCTTCTGACGAGAGCAAGGACGACACAGAGTACGATGTCCAGGGACTGGATTAATACCTCATTTTTCTTTTCCCCTGAACCCACATCACTCAAGCGTTTCGGCGCTGACTCGCCGTTCTCCTGTTGCTCTTTGATTATGGTTCGTCCGTTTGCCGACATGTCAGGCGTGGACGGAAAACATAACCTTAGAAGACATAAGAGATGGTATTGAACAGGGAACGCCTAATACGTCTTGTCACGGTAGCGATCATGCTTGCCACACTGAGTGCTTGCAGCATGATGTCCGGTCGCAAGTCCGCCGAATATGGCGAACAGATGGGGCGTGCCGAAGGCGCGCTGAGCAATGACAAGGTGGACGCCGCTCTGGTGTCGTTCGCCAACGCCGCCAAAGCCGATCCCACTCGCAAGGAACCCTGGGTTCGTATGGCCCAGATCCAGTTCGATCGCAATAACTATGCCCACGCCATCGTCGCCGCTGAAGAAGCGCTGCAGCGGGATGGCCGTGATCTTATCGCGGAAGGCATCCTCACCTTGAGTGGTTTGCGTATCGCCAGCCAGTCCCTGCAGCGTCTCGGTGAACGGGATGCACTGGGTTCCGAAACCGCGCGCCGCGAAGCGAGGGCGCTGGCGGAAACACTGAAAACCGCTATTGGCGAGGAGCCGGTGGTCGACGACGAGGAAGATAACCGCAGCGCCAGGGTCAGCCGCCCGGCGCCGCGCCCGAAACCCCGTGTCAGCGCGCCGCCCAAACCCAAGACAACGGTCAGCAAACGCAGCGCCAACGATCCGTTCAGTGGTATTGGCGGTGACTGAGTCCCGCCCCGTCGATTCAGCCAGGAGATAGCTCCATGTCCAAGAAGGATAGCACTCAAAAACGTCTTCAGAAGGTACGTCCGCCGCGAGTACAGCTCACCTATGACGTGGAGAAGGGCGATGCCATAGAACAGAAGGAATTGCCCTTTGTCGTCGGTGTGTTGGGCGATTTCAGTGGCAACCCGGAAGAGCCGCAGCCGAAGGTCAAGGACCGCAAATTCGTCAATGTGGATATGGACAACTTCGACGAAGTGATGGAAGGCATGACGCCGCGGGCGGTCTACCGGGTACCGAACAAACTGACGGAAGAGGGCGGTGAGTTCGGGGTCGAGTTGAAGTTCAAGTCCATGGAAGATTTCCGTCCGGAAGCGGTGGTTGAACAGGTGGAACCGCTGCGTCGTTTGCTGGAATCCCGCACCAAGTTGGCGGACCTGCGCAATAAACTGATCGGCAACGAGAAGCTGGAAGATCTGCTTTCCGACGTGCTGAAAAACACCGAGCAACTGAAGGCGCTGCGAGAAGACAGCGGCGCCGACGACGATCAGGAGTGATGACCATGGGAAAAGAGGTGGCAAGCACTAATGAGACGGGAACGGTAACCGAAACCGAAGGCCTTCTCGACCAGATCGTCGAAGAGAGCCGGGTGGCGAAGTCCGATGAGGAGCATCGCCGGGCCAAGGATATCATCTCCGAACTGGCGAAAGAGGTTATGGAAGGCACCGTGGTTGTGTCCGACAATCTCAACATGACGCTGGATGCCCGTATCGCCGAGCTGGATCGTCTGATCTCCGATCAATTGAGCGCGGTAATGCACGCGCCGGAATTTCAGGATCTCGAGAGTACCTGGCGCGGTTTGCACTACCTTTGCGAGCATACCTCCACAGGCTCGATGATGAAGATCAAGGCCTTTAACGCCAAGAAGCAGGATCTGATTCGCGACTTCAACTCCGCCATCGACTTCGATCAGAGCGCTCTGTTCAAGAAAGTCTATGAAGAGGAATTCGGCACCTTTGGTGGCGCTCCGTTCGGAACCCTGATCGGCGACTACGCCATTGGCCGGCAACCTCAGGACATGTACTTCGTGGAGCAGATGTCCCATGTGGCCGCGGCGGCCCATGCGCCGTTCATTACCGCGGCTTCGGAAGACATGCTGGGTCTGGAAAGCTTCACCGACCTGGGTAAACCCCGGGATCTCGCCAAGGTCTTCGACACAGTGGAATACGCCAAATGGCGCTCCTTCCGCGACGGGGAGGACAGCCGCTACGTGGGGCTGACGCTGCCGCGTTTCCTGGGCCGGTTGCCCTACAACCCGAAAGACGGCACCACCGTTGAAGGCTTCAACTTCGTGGAAGAGGTGGACGGCGCGGATCACAGTAAATACCTGTGGTGTAACACCGCCTATGCCATGGCCACCCGGCTTACCGCGGCATTCGAGGATTTTGGCTGGTGTGCCGCCATTCGCGGCGTCGAAGGCGGCGGGCTGGTGGAAGATCTGCCGACCCATACCTTCCGCACCGACGATGGTGAGGTGGCTCTCAAGTGCCCCACCGAAGTGGCGATTACCGACCGCCGTGAGAAGGAACTGAGCGATCTTGGTTTTATTCCGCTGGTGCATTGCAAGAACACGGACTATGCCGCGTTCTTCGGCGCTCAGTCAGCGCAGAAGCCGAAGAAGTACAACACCGACGCTGCCAATGCCAACGCCATTCTTTCCGCGCAGCTCCAATACATGTTCGCGGTCTCCCGCATCGCCCACTATCTCAAGGCGATGATGAGAGAGAAGATCGGCAGCTTCGCCTCCGCGGGCAACGTGGAAGAATTTCTTAACCGCTGGATTTCCCAGTACGTGCTCCTTGACGATAACGCCACTCAGGAAGCCAAAGCTCAGTACCCGCTGCGCGAAGCATCCATTCAGGTCTCGGAAGTGCCCGGCAAGCCGGGTTCCTACAGGGCAGTCGCGTTCATCAGGCCGCATTTCCAGCTTGATGAACTGTCTGTATCGCTGCGGCTGGTGGCGGAGCTCCCGGCTTCCGCCAAAAAGTCATAGCGATTTCACGGGGTCCGGCGTGGCGGGGTGCCGTTGCCGGATCGATTAATGAGTTGCCAAAGAAGGGGCAACGGAAATGGGCGGCATGGCGTCGTCTAGACCGCATGAAGGAAGGAACTTGACATGCAACATGCATTTTTAAACATCGATTCCATTAAAGGCGAATCCAATGATGATAAGCATCCAGGATGGATCGAGATTCAATCGTTTTCGCAGGACATCCTGCAACCGCGTGCTCCCACCGCGTCCAGCTCTGGTGGTCAAACCGCGGAACGGGTGAGCTTCGGCCCCATCGAAGTGGTCAAATCCATCGACCTGTCCAGCACCGTGCTGTGCCAGGCCTGTGCCAACGGGACCACTTTCGCCAAGGCCGAGATCGATTTCATGCGTGCCGACAAGGACGGCAACGCCATCAACTACTACAAGGTCGAGCTCAAGAATGTCCTTGTACACCGGGTGACCACCACCATCGGTGAAGATGGCTTGCCCCAGGAAGTAGTACTGCTCAGCTTCGCCGCCATCCGCTGGACCTATAACCAGCAGAAACCGGAAGGTGGTATCGGTGGTAAGACCATGGGCCAGTGGAACCTCAACAAAAACGCTCCTCAATTCTGATGAGCGGCGGTGGCGTCCGGCTCTGGGCGCCACCGCTTTTTTTGCCGCACCGAGCCAGGGAATGGGCGGTGAGACTGGCGCAATCCCGATAATGTCATGAAGTCAGGGCGAAAAAGGGGATGAGCGTGAAACGATGGGATAAGGGACTGGAACCCAGTCTGCTCGACAAGTTGTTTGATGACGCGCCGAAACAGCCGGGCGACCAGAATATCTTTAAAGCGTCTTCGTTGGGGCAGTACAAGGAAACCGTGGCGAGAGACCTGGAAGGTCTGCTCAATAGCCGCATGGCGTTATCGGAAACCCTGTTCGACGCCTTTCCCCAATGCCGGAAATCCCTGATGGTTTATGGGCTGCGAGACTTTTCCGCCATGAGTCTGGTCAATGCCTATGACCGGGCGCTGATCTGCCGCTCCCTGGAGGATGCGATTTCCCGTCACGAGCCCCGATTACACGAAGTCACCGTCACCCTGGATGAAGGCAATGCACCAGGCGGCGGACTGCATTTTACCATTCACGCCTTGTTGGATATCCGTCCCGCGCGGGAGCCTGTCAGCTTCGATGCGATGCTACAACCCTCGACGCTGCAGTATTCGGTGAGCGGATTCCGCCGTAACGCCAGGGCGTCCTGAACATGCGTGATCTGCTTCCATATTACGAACGGGAACTCGGCTTTCTGCGCCGGTATGGCAAGGAGTTCGCCGAGCGTTATCCCAAGATTGCCAGCCGTCTGCTGCTGTCGGCGGACGTCAGTGAAGATCCTCATGTGGAACGGCTGATTGAGTCGTTCGCATTATTGAGCGCGCGTATTTCCAAGAAACTGGATGACGATTTTCCGGAATTCACCGATGCGCTGCTTGAAGTGCTGTACCCCCATTACTTGCGTCCATTCCCGTCGTGCTCGATTGCTCGCTTTGATGTGGGGAATGCTCTGTCGACGCTTAGCGAGCCATTGCGCATTCCGCGCGGCACGGCGTTGCGTTCGCGACCGGTACGAGGGGTGAATTGCCGCTTCCGCACCGCTTATGATGTCACGCTGGTGCCGATTGTGCTCACCGAGGCCATCTACCGCCCGGTAATGCGGGCCCCCATGGCGATGGGGGGCGTTGGCGCGGGGCAGGGGCAGCTTTCTCTACGATTCGAGCTGGCCTCCACGCAATTGTCGTTCGCCACTCTTGGCGTGGACACCCTGAGACTGTTCACCGACGGAGAGCCCTCCTTCTGTGCCGCCCTTCGCGACGCGCTTGCCTATGGCATAGGCGCCACTTACGTGGAAGCGGATGACAGCGGGCGGTGGCTCGCGATGGACCAAACACCAATACGGCAGGTCGGATTCGACGACGAGGAATCCTTGATCGATTATCCGAGTCGCTCCCATCCGGCTTATCGTTTACTGACTGAACTGTTTGCCTTTCCGGAAAAATTCGGTTTCTTCGATCTCGATATAAAATCGCTGTCGTCCATGGCATCCGGCAGTTTTACCGTCCATTTCGCGCTGGATGCACCGCACACCGACGGTGAGCAGCAGCAATTGCTTGAGGGGCTCAGCAGGGACAATGTGCTGCTGGGGTGTTCACCGGTGGTGAATTTGTTCCGCCAGCGGGGTGAGCCGATTCACGTGCATGAACGCCAGGCCAGCTATCCGGTGGTGGCCGACGCCCGCAATGCCTTTGCTCACGAGATTTACTCCATCGACACGGTGAAACGGGTGCGGCAAACGCCGTTGGGAGAGGATATCCAGACGTTCCGCCCGTTCTATTCCCTGCACCATGGTGAGGATGCCGGAGGCGAGGGGCTTTACTGGATGGCCAGACGGGATGAGGAACTGGCCGAACAGAGTCCCGGCTACGAAACCGAAATCACCTTCGTCGATCTGCGTTTCAACCCGACCGTGCCCAAGACGGATGTGGTGGGTCTGGACCTGACCTGCACCAACCGGGATCTGCCCAGCCACCTGGCCTACGGCGTCAGCGGTGGTGATCTGACCATGGAAACCGACACTTCGGTGAAAAGCATCACCATGCTGCGCAAGCCTTCGCGCCCGCGCCGATTCATCGGCGGCAGAAACGCGCACTGGCGGTTGATCTCCCATTTGTCCCTCAATCATCTTTCGATCGCTGGTAGCGGCCTGCCAGCGTTGAAAGAGATGCTGTCACTTTACGATCTGTCCTCGGCGGCGGTGGCACGGCGGCAGATTGAAGGGCTGCTCGAAGTGCAGCACCGTCCGGTCACCAGCTGGTTGCCGGGCCGGCCTTTCGCGGCGGTGGCAAGGGGAGTGGAAATCAATCTCACCATCGATGAAAGCAGCTTCGTCGGCACCGGGCTATCGGCTTTCGTAGCCGCCCTGGACCGTTTCTTTGGCCTTTATGTCCATGCCAACAGCTTCACCCAGTTGAACATCCTTTCCCGTCAAAGCAATGAGGTACTGATTCAATGCCCTCCCCGAAGCGGCGAATCGACGCTGGTATAGCCCAGCAGTTGCTCAGTGAGCCTCACCGCTTTGGGTTTTTCCAGTCGGTGCGGATCATCGAGCAGTTGTTCAAGCGCCAAACGCGCAGCGCGGATGACGACGCGGTGGCCCGGCACATGCGCTTTGGCAGCAGCCTGTCTCTGGGTTTTCCCGCCAGTGAACTGGAGAAACTGGAGGCCTGGTCGGAGGAGGGGGAGCGACTGGATCGGCCCGGGGCGGTGGATTACACCCTGACCATGGAGAAACTTGGCAAAGTCCAGTTGACGCCGAGTTTCATGGGCCTGCTTGGCGTCAAGGGCGCCTTGCCCTGGCATTACGGTGAATGGCTGCATGAGCGGGAGATCTTTCAGCGAGATCGGGCCGCCCGCGCCTTTCTTGATATTTTCACCAACCGGGCGGTGGCGCTGCATTACGGGGCCTGGAAGAAATACCGGCTGGCAATTCAGTATGAGCTGGATCAGCGAGAGCGCTTCCTGCCATTACTGTTGTCGCTGGCCGGCGTAGGCGTACCCGGGCTGCGAGACCGGTTAAATGAGGCTCCGGGCGCGATTCCGGATCAGGCGGTGGCCTTCCATGCCGCCACGGTGGGGCAGCGGCCGGTGGCGGCGGTGCAGATGCAGCGTTTGTTGGCCGATTACTTCCAGGTGCCGATCAAAGTAGAGCAGTTCGTCGGCGCCTGGTATGAGATTCCCGAGCAACAGCGCACCCGTCTGGGGGCGAGTAATGCCCGGCTTGGGGTCGGCGCTGTGGCGGGCGAACGGGTTTGGCAACGGGACCTGAGGATGCGTTTGGTGGTGGGACCTTTGGCGAAGGACAGTTTTGACGCCTTCCTGCCTGGTGGTGAAGCCGCCCAGGCACTGGAAAAGTGGTTGACCATGCTGACCGGCGCCAGCCTTGAGTATGAAGTTCGCCTGGTGCTGAAAGCGGAAGAAATTAACGGATGCCTGCTGGGTGATCCGGAGCGGGGCGGGCGTCTCGGCTGGGACGGGTTCCTGTCCACGCGCCAGGATGCCGGCATCCGAACGGATACGACTTACGGTATCCATACACTTCAATGAAGGACGCAACGATGACCGGCAAGGAGCGTAAGCCGCGCCATGAGCATTAACCTGAAAACACTGATCAGCAAACTCAACGACCGCTGCCGACAGGCGGCGGAGAGAGCCGCCAGCCTGTGCATGGCCGCGGGACATTACGAAGTCGACCTGGAGCACCTGTTCGTGGCATTGCTGGAGCAGCCACAAAGCGATCTGGTGCTGGTGGCACGCCGCAGCGGCATAGCGCCGGATGCCCTGGAACGGGACCTTCGCGTTGAGATGGAAAGGCTGAAAACCGGCAATCAGCGCACCCCGGTATTCTCTCCGCATCTGCCGACACTGTTTGAGCATGCGTGGCTGCTGGCCTCGCTGGATTCCGGCACCACCCGTATCCGCAGCGGACATTTGTTGCTGGCGTTGTTGACGGAACCGGACCTCTCTCGCCTGGCGCAACGCAGTTCCGCGCTATTTACCCGGTTTGATCTGGAGCAACTCAAGCACGACTTCGACAAAATGACGGAAGGGTCGGAGGAAGGGCATCGTGATGCACCTCTGACGGAAGACGCGCCCAGTGAGGAAGGAGAGGATAAAGCGCTCGGCAAGACACCGGCTCTGGATCAGTTCACCCAGAATCTCACTGACCGGGCCCGGGAAGGCGCTATTGACCCGGTTATCGGCCGTGATGGTGAGATCCGTCAGTTGGTGGACATCCTCATGCGCCGGCGCCAGAACAACCCGATCCTCACCGGTGAGGCCGGGGTGGGTAAAACGGCGGTGGTGGAAGGGCTGGCGCTGCGCATCGCCGCGGACGATGTGCCGGAACCGCTGAAAGGCGTGGCACTACATGTTCTTGATATGGGCCTGTTGCAAGCCGGCGCCAGTGTCAAAGGTGAGTTCGAGAACCGGCTCAAGACGGTGATTGACGAGGTCAAGAAAAGCGCCCACCCGATCATCCTGTTCATCGACGAAGCCCATACCCTGATCGGTGCCGGCGGCCAGGCCGGCCAGAACGACGCTGCCAATCTGCTGAAGCCGGCACTGGCCCGTGGCGAACTGCGTACCATCGCCGCCACCACCTGGAGCGAGTACAAGCGTTACTTCGAAAAAGACGCGGCGCTGGCCCGGCGCTTCCAGGTCGTGAAGGTGGACGAGCCCAGTGAGGCTCTTGCCGCGGCCATGCTGCGTGCCATGGTGCCGCTGATGGAGCAGCATTTTAGCGTGCGGATCCTCGACGAAGCCGTCACCGAGGCAGTGCGACTGTCACACCGCTACATCAGCGGCCGGCAGCTTCCCGACAAGGCGGTATCGGTGTTGGATACCGCCTGCGCCAAGGTGGCATTGGGGCAGGGCGCCACGCCCGCCGCTATCGAGGACGCCGATAAGTATCTTCAGCGCATGGATCAGGAAATCGCCGCGCTGTCCCGGGACGAGCAGGCCGGGGCCTCCCATGGAGAACGCCTGGCGGATTTGGAAAGCGAGCGTGCGGAGACCCAGGACCGCATCGTTACCCTGAGGGAACGTCTCGACCAGGAAGTGGCATTGGTGCAGAGCATCCAGCAATTACGGGATGGCCGGGAGGAAACGGCGACCTCTGGCCAGGCCGATCCTGGTCACGGTATCCCCGAGCTGTTGTCCCGGTTGCGGGAGGTGCAAGGTGAGACGCCCATGGTGCCTCTGCAAGCCGATGGGTCGGTGGTGGCGGAAATTGTTTCCAATTGGACCGGGATTCCCCTGGGCCGTATGGTCAAGGATGAGATCGCGACCATTTCCAATCTGTCCGGCCTGTTGGCGGAGCGGGTTACCGGACAACAGCATGCGCTGGATGCCATTGCGCAACGGGTGCGCACCGCAACCGCCAGGCTGGAAGATCCCAACAAGCCCAGAGGCGTGTTTCTGTTCGTAGGCCCCTCCGGTGTGGGTAAAACCGAAACCGCGCTGGCACTGGCCGACATTCTCTACGGTGGCGAGCGCAAGCTGATCACCATCAATATGAGCGAGTATCAGGAAGCGCATACGGTTTCCGGCCTCAAGGGCTCGCCGCCCGGGTATGTAGGTTATGGCGAGGGCGGGGTGCTGACCGAAGCAGTACGTCGCAATCCCTATAGTGTGGTGTTGCTGGACGAAGTGGAGAAGGCGCATCCGGACGTACTGGAAATGTTCTTCCAGGTCTTCGACAAGGGCGTGATGGATGATGCCGAAGGGCGCGAAATCGATTTTCGCAACACTCTGATCATCCTCACTTCCAACGTGGGCTCCTCGCAAATCATGCAATCCTGTCTGAACCAGGAGGCGGAGCAACTGCCGGACCCCGAAGCACTCCATGAACTGTTGCGGCCGGCGCTTTACAAGGCCTTCAAACCCGCCTTCCTGGGACGCCTCAAAGTGGTGCCGTACTACCCGATCAGCGATGACGTTCTGGCCCGTATCATTGAGATGAAACTGAGCCGCATCGCGCGCCGGGTGGCGGAGAACCATGGCGCCCTGTTCGAATGGGACGACGCCTTGGCGGAATCGGTGCTGGCCCGTTGCACCGAGGTGGACAGCGGCGCCCGCAATGTGGACCACATTCTCAACGGCACGCTTTTGCCGGAAATTGCCGAGTCTGTCCTCGCCGCCATGGCCGAGGGCGCTAAAATAGCCGGTATCCGGGTGACCGCGGATGATAACGGTGATTTTCAATACACGGTAACGCCGGAAGGGGTACCGTCAACCGGAGCCGAGTCTCCACAAATCTTGTCCTTTCATCACAGGAGTGAATCATGACCGTCTACGGAGTGGATCAGGAAAAAGCCGCCACCAACTGCGACGCGGGCCCCAGCGTTGGCCGAAAAAGGCCGTTGGCCGAAGTGCGCCGCTGGCATCGCGTGGCCCCGGGGCATGTGGTCGAGTTGCTGATTGAATCGCCCATCGAGCAGCGTCATCAGGCACGTCAACTGCTCGGCATGATGGAGCATATGCCGTGGCGGATTCAGGCGCCGGCACAGGCGCAGGATCGGGCCGGGCGTCTGGTCAGCAACGTAAGACTGATCGTGTTGACGATCGCCGGCCGCAATCACCAACTGCATTGTTCCGAGTCCCCTTCGCTTCAGCTGGAGCGGATCTCCGCGTAATCGGGAGTTGGATAACGCTGCCTTACTCGAAGCAAGGCAACGAGAAAATTGATTAGGGACCGCTGACATGGATGTGATTGCCAGTCTGATGAGTGCGTTGTCCGCGCCGGGGCAGGGAGCCCGTTTATTGCAGCTCCAAACCCCGTTGGGGCCGGATGTTCTGGTGCCGGAGAGTTGCCACGGCGTTGAGGCGGTTTCCGGCGCCGGTGTTTCCGCCGGCGCCGGGTTTCGCTTTGACATCACGGCCCTGTCGGTGGACGCCCGTCTGCAGGCGCACGACTTGCTCGGGCAGCCGGTTCTGCTCACCTTGCTTACCGCGGACTCACGGACGGATCGCCGCCCCTTCCATGGTCATGTCACCCATTTCGAGTATCTGGAAAGCAACGGCGGTCTGGCCCGATATGCATTGGTGATCGAGCCGTGGACCGTGTTTTTGCAACAATGGGTGGACAGTCATGTCTATCAGGACATGACGGCCATGGAAGCCCTCGACACCCTGTTCGGGCGGTTGGCGGCCCGTGGCGGCGTGGTCACGCCCCGCTGGCGATGGGACCTGGCGGACAACGCGCTTTACCTCAGGCACAGCCTCGCCGCGCAACTGGAGGAAGACGGTCTGGACTTCATGACCCGAATCCTGTCGGAGCAGGGGCTGTTTTTCTGGTTCGAGCACCAGGCCGACAGCCATACGCTGGTGATCGCTGATTATAACAGCGCTTTCTCGGACCTTGGCCGGATCCGTTATCACCGCAGCGATGTCACCGAACAGGAAGACGCGATCCAGCAATGGCGGCCGGGACGCCGCGCCCACGCCGCTGGTATCCGCCGGGCCACCTGGGATTACCGGTCGCTGAAAATATTGTCCTCGCAACAAAATAGCGCGGATATGGCCTGGTCACCGGCGGAGGATGACGACAGCCCCGCGGCCTATGCCTGGCACAATCAGGCGGAAACCGAATGGCGCAGCCGTCGCCACATTGAGGTCCTGGAAGCGGCCGGAAAACGGGTGGAAGGGAATGGCACCTGGCGGCGTCTGCGTCCCGGCGGGCAATTTCAGCTTCACCAGCACCCCGGATACGCAGAGGAGGCCACCTTCCTCTGTCTGGCGGTAACACACGATGCTCGCAATAATTTGAGCTCGGATCTGATGGCGCAAACGGATCAGCGGTTCGAGACGCCACGGCGTGGCTTTCCTGATGCGCCTGAGCCTCTCGGCGACGACGCCTTACCGTCTCTGGATAGCGCGCCGGAGTCTGATTTTTATCGCAACGGTTTCGTCGCTCTACAAGTCGATACGCCTTTTCGCCCCTTGGATACCGTGTCACGCCACGGCCAGTCCCGGATCCGCGGTCGCGGCCTGCACAGCGCGGTGGTAACCGCGGACAATACACCGGTGCACACCGACCGTGATCATCGCATCAAGATGCAATACCCCTGGCAACGGGGCGAAGGCGCCAGTAGTGGGGAATCCCACCCTGAAAACGGCATCGACAACGCTCCGGCCAGCGGAGCCGCCTGGACCTGGGTGCGCACGCTAACGCCATGGGCTGGCGAGGATTGGGGCGGTGTCGCCGTGCCCCGAACCGGGCAGGAAAGCCTCACCCTGTTTCTGGAAGGCCAGCCGGAGAGGCCCGTCGCCATCGGCACCGTTTATAACGGCCAGGGCAACGACGAGGCCCAGCATAACCAGGTGGGCGGCGGTCACGCCCGGGCCACCGGTAACGCCGCCCCCTGGTTCAATGGAAACGATCATAAAGCGGTCTATACCGGTCTGAAGAGTCAGGCACTCTCCGCCAGCCAGCAAGGCAACAGCGGCCACCAATGGCTGCTGATGGACAGCACCAAGGCGCAGGCCCGTACCGAAGCTGGCAGCACCCAACATCAGAGCCGTTTGACCCTTGGCCATCTGAAAGGCGGGAATGACAACCTGCGGCAAGGAGAGCGAGGCTTTGGCGCCGATCTGAGCACCGCATCCACTGGAGCCCTTCGGGCCGGACAAGGTGTCCTGCTCAGCACGGAGGCGGGGCAATGGCAAATGAGCACCGATGGCGCCCAGGCGCGACTGCAGGGTAATGCGGACCTGCTGAAAACCCTCAATGACGCCGCACGCAACCAGAACGCCGGACAGACAGGCGAAGCCGACGAATTGCCTTCCCAGCAATCATTGAGCCACGTATTAACCACGCTGAAAGACACCCGATCCGGCTCCGGAGGGGAACAGGGAGGTGACGGCTCACCGCCTGGCTGGTCCCGCCCGCTGATTGTCGCCACCAGCCCGGATGGGCTGGCCAGCGTTACCCAGCAGGCACAAACCTGGGTGGCGGGCACCACCACCACGCTGGTTAGTGGCACGGACATCAACTGGATGAGCAAGAACAGCACCGTCATGACCGTGAGCGGCGGACTAAGCCTCTACAACAACGGCGCCTCGCCGGCCAGCGGCAAACCCAACCAGGAAAGCGGGATTCAACTGCACGCCGCCCAAGGTAAAGTCAGCGCCCGCGCCCCAAAACAACCCTTGACGCTCGCCGCAGCACAGGATGTCTCCCTGGCCAGCACCAACAGCCAGGTCACCCTGGCCGCCCCCAACCAGCCCCTCCTGCTCGCCTCAGGCGGCGCCTATCTTAAACTCGATGGCGGCAACATCGAGCTGGGTGCTCCGGGCGGCGTGCATTTGCAGGCGGCGATGAAGCAATTTGTCGGGCCGGCAAGCGCTTCGGCGCAGGCCGCGCCCTTGAGTGCGGGCAATTTAAAAGCTTGCCCGGAAGGCGATGCGCAGGCGGCGGCCGGCGGTGCGGCGTTTCTCATGGAATCTTCTTCCGCCGGGATCACAGAGTTCGATGAAGCCTTCGTTCTACGCTCCAAAAAGACGGGACAGCCCCTGGCGAACCGAGCCTATCGTGTTATCCGCGCAGATGCTTCGGTAGAGGAGGGGGTAACCGATGAGAACGGCTCAACCCATATCGTCGTCACCGGTGACTCTGAAGATCTACAGATTGAAGTTGGGGGAAGGCCGGCATGACAACCTTTTCGCTCTTGGGAGGTTCCCAAACTTCGCCTATCGAAAACCGGGAACGCAAGATCATCGAAGTGGATGATCCCGAGCTGAATGTTTGCCTCTACGTAATGGACGCCGGCACCAAGCAGGACGCGTTACCCTACGTGGCTTATTCCCCGGTTGATCCCTCCTCCTCGCCCGGGGAAAACGCCGCACTGTGCTTGCGGGCATTGGCTCCGGAAGAGAGTGCGACCATCGAATTCGACCTGCTGGGCGAGGACCGGTCACCTGAACTGGACGAGTCCATCGACCGTGCGGAGATCCATTGGCGGGTCGTGGATATGGAGGATGACAGTATCATCGGTGAGGGCGACTTCGCGGAAGGCCTGGCGTCATTGGATCTGTCCTTGAAACAAGGCGGCGAGGTGTCTCCGGAGCGGATATTCGAGGTGCAGATCGGCCCCGTGGGCATGGAACCCTTTGACGTCGCACAGAGTGTGGAAGTGCACTTGTTGCGGGACCGGCTATCCTGGTGGTTCGAACCGTGCTCAATGGATTTCGGATGGCGCCCATCCCAACCGGAGATGCGCAAGGATACAGGGGAGTACCGGCACCCTCAGAGAACCACTTATACGCGTGAAGCCTTACAATCCATCTATGCCTTTCTGGCCATGGAAGAGAAAGGGCGATTCCGGAAAACCTCCTGGCTGAAACCCTCGGTGACCTGCTTCGGAGAGTTCAATGAACAGCTTAAGGAAGTCCATGGCGCCGATCTCATTGATCTCAACACTATCGAACGCCTTGATCTGAGTTCCGTCGTTTCTTTGGATTCTTATGATGAGAGAGTCAAGGCTCTGGGTTACACGCTGACGAAACAAACTGCCTACCATAACCTGGATCGCGAGCCCGCCTTTCAGGTGAGGAGGAAGGAAGAAAGGGTGAACTGGGCCATGGAAGCGGTGGAGAACATCGGTGACCCGAGGCTCCCCCTGGCGGTGCTGTTGGCCAAATGGCAGACGGAAGGCTCACTGAAGGTTAATAGCTATGATCGTATTGTCGAGGACTACCGAGGCGGATGGCTTCGTGATCCTGAAAACGGTTTTGACCCCAAAGGCCTCTGGGATTCGTCAGTCGGCGCCAAACTTTATTACGTCTACATGACCGCGTACTGGGGACTGGGTGCGGATTTTTTGACCACGCATGTCAAAGAGAAAAATGACAACCGTTTGATTCTCAATGATTTCGACAACTCCTACGGGACTTTTATCGCTCAGGCCGACCGGTTTGGAGGAGACGGATTCGGTGCCTCGATATTGGACGCTCTCAATGTGTCTTCAGTTGAGAAATCCTTGGGCCAGTATTATGTGGTGACCGGGACCTCTGTTTTTTTCATCAAGATGTTGGAGATGGCAGGCCGATTTTTTCTGACTGAGTGGCGGGAGTATGGCCCCGAAGCCAGCCCTGATATCACCTATATGGCCTATAACGGCGGAAACGATGTATTCAACAATACACTCGGTGCTTACAACGCCGGAGAATATCTTGAGCGAACCCGGCTGAGTTTCGTTGACTGGGTCATGCACTATGAAATTCGGGATGGTGAATGGAAACAGCCCAGGCTGAACGCTCTGCGATTCCATTTTTACCGTAAGGCATTCGAAGGGGAGAACATCTGATGGCGCCGCTGAGAAGATTGAATCCGTTCGTCGCCACCGCAAGCCTATTGTTATTCTCGCTTTCCAATCCTGTACATAGCCAATGCCCGCTCCTTGGGGAGGCTCGCCAGCTAGAACCAGCCCTGCTCCCATGGGATGAGCCGATAGCGGAAACGGATCTGCCTTGGTTCGAGGCTCATGCCTCTGAAACCAGAATTGTCAGCCGTACGTCCAAAACTGGCATTGAAGAAGTCACCATTGAGTACCAAGGTGGATATTTGCTTCTTGATGAAGGCCCTCCCTCCTATCAGGTCCAGGTTCAATCCATTGCGGGGCCTTTGCTTTTCAGCCGGGACTCTGATGGTCGCAGCCGGGTCCGAATTCGCAATGTGGACCGGCTGGTCAGTCACGACGATGGCTCCTTGTCACTGGATCGCCTGGCCGAAGTGAGCACACCGGAATGGTCGGAGTGTGGATTTGTCCTTGATGGCAACGAGAACCCGACGGAACGAGTTGGCATCATACTGCCGGACCTCCACCTTCTGACGGATGGGGATCGCTCTCAATACAGCGTTCTTATCCGGGATAAGGAGGCAGCAACTCGTCTGCCCGTTCCTTTTGAGCAATGGAGAAACGTGCCGGTGCAGCAGTTGGAAGAGCACGCCATTGTGTTCATGGCTCCGGAGAACCTGGATAGAAGCAGGCTGCGGGTGGTTTGGCTCCGCCTGGACAGCAAGGGAACAATTGAGTCGCGGGCAAGCGGACAATGAGCAGGGCAGGGAGTCTGGCCCAGCCGGGAAAGCGAAATCATGACGGAGTAGCTTCGTTATTGACGCGGGCGGCCCAATCGAGTGCCGGCGCCTATCTACTGGTTGACCCCTTTCTGGCCACGTGGCGCCAGGCCCGAGACCGTTTGCGGATTCCGGTTTCAAACGACGTGACCGTGGTAAAAGTTGGCTATGCGGGGATTACTGACGACCACTGTCCCCATCTGATCCGATGGAAAAGCAGGGATGATACTTGGTTGCGGCACTCGATGATGCTCGCCGATGAAGAGCAAGCCGATGGCGGCCAGGAATCCGTAAAGGGATTGATGATATCCGGTTGGCTTTTTTCCGATGAGGCACCCGCCACCATCGCCCACCATCTTGCCCGGATTTCCACGCTGCGCCATCCGAAAGCGGGCCGGTGTTATCTGCGGTGGGCGGATCGACGGGTGTTGGAGTGGATGTGGCCCAGTTTTTCCTCCTGTCAGCGTCGCCGATTGCTGGGCCCGATCAACGCCTGGTATACCCTGAACCGCCGGGGAGGCCTGATTGAGTATCAGACGCCCAAAGAGGAACGAGAATCTGAAGAACACTTTTTGCCCCCTTTGACGGTGGAACAATGGAAGAGGGCGGAGCAGGGGCAATTGGTGCAGACGTTGTTGAGGGGCTGGGCGGGCGGTAACACCGAAGCCTTGCCTGAGGACTATTTGCTCCAAGCCGGCAATGCTATCCAAGGTGCCCTGACATTGGGCCTGAGCCGCCAACGGGACGTTCTGTTGCTCGCGGGATACACTCTGCAAATACACCCTCGGCTGGCGGAACATCCCAGTGTAATCGAAGTGGTGCAGCGGTCCCGCAAAACGGGCGTCCCTCTGCAGGCTGCCCTGCAGGAAATTGAGGACCCTTCCGGTTGGGAACGTATCCGCAAGGAACTTAGTGAACACGCTCCCAGGCAGGGAGCAGCGATTGACAGAAAGGAATCTGCAACATGACCACATCCCCCTCCGCTTTAGGCACGTACACTCAAAAAGCCATTGCCATAGCCGCGGGAAGCGGTGAAAGCGAGGCTCAGGGCTGCCCGTCCTGCGTCAAGGCGGGGCTTCCCGTGTTGCTGACAAGGCCCGGCCTGGCCGACAAGCAATATGCTCTGCGAAAGCGCCGAGCGGTGGCGCCTCTTCTACCTGGGGTGGCGGCCCCTGCCTTGCGTCATGCTGGCTATGTGATGCGCACATTGCGCAAGGGCTACCTGTTTGCCTACTACGAGGAACCCCATACTCCGCAGATTACGCAGCAGCAAGGCTGGCAGGCCTTTCGGGTGGATGATGGTGGTTTCATGTCGCCCCATGCCATTGACGATTTGCCGTTGGACGGCCAGGAACAGGACACGACGTTCAGTTGCGAGCGGGTGGCCGGTTACGCATCGGCCATGCTGTTCGTCATCCCGGATGCAACGAACACCGGCAAGGTCTGGGTCGGTTTCAGTGATCACCCATGGAGTGAGAAGGTTCGCGAAAGCTATGCCGGGAGCGAGTCCCTGCGTCAGGAAAGAATGGTATGCATTAACGCCCGGGAGGCCAGCTGCGAGCGAGCTGTGCCGCTTACCACCACCAATCTTGAATCCACGGTGGCGGATTATGACCCGGAGCGTCCCTTCGAGGCGTTGCGCGGCTCCCCCTTTCCTCCCTTGGTGCCGTCCGGCGGCTTCCTCGGTATCGGAAGAACACTGCCGTTCCTGGAGTCCATCCAGTTACCCGTGCGGGAAGAACGGGCGTCTGACGTCCTCGAACAAGCCAGAGTGATCCTTGGCCGGGATGGCAATCAGTTCAGCCCCGCCGACGTAAAAATTGTCAGTCTGCCGGATCCGGTGGGCGTCACGTTCGAGGCGGCCCAGCGCCGGATCACACTGTGCAACACCGCGGCGGAGTGGGTGAATCAGCAGGCCGGCGGTGACACCGAAAAGGCGCACTGGATGCTGACCTCGGCAATGAGCGTCGAGGGGCTGCTCATTGAGCTGGACCGCTCTGCGGAGAGTCGGAAGGCGGGCTTCAATACCCAATATCCGGAATTCAATGCGCAGAGAGAAGGCCGCGGCCCTGGCCTAAGAATGACCCATGAGGAATTCCGGCGGAAGCAAGAATCCGGCGAACTTCCTCCGGAAGCCACGTTCGACCTGGTGGTGCCTTACACGGGCATGTCCAGCCAGGAACTGGAGGATTACCGGAACAACATCAGCACGGTACGCCTCCCCACCAACAGCAGCATCGACCGTGAAACGGAAAGGCTCAAACAGAATGTGCTCGACAAGCTGGAACCCGGGAATGGGGGGCAGCTCAAATACAAGGCATTTCTCACCGCTTTCAACGACAAGGTGAAAGAGGACCAGCTCAGACTGGCGGAACTGGAAGCCGACTATTTCGCCTGGCTGGATTGCACCGCCCGGAAGCAGGTGACTGCGCATGACTTCGACGAGGAATGCATCGTCGATGGCGTCTTTTATTGCGATTGCGTCAGCAAACTGACCTTTGCCGGGCACCTTACTGATAATGGCCTGGAATGGTACAAGAACTTTCTTACCGAGGACCCCGAGGACAAAGAGAATCTGTTGTTACGCGCCCTGTTGGGTAACCAAAAGAGCGCTTTCGAGGAGTGGGTCGCTAAAAAGAGCGGCCCTTACGGACAGCTCAAGTCGATTATCGGTGAGGTGGAAAAGGCGCTGAAGGAGGATCCGGAGGCGCTCGGCCCGCAGAGCCGGATCATTGCCCGGTGGCTACCGCACTTGAAATTAGGACTCACCGCCATGGTCAGCCCGGTGTTGACGGTAACCGGAGCAGTGGCCACGGGTCTGGCCAAACGGGACCAGATCACGGCTGCCTTCCGCGAGCAGTTGCGTAACCTGTCCGGCGTGATCGCCGCGCGCAGCAGCGGCAACCAACTGCCAGCGCTGCTGAAAGTACAGATGTCATTGAGCGATGCCACGCGATTCTGGAATCGGCAGATGGGCACCCTGCAAGGCGCGATGCGCACCTTTGCTGGCCAGGTACGAGGCGAGAAAGTGCAAAGCCTGGTGCTGGGTGGCGCCATTGCCCTGGAGGCCCGTGGTGCCAGCGCAATGAGCGATGCTCTGGTGGATGTGTATCTGTGGGCCAGTGACGTGCCGGATGCGGTGGGCGATGCCCTGGACGGTGCCATGGACCTGCCATCCCGGGCTGCGGCAGGGGCCAGCGTAGGCGCGGCTGCCGTGGCCCGAGCCGGCAGCTATATTCTGAGACCGGCGGCGGCCAACTTGAACCAGGCCTGGCAGGGCGCCGCCCGCCTGGTGACCCGAACCCAACTTGATCGTCTGGCCCGCAATAGTGTGACTCTGGCCAGCAATGGCAGTGCTCTGTTGGCAGTGGGCTCTGGTGTGTTCTCCTCCCTGGCGCTCCTGGACGCCTGGGATAAATTCAAGCACGGTAATGCTGAGGAGCGGCAGCAGGCGGGTACCAGCTTGCTGACTTCCGGGTTGGGCCTTTCCGGCGCCTTTCTGGCTCTTGGGGCGGAGATGGCGAAACAGGCTGCTAAGGAGGCCATGAAGGAAAGCCTGAAAAAGGCGGCAGGGATAGTGGGGGCTGCGGCGGCGCTTATTGATGCAGCTCAACTAACCTTTAGCGGCCAGAGCGAGTTTTCTAAATCAAACCCCGGCGCCGGGCTTGCAAGTATTTTTCAGGCTTTTTTCCTTACCGTTGCCGGTGGTGCGAGCGTTGCAGCTGCCTTTGGTCTGGGGCAAGCAGCAATACTTGGTTTATCCGTCACGGGATGGGGGTTGGTCCTTGTTGCTCTTGGTATTATTGCGGGCTTTTTTGTGGCCGCTCTCCAAGATACACCCACAGAGGAGTGGGCTGCACGCAGTCTGTGGGGAAAGGCCTCGGACAAATGGGGGAGTTTGGAGCGGGAGCAGGGGGAGTTAAATACGTTGATGTTGGGCATACGGGTGGACTTTGATTTCCGCAGCCGTTTTACCAACATGAGTAACTACGGCCGATCCCTGGCTCATCAGATCAACCCGCTCAATATTGTTCGCGACGCGGGAAAACTGATTCGCGGTGAACGGCCAGGGCCAGAGGTGATGCGCGAAGCCTGGGCCCGCATTGTCATCCCGAAAGCCCTGGAGAGCCGTATATGCTGGCTGGTGCGGATCATTGCCCGGCGCAAGGACGGTAAAGATGCATTGGTGGCGGACTACAGCCACCGTCCCGGTAATGTAATCTGGGTGGTGGCCCGGCGGGATACCTATGAAGATGACATGGGAAGTGTGAATCCGGAGCAAGACGACAGCAAACGGGAAGACAATTTCTGGACCGTGGAGCTTTCCGCCCAGTTGGATATTGAGATCTACGAGGAAGCATGGGCCGAGGTGATGATCTACGGGGATCCAACGGCTTCGGAAGCTCCACTGGTCAACCATACACTGAGAGAGGAATAGCTGATTCCATGCCGGTAGACGATAAAGAACGTGGCATTTTGATTCCGGAATGGCGCAAAGAGGAGCCGGAGCTGATCTTTTCGGAAGCTCAACGCAGGCGAAATATTTACGCACGTAAAGCCCCTCTCAGAGTAGTGCCTAATGAGAAAAAAAAATCAGTACATCAAGCACCATTTGCCTTCAGGTCAGTGCTTAGGGTGCACCCAGAAGGAATTGAAGTGGGAACCTCTATGGGAGAAGGTGTCGCGAAATACCTAGGCTTTGGGGGGGGGGCGGTAATCATTACCGGGCTTTTCCTACTGTATGGAATACTGCCTACATTTGATATCAGTATTTACTTGTTCTTATCCCTATTATTGCTTCCGATCGCTCCTATCCTCTTAGGGATCATGTTTATCCGTCGAGGTTTCTTCAGCCCTTCCGACCACCCAACCTTATTCAACCGCAAGACCCGTCAAGTTTATGTCATTCCCGTGAAGCCGCTAAACTTCCTGAAGTTCTGGGAAAAGGGCGAGCCGGGTAAGATGAAAACCTACTCCTGGGATAATGTTACCGTACGAA
>NZ_ARXS01000022.1 GCF_025532145.1 Alloalcanivorax balearicus MACL04 | reverse complement strand
AAAATGAACTCCGGCGCGGCGGCGTAAAGATTATGAACAGGCTCTACAGGAGAGACGGATGATAACGGTGGTCACTCCCGACGCGGAACAGGTTACGCGTTGGCTGCAGCAGGCGAATATCCAGCACTATATTTGTGATCAGTGCCATGGATTACACCTGAGTGAGTTGCAGTCCCGGGAAGGGGTGGTGGACGCGCGCTTGTTCGTCGAGGAAGACGGTTTGCTTCTGACCACCGAACTGGAGATTCGCCCCGGCGCCCTGTTCGCGGTGCAGGCGGAGCTTTCCGCTCTGAACATGCAATATCCGTCCCTGAAGCTGTTCCTGGACGTCAATGATGACTCCATGCCCAGGCTGGTGGCCTGCGACCTGCTGCTTGGACGTCAGGGCGTCACCTTCGATCAGTTCATCTATTTCGTGCAGGCCACCGTGGATGGCACGGTGCAACTGCTGGAAGAATGCCAGCAGGCGGGCTGGCTGTTCTGGCCCGACGAAGAGGGTGCGCCCACGGAGCCGGGCGCGCTGCACTGAGCGTTTCAGGACGCTTGAGAGCGTCCCTCCGAACGCTTGAGGATGAGCGTCCCGAGACGCTTGAGGATTCACCGAGGATCCTTCGCTGGAACCCACAATCAGCCCTTTCGATGCGCAGGCCGGTGAGCGGCGGGCGCAGCTCATCGACAACCTGGTGGCCCGTCATTACGCGGTCATGCCGGGCTATTTCCCCACACCCCTGATCCGCGCCCTGCGCCGCGAGGCGTTGTTGCGTGATGCCCGCGGCGAATTTCAGGAAGCCGGTATCGGCCGTCGCGAGGATCACCAGCATGATCAGCGCGTGCGCCGTGACCGCACCTGCTGGTTGAACGGCTCGACCCTGGCTCAGTGCCGCTTGCAGGAAGAGCTGGAACAACTGCGGCTGGCGGTGAACCGGGAGCTGTTTCTCGGGCTGTTCGATCTGGAAGCGCACTTCGCCATCTACGATCCAGGCGCCTTTTATCGACGCCACCTGGATGCCTTTCGCGGCAACTCCGGCCGCGTGTTATCGGTGGTGCTGTACCTGAATCAGAACTGGAACAGTGACCTGGGAGGCCGCCTGCGCCTGTGGCCAAAACCACACAGCCGCGTGGTGGATACGGAAGTGGAACCTCTGGGTGGCACGCTGGTGTGCTTCCTGAGCGAGCACATTCCCCATGAGGTGCTGGAGGCCCAGGCTCAACGGATCAGCATCGCCGGCTGGTTCCGCTGCAATAACACCACCGCCGAACGGCTCGATCCGCCGCGTTGAAGGACGCTGGATTTCCATCTTTACAGCGTCTGGCGAACTCCCCCTTGAAATCTTTTCACCACCCCCCATTTATCTCCCCGTGACCACAGCCGGCTGAAGTGTCACGTCCCAAACAGGCGTTCCGATGAGCGGGATGCCCGGTAAATTGTCCACCCCTTTGCCTGCGGGGAACGGGTGGTATGAATCTGGAGACGACGTGATGAATACTTTGGCACCTCTTTTTCGACACAGTGTGGGTTTTGACCGCTTCGACGAATGGCTGGACGGCCTGCGTTCCGACCAGTCCGGCGGTTATCCCCCGTACGACATTATCCGTGACGCCGATGGCCGTTATCAGGTGGTGATGGCGGTGGCCGGCTTCCGTGAGGCCGAGTTGACCGTGACGGTGCAGGAGAATGTTCTGCGCATCACTGGCAAACCCGGCGCCGAGGAGCAGCAGGGCCGAACCTGGCTGCATCGCGGTATTGCCCGCCGTGCCTTCGAGCGTACCTTCCGATTGGCCGACCACGTGCAGGTGGACAGCGCCGCGCTGAACGATGGCTTGCTGGTGGTGCATCTGAAACGGGTGGTTCCGGAATCCGAGAAAGCCCGTCAGGTCCCGATCAACAAGGATTGATACCAATATACTCAGGGGCCGGTAACACCGGTCCCTGACATTCCCTTTCGTTATCAGGCTCCCCTCTATATAGCCAACTTGTCTATTCAACGCCCTGACACCGTTGTCGGTGGCGGCGCAGAATCGAAGACACAAGCCCGGAATGCGCCGCGCCCCCTGACGGGAGAGCGCGTGATTCCGGCTTCGGACAAGGAGGCGGACCCATGAAACGCTTGTACTACGTTACCGGCACTCTCGACAGTGTCCAGAATATCTCCCGGGATCTGGACGTGACCGGGATCGACGAAGGCCGCATGCATGTTCTGGGCAAGGACTCCGGCCCGGTGATCCGGGCCCAACTGCACGCCACCACCATCTGGGAAGATACCGAGATCATGCATGCCGGTTTTCTCGGCGCTCTGTTCGGCGCGCTCGGCGGTTTCATCATCGGCTCGGCGCTGGTGGCGATGGAACCCTGGGGCCAGCAACTGGCGCTGAGCGTGGTGGTCTTCAGCACCCTTTTCTGCATGTGCTTTGGTGCCTGGTTGGGCGGCATCTACGGTATTTCCAGCCGCAACCACCACCTGCAGCCCTACTGGAAAGACGTGGAGGACGGCAACTACCTGGTGATGGTGGATGCCGATACCGAAGCCCAGGCGCGCCGGGTGGAGCGGATGATGGAGCAGCGTCACCGCGAGGCCAGGGATGTGGGGCACGAGGACGGTTTCAGTCCGTTCAATTGAACTTGCAATGGCATAAACGTTTGGCCACAATGCGCGCTCGCCTTTACGGGCGCGTTATGGCCGACCTGCCGGTCCCCTCGCAACGATAAATCGCGCAACCCGCCAGGCCCGGAAGGGAGCAACGGACGCGGTGGACTTGTGTGCCGAGGTGCGGCTGGCGGGAAGGCCTCCATCTCCCCTTTTCCTCACCGCGTCATCACAGCATTCTGTTCCCGTGCTGTTGCAACCCGGCCAGATTCGCTAGCATACGGCATTCGCCAAGCTTATTGCTTTTGCGAAGCCCGCATCCTTTTGGCTGGAGTACCATGAGTTACCAGGTTCTTGCCCGCAAGTATCGCCCGCGCACCTTCGATGAACTGGTGGGCCAGGAACACGTTTCCCGGGCGTTGATGCACGCGCTCGATCAGGATCGCCTGCATCACGCCTACTTGTTCACCGGTACCCGTGGTGTTGGCAAGACCACCATCGCCCGCATCCTGTCCCGCTGCCTCAATTGCGAGGAAGGCGTCAGCAGCCGACCCTGCGGCGTTTGTCCCACCTGTCGGGAAATCGGCGAGGGGCGTTTTGTCGATCTGATCGAGGTGGATGCCGCCAGTCGCACCAAGGTGGAGGATACCCGTGAACTGCTGGAAAACGTGCAGTACGCGCCCAGCCGTGGCCGCTACAAGGTCTATCTGATCGACGAAGTGCACATGCTCTCCGCGCACTCGTTCAACGCGCTGCTGAAGACGTTGGAGGAGCCGCCGCCCCATGTGAAGTTCCTGCTTGCCACCACCGATCCGCAGAAACTGCCGGTGACCGTGCTGTCGCGCTGCCTGCAGTTCAGCCTCAAGGCGTTACCGGCGGAACAGATCGCCCGCCACCTCAAGGACTTGCTCGAGCGGGAAATGATCCGTTTCGAGGAGCCGGCGCTGCTGGCGCTGGGCAAGGCCGCGCGCGGTTCCAT
This sequence comes from Alloalcanivorax balearicus MACL04, assembly GCF_025532145.1. GTDB lineage: Bacteria > Pseudomonadota > Gammaproteobacteria > Pseudomonadales > Alcanivoracaceae > Alloalcanivorax > Alloalcanivorax balearicus. The sequence goes on along the minus strand of NZ_ARXS01000022.1, from coordinate 69,924 downwards.
GCGTGACGCTCTGAGTCTCACTGATCAGGCCATCGCTTTCGGCGGTGAGCAACTGACCACCGGTGCCGTGTCCGGCATGCTGGGTACCGTCGACCGCGCGCATGTGCGGACCTTGTTGCGGGCGCTGGCCGAGGATACACCGGCGGCGGTGCTGAATGCGCTGGCGTCGGTGTCCGAACACGCGCCGGATGAACTGGCGTTATTGGATGAACTGGTGTCGGCGCTGCACGAACTGGCGGTGATCCAGGCGCTGGGTGAAAGCGATGACGCCGACATGCAAGCGCTGGCCGGGGAGTTCACCGCTGAGCAGGTGCAACTCTATTACGATGTGGCCCTGCGTGGCCGCCGTGATGTGCAGGATGCCCCGGACAGCCGCGCCGCGCTGGAAATGACGCTGCTGCGCATGGTGCTGTTCTCGCCCAAGGGCGTGCTCGCTGCGGGGGAGGGCAACGCCCCGGCAAAAAAGCCTCAGCCAGCCCGTAACGACGCCCCCGCGGCGTCGGGCCCCGGCGCTATGAAGGCCATGCTTGACGGCGGCACCGTCAGTGCCAACCAGCAACCCGGGCCGCAACAGGCAGCCACGGTGAGCGCGCCGCCGGCTCAACAGGCGATGGCGGCAAAACCGGAGCCGGAGCCTGCTCCGGCCCCGCAGCCTGAAGTCCGCGACCAGCCTCGGAATGAATCAGAGTGTCCGCCGGAGCCGGCACCGCAGCCGGAAGCCGGAGCGGCAGCGCTGTCGCAGGCTTTGGAGACCGCGCCAGCGGCGCCCGAACCCGAAGCCGAGCCCGAACCGGAACCCAAGCCAGCCGCCGCCGAGCGTCCCGCACGCCAGCAGCCGGATCCCGAGCCGTTGGGCGAGCCCCGGGACGACAGCGAAATCGGTTCCTGGTGGGCGGCGTTGTTGATGCGGCTGCCGCTGGATGGCGCCGTGCGCCACCTGGCCCGCAACGCGGTGCTGGCGGAGCGTGACGAGCATCAGTGGACGCTGGAACTGAGCAGTGGCCACCAGGTGCTGGTCAACAATGAGCGCCTGGAGGAACTGGGCGGCGCGCTCAGTGATTACTTCCATCGCCGTATCCGGGTCCAGGTGCGTTACCATGAAGCGGTGGCCGGCACGCCGGAGCTGCTGGACCAGCAGCGCCGTCAGGAGCGGCTGGAAGAAGCGCGGGCATCACTGCTCGCCGACGACACCGTGCAAACGCTGATGAGCCGTTTCGGCGGCCGCCTCGACGAAGACAGTATTCGCCCCCGCGACTAGCCGCCGCCGGGGCCCCGTAACAGGTACCAAGACGATGGATTTCGACATGAACGACCTTCTCAAGCAGGCCCAGGCCATGCAGGAGAAGATGAAAAAAATGCAGGAAGACGCCGCCAACGCCGAAGTCACCGGTGAGGCCGGCGCGGGTTTGGTCAAGGTGGTAATGAATGGCCGCCATGACGTCAAGAAAGTGGAGCTCGACAGCAGCCTGATGAGCGAGGACAAGGAATTTCTCGAGGATCTGTTGGCCGCCGCCGTTAACGATGCGGTGCGCCGGGTCGAGCGCAGCCAGCAGGATGCCATGAAGAACATGGCCGGTGGTGGCCTTGGTGGCTTCCCGTTCCCGGGCATGTAACGGATTGATGTTATGAAGCATCCGCCCCTGGTGGAAACCCTGATTGAAGCTTTTACTTGCCTGCCCGGTGTGGGCCCCCGATCCGCACAGCGCATGACCTACGCGCTGCTGGAACGTGGCCGCGAGCAGGGGCGTGAGCTGGCAGGTGCATTGCAGGCGGCAATGGATGGCGTCAGCCATTGCGAGCGTTGCCGCAACTATGCTGAGCGGACCAATGCCGAGCAGAATCTGTGCGCGATTTGTTTGGATCCGCGCCGGGATCCGTCGCTGATCTGTATCGTGTCCTCACCGGCCAATGTGTTGGCGGTGGAGCAGTCCGGCGAATTCCGCGGTCATTACTTCGTGCTGATGGGCGAGCTGTCACCACTGGACGGTGTCGGGCCCCGGGAACTGGGCCTGGATGTGCTGGAGCAGCGCCTGCGTGACGGTGAAATCCGCGAGCTGATTCTGGCCACCGGCACCACCGTGGAAGGTGAAGCGACCGCTCACTATATCCTTGATCTGGCCCGGGAAGCCGGCGTCAGTGTCACTCGTATCGCTCAGGGGGTGCCCATGGGCGGCGATCTGGAGTTCGTTGACGGCGCCACCCTGGCCCAGGCCTTGCGTGCCCGCCGTCCGTTCGTGGATTAGCGGACAATTGAATTTTTGTGATGGGAAGCCTTGGTGCTTCGTAGACGGGTCTTGCGGGTCCCCCGGGTGTCCATGACCCGCCGTAAATACGTCCCTGTAGGCTTGCGTTCGGCGTCCTGCCTCACACAGTCATGGACACCCGGGGGACCCGCAAGACCCTCAGTCACAGCCAACCGAAGGGTTCTTCTTTCTTTTTTACCGTCGTCAAATTCGAAGCCGGGCATTTCAGAACTTGAGGAGTGTTGCCGGTCAGGGCGTTCCAGGACCGTGTTTGGCCAGGGATGGCCAAACCCGAGCTTACAGGGATGTACTTGTAGCGTGTCCTGGAACGCCCTGACTGGCAACACTCCCCCTCTAGAAAGGAAAAACGCCAGATTGAAGGGAAACTCTTCCCGCTAATCCGCGATGAACCTTTTTATGCTTGTGAGGGGGGAGCCCAGGGGTTTTATCTTTTGGCGTCCGGCGTGTCTTTTATTGCGCCCCCTCCCGCACCATGTAACAGTCTCCCTGGCTCGGAAAAATACAGAATAAGGAGAACAGCATGGCTTCGATTATCCTGCCCCGCGTGTTGGAAGTGGGCGCCGGCGCCATGGCGCGCCTGCCAGCGGTACTGCAAGGGCTCGGTTGCCGTAATCCGCTGATCGTCACCGATCGGATGATGGCGCAACTGGGTTATCTGGAGCACCTGCGGGGGCTGCTGGCGGAGGCGGGCATGGGCGGCGATGTGTTCGCCGATACTTTGCCGGAGCCCACCGCCGCTTCCCTGGAAGGCGGGTTGGCGATGGTGCGCGACGGTGATTATGACGCCGTGGTGGCCCTGGGTGGCGGCAGTCCCATCGACAGTGCCAAGGCCATTGCCGTGCTGGGCAAGCATGGCGGCGTAATCAATGATTACCGCTTCCCGCGTCAGGTGGATGAAGCCGGCTTGCCGGTGATCGCCATTCCCACCACCGCCGGCACCGGTTCGGAAGCCACCCGTTTCACCATCATCACCGACGAACGCACCGACGAAAAACTGCTCTGCGTCGGCGCCGCCTTCATGCCGGTGGCGGCACTGGTGGACTACGAACTGACCGTGTCAGTGCCCCCGCGTACCACCGCGGACACCGGCATTGACGCCATGACCCACGCCATCGAAGCCTACGTCAGCCGCAAGGCCAACGGTTACAGCGACAGCCAGGCTCTGGCGGCGTTGCGGTTGATCGGCCCTCATTTGCGTCGTGCCTATCACGATGGCGAGGACCGGGCGGCGCGGGAAGCGATGATGCTCGGCGCCACTCTGGCCGGGGTGGCTTTCTGCAACAGCTCGGTGGCGCTGGTACACGGCATGAGCCGTCCCATTGGCGCTTTCTTCCATGTGCCCCACGGCTTGTCCAACGCCATGTTGCTGCCGGCGGTGACGGAATATTCGCTGCCGGCGGCCTCGGCCCGTTACGCGGATTGCGCCCGGGCATTGGGGTTCGCCGGACTGGATGATGACGATGCCCGTGCCAACGCCAAACTGCTGGATACCCTGGTGGCGATCAACGACGAATTACAGGTGCCGACACCGGCGGGCTTCGGCATCGACCGCGACCGCTTCTTCGAGGTGCGTCACACCATGGCGGAGCAGGCCCTGGCCTCCGGTTCGCCAGGAAATAATCCTCGGGTGCCGGAAGCCGAGGAGATCGTGCGGCTTTATGAGGCGCTTTGGTGACCCGGGCTCTGCATCCGTTCGCATCGAATCAACCCTGAACCACGAAGCCGCTGTGGGAGCTTGCCTGCAAGCGAATCTTTTCGCCGGAAGCCGAATTCGCCAACAGGCTGGCTCCCGCAGCGGCTTCGTAGCCAGCTCCCACAGCAATCTGTGAGAGCCAGCCTGCTGGCGAATCCCGGCCTTCCGTCGTTGACGAATTCGACCTTCAGATTGCGCGTTCCGGTCTTTGTCCGGCCAGGCGGGTTTTGCTACCTTGTGAACCAAGCAAGCGCTAGGTATGGCTGATGCCAAGACGATAATCACAGGAGGTTCCGTGTCCGCACTCGATTATTTCAATGACACCCACCGGATGGTTCGGGAAACCGTCAAGGCCTTCGTCGAGCGGGAGATCCGCCCGCACGTGGATGAGTGGGAGGAGGCGGGGACTTTCCCCCGTGAGCTGTACGTCAAGGCCGCTCAGGCGGGGCTATTGGGGATTGGCGCGCCGGAGCGTTGGGGTGGCACCGGCGAGGATGTGTTCATGAAGGTGGCGGCCTGTGAGGAGATGGTACGCTGCACCTCCGGGGGCGTCGGCGCCAGCCTGGGCTCCCTGGACATCGGTTTGCCGCCGGTGTGGAAGTGGGGCAGTGAAGCGCTGCAGGAACGGGTGGTGCCGGCGGTGCTGGCGGGGGAGAAAATCTCCGCGCTGGCGATCACCGAGCCGGGCGGCGGTTCCGATGTGGCGAACCTGCGCACCCGGGCGGTCAAGGAGGGTGATCATTACCGGGTGAACGGCTCGAAAACCTTCATTACCAGCGGCGTGCGCGCGGACTATTACACCGTGGCGGTGCGCACCGGAGACGCGGGATTCGGCGGTATCAGTCTGTTGCTGGTGGAGAAGGGTACCCCCGGTTTCACGGTGGGCAGACAGTTGAAGAAAATGGGCTGGTGGGCATCGGACACCGCCGAGCTGTTCTTCGAGGATTGCCGGGTGCCGGTGGAAAATCTGATTGGCCCGGAGAACGGCGGTTTTTACTGCATCATGAGCAACTTTCAGATGGAACGCCTGATTCTGGCCGTCACCGCCAATATGACCGCCCAGGTGGCGTTTGAGGAAGCGCTGGCCTATGCCCGTGAGCGTCAGGCGTTCGGGCGGCCGCTGGCCGGTTTCCAGGTGACCCGGCATAAGCTGGCGGAAATGGCCACGGCGGTGAAAGCGAGCACCGAATTCACCTACCGGGTGGCGGCGCGCATCGCCGCCGGCGAGGATTGCGTGCTGGATGTGTCCATGGCCAAAAACCAAGCCACCCAGTGCGCGGACCGGGTAACCTGGGATGCGGTGCAGATCTTCGGTGGCAGTGGCTTCATGCGCGGAACCGTGGTGGAACGGCTGTTTCGCGACAACCGTATCCTCTCCATCGGCGGCGGTACCTACGAGATCATGAACGAGATTATCGCCAAGCGATTGGGGTTATAGGGAGCGACGCCCATCGCGGCTCACCAGCCGCGATGGGACCGTCCGCCTCCGGTGTTCAGGTACACTCCGCCCGTGACGGCTCCAGCTTGCAGCGAATCCGTTTTTGCAGGTTGAGCATGTCGGCATTATAGAAACCCTGCTGCTGCAACTGAACGCGGGCCTCCTGCATCATGACTTCGTATTCCTGCTTGTCGGCGTCGGGAATCTGTACCCACCACTTCTCGTTGACCGCCTCGGCCTCACGATCCAGTTGCTCGATCACCCGATCCAGAGTGTTGTAGAAGTACTCGCGGGATTTCTGTGCGATCTCTTCCGGGAAACGGGCCTTGGTGCCGATCAACTGAATCGAAAGCTGCATCAACGGATAGTCGATGATGCCGCCGTCCGGACTCAGCCCCTTATACAGTTCCAGTATTTCATAGGCGATCAGCGGGGCGGCGATCACGTCGACCACGCCGTTATTGAATTTGGTGGAAAAATTGGTGATGTCGGAGGACACCGGCGTGGCGCCCACCTGAGCCACCATGATGGCCTGGGTTTCATCGAACTCCAACACCGCTACTTTCTTGCCCGCGGCCTTGGCCAGCGAATTGATTTTCCGATCATTGACGAAGATGTAGGCGGCGCCCGCCGGTGCCACGCCGAGCACTTCATAGTCGCCGCTGGTCATGGGTTGGGCGCTGCGCGGATCGGACAAAACCTGCAGCAACACTTTCATATGATCCATGGTCGGCAAGCTGCCGATGGAATCGATGGTGCCACTGTATTGATTGAACTGGCGTCCTCGCAGGCCGGTGATCAGGGAAGCGTCGCAGACCCCGGCCTTGAGATCCTCGGCGGCGATGGCTTCATTGGTGTACGCCACCAGTTTGGCTTTCAGCCCCCATTGCAGCGCCGCGGTCTGCCAGTCCTTCATGGCGGTCATCACCGGACCAACGTTACCGGCCAAATCGAACACGCAGATACGCCTCTCAATTGGATCGGCGGCCTGGGCCAGGGAGACAGTCAGCGTGGCACACAGTGCCAGCACAACGCGAAGACTTCTTATCATGGTTATTGTCCTGCTTGTGAGTAAAGTTGGATCATCCCTAAGGAATAGATCATGGCGGTGGCGGGCATCACCGCTCAATACCGGAGCGACAGCCAGTGACGGCGCCCCGGTCTTCAAAATGACGGACGTTTCGGCAGGTGCGTAGACCGTGTTATTGAGGGCGTCCTTGGCAAGACGGCCACGCCGGCGCGGTTACCTCCGGCGCGGCCGTTCCGACTCAGAACCGCCGACTTAGAACTGATAGTTCCCGAGCCGGTTGGCGTGCTGGCGATAAAGGGTGACCGGATCGGTGCTGAACAGGTCATGCAGCCCGAGAACCTGGTTCACCTCATCCAGGTGGTTCATGCGATAGTCGTCGCGGATCACCATGCCCAGGTGGCTGGAGCAACTGCTTACCAGCCCATCGTTTTTCTCGCCGAGGAAAACGATGGAAGTGGCGCCGAGCAGGACGTCGGAAGGGTCGAGGAAATTGGTCAGCGGCTTGGCGCCACTCCAGGAGAAGTAAGAGACACCATTGCTGCCTTCCCTGGGACCTTCGCCGCAATACTCGCTGGGCATGCCTTCCGGATACTGCTGGTTGAAGGCGATGGTTTCCTCGGTGGTCAGGGCCTTCAAGGCCGCCAGGATGTCCTGTTCATTGCCGCCGCCGGAGAACAGATCGATCAGCCCGGCCAGGGCATTGCCGAGAAAGCCGATCAGGTCACCGCTGAAAGGCACGTCGTCGACCACGCCCTGCAGTACATCCGCCAGCCGGGCACCCCAGTTGACGCCGCCAACACCGGTGGCGGAGGCGACCATGTCCGGGTAGACCGAGGCCACGTAGCGGATGGTGGGGCTGCCGTGACTGTGGCCAATCAGGTTGACTTTCTCGGCGCCGCTGATGGCAAGAATATCCTCCACCTGTCGTGCCAGCTGCTCGCCGCGCACCTCGGTGTCCTGGGCGGCGGCGACCTGGGTAACGTAGACTTCGGCGCCGCTTCGTCGCAGTTCCTCGGGGATGCGATACCAATAGTCCACGCCGGCGGCGGTGTCGAAGCCGAACAGGCCGTGCACCAGCACGATGGGGTAACGGGTTTCGGTGTAGTCGTCGGCATGGGCGGCGCCGGCCAACCACGCAAACAGCAGGATGCCGAGCAGAGCCTTCAGCGGTTTTACTCCTGAGAAAGCGCTCAACGGGTTTGCTCTCAAAAGAGTCTTGATTGACGTTTTCATAAGCTTCCCTGTTTATCTGTTGTTTTCGGTATCTTTTGTCGAGCTCGTCGCGGATGGACCACAACATCAACCGCGCCGTGCTCTTTCTTGCCAATGACCGATTCCATCGGCCACCCTTTACCAAAGGAACCCGGTGGGTTCCGGACTGTTTGCCAACAGCCTGCTATGATCCTAACCAGAGAGAAACAGGTGTTCACTAATAAAAATGTCGTAATCCGACGAGCGGCACTTGCTGTCAGAGTGACGGTGTGCGGGTCGGGAGCGGCTGCCGTCGAGGACTGAACGTGAGCAAAGGACGCATATACACAATCCTGATCGTGCTGCTGGCGCTGGCGGGCCTGGGCATGTGGGGGTGGCCGGGAGGGGGCGATGGCTCCACGCCCGTGGTGGCGGCGCGCCAGACCCCGCTGCAGGCATCGGCGGCATCGGCATTGCATGATTACGCAGGGCGCGGCCGGGAACTGGCCGATTCACCGCCGCCGTCGTGGCGCGGGACCCGTCCGGACGGAGCTCTGGCCGAGGACGAGAACGGCAACCTGATCATCAACGAAGCGCTACGGCGTCGCTTCGACTATGTGTTGTCGGCCTTGGGCGAAGAGGATCTGGAGACACTCAAGGCGCGCCTGGCGGCGGATTTCGAGGCCCGGCTATCGCCGTTGGCGGCGGCCCGGGCCTGGGCACTGCTGCACCAGTATCTGGGCTATCGTGAGGCGCTGGCGGACTTGACACCGCCGGGGCAGGATCCAGCCGCGTTGCGCCAGAGTCTTGAGCAACGCCAGGCATTGCGGGACCGGTTTTTCGACGCCGTCACCGCCGAGGCGTTTTTCGGCTTCGAGGACCGTTACGCGGACTTCGCCCTGCAGCGGCGGCGCATTCTTGAGGACGACGATCTGGACGAAGCCACCAGGAGTGAGCGTCTGGATACGCTGGAAGCTTCCCTGCCGCCGGATTTGCGTGAGCAGGTGCGCGCCTCGCGGGAGCCGATGCGGGTACGTGAGGAAGTGCGGGCGTTGCGGGAAGACGGCGCATCGCAGCGGCGGATCGACCAGTTACGTGAGCAACGGCTGGGCCGGGAGGCGGCGGACCGGTTGGCGGAGCTGGACCAGCGCCGGGCGCTATGGCAGTCCCGTTACCAGGATTACCGCGAGCAGCGTCGTGTCATTCTGGAAAGCGGTCTGGCGCCGAGCGACCAGCAGACGGAAATAGAACGGTTGCGGGAGCGTTTGTTCGAGGCGGGGGAGCGGCGCCGGGTGGAAGTCCTGGACCGGAACCCGGGGCCGGATTCCTGAATCCCCCCGACGGCGGGCGCTGCCGGGGGGAGGGCTGTCAGGCTTTCCCTTGATTGGCCACCGCTTCGGCGGCCGCGGCGGCCGCTTCGGCGTCGCCCAGGTAGTAGTTTTTGATCGGCTTCAGGTTGTCATCGAGCTCATACACCATGGGAATACCGGTGGGGATATTGAGTTTGACGATTTCCTCATCGGAAATATTGCCCAGATGTTTGACCAGGGCGCGCAGGCTGTTGCCGTGGGCGCAGATCAGCACCTGCTTGCCGGCGCGGATATCCGGTTCGATCACGCTCTGGAAGTAGGGGACGAAACGGGCCACGGTGTCCTTGAGGCTCTCGGACAGCGGAATCTCGGCGTCGCCGAGACCACGATAAACGCGGAAACGGCCCGCGTAGCGCTCGTCGTCACGCTCCATCGGTGGCGGCGGGGTGTCGTAGCTGCGGCGCCACACCAGTACCTGCTCGTCACCGTATTTGGCGGCGGTTTCCGCCTTGTTCAGGCCTTGCAGGGCGCCGTAGTGACGCTCGTTGAGGCGGTAGTCACGCACCACCGGGATCCACATCTGATCCATGGTGTCGAGGATCGTCCACAGGGTGCGGATGGCGCGCTTGAGCACGGAAGTGTAGGCGATATCGAACTCGAAGCCCGCTTCTTGCAGCAGATCGCCGGCGGTTTTCGCTTCCGCCCGGCCTTGCTCGGTGAGATCCACGTCCTTCCAGCCAGTGAAACGGTTTTCCTTGTTCCAGACGCTCTGTCCGTGGCGGACCAGTACCAGTTTCGTGCTCATGGTTGATTCCTGTGCGGTTTTCAAGGCGCGCCAAGGTTAGCAGAAAGCGGATTACGGGCACACCTCCGGACGCCTTCGCATGGAGCCGGCGGGGCCTTGCCCGTATAATGCGCCCCATTCGGACGAGCCGGGAGCGGCATGAGCTATATATGGTGTGACAAAGACGAGCAGATCCAGGACTGGGCGCCAGCGGCGGGCCCGCTGTACCTGGATACCGAGTTCATGCGGGATCGGACTTACTGGCCACGGCTGGCTCTGGTGCAGGCGCACGATGGCGATGCCATCCGTCTCATCGATACCACCGGGGTGAGCGCGCCGGTGCTGGGCGCGGTGCTGGCGGACCGGTGTCTGGTGATGCACTCCTGTTCCGAGGATCTGGAAGCCCTGCAGTACTTCACCGGTGAATGTCCGCAGCACATTGAGGATACCCAGATCGCCGCCGCCCTGGTCGGCGAGGATATGCAAATGAGTTACCAGCGGCTGGTGGAACAGCAACTGGGGGTCGCGCTGCCCAAGGGCGCCACCCGTACCGATTGGCTCAGGCGGCCGCTCAGTGCCGAACAATTGAGCTACGCCGAGGACGACGTGAAGTACCTGCCCGAAGTGACCGGCCGTTTGCGTGAACGTCTCCGCGCCCTGGGCCGGGAAGCCTGGTGGCGGGAAGAGTGCGATCGTCTGGTGGTGGACGTGCGGCGCCGTGGGCAGGGCGGTGAGCCGTGGCATGCGGTCAAAGGTGCCGGAGCCCTGCAGGGCGAGGAACTGGCCGCCTTGGCGGCGCTGGCGCGCTGGCGCGAAGAGATGGCCCGGCAGCGTGATCTGCCGCGCAGTTTCGTGCTCAAGGACCCGGTGATGCTGGAGTTGAGCCAGCGCCGTCGCCTGGACCGGAGCGCGCTGCAATCGTTGGGATTGCACCCCAAGCTGATTCAGCGTGACGGAGAGCGGATCATCGCCTGTCTTGAGCAAGGCCGCCGGGAAACGCCGCCGGAGCCGCTGCCGGAACCGCTGGCCCGGCCGCAGCGGGATCAGGTCAAACAATTGCGCGATCGGGTGACCACCCTGGCCAATGATCTGGGATTGCAGCCGGAGGTGCTGGTGCGGCGCCGCTGGCTGGAAGCGCTGGTGCGTGATCCGGAGTCCTTGCCCGAGCCGTTGCGCGGCTGGCGCCGGGAGCCGGTCGCCGAGCCGTTGTTGGAGATGCTATGACGCTGCAAGGCAAGTTGTTCTGTTCTATCTACCGGAGCAGCCGCCGGTCTGAGATGTACCTGTTCGTGGCTCGCGCCAGGGGGCTGGAAGCGGTGCCGAAGGTGTTGCTTGAGCAATGCGGCAAGCTGATGCACGTCAGCGATATGATCCTGGATCCCAAGCGGCCGCTGGCACGGGCGGATGTGAGCAAGGTCATGGATGAGGTGCGCGATAAAGGGTTTTATCTGCAGATGCCGCCGCCGCCGGACGAGGATCTGTTTCTGGCCGCCGGCCACCCCGACAACCCGCGTGGGAAGCCGTCGTGACGCTGACGGATCCGCCTCTGCGCGAACGGTTCTGGACGCTGCCCCTGGGACAGCTCAATAGCCGGGAATGGGAAGCGCTGTGCGACGGTTGCGGGCGCTGCTGTCTGGTCAAGCTGGAGGACGAGGACAGCGGCGAGGTGGTGTTCACCGACCTCAGTTGCCGCTATCTCGATACTCGACGTTGCCGTTGTCAGGTGTACGTACAGCGACGGCGCAAAGTGCCGGGTTGCCTTCAGGTAACCGAGGAGATGGCCCGGTCCGACTGGCTGCCGGCCAGTTGCGCCTATCGACTGCGAGCCGAAGACAAACCGCTGCCTGAGTGGCACCCGTTGCTGTCCGGAGATCCGGGCTCGGTACGTGCCGCGGGAATCAGTGTTGCCGGCCGCGTGGTTCCGGAAAACCGGGTTGCGGAGCGGGACTGGGAAGATCATGTCATCCATTGGGTGGAAAACTGATCCGGACGGACTGACCCGGTCGATAGTGAGGTCGGCCCGGGACGTATAGAATGGCTCAAGTACGGAGAGCCTGTGTAGGCTTGAGAGCGTGAATGGGCTCCAGGGAGTAATTGTGACAACGAATGCCTATATGATGGGATGGCTGGCTTACGTTTTGGGAAGTCTGGGAGTGCTGGTGGTACTGTGGTATCTGACCCGCCCCCTGATGTCCTGGTTGAAAACCCTGCTGCGGGGTCTGGCGACCGCCGTACTGCTGACACCGTGGCCGGTGGCGGCCAATCAGGAAGAATGGGCGCCGGCCTGGGTGGTCAGTCTGTTCGACGGCTTGTTCGCCGGCAACGACAGTGGCCCCTGGCGGGCGGTGGCGCCGTTGGTGGCGGTACTGCTGGTGGCGTTTATCGTTGCCTTGCTGGAGTCCTGGCGCCAGCGCCGCAAAGCGGTGGCCGGGGCCGATGAGGATTATGACGACGACTGACTGCATTTTCTGCCGGATCCTGAACGGGGATGCCCCCGCCAGCGTGGTGTACCGGGACGAGCGGGCCGTGGTGTTGCTGGACCTGTTCCCGGTACGCGAAGCCCATTGCCTGGTGATTCCGGTGGCGCACCATGCGCTACTGGAAGAACTGGAGCCGGATCTGGCGGCCCACCTTTTTGAGCTGGCGCGGCGCACTATCCGTGCTCAGAAGCGGGCGGGGCTGGATGTCAAAGCTCACAACGTGGTGGTCAATGATGGCCGCGAAGCCAATCAGCACGTGCCCCATGTCCATCTCCACGTGATCCCCCGCCGTGGCGGCGATACCCTGGCCACGGCGCTGACCTGGGGGACCCGCATGATGAATGTGTTCGGCCTGTCGAAACGGCGCCACCGCCTGGATCGCCTTGCCGGGCTGCTGGCTGAGCATTTCCCAGGTACTGAAAGCTCCAGGTACTGAACGCGATCAGGACATCACGGTTCGTGGATCATTGCTGTCCCACAGTTTTGGGGCAGCCCGCTTACACGCAACACGCTGGCACGCTAACACGCCAATCGCGACTCAGCCGCTCCTGCGAAGACCTCTATAACCCGTTGTAGCGACCTCTGACGCCATGTCTCTGACGCTGCGGCAGGCTTGGGATTTGGCGTGCCAGCGTGTTGCGTGTAAGCGTGCCTGCGAATTATGCGACACCCGTGGGTCCCGGACCGCGATTCTTATTTGGCTCAATACTCCCTGGGCCGGCGACAGGCGCGGACTCTTAACGGCCAGCGTACCTTACGCGTCTTTTCTCCCCACGCTTGCTCCAATTGCGGCAGGAAATCCCGCAACGGATCCTTGCCGAAGCGGCGTGCTTTCGCCAAAGCCGACCAGGTGTCGAGATAGGCGGCCAGATCACGCCAGTGCCAATGGCGTTCGATACCCAGGCTCTCCGGCGCCTTGTGCTCCGGCCATGGCAGCGTCACGTTGCGATAGCCGCTGACCACGCTCCAGCGCGCCGCCGGCCACCAGGGCGCCAGGACCCGGTCGTGGAAATCGTCGATCAGATCCGGCAGCCCCTCCACCTGGCACAAGCCATAGCTGATGATGGCCAGCAGTGCATCCTCGCGCAGCACCCGTTCCGCTTCCTTGAAGAACATCGGCAATGGAAACCAGTGCAGTGCCTGGGCCACGGTGATCAGGTCGAAGCTGCCATCGGCGAAGGGCAGGGCGTCGGCGCGGGCGGCCAGATAGCGGCTGGCGCTGGCCGGAGCGCCCCGCAGTTGAGCGAGGCTGAGGTCGGCGCCGATGACCTGTTGGAAATGGCCTTCCAGGGAGCGGCACGCCTGGCCGGTGCCGCAGCCCAGGTCCAGCGCCCGCTGATGCTCGAAACACTGATCGCCGAGCCAGCGGAACAGGTTTTCCGGGTAGTCCGGCCGGTGCAGATGGTACTGCCCGCCCCGTTGAAACAACGAGGGACGGTCAGACATCGGGATCGTCGAACCGGGCCGCCCAGAGGGCGCCGTCGGTTCGCTCCAGATCAAGGGCAATGCCCGCGGACCAGCGTTGCGTGCCCTCGGCACACCAGGCAATGGTACCGAACAAGTGCAAGGCTCCGCCCTGGTTGGGTAGCTGCAGCCACAACTCCACGTCGGTGTCGGGCCGGATCGAATAGGGCAGTTCCACGCCCAGACCGGCACGGGATATATCCCGGCATGTCAGCGTGAGATCGTCGTCCTCCGTCGGTGGATCCTGGCGCAGACGCATGTTCAGGCCGTTCGGAGCGCGGTGGCGCGAATGACGACGTTGTTCCTTTACGTGCTTCATCGGCTTCACCCATAGATGAGACGGTCCACCAGGGCGGCGGCACCGGCGATGCACAGGGTTACGGCGACCAGAAAGAGCAACAAGAATAAGGCGGGACGAACGCTTTTCGGCAACGGCTCCGTGGGGCGGCGCCGGTACTGTTCTTCGCGGGTCTTGTCATTCATAAGCCGGACCTGCTTTTTTCGTATCAGGGGGCCTGATTATCCGCTATCGGCGCGATGAAGCAAGGCCGATAGCGGAAGCGAGTGGTCACATGGCGATCTGGATTTTCTGGAACAGCCACTGATGCAGGCCTTCCGACAGTAGCGGCAGATAGCTCACCAGCAGCAGCGCGGTGAACATCACCGCGATCGGCAGCAGATACTTCTCGTAGCGGCGGAAGAATGAGCCGTGGCGAAGCTTGGCGCTCTCCACCTCATCGTCGCCCACCACCTGGCGGGTGAGCAGATGGTTCACTGCCACCGGCGGAGTCAGATAACCCAACTCGAACGCCACCAGGGTGATCATCCAGAAATGCAGCGGGTCAATGCCGTTGTTGAAGGCGACCTGGGCGACGGTGGCGTTGACCAGTACCACGGCGCCGAAGGGCTCCATGATCATGCCGAGAATCACCATCGTCACCACCAGAATACTGGTGGCGATCCAGATCGAGGAGAAGGATTCCGGCAGCATTTCCACCAGCCCGGAGCGTTCGATCAGCCCGCCGGTGCCCACCGACAGGGCCATCAGCATCAGCATGGCGCCGATGTGGGTGGTGGTGTCATTGGTGGCGAAACGCAGGGACCCTTCCAGCTTTTCGGAGACCCCTTCCTCGGGGGCGTAGTGCGGATCCACCGCCTCGCTTTTCGCCATGCGCGGTGCGATCAGATAGTGCACCAGTAGAAATCCGGCCAGGAACAGGTTGCGCGAAAACAGGCCCCACAGATGATTTTGCAGCGTAATGTGGGTCCAGCCGGTGGGCAACTCGCCGCTTTGAAGGGCCTGGTAGCCCTGCCAGAGATCGTTGAAGGACAGTGCGATCATGGGCACCAGGAACAGGGCGAACAGATGCAGCAGGTGATGGCTGAGTTTTTCGTAGAACAGCACGGCCAGCAACATCACCGGCAGGATGATGGGCGCGGAAAACTCATCCAGTTGACGGTCCAGAACGTCGCTGAACAGTACCAGTACAGCGCCGACAACAATGGCGTAAGGCAGCAGTGGCACCAGACGTTTGAGACTGGCGGGAACGGCTTCGGAGAACGGCGCGATGCGGGCCGGCGAGGTGCGCGCGAACTGACTGTAAATGAAGAACAGCAGCAGGCTGAGCATGAATACCTTGAGGCCGGAACTGAACAGTTCGGTGGTGGTGACGTTTTTGTTAAGCGCGGCGATAATCACCACCAGCAGGCAGGGACGCAACACCACACCCATGGAACCGGACATGGCGGTGGTGGCCAGGGCCAGCTGTTTACGGGCGCCGGCCCGGATCATCTCATTGTAGACGGTGGCCCCGGCGGCGATCACGAAGATACCGGAGGCGCCGGTGTAGGCGGTGGGCACGGCGGTGACCGCCAGTACCACGAAGGCCATCAGTTCCGGTGACATGCGCCAGGGCCGCAGCACGTCGAACACCAAATGGGTCAGCCGGGTCTGTCTCAGCATCATGCCGATCCAGATGTACAGCGCCAGATTCAGAAACATGGTGGACATTTCCATCATGATTCCCAGGTACACGGCGATGCCGTGGTAGTAGCCCTGGCTGATGAACTGGGAGGACGCCGACAGACACATGAAGGTGTAAAGCGGAATGGTCAGCAGGGCCTTACCCCAGGAGCCGCCGGATTCCAGTCCCTTGGGAAAGCGGATCAACTGATACAGCGACGCCGCGGTCAGCACGGCGAAGCCGGCGATCCAGAACTGATGCAAGTAGAAGTGACCGACCCGTACGCCGGATTCCATTGCCGCCGCTTCCTCGACGCGGTAGACGGTGGCCGAAAGCAGCAGCAGGGCATTGGCGGCCAGCTGCGCGCTGGTGGAAACAATATGGTCCTTTACCGTACGCTGCGGGCGCAGGGCGATATGATGCCGGCCCAGCGTGGTGCGGGTGGCGCAGATCATCAACAGCAGGCAAAGCAACAGACGTTTGTAATCGCCCAGTGAGGACACCACCCAGGCCACGCCGCCTTCCACATTGCGAAACATCACCACCGAAGGGGTGACCCTTTCCTGAATGATCTGGTAGCGGTCCCATTTTCCCCGGCAGTTCTCCCGTGACCGCTGCAGTGACTGACGGATGGCGTCTTCGTTGACGCTGGGTGTGCCCAGCACGCCGGCAAGTGGATCGTTGGCGGCTTCGGCCTTCCGCCTTTGCAGGGTTTCCCGGGTCAGCCGGTTGATATCCGGATCGGGATTGCAGGTCGGTTCCTCCATGAGACCGGCGCCACGCAGCAGGAAATAACTTTCCCAGGTGTTTTCCCCGATCTTGAGCAACTGTGAATGGATGATCTCTCCGGATGAGAGAAACAGTGCCAGCAACAGTACCAACAGGGTTGGTAATGAAGAAAACCATTCCGCCGGCGACCGCTGAAGCCAGTGCCCGCTGTCTCTCTTCACGGTTTCCCCCATGGCTCTTTCTTCCATCGCCCCTTCTCCTTCTTATTGGTATGGATTGTTTTTATCGGTGTTGCGTTCCGTCTTTTTGTCTCTTGGCGTTTAACACAAAAGGGGCCCGCGAGAGCCCCTTCCTGTGGTTACGGTGTTTATTTACACCGGGTGATTACATGGCCACCTGTATCTTGTGGAACAGCCATTGGTGCAGCCCCTCGGACATCAGCGGCAGATAGCTTACCGCCAGCAGCGCCGTCAGCATCACCGCGATGGGCAGCAGGAACTTCTCGTAGCGGCGGAAGAAGGAGCCGCTGTGAAGTTTGGCGCTTTCCACCTCGTCGTCACCCACCACCTGCCGGGTCAGCAGATGGTTGAGGGCCACCGGCGGGGTCAGATAACCCAATTCGAACGCCACCAGCGTAATCATCCAGAAGTGCAACGGATCAATACCGTTGTTGAACGCCACCTGAGCGATGGTCGCGTTCACCAGAATCACCGCGCCATAGGGATCCATGATCATACCGATGACTACCATGGTCACTACCAGAATGGTCATCGCGATCCAGATCGAGGAGAACGCTTCGGGTAGCATTTCCATCAGACCGGAGCGTTCGATGATACCGCCGGTGCTCACGGACAGTGCCATCAGCATCAACAGTGCGCCGATGTGGGTGGTGGTCTCATTGGTGGAGAAGCGCAGAGAGCCTTCCAGTTTTTCCGAGACGCCTTCCTCTGGAGCGTAGTGAGGGTCGGTATCGCCATTGCCTTTCATGCGGGGCGCCACCAGGTAGTGAACGACGATAAAGCCACCGAGAATCACATTGCGCCAGAACAGTCCCCAAAGATGATTTTGCAGTGTCACGGTGGTCCAGCCGGTGGGGATTTCGCCGCTCTGCAAGGCCTGATAGCCGTTCCAGGTGTCCATGAAGGACATCGCCAGCATGGGGATTAGCGCCAATGCGAACAGGTGCAGAAAATGGCGGCTGAGTTTTTCGTAGAACAGCACGGCCAGCAGCATCACCGGCAAAATGATCGGGGCGGAGAACTCATCCAGATGACGGTTAAGAACGTCGCTGAAGAACACCAGCACGGTGCCGACCACGATGCCGTAGGGCAGCAGCGGTATCAGACGTTTCAGACTGTGCGGCAGAGCCTCGGAGAACGGCGCGATGCGGGCCGGGGAGGTGCGCGCGAATTGACTGTATATAAAGAACAGCACCAGGCTGAGAATGAAGATCTTGATACCGGAATTGAACAGCTCGGCGGTGGTCACGCTCTTGTTCAGCGCGGCGATGATTACCACCAGCAGACAGGGGCGCAGTACCACCCCCATGGAGCCGGACATGGCGGTGGCGGCCAGGGCCAGTTGTTTGCGCGCGCCGGCGCGGATCAGCTCGTTATAGATAGTGGCCCCGGCGGCGATCACGAAGATACCGGAAGCGCCGGTGTAAGCGGTGGGGATGGCCGCCACGGCCAGCACCACGAAGGCCATCAGTTCCGGTGACATTTTCCATGGTCGCAGTACATCGAACACCAGATGGGCCAGCTTGGTCTGCTTGAGCATCATGCCGATCCAGATGTACAGCGCCAGGTTCAGGAACAGCGTGGACATCTCCATCATCATGCCCAGGTACACGGCGATGCCGTGGTAATAACCCTGGCTGAGGAACTGCGCCGACGCGGTCAGAGCCATGAACGTGTAAAGCGGAATGGTGAGCAGGGCCTTGCCCCAGGAGCCACCGGATTCCAGATCCCTGGGGCGGCGTATCAACTGATACAGGGAAGAGGCGGTGAGAATGGCAAAGCCGGCGATCCAGAATTGGTGCAAATAGAAATGGCCGACGCGCACGCCGGACTCCATGGCGGCGACTTCCTCCATGCGATAAACGAAAGCGGAGGAAAGCAGCAGCGCATTGGCTATCAACTGTGCCGTGGTGGAAACAAGATAGTCCTTTACCGTCCGTTGCGGCCGCAGAGCGATATGGTGCCGGCCCAGTGTGGCAGTGGCGGCGCAGATTAGTACCAGCAAACACAATAAAAGGCGTTTGTAGTCGCCAAGCGTGGAGACGATTTTCGCCACGCCGCCCTCGACGGTGCGGAAGGCGATGACACCGGGTGTAACCCTTTCCTCTATGGTCTGGAAGCGCTCCCAGCGAGTCCGGCAGTTTTCCCTGGAGCGCTCCAGAGACTGACGGATCGCGTCCTCGTTGACCTCCGAGGTGCCGAGCACGTCCGCCAGCGGATCATCAGCGCTTTCCTGTTGGCGCTTGCGTACCGTTTCCCGGGTGAGCTGATCGATGTTCGGGTCCGGGTTACAGGTTGGCTGTTGCACCATGCCGGCGCCACGCAGCAGGAAATAACTCTCCCAGGTATTTTCACCTATCTTCAATAACTGGGAGTGAATAATTTCACCGGAAGAAAGAAAAATCGTCAGCAGAAGGATGATCAGGGTCGGCAGGGAGGATACCCATTCCTTGATGGAACGGTTCGCCACGGTAAAGGTTGGTTTATCCATTTTTCACCCGGTTTTTGTTATGCCAGCAATGAGATCGCCGCGTATGAAAACGACCTTTTCGAGCGAGCATATACTTCACCCCTTCGCGCCGGTATGGCCGAAGCGCCGGAAGTGGTGGAGGGAATGGAGAACGGGGCCGGATGCCGGCCCCGCGGTTTCAGCTGTTACTCTTGAGGGTTGGCGCATTCCGCGCGGGAAGGGTCGTACTTGCAACGTACCTTCAGCAGAAGGTTGGTCAGGTCCTTGCTGTAAATACCGTCCTGGGTCATCTCGATACGAGCCTCACGCAGCATCTCGTCATAGCCACGCTTGTCTTCCTCGGGCAGCTCGATCCACCACTTCTTGTCCACCTCGTTTTCCGCGTTGTTGATGATGGTCATGGCGCGGTCAAACTGGCCGAACATGAATTTGCGGGACTGCTTGACGAAATCCTCGGAGAAGCGGTCCTTGCGCAGCACGATCTGATTGGTGAGCTGGCCCAGCGTATAGCGGATGATGCCACCGTCGGGTTGCAGCCCCTTGTACAGTTCGAGCGCGGAATAAGCCACCACCGGAGCGAAGCAGATATCCACGGAGTTGTTGTTGAAGCGGCCGGCGAAGTTGGTGATGTCCGACAGTACCGGAGACATGCCCACCTTGGCGGCCATTTGCGCCTGGGCGGGGTCGTATTCCATTACCGAGATGGACTTGCCGGACAAAGCGTTGACGTTGTTAATGGCCCTGTCCTTGACGAAAAGATAAGCCGCGCCCATCGGCATCAGGCCGCCAATGGTGTAGGGCCCGGAGGTCATTTTTTCGTTGATGGACGGGGTGTCGCTGGACAGCACCTGGATCACGGTGCGCAGATGCTCGTAATCCGGAATCGCGCCGATCGCTTCCATGCTGCCGGAGTAGTGGTTGAACTGGCGTACCCGCAGACCGGTCAGCACCGCGCCGTCGCACTGCCCGGCCTTGAGGGCCTCGGCGGTGATCTTCTCGTCGGTGTAGGGCTTGAGGTCGATGTCGGCTCCCCAACCGGCGGCGGCGGTACGGTAGTCCTTCATCACGTTGTAGACGTCGCCACTGGCACCGATGATGTCAAAGACACACAAGGTCCGTTTCTCGGCGGCATTGGCGCCGGCGGCGGCCAGGCCCAGTACGGTCGCCATCACGGCGGTTAACGCTTTCTTGTAGCGCATGAGATCGTCTCTCCTGGTTTTTTTGATTATCGGGAGGAGAGCCTTCCAGCGGGGAAAGGCCCTCCGGTCCCGTTACAGCAGATCGTCGATGTCAACTTTGGAACCCGAGGAGGGCTGGTCATCCCAGAAGGTGCCCAGGCCGTTCACCGGAGTCCGCTTGCCGGTGGCTTCGGTCCACATGCGATCGGACAGGCCCTGTATCAGGACACCGGCGATGGCGTCGATCATGGCGTAGTCCGGGTCCAGGTTTTCGTCGTTGGCGGCGAAATCGCGAATCGCTTTGCGCAGACGATCGTTGTCGCCCTTGCTGTAAGCGCTCAGCGCCAGGAAAGCGCTGCCCAGACGCACGCCTTTTTCGAAGCCCATTTCGGCGGATTGTTCCAGCTTCGGCCAGGGTTGGGCGCCTTCCGGAGCCAACTGCGGCAGCAGGTTCCAGATCGTGGCACGCAGGCCTTCCGGCGCGCCCCACCAGTTCTCGTTGCTCAGGCAGGAGGCGTTACGGGCGACTTTGCCAACGATATCGCGCGGTACACCGACCACGCCGTCGGCGGCACCGTCGGCCACCAGCGCCTGGGCGCCGGCAATGTTACCCACCAGCCAGACCAGTTGATCCAGTTTGCGATTCAGTTTGGGGCACTCGCCTTCGTTCTGCTTGCCGTATTCCACTTCCAGGCGCTGGTAGGCAGTGAGCAGGCGCTCGGCGGCCAGGGCGGACCAGCGTTTTTGCTCGATGCGGGCATCCTGGGCTTCGGCGACCCGGCCTTCCTTCATGGCACGCAGGTAGCGCAGTTCGGACTCCAGGGCAAGCTGTTCGGCGCACACCGCCGAGGTGACGAAGGTCATCACGCCCAGGCGGCCGGGATGGGAACCCACGGTTTCGAAGGACATCAGGAGAGGCGTCTGGGCTTCACCCATGATGCAGCCCATGCGGACATCGTCGTAGGCCAGCATATAGGGCAGTAATTCCGCCTGGCCAAAGCTGACCAGAATATCCCCGGTGGTTTTATAGATCATGCCACAGCCCTGCAGCGCGAGTAGGGCGCCGCCGGCAATCAGTACACGCGCGGGTCGCAGCACTTTGGTTATTAGAGAACGCATTCCTTTTAGCTCCTTTTTATTGTTCTCGACGTGGAAAATTTGACGGTACACAACGCACGCCCGTTGACACAAGCGCCAATTACAAAAATGCATGTAAGCCATTACATATGGACGCCAGCAAGGGGATCATGGATTTGCACGGGACCAGGGGAAATGACCGTACGTCGGCGCTCTCCTGTCGGAACAGCCAATGAAGTTTACCTAAACGCTGGGCCTTCCGGGATCTTGGTAATAAAATCAGACGGTTACCCTTTAACCTCTGGATCTTTGAGTGGACACTCGTGAACCAGGTAAAAAAAAGGGGACAGAAAGACCGGCTGGTCATAATTAACCTCGAGGTAAAAACCGTCGTGGTTTTTATGGTTACCCTTTTCCGGTAGTTTACCGACCCAGGGCGATTCATTTTTAAACAGGGACACAGACGTGATGACACAGCCTTCTTCGGTTACCGGCGCTCGCGCCGATCTGCTGCGTGAGCGCTCCGGCCTGGCGCTGGCGAGGAACACCGCCCGAGGCGCCCTGCGCATCATTGAGACTCTCGGTGTGGTGGGCCGTCAGGGGCTGGGTTGGGCGCTTGGTGATCGTGACGCCCTGCCGGAACGGTTGCGCGCTACTTTTGAATCCCTGGGCGCGACGTACATCAAGCTGGGGCAGTTCATCGCCAGTTCACCGTCACTGTTTCCGGAAGAGTACGTGGAGGCGTTCCAGAAATGCCTGGATCGGACCCCGCCGCTGTCTTTCCACTATATTCGCGGGATGGTGGAAGAGGAACTGGGTGGCAGCCTGGAGCAGCATTTCGAATGGGTGGATCCGCGTCCGCTGGCCAGCGCTTCCATTGCCCAGGTGCACGCGGCGCGCCTGCACAACGGTGCCGAGGTGGTGATCAAGGTGCAGCGTCCCGGAGTACGCAATGTGCTGCTTACCGATTTCAACTTTCTCTATTTCTCCGCCCGGGTGATCGAATCACTGGCGCCGGGGCTGAGCCGTTCGGCGTTGTCCGGGGTCATCGAGGAGCTGCAGGCGGGGATGATGGAGGAGTGCGATTTCCTGCAGGAAGCCCGTAACCTGGAGCAATTCAATGACTTCCTGGCGCAGACCGGTAATCGTGCGGTGGTGGCGCCCCGGCCGATCCGTTCCCACACCACCACCAGGGTATTGACCATGGAACGGCTGCACGGCATGCCGATCACTGATCTCGGCGCCTTGCGTGAGTATACCGACGACCCCGCCGGGGTGCTGATCACCGCGCTGAATACCTGGTTCTCCAGTCTCATGCTGTGCGATTTCTTCCACGCCGACTTGCACGCCGGTAACCTGATGGTGCTGGAAGACGGCCGTGTCGGCTTCATCGACTTTGGCATGGTCGGGCGCATTCGCCGTGAAGCCTGGGAGGGCATGTCCAGTTTCCTTGAGGCGATTGGCAATGGCGACGTCCAGACCATGGCCCGGTCCATGGTGATGGTGGGCATGACCCGGGAAGAAGTGGACGTGGACGCGCTGGCGCGGGATATCACCGCTTTACAGGATCGTCTCACCCGGGTGGATCCGTCATCGCTGGTGCAGGCCGATCGCAATGATCGTGAGGTCAATCGTTTGCTGATGGATCTGGTGCGCATTGGCGAGGATCACGGTATCCGGTTCCCGCGGGAGTTCGCTCTGCTGCTCAAGCAGTTTCTCTATTTCGACCGCTATGTGCAGGCGTTGGCGCCGGAACTCGATCTGTTCAATGATCAGCGCGTGGATATGTTTGGCGCTCTGGAGCAGATACCCACGGAAGATTCCTAGAGCCGGTTCACTCCACCGGATTGGCGCACTCGGCGCGGCGTGCGTCCAACTTGCAACGGATCCGTTGTTGCAAGTTGAGCATGTCGCCGTCGTAGTAGCCCTGCTCGCGCAACTGCACGCGGGCATCGCGCATCATCACCTCATAGTCCTGCTTGTCCCGGGCCGGAATCGGCACCCACCAATGGTCCTGCACCTGGCGGGATTCCAGATGCACACGATCCATCATCTTCTGGTACCCCTCGAAGAACAGCTCCCGGGAGATCTGTGCCATATCCGCCGGGAAGCGGTCCTTGTGGCCCACCAACTGCAGGCTGATCTGCGCCAGCGGGTAATTGATGATGCCGCCGTCCGGCGTCATGCCCTTGTACAGCTCCATGATCTGATAGGCGGCCAGCGGTGCCGCCAGCACATCCACCACGCCGTTGTTGAACTTGTTGGGTGCGCTGACCAGATCCGATGGCACCGGTGATGCTCCCACCTGGGCAACCATCTCCGCCTGCGTCGGGTCGTAATCCAGTACCGCCACTTTTTTGCCGGCGGCCTTGGCCAGGGTATTGATGCGTTTGTCGTTGACGAAAATATAGGCGGCGCCGGCGGGAGCGATGCCGAGGATCACGTAGTCGCCTTCCACCATGCGCGACGCCGATTTCGGGTTGGCCAGCACCTCCAGCAGGATGCGCATATGTTCTTCACTGGGCACGCCGCCGATGGAATCGATGGTGCCGGTGTACTTGTTGAAGAGCCGCGCGCGCATGCCGGTCATCAGGGCCGCGTCGCACTGGCGCGCCTTGAGCGCCTCCACCATGACCCGTTCATTGGTATAGGGCTCGAGATCGATGTCCAGGCCATACTCCAGGAAACGGGCTTTCTGATCCTGGGCCACGGAGAAAATCGGCCCGTTGCGGCCGACCAGATCCCAGATGCAGATGGTCAGATGGCGGCGCTCCTGGAACGCCTTGGTGACGGCGCCGGGCGCGGGTTCGGCCATGGCCGGGACGGCGGGGCCCAACAGTGCCAGCAAGAGCGCAGTGGTATATCTCCAGCCATGGATCATGGTTCGCGTCTCCGACTGGTGCCTAGGAATTGGAGCACTCACCGCGAGACGGCGCGTATTTGCAGCGGATCCGCTTCTGCATGTCGAGCATGCGACCGTCGTAGTAGCCTTGTTTGCGCAACACATTGCGGGCGTCCTGCATCATGCTTTCGTAAACGCGGCGCTCCTTGTCCGGAATATGGATCCACCAGCGATCCGGCACCCGATCTTCCTCTATTTTTACCCTAGCGCGGATGCGGTCGTAGGCTTCGAAGGACGCTTCGCGCACCAGTTGGGCGATCTCGTTGGGGAATTTGTCCAGCCGGCCCACCAGCTGCATGCTGATCTGCGCCAGCGGAAAGTCGACGATGCCGCCATCCGGCGTCATCCCTTTGTACAGCTCCAGAAGCTCGTAGGCGATCAGCGGTGCCGCCAGAATGTCCACCACGCCGTTGTTGAATTTGTTCGGCGCACTGACGATATCCGAGGGCACCGGCGTGGCGCCGATACCGGCGACCATCTCCGCCTGGGTCTTGTCGTAGTCCAGCACCACCACTTTCTTGCCGGCGGCCTTGGCCAGGGAACTGATCTGTTTGTCGTTGACGAAGATATGGGCGGCACCGCCGGGGTACACGCCCATGATCACGTAGTCGCCATGCACCATTTTGTCCGCCTGGCTGGGATGGGCGAGCACTTCCAGCAGGGTGCGCATGTGGTCATTGTCCGGCACCCCGCCGATGGAATCGATGGTGCCGGTGTAGACATTGAAATCGCGGGCGCGAAAGCCAGTCATCAGCGCCGCGTCACAGCGGCCGGCTTTCAATTCATCCACCATGATCGACTCATTGGTGAACGGGATCATTTCCAGATTGATGCCATATTCCAGCGCCAGAGCCCGCTGTTCCATGGCGGCGTGAAAGATCGGTCCATTGCGGCCGGCGATGTCCCAGATACAGATTTTGCGCTTGAGCGCGGTGCCCGGCGGCATTTGATCGATGCCCACCAACTTGCTGATCGCCTTGAGCCGTACCCGCACCGGCATGTCCCGCGAATAAAAGACGCTGGCCAGTTCCGATACCAGCGAATCACTGATGGTGACCCCGGGCAGCAGCTTTTCCATCTTCGCTTTTTGTTCCGGCGACAGGCGCAGGTCTTCGGCGCTGACGGTAACGGCACCAGCGAGCAGGACGAGGAGCGTGGCGGCCCTTATCAATAAGGCTTTCATAAAGGTCCCTTTTTGTTGTTGGCGTGGGCGCTATGATACGAAGGCCGCGTTCTCGGGCCCGGACAAAAAGTAATAGCACAGTTGTTCCGGTTGCCGGGCACCATGACGACGTCTGGCTTTGTCGCTATAGCCAAGGGGATGTTGCATATGGGAAGGGGCGCGGCCGGTGGGCCGCGATACGTTATTTCGGCTGCGCGTCCAGAGAAACGCCGTTCACGTTGCTGCTGTCCGGGCCCAGCAGGTAAAGGTAGACCGGCAACAGCTCTTCCGGTGTTTTCAGCGTCATCGGATCTTCGCCGGGGTAGGCGTTGGCGCGCATGGCGGTGCGGGTGGCGCCGGGGTTGACCGTGTTGACACGGATCTTCGAGGTATTTTCCAGCTCCTCCGCGAGCACCTGGGCCAGATTCTCGGTGGCCGCTTTGGACACCGAATAGGCTCCCCAGTAGGCGCGCCCGCGCCGACCGACGCTGGACGAAGTGAACAGGATGCGGGCGTCATCGCTGTTGCGCAGTAACGGCAGCAGGGCCTGTGTCAGATAGAAGGCGGCGTTGACGTTCACCTGCATGACCGAGTCC
Source organism: Alloalcanivorax balearicus MACL04 (assembly GCF_025532145.1). Lineage (GTDB taxonomy): Bacteria > Pseudomonadota > Gammaproteobacteria > Pseudomonadales > Alcanivoracaceae > Alloalcanivorax > Alloalcanivorax balearicus. The sequence continues at coordinate 43,953 of NZ_ARXS01000022.1, read as the reverse complement.
CAGGTGTCGGCGCTGTAGCCGTCCATGGGGGTGATGTCGCCAAGCTGTGAGGCGTTGTGGAGCACGCCGTCCAGGCGCCCGAACTCTTTCTCGAACAGGCTGGCCAGCTCCAGATAATCACTGGGGCGCGCCACCGTCATGTTGACCGGCGCCAGCGCCGGTTCCGGGCCGCCGGCGGCTTTAATTTCGTCGTACACCGCTTCCAGTTTGGACTGGGTGCGGCCGAGCAGAATCACGGTGGCGCCGTGCCGGGCCAGCCCCAGGGATACGGCCCGGCCAATGCCGTCGCCGGCGCCGGTCACCAGGATGATGCGGTCCTTGAAGGCGTTATCCGGACATTGATACGTCACCGCTTGGCTATTCAGGGACTGCAGATCGTTCATGCCAGACTCTCGCTTGTCAGGGTTTTCAGTAAGGGTAGCAGGTCGTCGCCCTGTTCCAGCAGATGGTCCGCCTGCCAGCCGTGAGGGTCGTCGTCGGCGTCGATGTAGCCGAACGCGGCCACCGCGGTGGCCATGCCGGCGTTTTTACCAGCCTGAATGTCGCGCAGATGATCGCCGACGTAAAGGCAGGCGGCGGGGTTAACACCATCGCGTCCGGCTGCCATCAGCAAACCTTCCGGATCCGGTTTGCGCTGGCGCACGTGATCCGGACAGATCACCGCGCCAACCCGGGTCGCCAGACCCAGGCCCTCGAGCACCGGCAAGGTGAAGCGCTCCGGTTTGTTGGTGACGATGCCCCAGGGCAGGCCATGCTGGTCGAGCCAGTCCAGGGTATCGGCCATGCCCTCGAACAGCCGGGTGTCCACCGCCAGATGGCCGGCGTAGGCGTTGAGTAACTGGTTCAGGTAATCGTCGAAGGCGGCGTCTTCCGGACCCAGGCCAAAGCCCAGTTCGGTCAGCGCCCGGGCGCCATTGGAAACATTGGCGCGCACCGCCGCATAGCTCACCGCCGGTCGACCATGCTCCGCCAACAAGTGATTGAGCACGCTGTAAAAGTCCGGCGCGGTGTCGATCAGGGTGCCGTCCAGATCGAAGTAAACGGCCTGCAGAGATTTCATGGAGCCTCGCTAGTATTCGACGCCGGGTGTCAGACCGCTTTCACCGCGTGCATCAGATAGTTGACTGATACATCCCGGTTCAGTTTGTACACCTGGGTGACCGGGTTGTAGGTCATGCCGGTGGTGTCGCGTACATCCAGGCCGGCGTCGCGGGACCAGCCCGCCAGTTCCGAAGGACGGATCAGTTTGGCGTACTCATGGGTGCCGCGTGGCAGCAGGCGCAGCACGTATTCGGCGCCAACGATGGCGAACAGAAACGATTTCGGATTGCGGTTGATGGTGCTGAAGAACACCTGACCGCCGGGCTTGACCAGCGCGGCGCAGGCGCGGATCACGGAAGACGGATCCGGGACGTGTTCCAGCATTTCCAGACAGGTGACCACGTCGTACTGACCGGCCCGCTCAGCGGCGATGTCTTCCGCCGGAGTCTGCAGATACTCCACCTCCACGCCACTCTGTTCAGCGTGCAGCCGTGCCACGGCCAGCGGTGCCTCGCCCATGTCGATGCCGGTGACGGTGGCGCCACGCCGGGCCATGCCCTCGGAGAGCAGGCCGCCGCCGCAGCCGATGTCGATCACCCTTTTGCCGGGCAGGTCCACCCGCTCATCGATGTAGTTCAGGCGCAGCGGATTGATGTCGTGCAATGGCCGGAATTCGGAGTTGGGATCCCACCAGCGCTCCGCCAGGGCGTTGAATTTGGCGACTTCACTGTTGTCCACATTGCGGTGGGTTACTTCGTTCATTGGCTTTCTCCGGCGATTTTCCGTTGCCATTGTTGAGCATTGTGCACCAGTTGGGCCTCGTTGAGGGTGAGCAGGTTCCGCTCTTTCAACAGGGCGCGGCCGGCGACCCAGACATCGGTGACCTGATCGCGACTGGCGGCATAGACCAGTTGGGCCACCGGGTCGTAAACCGGCTGGGTTTCCAGGCGGGCCAGATCCACCGCCACCAGATCGGCCTGCTTGCCCGCCTGCAGGGAACCGATCCTGCCCTCCTGTCCCAGGGCGCGGGCGCCGCCCAGGGTGGCCATTTCCAGAATCTCGGCGGCGGGCAGGGCGTCCGCGCGCAGGCTGACGCCCTTGGCCAGGAGGGCGGCGCTGCGCATTTCACCGATCATATCCAGGTCGTTGTTGCTGGCGGCGCCGTCGGTGCCCAGAGCGACATTGACGCCGGCCTGGCGCAGTTTGTACAGCGGCGAGAAGCCGCTGGCCAGTTTCAGGTTGGACTCCGGGCAATGCACCACATGAGTGCCGGTTTCGGTCAGCCACTGGATTTCCTCGTCCAGTAACTGGGTCATGTGCACGGCCATCAGCCTCGGCGTCAGCAGGCCCAGCCGGCGCAGCCGAGCCAGGGGCCGGTCACCGTTGTGCTCCACCGCCTGCTGGATTTCGCCGGCGGTTTCGTGCACATGCATCATGATTTGCAGGTCCAGTTCCTCGGCCAGGGTCAGAGCCTGTTCCAGCGGGCCGTCGGATACCGTGTAAGGGGCGTGCGGACCAAATCCCAGGGACAGCCGCGGCTCATGGCGCCACTGATCGACAGCGTCGGTGGCCAGCCGTAAATAGTCCTCCGGCCCGGACCCCATCGGCGTGGGGAAGTCCATCAGCGGACAAAAAATAGCCGCTCGCAGGCCGCTTTCCAGCGTGGCCCGGGCCACCGCGTCGGGAAAGAAATACATGTCGGCGAAGCAGGTGGTGCCGGCGCGAATCATTTCCGCCGCCGCCAGCCGGGTGCCCTCGTAAACGAACGGGTCACTGACCCAGCGTCCCTCCGCCGGCCAGATGTGTTTTTCCAGCCAGGTCATCAGCGGAAGGTCGTCGGCGAGGCCGCGAAACAGGTTCATGGCGGCGTGGGTGTGAGCGTTGACCAGACCCGGGATCAGCAGATGCCGGTCCAGCCGGCGGACCTCCGTGGCCTGCCATTGCTGGTCCGCCAGCGCGCTGGGCAGCAGATCAACGATGGTATCGCCGCGCACCACCACGGCGTGCTGTTCCAGTACCGTGGCGTCCGGCGCCACCGGCGCCACCCAGCGGGCGTGCAGGATCAGGTCGGCCTGATTGTCGCTCATTCAAGGCTCCTTGCTTCAACCGGGGCCGCCGCCGGACGGCGGTGGCCATTGTGGTGGCTATTGTGCGATGGAGAGTATCGTGGCGGCGAGTATAGCCTGTCCCGGGCGCGCGATCCCACTCAAGCAGGCTCTTAGAGCCAGCCGGAATACTTATTCAGAGCTTCTCAAGCTGTGCTATCATCGTTGACTTTTCCGGGAGCGTCACCCACGCCACCAAGGATACAAAAGGAACGCCATGACGGACCTCGCAAAAGAAGTTACACCCGTCAATATCGAGGACGAACTGAGACAGTCGTACCTGGATTACGCCATGAGCGTGATCGTCGGACGCGCTTTGCCCGACGTGCGCGACGGCCTGAAACCGGTGCACCGGCGTGTGCTGTTCGCCATGCACGAGCTCAACAACCATTGGAACCGGCCGTACCTGAAGTCCGCCCGGGTGGTGGGCGACGTCATCGGTAAGTACCACCCCCATGGTGACTCCGCCGTATACGACACCATCGTGCGTATGGCCCAGCCGTTCTCGCTGCGCTACATGCTGGTGGACGGGCAGGGCAACTTCGGTTCCATCGACGGCGACTCCGCCGCGGCCATGCGTTACACCGAGGTGCGCATGGCCAAGATCGCCCACGAGCTGCAGGCCGATCTGGACAAGGAAACGGTGGATTTCGTCGACAACTACGACGGCACCGAGCGTATCCCGGAAGTGATGCCCACGCGGGTGCCGAACCTGCTGGTCAACGGCTCTTCCGGTATCGCCGTGGGCATGGCCACCAACATTCCGCCACATAATCTGGGCGAGGTGATCGACGGCTGTCTGGCACTGATCGACGATGACAGCCTGACCCCGGACGACCTGATGCGATACATCCAGGGCCCGGACTTCCCCACCGCGGGTATCATCAATGGCCGCGCCGGCATCGTGCAAGCGTACCGTACCGGCCGGGGCCGTATCTACGTGCGCGCCCGCGCCACCGTGGAAGAGGCGGACAAGAGCGGCAAGGAAGCGATCATCGTCACCGAGCTGCCGTACCAGGTGAACAAGGCGCGGCTGATCGAGAAGATCGCCGAGCTGGTCAAAGACAAAAAAATCGAAGGCATCACCGAGCTGCGCGACGAGTCCGACAAAGAGGGTATGCGCATCTACATTGAGCTGCGCCGTGGCGAGAACGGTGACGTGGTGCTCAACAATCTCTATCAGCAGACGCAGATGGAGTCGGTGTTCGGCATCAACATAGTGGCGTTGGAAGACGGCCAGCCGAAGACGCTCAACCTGCGCCAGTTGCTGGACGCTTTCCTGCGGCATCGCCGTGAAGTGGTCACCCGCCGCACCGTCTATGAATTGCGCAAGGCACGGGAAAAGGCGCATTTGCTGGAAGGCCTGGCGGTGGCTCTGGCCAACATCGACCCGGTGATCGAACTGATCAAGGCGTCGCCGAGCGGCGCCGAGGCCAGGGAAAAGCTGCTGGCCAAGGGCTGGGCGCCCGGCGATGTGCTGACCATGCTGGAACGCGCCGGCGGCGAGGACATTGCCCGTCCGGACAATCTGGACGAGCAGTTCGGCCTGCGTGACGGGCTTTACTACCTGTCTCCGGAACAGGCCCAGGCGATCCTCGATCTGCGCCTGCAGAAACTGACCGGCCTGGAACGGGAAAAGCTGGTCACCGACTACCAGGAGCTGCTGGAGCAGATCCGTGAGTTGAGCCTGATTCTGGCCGACCCGGAGCGCCTGCTCGAGGTGATTCGCGAGGAACTGCAAGCGATACGTGACGAGTACGCCGACGAGCGCCGTTCCGAGATTCAGACTTCCCGCTCCGACCTGAGCATGGAAGATCTGATCGCCGAGGAAACCGTGGTGGTCACGCTCAGCCACGGCGGTTACGCCAAGGTCCAGCCCATCGACACCTATGCCGCGCAGCGTCGCGGCGGCCGCGGCAAGGCGGCGACCACGGTGAAGGATGAGGACTACGTCGAGCAGCTGCTGGTAGCCGGCACCCACGATACGCTGCTGTGTTTCACCAGCATCGGCAAGGTGTACTGGCTGCGGGTGTTCGAATTGCCGCAGGGCGGGCGCAACTCCCGTGGTAAGCCGATCATCAATCTGATCCCGGCACTGCAGAAGGAAGAGCGAATCACCGCCATCCTGCGCCTGGACGCGGAAATGGTGCGTCAGCAGGGCAATACCGATGACGAGGACGAGACCGAGACGGACGGCGTCGATGTCATCGAAGACGCCGAGGGTGTGGAAGTAGAGGATACCACTCCCGGTCCGTTCATCTTCATGGCCATTTCCAACGGCGTGGTGAAACGGACCGAACTGGCTAAATTCGCCCGGCCGCGCAGCAATGGTCTGATCGCGGTCAAACTGCAGGAAGGCGAGCACCTGGTGAATGTGGCGATTACCCAGGGCGCCGAGGATGTGGTGCTGGTGGCCGGCAACGGCAAAGTGGTGCGCTTCCAGGAATCCAAGGTCCGTGTCATGGGCCGCACCGCACGGGGCGTGCGCGGTATGAAAGTCGCCGACGGCGAGGAAGTGATCGCGCTGATCGTGCCGCAGGAAGGCGGCCAACTGCTGACCGCGTCCGAACACGGCTACGGCAAGCGTACCGATCTGAGCGAGTTTCCGACCAAGGGGCGCGGCACCCAGGGCGTGATCGGCATGGTGGTCAATGAGCGCAACGGTTCTCTGGTCGGCGCCGCCCAGGTGTTCGGCGAAGAGGACATCATGCTGATCTCCAACCAGGGCACGCTGGTGCGTACCCGGGTCGATGAGGTCAGTCATCTGAGCCGTAACACCCAGGGCGTGCGCTTGATCCGTCTTGGTGACGGTGAGGCACTGTCCGGTCTGGCCACCATTCCCGAGCTGGAAGGTGCGGAGGAGGTTGTCGACGACCTGGAAGAGAACCCGGAAGAAGACGGAAACGCAGAAAACTAAGGTTCCGTTTCCTGCTCCCGGCATGACCATTCCGGCCCGGTTCGACCGGGCCGTTTTATCGATACGGAGAAACTGAATGTCCCGCGCTTTCAACTTTTGCGCTGGTCCGGCGGCGTTGCCGGAAGCGGTGTTGCGTCAAGCCCAGGAAGAGTTGCTGGATTTTCGCGGCACCGGTATGTCGGTGATGGAAATGAGCCACCGGGATCAGGTGGTGGTGGAACTGGCCCAGCGTGCGGAGCAGGATCTGCGGGATTTGCTGGGTATCTCCGACGACTATGCCGTGTTGTTCCTGCACGGCGGCGCCAGCACTCAGTTCGCCATGGTGCCGCTGAACCTGATGGGGGGCAACGGCAAGGCGGACTATGTCAACACCGGTCAGTGGTCGAGCAAAGCAATCAAGGAAGCGCGTCGTTACGGAGACATCAACGTGGCGGCCAGCAGCGAGGATCGCAACTTCAGCTATGTGCCGCCGCAGGCGGACTGGACCTTGTCCGCCGATGCCGATTACCTGCATTACTGTCCGAACGAAACCATCGGCGGCCTGGAGTTTGATTTCATTCCCGAGGTGGACAAGCCGCTGGTGGCGGACATGAGTTCCACTATCCTGTCCCGGCCCCTGGACGTGAACCGGTTCGGCCTGATCTATGCCGGTGCGCAAAAGAATATCGGTCCGGCCGGCATCACCCTGGTGATCGTGCGCCGCGATTTGCTGGGACGCGCGGGCGCCAGCGTGCCGGCGATGTTGAACTATCAGATCCACGCCGACAACGACTCCATGTATAACACGCCGCCGACCTTCGCCTGGTATCTGGCCGGTCTGGTGTTCCAGTGGCTCAAGGACCAGGGCGGCCTGACCGCCATGGCCACGATCAATGAGCGCAAGGCGAAGCGTCTGTACGACTTCATCGATGCCAGCGGTTTCTACAGCAACCCGGTGGAGAAGGCCAATCGTAGCTGGATGAACGTGCCGTTCGTGCTGGCCAACAGTGATCTGGACAAGGACTTCCTGGCCGAGGCGGGCGCCGCCGGTCTGCATAATCTGAAGGGCCACCGCAGCGTGGGCGGCATGCGTGCCAGCATCTATAACGCCGTGCCCGAGGCCGCGGTGGAGGCCCTGGTGGCGTTCATGGCGGATTTCGAGAAGCGACACGGATAAGCGCCGGTGCGCGAAACGCTGACACGCTTGCACGCCATGTTTGATGGCATTGGCAAAAGCGGTGAGCGCGGTGGTGCCCGGCGAGACGATAGGAAACAATAGTGGCACAGTCCCAGCCGTACGCTCACATGCAGCGTGCCAGCGTGCCAGCGTGATGCGTGCCAGCGTGTAAGCGAGACAGACAATGACCGATTCGTTGGACAGCCTGAGGGATCAAATCGACGCTCTGGATCAGCAGCTCCAGGCGTTGCTCAATCGTCGGGCCGAACTGGCCCACGCGGTGGCGGATGTGAAGCGCCTCGAGGACAGCAACCCGGTGTTCTATCGTCCGGAACGCGAGGCCCAGGTGTTGCAGCGTATCAAGGAGCGCAACCAGGGCCCCATCGACGGTGAGGCCATGGCCCGGCTGTTCCGCGAGGTGATGAGTATTTGCCTGGCACTGGAACAACCCATGCGGGTGGCGTTCCTGGGGCCGGAGGGAACCTTCACCCAGCAGGCGGCGATCAAGCACTTTGGCCACGCGGTGGAAAGTGTGCCGCTCGGCGCGATCGACGAAGTGTTCCGCGAAGTGGAGGCCGGGGCCGCCCATTACGGCGTGGTGCCGGTGGAAAACTCCACCGAGGGCATGGTCAGCCATACCCTGGACACCTTCATGTCCTCCAGCCTGAAAATTTGCGGCGAGGTGGAGCTGCGCATCCATCACCATTTGCTGGCCGGACCTCATACCCGCCGTGACAAGGTTACCCGCGTCTATTCCCACCAGCAGACCCTGGCCCAGTGCCGCCAGTGGCTGGATGCGCACCTGCCCACGGTGGAGCGTATTCCGGTGAGTTCCAATGCCGAGGCCGCACGGCGGTTGCGCGACGAGTGGAACGCCCTGGCCATCGCCGGCGACATGGCGGCCGAGCTCTATGGTCTGGAACGGGTACAGAGCAATATCGAGGACCGCCCGGATAACACCACCCGGTTCCTGGTGATTGGACGCCAGGACACGCCGCCGTCTGGTCGCGACAAAACCAGCATGCTGGTCACCGGCAAGAACCGTCCGGGGCTGCTTTCCGACATGCTGCTGCCGTTCCGTGAACAGGGTGTCAACCTGACCCGTCTGGAAAGTCGCCCGTCACGTACCGCCAACTGGAGCTATGTGTTCTTCATCGACTGCGAAGGGCACAAGGAAGATCCGTTGTTGAAGAACGTACTGGCAAAACTGGAAGGGGATGGCAACACCATCCGTATTCTGGGCTCCTATCCCAAAGCGGTATTGTAGAAAAGGCCGGACGTCCGGCCTGAACAAACAGGAAACACCATGACCTGCGATTACATCAAACTGGCCAACGGCGGCGTGCAGCGGCTGCAACCCTATTCCCCCGGTAAACCGATCGAGGAACTGGAACGGGAACTGGGTATTCGCGACATCATCAAACTGGCCAGTAACGAAAACCCTCTGGGGCCCAGCCATAAAGCGCTGGAAGCGGCGAAGCGGGCGCTGGACCAGGTTCACCTCTATCCCGACGGCGCCGGTTTCAGCCTGAAGACGGCGCTGGCGGAAAAGCTCGGCGTCAACAGCAATCAGATTACCCTGGGTAACGGCTCCAACGATATTCTTGAACTGGTGGCCCGGGCTTATCTGCAGCCCGGCGAAGAGACGGTCTACGCCGAATACGCGTTTGCCATCTACCCGCTGGTGACAGTGGCCTGTTCGGCCAGACCGGTGATGGTGCCGGCGCATCTTTATGGCCACGATCTGGCCGCCATGGCGGACGCCATCAACCAGAGCACCCGCATCGTGTTCCTGGCCAACCCGAACAATCCCACCGGCACCTGGTTCAATGATGTGGCACTGGATCGTTTCCTCGAGCGGGTGCCGGAAGACGTACTGGTGGTATTGGACGAAGCCTATTTCGAGTATGTGGAAGAGTCCCATTACCCGGATGGCCTGCGCCGGCTGGCGCGCTACCCGAACCTGATCGTTACCCGCACCTTTTCCAAGATTCACGGGCTCGCCGGGCTGCGGGTGGGTTATGCGGTGTCGCATCCGGACGTGGCCGACATCCTCAACCGGGTGCGTCAGCCGTTCAACGTCAATATTCCCGCCCTGGCCGCCGCCGAGGCGGCGCTGGACGATGTCGACCACCTGGAGAACTCCCGTTGCGAGAACACCGCCGGTCTTGGCCAGTTGGTGGAAGGGCTGAACCAGCTCGGGCTGGAGCATATTCCGTCGGTAGCCAACTTTATTACCGTGGATTGCGCCGGTGAAGCTTTGCCGGTGTACGAGGCGCTGTTGCGTGAAGGTGTCATCGTGCGCCCGCTGGGCGGCTATGGCCTGCCCAACCACCTGCGCGTCACGGTGGGCACGGCGCGGGAAAACGAACGTTTTCTGAAAGCCCTGGACAAGGTCATCAAAGCGGGGGCGCGCTGATGAGCCGTGACGCCCCGCTGTTTCGACGGGTGGCAATCATCGGGCTGGGCCTGATCGGCGGCTCTTTCGCCGCCGCTTTGCGGGAGCGGGGCCTGGCGGGCACGCTGGTGGCCGGCAGCCGTTCCGCCCGGACCCTGGAACAGGGTCTGGCCATGGGGCTGATCGATGAAGGCAGCCAGGATCTGGCGTTGGCGGTGCGTGGCGCCGATCTGGTGTTGCTTTCGACGCCGGTGTCAGCAATGGAGCGCTCCCTGGCGGCGCTGGCGCCGGGGCTGTCGGAGCGCGCCATCGTCACCGACGGCGGCAGCGTCAAGGGCAGTGTCATCGCCGCCGCTCGCCGGACGCTGGGGGACCATTTTTCCCGCTTCGTGCCCGGACATCCCATCGCCGGCAAGGAAACCAGCGGCGTGGCCGCCGCCGACGCCGGCCTCTACCAGGATCACCGGGTGATTCTCACGCCGCTGGCGCAGACCGATCCGGCGGCCACCCGCGCGGTGCGCGAACTGTGGACCGCGCTGGGCAGCGAAGTGCTGGAGATGACGCCGGAACATCACGACCGGGTGCTGGCGGAAACCAGCCATTTGCCCCATCTTCTGGCGTTTTCCCTGGTCGATACCCTGGCACGCCAGGGCGATTCCACGGAGATCTTCCGCTACGCCGCCGGGGGATTCCGCGATTTCACCCGCATCGCCAGTTCCGACCCGGTGATGTGGCACGATATCTTTCAGGAGAACCGGCAGGCGGTGTTGGATGCCCTGGCACTATTCCGCGATGGCATCGACGGTTTCCGCGACGCTATCGCGGCCGGTGACTCCGATGCCCTGATGGGTATCATGACCCGCGCCAATACGGCACGGGCCCATTTTCTGGCGCTCAATGCGAGGACCTCCTATACGCAGGCGCGCCATTCGGATAACGAGAGCAGCATGAGCGATCAGCACGACCCCACCTTCGTGGTTCAGCCCGGTGGCCGCCTGCGGGGCCGCGCCCGGGTGCCCGGCGACAAATCCATTTCCCACCGGTCCATCATGCTCGGCGCTCTGGCTGACGGCATCACGGAAGTGGAGGGTTTTCTCGAAGGGGAGGACGCGCTGGCCACCTTGCAGGCGTTCCGTGACATGGGCGTGGTGATCGAAGGCCCCCATAACGGCAAGGTCACCGTGCATGGGGTCGGCTTGCATGGCCTGAAGGAACCGGGCAAGCCGCTCTACATGGGCAACTCCGGCACCTCCATGCGCCTGCTCACCGGGCTGCTCGCCGGCCAGGCGTTTGATGTGACCCTCACCGGTGACGCGTCGCTGTCCAAGCGGCCGATGGAGAGAGTGGCCAAACCGCTGCGAGAAATGGGCGCAAGCATTCAGACCGACGACGGCGGCCGTCCGCCGGTGCGGATTCGTGGCGGGCAGACGCTCAAGGGCTTCCATTATGACTTGCCGATGGCGTCCGCCCAGGTCAAGTCCGCGCTGTTGCTGGCGGGGCTTTACGCCCAGGGCGAGACCTCGGTGACGGAACCGGCGCCGACCCGCGATCACACCGAGCGCATGCTCGCCGGTTTCGGTTATCCGGTGCGCAGTGAAGGTCCGTTACGCGCGGTCACCGGTGGCGGCGTTCTGCGCGCCTGTCATCTGGAGGTTCCGGCGGACATTTCTTCCTCCGCTTTCCTGCTGGTGGGCGCTTCCATCGCGGCGGACAGTGACGTGCTGCTGCCCCATGTCGGCATCAACCCGACCCGTACCGGGGTGATTGATATTCTGCGTTTGATGGGCGCCGATATCACCCTGGAGAATCAGCGTGACAGCGGTGGCGAGCCGGTGGCGGATCTGCGGGTCAGAAGCGCGTCGCTCAAGGGCATCGAGATTCCCGCCGAGCTGGTGCCGCTGGCCATCGATGAATTTCCGGCGATCTTTGTCGCCGCCGCCTGTGCCGAAGGGGATACCGTGCTGCACGGCGCCGAGGAGCTGCGGGTGAAGGAGTCCGACCGCATCCAGGTGATGGCCGATGGTCTGAGCGCCCTGGGCGTGGATCTGGAGGTGTTCGAGGATGGCATCCGCATCACCGGCGGCGTCCTGGGCGGTGCCGAGGTGGAATCCCACGATGATCATCGAATCGCCATGAGCTTCGCCATTGCCGGGTTGCGCGCCACGGCACCGATTACCATTCGACATTGCGCCACTGTGGCCACCAGCTTCCCCGGGTTTGCCGACCTGATGCGGTCGCTGGGGCTGGGCCTGGAGGTTCAATGATTCCGATTATCGCCATTGACGGACCGGTTTCCTCCGGCAAGGGCACCGTGGCGCGGCGGGTGGCGTCCGCGCTCGGCTGGCATCTGCTTGATTCCGGCGCCCTGTACCGGGTGCTGGGGCTGCATGCGCAACACCAGGGGGTGGCCCTGGATAACAAACTCGCGCTGGTGGACCTGGCGGAAAATCTGCCGGTACGGTTCGTGGAGCGGGGCGGGGACACCCGCGTGGTGCTCGAGGAAACCGATGTCAGCGAGGAGATCCGCCAGGAAAGCGTGGGAGAACTGGCCAGCCAGGTGGCGGTATTGCAGCCGGTTCGTGATGCCCTGTTCGCGCGTCAGCGGGCGTTCGCCCAGGCACCGGGTTTGGTGGCGGACGGCCGTGACATGGGCACGGTGGTGTTTCGCGACGCCCCGCTGAAGATCTATTTGACCGCCAGCGCCGAGGAGCGCGCCCGGCGGCGCTTCAATCAGTTGAAAGAAAAGGGGTTTGATGCTACCCTCGCGGCCCTTGTGGAGGATATTCGTACTCGTGATGAGCGGGATATGAAGCGTTCCGTGGCACCGCTGAAACCGGCGGAGGATGCCCTGGAACTGGACTCCACGGACCTGACTGTGGATCAGGTGGTCGCGCGTATCCTCGATGAGGCGGCGACCCGCTCACTGATCTGACGATCAGGCACAATTGGTTTTCAGAGCCCGAACCGGCTCTAGAAACGGCTTCGGACGCGCCCTGATTGTAGCGGTGCGGCTGGAGCCGTTGCTGCATAACGAACGCCAGCCTCTTACAGTAAACCAGCTTGGGGTGGTGATCGCTTTATCAATAACCCGCGTCTGCTGGCTGGCGCGTGTATCGTGAGACGTTTTTTCATGACTGAATCTTTTGCCGAACTTTTTGAAGAAAGCCTCAAGGACCTGGACGTTGCCCGTGGTTCCATCATCCGCGGCACCGTGGTCGCCATCGACAGCGACTGGGTGGTGGTCAACGCCGGCCTGAAATCCGAAGGCATCATCTCCCGCGACGAGTTCATCAGTGAGAGCGGTGAACTGGAAATCGCCGAAGGCGATGAGGTGGAAGTTGCCGTCGACGCCATCGACGATGGCATGGGCTTCACCCGCCTGTCCCGTGAGAAAGCCAAGCGCGCCGAAGTCTGGGGCGAACTGGAAGTGGCTTTCGACAAAGACGAGATCGTCAAAGGTCAGATCTCCGGCAAGGTGAAAGGTGGTTTCACCGTGGATATCGGCCCGATCCGCGCGTTCCTGCCAGGCTCCCTGGTGGATATCCGCCCGGTTCGCGATGTCACCCACCTGGAAGGCAAAGAGCTGGACTTCAAAGTCATCAAGCTGGATCCGAAGCGCAACAACGTGGTGGTTTCCCGCCGCGCGGTCATGGAAGCGGAACACTCCGCCGAGCGCGAAGCCCTGCTGGAATCCCTGCAGGAAGGCATGGTGGTCAAGGGTATCGTGAAGAACCTGACCGACTACGGTGCGTTCGTGGATCTGGGCGGTATCGATGGCCTGCTGCACATCACCGACATGGCCTGGAAGCGCATCAAGCATCCCAGCGAAATCGTTGAAGTGGGCCAGGAAATCGAAGTCAAGGTACTCAAGTTCGACCGCGAGAAAATGCGTGTCTCCCTGGGCCTCAAGCAACTGGGCGAGGATCCGTGGCACGATATCGTGCAGAAGTACCCGGAAGGTGCCCGCGTCAAGGCGCGCGTTACCAACCTGACCGATTACGGCTGCTTCGCCGAGATCGAGGAAGGTGTGGAAGGCCTGGTTCACGTTTCCGAGATGGACTGGACCAACAAGAACATCCACCCGTCCAAAGTGGTAGAGATTGGCGACGAAGTGGAAGTGATGATCCTGGATATCGACGAAGATCGCCGTCGTATTTCTCTGGGCATCAAGCAGTGTCTGTCCAATCCGTGGGAAGCCTTCGCTACCAACTACCAGAAAGGCGACCGCATTTCCGGCAAGATCAAGTCCATCACTGACTTCGGCATCTTCATCGGCCTGGAAGGCGGTATCGACGGTCTGGTGCACCTTTCCGACATTTCCTGGGAAGAAGCCGGCGAAGACGCGGTACGCAACTTCAACAAGGGTGACGAGCTGGAAACCGTGGTTCTGTCCATCGATGCCGAGCGCGAAAGAATTTCCCTTGGAATCAAGCAGTTGACAGACGATCCGTTTGCTCAGTATGTTGCTGCAAACGAGAAGGGCAGCATCGTTAAGGGTACGGTCACCGCCGTGGACGCCAAAGGCGCCACTGTCGAGTTGGCTGAGAACGTGGAAGGTTACCTGCGTGCCAGCGAGATCAGCCGTGATCGCGTTAACGACGCTTCCCAGGTTCTCAACGTGGGTGACGAGGTGGAAGGCCGAATCACCAACATCGACCGTAAGAACCGTTCCATCAATGTGTCCGTGCGTGCCAAGGATCAGGTTCAGGATCGCGAGGCCATGGACAACCTGCAGGGCCAGGAAGCCAATGCTCCGAAGACCATTGGTGACCTGATCAAGCAGCAAATGGAAAACAGCAACGAGTCATAATGGCTCCTCCCGGGGGCCGGCCACGAGGCCGGCCCCACTGGGCAGGGAGCCCAGGGGAGTAGGTTGTAATGGCATCTGCGTTAACCAAGTCCAAACTCATCGCTCGGATCGCCAGAACTTACACCAGCAATGATCTCTCCACCAAGGACGTGGAACTCGCCATCAAAGCCCTGATCGACTACATGGCCGACGCCATGGTAGAAGGCGAACGCATCGAGATTCGGGGTTTCGGCAGCTTTTCCCTCCATTTCCGCGCCCCGCGCGTGGGCCGTAATCCGAAGACCGGCGCCAGCGTGGAGTTGCAAGGCAAATACGTTCCCCACTTCAAATGCGGCAAGGACCTGCGTGAACGGGTCAATCATGCCATGCAGGACGATGACGGGGGCGACCATAACGAGCACCGGAGCGAGCGGCGCCACCATGCCAGCCACAGCGCCAAGGCCATCCGGAGCTGATACCGACACACCGGGGCCTGACCGACATGCGAACTCTCTACCGTGCTCTGTTGATTCTGGTACTGCTGGCCATTTTCCTGGCCGCATTCTTCTTTGTTACCGCCAACACTCAAATGGTGACTCTGGATATGTTGATCCAGGGATGGCGCTGGCAGGTCAGCCTTGGCGTGCTCGCCGTGGGCCTGCTTGCCGTGGGCCTGCTGGCGGGACTGCTCACCGGGCTGGGCTTTAAAGGACTGCGTGGGTTGTTTGGAAGCCGTTCATGAGCGAACCGCTATGGCTGATACCGCTGTTTTTCTTCGCCATCGCCATGGGGTTCTTCCTGGGTCGGCGTGAAGGCAAGCGGCGGCAACGGCGGCGCATGGCGTCGCTGTCCCAGGAATACGTAGCCGGGCTCAACTTCCTCCTCAACGAGGAGCCGGACAAGGCTGTGGAAGCCCTGCTCAGCAGCCTGGAAGTCAGCCCCCAGACCCTGGAAACCCATCTCAGCATGGCGCGCCTGTTTCGCAAAAGAGGCGAGTTCGACCGTGCCACCCTGATCCACTCCCATCTGCTGGAAAGCGGCGATTTGCCGCGGCCCACCCAGGAGCAAATCCAACTGGAGCTGGCCGAGGATTATTTCGCCGGCGGGCTGTTCGACCGCGCCGAGGAAGTGCTGCTGGAAATGCTCGACCAGGATTGCGAGCAGCGTGAGCAGGTAACGCGCCAGTTGATGAAGCTCTACGAACAGGAGCGTGACTGGCCCAATGCCATTGCCATGGGTGAGAGGCTGATCAAGAGCGACGCCAAGATCGCGCCGATTCTGGCCCAGTATTGCTGCGAGGAGGCGGAAGGGCAGGTGGCCCGTAGCGAACTGGTGCCGGCCCGTCGCACATTGCGCCGCGCGCTGGGCTTCGATAAGGAGTGCGTACGCGCCAGTGTCGATCTGGGGCGCTTGGAAATGCGTGAGCAGAACTGGGAAGCGGCGATCGCCGCCTTCCGCCGCATCTGGGACCAGGACCGCGATTTCTTCGATGAATACCTGGATGATCTGCGTCAGTGCTATGAGCAACTGGAACAGGAAGAAGACTTCATCCGCATGCTTGCCGACTACAGCGCCGAGCACCCCAGCACGGCCCGGGTGCTGGTGCTGTCCGGTCAGCTCAAGGAACGCTATGGCGATCGCGAAGCGGCCAAATTCATCGCCGAGTACATGCAGGCCAACCCTTCCGTTCGCGGTCTGGATCGCCTGATCGACATGAATCTGCAGGTGGCCGATCAAAGCGAAGCCCGTGAACAGCTGGAGTTGCTCAAGCAATTGACGCAAAGGCTGATGAGCGACCGCACCATCTATCAATGCCGTCGTTGCGGCTTTACCACGCCGCTGCTGCAATGGCGCTGCCCGAGTTGCCGCCGTTGGGGCACCATCAAACCGCGATCCGAAGGAGACGCCAAATCGTGACCCCCAGCAGTCCCATTATCGTCGCTCTGGATTACCCCCGTGCCGAGGAGGCCCTGGCCATGGCGGCGCGGCTGGACCCCGCCCGGGTGCGGGTAAAAGTGGGCAAGGAGCTGTTCACCCGGGCCGGTCCCGATGTGGTTAGAGCGTTACAGGACCAGGGCTTTGAAGTGTTTCTGGACCTCAAGTATCACGACATCCCCAATACCGTGGCCGGCGCCGTGCGCGCTGCCGCCGAACTGGGGGTGTGGATGGTCAATGTGCACGCCAGTGGTGGCAAGCGCATGATGAGCGCCGCCCGGGAAGCGCTGGAAGGCGCCGCCCGCCGGCCCTTGCTTACCGCGGTGACGGTATTGACCAGCCAGACCGGGGACGATCTGCGCGAAGTGGGCATCGCCCGTGCCGCCGAGGAGCAGGTGATGGCACTGGCGCGATTGACCGAGGATAGCGGTCTGGATGGCGTGGTCTGTTCCGCTCTGGAAGCGCCGATGCTGCGTCGCGCCCGTGGTGAGAACTTCCTGCTGGTGACGCCGGGCATTCGTCCCGAGGGCAGCGCCAGCGACGATCAGCGCCGCATCATGACCCCACGCCAGGCTCGCGAGCAGGGCGTGTCCTACATGGTGATCGGCCGCCCCATCACGCAGGCGGCGGAGCCGACGGCGGTGGTGGACGAAATCCTACAGAGTCTGTCCTGAAACACTGACGCAAACTGTCTGAAATGGCGGACAGCCTGCTCCGCGCGTCCCGTTTAGAGTGTCTTCTCCAACAACAAACCTTAAGGAGAAGGGAATGAAACTCTATCGTGCATTGTGTTTGGTGGCGGCGCTGCTGGGATCAGCGGTCTGGACCCAGACTGCCCAGGCGGCGGAGGATCCGGCACTGGACAGCGCCACGGCTTCGGCGGTGGTGGAACAGACCGTCAACCTGAATCAGGCCACGTCGGCGGAGCTGCAATTGCTCAAGGGCGTCGGTCCGAAAACCGCCGAGGCGATCATTGCCTGGCGGGAACAGGAAGGGCCATTTCAGGATGTGGAGCAGTTGCTGGCGATCAAGGGTATTGGTGAGAAAACCTTGCAGGCGATCCGCGACCGGCTGACGTTGTAAGTAAAACCGGGCTCCCGGCTTGCCCGGGAGCCATGGCCGTAGCTGGTTATTTGGCCGTATTCGCTGCCAAGGCAGCTTCCCACAGGGGAGGACTACGGAGCCGCTGTGGGAAGCTGCCTTGGCAGCGAATACGCGCTAGATATGCCTCCGTATTGGGCGGGCTGGCACCAGGATACGGATGGATCTTACGCCGGCCGCTGACTCCGCGGAAACTCGCAAAGATCGGCGATAATGCACTCACCGCACTTAGGCTTGCGAGCCACGCAGGTGTAGCGCCCGTGCAGAATCAGCCAGTGGTGACAGTCGCGTTTGAATTCCTCCGGGACAACCCGGAGCAGGCGCTGTTCCACCTCGTTGACGTTTTTCCCCGGCGCGATGCGGGTGCGATTGGACACCCGGAAAATATGCGTGTCCACGGCGATGGTGGGCTCACCGAAGGCGGTGTTGAGCACCACGTTGGCGGTCTTGCGACCGACGCCGGGCAGCGCCTCCAGGGCGGCGCGATCACGCGGCACTTCGCCACCATGAAAGGCGAGCAGCTGCTCGCACAGTTTGATGACGTTATTGGCTTTGGAATTAAACAGCCCGATGGTTTTGATATATTCCTTCAAACCGTCCACGCCCAATGCCAGAATCGCTTCCGGCGTATTGGCCACCGGAAACAAGCGATCGGTGGCCTTGTTGACGCCGACGTCGGTGGCCTGGGCGGACAGCACTACCGCCACCAGTAACTCGAAAGGGGTGTCGTAGTTCAGCTCCGTGGTGGGATGGGGGCGCTGTGCCCGCAGACGGCGGAAAATTTCCGTGCGTTTCTCGCGATTCATGCCTGCTCCTGAATCAGATCGCCGCAGTATAGCGAATCAGTGCGCTATCGCCATGTCGGAACGAACCGGACATCCCCGCGTCAAAAGCAGATTGCCCGGACCCCCGGTAAGAGGGCGAAGAAAAAGGGAGTGAGTATGCAGTTTTCCGCCATGGAAACCCTGATGGTGGCCCTCATTGTACTGGTAGTGGGGCAGCTATTGGTTCATCGATTCCGTATCCTGTCCGACCTCAATATGCCGGAACCGGTGGTGGGCGGGCTGCTCGCCACGCTGCTGGTCACCGGTCTGCAGCTGGCGGGTGTATCGCTGACCTTCGACGATGCGCTGAAAGGTCCCGCCATGCTGTTTTTCTTCGGCGCGGTGGGGCTGGCCGCGGATTTTCGTTTGCTGCGCCAGGGCGGCTGGCCGATGGTGGTGTTCGCGATTCTGGTGATCATCCTGGTGTTTCTGCAGGACGTGGTCGGTGTCCTTATGGCCAAACTGCTGGGGCTGTCACCGTTTTACGGCCTGCTGGGAGGCTCGATCACCATGACCGGCGGCCATGGCACGGGTATCGCCTGGGGCGAGGTCTTCAGCAACGACTTTGGTATTGGTGGCGCCAGCGAACTGGCCGCGGCATCCGCTACTTTTGGTCTGGTATTCGGGGCGCTACTGGGTGGGCCGTTGGCAATGATGCTGATCCGGCGCTATCGGCTGCAGGTCCCCGCTGGCCGCGAGGACGGTGAATACGATGGTGCGGAAAAGCCCCGTCCCATTGCCGCCGCCAGTGTGGTGCGTATTCTCATGCTGTTGTCCATCGGTGTGGTGGTGGGTTCCGTGGCGGAACACTACTCCCAGCACTGGGTGCGCCTGCCGACCTTCGTCTGGGTGCTGTTCGTCTGCATTCTGCTGGGTAACCTGGCCCGCCGGCTGTGGCCGGTGAATGACGCTACCATCGAGATGGTGGGCAATACCTCGCTGAGCGTGTTTCTCGCCATCACGCTGATGAGTTTGCAGTTATTGCAATTGGTCGATCTGGCACTGCCGATGCTGGCCATGCTGCTGGTTCAGGTGGCGTTGGCGGTCAGTTTTATTGTTTTTGTCACGTTCAGAGTGATGGGCCGGAACTACGATTCCGCGGTGCTGTGCGCCGGCCATTGCGGTTTCGCCATGGGCGCCACGCCTACCGCAGTGGCGAATATCCAGGCGGTGACGCAGCATCACGGTCCCTCGCCGTTGGCCTTCATCATTATTCCGGTGGTGGGCGGCTTCATCGTCGATATCGTCAACGCCACCATCATTCAGGGATTTGTTTCTGTACTTGGAGGGTGAAAAGCAGTTGACAGTTGATAGTGGACAGTTGACAGCGAAAAACAAAGAAAAGACGAAACAGCCTGATCTTTAGCCGCTGTGGGAAGCTTGCTTGCAAGCGAATGAGGTTCGCTCAGGTGTTTGCAATATTCCTGTTTTTATTTTTTCGCTGTCAACTGTCCACTATCAACTGTCAACTGCAAAAAGGCCGCTGGATTCCTTTCCAGCGGCCTTTTTGCTATGAGCGCTTTTCGGTTTTGCGTCTTTACTGGGTGATGACGTGGCCGTCCTCAATACGCAGCCGGTCACCCGGTTTGTTGTCCATTTTGATGGTGTCTTCCTTACCATCGAACATGTAAGTGACCTCGTAACCCTCCACGGAGCTCTTGTTGTCCATTACCGTGTTGCAACGCCGCTCGGTGGTGGTGACGGTGTTGTTCTGCTGCATTTTCTTCTGCGCCTGGTTGCCGGCGATACCGCCGACGATGGCGCCACCCGCCGTGGCCGCGTCCTTGCCGCTGCCGCCACCGAACTGATGGCCGATCACGCCGCCAACCACGGCGCCAATGGCGCTACCGGTAATACGATGCTGATCCTTCACCGGAGCCTGACGTTGTACCGCCACGTCCTGACAGACCTCGCGGGGTTCCTGCCATTTCTTGACGATGGGTTCCACGTTCGTCACCTCGGCATAGCCGGACTGTTGCGGGGCCATTGCCTGGTAGGCGCCATATCCGATCCCGGCCACGGCAACGGTACCCACGACGGTCAAAGCGACAAGGGCTGCACTCTTCATGGGGGGTCTCCTTTTATTAAAGTTTGCCGTTGTATGGTCTCATTATCGTGGATTTTGACCGGGCCGTTGTATAACAGTAGTAAAATCGCGACTGGCGGCACACCAATTTTTTGGCTATCAGAGCGGATTTGCGGGCGAGAAAGATGTGAAACCGGCGTGATCCGCCGGTTCCGATCAACTGACTTTACCAGTGGTGCGGACGCGCCGGCTGCCGGAGGAAGAGGGGGCTTCGCGGCGCTGTTTGGCGGCTTTCATCCGTTTGTCGATGACGTTCTTGCCGGCGATGATCAAGCCCAGTCCCAGGAAGGCTCCCGGGGGCAGGATCGCGAGCAGGAAACCGCCGTAGTTGGGGATGATCTCGATGCGCAGCTGTTCCGCCCAGGGGCCGAGCAGCAGTTGCATATTGGCGAACAGGGTGCCGGCGCCGACCACTTCGCGCAGCGCGCCAAGAATCACCAGCACGATGAGAAAACCCAGGCCCATCATGAAACCGTCGGTCATCGCCGGCAGCAGTGCGTGCTTGCTGGCGAAAGCGTCGGCGCGTCCGAGCACGGTGCAGTTGGTCACGATCAGAGGAATAAAGATCCCCAGAATCTGGTACAGCTCGAAGGTGAACGCCTGCATCAGCATTTCGATCACCGTCACCATGGCGGCGATGATCATGACAAAGGCGGGCAACCGTACGGCGTCGGTGACGTAGTGGCGGATCAGCGACACAGCGGCGTTGGACCCCATCAGTACCACCAGCGTGGCCAGACCCAGACCAAGGGCATTGACCACCGAACCGGTTACCGCCAGCAGCGGGCACAGGCCGAGAATCTGCACGGTGGCCGGATTGTTATTCCACAGTCCATCGCGGGTGATCTTGCCGTAATCCACGTCAGCCATTACAGCTCTCCGTTGTCTGCGCTTGGGCCGGCGCCTCGAACACCTCATCTCCGTGCGCCTGATAGTAGCGCAGGGCGCCATGCACGGCGCTCACCACCGCCCGGGGGGTGATGGTGGCACCGGTGAAACTGTCAAACCGGCCGCCGTCCTTCGTCACCGCCCAACCTGAAGTGGAGGGCTGTTCCAGAGACGTGCCATTGAATCCGAGAATCCAGTCGGATTTGCGAATTTCGATATTATCGCCCAGCCCCGGGGTTTCATTATGCGGCGGTACCACTCGCACGCCGAGTACGGTGCCGTCGCGATCGACGCCGACGATCAAACGGATATCACCACCGTAGCCGTCCGGGGCCACCGCTTCCAGTACCGCGCCGCTGGCCTCGCCGCCAAGACGGGCGCGGTAGAGATGATGCTCGCCATGACCCAACAAAGGGTCGGTGACAGTGATGCTGTCGTCCAGTAGCGGATTGTCGTGTCTGGCCGGCGGCATCACCTGGGCCAGAGCGTCCGCCAGGGCGGTTTGCCGGTTGCACTCCACCCGCTGCCGGGTGGCTTGGTTGGTCAGTGCCAGAGTGGCGGCGGTGCCGATGGCGAACACACCGAGAATCACCGCGTTGCGGGTAATTGCCTGGCCAATCATGAGCCGGCTCCCCGCTTGGCGCGTTCGTGGCCATAAGTGCGCGGCCGGGTGTAGTAGTCAATGAAAGGTGCCGCCAGGTTCAACAGCAACACCGAGAACGCCACCGCGTCCGGATAGCCGCCATAGGTGCGGATCACCCAGATCAGTATTCCGATCAGCACGCCGTAAATCAGACGCCCGCGTGAACTGGTGGCGGCACTGACCGGATCGGTGGCGATAAAAAAGGCGCCAAGCATGGTGCCACCGGAAAACAGATGAAACAGCGGATCGGCATAGCGCAACGGGTCGATTTGCCAGGCGATCAGTGCCGGCACGGCGAGGCCGGCGAGAAAAGCCAGTGGAATGTGCCAGCCGATCACGCGGCGGAACAGCAGGTATACCCCGCCGAGCAGAAACGCCAGATTGACCCATTCCCAGCCGAGCCCGGCCCAGCGACCATGCAGAACAATCATACGATCCAGCGCATCGGCGTTGCCGGCGAAGGTTCGAAAGGTGTCCAGAGGGGTTGCCCCGGAAAGACCGTCAAGCGGGCCATGCCCGAGGAACTGGAGCACGCTTTCCAGAACATAGGGGGTGCGGTAGGGAGCGCCGCCGACCCAGTTGGTCATCGCCACCGGGAAGGAGATCAGCAACAGCACGTAGCCGACCATGGCCGGGTTGAACGGGTTCATACCCAGGCCACCGTACAACTGCTTGGCGACGATAATGGCGAACGCCACGCCGATAAACGTTAGCCACCAGGGCGCGGTGGGGGGCAATGCCAGAGCCAGCAGCACGGCGGTGACCACGGCACTGCCATCACGCAAGTACAAAGCAACGGGACGGCCGCGAGCACGCAGCATGGCCGCTTCACAGAGTAGCGCCACCAGTATCGCCCAGATCACGTTCAGCAAAGTGCCGATGCCGAACAAAAGCGTCAGGATCGCCAGGCCGGGCAGGGTGGCGTAGATCACCTGGCGCATCACCATGCCGGTGTCGACGGGGCCGCGCGCGTGGGGCGAGGAGGCGTTGATCAGCGCCATGTGCGTTGCGCTCCTGGTGTTCCGATAGGGTTCATTCTTCCGCCAGTCCGTGTTCTTCCAGGGCCTGTTTCAGGGCCCGCCGCGCCAGATGAGCGTCGTGTTCCAGGGTGCCCAGTTCCGAGGTCAGCCGTTTCAGAGTGTCTTCGTCGGCGGTATCGCGCAGGCGTTTCAACTCGTCGCTCTTGTCCCGCAGCGCTGTTTCCGCGCGGGCGGCGTCCAGCTTGAGGGTTTTCAGATCCTTGCCGGTATGGGCAAGCAGTGACGCCTTGGTTTCGTCCATCAGGGCGTCCAAAGCATCGCGGGTATGATCGGCTTTGGCCTTGAGCTTCTCCACCCGGGCTTCCATCGCGGCCAGGTCCACGGCGCCGTCTCGGCGGGCCCGGTCAAGGGCGGAATGGGCTTCCTTGTATTGCTTGTGCGCCATCTTGTAGGCGGTTTTCAAGGCATTCAGGCGTTTTTGCCGTTTCGCCGCTTCTTCGTCACTTTCGGATTCCTGACCGCCGCCGCTGGCTGGTTCGGTTGGTGTTGGCGAAGCAGCGGCGGCTGGGGGCGGCGGCGCTGTTTTCGGCGTGGCGGGCGCCGCGGCCTTGGCGTCCCGCAGTTGTTGCTTGAGTTCGTCCGCCTTGGCTTTCAGGCGGTCGGCTTCGGCACGCAACCGGGCCACGTCATCGGCTTCGTTTTGTTCTGCTTCCTTGGTTGCTTTCACCGCGGCCTTGTAGGCGGACGAGGCTTCGGCCACTGCCTTCTTCAGTTCCTCCACCGGATCCGGGGCGGCCGTGGGGGCGCTGGCGGGCTGACCGGCACGGGCATCACGCAGGGTGGCCTTGAGCCGGTCCGCCTCTGCTTTCAGGGTTTCCGCCCGGCTTTGCAGCGTGGCGGCATCCTCCCGCTCTTCCGCCAGCGCGGCCTTGGCTTCGCGCAGAGCGCTCTTGTAAGCGGCGGAGGCGTCAGCGACCTGCTTCTTGAGGTCCGCCTCGGCCTTGGGGTGGGCGTCGGTGGACGGCGGCGCGGCCTTGCCGGCATCACGCACCGCCGCTTTGGCCCTATCCGCGGCGGTTTTCCGTTTCTCCACTTCGGCCTGATAGCGGGCCAGATCCGGATCATCCCGGGTTTCCGCTTCCTTGGCGGCCTTGACCGCCGCTTTATAGGCCTTGGAGGCGTCCAGAGAGGTTTGCTTGAGGGCGGTGGCGTTGTCACCGGCGGGTGCGGGGGCGCGGTTGGCCTGCTGGCGCGCGCGGCGGCGTGCCTCTTTCTCGGCCTGCTCCTTTTCCACCCGTGCCTGCCGGGCCTCGAACCGCTCACGGGCCCGGTCCGCCTTGGCCCGTTCCGCCGCCTGGATACGGATCTCGCCTTTGGCGTAGCGGTAATACTGCACCAGCGGAATATGGCTGGGGCAGACATAGGCGCAGGCGCCGCACTCGATACAGTCCATCAGGTTCTGCTGTTGAGCCCGCTCCAGGTCGTCGTTCTTGGCGTACCAGTACAGCTGTTGGGGTAACAGGCTGGCGGGGCAGGCATCGGCGCAGGCGCCGCAGCGGATACAGGCCTGCTCCGGCTCCGGCTCCGGTAACAGATCGGTGGATGCGGCGATCAGGCAGTTGCTGGTTTTCACCAGCGGGATCGCCGGATTATGCAGAGTGAAGCCCATCATCGGGCCACCCAGCACCAGCCGTTGCAGCCGGGTCTGGTCGACACCGGCGTGCTGCAGTAATTCCGCCACCGGGGTGCCGAGCAGAATCTCATAGTTGCCGGGCCGTGCCACCGCGTCCCCGGTCACCGTGGTGATGCGGCTGATCAGCGGTTCGCCGTCGAACAAGGCCCGCTTCAGAGCGTAGGCGGTGCCCACGTTCTGGCACACCACGCCGACCTGGATCGGCAGGCCGCCGCTGCCGACTTCCTTGCCGGTGAGCAGCTGTATCAGCTGTTTTTCGCCGCCGGAGGGGTACTTGGTGGGCACCACGCGGACGTCGATATCGGCGCCGACGGCGGCAGCGCGCAAAGCGGCGGCGGCTTCCGGTTTATTGTCCTCGATGCCGAGCAGGGTCCGTTCCGGATTCAGCAAATACTGCAGTACCTGGATACCCTGGACGATGTCCGCCGCTCTTTCGCGCATCAGACGGTCGTCGGCGGTAATGAAGGGTTCGCACTCGACCCCGTTGATGATCAGTTCACGCACGCGCTGATGATCGCCCAGTGACACCTTCACCGAGGTGGGGAAACCGGCGCCGCCAAGGCCGACGATGCCGGCCTCGGCGATGCGCTCCAGCAATTCACCGGGGCTCAGCGCGAAAGGGTCATCCAGCGGCGCCCGGTCTCCCCAGCGGTCCTCGCCGTCCGGTTCCAATACCAGACATGGGGCGTCCATGCCGGAGGGGTGCTGGATCGGACGCGGTCCGATGGCAACGACGGTGCCGGAAGTCGGCGCATGGACCGGGGCGCTGACGGCGCCGTTGCCTTCGGCCAGATGCTGTCCCTTGAGCACCTTGTCACCAACCTGGACCAAGGGCCGGGCGGGGGCGCCGATATGCATGTTCAACGGCAATATCAGTTGCGAAGGAAGCGGGCCGGGGAGGATCGGCGTGGTGTTGGATTCGCTTTTGTGCTCCGGCGGATGAATGCCGCCGGGGAAGTCGAAAATTTCGCGGGTGCCGCCCCGGAACAGTCTCGCCAACATCACAGATTCACCACGTCGATGCGTTGTTCGGGGCTTTGGCCAGCGCCGGCCGGCCGCTGCCAGGTCCAGGTTCCGAGGGTTGGGGCCACCGGCACCATGTCGATGCAGTCCACCGGGCAGGGTTCCACGCACAGATCGCAGCCGGTGCACTCATCGACGATCACCGTGTGCATCAGTTTGGCGGCGCCAACGATGGCGTCCACCGGACAGGCCTGGATGCACTTGGTGCAGCCGATGCACTCGTCCTCGCGGATATAGGCCACTTTCTTCACCGTGGCATCCTCGCTGCCATCGTCGTCCAGCGGCAGCACTTCGCGGCCAAGCAGTTCGGCCAGCGCTTCCACCGTTACCTCGCCGCCGGGCGGGCAGCGGTTGTGTTCCTCGCCGTTGGCGATGGCTTCGGCATAGGGACGGCAGCCGGGATGGCCGCATTGGCCGCATTGGGTTTGCGGCAACAGGGCGTCGATCTGATCGACGATGGGATCACCCTCGACCTTGAATTTCTCCGAGGCGAAGCCCAGCGCGGCGCCGAACACGGCGGCCAGAGCCAGCAGCGCGGCGATGGCAATCAGGATCGTGGTCATGATCGCGCCTCCGAATGAGCCGCGCACTTGGCGTCTGGCGTCTTCATATCTTCACCAGCCCGGAAAACCCCATGAACGCCAGTGACATCAGACCGGCGGTGATCAGGCCGATACTGGGTCCGCGAAACGCTTCCGGCACGTCGGCGGCGGCGATCCGCTCACGCATGGCGGCGAACAGTATCAGCACCAGGGAAAAACCGAGGGCGGCGCCGAACCCATAGGTCAGCGAGGTCATGAAGGTGGCGTCTTCCTGGCGCACGTTCAGCAGCGCCACGCCAAGCACCGCGCAGTTGGAAGTGATCAGCGGCAGGAACACCCCCAGCACCCGATACAGCAGCGGGCTGGCTTTCTTGACGAACATTTCGGTGAATTGCACCGCCACCGCGATCACCAGGATGAAGCTGATGGTACGGAGGTATTCCAGCGACAGCGGCTGGAGGATATAAGCCCAGGTGAGATAGGCGAGCACCGACGACAGCGTCAACACGAAAGTGGTGGCCAGGGACATGCCGATGGCGGTCTCCACTTTATTGGAGACACCCATGAACGGGCACAGGCCCAGGAACTGGACCAGCACGAAGTTATTCACCAGCACCGCGCTGACAAGAATGAGCAGGTAGTCGGTCATTACAGGGGCCCGTCCGGCCGCTCGACGCCAAGGCGCCGCGGGCCTGTTTTCTCACCAGTTTATGAAGGCGGCATAGTATGGGACAGGGAAATATGCCGAACAAGACGGTTTTGTTTACCCTACCCGTCGGTTTCGTTATAAGAAACCGCCTCTCAGGCTGGATTATGCGGTGATGACCTGCCTCCGGGTTTGTTGTGGATCAAGCGGCACTCAGTCATCCGGCTCGAATTCGGCATCGCGGCCATCGGCGCCCAGATGCCGGATTCGCGCCGGAGCGCCGTCGGCATCCAGCCAGACCCGGCCAATGCCCGCACGGTTCAGCAGGCGCCGGCCGGCTTCATGGGGATCGGGCCGGTAGGGCGTCACCGCCAGCCGGCGGCGTTTGGTGAAAGCGTTGAGTGGCGACCAGGGGGCATAAAGCCAGCGGTTGAGCCGGTCGAACCATTCCAGCAGCCGCTCCGGGAAACGGTTGCGCAGGCCGCTGTCGGTGATCTGCCAGATGCGCGGGCCGCCGTCGCGGTGACGGATGCGGATCCGGTAGACGAAGGAATAGTGCACATCCCCGGACAGGATCACGTAGTTGGCCGGGGTGCGGGAGTGCCGGAAGATATTCAGCAGAACCCGGGCGGCCCCCGGGTGCGCCATCCAGTTTTCGGCGTCCACCATCAACGGCTTGCCGATCAGAGTGAACAGCCGCTGCACGGTCTCGATCAATTTCACGCCGAACATTGGGGCCGGTGAAACCACCACCACCGCTTCCTCGCCGAGCAAGGCTTGTTGCAGTTCGGAGAGCGCCTCCCAATCCAACAGCCCGGAAGGGCGGGTAGGGCGGCGCTCGCTGCGCCAGCGGCGGGTGCGGGTGTCCAGCACGATCAGTTTGGGCGTGCCCGGCCATTGATAATGCCAGCCTTCAAAACGCAGCAGGCGGGTGATCAGTGCGTCCTGGGACGCCATAACCAGAGCACCGGTGCCGTCGCTGAGCAACGCGGCGGCGTCATCGATCAGAGGCGCCACCCGGTCCGGCGCGTTACCCCAGCCCTGACAGAGCAGGTAGGCGATCAGGGCGTTGCCGATGATGCGGCGTGAAAAGGGCTGGCCGTAGGCGGTCAACTCCCAGTCGGCGGTCAGATTCCAATCGTCGGTGACATCGTGATCGTCGAAGATCATCAACGTCGGTAGATGCGCCAGGGCCCTGGCCACCGCTGGCATCTGCTCCCGGAACGCGGCCAAGGCCCGCGCTTCGCGCTGATACTGTTCCTGGTCGGTGGCGTCCAGGAGAGGAGGGCGCGGCTCGGCCAGATTCCAGGGGATCGGTGACCAGGCCAGCAGATACATGGCGATCACTTCGGCGAACGTGACCAGGTGGCGATCGGCGCTGGCGGTGGTGAAGATCGGCTTGCGCACGCCACCGAAAAAGCGTTTGCGCAGGGCGCGGCCACTTTCCACCGCCGGCAGCAGGCGTTGCCGGTGGAAGCCGTCCTGGTGTTGGTAAAGCGCCTGGCTGTCTCCAACGCGGGCACCTTCCAGGGTTTCATCGACCAGCCCGAGCCGGGCAATCAGGGCATGGACGGTGGCCAGCATCGGCATGGCCACGTCATCGGCATAGATCTGGTCGCCGGTGAGCAGCAGCAGGTTAGGGCGCGCTTCGGCATCACCGAGCGAGTCCGCCACCACCTGATCCGCCCGCGCCAGCCCGTCCGGCCCGGGCTGGTGGGGCTTGCGGCAGGAGCCGTGCAACAGATTGGTAAGACGCCGCCGCCATACCAGGCTGGGGCGGCGCTGGCCGGCGTGCAGCAAATGGGGCGCCCAGTCCGCTACCGCCCCTTGGCCGTTGATGATCAGGTCGTAGCCGACTTCTTGCCCCTCGGGCAATGAAGAGGTCAGTGGCAGATCGATCAGGTGCAATACCGCCGCGGCGCCGACCGGCAGCCTGCGGCAGTTGTCGGCGTTCAGAGGCCATTGCCGGTCCGGTTGTGCGCCCTGCGGATCCGCTTCGAACAGGTGCAGATGCAAATCCAGATCGTGGGAAGCGACCAGCCACAGTACCAGGCGTCGTTCTTCCAATCGTCTCAGAATCGGTCCGGCCAGGACCGGCGGGAGATCCGGGGTACTGGACATCAACCCTCCTTCTCATGCAGGGTAGCGAAGGCGCGAGAATCACGGATAGCGCCCGTCCCGGCGGCGGGCAGCTGATGTTGAACAAGCGTAAAAAGTGTCGTGTTTTCCATACCGCATCGCGTTTTTCCCGGGGGAATGAGATAGGGTACACGGCGTATCGGACCTGAAGATGAATTTCAATGGAGATGTTATGAAACTTTTTCGATTGCTCGGCGTGGCCCTGACCGCTTTGACTCTGAGCTTGCCGCTGGCCGCTCAGGCGCAGCAGGCTGGGCAGCCGGATGAAGTGGCTCAGCTGGCCAGTCTGGTCAATCTGACCGACGATCAGCAGAAGGAAATCCGTGGTCTGATTCAGTCCACCGATGCTGAGGTCCGCAAGCTCCAGACGGAAGCTCGCAGCCTTCAGGAAAAGCTGCAAGGCGAAGTGAAGCCCGGTTACAGCGAGCGCAATATTACTCGCACGGCGAAGAAACTGGGCGAAGTGATGGGCGAGATCACCGGTAAAACAGTACTGCTGCAAGCTCAGGTGGAATCGGTGATGACCGAAGAGCAACGCGCCGAGCTGCAGAAGAAAATGGAGGAACAGCAGCGTCAGATGCAACAGCGTATGCAGCAGATGCAGCAACAACAACAGCAGCAACAACGCTAAACGCGAGGTTGTCTGGCGAAAAAAGCGGGCCTTTAGGCCCGCTTTTTTTTGGTTCATCGCGGTTTGTCGGGAACTGGAATTGCCCTCCGTCATGGACAGCGGAGCCGCGTCACGTCTTTGCGGGAACGCCGTGAAGCAGGGTCCCGCAAAGGCGTAACGCGGCTCCGCTTCGAGGTGACCGGAAAGCATGGTGCTCTTCTGGCCTTGGAGACACAAATTCGGCGGCCGCTAAAGCTCCCACAGCGGCTTCGTAGCCCCTTCTGTGCCGGCGGCCGCCGTTGTGGAGCCCGCCTCCCCGATGGAGGCCCACATTCCCGTTATTTCGCGATGAACCTTTTTTAGCCACCGTCCATGACCGTTTTGTTCAGCCCACTTCCATGCCGGGTTCGGCGCCGCTGTCCGGGGACAGCAGGAAGATATCCTCGCCACCGGGGCCGGCGGCCAGAATCATGCCTTCGGAAACACCGAATTTCATCTTGCGTGGCGCCAGATTGGCTACCAGTACCAGCAACCGGCCGTCCAATTGTTCCGGGCTGTATTTGGCTTTGATACCGGAAAATACGGTGCGCTCGCCGAGTGCGCCGACGTCCAGCCGCAGACACAACAGTTTATCGGCACCTTCCACGTGGGACGCTTCGATCACCCTGGCGACGCGCAGCTGCACTTTGCTGAAATCACTGATATCAATGTGACCATCACTTTGCTCCGCCGCCCTGGCCGCTTTGTCGTCTTCCTTTTTCGTTGCCGCCGCCGGCGTGGAATCCTTGGACGCTTCCAGCATGGCTTCGATATGGGCCATATCCACTCGCGCCATCAACGGGGTGAACTTGTTGATCGGGTGCTCCAGCAGCAGCTTGTCGGCATCCGCCCAGGTCATCGGCTCGACCGCCAGGAATTGCTCAGCCCGCTCCGCCAGACCCGGCAATACCGGTTTCAGATACAGCGTCAGCAGGCGGAACACGTTCAGGGCAGTGGTACACACAGCCAGGACTTCCTGTTCCCGACCCTCTTCCTTGGCCAGGGTCCAGGGGGCCTTGTCGGCGATGTAGCCGTTGGCGTGATCGGCCAGCGCCATGATCTCGCGCATGGCCTTGCCGAACTCCCGTTGTTCATAGAATTCGGCGATGCGAGGGGCCGCTTCCTGGGCTTCTCGCACCAGTAATGGATTATCCATCTGGGCACTCAGAGTACCGCCGAATTTCTTGACGAAGTTACCGGTGCGGCTGGCGATGTTCACCACCTTGCCGACCAGGTCGGTGTTCACGCGCTGGGCGAAGTCGGTCAGGTTGAGATCGAAGTCGTCCACCCGGTTGTTGAGTTTGGCGGCGAAATAATAGCGCAGGTACTCCGGGTTCAGATGCTCCAGATAGGTGCGTGCCTTGATGAAGGTGCCGCGGGATTTGGACATCTTGGCGCCGTTCACGGTGACAAAGCCATGGCTGAAGATGGCGGTGGGTTTGCGTAGCCCGGCGCCATCCAGCATCGCCGGCCAGAACAGGCCATGGAAGTTGATGATGTCCTTGCCGATGAAATGATACAGCTCGGTCTTGGAGTCCGGCTGCCAGTATTCATCGAAATCCAGCCCCTCGCGCTGGCAAAGGTTCTGGAAGCTGGCCATGTAACCGATCGGTGCGTCCAGCCAGACATAGAAGAACTTGCCCGGATAGCCGGGAATTTCGAAGCCGAAATAGGGAGCCTCCCGGGAGATGTCCCAGGGCTGCAGGTCTTCCATCCATTCCTGAAGCTTGTTGGCCACGCCTTCCTGGAGGGAGCCGGAGCGGGTCCATTCGCGCAGCAACGGTTCGAACTGAGGCAGGTCGAAGAATAACTGAGTGACGTCTTTTTCCACCGGAGTGGCGCCGCTGATGGCGGAATAGGGATTGATCAGCTCCGCTGGCGAGTAGGTGGCGCCGCACACCTCGCAGTTGTCGCCGTACTGATCCGGGGATTTGCATTTCGGGCAGGTGCCGCGGACGAAGCGGTCCGCCAGGAACATGCCCTTTTCCGGGTCGTAAAGCTGGGTGATGGTCTTCTCGACGATGTAGCCGGCGTCTTTGTTGCGCTGGAACACCATTTCGGAGAGCGCTTTGTTCTCCGGGCTGTGGGTGCTGTAGTAGTTATCGAAGCGGATCAGAAAGTCGGCGAAATCCCGTTCGTGATCGGCTTTCACCTGGGCGATCTGCTGCTCCGGCGTGATGCCGTTTTCCTGCGCCTTGAGCATGATGGCGGTGCCGTGAGCGTCGTCGGCGCAGACATAAAGGCAATTGACGCCACGCAGTTTCTGGAAGCGCACCCAGATGTCGGTCTGAATGTATTCCAGCAGATGGCCCAGGTGAATCGGGCCATTGGCGTAGGGCAGGGCGCTGGTAACCAGGATCTTACGGGTTTGGTCGCTCATGAAAGACTACATCGTGGACGGAATCGGACCGGCTATGATACTGGCCATGGCGGTTATTTTCACGCCTGATTCGAACCGGGGCAGCCGGCCAATCGCGACTCACGAGCCGCGATTGCTGGGCTCACAGATTGGCGATGGCCCGGTTGCGTTGCAGCGCCTCCATCACCTGGTCGCGGGAGACGGGTTTGCTGAGGTAGTCGTCCACGCCGGCTTCCCGTGCTTTCTGCACGTAGTCGTTGGTGGCGTGGGCGGACAGCGCGATGATCCAGCTCGGGTCCACTTCCCGGTCCGCCTCGAATTGGCGGATTTCGCGGGTGGCCTGATAGCCGTCCATGACCGGCATTTCGCAGTCCATGAAGATCACGTCCCAGCCCCCCGGCGTCCGCATCGCGTGTTCCAGCGCCTGACCGCCGTGGTCGAGGAGGGTGGCGTGAATGCCCAGTGACCGCAGGATGGAATCGATCACCAACTGGTTCACCGCGTTGTCTTCCACCACCATGACATTCAGCCGGGCCAGCGGTGAGCCGCTGACAGTGGGGCGCGGGCCTGCCTCGGGAGGAGGCGGTTGCTGCTGCCGCAGCAACTGGCCCAGGGTGTTTTTCAGGCCCCGGGACGATACCGGTGTTTCCAGCAGCAACATGTCTTCCGGCAGTTCGCCTTCCAACTGGGCGCCAATAGTCTGCAGGATCATCAGGGGCGGATTGCCGAAGGCGCGTCGCACGGCCAGCAGGTCGTCGCACAGCTGCAGGTTGTCCTCCGCCGCGATCAGAAGATCCACCTCAAGGTCCGCCGGGCGGGTGTTCAGGGCTTCGCGGGCATCGCTGTTCTCATACACTTGCAGGCCCCAGCGGGTGAGCAACTGGGACAGGCTCAACGACAGGGCCGCGTCCTGATTGAGCAGCATGACCTTGCGGCCGGCCAGAGGCCGGTCCTGCCGTGGACCGCGCTGAACCCGGGTGGGCAGGGTCAACCAGAAGGTGGCACCGCGCCCCAGCGAGCTGGATACGCCGATCTCGCCGCCCATCAACTGCACCAGCCGTTTGCAGATGGTCAGCCCGAGTCCGGCCCCCTGGGCCTTGTGGCGGGCGCCGTGGGGGCTCTGGTTGAACACTTGGAACAGATTACGCTGTTGCGCCTCGTCCAGGCCGATGCCGGTGTCCACCACCTCCATCATCAGCACGCAATAGCCCTGGTCGTCGGGTGACTGACGCACGGTCAGGTGCAGTGCCACCTGGCCGCGATCGGTGAATTTGAAGGCGTTACTGAGCAGATTGGTGAGAATCTGTTTGAGGCGGATCGGGTCGGCCTGGATGTACTGCGGTACCCGCGAGTCGATGTAGGTGTACAAGGGCAGCCGTTTTTCGTTGGCGCGGGCGGTAAACAGTCGCACGCAATCGTCCACCAGGGCCTCCAGGTCCACTTCCTGAAGCTCCAGTTCCAGCTTGCCGGACTCGATACGGGAGTAATCGAGAATGTCATTGATGACCGTCACCAGTGATTGGGTGGACTGGTAAATGGTGTCCACATACTGACCCTGCTGGTGAGTCAGATCAGTACGCCGCAGCAAGTCGGTCATGCCGATGATGCCGTTCATGGGGGTGCGGATTTCGTGGCTCATGGTGGCCAGGAACTCGCTCTTGGCCTGGTTGCGGGCGCCGGCCTTGAACGCTTCCATCTCGGCCACCGCCTTGTCGCGTACGGAATGGGCGTGGGCCTCCTTGAGCCGGGTGATACGCCGGGCCAGCGCCAGGGACAACAGCACCACGTCCAGGAACACGCCGATTTGCGCCAGATTCTCGGTGAGTGTGGTTCGTGGCAGTACGCCGTACTTGTTCAACGCCATGGTGGCGGCGCCGATCATGAAGCAGGTCCAGGCCAGAGTGAAAATACGAGCGTCGGGATCCCCGGCCAGAGCCCGGGCCACCGCCACCGCCATGATGCTGACATCCATGACCAGGATCGCCAGCACGCAGATCGGGATGAGCGTATCGCGGCTGATGAAGGGGGCCGCTAGCAGCAGAACCACTCCCATCGTCACCAGCCCCCTGAGCAACTGGGCCAGCGGCGGTGCCCGCTCCGCCAGACTGAGGAAATTAAGGCTGAACAACGACGGCATGATGACGATCAGCGGCAGCAGGTAATGCACCGAGTACTGACTGATCAAAGCGGAACCCGGCCACAGATATTGCTGGCTGAATCCGTGTAACGTGGCCATGAACAGGGTCACCACCAGGGACCAGCAAACGTACAGCAGATAAACCCGCTCGCGGATGGTGAAGAACAGCACCAGATTGTAGAGAATCATCACCAGCATGCCGCCGAAGAACAGGCCTTGCAGCAGCGTCCTGTGCTGCAACTGCTGATGAAAACGTTCGGAACTGAGCAACTGCATGGGCAGTTGAATGCTGTGGGCGGAATCCACCAGCATCAGTACGGTGCGCGGCTCGCCGGCGGGCAGGGTTAACGGGAATGCCGGCAGGGCGTGGTGGTCCGGGCGCGCCTTGAAGGGCAGATCGATCCCGGCCCGATACTCCGAGAGTTGCGCATTTTGCCCGTCCAGCACGTACACTTGTATCCGCCCCAGCAGGCCGTAGGGGATTTCCACGCGCCAGTCGGTGCGCGCCGGATCGCGGTTCTCCACCGCCAGCCGGAACCAGCAATGGTCCCGGGTGAAGCCGAGATTGGGGGCGTGCTCACCGGCCGGTTGCCACGGCCAGCGTTGCAGATCACGGGTCAGGGTGTTGCGGTCGGGTACTTGATTGGCCGGGGCGCAGAAATAGCCGAGGTGGGAATAGGGCGAGAGGTCATCGTCGCCGTGGTTGATGACCACCGCTTCCACGGCGTGCGCGCTTACCGACAGCAGTAAGATGAGCAAGCCCGAAAGTGCGAGCCAGATTGAACGGTTCGGTGCGTCCTTGATCAAAATCGTTGTAACCCGATGAGGCGATCCATGCGGATAGTATTAATTAAGTATGGCGGCCTTGCCACCGTGAAATAGAAAGCCAAAGTAGGGGGGAATGTGAAAGTCCACTCGTTTTCGGTGGGACCCGTGGTGGGAGCGGTAGCGCCACGGCGGGTGCGTATTTTGGGGGTGATGCCGACCGCGTCGCTGGTGGCCGGGGAAAAAAGGGCATTAGGGCGAATTCGCTGGCGTCGCGAAGGGGAACACCACTGGCGCGGACCGAAGCATTTTCGCATCAACGGCAATTTCGACAGCAGCGGCGTGGTGGTGCTCTCGGAACTGGAGCCGGGATGCCGTTACCAGTTCCAGGCCGGCTGGGTCAGTGACAGTGCCGTGGCCGATACGGCATTGCAATGGGATGGGGCCGATGACGGGACCTTCCGTACCTCGCCGCTGGATGAAAAAGCACCGGCGCGGTTCCTGTTCGGCTCCTGTTGCTACCGCTTCGTCGGGCCCGACCGTGAGGTGGAAGATGCCCGGGCCGATCGGGTATTCGCCACCATGGCCGGTGTCGCCGAGCACGAGCCCACTGATTTCGTCATGTTTGGCGGCGATCAGGTCTATGCCGATGCCACCTGGCGGTTGGCGGCGGCGTCCACCCAACAGCATTACTTCGACCTGTACCGGCAGAGTTTTGGTCAGCCCAATATCAAGCGGCTGATGGCCCGCTACAACCAGCACATGATTCTTGATGACCATGAGATCGAGAATAACTGGCCGGCGCGGGCGGACGCCGATCTCTGGACCAGTAAGTATCCGGCGGCGATCAAGGCCTATCAGATCTATCAGGCCTCGCATTCGCCGGCGGTGCCGCTGAACGACGCCGGCACCCGGCTGGACCGGGATCCGGATGCGCTCTGGTACCGCTTCCGCTGGGGCTGCGCGGACTTCTTCATGATGGACCTGCGCACCGAGCGAGTGCTGAGCCGCTGGCCATGGCAGAAGCGGATTACCTCCAAGGCGCAGGAACAAGCGGTGCTGGAGTGGCTCAATACCGAACCTGACCGAATCAAATGCCTGGTGTCCTCGGTGCCGCTGTTCCCGGAACAGCGCTGGCCGTTTCGCGGCAACGACGCCTGGGAAGGGTTCCGGGCCCAGCGTCAGCGGCTGCTGGAGGGTATCCGTGATGCCGGCTGTCGGCGTGTACTGGTGCTCAGCGGCGATGTGCATGCCTCGCTTTACGCACGCCTGGATGCCCGTGGTCGCGCGCCGGTGCACGCCTGGATCTGCTCCGGGCTGTTCTGGCCCACCGCGCTGATGGCGTTTCGCTGGTACCGGCCGATGATCCGTGATCAGCACAGCCTGCGCGGTTTGAGCCGGTTATCGATGGGCAAGGTGTCGGTGCCCGGCGAAGTGCATAGCCGTGACGCGTTCTCGCGGATTGTGCTTGATGACAATGGGGCTTCGCTGACCGCCTACGACCGGCATGGCGAGCCGCTGCCGCAGGTGGGCCGCGAAATCCAATGGTGACGGCGGTTTTTCCCCGCTCGTCACCTGGGCCATAATGGCGCCCCTTTTTTCGACCGGAGCCGTCATGACCGAGCCTTCCCCCGGCCAGGTATTGCGAGAAAAACTGAATCAGGAAACCGCTCCGATACGCTGGTCCGAACTGCAACCGTTCTTCGCCCGGGGCCTGGTGGTGGCGGTGGCCGGCAATCTGGACCTGATCGATGTGGCGGCGGCGTTCGCCGAGGATCGGGTGGCACAAATCGCCGCCTGGCGACATAGCGGCGAAGTGGATCTGGTCCAGGATGAGCAGGCGAAGGACTGGTTCGAGACCGATCAGGAGCTATGGACCCTGGTGGTGAAGCCCTGGGTGCTGGTCCAGCCGATACCACTGCACTAAGAGCCTGTTCACGATCTCTACGCCGCCGTCCAAAGCGCTTGCGTCGGCTCTGATCTGTCCTGATAATACTGTTCAAAAGAACAGTGTTTTGAGGGTGGATCATGGCCAACCAAGCCGGTAATAGGGGTACCCTGAGCGAATGCCCGGGCCGCTTCGCGGTAACCCGGATAGAACGGGACGAGCCTCCGGCGGCGCGGCCCACTCGCTACCACCGGGAAATCGCCCGTTCCGTTATTACCCATAATCGCAGCCCGGATCTGCACTTTGACAGCAGTATCAATCCCTATCGGGGCTGCGAGCATGGCTGCATTTACTGTTTCGCCCGCCCCAATCACGCCTATGTGGATCTGTCGCCGGGGCAGGATTTTGAAAGCGAGATTTTCTGTAAGGACAACGCCGCCGAGGTGTTGCGTGATGCGCTGCGCAAGCCGGGCTACCGTTGCCGTCCGCTGGTGATCGGCACCGCCACCGATCCCTATCAGCCGGTGGAACGGGAGCGGCGCATTACCCGTGAGATCCTGCAAGTGTTGTCCGATTGCGCCCACCCGTTCAGTCTGATCACCAAAAGCGCTCTGGTGCTGCGGGACCTGGACCTGATCGCGCCGATGGCGCGGAACGGGCGAGCCAGCGTGGCGGTATCGGTGACCACCCTGGACAATGTGCTGAAGAATCAGCTGGAGCCACGTGCCACCGCCGGCCGCGAGCGGGTACGGGTGGTGCGGGAACTGGCCCGGGCCGGTGTGCCGGTGACGGTACTGGTGGCGCCGTTGATTCCGTTCATCAATGATCACGAGCTGGAAGATATCGTCGAGCAGGTGGCTGCCGCCGGTGCCCGCAGCGCCGGTTATGTGGTGTTGCGTCTGCCCCATGAGCTGGGCGCTCTGTGGGAGCAATGGTTGCAGGAGCATTATCCGGATCGCGCCGGACGGGTGATGGCGACGCTGCGGGAGCTGCATGGCGGCGCCGCCTATGATAGCCGTTGGTTCCATCGCCATCAGGGCAAGGGGCCCTGGGCATCGTTGTTGTCCCAGCGGTTCCGCAACGCCTGCCAGCGCCACGGCCTGGCGCCCCGGGAAGGTTTCGAGCTGGATGTCTCCGGTTTTCGACCACCGGGTTTGGAAGGCCAGATGAGCCTGTGGGGGGATTAGGATTTCTCCGATGTCCGCTGTCTTCGCCATTTTGAACAGGCTTTTACGAATCGACACTTAAATATGCAGTGAAAAAAGCGTTAACTGAGAGCATCTGAACCATCGACGGAGCGGGGTATGGAAGCAGTACTGATCACCGGCGCCAGTGCCGGTATTGGCGATGCTTTCGCCCGGCAATTGGCGGCGGAAGGGTACAACCTGGTACTGGCGGCGCGGCGTTTGCCGGCCCTGCAACGGTTGGGCGAGGAATTGGCGGCTTCGTTCAATATTGAGGTGGTGGCGCTGGAATGCGATCTGGCCAGCCCCGATGCGGTGGCGCGCCTGATACACGACCTGGATACCCGCGCGATTCGTCTGGTGGGGCTGATCAATAACGCCGGTTTTGGTGACCGGGGGCCGTTCAAGGATCTGCCGTTGCCACGGCAGATGAGCATGATCCAGGTGAACGTCAACGCTCTGGTGGCGCTGACCTGGCAGGTGTTACCGCAACTGAGCACCGCCCGCGATGCGTTCATCATCAACGTGGCCTCCACCGCGGCCTTTCAGGCCGGGCCGAACATGGCCGTCTACTACGCCACCAAGGCGTTCGTGCTGTCCTTCAGTGAAGCCCTGCATGAGGAATTGCGAGGGCAGGGCATCGAGGTCAGTGCGCTTTGTCCCGGTGCCACCCGTACCGAATTCGCCGAGCAGGCCAACATGAGCGGGACCAGGCTGTTCAGGGCCGGTACCATGCAGCCCCGCGATGTGGTGCGTCAGGCTCTGGAACACCGGCGGCGAGCCATCGTGGTGACCGGCTGGCGTAACCGGTTGCTGGTCTGGCTTGG
Source organism: Alloalcanivorax balearicus MACL04 (assembly GCF_025532145.1). Taxonomy (GTDB): domain Bacteria; phylum Pseudomonadota; class Gammaproteobacteria; order Pseudomonadales; family Alcanivoracaceae; genus Alloalcanivorax; species Alloalcanivorax balearicus. The sequence goes on along the minus strand of NZ_ARXS01000022.1, from coordinate 5,238 downwards.
CAAATTCTCCCCACGCCTGGTGAACCGCCGTATTGCCGCCTGGTTACAGGCCTGATGGTGAGGAGACCGATCATTGTCGTTGTTGTGGAATCGGCCGGAGCGGCCAAAAGCTACCCTGGTGCTGGCCCATGGCGCCGGGGCGCCGATGGACAGTCCGTTCATGACGGGCATGGCGGAACTGCTGGCGGAGCGGGGTATTGAGGTGGCCCGCTTTGAATTCGATTATATGGACCGGAGGCGCCGCGAAGGCATCAAGGCACCGCCGGACCGGGCCGCGAGGCTGCTGGCCCGGTTTGACGCTGTTGTCGGCCAGGTGCTCAAGGAAAGCAGCACCGGATTGCCACTATGGATTGGCGGCAAATCCATGGGTGGCCGCATGGCGACGCTGGTGGCGGCGGACTCCGGAGCGGACAAGCAGCCCTGGGCCGGCGTGGTGGCCCTGGGCTACCCGTTCCATCCGCCGGGGAAACCGGAACGTACCCGCACCGAACACCTGCCGTCGTTGTCGCGGCCGACGCTGATCTGTCAGGGAGAGCGGGATCCGTTCGGCAAGCCGCCGGAAGTGGCCGGTTATGCTCTGGGCAGCCGGGTGACGGTGACCTGGCTGCCCGATGGGGACCATGACCTGAAGCCGCGCAAATCGGCGCCGGTAAGCCATCAGGACAACCTGCGTGAGGCGGCGGACCGTATCGTTGAGTTCATCGATGCGCACTAGTGAAGTCAGGCGTCCCGGGCCGGTTTTTCGGTAACCCAGAGGTGAATGGTACCGGCCACCACCACGGTGCCATCGTCGCGCCGGGCGGTGACAGTGACCGGCAGGTCCGGGCCGTTTTCCCAGGCATCGGCGTCCACTTCGGCGGTGGCGACGATGTCGCTGCTGGCCTTGGCGGTGTAGCGCACGTCCATGCCCTTGGGAATCCAGCGCAGGTGTTTGGGAATGGACGCCTCGGCCATGGCGCCCATGGCGGCTTCCAGGGCATTACAAATGGCGATGACATGAACCGTGCCGATGTGATTCTCCACTGCCTTGCGTTTTTTGATGTGAACTTCGCAGTAGTTGGGACGCAATTCGGCGATCAGGGGCCGGACGGTGCCGAAATAAGGCGCCTTGCGGCTGAAAATCAGGGAAAACAATTCCCGCCCCTTGGGAATCCGGCGGGTTTTGCGGTACAGACTAAGCAGATAATTGTCGCTCATGGGGGCTCTCCAGAAAGGAAGGCCCCGATTGTGCCGGCGCTGATTCCCGGCACAATGGCCGTGGAAACCTCGGCGGCGGTCTCGTCGTCGATAATTGAGCCGGGCCTGGGTTTGGCAGGCGGTATCGACAAAGGCTATCTCGGGACAGTAATAGTGCTCTCACGGACGCAAGGAACAGGAGACTGACATGGACACCCCATTACAGTGGTGGCGCCGCCAGGGCTGGGGCCGGCGTACGGTGGTGATCTGCCTTTTCCTCTACGTGTTGTATCTGGTGGTGGTGGGACTGATTCTGCCCGGCTGGCTGCGCGGCAAAGCGGAGGAGGAATTGTCCTCGTTGCTGGGTCGGACGGTAACGGTGGAAAAGGTCAGTCTCAATCCCTTTGTCTTATCGGCAACCGTGGAAGGGTTCGATATCGCCGACGACCGCACCGACACTCTGCTGGGGTTTCAGCGTTTGTTCGTCAATGCCCAGTTCTGGTCTTCGCTGTTCCATTGGCGCCCGTGGGTCAGGGAAATCAGCCTGGATGGGCTGGACGCGGGGCTGTGGCGGGGCAAGGGCGGCGAGCTGAGTATCGACGATATTCTCGCCAGACTTTCACAACCGGCCGCCGATGCGGACAGCGACAGCGAACCGGAGCAGCAAGACGTCGCGCCAGAGCAGGAGCAACAGGAACCTCAAGAGCCACAGGAACAGCCGGTAGCGGAAGAAACACCGGCCGGCGAGGCTGACGGGGCGCAACAACAGGAATCCCCGGTGCCGGCGCTGACAGTGGATGTGCTGCAATTGACCGCCGGCCAGGTGCGCTTCATCGACGCCACCGGCGAGGAACCGGTGACGCTGACGCTGCCGGTGGAATTCAAGGTCGAGGATCTCACTACCCGGACGCCGGAGCAGGAAGACAATCGCTATGCCCTGAATATCGAGGGGCCGGATGGTGGCACGCTGGAATGGAGCGGTCGCTTTAATCTCCTGCCGTTGAGCACCGATGGGCAACTGAGTATGACCCAGGTGGATCTGGTGTCCTTTGCTCAGTTGTTGCGCTCCCAGTTCGATTTCCGCATTCCGTCCGGCCATCTGGCGTTGAGCGCGGATTACCGGTTCTCGGCGGAACAGGGGCAGGGACTGACGGTGAGCAACGGTTCTTTGGAACTGGATAACCTGGTGATCCGCCGTGCCGGCCAGGAAGAGGCCAATCTGACCCTGCCACGCATCGCCGTCAACGGTGTAAGCCTGGATACGGTGGCTCGTGAGGTGATGGTGCCGGAAGTGCGCATCAGTGACGCGGTGGTGAAAGCGGAGCTGGATCAGGAGGGGCTTGATCTGGCCACCCTGTTCCTGCCGCGTAACGCGTCCGAAGAGGACGATGAAATCACCGAAGACAATGCCGGTGCACCCTGGCGGGTAACCTTGCAAACGGTGGCGTTGGAACAAGCGCAACTGACATTGCTGGACAAAACCGTGAATCCAGCCACGCCAGTGGCGCTCACCAACACCAATCTGACCGTCACCGATGTGACCGTGGGCGACCAGATCAGCTGGCATTGGCAGGGCGACGCGCTGCTGGCGGAGAGTGGCCAGCTCAATCACAGCGGTGAAGGCAGTCTGTCGCCGCTGAACGTCTCCGTGGCGATCAAAGCGGACGCTATCCCGCTTCCGGCGTTCGCGCCCTGGGTGAAACAGGCCGTGCCGATCACCATACGCAGCGGCCAGGCCAGTGCGGACGTGCAAGTGGATGTGTCCGGCGAAGAACCGGTGGTGACCGTGTCCGGCGGCGCTGGATTGAACAACCTTGATCTGCTCGAAGGCAATGGCCAGAGCTTCGCCAAACTGGCGGCGATGCAGGCCAGCGGTGTGTCGGTCAACACCGCCGAGCATCGCGCCACGGTGGCCAATATCGATATCAGCGGTTTGGATCTGGTCAATCGCGTGGACGCCCAGGGCCGGGACCTGGTGTCGCGGCTCGATACTGGCGGTGGTGGCGGTGACACCGGCGGGCCAGCCTGGCGGGTTGGTCTTAAACAGGTCCGTGTGAAGAATTCGAAGCTGGCGCACAACGATGCGTCGCTGTCGAAACCGTTCGCCATTTCCTTGGAACAATGGAACAGCACGGTGCGCAATTTCGACACCGGCGGGGGCCGTGCCGCGATCACCTTGAATGGCAAGGTGAACGGCAACGCGCCTTTGAAAGCGGAAGGCACGGTGTCACCGGATCCGTTGTTCCTGGACCTGAAAATGGATTTCCAAAGCTATGGCATGGAAGGGCTGACACCTTATACCGGGCGCTTTCTCGGCTACGCGGTGCGCCGTGGCCTGCTGAGCGTGAACTCCACGGTGAAGATCGAAAACAATCAGTTGGAAAGCCGCTCCACGGTGGCCGCCGACCGCTTTTTCCTGGGTGACCGGGTGCAGAGCGACGACGCGGTGAATGCGCCGGTTCGGCTGGGTTTGTCGGTGTTGCGTGATTCTTCGGGCATGATCAATCTCCCGTTGAATGTGTCCGGAGATATGAATGATCCCAGTTTCAGTGTTGCCGGACTGGTATTCACGGTGATCAAGAACGTCTTGGTGAAAGCCGCCACCGCGCCATTCTCGCTGTTGTCCAGTCTGGCCGGCGGCAAGGATCTGGAGCAGATCGCGTTTCCCGCCGGTGAAGCCATGCCCGGTGCGGAGACCCGGCAGAATCTGGCCACCTTGAATGAGGTGCTCAGCAAAAGGCCGGGCCTGTCGGTGGCCCTCAGCGGACAAACCAATGACGAGGACCGGGCCGCCTTTGCTCGCCAGGCCCTGGGTGAGCAGTTGAGTGAAGGCATGTTCCGTGGCGACTGGCCGGGGGAGCAGGCGGCGCTGGCCGATAATCGCTGGGGCAAGCGCATCGTCAAGGAATTCGAAAAACGATTCAATACCGACAGCGCTGAGTTGGGCGTGGAAGGCCGCGACGACCAGGCCGATGCCCGCCGCGCCCAGCTGGCCTGGGACCGGCTGGTGGAAGCCGCCGCCAAGGACGTCAGCGCACAGACGCTGCGGACATTGGCGACCCAGCGGGCGGAGAACGCGCGCAACGAACTGGTGGAGCAGCATGGGCTGGATGCGGGCCGTGTCCGTCTCGGCGAACCGGCCATGGACGGTAAACTGGCTGGCATTCAACTTGGCCTGGGCAACGATTAAATGAGTCTGATCTGGGAGCAGCAGCACGACGGGGTGTGTTATCAGGTGCGTCGCCGGCGAACGACTTTGGAGCTGTACGCCAATGGGGTGCAGCACTCCGAATTCCACCCCCGTCGCCTGGTCACCGGCAGCGTCTGGGATCTGTTGTGGCTGCCGGCTTTATTAGGGGAACCGGAGCGATTGCGCCGGGTGCTGGTATTGGGATTGGGAGGCGGCACGCTGATTCCGCCGCTGCGCCGGTTACTGAAGCCGGAGTGTCTGGTGGCGGTGGAAATGGACCCATTGCATCTGACCGTGGCGCGGGAAGTGTTTCAGGTGATCGATGATGATATGGAAACCGTGGAAGGTGATGCGGTGCAGTGGCTGCGTGATTATAAGGGGCCGCCGTTCGATTTGATCATCGAGGACCTGTTCGCGCCCAGGGATGAATCGGTAACGCGGGCGGTGGCGGCGGATCGCGACTGGTGCGACAGCTTGAGCCGGCATGTCTCCGAGCATGGCGTATTGGTGATGAACTTCGGTGATTATCGCGAATTTCGCGACAGCCACGCGGCCGGTTCCACCGCCATGGCCGGTTGGGCCAGCCGTTTTCGCCTGTCTTGCGGTGATTGCCACAACGCGGTCGTGGCGTTTTCCCGATTGCCGGCGCGCAGCGTTCACTTGCGGCGCCGGGTGCAGGAGCATCCGGCGTTGGCTTCATTCGTGCGCGACGGACGCCTTAACTACCATATCCGCCAGCTGAACTAGCCTGTGCAGCTCCCCACGGAGCAGACTACGAAGCCGCTGTAGGAGCTTGCCTGCAAGCGAATCTCTTGGGGATCGAAAACACAATTCGCTTGCAGGCAAGCTCCTATGTATGGACTCGCCCTCTG
>NZ_ARXS01000021.1 GCF_025532145.1 Alloalcanivorax balearicus MACL04 | reverse complement strand
GCAGTGCCTATGTGCAGGGCTGCTGCATCCGTCTGGACGCGGTCAGTCCCACTCCCGCTCGGGAGTAAGCCCCGAAGCGATGCGCAGCGCTTCCGGCAGGGCGGCGCTGAACATGTCACCGTGACCAAGGCCGGAATAGAGGCGGCGGTGCACCTCGACTCGCGAGATCCGGTCGAGATCATCGGCGAAGCGATTGAAGGCGGCATTACCCTGCCGTTTCCGTTGCCGGAGTTGTTCCGCATCCATCTCCGCGGTGATGCGCACTTCGTTGTCTCCACGGCATAGCCAGACCGGGGTGTTCCGCTCCGGCGGTTGCGCCGCCAGATGATCCAGAGATTGCTGCAATAGATTATCCGCCCAACCCAGGGAAGGGCTTACCGGCAAATAGAGATGAAAAGCCTGGGGGCGGGTGCATAGCGTGAACAACGTGAAAAGGCCACCGAAGGAATGGCCCCAGAGCGCTTTGCGGTTTGGATCTACTTGGGTCCTGCTGGCCACCCAGGGTGTGATCGCGGACTCGATCCGCTCGATAAAGGCTGCGGCACCGCCGCCTTCCCGTTGCGGCCTCCGGGCGTCTCGCACCGAGGTCTGCCCCCTTGGCGCCGGCGTGTAGTCGTAGTGACGGGCATCGCCATCGAACAGTAGATCGGTGTCGTAACCGATCATCACCAGTACCGGTGGCGTGTCTGTGCCAAGCGTTGTCAGCCACTCGGGTCGCAGCCGGCTCAGCACCGCATTGCCATCAAGCAGATACAGCGCCGGGAAGCCGACTGGCGGCGGCGTGCCCTCGGGGATTGCCAGCCACACCCGGTGCCGGCGCCGGCCTCTGGCTCCGGCAAAGGCGCGGCTTTCGAAGCGATAGCCGGCAAGGCCAGTGTCCGCCACCGTGGTGCCCATGGTGCGGGTCATATCCGGGCGTGCCGCCGCCGTGCCGGGTATGGCCAACAAACCGGCGGCGGCCAGCAGGCCCAGGGAAAGATGGCGTCGCTGCCGGTCCATCAGAAGTCCACCACCAGGCCGGCGATGTAACGGCGACCATCGAGCACCATTTCATAGTCGGCGTTGGTGACCTGACGATCCCCCACGTTGTAAACGCCGGCTTTCAGCGTGAGATTTTCGCTGGCGCGGTAGTTCAGGCCCAGATCGACCATGGAATATCCGGGAGTGCCGTCGGCCATGCTGGTGCGCGACTGATAGTCCGAAGTGCGGCTGCGGTGATTGACCCTTACCCAGCTTTGCAGGCGATCGGTGGTTTGCCAGTCGACACCGGCGTTGATCATGTGGCGTGGAATTTTATTCAGCGGCTCGCCTTTGAATTCGCCGGTTTTCTGCTCGGAGTCGGTGAAAGTATAGCTGGTGTTCAGCAGCACCGTTGGTGTCAGATGCCAGGCCAGTGTCGCTTCCACGCCTTGCATTTGCGCTTCGTCCACGTTGATGCGGTCGCTGACGAACATATAGGTCTGGCCTTCGTAATCGCAACTCCAGGTGCTGGGATCGTTGCGGTCGCCGCCATTATCGCACTCGCGGTATTCGGTGATCTTGTCCTTGAAGTCGGTCTGGAACAGCATCACGCTGGTGGCGAAACCGGACGGTAGATCCAGCGCCAGACCCATCTCATAGTTGATGCTGGTTTCCGGATCCAGGTCCGGGTTGCCTTTGATGATGGCGCGCGGATGGCCGGCCGGGTAGCCGCCGCCGCCGGTGATGCTGCCCCAGTCATCCGCCGCTTCGCGCAGGGAAGGCTGCCGGTAACCGGTGGAGACACCGCCTTTCAAGGTCAAGGCCGGATTCAGGTGGTACACCGCGTACAGTCGTGGTGACACGTGATCGCCGAAATTTTCGTCCTGGTTGAAGCGCAGTCCGCCGGTCAGCGACAGATCATTGGTCAGACGCCATTCGTCCTCGAGAAACACCGCGTACTGCCAGCGGCTGATCTCGGTGGTACTGCTGGTGGGCAGACGGTTGGTGGCGTAGTCGGTGAGCTCCTCGTCCTTGTACTGCGCCCCGGCGGTGATGATATGCCGCTCGCCGAACCAGGTGGCCTGGGTGTTGGCGGTCAGAGTTTCCAGAGTGATGCCGTTACGCAATTCACCGACCCGGTCCGGGTTCTCGGTTTTTTCATTCTGGATGTAGGAGTCGGTGCTCCAGTTACCGAAGTTGCCGTTGTGAGTGAGCGCCGCCACCTCTTTGTCGAAACGACGATTGGAGGGCTCCGAACCTTCTTCGTAATACTTGCCCGGTGAGCCGTTACGCTCCTGGCGGGTTTCCTGATAGGACAATCCGATCTCGTTGCTTTGATCCGGAGTGAACACCAGCTTGGCGCCCCCGCCGCGCACTTTCTGTTCCTCGAAACCTTCCAGGATTTCATCTTCGTCACGGTGACGAACCTGGCCGTTCACCTGCAGGCCAAGTTTGTCCTTCAGTAACGGGCCGGCGAGATACAGATCGGACTGACGGGCATTACCGGACTTGGCATTGTCCTGCAGGGTGGCCTCCGCGCCGAAGGAACCAAGCCATTGTTCCGGTACTTTTCGGGTAATGATATTGATCACCCCGCCCATGGCCTCGGAACCATAGAGGGAGGACATCGGCCCGCGAATCACCTCGATGCGTTCGATGGCGCGCAACGGCGGCAGATAGTTCTGCTCCAGACCACTGTCATTGCCGTTGGCGGTAGCCTCGCGGCCGGACAGCCGACGGCCATCCACCAGAATCATGGTGTACTTCGGCGACATACCGCGCAGGCTGATGTCCTGGCGAGAGCCGCCGCCGGTGACGGTGACACCGGGAATGTCCTTCAACGCATCGGTGACATCGGTGTAGCTCTTGGTTTCCAGTTGCTCCCGGTCGATCACCGAAATCGAGGCTGGAGCGTCGGCGATGTGCTGCTCGAAGCCGGCGGCGGACACCACCGTCACGGCTTCCAGCACGTGCGGGCTCTGTTCCTCGGCGAGGGCGTGATGAGCGATAAGGGTGGCGGTGCCGGCCAAAACGGCGCGGGGAAGGGCACCCATCGGGAATCGAAGTGATGACAACACGGGCAAACCTCTCGAAAAAATAAAAAATGACAAGCCTTCGAATCGGGCGTTTTTTTAATGTCACCTCTGTGACGGCCCGTGGGCGGCTGTCATAAAAAAAGTGGCTCCCCACTCTCTGTGAGAGGAGAGCCGGCGAAAGGGCCGGATGATGGCCTGATTGAGGTCACTTTATATAGTAATGGTTCTCATTTGTAAATGAGATTTTATGTCATATGGAGGGGTGGCCAGAGGGCCCGGCCACGGGGAGGAATGATCAGTAACGTTTGTAGGGCAGGAATTTACCGGTCATGACGATGCGGACGCGGTCGCCTTTGGGATCGTCCTGACGCTGGATATCCATGTCGAAATCGATGGCGCTCATGATGCCGTCGCCGAATTCCTCATGGATCAGTTCCTTCATGGCGCCGCCATAGACATGAATGACCTCATAGAGACGGTAAACCAGAGGGTCGCTGGCCAGATTATCGGCGGCTTTGTGCGGAACGGTCTGTAACCAGGCGGCGGCGTCCTCGGGCAGTTCGAACAGTTCCACCGCTGCTCTGGCCTGGTTCGCGTCCAGTGCCATCTGGCCGAGGCAGGCGGCGGTGGCCCATTCCTTGCTCTGGCCGAGGGCGTCGGCGATGGTGCTCCAGCTCAGCCCTTTACGCACTTTGGCGGCGAGGATCAGGTGGGGGATTTCGTTGCGTTGTTCAATCATGGGGCACTCCTGAATCAATGGAAAATGATGAATGTGAGACGAAAGGGGGTTAGCGGCGTCCGACCCTGAGACTGGCGATCACCTGGTGGCCGCGCCGTTGTTCCAGATGCAGGTAATCCGGTTCATCCACCAAGGTCCGCCAGGGTAGAGCGACGTCGCCACAACCGCGCAGCACGATCGGCAGACGTCGGGTTTTCAGACGGATCACCGGGTCCCGATGTTGATAGTCACCTCCGCTACTGCCGGTGATGGCATGAGCGATCCCCCGGGCCTGGTGGGCGATGGGTTCGATAAAGCGGCAGGGTGTGCCGCTCAGACTGATGCAGTCACCGAGGGCGTAGACATGATCAGCGCTGGTGGCCAGGGTACGGGGATTCACCACGATGCCGTTTTCGAACGCCAGCCCGGCCTGTCGTGCCAGCCGGCCACTGGTGACCAGACCGGTGGCCACCACCACCTGATCGACTTCAATAAGGCCATGGAGGTTAGTGGCGATGTGCTTGCTTTGACCCACGGCGTTGATACCGGTGATCTCAGTGGCACCCAGGAAGGTGACGCCGAATTCTTCCAGGTGCTGGCGCAGGCGTCGACGGGCCGCTTCCGGCAGCAGTGTCTCCAGCGGAGCGGACTGGCGATCGAGCAAGGTGACCCGGTGGCCGCTGGCGCTCAGGTCCTCGGCCAGCTCGCAACCGATCATGCCGGCCCCGACCACCGCCACCCGTCGCGAGCCGCCGGCCAAAGCGCGGCGCAGGCCGTTGAAGCCGTCCAGATGATTGACCCGCCAGCACAGCTCCGGCGGCAAGACCGCCGGCAACAGCGGGTGGGCGCCATGGGCCAGGATCAGGGCACGATAACGCAGCGTACCGCGTGTGGTACGCAATTGGCGGCTGTCGGTGGATAATCCCACCGCGTAGGTTTGTGGTAACAGCCGCACACCGAGTCGCTGGGCGGCATCCGCTCCGGTTTGTTGCACCAGATCCTCGGGGCCGGAGCCGCGACTCAGCGCCACTGATAATTCAGGTTTGTGATAGCGGTGGCCGTCGCAGGCGGTGACCAGGGTGATCGGCAACGCCGGGTCCAGGCCGCGCAGCGCTTCCGCCACACTCCAGCCAGCGATGCCGGCGCCGACGATCACCACGGGTTCTTCATCGTTCTGGTGATGGGCCGTGGCCGGGGTTTCCACCACCGGATGTGGTGGTGGCTCATACGGTTCGAAATCCGCCTTACCGACGCCGCATAACGGGCACTCCCAATCCTCCGGGATGTCCTCGAAGCGGGTACCCGGCGGCAGGCCACCATCCGGATCGCCTTTCTCCTCATCGTAAATCAGACCGCAGGCCAGACAGATGTATTGCTTCCAGGGACGGGTTGTCATTGCGGCCACTCCTCCCGGGAAAGACGATCCATTTCCCAGCGCAGGTGCTTGATCGCTGGAGTGACGATGGCGACGAACTGCGCTTCGCGCAGCCGCCGCTGGGCCGCGGCGCTCATCACATAACCCCGGGCACCCTGGTGCAACATGGCGGACTGCGCCGCGCGCAGAGCGAACTCCGCGCCTTGCGCGCGCAGGTCCAGCAGATCCAGCAGATAGTCGCGATCGGTGGCGTAAGGCGTGCCGGTGAGGCCCGCCAGTCGCCGGCCCATGTCGTCGAACTCGCGCCGCAGTGCTTCGGGACGGTCATGCAGAAACTTATTGACGTGGCCCAGTTGGCTTTCCACTTCCTGCATGCTGTCCAATGCGCCTTCCGCCACACCCAGGGCCATGCCGATCTGCAACAGAATGAAAGCGCCACGAATACGTGAGACGAAAGGCGCGGCCGGCTCGGCGATGATCTGTTCCGGTACTACCGGATAATGGTCCAGACGCAGTCCCCAGGTGGAGCTGCCTTCCATTCCCGAGAAGGTGGGGCAGGGGCGCAGGGTGACGTGGTCGTTGCAATGCAGCAGGAACATCAGTTCGCCGGCGGGCTGGTCCTTATCGTCGCGGATTGATGCCAGGGCACCGCAATACTGGCCCGGCCCGATGTGACTGACCCACGGCAGAGAACCGGATACCCGATAGCCGCCGTGGCCGTCGGCTTTGGCGATGAGCGCCATGCGTTCGATGCCGGATAACGCTTTCATCGGATTGGACAGGGCGGTGCCACCGAAAGTCTGGCCACTGCGGTGGGCCTGCAGCGGCGTGCCTTGCAGGTGAGGATTACCGGATTGCTCCATATATAGTCCACACACCTGGTGGGCCCAGATCAGAAAGCCGGTGGTGCCGCAGTGGCGACTGACCTCGCGCATGGCATCGACAGCCAGATCAAAGCGTTGACCGTGGCTTTCCAGATGGGCGGCGAGGGCGCCGGCCTCACCGAGAGCGGCGAGTACCTCCAGGGGATAGTAGCCGTCGTGATCGATGCGATTGGCCAACGCCGCCAATGGCCCCTCGGCGATGGCGCGCACGCGTTCCATGTGCACCGGCGCGATGTCATCGGTGGCTCGTTGCAAGGCGCTGTTCATAACGGTCTCCGTGGACGGCGCCGGAGGGCGCCGCCGTTGTCAGTCGGCAAGGCTGATGGAAAAGTTGATCGGGTTGCGGATGGTGTTGGCCACCGGAGAAAAGTAGTTGGCGTGCTGCACGATCTGATCCAGTTCCTCGCGGCTGGCGTCGCCTTCCACCACCACTTTCACCCGTACTTCCTGGAATCCCATTTGCGAGGGAATACGCTGGGCGCCGCCGGCGCCCCAGGCGGCGCTGTTGCCAATATCACCTTCCAGGAATAGTTCCAGACGGGACAGTTTTACCTGTTTCCAGGTGGCCACGGCGGTGATGCCCACGGCCAGACAGCCGCCGAGCGCGGACAATACAATTTCTCCCGGGGCCGGGGCGGTGTTCTGGCCGAACAGGTGAGGGGGCTCGTCCACCACCACCGCCTCGTGGTCACCAACGTAGCTGAGGGTGCGGTATTGACCTTCGCAGACGGTGTGGACCTTGTTGGTCCCGCGTGCTTCCGGGTTGGCGCGGCCTTTTTCGGCGAAGCCAAGCAGGCCGTCGCGGTCGATCGGACGCAGGTACGTGGAAACGGTTTCGACGCTGGTTTGAGTGCTCAAGGCAAGACTCCTTGCTGGTTTTGGCGGATTGGATGAGGCGGTTCGGGCCCTGGACCCGTTCGCGCTTCCCGAAGGGTTATGGCAAAGGCTGTGCCAGGATTGCTGTAAGCCGGAAAGGTTGAAAAAAAAGGCTTTAAAAACAAACAAGTAAATAAAACAGGGGAGCATGTCAGGCGGGCGAAACGGGAGCGGATGGCGCTATCGGCAAAAAGATCGGGCCGACAATGTCGGACAAAGTGGAACAATGTTCGTTTTTGTCGCGTTTCCATGTCGTCTGTCGATCACGATTGGTTTTTTGCATAGAGCCCCGGCGCTCCGAACGGCGCCGTCGCCGCGAAGCTAATACCTTGATAAATCGTTGTTTTCCGCCCTTCCACCGATGGTTTTTATAAACCGTCGGCGAACTTTGGTCCGCTTGGCATGCTTTCTGCTCTTGTCAGGGAGACAGCCGATGGCTTTGTGCAAACGGGAGAAGTAACGGATGGGCGCGACGATCAGCATCAATGGTATTACCCACCACTACAAAGCCGGCGCGGATCCGGTTTTGCAGAACATCGAAAACCGGATCGACAGCGGCGAATGCGTGGTTCTGATCGGCCGCAGCGGCTGTGGCAAATCCACCTTGCTGCATCTGATCGCCGGTTTGCTGCAGCCTTCCGAGGGGTGCGTCAAGATCAACGGTCACCAGGTGGTCCGGCCGATGGCCAAGTGGAACATGATGTTCCAGAAGCCTTCGTTGTATCCGTGGATGAATGTGCGTCAAAACGCCGGCCTGGGGTTGGAGTTCGCCGGTCGGCCCAAGGCGGAGATCCGCGGTCGGGTCGATGAGCTGCTCATGCTGGTCGGCTTGTCGGAGTACAGCGAGGCCAACGTGCAGAGTCTTTCAGGCGGTCAACAGCAGCGGGTGGCACTGGCCCGTTCCCTGGCAACCAATCCGGAAGTGTTGCTACTGGATGAACCGTTTTCCGCTCTCGACGCTTTTACCCGAGCCAGTCTGCAGAAGGAAGTTGCCGCCATTTGTCGGGACTTCGGCATCACCCTGGTGACCGTCACTCACGATATCGATGAAGCGATTCTGATGGCCGACCGGGTAATGATCATGAACCGTAACCCGGGGCGCATCGAACAAGAGTTTGAGGTGGCGCTGGATTGGCCACGGGATACCGCCGGTGTCGACTTTCAGGCGCGGCGACGGGTTTTGATGGAGCAGTTCGAACGTTCCGAAAACGTAACGCCGCTGGGCAAGCCCTCCCGGGACCGGGTGGCGCTGCGCCGCGTTGGTGGATGATGTCTTCGAATTGGGGAGAGTGTTTCATGGGTCAGTCAAATCACGATTATTGCGAGCACGACGATCACACTTTGTTGACGTGCCAATGTCACGACGGCGCACTGAACCGCCGTGATTTCATGCGCGACATTCTGGCCGCCACTGGTGCCGGCATGTTGGGTGCTTCCGCCATGGGACTGGCCAGTCCGGCGATGGCGGCAGCGGAGGACGAAGTACTGCGCATCGGTTACCTGCCGATCGTTGACGCTGCCTTGTTGCTGGTGGCTCATGCGCAGGGCTATTTCGAAGAAGAAGGAATCGTTACTGAAAGGCCGACGCTGATTCGCGGCTGGTCGCCACTGGTGGAAGGGTTCGCCAGCGGCAAATTCAATCTGGTGCACCTGTTGAAGCCGATTCCGGTGTGGATGCGATACAGCAGCGGCTTCCCGGTGAAAATCATGTCCTGGGCCCACGTCAATGGCTCCGCCGTGGTTGTGGGCCGGCATACCGAGGCCAAGGAATTCAGTGACCTTGGCGGTATGCAGGTGGCGGTACCGTACTGGTATTCCATGCACAACGTAGTGATTCAGATGGGGCTGCGTCAGGCTGGATTGACGCCGGTGATCAAAGGGCAGAACGAAGCGTTGGCCGCCAACGAAGTGAATTTGCAGATCATGCCGCCGCCGGACATGCCGGCGGCTCTCGCGGCGCGAAAAATTGATGCCTTCATTGTGGCCGAGCCGTTCAACGCCGCCGGTGAAATGCTCGCCGGCGGGCGGGTGCTGCGCTTCACTGGCGACATGTGGAAGAACCATCCCTGCTGTGTGGTGTGCATGACCGAGCAGCAGGTGGCGGCGCGGCCGCAATGGACACAGAAAGTAATGAACGCTCTGGTGCGCGCGCAGAATTACACCCAGGCCAATAAGCAGAAAGTGGCACATATGTTGTCCAAGGACGGCAAGGGCTATTTGCCGATGCGGGCCCCGGTGGTGGAAAGGGCGATGACTTATTACTCCGATCAGGACTATCCATCACCGGACGCCATTCGCCACCCCGAATGGAGCAGCGGGCGGGTGGACTTTCACGGCTGGCCGTATCCCTCCGCCACTCGCTTTATCGTCGATCAAATGAAGCGGACGCTGGTCAGCGGCGATACCACCTTCCTGCAGAAACTGGAGCCGGATTTTGTCGCCGGCGACCTGGTGGACGACCGTTTTATCCGCAAGGCCCTGGAGGCGGACGCGCAATGGCGGGTCGGACTGGAAGCCGGTTCCGCCTCTTATGAGCGGGAGGAGGTAATCAAAGTATGAAGGCCCCGAGCGTATCGATACCCAACCAGAATGCCGCCGGTCTGAGCGCCGTGGCCCGGCGGCGGCTGCAGGCGGTGACCTATCCGCTGGCCGGGATAGCGATCATGTTTCTGTGCTGGTGGCTGGGCGGGTGGGTCCTGGCGGGCAATCCGGACACCGTTATTTTTGCCGGTTTCGCACCGGGGCCGACACTGGCCTCACTGCAACAGATGTTGGGGGAAGGCGCGTTATGGGATGCCATCGGCGCCAGCCTGTACAGGATTGGCGCGGGTTTGTTCTGGGGCTGCCTGTTGGGGATTCCGCTCGGCATCATGGTGGGCTATTTCACCACCGCCATGCAGATGGCCAATCTGCCGTTTCAGTTTCTGCGTATGGTCAGTCCGCTGGCGTGGATGCCGCTGGCGGTGATGATCTTTGATAGCTGGGATGGTGCCATTGTATTCCTGATCGCCATGGCGGCGTTGTGGCCGATTCTGTTTTCCACTGCCCACGGTGTGCGCCGCATCGATCCGGGCTGGCTGAAGGTGGCTCGTAATCTTGGCGCCGGTGGGGCGCAGATGTTGCGCAAGGTGATTCTGCCGGCGGTGATGATGGATATGATGGCGGGGATCCGATTGGCGGTGGGCGTCGCCTGGGTGGTGCTGGTGCCAGCGGAATATCTTGGCGTGACCAGTGGCCTGGGCTATGCCATCAATGATGCCCGCGACACTCTGGACTACTCCGCGCTGGCCGCGGTGGTGCTGGTGATCGGCGTGATCGGCTATGGTCTGGACAGTCTCTGCGGACTGCTGATGCGTCGCTTCAATTGGCGTATGGAAAGCTGATGCTGAGCTCCGGGTTGAATGTTGGCGACGCTGCCCGCGGCGAGGATGTGGATCTGATCGTGCTGCGTGAAGCGGCGCAGCTTATCAGCCGTGCCGACACGCCGGAGCTGGCCATCGGCAGCATTCTGCGACTGCTGTCGCAGATGCTCGGTTTGAACCGTGCCAGGGTTCTGCTGCCGGGAATCCAGGATCACGGATTGAGCATTCGCTATGCCTATGGCCTGACCAATGAAGAACGGGCCCGGGGCCGTTATCGGCCTGGTGAGGGGATCGTTGGCCGGGTGATGGACAGCGGGCAGATTGCGGTGGTTCAAGACATCGACGAGGAGCCCTTGTTCTTGTTCCGCGCCGTGGGCCGGCGCACGCTGCCAGACGAAATCGTCTCCTATGTGGCCGTGCCGCTGATGGACGGTGGTGTGCCCATGGGGGTGCTGGCGGCCCATCGTCTGCGCCAGCGACCACGCAAGTTCGATCGTGATCTGGCCACCTTACGTACGGTGGCGGTATTCATCGTGCAGATTCTCAAATGCCATGCCCTGCTGGAGGAACGCACCGCCAGCCTGCGCGATGAGAACCGGCAACTAAAAGATGCACTCAGCCACTGTCGTCCCAGTCATGGCATCCTTGGCGAAAGTGCCCCGCTGCGAGAGGCACTGTCCAATGCGCTCAAGGTGGCCGCCACCGAAGTGACGGTGCTGCTTACCGGCGAATCGGGCACCGGCAAGGAAAGATTCGCCGAGTTGCTGCATAACCAGAGCCCCCGCCAGGACGGACCGTTCCTGGCGATCAACTGCGCCGCGATTCCCGAACAGTTATTGGAATCGGAATTGTTCGGTCACGAAAAAGGGGCATTCACCGGTGCCAATACGCAAAAAAAAGGCAAGATCGAGCTGGCTGACGGTGGCACTTTGTTTCTCGATGAAATCGGTGACATGAACCCGGACTTGCAAAGCAAATTGCTGCGAGTACTGGAGAAGCGCGCGGTGCAGAGAGTGGGTGGCAGTTGTGACATTCCAGTATCGGTACGTATCATCGCCGCCACCCACAAGAATCTGCAACGGGCGGTGGGGGCGGGCCACTTCCGATTGGATCTTTATTACCGGCTCAATGTGCTGCCGATTCATTTGCCGCCACTGCGTGAGCGGCACGGCGACGTACGTCTGTTAACCCGGCACTTCCTCTATCGCACCAACCGTGAATACCAGCGCGATGTGGTGTTGTCCGCGGAGGCCATGGAGCAGCTTGAGCGCTATGGCTGGCCCGGCAATATCCGCCAGTTGGAGAACATTCTTCGCCGCGCGGTGCTGATGGCTCACGACCATACCCTGACGGGCACCGATGTGGAGCGGATTCTGGCTCAGGAATCCAGCCCCGTCAGCGACGCTCCGCCAATAATCGCGACACCGGCACCGTTGGCGGCGGTATTGGAACGTCCCTATCGCCGGGTACGGGAGCAGGACCGGGCAATGTTGGACGATGCCCTGAGACGGGCCGGAGGCAACAAGAGCCGTGCCGCGCGCAGTTTGGGCATGACGCCGAGACAGTTTCGCTATCATTTACAGAAACTGGCTGATCGGGAAGCACGGTCGGACTGAAAGACAGGCCGATCAGATCATCCACGCCACCCGCACAGGTCGTTTTTGGCAATGGTCTTGATCGCGGGAATCGGCAATGCTGCTGCTTTCCATATGGCGGGAGGCATAACAGTGAGCCTGACTGACGACTTCAAATGGGTGATGAATGCGCCGTTTCTCAAGCTGCTCGGTCTGGAAGCCGTCGGCGTGGAAAGCGGTAAGGTGGTTTCAAGATTGACCGTGCGTGAGGATCATCACCAGCAAAATGGCTATGTCCACGCCGGCGTGGTGGGCACCATGGCGGATCACACCGCCGGCGCCGCGTCCGCCACGGTCATGGCGGAAGGCTTCATGCCGTTGACCATCGAGTTCAAAGTCAACCTGTTGCGCCCGGCGGTGGGGCGGGCCCTGGTGTGTGAAGCCAATGTACTGAAAGCCGGTAAAGCGGTGACAGTGGCGGAATCGGAAGTGTTCGCCGAGGATGACAACGGCGAGCGCAAACTGGTGGCCAAGGCCACCGTTACTCTGGCGGTGGTGCCGCGGCGGTAACGCGAGAGCCAGGGCGGCTCAATCCAGCCGTTTATGCACCCGCGCCACCGCGATACCCAGCAGGACCACGGCGAAGACGGCCAGCGCCAACAGCTCCGGCCACAGATCGGCAAGTCCGGCGCCGCGCAGCATGATACCCCGTGCCAGGCGAATGAAGTGCGTCAGCGGCAGGACCTCGGCGATCCATTGCGCGGCTTTGGGCATGCCTTCATAGGGAAACATGAAGCCGGATAGCAAAATCTGTGGCAGGAAGGTGAAGATCGCCGCCTGGATCGCCTGGAATTGACTGCGTACCAGGGTGGAAATAAAGATGCCCAGTGCCAGGCTGGCGATGATGAACAACAAAGCCGCCAGATAGAGTTCGAGCGGCGAGCCCCGCACCGGCACCTGGAAAATCCATTTGCCCAGCAGCAACACCAGTGAAGTCTGAATCAGGCCGATGGCGACGAAGGGCAGTACCTTGCCGAGGGTCAGTTCCGCCGAGGACAGCGGCGTGGTGATGAGGAATTCCAGGTTGCCCTGTTCCCGTTCCCGCACCAGGGCGATGGCGGTGAACATGACCATGGTCATGGTCAGGATCACGCCGATCAGCCCGGGCACGGTGTTCAGCGGCGCGTTGCGGTGTGGATTGTAGTAGGGCAGAACTTCCACCGCAGCTGTGGTGGTGGCGCCGCGCAAGGGGAATTGGGCGATTTGTCGGGCGGCTTGTTGCACCACCTGGTCGGAACCGTCGACGATCAGTTGTAGCGGAGGCCGTTGGCCTTGCAAACGGCGCTCGAAATCCGCCGGAATGATCAGCACCGCCTTCACTTCTCCGCGCCGCAACATGGCCTCGCCGGTGCCCGCATGATGGAGGGCGCGATTGAAATTGAACACCCGCGATTGCTGCAGTTCCTCCACGACTTGCCGGCTTGTTTGTGTCTGTGCCTGGTCCACCACGGCGGCGGGCAGGTGGCGCACATCCATATTGATGGCGTAGCCGAACAGGATCAGCTGCAGGGTGGGGATGCCGATGATCATGCCGTAGGTAAGGCGATCCCGGCGCAGTTGGCGCAGCTCCTTGATCACCACCGCGAGCAGGCGCGAAAAGCTGAAACGATCGCTCACGACTCTCCCTCCGTGTGACCGTGGGTGGCGGCGACGAAGACGTCCTCCAAATTGACATCGGTGATGTCCACTTTCCCTTCGATACCTTCCTTCCGCAGCGCATCGCGCACCGCCGGCAACTGATCCGGGGAGGACACCAGCACCCGCAGGCTGGCGCCGATTTGAGCGCAGGAACGCACGTCCTCCAATGCTTGCAGTACGGTTTGTGCCCTTCTCGGGGCCGCTGTCGCCACCAGCAGAGGCGTGGCGTCGACATCGGCTTTCAACCGCTCGGGGCTGCCCTGGGCCATCAGCCGGCCACGTTGCAGAATCGCCAGTTGATGGCAGCGTTCCGCCTCGTCCATGTAATGGGTGGAGACCAGCAAGGTAGTGCCGGCGTCGGTGAGGGCGAACAGTTCGTCCCAGAAATCCCGCCGCGATTGCGGGTCCACGGCGCTGGTGGGCTCGTCCAGGAACAACAGCTCCGGTTGGTTCAGTACCGCCGTGGCCAGTGCCAGGCGTTGCTTCTGGCCACCACTGAGAGTGCCCGCCAACTGGCCGGCCAACGCCTCCAGGTGATAGCGGTGGCAGAGTTCCTCCACCCGCTGCCGGGTGCGCTGACGGCTCAACCCGAATAGGCGGGCGACGAATTCCAGGTTTTCGCGCACGGTCAGATCCCGGTAAAGCGAGAACGTTTGCGTCATGTACCCGGCCCGGCGCTTCAGCGCTTCGGCCTGTTTCGGAATGTCCAGGTCGAGCACGCGGATATCGCCCTCACTGGGCAACAGCAGACCGCAGAGCATGCGGATGGTGGTGGATTTGCCACAGCCATTGGGGCCGAGAAAGCCGTAGACCTGGCCGCGTGGCACGCTGAGATTCAGGTGATCGACGGCAGTAAAGTCACCGAACCGGCGGGTCAGGTCGTGCGTCTCGATGGCGTTATCAGTGCTCATCATCTTGCTCTGGCCAGACTTGGCAAGGGACTCCCGCCGGCAGTTCGCGGGCGGCTTCTCCGAGCAGCGTCAGTTCCGCCATATAGGACAGTCGGGCGGCGTCGTCGCCGCTGAGCGCGTAGTAGGGGGTGAAGGCGGGGTCCTGACGGATGCTGCGCACCTCGGCGTCGAAGGGCTTGTCGATGCCGTCCACGGCGACACGAAAACGATCGCCGGGCCGGATCGCCGCCCGACGCGGTTCAGGTATATAGACTCGCGCGTAAGGGGTGTCGCCGCCGAGCAGGCTGACCAGCACCGCGCCCTGGGCGGGTTGGTCGCCAAGGCGGTGGGGCAGGGCATCCACCCGGCCGGCAATGGGGGCCACCACGTCCAGGCGCTGCCTCTGACGCCGCAGTTCCGCCACGGATGCTTGTGCCGCCTGCAAGGTGGCGCGCGCCTGGTCCAGTTGTTCCGGGCGGGTGCCGGCGAGCAGTTCGTCCAGCCGTGCCTGCCGGGCGTCCACCTGAGCGCCGAGACTGTTCACCCGGGCGCGGGCGTCGTCCAGATTGGCGCGGGCCACGCTGCCGCGTTCGAACAACGTTTGTGTACGCCGCAGATCCTGCCGCGCCAGAGTCCGTTCGCTGCGCGCCTGGGCGAGCTCGGCGCGGGCGGCGTCGATGGTTTCCCGTCGCGGACCGCGCTCCAGCTCGGCGAGCCGGGCCCGTTGGCCGGCCAGATCCGCTTGCGCCGCTTCCAGCCGTGCCTGAATCCGGGTCGGGTCCAGGCGCAGCAGCGGCTGGCCCGAAGTCACTGCCTCGCCCTCCCGCACCGACAGTTCGATGACCGGTTCGGACGCTTCGGCCAGCACCGCCACGCGATCCCATTCGATGGTGCCGAGCAGCGGCTCGGGTTGGTCGTTGCAACCGAATAACAAAAGCAGTAAAGGCGAGATAACAACAGGGCGCATCATGGTGGACCTCTTCGGGACTGCGTTCACGTCTTTATCCGCCGCTCAGACCGCTGCTCAGCAGTGCCCGGACATGGCGGATCAGGGTGGCGGTGTCGATGTCCTGGTTGCCTGGGAAACGGGACCACAGGGAATGGGTGGCGAGGGCGAAGACGGTCAGACCAATCACCGATATCGGCACCAGGCGCGGTTCGATATCCGGATTCAACAGGCCTAGCCGCTGGTCCCGTTCGATCGCTTCGGTGATGGCGCCCGTGACCCGTGGAGCCACCTCCCGTATCAGCATCTCGCGCAGCTGGCCGCCTTCGGTCAACACTTCCCGCACCCACAGTGGCGGCAGCCAGGGGGCCGCCGACACGGTTTCCAGCACCGTGGCGACAAAGCGGTCCAGAAGGTGGCTGGCGCCGTCACCCGGGGAAGGTTGGGTAACGCTTTGCAGGGCCGGGGCCATCAATGCCAGCACGCGTTCGCGAACCACGGCATCGACCAATTGATCCTTGTTGCCGAAGTAATAGTGCAGCAAGGCGGGAGTGACCCGGGCTTCGCGGGCGATACGGCTCAGCGGTGTACCGCTGATGCCGTGTTCGCTGAACTGTTGCACCGCCACGTCCAGCAACTGCGAGCGCTGATCGGGGCCGGTGCTGTTTTCCGGGCGCCCGGGACGGCGGCCTCGGGAAGGACTCATGGCGGATCTCCCTGGTGTCGATGTTCTCTAATTTAATTAACAATTAATTTAATTTCCAGTTTTATCGAAATGGCCTGCGTTTGGCGTTGAGGATGACGCTGCCGCACGCCGGGCCGGCGGGATCACCATGCCAATCGACGGCGCTTTTATTTATGATTGGGCCTTTCCCGGGGATGGCCGGGGCAGGCGGCTTTTTCCGTCGCGGCGCGAGCCGCCGTCCCCATGTTCAGGATCGCGGATGAATCAACGAAGAACCATCAATGTGCGGCGAGTGGTCAAGGTGCTGCAGGGGGCGGCGCGCAGCGGCGTGAGCATCCCCGAGTTGCTGGACCAGTGCGGTATCGAGCGGCATGTTCTGGAGCAGCCGGACGCCCGCATCGAGCGGGACACCTTTATCCGGCTGATGCTGCTGGTGATGGAACAGACCCAGGATGAGTTCCTCGGCTTCGGCCAGGGCCGCAAGTCCAAGCCCGGCACCTTCTCGATGATGGCCCACGCAGTGATCAACTGCCCGACCCTGGATGCGGCGGTGCGCCGGGGGATCCGCTTTTATGGGTTGTTCGACCTCAACATGCGTACCTGGCTGCGGCGTGAGGGCGATCAGGCCCGGCTGATCACCGAAGTCGATCCGCGCCTGGATTTTCGTGATGTGATCATTGATGCCATGCTGTTTCTCAGCCTGCGCTTCATGAGCTGGCTGGTGGGCAAGGTGGTGGAGCCCCAGGCGGTTTACCTGGATTACCAGCCGCTCAAGGAGGACGATGAACACCGCTTCATGTTCAACTGTCCGACCTATTACAATAGCGGCGTCAATCAGCTGGTGTTTCCCGTCCACTACCTGGACCTGCCTCTGGTGAGAAACGAGCTGTCGTTGTCCCATTTCCTGCGCGAGTCGCTGGCGCAGTTGTTCGAGGGCAACGTGCATAACGTGGGGCTGCCGGCGCGTATCCGGGGTTTGCTGTCCGAGGATTACGGCGGTCATTTCCCTGACTTCGGCGAAGTCTGCCGACGTTTGCAAATGACACCGCAGACCCTGCGCCGCCGTCTCAAGGACGACAACACCAGCTATCAGGAAATCAAGGATTCGATCCGCAAGGACGCCTCGGTGTATTACCTGTCCAAAGCGGAACTCAGTATTGACGAAATCGCCCTGTTGATGGGCTTCAGTGAAGCCAGCTCGTTTCACCGGGCGTTCAAGAAATGGACCAACATGACCCCGTCGGCGTACCGGCGGACCCACTTTGGAGAAACGAATGAGCACCCCTGACGCCGCCACCGCGCGGCTGCTGGTGACCTGCCCGGACCAGCCCGGCATCATCAGCGCGGTTTCCACTTTCTTCTACAACCACGGCGCGAATATCACCGATCTGGATCAGCACTCCAGCGATACCCAGGACGGTACTTTCTTTCTGCGCCTGGAATTCCAGACTCCGGATCTGGATTGTTCCCGGGACGCCCTGGAGAACAATTTCCGCAAGCGGGTGGCGGAACGGTACGGTATGCAGTGGCACATCAGCTATGCCGCCGAGAAGAAGCGCGTGGCGATTTTGGTGTCCCGTCACGACCACGTGCTCATGGACCTGCTCTGGCGGGTCTCGCGCGATGATCTGTCCGCGACCATCGCCATGGTGATCAGTAACCATGACGATCTGCGCGCCGAGGTGGAGCGCTTTGACATTCCCTACCATCACATTCCGGTGACCAGGGAGAACAAGGCGGAAGCCGAGGCCCAGGCGCTGGCATTGCTAGAGGGCCAGGTGGACGTGATCGTGCTGGCCCGTTACATGCAGATTCTCAGCCCGGAGTTCGTCGCCCGGCATCCCCATCGCATCATCAATATTCACCACTCTTTCCTGCCGGCCTTCGTCGGCGCCAATCCCTACCAGCAGGCCTGGGACCGTGGCGTCAAACTGATCGGCGCCACCAGTCACTATGTCACCGAGGATCTGGACCAGGGACCGATCATCGAGCAGAACGTGCAGCGCGTCTCCCACCGCCACTCGGCCAGCGAACTGCGCGCCCTGGGGCAGGACGTGGAACGCCAGGTGATGCAGCGCGCGGTACGCTGGCACCTGGAAGACCGGGTCATCGTCGACGGCAACAAGACGGTGGTGTTCGTTAAGTAAAGGCAATGAATAGTGGACAGTTAACAGGGAATAGTTAACAGGGAATAGTTGCGCGAGAACCGGACGGGGTGATCCGCAATTCAGGAGGCCGCGCTCAAAACCTGGGCGCGGCATCTTTGTCCTGAAAAACGCCACGGTTCAAATTGGCATCTGCTGATACGCAAACGGCTATTGCGAAACCGCAATCTGTTTTGACTTTCGCTGTTCACTATTCACTGTTAACTATTAACTGCTTTCCCGAGGTTTTATGGCTAAGCAACCACACCGCTACCTGGCCTTGTGCCGGCCCGGGTTTGAGTCGGATCTGGCGGCGGAGCTGTCGGATCGGGCCGCTGATCTGGGCGCCGCCGGTTATCCGCAGGCGCAGCCGGACAGTGGCTGCGTGTTCTGGGAGAACCTGCAAGGGGATCCGGCGCCGATTCTGGAGAGCGGACTGATTTTCGCCCGAACCTTGTATCCGCTGGTGGCGGCGTTCGATGATCTGCCGGAGCGGGACCGCATTGGTGCCTTGTGGCCTGAACTGAAACGCAACGGCCCTTATACGGAGCTGTATCTGGAACACGCGGACACCAATGACCGCCGTGAACTGGCCGGCTTCCTGCGCGGCTTCCGCAAGGCTCTGGAGCCGCGTCTGCGCAAGGAAGGGTTGCTGCGCTCAAGTGCCGGTCAGCGTTTACACCTTTACTTCGACGATTCCCGCCACGGCCATATCGGCGTCAGCCCGGCCCGTCTGCCGCTGCCCGAAGGCGGTATTCAGCGGCTGAGATTGGCGCCGGAGGCGCCGAGCCGGTCGGCGCTGAAACTGGAAGAGGCGATGTTGCGTTTCCTCGGTCGCGGCCGGCCGGAGGGGCTGCACACGGCGGTGGACCTGGGCGCCGCTCCCGGCGGCTGGAGCTGGCAGCTGGCGCGTTTGGGCATCAAGGTCACCGGCATTGATCATGGCCGTCTTGATACCCGCCTGCTGGAGGAATACCCGGTACGGCACGTTTCCGCCGACGCCTTCACCTGGCGCCCGGAGCGGCCGGTGGACCTGGTGGTCTGCGATGTGGTGGACAAACCGGCGCGCACGCAATCGCTGATGCTGAAATGGCTCACCCAGGGCTGGGCCCGGACGGCGTTGTTCAATCTGAAATTGCCGATGGCGCGCCGTTACCGTGAGTCGCGGGTGCTGTTGGAACGATTGGCGGAAGGCCTGGAAAAACAAGGATTGGCCGCGCGCATCAACGCCGCCCATCTATACTACGATCGCGAGGAAATCACCGTCTGGGTGGATACTCGTGCCCCCTGAGCGCGGCCCGGCTCGGAAGGGGGGGATTACACGCTGCAGGCGTCATTGCAGCTGATGGCGGTGGGGCTGTTCACGCTGGCCAGCGGGTTCAGCGCCAGCTATTTCGGCTACGCTGGTCATTTCCTGCTGGCGGCGCTACTGGCCTGCGCGATGGCCTTGCTGGCGCTGGCCTGGCGGCCACCGCTTGGGCCCGGCGTGACAGGGCGTTATACTGGCGCGCCCGATCACTCCTGAATCTCCGCGGAAATACCATGTCCGACGCCATTGACGCCCAACACCACCTCGACGCCACCGGTCTGTTATGCCCGGAGCCGGTGATGTTGCTGCACAGTAAAGTGCGTGACATGGCGCCAGGCGAAGTACTGGAAGTCCGCGCCACCGATCCTTCCACCGAACGGGACATCCCCAAGTTCTGCCAGTTCCTGGGCCACACTCTGTTGGCCCGGCAGCAGGACGGCGAGCTGTTCCTTTATTGGATCGAGAAGAAGCGCTAGGGCTGGACGCCAGACGCTGACACGCAACACGCCGGCACGCCTTTAAAAACACCCTGTCATGCCGGACTTGATCCGGCATCTCCTTCTACGAAGTCATGCCCCTACAGAGGGAGATGCCGGATCAAGTCCGGCATGACGTGGCCGCAAGCGGGCCTTGGGATTGGCGTGCCAGCGTGTTGCGTGTCAGCGTACAGCGAATTGTGAGACAGCAATGGTCCTCTTCATACAGAAAAGGACCGCGATGGTTGATGAAAATCGTTCACCAATAATCTTCATTCCTCTCCGAATCTTTCCTTCATTTCAATGAATTTTTTGTTGTCCTTTGTTGAAATCGAGACCTGTTAGACACCGAATAACCTCATAAAAAATAGTGCTTTGCGCGATTCGTCGGTTCCAGTTCCGATTTCATGACATTGCACTTGTTTTCTCTTTCTTGCCCTGGCTAGATGCTGTCATCGATTGTTCAGACGAATCGGTTAGAACAATAACCGTGACACCGGGAAGACGGTGACGCTCGGGATACATGCAGCTTATTGCGCCAAACATAACGTCAAATAAGTAACGCCAGATAAGGGACCATGGTTCCGGTTTGATGCCGGACGGGAATCGCCGTGCCGCGGCGCGGCCAAGTGCACTATCAAGGATGGAGAAAGAACATGGCGGGTGATACCGGCAATACGTTGAAAACACGCTACGTACCCATCGAGCGGATCTCCTTCATTGACATGAAGGAGATGTACGGGCTTTACGAAAAGTACTACCAGAACGTGTCCCTGGAGGTGTTCGTCAAGGATATGTCGGAGAAGAGCGGCGTCTTCATGGTGCGCCGGACCCTGGATCAGCAAGTGGTGGGTTTTTCGACACTGAAAACCGTGCCGATGAACGTCAGGGGGCGGGCGGCCACTGGCGTCTTCAGTGGTGACACTATCCTCGAGAAACAATATTGGGGGGATCGCTCCCTGCAAACCGCTTTCCTGCGCTGGATGGTGCGGGAAAAAATGAAGCGCCCGACGAGAATGCTGGTGTGGCTGCTGATCTCCAAGGGCTACAAGACCTACTTGCTGCTGGCCAATAACTTCAATCGGTACTATCCCCATCCCGATGGCCACCATCAGGATCTGGCGGATTACGTCGACCACTACTGCGAGCGGCTCTATTCCGGCAGCTATTGCTCCGAGCGCAAGCTGCTGGACTTCGGCGAAAACTATTCCGCGCTCAAGGGCGCGGTGGCGCCGATTTCCCAGGAAATGCGCGACGGCAACGTCAAGATCCGCTTCTTCGAAGAGCGTAACCCGACCTGGGAGCGGGGTACCGAGCTGCCCTGTGTCGGTGTCTTTGATCGTGGCACGGCGCAGGCCTATCTGGCCAAGCTGTGGCGCAAACGGCCGCGCCGCCTGCGTCTGGCCCTCCGTCCGGCGGCTTACGAATAAGGAGAGGGTTATGCTCAGCCAACGGCTATTGCATCTGGGGGTGCTGCCCGCCGGACGGCGTTTCCGCACCGGCCTCTCCCATCTGGAACACACCCAGCGATTTCGTCATCGCCAGTTGATGCGGCAAGTGGCGGCGTCACCGGCGGGGCAGGAGCAGGGAATCGGTAAGGACTGGTCCTGGGAGCGCTTCGCCGAACGGTTACCGGTTACCGGCTACGAAGACTGGCGCGCCCGGGTGGACCAGGGCCGGCGGGACGGCGTCAATCCGCTGATCGCCTCGCCCACCGCCCGTTACCAGCCCACCAGCGGTTCCACCTCGGCGATCAAATGGATTCCGTACAGTCGAGCCTTTCTCGGCGAACTGGACGGGGCCATCGGTCCCTGGCTGGCGGATCTTTATCATCGTTATCCGAAATTGCGGCACGGCCGGCATTATTGGTCGCTGTCCTGGATGCCCACAGCGCTGCGGGAGTCCCTTGGTGAGGAATTGAATGACGATCTGGCGCTGATGTCCTGGGGCAAGCGGCTGATCGCCGGCGCCACCCAGAGCGTGCCGTCCACGGTGGCTCTGGCCCGCAGCTCCGACGATTCCCTGTTCGCCACCCTGGCTTACCTGGTCGCCGATCGCCGCCTGAGTCTGCTGTCGGTGTGGAGCCCCACCTTCGGCATTGGCCTGCTGGAAGGTCTGGCCAAGTGGCGCGAGGAACTGGCGGGAGTGTTGAACCAGGGTGACTGGGGAATGCGGCGAGCGGCGATGGCGCAGTCCGGGTGTCCACGTTGTCCTCGTGCGGCAGCCCTGCTCAGGGCCTGGGATGGTGAGCTGACGGCGGATTTTTTCCGTGTCCTGTGGCCGGCGTTGGCACTGGTCAGTGCCTGGGACACCGCCGCGTCCGAACCCTGGGCACGGCGTCTGCAATCGCTGTTGCCGCAGGCGGAGTTCCAGGGCAAGGGGCTGTGGGCCACGGAAGGGGTGGTGACCTTTCCTTGTCAGGGCCGTTATCCGCTGGCGTATCGCAGCCACGTGTATGAGTTCCAGGATCCGGACGACGGCGCCATCTACGCCCCCTGGGAGCTGGAAGCCGGGCAGCGGGTGATGCCGTTGCTGAGTACCGGCAGCGGCTTGCTGCGCTACCGGCTGAATGATCTGGTGGAAGTGACCGAACATTGGCGCACCGTGCCTTGCCTGCGTTTCCTGGGGCGGCGCGGCACCGTCGATCTGGTCGGCGAGAAGATGACCGGCGAGGCGGTCAACGATGCGTTCGCGCAGGCGCCATTGCCGCCCGGCGTGACGCCGGTGGGCGTGGTGGCCTGTGAGGATGCCGGTGAAGGAAAACCCGGTTATCTGGCGTTGCTGGAAGGCGCTCCGCAAGCGCCGGTGGCAGCGCTGGCCGAGCATCTAGAGCAGGCCTTCGGCGGCCACTTCCATTATCGTCTCGCGCGCAACCTGCACCAGCTGGCGCCGCTGCGTTGTGTGGTGCTGGCGGACATGCGCGAACGTTATCTGGGCCATTGCCGGGACCAGGGCATGATCGAGGGCAACATCAAGATCGAGGCCCTGCGTGCCTGGCCGGGAACCGCGCCGGCGTTTCTGGCACCGGCGCCGTCGCCGGTTTCAGCCTGAGGAGGGGGCCATGCGTATCCGAAGAGCCACCAGTCAGGACAACCCGGCGATTCTGGCGCTGTTGGAAAACACGCCGCAGCCGGGGGCGATGACATTGACGTTTGAGCGGCGCCCGGATTATTTCCGCGGGGCCGCCATTACCTGCGAAGAGCCGGAAGTCTGGGTGGCGGAGAGTGATGGGCCCTCGCCGGAGCTGGGCGCGGTGTACAACGTGGGCCGTCGCCGGGTATGGGTGAATGGCGATTGCGTGCCGATCCGCTATGCCCATGATCTGCGTATCGCGCCCGGGCATCAGGGCAGCCGTCTGTTATTCCGTCTGTTCCGCACTTTGAAAGCCACTCTGCAGGAAGCGGAGTGGATGCAGACGGTGATCCTGCGCGATAACGGAGTATCACGGAATACCGTGGCCAGCGGCCGCGCCGGGCTGCCGGGCTATTATCCCTTCGGCACCATCGAGACCAGTGTGATCTACACCCGCCCGGGCCGCTTTCAGGCACCGGCGGGGCTTACCGTGCGCGCCATGACCCGGGCGGATCGTGGCGCGCTGCTGGCCTTGCTGGAACGGGAAGGGCCGCGCAAGCAGTTTTTTCCCCGGCTGGATTTGAGTGAGCTGCATTCCTCTCCCTATTTCCATGGTCTGAGCCTGGGCGACTGGGTCGGTGTCTGGCAGGGGACAACACTGAAAGGTGTCCTGGGGAGTTGGAACCAAAGCGATATCAAACAGACACGGGTAAGCGGCTATCGCGGCGCGCTGGAATGGCTGCGGCCGCTGCATAATGCCACCCGCCCGTTGCACGGCGGTTTGCGGTTGCCGGCGCCGGGCGAGTGTTTGTCGTTTGTCACGCTGCACACCCTGGTGACCGAGAACAATGACCCGCAATGGCTGGCGCCGCTACTGGAGCACGCCGTGCATGCCCATCATCGCGATCACGGCGCGGTGGTGTGCGGCTTCTTCACGCAGGACCCGTTGCGCGAGGCGGTGCGTGGTCTTCGCCGCCGTACCCTGCTCAGCGACCATTATCTGGTCAGTTATGGTGAAGACCCGCGTCCGCGATTGCACCCGGATCGGATCCCTTATGTGGAAGTGGCCCGGCTATGACGGTGGCGGATAAAGATTATATCGGCATGTGGTATCAGGCGCGGCGTCGTTGTGGCATCGACGATGCCATCCATTTCGCGGTGATCGACCCGGATGGCATTGGCGAGCGGCACTATTCGATTCCTCATCGAGATCACGATGGCATTGGTGGATTGCTGGTGTTGCTGCGGCAATGGGGAGTACCGGCGCCGCCAGTGCCACACAGCCGTCAGAGTTCACCTCCGCCCTGGTGGCAATGGCTGCGGGCGCCGGGGGCGCCCCCCGGACAGCCGCTTCCCTGGCGCCGTCTCCGTGGACCCGAACCCCATGGCCAGGTGGAGACCACCTGTTTTGGTCCCGAAGCCACGGCGGCGATCATGGCGCGGGCGAAGCAGGAACACGGTTCGTTGAACAGTTTATTGCTGCATCGTCTGCATCGGGCGGTAGGCGAAACGCTGTTGGAGACACCGTCCACCGGCAGTTGGTTATATCCGGTGAATATGCGCGGCGCCGTGAGCCGCCCCCGGGATGACATGAACCTGTCCAGTGGCTTTTACGTGCCGGTGGCGCCGGAGCAGTCGGTGGCGGCGCTGTACGCCACTTTGCGCGAGGGGCTGCGCCAGCAGCAGCACTGGCGTTTCTGGCACCTGGCGCATGTGGGCCGTTGGGTTGGCGAGCGCGGCGTGAATTGGTTATGCCGGCGCATGCTCGAGGGTCCCGGTCATCTCGGTTCCTTCAGCAACCTGGGGGTTTGGCGACTCGATCTTGGCGCCGCCGGTTTTTCCGATGCCGCTTGTCTGGCGGTATGCGGACCAGGCAGTCCCAACCACCCGGTCGCCAACGGCGCCATTATCGTCAACGGCCGGCTGACCCTGTCGCTGCGGGTGGACGCCTCACTGACGGCGGGGCGCCTGGCCACGCGAAAATGTCTGAATCTGTGGCGTCACTTTCTGTTGGAAGAAGGGGCTTGAGGCCGGCTCTTATCCTGCATTCTCATCACTGGCCGGCGCTGCATTCTTGCGCCGCCCGGCGAACCATCCCGTCACATCGTCCATCACCATATAGAGCGTCGGGATCAGTACCAGCGTGATCAAAGTGGCGAAGACGATGCCGAAGGACAGCGATACCGCCATCGGTTTCACCACCTGTGCCTGCAGGCTGTATTCCAGGAACACGATCGGCACCAGCCCCAGAAAGGTGGTCAGCGAAGTCAGAATGATCGGCCGGAAGCGGGCGCGTGCCGCCTTGATCGCGGCTTCCACCAGAGGTTCGCCATCGCGGCGGTAGCGATTGACGAAATCCACCAGAATCAGACTGTCGTTCACCACCACCCCGGCCAGGGCGACGATGCCGAACATGGACAGCAGACTGAAGGGCATGCCCAGCACCAGGTGGCCGACCGCCGCGCCGATGGTGCCGAACGGAATCACCGACATGATCATCAGCGGCTGCACATAGGACTTCAGCGGGATCGCCATCAGCGCATAAATCAGGAACAGGGCCAGGCCGGTGCCATAGAGCAGATCGACCATCATTTTTTCCTGATCCCGGGTGGCGCCGGTGACACGATAGCTGACGCCGGGATGATGGCTGAGAATGTCCGGCAACTGATGCTCGATCAGATCCTTGGTGATGCGGCCGGGCTCGGCCACTGCTTTGTCCACCCGGGCGGTGATGCTGATCGAGCGCTGACGGTCGAAGCGGCGGATGGTGGCCGGGCTGCTACCCATGTCCAGGTCGGCCACGGCGGAGAAGGGCACGGCCTGACCATCGCCGGTGCGAATGCGCATGTCTTCCAGATAACCCTCGGACTGTCGCTCCGTCCTGGGATAGCGAACCATGACTTTCACTTCGTCCTGGCCTCGCTGGATTCGTTGCACTTCCTCGCCGTAGAACGCCTGGCGCACCTGCCGTGCCAGATCCCGCTGGCTCAGCCCCAGCAGCTCCGCTTCCGGTTTGATCCTGAGCTGGATTTCACGCACGCCGCTGTCATGGGAATTACGCAGGTCGTAAACGCCGTTGTAGTCCCGCAATCGTTGTTCCAGTTCGGCGCTGGCTGCCTCCAGATGGGCCTGATTCTGGCTAACCAGTTCCAGTGAGATATCGTTGTCGTCCGGGCCGCCCTCGCCACCTATGTGAAAAGTCCGGGCCCCGGGAATGCGGCCGACTTTCTCCCGCCAGCGCCGTGACAGCTCCGGCACCGACACCAGACTGTTCTCGCTCTTTACCAATTCCACCACGATGCCGCCGGTGGTGTCACTCTCGGTCCAGGCCAGCTGGGTGCGTACCAGTGGCTCATTCAGTCCCAATTCCTGCTGGAGTTCCTGGTCCACTTCGGTGAGCGCTTTGCCGATGGTGTCCAGGTTGGTCTGGGTCACGTAGGCCGGCGTGCCTTTGTTCATTTCCAGTTCCACCTGAACGAAGTCGCCGCTCAGGTCGGGAATGAACACCACTCGCAACAGCCCGCCGACAATCAGGCCCACGGCCAGAATCAGCACGGAAAGGGCGCCGGCCAGCGCCAGATAACGATGGCGCAGGATGCGCCGCAGCAGGGGCAGGTAGGTGTTGTCGACGAAGCGGAACAGGCCGTCGGAGAAGCGCCGCTGGAAGCGGATCATCCGATTCGGCTTCGAGGTTTCCGGGGGGGCGTCGCGCATGTGGGCCAGATGGGCGGGCAGAATCAGTTTTGATTCGATCAGCGAATAGAACAGGCAGATCACCACCACACCACCAATGGAGGCGAAAAACTGCCCCCAGATACCGGAGACCAGCAGGATTGGCAGGAACGCGGCCATGGTGGTCAGCACGCCGAAGGTGGCGGGGCCGGCCACATCGAGCACACCGAGCACCACGTTGTTGGAGGAATGGCCATCCCGTTGAATCCGGGTGTAGGCGGATTCGCCGATAATAATGGCGTCGTCGACGACGATGCCAAGGACCACCAGGAAAGCGAACAAACTGATCAGATTGATGGTGATGCCGAACAGCGGCAGCGTGAACAGGGTGCCGAGGAAGGCGGTGAGCAGCCCGGCCATGACCCAGAACGCCAATTTC
Organism: Alloalcanivorax balearicus MACL04; assembly: GCF_025532145.1. GTDB lineage: Bacteria > Pseudomonadota > Gammaproteobacteria > Pseudomonadales > Alcanivoracaceae > Alloalcanivorax > Alloalcanivorax balearicus. The sequence continues at coordinate 47,269 of NZ_ARXS01000021.1, read as the reverse complement.
AGACGCAGGAACAACGACAGGATCAGGAACACCAGCACCGCGCCCATCAACAGGTTTTCCGACATCATGTTGAGCCGGCCTTCCAGGTAGTAGGACACGTCGATCATCCAGTTCACCTGGACACCGTCGGGCAGACTTTCCTGCATTTGATCCACGTAGTCGCGGACTTCCCGGGACAGTGCCAGAGCATCCTGCTCGCCCAGAGCCAACACCCGGATGCCCACGGCGGGACGGCCGTTATGGGTCAGGTAGTAGTTGTCCTCGACGAAGCCGTCGCGGATATCGGCGATGTCGTGGAGCAGCAGGCGACTGCCGTCCGGGTTGGTGCGCACCACGATATCCTCGAAATCCCGGCCCACGTAGGCCTGGCCCACGGTGCGCACCAGAATATCGCCGCCGGCGGCCTGGATGCGGCCGCCGGGCAGGTCCAGGGAGGAGCGGCCCACGGCGTCCGCCACTTCGGTCAGCGTCAGGCCGTAATTGCGCAGGGTTTCCTCGCTGACCTCGATGCCGATCTCATAGGGGCGGTCGCCAATCAGTTCGGTTTTGGTCACCGAGGGCAGGGCGGTGATGTCATCGCGCACCCGTCGCGCCACTTCCTTGAGGGTACGGTCGTCCACGTCGATGCTGGACACCGCCACCCAAATCACCTCGGTGCTCCAGACGTTGCGCTGGTATATCGGCCGCTCGGTCTCCGCCGGGAAGGTGGTGATCGAATCCACCCGCATCTTGATGTTGTCCATCACTTCGCGGATGTCGTAATCCGGAGCCACTTCCACTTGCACCGAACCGTTGCCTTCGCTGGCGATGGAGACGATTTCCCTGATCCCTTCGAGGTCCTGGATTGCTTCCTCGATCTTGATCAGCACACCTTGTTCCACATCCGTGGGCGTGGCTCCCAGGTAGGGCACCGTGATGGTGACGTAGTTGGTCTCCACCTGCGGCTGGATTTCCTTGGTGATAGTGAACGCGGTGATAGCGCCGCCGATGATCAGAATCGCCATCAACAGGTTGGCGGCCACCGGGTTGTGGGTGAACCAGGCGATCAGACCGGTGTAAGCGTTCAGCCGTGGCGCTTCGGATTGGCGGTTATCCGCATCAGGGGGCGACGACATGCGGGGCTCCCTGATCGTCAGAGGACTCGGCGCTGCCGTGCTCTCCCGGTGATGTCACCGGTGCCGGGGCGGACGGCTCGCTGTCGTCCTGGTCTTCGTCCAGATCACGGATTTTCAAGGCCATGCCCGGTATCGGTGTCTGAATCGCGGTGATCACCGCGCGGTCGCCGGGTTGAAACACATCGTCGGTGTAGACCTGCTCCGGCGTACTGCGCACCACCTGGACCTGGCGTACGGCGAGCTTGTCGTCGCTGTCCGCCACATAGACCTGGTCGCCGTTGCGCAAGGCGACTCGCGGCAGCACCACCAGTCCCTCGGCTGAGCGGCCCTGGATACGGGCACTGACAAAGGTGCCGATGGGCAGTGGCGGCTGCTCGTCGTCGCCTTCGAGATCGTACGGATCCTGTACCCGGGCCACCGCGTAAACCAGCCGGGTGCGCTCATCGACCACCCCTTCGGTACGGACGATTTCGCCGTGCCAGGTTACCGTTTCGCCGCCGACCCGCGCTTGCAGTGCCACTTCGGGTAGCGAGGGCGGCCGATAGCCCGGGCGCGGCAGATCAATGAAGGCGCTGTCCTGCTGGGATAACGGCAGCCGTATTTCCGCCTCCTTGACGCTGAAGGCGGTACCGAGCGGATTGCCGGCGCCCACGAACTGACCCAGATCCACACTGCGTTCCTTGACCAGGCCGTCGTAGGGGAGATGAATGCGGGTCCGCTCCAGGTCCCGCTGCGCCTGTTGAACCAGGGCTTGCTGTGACTGGATCGCGGCCTGGGTCTGTTCCGCTTCCGATTGCCGCTGTTCCAGATCCGATTTCGATATGTTCTTGCGCTGATAAAGATTCTCGAACCGGTCCAGCTGTTGACGGGCCAGGCGATGCGCCGCCCGCAGCCGCTTTAATTCCGCCTGCGCCTGGGCAAGGGTATTGCGATAATTGCTGGGGTCGATTTCGATCAGCACCTGATCGGCCTGAAACAGACCGCCGGCAACGAACTCATCGGCGATGCGGATGACCTTGCCGGATACTTCCGCCACCAGTTGGGTTTCGATGCGCGGTTGCACGGTCCCCTGGGAGCGCAGCTGAAACTGGCTGTGGGCGGTTTTGATCGGCAGCACATCGACGATTTCCGCCATGGCCGGCCGTTCCTCGACCTCCGGTTGCGGGCGCATGGCCGCCAGTATGGCCACCACGGCCACGGCGCCGAGCACCATGGCGGCGGCGATCAATACGAGAGTGGTTTTTTTCATAAAAGTCCGATTAGACGCGTATCAATCCGTTGATGATTCCCTTGCCACACCGGCGCCCTGGCATCGTGTTCAAGCACGGGTCCGTTCAATAAAAGAGACAGACTAGCATTCCTGTTTTGCGCGGATATGACCGCCTGGCCCGGGCGTGCCGCCGGTCAGCAACATCCTGGGTGTCGCCGGTCTGGCAGCCGGGAGAGTAAGCGGGTGTAGGAAAACTACAGGTCGGCGGCGGGGCCGTAAAGCACGTTCAACCGGCGAGAGCCACCGGTGGTCGGCCGGGCCGGCCACCGGGGCATCGACGGTCCGCCGGTTGCAGCGGATCGGGGAGCGAGGTCGACGTCAGTAACGAGCCGCCAGCATGGCGATGGCGGCCAGGGCTTCGGGGTCGTGTTCCTTGAGCCGGTTGGCGATGCCATGCTGGAAAAAATAGCGAAACCCTTCCTGTTGTTCGGCGGCGACCAGACTGGCATCGCCAGGCAATACCGGGGTCTGTGTCACCGCTGCCTCGTCCGCTACCATGGCCTGAGGGGTGCCGTCGCCATGCACGCGCCAGCTCACCACCTCCATCAACGACAGTGTCTCGAATTCGTCCTGGGAAAACACCGCGTGGGTGCCGATGGTGTCGGGAATCTCCTGGCGGCTATGATCGCCCGGTTTGCCGAAAAAGCGCAGCGCCGCGTCCAGTTCCTGCACCTTGTGCTCCGGTGCATCACGGAACAGGTAGTCGCTGTCGGGGAGGCGATAACCTTCCCAGCGGCCATTGAGTGGATCGGACAAGGCACTGGCGGTGACCAGGTCGCGCAACCAGGGCACCAGCGCCTGGGTGGTGCCGTCCTCAAGACGGGCCCAGGCGAGAATTTTCAGGGAAAACAGAGTGTCGGGATGCTGATCGTTGGCATAGAGCAACTCCATGCCGTCGCACTCCGGAGAGAGTCTGAGAATGGACGGCTTGCCGGAGCGCCGTCTGGGGGTGAAGGGGATGACGTTACTGCCGCGTGGATCCTGCCGGTTAGCCCGAACCATAAGCGCCTCCGCCCAAGAGAACCATGGAATACCCCTGCGTCGGCGCCGATCCCGTGGCGGATCGTCCTCGCACGGGCTATTCCAGACTCTACGATTTTCACACTAGACGGTTGCGGGCGGAGGCGCAAGTCAGGCGGCGTGGTCCAGAGACTGACCACCATCGCCGGCACGCGCGGCCAGCGGTTGCCGCAGACGCCAGCGCAGGCGGATACCGAGCAGAATGGCGGCGCAGGTAAGCCCGGCCACCAGACCGATCCAGAAGCCGCTGGGCCCCATGGCCGGCACCAACAGATCGGTGAGGGCGAGCGCATAGCCCACCGGCAGGCCGATGCCCCAGTAGGCGAACAGGGTCATTACCATCGGCCAGGCGGTGTCCTCGAAACCGCGCAGGCAGCCGTTGGCCACCACCTGAATGGCGTCGGAGATCTGGTAGAGCGCGGCGAACAGCAACAGATGCGAGGCCAGGGCGATGACATCCGGATTCTCGGTGTAGATCCAGGGAACCCATTGCCGTACCAGCACCAACAGGGCCGCGGCGGCAACCCCGACCAGGCTGACCATGCGTATCGCGCTGCTCACCGCCAGATTCAAGGCATCACGGTTGTGACGGCCACGAGCGTGGCCCACCCGCACCGTGGCGGCCAGGGAAAAACTGAGCGGCACCATGAAAATCAGCGAGGTGAAGTTGAGGGCGATCTGATGACCGGCGACGATTTCCGGCCCGAGGCTGCTGATCAGCAGGGCGATCACGGCGAAAATACTGACCTCGAAAAAGATCGACAACCCCACTGGCAGCCCCAGCCGCAGCATGTAGGCGAGACTGGCGAATTCCAGATGGCGCCGTCGCAGATTCAGACGCGCCGGTTGATAGACCGGATGGCGGCGGATGTAGAGCCCCATCATCAGCGCCGTGGACCACATCACCACGCTGGTGGCCCAACCGCAGCCGACACCGCCCATCGCCGGGAAGCCGAGTTTGCCGTGGATGAGGACGTAGTTGGTGGGAATATTGATCAGCAGACCGATGATGCTGATCCACAACACCGGACGGGTGTGGCGCATGGCTTCCGTGTAGCTGCGCATGGCCAGCATCAAGGCGGCGCCGGGCATGCCCCAACTGAGACCTTCCAGGTAACCCTGCACCAGAGGCAGCATGGCCGGGTCCACGTCCATGGCGTGCAGCACCGGTGACATGCTGCGCAAGGCCACGGCGGCGAACAGCCCCAATCCCAGCCCCAGCCACAGCGCCTGCTGGGCCAGCGGGTTGACCCGATGGTAAGCTTCGCCCCCCAGATGGCGGGATAAAATCGGCGTGGCGCTGGTCAGTACCCCGGTCATGAACAGGAACAGCGGGACCCAGATGCTGGCACCCACCGCCACCGCGGCCAGATGCTCGGCGCCCACGCGACCGGCCATCATGGTATCGACGAAGCCGTTGGCGGTTTGCGCCAACTGACCACCCAGAATTGGCAGGGCGAGAGCGAGTTGAGCAGCGTATTCCTTACGGCGAATGGACATGATGCGGATCGGGAGCAGAGGCACGGGGCGGCTACCATACCGCAAAGCGCCGCCGGGATGTACCGCTCCGAAATCCTGGAAGAACTGTTCCGCGATATCTTTTATCCGCGCTATCACACTGTGCTGGAGGGCGGCGCCGAGGAGCCTGTTTATTTACCGGGTGAAGATGGAACGGGCGCCCCCCACCGCATTGTCTATAGCCGTGACTATTTCCGCAGCGCCCTGCACGAGGTGGCGCACTGGTGCGTGGCCGGCCGCCACCGCCGCACCCTGGAGGATTACGGCTACTGGTACGCGCCGGACGGCCGCGATGCCGCTCAGCAAAGCCTGTTTGCCCGGGTGGAGGCGTCGCCACAGGCGCTTGAAGCCTTGTTCTGTGCCGCCTGCGGCCATGATTTCCGCGTCTCCATGGACAACCTCAATGGTGACGAAGCCGCCCGGCGGCTGGAGGCCGCTTTCGCGGAGCAGGTGTACCGCCGGGCCCGGCGGTATCTCGAGGAGGGCCTGCCCGCGCGTCCGCTGGCCTGGTGCCAGGCTTTGGCGGTTTGTTTCAATACCGGTTGGAATGGCGGAGCGGAAAGTCTGGATCGGGTCTATATCTTTCCCGCCAGCGTGACGGAGTAGGCAGCGCGGCATCGCGGTCCATGGACCGCTGGTGCCCCACAGATTTTGATGACGCCTGCGAATCATGAATTGTCCATTGCCAACCTGCCTTGGAGATATGGATTCGGAGATGGCCACCGAGCTGCTGTGGGAGCTTGCCTGCAAGCGAATTGTTGGGGGGGCGGAAAGCACGATTCGCTTGCAGGCAAGCTCCCACAGCGGCTTCTTAGTCAGGTCTGTGGGAAGCGGCCTGGGCAGCGAATTGGCGTAGGAGTGGTCCACGACCACGATAATATCCTCTCCGGCCTACAGCACATCACCACGAAAGCTTACAGCCACCGCCGTGGCGCCGGGTTAGGGTTCGTTCACCGGCTTCCGGCGTTTTCTGGAGCGCAGCTTCCAGCTACGCACCACCGCCAGGCGCCAGAATACTTTCACCGCCCCATAGGAAAGCAGCCCGGCCACCAGGGCCACGATCAGTGAGCCGATCCACAGCGGAACCAGTTGCTGCAGGAACCAGGCGGTGGTGATGCCTTCGCCGTGATGGGGAGGAAGGCCCATCAGCCAGGCGCCGATACGGTAGTTGAAATAGAACACCGGAACATAGGTGAGCGGATTGGACAGCCAGACCAGCATCATCGACAGCGGCAGGTTGCAGTGGAAACGTACCGCCAGGAAGGCCGCCACGCCCATCTGCATGGGAATGGGCAACAGTCCGGTAAACACACCGATGAAAGCGGCGCCGGCCAGGGAATGCCGATTAATGTGCCACAGGTTCGGATCCGACAGGATCTCGCCAAGGAACTTCAGGGAGCGATGTCCACGAAGTTTCTCGGGGGAGGGCAGATATTTTCGGAATAACCGTTTCGGCATGGAAAGTCGAGAATCCGGTTCCAGGTGCGCGCATTATGCCGATGTGGGACGGTCGCGCCTAGTGTGCGTGATCCGCCCCGCCGCTTAGACAGTGTAGAACAGACAAACTGAACGGAAGCTGTCAACGCCAGGGGTTGGCGGCGGGGGGCAAGGATGCCTTGGTGGCGTATGGCCGCGGCGATGACGGCCGCGGTGTGGTACGGCCTGTTATGGCCAGTGGCGGTGGGATTAGTGCTGGCGCTGCTGGCCCGGCGCCGGGGTGGGTCCGCCGGGGATTGGTTGTGGCCGGCGCTGACCTATCTTTACGCCGTTGTGGCGCTGCAACTGGCTCTGGAGGCCCGTTTGCCGGAACACCTCAACGGCGAGGATCTGGTATTCGTGGGGCGAGTGGTGTCGTTACCGGAGACCCGCGGCGGTGTGCATTACGGTCAGGCCGGTATCAACCAGATCGCGCGGCTGGAAGGCCGGGTCAGTGCGCCGCGGAGCCGTTGGCCGGGACGGCATCGGCTGCGAGTGAGTTACTGGAATCCCGATCCGCCGCTGCGCGCCGGTGAATGGATACGGGCACGGCTGCGCCTGCATGTGCCTCGTGGTACCTATAACGAAGCCGGCTTTGATTCAGAACGCTATTTCCTGGCCGAGGGCATCGACGCCCGCGCCACGGTGCGGGCCGTGGAGGCGCGCTGGGGCAGTGGCGGCTTGCCGGGCTGGCGGCAGGCGGTCAGCGATCGGATCGCCGGCCATCTGGCGGCCAGCCCCCATGGCGCGGCGGTGGTGCCGGCCCTGGTGGTGGCCGATCGCCGTGGCTTGCCGGCGGCGTTGTGGGACTTGTTTCGGGATACCGGCACGGCGCACTTGCTGGCCATCTCCGGACTTCATCTGACCTTGGTGAGCGGCATGGTCTGGTGGCTGGCCAGGGTTCTGCTCGGTCCTCTCTGCCAGTGGCTGTGCGGGCCGTTGCGGCGGCTCCCGCTGGCGCTGCTGGCTTGGCCTCCGGCGGTGGCGGCGGCCTGGGGCTACGCCGCGCTGGCCGGTTTCAGCCTGCCCACCCAGCGCGCGGCCTTGATGATCTCGGTGTTGGCCCTGGCGGTATGTCGCCGCCGCCCAAGGCCGCCGCTGCAGATCCTTGCCCTGGCCCTGTGTGTAGTGCTTTTACGGGATCCGCTGGCGGCGTTGTCGGCCAGTCTGTGGCTGTCCTTCGGCGCGGTATTGGCGATCCTGCTGATCGCGCGGACGGGTGGGCCCTGGTTGTGGATCGGCCTGCCGTTGATGATGGGTGTGATCAGCGCGGTGCTGTTTGACAGTTGGCACTGGACGTCGCCGGTGGCCAACGCCGTGCTGGTACCCTTGTTCAGTCTGTTGATCGTGCCGTTGGCCTTGAGTGGCGCTTTATTGGATTGGCCGGCGCTGTCATTGGGGGCCGCCACCGGGGTGGAAGGCGCGGTGGCGCTGATGACGGTGCTGGCGCGGTTCACGCCGGGGACGCCGCCGCTGCTGACGGGGGTGGCGGCAGCGGCGCTGTTGCTGGCGGTGGCGCTGGCGACGCTGAGAGCCTGGCCCTGGCCGCGCCGCATGCTGCCGTTGCTGATGGTGCCCTGGCTGTGGCCGCAGAATACCGCGCCCCCGCCCGGACAATTGCGCATGACGGTATTTGATGTGGGGCAGGGCCAGGCGGTGGCGCTGCGCACCCATGAGCACCTGGTCCTGTACGATACCGGCCCGGCCTGGCCCGGTGGTTCCGCCGGCGCTGGCGTGCTGGAGCCGTGGCTGCGCCGCCAGCGGTTGCGGCCATCGATCACCGTCATCAGCCATGGCGACCTGGATCACGCTGGCGGCTTGAGGGACCTGCGCGAGCCGGGCTTGTTGCTGTCCGGCGAACCGGACCGTACCGTCGGCGCGGCACCTTGCCAGGCCGGGCAGAGCTGGACTCTGGACGGTGTGAGGTTTCGTTTTCTGTGGCCTCGCGACCGGGCCTGGCAAGGGAATGACGCCAGTTGTGTCCTGTGGGTCGAGGCCGGCCCGCACCGCGTGCTGCTGACCGGCGATATCACCCACCAGGTGGAATACCGATTGTTGAATCAGGTGGCGCCGGTGACCGTTCTGGTGCTGTCGCATCATGGCAGCGGCACCGGCACGTCACGGGCCTGGGTGTCGCGATTACAACCCCGTTGGGCGGTGGCTTCGGCCGGTTATGGCAACCGTTTCGGGCACCCGGCGCCGGCGGTGCTGGAGCGCCTGGAAGCGGCAGGCGTCACGGTTCTGCGCACCGACCGGGCCGGTATGATTGAGTTTCAATTGGGGGCCACCGATAATGCCGCGCCTATAACAAGGTGGCGTGACGATCATGGCCGGCCCTGGCATGGGCCCGGCGGTTTCTGGTAAGGGGGTTACCGGATTGGCCTGATGTCGCGGCGCGCCACCGCAACTGAGCAAGGGGATAATAACGTGCAGGAATTGGTGCAGTCCGGGGGCTGGATGATGCTCCCGATCCTGATCTGTTCGGTGGTGGCGCTGGCCATCGTGGCGGAACGGTTCTGGACTTTACGTCCGTCCCGGCTGGCGCCGGCGGGCACTCTGGCGGAAGTGCAGGGGTGGTTGAAGAAAGGGCAACTGTCCGATGAGCGGCTGGAAACCTTGAAATCGCAGTCCGCCCTCGGTGTGATTCTGGCGGCGGGGCTGGCCAATGCCCGCCATGGCCGCGAGATCATGAAGGAGAGTATTCAGGAGGCGGCCACCGGGGTGGTCCACGACCTCGAGAAGTATCTGGCGACGCTGGGCTCGGTCGCCGCCATCACACCCTTGCTGGGCCTGCTTGGCACGGTGGTGGGCATGATCGACGTGTTCGCCGCGATCATGATTCACGGCACCGGCGACGCGGCCCAGCTTGCCGGTGGTATTTCCCAGGCCCTGCTGACCACCGCCGGCGGCCTGGTGGTGGCGATTCCGGCGATTTTCTTCCACCGTTTCTTTGTGCGCCGGGTGGAGGAGATCACCGTCGGGCTGGAACAAAACGCGGTGCATCTGGTCGATCTGGTGCACGGTGACCGCGAGCCGGAGCAGGGGCAAGGAGCGAAGTCGTGAAATTCCCACGGCCCCGGCAGGAAGAAATCAGCGTCAACCTGACGCCGTTGATCGATGTGGTGTTTTTGCTGTTGATTTTCTTCATGGTATCCACCACCTTCACCCGCGAAACGCAGTTGTCGCTGACTCTGCCGGAAGCGCAGGGCACACCGCCGGAACAGGCGCCCCGGGCGGTGGAAATTCTGGTGTCGTCGGCGGGTGAGTATGTGATCAACGGCGAAAAACTGATCGATAACAGCGACGCCGGCCTGCGTTCCGCATTGTTGCGGCTGGGCCAGGACAAAACCGAGTGGCCCATGTTGATCACCGCCGACGCCTACGCCAGCTATCAGGCGGTGGTGACCGTGATGGACGTGGCGGGCCAGCTAGGCTTTGATAAGCTGTCGCTCACTACACGTGAAGCCGCTGAAGAGGGCCAATGAGCCAACAATCGGAAAGTGCATGGCAAACGTATAAACGACTGCTGGGCTATGTAAAACCTCACTGGTTTCTGTTACTCGCCAGTTTTTTCGGCTATGCCATCTATGCCGGCACCCAGGCCGCCGCCGCTCAACTGGCCGGCTATCTGGGTGAAACCGTGCTGGATCCACAGCCTTACCGGGTGCTGGTGGTGTCCATCGCGCCACTGATCATCGCCCTGGCTCAGGGCCTCGGGCAGTTCCTTGGCAGTTACACCCTGGCCTGGGTGGCCCAGGAAATCGTCTATTTCATGCGTAATGAAGTGTTTGGCCATGTGCTGCGGCTGCCTCAGTCGGAGTACAACAACAATGCTTCCGGCCGCATCATGTCCAAGATCATCTTCGATGCTCAGCAGGTGACCAGCGCCGGCACCGACGCGGTGATGGTGATTTTCCGGGAAGGACTGACGGTGATCGGGCTGATGGCGTTCCTGTTCTATCAGAACTGGAAACTGACGCTGATTCTGCTGGTGGTGGCGCCGGTGATCGGCCTGGTGGTGAACGTCACCAGTAAACGGTTCCGCCATATCAGCCGCCGCATTCAGTCGTCCATGGGTAACATCACCCAGTTTCTCGGTGAAGCCATCGAGGGCAATCAGGCGGTGAAGATTTTTGGTGGTCAGAAACTGGAAGGGGACCGCTTTCACAGTGTCAGCCGCCGGTTCGCGCGCCAGAACACCAAGCTCAATGCCAGTAAGATCGCCTCCACGGTGATTGTGCAACTGTTCGTGGCGGTGGGTATTGGCGCCATCACTTATTTGTATATCACGATGATGGGCGAGCAGCTTACCGTGGGCGGTTTCCTGTCCTACATCGCCGCCGCCGGCATGGTGCAGAAACCGCTCAAGCAGCTCACCGACGTCAACGTCAAGATCCAGCGTGGCGTTACCGGCGCCGCCTCCTTGTTTGAATTGATGGACCGTCCGGTGGAGCAGGACCTGGGACAGCTGACACTGCCGCGCACCGAGGGTAACGTGGAGTTCCGCGATGTCACCTTCGGCTACGACCCGAATCAGCCGGTGCTGCGTAATCTCAGTTTCTCCATTCGCAGCGGTGAGACGGTGGCGCTGATTGGCCGCTCCGGCGCCGGCAAGAGCACCATCTCCGCCATGCTCCCCCGGTTCTTCGATCCGGACCAGGGCTCGGTGCTGCTCGATGGCGTGCCGCTGCCGGACTACAAGTTGGCGGAATTGCGCCATCAGATCGCCATGGTGAGCCAGAAAGTGGTGCTGTTTAACGATACCGTGCGCAACAACATCGCCTATGGCGAGATGCGCGATGCCGACGAGGCAGCGGTGGAGCAGGCCGCCCGTAACGCCTATGCCTGGGATTTCATTCAGGGCCTGGACAAGGGCCTGGACACCATGGTCGGCCAGGACGGTGCTCAGCTTTCCGGTGGCCAGCGCCAGCGCGTGGCCATCGCCCGGGCGTTGCTCAAGGACGCCCCGATCCTGATTCTGGATGAGGCCACCAGTGCGCTGGACACGGAATCGGAACACCATATCCAGAAGGCGCTGGAACGTCTGATGGAAGGCCGTACCACCCTGGTGATCGCGCACCGCCTGTCCACTATTGAGAAAGCGGACCGTATTCTGGTGCTGGATCAGGGCCAGTTGATTGAACAGGGCACTCACGCCGAGCTGTTGGAAAAGAATGGACTCTACACTCAACTCTACAAGATGGATTTCGCCGACGACGTTAATGACTGATTTTGCCCGCCGCGTGGAGCGGGGCTGGTATCAAGGCAGCCCCTGGCTGACGCCGCTACGCCCTCTGGGGTGGCTGGTGGGGCGGGTGGCCGGGCGCCGTCTGGCTGCCTTCCGACGGCAGCGGACAGTGCCGCCGGTGCCGGTGCTGGTGGTCGGCAATGTCACCGTCGGTGGCACCGGCAAGACCCCGCTGGTGGTGGCTCTGGCGCAGCGCGCCAGCGAGCGTGGCCTCAGCGTGGTGGTGATCTCCCGGGGCTATGGTGGCAAGGCCGGCCGATACCCGATGACCGTGACACCGTCCAGCGACCCGGCGGTGGTCGGCGATGAGCCACTGTTGATTGTGCGCCGGGCCGGGGTGCCGGTGGTGCTGGATCCGCGCCGCGACCGTGCCTTGAACTATGTGGTGCGTGAGCTGGCACCGGACCTGGTGATCAGTGACGATGGCCTGCAGCATTATGCCTTGCCCCGTTCCGCCGAGATCGTGGTGATCGATGCCCGCCGGGGGCTCGGCAATGGCCGCTGCCTGCCCGCCGGCCCGCTGCGAGAACCGGCCAGCCGTCTTGATCAGGTGGATTTTCTGGTGGCCAATGGCGGCGTCTGGCCGCGGGCCGTCACCATGCATCTCAAACCCGGTAAACTGACCCGTCTGAGCGATGGGCTGACCCTGGACGGGGAGGCGTTCCGGGAGCGCTTTGGCGCCGTGCACGGCGTTGCCGGTATTGGCCATCCGGAGCGTTTCTTTCGTTCCCTGGCGGTACTGGGGCTGGCGGTGACGCCGCATGCGTTTGCCGACCACCATGCTTTTAAACCCGAGGATCTGGCGTTCGCCGATGGTCGCCCGGTGGTGATGACCGAGAAAGACGCGGTGAAATGCCAGGGCTTCGACAATACCCGTCTATGGATGCTGCCGGTGCGGGCCGCCTTGCCGGAAACGGTGCTGGACGCCATGATCGACCGCGCATTGAATCCGGGGGCGGCGCCGTCCGCAGCGGCGCTGGAATCCGTCGAGAAGGAGAGAGAATGAGTTTTTCCGTGGTGGTGCCGGCCCGCTATGCGTCGGCGCGTCTGCCGGGCAAGGCGTTGGCGGATCTGGCCGGTAAGCCGATGGTGTTGCGGGTGGCGGAGCGCTGCCTGCTCAGCGCCGCCGGGCAGGTGTGGGTGGCCACCGATGATCCGCGTATCGCCGATGCCGTGGGCGAATGCTGTCCGGTGGTGATGACGCGGCCGGACCATCCATCCGGTACCGATCGTTTGCAGGAAGTGGTGACGCAACTGGGGCTCGCCGACGACGACATCATCGTCAATGTGCAGGGGGACGAGCCCCTGATTCCGCCGGAGGTGATCAATCAGGTGGCGGAAAATCTGGCCGCCAATCCGGATTGTCAGATGGCCACGTTATGCGAGCCGATCACCGCCGCCGGGGACCTGTTCAGCGCGGACATTTGCAAGGTGGTGTTCGACAACCGTGGCCGCGCCCTGTATTTCTCGCGGGCGCCGATTCCCTGGGATCGCACCGCGTTCGCCAAGGATCGAGAGCAGCTTGGTGACGGGGAATGGTGGCGGCACATTGGTATCTATGCCTACCGTGCTGGTTTTCTGCACCAGTTCGTCAACTGGCCGCCGGCGCCGCTGGAGAAACTGGAATCCCTGGAACAATTGCGGGCACTGGCTAATGGCGCGGCGATTCATGTGGCGCCGGCCTGCAAGGACGTGCCCGGTGGCGTGGATACGCCGGAGGATCTGGAACGCATGCGGACTCTGCTGCGGGGAGGGGCGCATGACTGATGCTGACAAGCCGGCGGTATTGTTCGTTTGTCTGGGCAATATCTGCCGTTCGCCCACCGCCGAGGCGGTATTCCGCCAGCGGGTGGCCTCGGCGGGGCTGAACGGCCAGTTGGAGATCGACAGCGCCGGCACCGGTGACTGGCACATCGGCCGGGCCCCGGACCGCCGTGCCGCCGCCGCCGCGGCCCGGCGCGGTTACGTCATGGATGAACTGCGTGCCCGTCAGATCACGGTGGATGACTTTCACCGTTTCGACCTCATTCTGTGCATGGACCACAGCAACTTCCACGATGTCTCCGAACTGGCGCCGGCCCGTAGCCGCGCACGGGTGGTCCGTTTCCTGGAAGTGCTGGGGGAGGGCGAGCCGGAAGAAGTGCCGGACCCCTATTACGGTGGTGAAGACGGCTTCGATCAGGTGCTGGATCTGGTGGAACGGGCCAGCGAGCTGTGGCTGGAACAGTTGCGGGCATCGCTGTGATCGACACCGATGTGGATCTGAGCACCGCCAATACCCTGGCCCTGCCGGCCCGCGCCGAGCGGCTGGCCCGTCCCGCCGATGTGGATGAACTGGCCCGAGTGTTGACCGGGCGCGGGGCGGACCCGCTGTTCGTACTCGGTGGTGGCAGCAACCTGGTGCTGACCGGGGATTTGCCCGGCCTGACCGTGATGCCGGTTTTCGACGAGGTAAGCTACCGGCAGGTGGATGAGGACCGGGCCCTGGTGCGGGTTGGCGCGGGCGTGGTCTGGGACCGGCTGGTGGCGGACACCATCGCCGCCGGCTGGCAGGGTCTGGAAAATCTCTCCCTGATTCCCGGCAATGTCGGCGCGGCGCCATTCCAGAACATCGGTGCCTACGGTGTGGAGCTGGCGGACGTGGTATCGACGGTGGAAGCGGTGTCGGTGGAAGACGGCAGCAACATCAGCTTCGATGCCGACCAGTGCGAATTCGCCTATCGGGACAGCCTGTTCAAGAGCCGCTGCCGGGGTGAATTCATTATTACCCACCTGACTTTGAAGCTGCGTCGTGGCAGCGACTGCCGATTGGACTCTTTCCGATTGGACTATGGCGGGCTGGCGGAGCGGCTCGAAGGAGACGGGCCGGTGACGCCGGCGCGGGTGCGCGAAGCCGTCATCGCGTTGCGCCAAAGCAAACTGCCGGATCCGGCGAAGCTGCCCAACGCTGGCAGTTTTTTCAAGAATCCGGTGGTCTCCCCGAAGCACTATCAGCGGCTTCTGCAGCGCGATCCAGAACTGGTTTCTTTCCCAGTGGAAGAAGGCCGTAAGCTCGCCGCCGGCTGGCTCATCGAGCGCAGCGGCTGGAAGGGCCGCCGTCTTGGCCCGGTGGGCATGCACGACCAGCAGGCGCTGGTACTGGTGAATCATGGTGGCGCCACCGCCGTTGATGTATTGAGTCTCGCGGCGGCGGTTAGGGAAGACGTGCGGCAGCGCTTCGGCGTGGAGCTGGAACAGGAGCCGGTGTTGATGCCGGGAGCCATTGGTGTCCCGTAATTTCAGGAGAGTCTGACGCTCTGGCTTGTGAATTTCCGCAATGCCATATCGGCAGGTGCTGGGAACACTAATTCAGAGAGGGCTATGAAGCCGCTGTGGGAGCTTGCCTGCAAGCGAATCTTGGTGCCCGGAAGCCCATTCGCTTGCAGGCAAGCTCCCACAGCGGCTTCGTAGCCAGGGTCACCGCCGTCCATGGCGGTCATAAAAAAGCCCTCGCCGGTAACCCGGCGAGGGCTTTTTCATGCCTGAAGGATCAGGGCATCAGTCGCCGGTGCTGGCGTCCTTGGCGCTGTCCGCCGCGGCGGCCGCCTGCTGTTGCTGACGACGGCGCTGGCGCGGGTCATTGCTGGCCCGGCCTTGCGGAGCGGCGGTCGGCGCTTGAGGCGCGGCTTCGGAGCCGGTGCCTTTGGCGTCGCTCGCCGGTGCCGGCTGTTCCGGGCTGACTGCCGGCTTTGCTGCTTCCACCGGTTTGCTGTCTGCCTCCGGCTTGGCGTCGTCCGTGGGGGACGTTTCGGCCGTCGGTTCCGCTTTCGGCTCAGCTTTCTGTTCCGTTTTCGGTTCAGCGGCCGGCGCTGCCGGTTTCGGCTGCTCGGCTTCGGCCGGCTTGCTGTCCTCGGTTTTTTCCGGCGCTTTCTCCGCGGCCTTGACTGAAGCAGGGGCTGGCTCAACCACCGGTTGCGGTTTTTCCGCCGCCGGTTTTTCTTCTACCGGTTTGCCCATCGGTTCCGGTTGCGTGGCCGGGCCGCTGTTGGTGTGTTCCGGCTCGGACGCTTGCGGCTTGGTCTCGGCCTGGGCCTGGGCCGCGGCCTGGCGGTTACGCTGGCGCGGATCGTTACCGGCACGCCGTACCGGCTGCTCTTCCGCTTCGGCGGAGGCTACCGGTTGCTCGTCCCGGGCCGGCGCTTCGGCGGCGGGCTTTGGCGCTTCCTGCTTGGTTTCCTGTTCCGGCTGCTGCGGCTTGCTCACGGGCTCGCCATGCTGCTGCCGGGAGGTGTCCTTTTGTTGCTCCGCCGGAGCCTCTTGAGCTGGTTTGGCCTGAGCCGGTGCCTGGTCGGCTTGCATATTGCCTTCGCCACCTTCCTGGGCCGGAACCAGCTTGGCCTTGGGCGGACGACTGTCGCCGCGTTCCTGATCGCGTCCCGGCGTATTGTCTTCGCTGGTCATCAACGGCGGTTGAACCGCAGCGCCGCCCTTGCCGACGTCCAGCTTGTTGTCCGCCTGGGACTCATCACGGCCGGCGTTTTGCTGGCGCTGATCATTGCGGCGCTGGTCGTTGTCCCGTTGCGCAGCGGCCTTGTTGCCGTCGTTGCGGGGCTCTTCCTTGTGCTGCTGGTCCTTGCGCTGCTGGGTGTCGCCACTGCTTTGCTGCTGAGAGTTTTGCTGTTGAGCGTCCTGCTGCTGAGCTTTGCGGTCGTCCTGGCTCTTGCGCGGCCGTTCGCGTTCGCGCAGCGGGCGATCATCCTTGGCTTCCTGGCGGCGGTTGGCTTTGGGGCCTTCGCCGCGACGTTCCTGACGTCCCTGGCTGTCATTCGCCTTGGCATCAGTGGCCTTGGTATCGCTGGACTTGGCGTCGCTGGATTTATTGTCCGTGCTCTTGTTGTCCGAGGAACGGTCGCCACCGCGGTTGCGCCCGCGGCGGTTATTGCCGCCGCCGGCGTTGTCACCGTCGCGCCCCTCCGCCTTGTTGCGGTTGCGATTCTGGTTGCCACGGTTACCACGACGGTTATCGTCCTGCTGCTCCGAGTCATCCCGCCGGTTGCGATTATTGCGGTTGTTGCCCCGCTCCGGCTGACGGCGGCCACGCTCTTTGTCGCGGTTGCCGCGCTGGTCACGGTTTTGCGGAGCGCGCTCCTGCTGGCGGCGTCCGTCTTTCTGGCCGCCCTTGGATTCCTGTTTCTGTTCCTGGCCGGCACCGCCACCGAACACGGCAGCGAACCAGCCCAGCAGTCGGGCGAACAGGCCGGGAGTGCTTTCGGCCGCCGGTGCGGGTGCAGGTGCCGCGGCCGCCGGTTGCGCCTTGGGTGTTGGCGGGGCGGTGTCCGGAGTGATCAGCTTGACCGCCGGCTCCTGGGGTTTCGCCGGGGCTTCCTGGGTATTGGTGACGGGCTCCTCGGCGCTGTTGTCCACCAGTTCCAGCTCGTGGCTGGTCTGCGATTTGACTTGATCGTCGCGGATCCGCTCGACCAGGAAGTGGGGCGTTTCCAGGTTCGGGTTGGGAATCACCACTACCCGGGCGTTATGCGCGGTTTCGATATCGCGTAGCACGGGACGTTTTTCGTTGAGCAGGAAGGTGCCCACGGCCACCGGCACCTGGGCCTGGATTTCGCCGGTGCGCTCCTTCATCACCTCTTCTTCGATCAGGCGCAGGATGCTCAGTGCCAGGGACTTCACGTCACGGATATGGCCCTGCCCATTACAGCGCGGGCAGACGATGCTGGAGGTCTCACCGAGGCTGGGACGCAGTCGCTGACGGGACAGTTCCAGCAGACCGAAGCGTGAAATACGGCCGAGCTGAATACGGGCGCGGTCCGCTTCCAGGGCGTCGCGCATGCGATTTTCCACTTCGCGCTGATTACGGGCCGGCCCCATATCGATGAAGTCCACCACGATCAGGCCGCCGATATCCCGCAGACGCAGTTGCCGGGCGATCTCGTCGGCGGCTTCCAGGTTGGTCTGCAGGGCGGTTTCCTCGATGTCCGCGCCCTTGGTGGCACGGGAGGAGTTGATGTCGATGGACACCAGCGCTTCGGTGGGATCGATAACGATGGAGCCGCCGGAAGGCAGTTTCACTTCCCGTTCGAACGCGGTCTCGATCTGGGATTCGATCTGGAAACGGGAGAACAGCGGGATCTCCTCGTTATAGAGTTTGATCTTGTGCTTGTAGTCGGCCATCACCTGCTGGACGAAGGCCTGGGCTTCCTCGAACACCTTCTCGGAGTCGATCAGCACCTCGCCGATGTCCTTGCGCAGGTAGTCGCGGATGGCGCGGATGATGACATTGGATTCCTGATAGATCAGGAACGGGGCTTTGCGGGACTGCGATGCTTCGGAAATGGAATCCCACAATTTGAGCAGGTAATCCAGGTCCCATTGCAGTTCCTCGGCGCCACGGCCGAGACCGGCGGTGCGCACGATCACGCCCATTTCGTCGGGCAGTTTGAGGCTGGCCAGGGCTTCCTTGAGCTGCTGCCGTTCCTCGCCCTCGATACGGCGGGAAATGCCGCCGGCGCGCGGGTTGTTGGGCATCAGCACCAGGTACCGGCCGGCCAGGCTGATGAAGGTGGTCAGGGCGGCGCCTTTGTTGCCACGCTCTTCCTTGTCCACCTGGATGATCACTTCCTGACCTTCCTTGATCACATCCTTGATATTGATGCGACCCTGGATGTCCTTGGGATCCTTGGTGAAGTACTGACGGGAAATTTCCTTCAGCGGCAGAAAACCATGGCGTTCGGCGCCGAAGTCCACGAAAGCGGCTTCAAGAGAGGGTTCAATGCGAGTGATCTTGCCTTTGTAGATATTGGCTTTTTTCTGCTCGCGGGAGCGGTGTTCGATATCCAGGTCATAAAGACGCTGGCCGTCCACCAGGGCCACCCGAACCTCTTCGGGATGGGCGGCGTTGATCAACATACGTTTCATTGTGCTACCACGTTGTTTCGTGGCGGCATGCAGCGGGCCGGCTTGGTGCCGGTATCAGACCCTGACCCTGAACGAGAAAAAGCCGCGCAGGCATTGACGTCACGTGTTACGGCGCTTTGAGGCGCGGAGACGACGGTGATGATTCTGCCTGTTCGCTACTCTTTCTCCTCCGGATATAGGAAGTCGTTCCGTTGGTGTTGCGCCGGGGATGTCATGCCCCGTGGTTGTGCTTCACGCTGTGCCCGGCGCCTGGATTTGCTTGGCGCCGGACCGGGTAAACTTTGGTTTGTCTGTATACCGGTTCTCTGTCTTCAGCCTGGCTGCAGTCCGCCTGTTTAGGTTGTCGGCAACCTGCCGGGCATTGATGCGGCCCGGGAGGTCATGCTGCAGCGTCGCGCTCCGGTGGGAGTTCTCGCGACGTCATCATGGTCGGGCGGGGCGGGCGGTCTGATCTTGACGGCGAATGGTCGCTGCGCGTCGCCGTTGGCCTGCCGCGGCCGACATGAGTCTGTCATCAGCGTTCCGATCGCGCATCGGAGGCCATCTTTTCACGGTAACCGGGCGCAACGAGCGTCTCTGATTGGGTGGGCGGGCACGGGAAGCGGCAAGGATAAATGTTTCCGGGGGCGCCCTGACTTGACCCGATAGGGGAGCAGGGTGCCGGCCCGGGCCGCCCGTCATGCTCACGGGACCACCGGCTTCACTGTTCGCGCCCCGCTATCCGTAAATATGAGTAATGGGCGGACACAACGATCGTAAAGCTGTTGCCAGACAAGGCACTATAGCAACAAAACCGCAATAAGATCAATCTGATGGCGCTGTCGGGCTGGCGGGGCAATTGACCTGCGCGGGGGCTGAGGTCAGAATCCCCCGCATGTCCGAGACCCCCTCCGCCGACCGCGTTTCCTTCGTCACCATTGATGAAGGGCGTGACGGTCAACGCCTGGATAACTTCCTCATCACGCACCTCAAGGGCGTGCCGCGTTCCCGTATCTACCGGATCATCCGTTCCGGCGAGGTGCGGGTGAACAAAAAACGCGCCAAACAGACCACCCGCCTGGCGAATGGTGACATCGTGCGGGTTCCGCCGATCCGCACCGCCGAGTCCGAGGCGCCGCCGAAAGTCAGCGGCGCTCTGGCGGAGCGGCTTTCCCGCACCCTTATTTATGAAGACGAGCACTTGTTCATCTTCAACAAGCCGGCGGGGCTTGCGGTGCATGGCGGCAGCGGCGTTAGCCTCGGCCTGATCGAGGCGCTGCGGGTGCTCTATCCGGAAGAGCGGGAGCTGGAGTTGGTGCACCGGCTCGACCGGGACACCAGCGGCTGCATCATGGTGGCGCGCCGGCGCAGTTTTTTGCGCCGATTGCAGCGATTGATGCAGCAGGGCGGCGTGGAAAAGCGCTACTGGCTGTTATGCCAGGGCTTCAAGGGCAAGGAGCGCCGTATCGAGGCGCCGTTGCTCAAATTGATGCAGGGAAACGAGCGGGTGGTGCGTGTGTCCCGGGAGGGCAAGCCCTCGGTCACCGACTTCCGGCTGCTCGAGCGGCTCGGCGGTGTCAGCCTGGTGGAAGCCACTCTGGGCACCGGGCGCACCCACCAGATCCGCGTACACAGTCAGTTCGGCGGCTTCGCGCTGTTGGGGGATGACAAGTACGGCAACGATCAGGGTGACCGGCTGCTTGGGGAACTTGGCGTACGTCGTTTGTGTCTGCATGCTCATAGCCTGACCTTTCGGCATCCGCTCAGTGAGCGTCGGGTGCGGGTGGAGGCTCCCCTGGACGAGGATTTCGAGTCGATCCTGGCGGCGCTGCGGCGCCGCTCCCGATCCTGATCCTGCAGTGAAGTAAGGCTACCCGAGGCACTGGCAACATGAGCTACGATCTGGTGATTTTCGACTGGGACGGCACGGTGATGGATTCCACCGCCCGCATCGTCACCTGTATGCATGATGCCGCCCGTGATCTTAGCCTGCCGGCGCTGGAGGATGAGCAGGTGCGCGGCATCATCGGCCTCGGCCTGCCGGAAGCGATCCTCACTTTGTACCCCTTTCTGGACGAAGTCATGGTGACCACCATGCGCGAACGGTATGCTCATCATTTCGTATTGGCGGAGCGTTCCCCCAGCGTGCCTTATCCGGGTGCTCGCGATACCTTGCTGGCGCTGCGTGAGCAGGGTATGCAATTGGCGGTCGCCACCGGCAAGTCGCGCAAGGGGTTGGACCGGGTCTGGACCAACACCGGCCTGGGTGCCTTGTTTCACGCCTCCCGCTGCGCCGATGAAAGCCGCTCCAAGCCGCATCCGGCCATGGTGCTGGAGTTGCTGGAGGAGTTGAGGGTGGCGCCGGAACGGGCGCTGATGGTGGGGGACACCACCTTTGATCTGGATATGGCCGAGGCCGCCGGGGTTGACCGGGTGGCGGTCAGCTATGGCGCTCATACGCCGGAGCGCCTGCGCCAGCGGAGTCCGCGGGCGATGATCGATGCTTTGCCACAGTTGCTGCCCCTGATCGGGGTAGGGGTAACCACGCGAGGAGCAGATGTAGATGGATTCGAATCAACCGCCGTCCCAGCCGCAAGGCAGTGATAAAGAGTGGAAGCTGATTGAGAAGCTGCTGGGACAGGCCCAGGCGGAGCAGCGTAAAAGTCGCCGCTGGGGCATTTTCTTCAAGACGCTGACCTTTATTTACCTGTTCGTCGTTCTGTTCATGTTGATTCCCGGCCGCGATGGCGCTTTGGCTGTTTCCGAGTCCCATGTGGCGGTGGTGGATGTGGACGGCGTCATCAGTGCTGACAGCGAGGCCTCGGCGGACCTGATCAGTGCCGGTCTGCGAGAAGCGTTCAAAGCGGATAACGCCAAGGCGGTGTTGCTGCGCATCAACAGTCCCGGCGGTTCACCGGTGCAATCCAATCAGGTTTACAACGAGATCCGGCGGCTGCGCGAGAAATATCCGGAGAAAAAGGTCTATGCGGCGATCACCGACACCGGTGCCTCAGGGGCCTACTATATTGCCTCGGCCGCCGATGATATCTACGCCGATCCGGCCAGCATCGTCGGCTCCATCGGCGTGATCATGGCCGGGTTCGGTCTGCAGGAAGCGGCGGAGAAACTGGGCGTGGAGCGCCGTGTCTACACCGCCGGTGAGAACAAGGACCTGATGGATCCGTTCGCGCCGGTCAATCCGGCCCATCGCCAGCACGTGCAGGAGATGCTGGATGAAATTCACCAGCAGTTCATTGCCGCGGTGAAACAGGGGCGCGGTGACCGCTTGCGGGTGGAAGGCCATCCGGAATTGTTCTCCGGTCTGTTCTGGACCGGTGAGCGGGCTCTGGATTTGGGGCTGATCGACGGTCTCAAGAGCCCAGGCCAGGTGGCCCGCGATGTCATCGGAGTTGATAAGCTGGTGAACTACACCTACAGCCCGTCCCCGGTGGAGCAGTTGCTGCAGCGCTTCGGCGTTTCCATCGGCAAGGGGCTGGGTAGCAGTCTGGGGCTGGAGCAGTACCTGCCGGATCTGCGTTGATAAGGGGCGTCCGGCGTCCGGCGTCAGGGCAGGCTGACGCCTTCCGCGGCCAGGAAGTCGGTCAACAGGATCAGCGGCAGCCCTACCAGGGCGTTGGGGTCCCGGCCTTCCAGCGCCTTGAACAGGACGATGCCGAGTCCCTCGGACTTGAAGCTGCCGGCGCAATTGAACGGTTTTTCATTGTCCACGTAGCGACGGATGCGGTCCTGGTCCAGAGTGCGGAAATGCACGGTGAAGTTTTCGCAGCCGCTTTGATGGCGGCCGGTGGCGCTGTTATACAGGCACAGGCCGGTATGAAACACCACGCTGCGGCCACTGGCGTTGGTTAGCTGGGTGATGGCGTTGTCCCGGTCGCCGGGTTTGCCGAGAATGGCGCCGTCCAGCACACACACCTGGTCGGAGCCGATGATCAGCGCGTCGGGATGGTCGGCGGCCAGGGCCCGGGCTTTCAGCCGGGCCAGGCGAAGTACCAGCTCGGTGGCGCTTTCGCCGGGCAGGGCGGATTCGTCGATGTCCGGACTGGCGACGGTGAAAGGCAGCCCCAGTTTGCCCAGCAGCTCACGGCGAAACGGAGAGGAAGAGGCCAGAATCAGAGTCGGCTGAGTGTCATTCACCATGGTCTCCTCGGTTTTCAAAGCAGCGAGTGTAAAAGAGGTGGGTGTGGCAGTGCACGAAAAATCCAAATTTCTCAGATGGTTAGGTACCGGCCGCTGGCGTGATTTTCGCTTTGACAGCGCCGCGGCGCGGGCCTAGAATTGCGCGCTTATGTTTTCAGGGCAACTGCCACCGTACCTGGAACCGCGCAAGTTCGCGGACCAGGAGCGCGTCATCGAGGGCGAAGCTCGGGTTGGGGATCTTCCCCGGCTGCGGGAATATCGCGAGAGCCAGGACCAGCCGGTCCGGGTGTCGCTGGCTTTTGGCCGCGACGAGGACGGGCACCGGTGCGTTCGGGGCCAGGTGGAAACCACGTTGGTGTTGATTTGCCAGCGTTGCCTTGAACCCGTGCACCAGCGGATCCTCGCCAATGTGGACCTGACCATGGTCTGGAGCGAGGAGCAGGCAAAGGCATTGCCCGCGCACCTGGATCCTCTGCTGGTCACCGAAGAGCGCCTGCCGTTGGCGGCTGTGCTCGAGGAAGAGCTGCTATTGGCAATGCCACTGGTGGCGCTGCATGATCAATGCCCGAATCCGCTGCCGGATACCCGCGACGATGGGGAAGACGGCGAGGGCCGGGACAAAGACAATCCGGATAACCCCTTTGCCGTGCTGGCCCAGCTCAAGGGTCGCCGCAAGTAACACGCCGAGGAGCTCGACAATGGCTGTTCAACAGAATCGCAAAACCCGTTCCAAGCGCGGTATGCGTCGTTCCCACGATGCGCTGTCCGCCGCCACGCTGACCGAAGACAGCAACACCGGTGAAGTGCATCGCCGTCACCACATCTCTCCGGACGGCATGTACCGCGGCCGCCAGGTTCTGCGCACCGCGGACCTGGACGAAGAAGAATAAGTCGAACGGCGCCCGTCACCCGGTTATATCCGGCGTCTGACGGGCGCCGTTTTTCGTTCTGGGGCACTGGTCTGTGTCCGGCCTTTACCTTGGTCGGATTAGGAGTATTCTGGGTGCCGCCATGCCTGAGAGCCTGTTCATGATCTTTACGCCACCGCGTTGCTGCTGGAAAAGCCGCCAGACGGCGTTGCGGACTGCAGGCTCTGGTGGTTCCAAAGTCAAAGGCCGCAGCGTCGTCTGGCGGCTTTTCCAGCGCAACCCGAAGGGTCGGGCTCCTTTTGCCGCCAGACCGCGATTACGCTTGTTTATGTAGAATGACTACACTGCACAATCGGAATCACGGCCTGACGACAAAATGAACTCCGGCGCGGTGGTGTAAAGATTATGAACAGGCTCTAAGGAAATGGTCATGTCAGACGTGACTCTGGCGGTGGACGCCATGGGGGGGGATCACGGGGTACCTGTCACCGTTCCCGCCGTCAGCCGTGCGCTTTCCCGTCATTCCAGTCTCCATATCATTCTGGTCGGTAATCCCGATGTTCTGGCGCCGGCGCTGGCCAAGGCCGGTCTCGAGGGCCACGCCCGTGTTTCCATCGAGCCCGCTTCCGAAGTGGTGGCCATGGATGACCCGGTGGCGGTGGCGCTGCGCCAGAAAAAAGATTCCTCCATGCGGGTGGCCATCAATCTGGTCAAGGAAGGCCGTGCCCAGGCCGCGGTCAGCGCCGGCAATACCGGTGCCCTGATGGCGGTCAGCCGCTTCGTGCTGAAAACCCTTCCCGGCGTCGACCGTCCCGCCATCTGCACCGCCATTCCCTCCGCCAAGGGCCATTGCCACATGCTGGATCTGGGCGCCAATGTGGACTCCCAGCCCGAGCATCTGTTGCAGTTCGCGCAAATGGGGCAGGCGGTGGTCCGCGCCGTTGACGGGCTGAGTCAGCCGCGGGTGGCGCTGCTCAACATCGGTGAAGAGGACATCAAGGGCAACGAGCAGATCAAGGAGGCCGCCGCCCTGATGCAGGCCGCCGAGGACCTCAACTATGTGGGGTTCGTCGAAGGCAATGGCATCTTCCTCGGTGACGTGGACGTGGTGGTCTGCGATGGCTTCGTCGGTAACGTGTCATTGAAAACCATGGAAGGCGTGGCCAACATGATCGGCGGGATGATCCGTGAGGAGATCGGCCGGTCCTGGTGGCGCAAGCTCAGCGGCCTGTTTTCCCTGCCGGTGTTGAATGGCCTCAAGCGCCGCATGGATCCGGAGCGCTACAATGGCGCCAGTCTGGTGGGGCTTAATGGCGTGGTGGTGAAAAGCCATGGCGGCACCGGCGAAGCCGGCTTTACCAGTGCCCTGGAAGTGGCGCTGCTGGAAGCCCGCCGCAACGTGCCGGCACTGATCCGTGACGCCGTGGCGCCGCTGGTCCAGGCCTCCGAACAGCCCGCATCCTGACGGATGCCGCGCCGACGCCATTCATACTTTGTTGCAGCCCGGAACGGACAAGCCGGGCGGGTAAAGGCATACTGCCGCCAAATCCAATAACCCGACGTCCGGGGCGGGCTCTCGCGGAGTCCCACCGGCCGTCCTTCGCGAATCAGGGAAACGCATGTCAAAAACCGCTTTCGTTTTTCCCGGTCAGGGCTCGCAGAGCCTGGGTATGCTGGCCGATTTCGCCGATCACACCGCCGTGCGCCAGGCCTTCCAGGAAGCTTCCGGCGCCCTCGACATGGACCTCTGGGAATTGGCCCAGAATGGCCCCGAGGCCAACCTCAATCGCACCGAGAATACTCAGCCGTTGTTGCTGACCGCCGGTGTCGCCCTGTGGAAGGAGTGGGAGCAAAGCGGTGGCCCGCGCCCGGCGCTGCTGGCCGGGCACAGCCTGGGTGAATACACCGCGCTGACCTGTGCCGGAGTGATCACCCTGGGTGACGCGGTGCGCCTGGTGCGCACCCGCGGCGAGTTGATGCAACAGGCGGTGGCGGAAGGCGAGGGCGCCATGGCGGCGATCCTCGGTCTGGACGACGATCAGGTGCGCCGGGCCTGTGCCGAGGCCGCTCAAGGCGAAGTGGTGGAGGCGGTCAACCTCAACGCCCCCGGTCAGGTGGTGATCGCCGGCCAGGGTAGCGCCGTGGAGCGCGCCATTGCTGCCTGCAAAGCCGCTGGCGCCAAGCGCGCCATGCCGCTGCCGGTGAGCGTGCCTTCTCACTGTGCGCTGATGAAGCCGGCCGCTGAAGCGTTGGCGGAACGCCTCGCCCAGGTCCGTTTCCACGCCCCGGAACTACCCGTGATCAATAACGCGGACGTGGCCCGGGAAACCGATCCGGAGGCGATCCGCAGTGCCCTGATCCGGCAGCTGTACTCCCCGGTACGCTGGGTGGAAACGGTGCAGGCTCTGGCCGCCGATGGCGTGACCACACTGTACGAATGCGGCCCCGGCAAGGTACTGTGCGGCCTGACCAAACGTATTGACCGGGGACTGGACGCCAAGCCCCTGGAATCCCTGGACGCCTTTCAGGCGGCTTTGAACGGTTGAGGACGCCCCATGAGCGACGAACGTAAAGTGGCCCTGGTCACCGGTGCCAGCCGCGGCATCGGCAAAGCCATCGCCGAGAACCTGGTGAACGCCGGTTTCTTTGTGGTCGGTACCGCCACCAGCGAGAATGGCGCCAAGGCCATTGCCGACACCCTCGGAGAGAACGGTGACGGCGCGGTGCTGAATGTGTCCGATGACGCTTCGGTGGAGACGGCGATCAAGGCCATCGTGGAAAAGCACGGCGCGCCTCTGGTGCTGGTGAACAACGCTGGCATCACCCGTGACAACCTCATGTTGCGGATGAAGAGCGACGAATGGATGGATGTGATCAACACCAACCTGAATTCGCTGTACCGGGTCACCAAGGCCTGCATCAAGGGCATGACCAAGGCCCGTTGGGGCCGGGTGATCAATATCAGTTCCGTGGTGGGGACCATGGGCAACGCCGGCCAGGCCAACTATGCCGCGGCCAAAGGCGGTGTGGAGGGCTTTACACGGGCTCTAGCCCGCGAGCTGGGCTCGCGTAACATCACGGTGAATTCGGTGGCGCCGGGCTTTATCCAGACCGACATGACCGATGTTCTGCCCGAGGCCCAGCGCGATGCGCTGCTGCGGGAGATCCCCCTGGGCCGCCTCGGCAGTCCCGATGAAGTGGCCAGCGCGGTAGCGTGGTTGGCCGGTGACGGTGGTGGCTATGTGACGGGTACCACGGTCCACGTTAACGGTGGCATGTTCACCGGGTAGGGACAAATCCTCCGGAAACCGCTAAGCTGCCGGTTCCGGTTGGAATGCGCCGGCCCTTCGGGGCTGGTTTACGCAATGGATTCGCCCGGGCCGCTGCTTCAGGGTGGCCCCCGTCGAGATGGCGTTACCGTCTCCACGGTGGGTGGGGTTCAACATATTTGGAAACGTATCCGTGAAAACGGGCACCGGCGGCGGCTTGCAAGCGCAAATCGCGTTCACCTAGAATAGCCGCTCATAGGTGCTTGCACACCATTAATAGGAGAGTAATAGGATCATGAGCAGCATCGAAGAACGGGTCCAGAAGATCATTGTCGAGCAATTGGGCGTTAAGCCGGAAGACGTGAAATCCGAATCTTCCTTCGTGGAAGACCTGGGCGCCGATTCCCTGGACACCGTTGAACTGGTAATGGCCCTCGAGGAAGAATTCGAGACCGAAATCCCCGACGAAGAAGCTGAAAAGATCAGCACCGTACAAGCAGCCGTGGACTACATCAAAGCCCACAGCTGATTTCGGTCGTAACGCTGCGCTAAGGAAAACCGCAGGCTCTGTACGGGCTTGCGGTTTTTTTGTGATCACCGTCCATGGTGATCACCCTGCGGGCCGTCGCCGGGGCGACGTCAAAAATCGCTCCGGGCGATTTGTTTGTGATCACCATCCATGTGATCACCCCGCGGGCTGTTGTTGGGGATGACGTTAAAAATCGTTCCCGGCGATTTGTTTGTGACCGCCATCCGTGGTGGTTGTGCTGCGTTTGTTAGTGTTGGAGATATGAAGTCGCGCTGTATTCGCGAGCAGGCTCGCTTCCCACAGAGAGCGCTACGGAGCTGCTGTGGGAGCTGCCCTGGCAGCGAATCGGTACGCTATAATCCGAGGGCGCCGGCGCTGACAGGTCCGGCCCCGGAATCGTCATTTTGGGAGGAATACAGGTGACACGACGTCGAGTAGTGGTAACCGGCCTGGGTATGCTCACGCCCCTGGGCGCCGATGTGAACAGTACCTGGGAGGGCATCAAGGCGGGCCGTAGCGGCATTCGCCCGATTGAGCACTTCGACACCTCGGATTTCTCCACCAAATTCGCCGGCCTGGTACCGGATTTTGAACTGGGTGATTACCTGTCCGCCAAGGAAGGCCGAAAAATGGACCTGTTCGTCCAGTACGGCATGGTGGCGGCGATCCAGGCCATTGGCGATGCCGGCCTGGATATGGACAAGGAAGACGGCGAGCGCATCGGCGCCGCCATCGGTTCCGGCATCGGCGGTCTCACCAATATCGAAGAGAACCACCGCAAGTTGCTGGATTCCGGCCCGCGCAAGCTGTCTCCATTCTTCGTGCCCAGCACCATCATCAATATGATCGCCGGTAACCTGGCCATCATGTACGGCTTCAAGGGCCCGAACTTCGCCACCGTATCCGCGTGCACCACCGGCACCCATAACATTGGCTTCGCTGCCCAGCAGATCCAGTTGGGCCTCGCCGACGTGATGATCGCCGGCGGCGCGGAAAAAGGCTCCACGCCGCTGGGCATGGGCGGTTTTGCCGCGGCGCGGGCGCTGTCTTCCCGCAATGATGATCCTCAGGCGGCCAGCCGGCCCTGGGACCGCGAGCGCGACGGCTTCGTGCTTGGCGACGGCGCCGGTGCCGTGGTGCTGGAAGAATACGAACGGGCCAAGGCCCGCGGTGCCACTATTTACGCCGAACTGGTCGGCTACGGTATGAGCGATGACGCCTACCACATGACCGCGCCGTCTGAAAACGGCGCCGGCGCCGCGTTGTCCATGCGTAACGCTTTGCGTGACGCCGGGATGGACGCCGGTGAAGTGGATTACATCAATGCCCACGCCACCTCCACCAAGCTGGGCGATCTGGCCGAACTGAACGCGGTGAAGCAGGTGTTCGGCGAGCACGCCGACAAGCTGGCGGTGAGTTCCACCAAGTCCATGATCGGCCACCTTCTGGGGGCCGCCGGTGCCGTGGAAGCGATCCTCTGTCTATTGGCCATGCGTGACAATGTGGCGCCGCCGACCATCAATCTGAACGATCCGGATGACGGCTGTGATCTGAACCTGGTGCCCAATCAGGCCCAGGACCGGCAGATCGACGTCGCCTTGTCCAATTCCTTCGGCTTCGGCGGCACCAACGGCACCCTGCTGTTCCGCCGCGTCTGAGCGGAGCGCCATGCTGTCCCGCAGTGACCGTGGCCTGGCCTACGGGGATGGTCTGTTCGAAACCCTGAGGGTCGGCGCGGACGGCCGGGTGCCGTTGTGGCCCCGGCACCGGGCGAGAATGCTGGCCGGCGCCCGCCGGCTGGCGATTCCGCTGGCGGCACAAGGGCTGGAGCGGACTCTGGCGGCGCAGTTGCGCGATCATGACGCGGAGGCCGGCGTGGTCAAGCTGGTGCTGACCCGTGGCAGTGGCGGCCGTGGTTATTTGCCGCCGGAGCAGCCTGAACCCACCTTGTTTGGCCAATGGTTTCCGCTGACAGAAGAACCGTGCGACCATCTCCGTCACGGGGTCGAAATCGGCCTCTGCGATACCGTGCTGCCGGACGACCCCTTTGCCGGACTCAAGCATCTTAACCGCCTGCCGCAAGTGGCGGCGCGCGCCGAGGCCGGCCGCCATGGCTGGCGCGAGGGGCTGTTGCTGGACCGCCACCGGTGCCCGGTGGAAGCCACTTCGATGAATCTGTTCGCCGTGTTCGGCAACCTGCTGTGGACACCCTCCCTGGAGCGCGCCGGGGTCGCTGGCGTGGCACGCGACTGGCTGCTCGACATCGCCCGTGATCAGGGCTGGCAAGTGCAGGTGAGGGCGAGGCCCCTGTCACATCTGCGCCGGGCGGATGGCATTTTTCTTACCAACAGTATTGTCGGCCTGTTGCCGGTGCGTAAACTGGCGCAGTGGGCGTGGCCGATGAACCCGCACGTTCCACGGTGGCAACAGCTCTGGCGGGCGCAGTTCAACGACTGAGCGCGCGCATAACCCCGATCCCGCTCCGTGGCCAGGGCCAGGGATCGTCAATACAGGCATTGAAATTCAATCCATGCGTCGAAAAATACGAGTTTTTGCTCTGCTACTGGTGTTCGTCATCGTGGCGATTCCGCTGGCGGGCTTTTGGGTAAGTGGGTATTTGCATCGACCCTTGCCGGTGACCGAGGCCCGCCTGGTGCAGGTGCCGGCCGGCACCGGGTTCAGTCATTTGATGAGCAGGCTGCAAGGGGAAGGCCTGCTGGGCGGTGAGCCGGAGTCCACGCTGCGGCGGGTGGCGGGACGTTTTTACAGCCGATTCACCGGTGTCGAAGGGCGCATGCACGTGGGGGAATATCAATTGTTCCCGGGGGACTCTCTGTTGACGCTGCTGGAGCGTATCGACCGGGGGGAGGTGATGCAGCGCAGTGTCACCCTGGTGGAGGGCTGGACCTTTCGCCAGTTTCGCGCCCGTTTGTCCGAACTGGAAGGGCTCACCATCACGCTGGACGGGGTTGACGACGAGGAAGTGATGGCACGGCTGGGGATGCCGGATACCCATCCTGAAGGCTGGTTCGCCCCGGACACCTATTTCTACACCGCCGGTACCAGCGATATGGAATTGCTGCGCCGGGCCCTGGAGCGTCAACGCAAGATACTGGACGAAGCCTGGCTCGGCCGCGATGATAAGCTGCCCTATGACGACCCCTACCAGGCATTGATCATGGCCTCCATCGTGGAACGGGAAACCGGTGTACCCCAGGAACGCGGCCAGATCGCCGGTGTGTTCGTCAACCGCTTGCGTCTGGGAATGCGGCTGCAAACCGACCCCACCGTGATCTATGGCATGGGCGAGCGCTACGCCGGCCGCATTGGCCGGGCTGATCTGCGTGAACACACCCCTTACAACACCTATGTGATCACCGGATTGCCACCGACGCCCATCGCCATGCCCGGTCGCGATGCCATTTTCGCCGCCGTGCACCCGCAACAGACCAAGGCGTTGTACTTCGTCGCCCGTGGCGACGGCAGCCACACCTTCTCCAATACGCTGGCGGAGCACCGGCGAGCGGTACGCCAATACCAGCTCAACCGGCGTGATGATTACCGCTCAAGCCCGGGAGCGGCACCGTGAGCGGCCGCTTCATCACTCTCGAGGGCGGTGAGGGCGCCGGTAAAAGCGTCAACCTGGAATGGGTGGCTGAACGCCTGCGTCAGCGCGGCAAGACCGTGCGTGTCACCCGGGAGCCTGGCGGCACCGAACTGGCGGAGCGCATCCGTCAGGTACTGCTGGCACCCAGCGAGGAGCCGATGGCCGATACCACCGAATTGCTGTTGGTGTTCGCCGCCCGTGCCCAGCACCTGGACGCTCTGATCCGGCCCGCCCTGGCCTGTGGCGAATGGGTGCTGTGCGACCGTTTCATGGACGCCACCTGGGCCTACCAGGGCGCCGGGCGCGGCCTGGACCGTGACGCCATCGCCATTCTCGAGCGGCTGGTGCTGGCCGGGGTGACGCCGGATCACACCTTGCTGTTCGACGTGCCGGTGGAAGTGGGGCTGGCCCGCGCCGGCAAACGGGGAGAGCTGGACCGCATCGAGCAGGAGAGCCGTGATTTTTTCCAGCGGGTGCGTGACTGCTATCTGCAACGGGCCCGCAATGAACCCGGCAGATTCGTGCAGGTGGACGCCACTCGGCCGCTGGAGCAGGTGCGCGAGCACCTGAGCGCCTGGGTGGATGCGATTACGGAGGGGGCATGAGTAAAGCGCCGGTACAGGTACCCTGTCCCTGGCATCAGGAGGAGATGGCGCGGCTGCTGGATCAGCACCAGCGTCAGCGTTTGCCCCACGCCCTGTTACTGGCCGGCCCCGAAGGCATCGGCAAATACCGGCTGGCACAGTCGTTGATGCAGACGCTGTTGTGCCGGCAACCCAGCGCCGGCGTGGCCTGTGGCCAGTGCGAGGCCTGCCACCTGAGCACCGCTGGCACCCACCCGGATATGCACGTGCTGACACCGGAAGGAGGCAGCCGGGCGATCAAGATCGATCAGGTGCGGCGCTTGGTGGAGTTCTGCTCCCGCACCGCCCAGTTCGGCGGCGGGCGGCTGGCGCTGTTGTCCCCGGCGGAAGCGCTCAACCGCAGTGCGCAGAATGCGCTGCTCAAGACTCTGGAAGAGCCGGGGCCGGGCATGACCCTGATTCTGGTCAGCCACCAGCCCAGCCTGCTGCTGCCCACCGTCCGCAGCCGTTGCCAGCAACGGTTGTTGCCGGTGCCCGCCGCCGATCAGGCGCTCTCCTGGTTGACGCCGCAGGTCGGGGAGGCGGCGCCGGCGTTGCTGGACGCGGCCCAGGGCGCGCCTTTGAAAGCGCTGGTGCTGCAGGACGCGGACTGGTTCAGCGATCGCCGCCGGCTTGCCGAACAGGTATTGAGAGTGGCCCAGGGGCGTCTGTCTCCAGCCCAGGGCGCACAGGCCCTGGCGGCGTTCGAGCCGGACACCATGGCGCGGATATTGTATGGTTGGCTGGCCAGGGCGACGCGGTTGGCGGCGCTTGGGGGCGCGGCCATACCCGCCGGCGAAGGCGATGCACAACTGGAGCCGCTGCTGCGGCAGCTCGCCGATACCGTTCCGGTGGCGCGGTTGATGCGCGCCACCCAACGGATCCAGGAAGGCCGCCGGCAAATCCTGGCCGGGGCCAACCCGAACAAGGAATTGCTCATGGAGCAATGGATGCTGGTGCTGGTGGGCGTGGACGCCGCCTTGCAGTAAGCGCCCACGGAATTGGCATGCACAACAATCACAAGCAGTACCGCGACAGGGGGGTGGCATGAAGATGCCGGGGGGCCGTAGTGGCATTCTTTCGCTGAGTATCAAGGACAAAGCAGCGCTGTACGCTGCTTACATGCCGTTCATCGGCAACGGCGGCCTGTTCGTGCCGACCGAGAAAGTCTATCAGCTGGGGGAGGAGATCTTTCTCCTGCTCAGCATCATGGATGAGCCGGAGAAAATACCGGTGGCCGGCCGGGTGGTCTGGATCACGCCGCGAGGCGCCCAGGGCAATCGCAGTGCCGGCATCGGCGTGCAGTTCTCCGATCAGGACGACACCGCCCGGCGCACCATAGAAAATCACCTCGCCGGCTCGCTGCAATCGGACCGGCCCACGCATACGATGTGACGCTGGCCGCTTGCACACAACACGCCATTCGCTGCTAAAGCCGCTTCCTACGGAAGGGACTACGAAGCCGCTGTGGGCGCTTGCCTGCAAGCGAATTGGGCTCCACAAGAGATTCGCTTGCAGGCAAGCGCCCACAGCGGCCTTGTAGCCACCCGTGAATTCATGTCTCGGGCCAAGGGTTTGGCGTGCCGGCGTGCTGTGTGTAAGCGTCCAGCGTCCCGCACTCAACATCCCGTTTCATGTAGAATGCTCGCAGTTCAATACGGAGTGTTTCATGTCTACGGAGACCCTTGATCTGGTGGACTCCCATTGCCACCTGGACCGCCTCAATCTGGACGCCTACCAAGGTGATTTTCAGGCCCTCATGGCCGCCACCCGCGCCGACGGCGTGGGCACCATGCTGTGCATCGGTGTCGATCTGGAAACCTTTCCACGGGTGCGGGAGATGGCTGAAACCCAGCCGGACGTGTTCGCCACCGTCGGTGTGCATCCACTTTACAAGGACGTGCATGAACCGGACGCGGCGGAGCTGATCGGCTTGGCGGACCATCCCAGAGTGGTGGGCATCGGTGAAACCGGCCTGGATTACTTCTACGCCAAGGAGCAGCGGGAGTGGCAGCAGAAGCGTTTCGTTGAGCATATCCGTGCCGCTCGCGACACCGGTCTGCCGCTGGTGGTGCACACCCGCGGCGCCAAGGACGATACCCTGGCGCTGCTGCGCGAGTATGGGGAAGGGCGGGTGCGGGGCGCCCTGCACTGCTTCACCGAGGACCGCGACATGGCGGAGCAGGCCATCGAACTGGGTTTTTACATCTCCATTTCCGGTATCGTCACTTTCCGCAACGCGGAAGCGCTGCGTGCAACCGTTGCCGCGTTGCCAGTGGAACGTTTGCTGATCGAGACCGACGCACCCTGGCTGGCGCCGGTGCCCCATCGGGGCAAGCCCAACGAACCCCGTTACGTCGCCAAAGTGGCGGAGTGCGTGGCGGAACTGAAAGGGTTGCCCGTGGCGGAGCTGGCCCGCATTACCCGCGATAACTTCTTCCAGCTGTTCAATAAGGCGGTACCGTGACGATGGCGACGTTTTGGTGGTGGCTGGTGGCCGCCGCCGTGGCCGCGGCGGTGATCGCCGCACTGCTGGTCTGGCTGCCGATGCGGCGGCGTCGTGCCCTGTTGGAACAGGAAGCAGAGCGACTGGCGCTGCGGATCCAGGCGCTGGAACAGGAACGTGACGAGCAACGTCAGTACCTGGAACAGCAAGGTCAGCAATGGCGCCAGGCGGAGGAAAAGCTGTCCGTCGCCCGCGCCGAACAGGCCCGTCTGGAGGAGCGTTTGTCCGGCCAGCAGGACAAGCTGCGCTTCGCCGAGGAGAGCCGGGAGCAGTTACGCAAGGAATTCGAATTGCTGGCCGGGCGCATCTTCGAGCAGCGCAGCCGTCAGTTCGAGGAAAAGAACCGTGAAGGCATCCATACCCTGTTGCAGCCGTTCCGTGAGCAGTTGACCGAATTCCGCCGCCGGGTTGACCAGATCCACGGTGATGATGCCCGTGCCCAGGCAGCGTTGTCCGAGCAGCTCCAGAATCTCAAAAGTCTCAACCAGCAAATGCATCAGGATGCCCGGAATCTGACCGACGCCCTGCGCGGCCAGGTGAAGACCCAGGGCAACTGGGGCGAGATGATTCTGGAGCGGGTGCTGGAAAGCTCCGGCCTGACCAAAGGACGGGAATACGACACCCAGGTGGCGTTGCGTGGCGAGGACGGAGGTCGGCGGCTGCCGGACGCCATCGTCCATCTGCCCGAAGGCAAGGACGTGGTGATCGACGCCAAGGTCTCCCTGGTGGCTTATGAGCGCTTCACCAGCGCCGAGGACGAGGAGGAACGCCGCCAGGCCCGCGATCAGCACCTGCAATCCGTGCGCGCCCATATCAAGGGGCTGGACATCAAGGATTACAGCCGTCTGGACGGGATTCGCAGCCTCGACTTCGTGTTGCTGTTCATCCCGGTGGAAGGGGCCTTCATGACCGCCATGGAAGCGGAGCCGGGGCTCTACACCGAGGCCTACGAGCGCAACATCGTGCTGGTCAGTCCCACCACGTTGCTAGTGACCCTGCGCACTATTCAGAACATCTGGCGGTATGAGTATCAGAATCGCAATGCCCTGGATATCGCCGATCGCGCCGGCCGTATTTGTGATCAGGTGTCCCTGATCAGCGAATCCCTGGAGGATGTGGGAGACAAGCTCGGCAAGGCGCAACAGGCCTGGGAAACGTCCTACAAGCGGCTCACGGAAGGGCGCGGCAACCTGCTGGGGCAGGCGCATAAATTGCGGGATCTGGGAGCCAAGGCCCGGCGTAATCTGCCGCCTCCGGTGGAGGATGAGGATGACGAGGACATCAGCGATTAATAAGTCACTTTTTATAGTGCTATAAATTGTAGATAAAAAACTTAAATAGGCGCCTATCGTGTGGTTAATCTGCACGAAGTGGCGCCTTTTTATTGTTTTTGCACATGCTTTTTTGTGACACACATCACAGTAATATATCCGTATCGATCTGCTAGGTAGAATTTCTCATTATTCTGGGATTAATGTCCTGTCTCTTTGCGAAATTGCCTTGGTGGGTGTGGTGTGAATTTGCGTATCTTTGTTGCTTTCTCCTGTGTACTGCTTTGCCTGGCGCCCTTGGGCGGCCGGGCACAGAGCATGTCGCCACAGATTATCGGGGGGGAACCGGTCACCGCGGCGCCGTCCTGGATGGCGGAGCTGGAGGTGAGCCGTTCCGGTGATCCGGAACAGGGCTCGTTTCTGTGCGGCTCGGTCCTGGTGGCGCCCCGCTGGGTGCTGACGGCGGCACACTGCGTGCGTGGCCAGAGCGGCAGTCAATTGAAGCCGGAGCAACTGTTCGTCGCTCTGGGCAGCGCCGACCGTGGCGGGGAGCCGGCGGAGCGCTGGCCGGTGCAGACGGTGCATGTGCATCCGCAATTCGTCTACGGCGTCTTCCACAATGACCTGGCATTACTGCAAATGCAGGGAGAATCCGCCCTGGCCGCGCTCGACCTGGCCAAGAACCGGGAAATGCAGGCGTTGATCGACGGCGCCGCCGAGCGGGCCCTGACCGCTTACGGCTGGGGTACCACCGAGAGCGGAAGCGCCCCCCGGATGCTTCATCAGGTGGCGTTGGATTACATCACTCCGGAGCGCTGCGCGCGTCACTGGTCCAACCTTACCGATCGTCAGCTGTGTGCCGGTGAGCTGCAAAGGCAGGGGGATTCGGGACGCGATACCTGCCGGGGAGACAGCGGTGGACCACTGATCTATCGCTATGACGGCCGCCCCTGGCTGGCCGGCATCACCAGCTATGGCCCGCCTCAGTGCGCCACACCGGATGCGCCGGGCGTCTACACCCGGGTCAGTGATTACCTGGCGTGGCTGGAGAGCACCTCCGGCGATGCGCTGGTGGACTTGCACAGCCGTCCGCTGGGAGGGCGCCGCTACAGCCCTCCGGGGGAGACTCTGACACTGTCTTTGAGGCTGGAGAATCAGAGCCGGGTCAATGCGGCGCACCAAGTGGGCGCGCGTATCGATCATGACCAAGGGGTGCGGATCAGTGCCGATGAACTGGCTTGTCGTGACCACGACGGTTACAGCCTGTGCCGGGGTGATGCTTCGCTGGCGCGCGGGGCCAGTAGCGGCGATTATCGCTTGCGGGTGCAATCCAGCACTGGTGCGACGGTGCAGTCCCGATTGTGGATCCGGCCGGACAGTGCCGCCCACGATTATTACCGGCTGGAACGGGATGCGGTGACCGCGATCTTCAGTGATCAGCCGGATCTGCTGATGGCCGCAACCCAGTGTCTCAACGGCGACACCGTCACGCTGGAAGCCCGATTGATCAATCGCGCCACCCATTTCCCGGCCCGGGATGCCTGGCTGTCGTTCCGGATTCCGCAAGGCTGGTTCTGGAAAACCCTGCCCGAGGGGTGCAGTGGTGGCGCCGCGGTTCGGTGTCAATTGGGGGATCTGGCGGAAGGGGCGCAGGCCAGTCGGTCACTGGTGATCGAAGGGGAGGGCGAGGGCCGGGTCTATCTGGACGGTGGCTCATCCAGCGGAGATTTCCCGGCTGGAGATACCCGCTTGTCGTTCCTACCATCCCAGGCGCAAGCGGAGACGCCTCGCGCCGGTGCTGGCGGCAGCGGCGGCGGTGGCGCCCTGGGATTGGGGTGGGTATTGCTGTTGGCTTACGGGTTATCCACCAGACTCAAATGAGAGGCCTGCTGTTCCGAGGCCATGGCACCGGCGTTCCCTTTCCACGGAATAGCCTGAAATCCGGCGGGGACCTGATCCAGTAGATAAGGAGCCTTGATCACGTCGAAATAGGGCGAGTGATCGAAATCGGCGGCGTGGAACAGGCGCGGCTGCAGGCGCAGCAACCGTGAGCCATCGTCTTCCGGCCGTTTCACCAGCGGATAAACCGGGAATTGAATGAAAGCGAAGGCTTCGCCCACCAGGCTGCCGCTGAGGGTACGCAGCAACTCAGTGGCCAGGCGGTTGGCGAGGCGCCGGCGCCAGCCGCTTGGCAGCGTGCGCCAGGGAAGTAGCCAGAGCAGCATAAGGGTGCTCCAGGAGGTGGTGCTGCCGGTGCCGACCCGGCTGATGGCGTAGCGCAGCGCGTCCTGGCGCTCATCCGTGGACAGATTTTGTGCCCGGCAGACGCGCAGATGCAGGCCGCTGAGCGTGCTCAATTCCCGCACCCGTAACCCTCTCTCCAGGCTGGCATCCAGCACCAGTTGAGTGTCCGGTTCGCAAGGCACGTAATCGGCCAGCAGGGCGCGCAGGGACGGGTCGGCGACGTCGTGCAAACGGCCGATATAAAGCAGGGCACGGGAGAACCGGCTGCCGGTGAGCCGCCGCAGTCGCCGGTCCAGAGCACTGTCGCTGTCCACCAGCAACACGTCGCAGGGCTGCAGCAGGACACGCTGATGGTCCAGGCTGCTTTGCGGCCAATCCTTGCCGCCGTCCTGACGTTGCAGGCGCTCGCACAGCCATTGATAGAGTCGTTGCGTTCGCATGGGGCGCTATCCTACAACAGCGCCAGGGCGCGGTCGATGACTGACTGGTCAGTATGAAAGTGGGGCGAGAAGCGCACGCCGCCACCGCGCTGGGCGCAGACCACGCCGCCCTGACGCAGACGTTCAAAGGTGGATTGCGGTTCCTCGCCGGGCAGCCGGAAGGTGACGATGCCGGCGCGGCGGCGTGCCGCTTCCGGGGTCAGCAACTCCGCGCCGCGCGCCTTGAGCTCGCCGATCAGGCCGGTCATGGTATCGGTCAGGCGCTGTTCCACCGCCGCCATGCCCACCTCTTCCAGTAACGACAGAGACGCGTTGAGTGCATGGGCGCACAGCAGGTTGGGGCTGCCGCACTCGAAACGTCGGGCATCATCCGCCGGCCGCCAGTCCTGGCGGTCGTATTCACCGGATGCCGCCACCATGTGCCAGCCGAACTGACGCAGGCGCAGCCGATCGCGGGCTTCCGGCCGGGCGTAGAACAGCGCCAGCCCCTCCGGTCCCAGCATCCACTTATGGCCATCGGCGACGACGAAATCCGCATTGATGCTTTCGGCGTCGAAGACGTGGGCCCCCAGACTCTGGATCGCATCCACGCAGAACAGCACGCCCCGTTCCCGGCACGCGGCGCCGATCGGAGCCAGATCCAGG
Organism: Alloalcanivorax balearicus MACL04; assembly: GCF_025532145.1. GTDB lineage: Bacteria > Pseudomonadota > Gammaproteobacteria > Pseudomonadales > Alcanivoracaceae > Alloalcanivorax > Alloalcanivorax balearicus. Next base: position 8,570 of record NZ_ARXS01000021.1, on the reverse strand, counting down.
CGAATGCCGCTGGCATATTGCACCGATGACAGTGACACCAGGCGCACACGGGGGCCAAGCGCATCAATGACGCGTTGCTCGGCGTTGTCTCCGTCCACCGCCACCTGGATCACCTCCACACCCTGCTCGGCCAGGGCCTGCCAGGGAATGCGATTGGAGGGGAACTCCTGGTCGCTGATCAGCACCTGATCGCCGTCCCGCCAGGACAGGCCCTGGGCGATGACCGACAGCCCTTCGGAGGTGTTCTTGAGCAAGGCGATGTCCTCGTGTGGCACACCGCCGATCAGCGCCGCGAGGCGGCCGCGCAAGGTCTGCTCGGTGTCGAGCCAGCGTGGATAGTCCCGCGCTCCCACGGTGATGTTCTGCTCGGCGAAACGCACCACGGCGTCCCGGGTGCGTTTAGGCCAGGGCGCCACGGCGGCGTGATTGAGATAAAGCACGTCGTTTTCAAGAGGGAATTCCGCGGACAGATCCAGAGCGCTGGTCATGTGATGATCGACTCCATTGTCATTGCCGGGCGGGTGGGTATCATCCTGCCCGAAAGGGGCATCGATAATTCGCCGGAACACATGACTCACAGCATGACCGATTGCCGTGGCAGGTCAACCTGGCCCGTGATGCATGGTGCCCGAGGGTGGGATAAACTGTGGTGAATCGCGAGGTTCACCGGTCTTGGGAGTAAGGATGAATGGCTGATCTGGAAAAAGCGACGCGTAAGGCACAGGAGTTCCGGCAACGGGAGCAACAAATCCTCGACACCGCTCTGGAATTGTTCCTGGAGCAGGGGGAGGATCGTGTCACCGTGGAAATGATCGCCGACCGGGTGGGGATTGGCAAAGGCACCATCTATAAGCACTTCGAAACCAAGAACGAGATCTATCTGCTGCTGATGCTGCGTTACGAAGAGGATCTGGCGGCGGTGTTCAACAGTATTTCCGAGGACGACGACAAGGAAAAACTGACCCGCGAGTATTTTCGTTTCCGCATCAACGATCCGGCCCGCTACCAGCTGTTCGACCGGCTGGAGAACAAGGTGATCAAGGACCACGCGGTGCCGGAACTGGTGGAGAAACTGCACAACATCCGCGAAGCCAATTTCGAACGCCTCAAGAGCATCGTCAAGGCGCGCATCAGCGAGGGGTCTCTGGAAGACGTGCCGCCGATTTATCACATTTGCGCGGCCTGGGCGCTGGCCCATGGCGCCGTGGCGCTGGCGCAGTCGCCGTTCTATATGGGACTGATCGACGAAAAGGAGGATTTCCTCGACTTCCTGATCGAGATCGGGATTCGCATGGGCAATAAAGGACAACGCCGAAAATGACTTCCGCCGATTCCCTGTTGGCCTTGCTGGAAAAGGCCGAACGGGACGAGCAGGGGCTGCCGCCGGTGCATCAGTGGCACCCGGAGCACCAGGGCGAAAGCCGTATGCGCATCGCCCGTGATGGCACCTGGTATTACCAGGAGTCTCCGATTGAGCGGGAACGCATGGTGCGATTGTTCTCCACCATTCTTTTGCGTGAAGAGGACGACTATTTCCTGATTACGCCGGTGGAAAAGTTGCGAATCGAGGTGGATGACGCGCCTTTTGTCGCCACCGACGTACAGCGGGTGAAGGACGGTGGCGTCGACAAGCTGGTGTTCACCACCAACGTGGGGGCGCACGTGGTAGCCGGCGAACGGCATCCATTGCGAATAGAACACGACCCGGACAGCGGTGAGCCGTCCCCCTATCTGCATGTGCGCGACAATCTGGAGGCGCTGATTTCCCGCAACATGTTTTATCAACTGGTGGAATGGGCCGGCCATGAAGAGCGGGACGGCGTGACCCACTTATATATCGACAGCGACGGCGCCCGTTTCCCCCTCGGTTCCTTCTGATACACAACCAGACCGGACTACGAAGCCGCTGTGGGAGCTTGCCTTGCAAGCGAATCTTTTGCGCCGGAAGCCGAATTCGCTTGCAGGGCAAGCGCCTACAGCGGCCTGGTAGCGACCTCCGATTTGATCTCTCTCAGGTTGTAGTGTCAGCAAACCGCCCCACAACCGTGCCCGTTTTTGTTCCAACATGGCGCACCATAATCTGCCTCGAAATGGGGCGCCCTTGCCCGCGGCTAAAGCGAATGTCCCTTCCCCTGATCGTTCTTTACAGCCTTAAACCCATTTAAATCAAAGGGTTATGCACATGGCATGGGCTTTGCTTTCACCCTGTTCAACAGTTGGCAAGCTGAAACGGTGAAAGGGGACATTCCCATGACGAAACAAAAGGTGTTGCTGGTAGGCCACGGTATGGTGGGGCAGCGCTTTCTGGAGGCGCTGGCGGACCGTGGTGGTCTTGATCACTACGATGTGACGATCCTGTGCGCGGAGAGCCGGCCGGCCTATGACCGGGTTGGTTTGACCCGTTACTTTACCGAGCGCGATGCCGATGCTCTGTCGCTGGTGCCGGATGGTTTCATGGCACAACCGGGGCTGACCCTGAAACTGTCCACCCGAGTGCGCGAGATCGATCGACACGCCAGGGTAGTGATCACCGAGGCGGGGGAACGGCTGGATTACGACAAACTGGTGCTGGCCACCGGATCCTACCCGTTCGTGCCTCCCATTGACGGCAACGACCGCCCGAACTGCTTTGTTTACCGCACCCTTGATGATCTGGACGAGATTATCGCCGCCGCGGATCAGGCCCGTATCGGCACCGTGGTGGGCGGTGGCCTGCTCGGCCTGGAAGCGGCCAAGGCGCTGCACGACCTGGGGCTGGAAACCCACGTGGTGGAATTCGCGCCGCGTCTGATGGCGGTTCAGGTGGACGATCTCGGCGGCGGTTTGTTGAAAGACAAAATCCAGGCCCTGGGTGTGACGGTTCACACCAACACCGGCACCCGGGCCATCGTCGACGGAGAGCAACACCGCCATCGCATGGACTTCGGCGAGGACCGCCACCTGGAAACCGACATCATCGTGTTTTCCGCCGGCATTCGCCCGGAGGACAGCCTGGCCCGTGCCTGCGGGCTGGAGCTGGGTGAACGCGGCGGGGTGGTGATTGATGATTACTGTGTCACCTCCGACCCGGATATTTTCGCCATTGGCGAAGTGGCGTTATGGCAGGGCCGGATCTTCGGTCTGGTGGCGCCGGGCTACCAAATGGCGGAGACCGCCGCCGCGCGGTTGTGCGCGGATTCCGAGCCGAGTTTCCAGGGTGCCGATATGAGCACCAAGCTGAAACTGATGGGTGTGGACGTGGCCTCGGTGGGGGATGCTCATGGCCAGACGCCGGGTGCCCGCAGCGCGGTGTTCTTCGACCAGAGCACCGGCGTGTACAAGAAAGTGGTGGTCAGCGAGTGTGGCAGGAAGCTGCTGGGTGCGGTGCTGGTGGGCGACGCCAACGATTATGGCAACCTGCTGCAACTGTGCCTGAACCAGATTGACCTGCCCGGAGAGGCCGCTGCTCTGATCGCGCCGGCCGCCGGCGACGCGCCCATGCTCGGTGCCGATGCGTTGCCGGATAGTGCCCAGATCTGTTCCTGCAACAATGTTTCCAAAGGCGCGCTTTGCGCCGCCATCGATGATGGCGCCACCACCGTTGGTGATCTGAAAGCCTGCACCAAGGCCTCCGCCACCTGCGGCGGCTGCGCGGCTTTGGTCAAGCAGGTGCTGGACAGCGAGCTGGCCAAGCGCGGCGTGGAGGTGAATAACCACGTGTGCGAACACTTCCCGTATTCCCGCCAGGAGATCTACCACCTGGTGCGGGTGGGGGAAATCAAAACCTTCGACGAGCTGTTGGAAAAGCACGGCAGCGGCGACGGCTGTGATATCTGCAAACCGCTGGCCGCTTCGGTGCTGGCGTCCTGCTGGAACGACTATGTGCTGAGCAAGCCCCACGCCAGTCTGCAGGACACCAACGATTATTTTCTCGGCAACATGCAACGTGACGGCACTTACTCCATCGTGCCCCGTGTACCCGGCGGTGAAATCACGCCGGACAAGCTCATCGTGCTGGGCGAAGTGGCGAAGAAATACGATTTGTACACCAAGATCACCGGTGGGCAGCGGGTGGATCTGTTCGGTGCCCGCGTCGAGCAGTTGCCGGAAATCTGGAAGATTCTGGTGGACGCCGGTTTCGAGACCGGACACGCCTACGGTAAATCCCTGCGCACGGTGAAGTCCTGCGTCGGTTCCACGTGGTGCCGATACGGCGTCAAGGACTCGGTGGGTACCGCCATTCAGGTGGAAGATCGCTACAAGGGGCTGCGCAGCCCGCACAAGATCAAGATGGCGGTGAGTGGCTGCACCCGTGAATGCGCCGAAGCGCAAAGCAAGGATGTAGGCGTGATCGCTACCGACAAAGGCTGGAACCTTTACGTCTGCGGTAACGGTGGCATGCGCCCTCGTCACGCGGATCTGCTCGTCTCCGATTTGTCCGACCAACAACTGATCAGGACCATCGACCGTTTCCTGATGTTCTACATCCGCACCGCCGACCGCTTGCAGCGCACCAGTGTCTGGCTGGAAAACCTGGAAGGCGGGCTGGATTACCTCAAGCAGGTGATCCTGGACGACTCACTGGGCATCGGTGATGAACTGGAAGCACAGATGCAGCAAGTGATCGACACCTATCAATGCGAGTGGAAGACCACCGTGGAAGATCCCCAGGCGGTGAAACGCTTCAAACACTTCGTTAATGACGATGTCGCCGACGACAACCTGCACTACGTCCGTGAGCGCGGTCAGCGTCGTCCGGCCTATGAACATGAACGTATCGAGCTGGTGCAACAGGAGGGTTAAGGCATGAACAGTTCCGTTACTCTGGAATGGAAAGCGGTCTGCAAAGTGGATGAAATTCTGCCCGGTACCGGTGTCGGGGTGCGTCTGCCCGAGGGGCAGGCGGCGCTGTTCCGTACCCGCGACGGTCAACTTCATGCGCTGGATAACATGGACCCGTTCAGCCGCGCCAATGTGATCAGCCGTGGTCTGCTGGGCTCTCTGGGTGGCACCAGAGTGGTGGCATCACCGCTGTACAAGCAGCACTTCTGCCTGGAAACCGGGAAGTGCCTGGAGGACGAGACGGTATCCCTGACCGTGTATCCGGTCCGGCAGCGTGGCGAGCTGGTGGAAGTCGCCGTCGGCTGATCAGGACCCGTCGTCGCCGGGCTTGGGCAAACCAGTGCCGCATTGTTTGCAGAAGCGGGCGTCTGGATCGTGGTCATGGCGGTGGCAGTTGGGGCATTCCCGTTCATAGCGGCGGGCAATGTGCGCGGCGGAGATTTCCGCGGTGACGATGCCGGTAGGCACGGCGATGATGGCGTAGCCGGTGATCATCGCCATGGACGCCACGGCCTGGCCGAGGGGCGTCTGCGGCGAGATATCACCGTAGCCTACCGTGGTCACGGTGACGATGGCCCAGTAGATGCTGCGTGGAATACTGGTGAAGCCGTTACTTGGCCCTTCGACCACATAGATCAGACTGCCGAAGATGATGATCACCACCAGCACCGAGAACATGAAAATGCCGATCTTGCGGCGTGTGCGGGCCAACGCCAGGCCAAGCTGGTTGGCCTCACTCATCAGTGCCGCCAGTTTCATTATGCGGAAGATTCTCAGCACCCGCAGAGCGCGAATGGTAAGCAGATAGTTGGCGCCGGGCACCAGCAGGCTGATGTAGGTGGGAACCACGGAAAGCAGATCAACCACGCCGAAGAAACTGCGCGCGTAGCGCAGCGGGCGGTCACTGACCCAGAGACGAATCAGGTATTCGCCGGTGAACAGCAAAGTGAAGAACCATTCCACGCCATACAACCAGTCGCCGTAACGCTGGTGGATGCTTTGCACGCTGTCCAGCATGACGGCGACAACGCTGCTGAGGATGGCGATGATCAGCAAGAGGTCGAAACGCTGGCCGGCCGGGGTATCCGTGCCAAAGATAATGTGGCGCCAGCGCTCACGCTGGGATGGGGACTGGGACGACATCCTGTTGATTGCTCCGTTTCTGCCCATGCCGGACCGGACGGGCCCAATGAATCCGGTCATTCTGATTTGGCCGGGTTACATTCTCTCTTGTTAAACCTTTCGTGACCACCTAACTTATCCCTTGTAACGCATTCTGGAACCTTGGGGAAAACGTTTCAGGGTTGATATGCAATCACCTCCGATGGCGGCGGCCCGGCCCCGCGATCCGCATAATGATAGTCAACAATAGTCAGGGGGCGACAATGATCGGTATGGCATTGGCGCGGCGAGGGCGACGCAAGGGGACGGCGTCGAGGGCCGTGGTGGTGCCCACGGACGGGGTTGGAAATGGGGAGGGCAAGCGGCGCGTGATGAAACGGATCCGGGCTTTCCTGATTGCCATGCATCCGTTGGTGGCCGCCGTGATCTGCTGCCACGCCTTCTGGATGGCGGTCTCTCAGCGTCATTGGATTTGGCTTGGCCCTTTGCTGGTCAACGCGCCGACCCTGTCGCTGGCGGTGTGGCTGGTGCGGCGTGGCCGTTCCGGCTGCGGCTCGCAACTGCCCGTGGTATTGCTGTGCGCCTGGCTTGGCAGTGCCTGGACCTTGCTCGGTACCCTGTCGCTGGATGATCCCCAGCCTCTGGCCTGGATTTACACGGCAATTGGGCTGGTCGGATTGGCGGCCTGTCTGCTTTGGTATTTTCCCCAATACCGGGAACGCGACGACGGTCCCCGTCCCGGTCAGCGGTTGCCGGTGCTGACTTTTCAGGACTTGCGCGGCAATGCCGTATCCTCCACCTCATTGCGAGGCGCCCCGGCGGTACTGTTATTTCATCGCAGCGACTGGTGCCCCAAAAGCGTGGAACTGTTGCGTCTGCTGGCGCGGCATCGCGGTGCCCTGGGGCGCCGTGGTGCCCGTATCGTCCTGATCAGCGCCGACAGCGATGCCCGCTCCTGCCGCATGGCGGACCGGCTCGGCGTGCCGCTTGAACGTTGGATTGATCCGGATCTTGCCGCTGCCCGGCAACTGCAATTGCTGGATCCCGGCGGCACCCCCCTGGGATTGGAACTGCTGGGACATCAATCCGATACCGTGGATCCCACGGTGATCATCATCGATAGTCTGGGTGATATCCGTTACGTGGATAAGGCCGGGAATTCCCGTTACCGGTCCGAGCCGGTGACCTTCCTCAGGGTGCTGGACAGCGCGGTGCCCGCGTCACGATAAGGGATGGAAGAGGGCGGCCGTGGAGCGTTACATTCGCTGGCAAGCCAGCTTCCCACAGCAGCTCCGGAGCCCCCTGTGGGAAGCTGGCTTGCCAGCGAATTGGAGTGCGGCGATCCCGGAAAAGGACCGCGTTTTCTCTGTTTCCCCGGTGGACTCAGCGGTCGCGCTGCGGTAACACGTCGCGGACCTTGTTGGCCAGGGCGCGTACGGCGTCCTCGGTGGTCTGCCAGTCGATGCAGCCGTCGGTGACGGAAACGCCGTATTGCAGATCGTCCAGGTTCTCGGGGATTTTCTGATTCCCTTCGTTGAGGTGGGACTCGACCATCAGACCGACGATGGAGGTGTTGCCCTCGAGAATCTGATTGCCGATGTTTTCCATCACCAGCGGCTGCAGGCTCGGATCCTTGTTCGAGTTGGCGTGGGAGCAGTCCACCATGATGTTGGTGGAAACGCCGGCCTTATGCAGAGCACTCTCCGCCAGGGCCACGGAGACCGAATCGTAATTCGGCTTGCCGCCACCACCACGCAGTACCACGTGAGCGTAGGGGTTGCCACGGGTGGTGGTCAGCGCCACGCGGCCGTCCGGGTCGATGCCCAGGAAGCGGTGCGGGTACTGCACGCTGAGCATGGCGTTCACCGCCACATCCAGGCTGCCGTCGGTGCCGTTCTTGAAGCCCACCGGGCTGGACAGACCGGAGGACATTTCCCGGTGGGTCTGGGATTCGGTGGTGCGGGCGCCAATGGCGGACCAGGCGATCAAATCCTGCAGATACTGCGGCGTGGTCGGGTCCAGTGCCTCGGTGGCCGCCGGCAGGCCCAGTTCGGCCACGTCCAGCAACAGACGACGGGCGATATGCAGCCCTTCCTCCACCTTGAAGGAGTCGTTCATGTACGGGTCGTTGATCAGGCCCTTCCAGCCCACGGTGGTGCGGGGCTTCTCGAAATAGACCCGCAATACCAGGAACAGGGCATCATCGACTTCCTCGGCCAGGGCCTTGAGACGACCGGCGTATTCCAGAGCCGCTTTCGGATCATGGATGGAGCAGGGCCCGATGACCACGAACAGCCGCGGGTCCTTGCGGTCGAGAATGTCACGAATCACCTGCCGGCCGCCGACCACCGCGTCCCGGGCGGCGTCGCTCAGAGGCAACTTTTCCTTGAGCGCCCGTGGCGTGATCAACACCTGCTGGGACTCGATATTGAGATCGTCTACCTGTCGTATCTGGCTCATGATGCTGGATTGGCCTGTGTTTTCAGTCTCTGCGGATTCGGCAGTCTAGCCGAATCCGGATGACGAAGAAATAACACAGAGCCAGGGGGGCAGTTAATAGTGAATAGTTAACAGTGAATAGCGGCGCGGCCACCAGGTGGACCGGCCCCAAAAAAGTAGACACCTTC
>NZ_ARXS01000020.1 GCF_025532145.1 Alloalcanivorax balearicus MACL04 | reverse complement strand
CGTTGGCGCCGGCGTGGTGGCCAAGATCGTAGAGTAAGATAATTCGAGGCCGGGGCTTGCCCCGGTCTCCTTTTGTCTATATACTTTGCGCCCTCTTTCCAGTGTTAATGCTGAAAAGGGCACGATCAACCGGGGCATCGTTCCCGGGCTTGTTTTGACACCCACCTCCTTCGGATGAGAAGGATGGGCGGGCTTTTTGCCATCTAAAGTATGGTTCGAAACAGTCTGGAGTTTGTTAGCTATGGCTAGCCAGAGAATCCGAATCCGTCTCAAGGCTTTTGATCATCGCCTGATCGATCAGTCCGCCCAGGAGATCGTGGATACGGCAAAACGCACGGGTGCGCAGGTACAGGGTCCGATCCCTCTGCCCACGCGTAAAGAACGGTTTACGGTGCTGGTCTCTCCGCACGTTAACAAAGATGCGCGGGATCAGTACGAGATCCGTACCCACAAGCGGATGGTGGACATCGTGGAGCCCACGGACAAGACCGTGGACGCACTGATGAAGCTGGATCTGGCCGCTGGTGTGGATGTGCAGATCAGCCTGGGATAACTCAGCCTGAGACAACAACGTGCGGCCTGGCCGCAACAGGTTGTGAAGAGGTAGACAATGGCGATTGGTGTAATCGGTCGAAAATGCGGGATGACCCGGGTGTTCACTGAAGACGGTGTCAGTGTTCCGGTGACCGTGATTGAAGTGTCCCCGAATCGGGTGAGCCAGATTAAGACCGAAGAGACAGATGGCTACGAGGCCGTGCAAGTGACGGTAGGCGAGCGCCGGGCAAATCGAGTGACCAAGCCGATGGCGGGTCACTTCGGCAAAGCGGGCGTCGAAGCTGGCCGCACGGTGGGTGAATTCCGCGCTCCGGCGGGCGACTTGCAGGTGGGCGGTGAGCTGACCCTGGAAGTGTTCGAAGCTGGCCAGATCGTGGACGTGACCGGTACCTCTAAAGGTAAAGGTTTCGCCGGTACGGTTAAGCGTTGGAATTTCCGTACTCAGGACGCCACTCACGGTAACTCTCTGTCCCACCGCGCTCCGGGTTCCATCGGTCAGAACCAAACCCCGGGCCGCGTATTCAAGGGCAAGAAAATGGCGGGCCACATGGGTGCCGAGCGTGTGACGGTTCAGAATCTGGAAGTCGTGCGCGTGGACGTGGAAAAGAATCTGTTGCTGGTTAAGGGTGCGGTCCCCGGCGCGGCCGGTGGTGATGTAATCGTGATCCCGGCAGTGAAGGCGAAGGCCTGAAAGAGGAATAGAGGATGAATCTCAATACCGCCTCTGGAGGTACCGTTACTGTGTCTGAAGTCGCCTTCGGCAAAGACTTCAACGAGCCTCTGGTTCATCAGGTTGTGACTGCATACCTGGCGGGTACCCGTCAGGGTTCCAAAGCGCAGAAAAGCCGCTCTGATGTCAGTGGTGGTGGTCGTAAGCCCTGGCGGCAGAAAGGCACCGGTCGCGCTCGCGCCGGTACCATTCGTAGCCCGCTGTGGCGTGGCGGCGGCAAAACATTTGCCGCGGTACCCCGCGACCACTCACAGAAAGTAAACCGCAAAATGTACCGTGGTGCGCTGCGTTGCATTTTGTCCGAGCTGGTTCGCCAGGAACGCCTGGTTGTGGTGGACGACTTCTCCGTCGACACCCCGAAAACCAAGCAGGTGGCCGCCAAGCTCAAGGATCTGAACCTGAGCAATGTTCTCATCGTGACTGATGATGTGGATGAGAATCTGTATTTGGCAGCTCGTAACCTGCCGAAGGTCGACATCCGCGATGCCAGCGGTGTGGATCCGGTCAGCCTGATCGCCTTTGACAAGGTGTTGGTGACCGTGCCGGCTCTGAAGAAGCTTGAGGAGGCGCTGGCATGAACAAAGAGCGCATTTTAAAAGTGCTGCTTGCACCGCACTTTTCCGAAAAGGCTACCGACGCGACCGAGAGTAGCAATGCCTTCGCTTTCAAAGTGGCAAAAGACGCCACCAAAGCGGAAATCAAGGCTGCCGTGGAAGCTCTGTTCGAGGTCAAGGTGCGCAACGTTCGAACTCTGAACGTGAAAGGCAAGCGCAAGTTCTTCGGTCGTGTCGCGGGTAAGCGTAGCGACTGGAAGAAGGCCTACGTGTCCCTTGAACAAGGCCAGGATATCGACTTCCTGGGCGCTGAGTAAGGTAAGGGAGTAAGTAATCATGGCGATTGTTAAGACCAAGCCGACTTCTCCGGGCCGCCGCTTTGTTGTAAAGGTGGTCAACGAGGAGCTGCACAAAGGTGCTCCCTACGCGCCCTTGCTGGAAGCCAAGGCCAAGAATGGCGGCCGTAACAACAACGGCCGTATCACCACCCGTCATAAAGGTGGTGGTCACAAGCAGAAATACCGCGTAGTGGATTTCCGTCGTAATAAGGACGGTGTTCAGGGTGTGGTGGAGCGTCTGGAATACGATCCGAATCGTTCCGCGCACATCGCGCTGGTGAAGTATCTGGATGGCGAGCGTCGTTACATTTTGGCGCCGAAAGATCTGAAAGCCGGCGCCCGCGTTCAGTCCGGCGAAGATGCTCCGATCAAGGTGGGCAATGCTCTGCCGCTGCGCAACATTCCGCTGGGTTCCACGATTCACAATGTGGAACTGAAGCCCGGTAAAGGTGGTCAGCTGGCTCGCTCCGCGGGTACCTCTGTCCAGCTGCTGGCGAAGGATGGGCAGTATGTAACCCTGCGTTTGCGCTCCGGCGAAATGCGTAAGGTGCACGCTGAGTGTCGCGCCACCATCGGGCAAGTATCCAACAGCGAGCACAGTCTGCGCTCGCTGGGTAAGGCCGGCGCAACCCGCTGGCGCGGTGTTCGTCCCACTGTTCGCGGTGTGGCCATGAACCCCGTGGATCACCCCCATGGTGGTGGTGAAGGGCGTACGTCCGGTGGCCGTCATCCGGTAACCCCCTGGGGTGTACCGACCAAGGGCCACAAAACCCGTACCAACAAGCGCACCTCCAAGATGATTGTGCGCGACCGTCGTAAGTAAGGGATAGAGAGAGGTTCAGGCTGTGCCACGTTCACTGAAAAAAGGTCCGTTTCTGGATCACCACCTGTTGAAGAAGGTGGAAGAAGCGGTGGAAGCCGGCTCCCGTAAGCCGATCAAAACCTGGTCCCGTCGCTCCATGATCATCCCGGAGATGGTGGGTTTGACCATCGCGGTACATAACGGCCGTCAGCATGTTCCGGTATTGGTTTCCGAGCACATGGTGGGCCACAAGCTGGGCGAATTCGCCCTGACCCGTAACTTCCGCGGGCATATCGTGGACAAAAAGGCTAAGCGATAAGGTGACAGCCATGGCGACTGAAGTTGCAGCCCGTCTGCGGGGCGCAAGAATTTCGGCTCAGAAAGCCCGCCTGGTGGCCGACCAGATCCGAGGTCTGGAGGTGGAAAGGGCGTTGAATGTTCTCGCCTTTAGCCCCAAGAAGGCGGCCAAGATTGTTAAGAAGGTGCTGGAGTCCGCGATTGCTAACGCGGAAAACAACGACGGCGCCGATGTGGATGAGCTGAAAGTATCCACCATCTACGTGGATGAAGGCATGTCGATGAAGCGTATTCGGCCTCGCGCGAAAGGGCGGGCGGATCGCATTCTCAAGCGTACCTGCCACATCACTGTAAAAGTCTCGGAAGGTCAGGAGTAACCAGATGGGTCAGAAAGTTCATCCGATCGGTATTCGTCTGGGCATCGTCAAGGAGCACAACTCCCTGTGGTATGCGGGTCCCAAGACCTATGCTGACTGCCTGGTAACCGATCTCGAGGTGCGTGAGTATCTGTTCAAGCGCCTCAAGAATGCCTCGGTGAGCCGAATTAAAATCGAGCGTCCGTCCGAAAACGTTCGCATCACCATCTCCACGGCTCGTCCGGGGATCGTGATCGGCAAGAAGGGCGAGGACGTTGAGCGCCTGCGTCGCGACGTAGCTGCCAAGATGGGTGTGCCGGTGCACATCAACATCGAGGAAGTGCGTAAGCCCGACGTGGATGCCCGTCTGGTAGCCGATAATATCGCTGGCCAGATCGAACGCCGCGTTATGTTCCGCCGCGCTATGAAGCGTGCGGTGCAAAACGCGCTCAAGGCCGGTGCCGAAGGTATTCGGGTCCAGCTTTCTGGTCGTCTGGGTGGTGCCGAGATTGCTCGTACGGAATGGTACCGTGAAGGTCGCGTGCCGCTGCATACTCTGCGTGCGGACATCGATTACGCCAACGTGCGTGCTGAGACCACCTACGGAACCATCGGTGTGAAGGTCTGGATCTTCCGTGGCGAAGTGCTTGGTGGCATGGAGCAGGTTCAGGAAGAGCAGAAGCAGTCCAAGGGCGCGAAAAAGCGCGGCCGTGGTTAAAAGGTAACGAACGATGTTGCAGCCGAAGCGTACCAAATTCCGGAAAATTCATAAGGGCCGTAACCGTGGCCTGGCACAGCGCGGCAACAAGGTGTCTTTTGGCACCATCGGCCTGCAGGCCACCGGCCGTGGCCGGATCACCGCGCGTCAGATCGAAGCGGCTCGTCGGGCCATGACCCGTCACATCAAGCGTGGCGGTAAGATCTGGATTCGGGTCTTCCCCGATAAGCCGATTACCCAGAAGCCGCTCGAAGTGCGGATGGGTAAAGGTAAAGGTAGCGTGGAGTACTGGGTAGCCCAGATTCAGCCGGGTCGCATGCTCTACGAAATGGAAGGTGTTTCCGAAGACGTGGCGCGTGAAGCGTTCCGTCTGGCCGCAGCCAAGCTGCCGGTCAGCACCCGTGTCGTGACTCGGACGGTGATGTAAGCCATGAAAGCGAGCGAACTGAAAGAAAAGAGTGTTGAGCAGTTGCGCGAGCAGCACCTTGAGCTGCTGGAACAACAGTTCAAGCTGCGCATGAAGAGAGCATCCGGTCAGCTTTCCCAAACCCATCAGCTTGGGACGGTCCGCCGTGATATTGCACGTGTGAAGACCATTCTGCGGGAAAAACAGGGTAACTAATCATGGCAGAGGCGAAACAGAAACTGCGCCGGACCGTTACCGGTAAAGTGATTTCCAGTAAAGGTGATAAGACCATCACCGTATTGGTTGAGCGCCGGGTACAGCACCCCATTTATGGCAAAATCATCAAGCGTTCTACCAAACTGATGGCTCACGATGAGCAAAACCAGTGTGGCGAAGGCGACTTGGTCACCATCGAAGAATGCCGTCCGCTGTCCAAGCGTAAAAGCTGGATGCTGGTCAGCGTAGTGGAGCAGGCCGTCAAGGCCTGATGAGAGAATGCTGTGGCTGCCTGCACAGGGCAGGAGTTGGAGAGAGTAAGCGATGATTCAGACCGAAACCATGCTCGAAGTCGCCGATAACAGCGGCGCTCGTCGAGTGCAGTGCATCAAGGTGCTGGGTGGCTCCCACCGCCGCTATGCAGGCATTGGTGACATCATCAAGGTCACAGTAAAGGAAGCGATTCCGCGTGGTCGTGTTAAAAAAGGCGACGTGATGAGCGCTGTCGTGGTACGTACCCGTCGTGGTGTGCGTCGCCCCGATGGTTCTGTGATTCGTTTTGACGAAAACGCCGCGGTCCTGTTGAACAACAACAAGGCTCCGATCGGCACCCGGATCTTTGGGCCGGTGACCCGTGAACTGCGTAATGACCAGTTCATGAAGATCATCTCCCTGGCACCGGAAGTTCTTTAAAGGCGGGTTAAGGCAATGCTCAAGATCAAGCGCAATGACGAAGTCATCGTAATCGCGGGCAAGGACAAAGGTAAGCGGGGCCAGGTGCAGCGCGTGCTCCCTAACGGCCGCCTTCTTGTCTCCGGTGTGAACATGGTGAAAAAACACGTTCGCGCCAACCCTAACCGCGGTATTCAAGGTGGCATTGTTCAGCAGGAAGCGGGTATTCACGCTTCCAATGTGGCCATCTGGAATGCGAAGGCCCAGAAGGCCGATCGTGTCGGCGTCCGTTTCGAGGACGGCAAAAAAGTGCGGTTCTTCAAGTCCAACGGCGAAGCGCTGGACGCGTGAGGTTAGGTGAACCATGAGTGATCTGAAGAAGGTTTACAACGAAGAGATTGTGCCGAAACTCCGCGATGAGTTCGGTTACAAGAACGTCATGGAGGTGCCCCGCATCACCAAGATCACCCTGAACATGGGTGTGGGTGAAGCGGCCGCTGACCGGAAGGCGATCGAAGGTGCGCTGTCGGATATGACCGCCATCGCCGGTCAGAAGCCGCTGGTTACCAAGGCGCGTAAGTCCGTGGCGGGCTTCAAGATCCGTGAAGGTTGGCCGATTGGCTGCAAGGTGACCCTGCGTAACCGTCGTATGTACGAGTTCCTGGAGCGCCTGGTATCCGTGGCAATCCCGCGTGTCCGTGACTTCCGGGGTCTGAACCCGAAGTCCTTTGACGGCCGTGGCAATTACTCCATGGGTCTGCGGGAGCAAATCGTGTTCCCGGAAATCGATTTCGACAAGGTCGACAAGCTGCGTGGTCTGGATATCACCATCACCACCACAGCCAAGACCGATGACGAAGCACGGGCGCTGCTGCGCGCCTTCAACTTCCCGCTGAAAGGCTAAGAGGATTTGTCATGGCAAAGGTCTCTATGAAAAACCGGGAGGCGAAGCGCGCCAAGTTGGTTCAGCGTTACGCCACCAAGCGTGCCGCGCTGAAAGCGGTTATCCAGGATCCCAACGCGGAACCCGAAGCGAAGTGGGAGGCTCAGCTGGAGCTGCAGAAGCTGCCGCGGGACTCTTCTTCGGTTCGCCAGCGTAACCGCTGCCGCATTACCGGCCGTCCGCATGGTTACTACCGCAAATTCGGCCTGAGCCGCATTAAACTGCGTGAAGCGGCGATGCGTGGTGACGTTCCCGGGCTGGTTAAATCCAGCTGGTAAGCAAAGAGTAGCGGAGCAACTGCAGCATGAGCATGCAAGATACCCTGGCGGATATGTTTACCCGTATTCGCAACGCGCAAATGGCTCGTAAAGTCGAGGTGGAGATTCCGTCCTCCAAGGCCAAGGAAGCCATTGCCAAGGTACTGACAGAAGAAGGTTACATCGACGGTTACGCGGTGTCTGACGACGCCAAACCGACGCTGACCGTTCAACTGCGTTATTTTGAAGGCCAGCCGGTGATCGAGAAGATCGCTCGGGTGAGCCGTCCGGGCCTGCGTGTGTACAAAGGCGCCGGTGAGATTCCCAAGGTGAAAGGTGGCCTGGGTGTGATGATCGTGTCCACCAACCAGGGCATCATTTCCGATCGGGCCGCCCGCCAGGCGAATGTCGGCGGCGAGCTGATCTGCGAAGTGTCCTAAGGTTTTGGTGTAGACGGATTAGGTGCAGCGATGTCTAGAGTAGCGAAAAATCCGGTTAACCTGCCCAAAGGGGTCGAGGTAGCTATCGACGGCCAGAAGGTGACCGTGAAAGGGTCCAAGGGTAGCCTGGAGCACCAGGTGCACGATTTGGTGGAAGTGGCCGTGGATGACGGCGTGTTCTCCGTCAAACCCCGTGAGGAGTCTCAGCAAGCCTGGGCCGTGGCCGGTACCACACGTGCTCTGGTCAATAACATGGTCACCGGTGTCTCCGCGGGCTTCGAACGTCGCCTGCTGCTGAACGGCGTTGGTTACCGTGCTCAGGCACAGGGCAAGACGCTGAATCTGACGCTGGGCTTTTCTCATCCGGTAGCCTACGAGCTGCCCGAAGGGATCACCATTGAGACCCCGAGTCAGACGGAAATCGTCATCAAGGGTATTGATAAGCAGCTGGTGGGCCAGGTGGCCGCCAATGTTCGGGGCTTCCGCCCGCCCGAGCCCTACAAGGGCAAAGGGGTGCGCTATGCTGATGAGCAAGTGCGCCGTAAGGAAGCCAAGAAGAAATAATCGTTGAGACTGAAGCCATGATGGACAAGAAAGTTGCACGTCTGCGCAGGGCAAAGCGTACTCGCCTGAAGATTCGTGAGCTGGGCGAGCTTCGTCTTTCCGTGCATCGCACTCCGCGCCATATTTACGCGCAAATCATCAGCACCGCTGGTGATCGTGTGCTGGCCTCCGCGAGCACAGTGGAAAAAGACCTGCGTGCTGGCGCGACGGGTAATTCTGAAGCCGCCGCTAAAGTTGGCGAGTTGATCGCTCAACGCGCTAAAGAGGCGGGTATCGAAAGCGTGGCCTTTGACCGTTCCGGTTTCCGTTATCACGGCCGGGTCAAGGCGCTGGCGGATGCCGCACGCGAAAACGGGCTTAAATTCTAAGGGTACTTGGTTATGGCGAAAGTTGATCCCAACGAAGGTCTCCAGGAGAAGCTGGTTCAGGTGAACCGGGTTGCCAAGGTGGTGAAAGGCGGCCGTATTTTCGGCTTCACTGCTTTGACCGTGGTGGGTGACGGTAATGGCAAAGTGGGTTTCGGTCGCGGTAAGGCCCGCGAAGTGCCCGCCGCCATCCAGAAGGCCCTGGAAGCTGCCCGTCGCAACATGATCCAGGTGGAGCTCAACGGCACCACCATTCAGCATCCGATCAAGGCTCGGCACGGCGCCTCCAAGGTGTTCATGCAGCCGGCCAGCGACGGTACCGGTGTCATTGCCGGTGGTGCCATGCGCGCCGTGCTGGAAGTGGCCGGTGTCCAGAACGTGCTGGCCAAGTGCTATGGTTCCACCAACCCGGTGAATGTGGTTCGCGCCACCTTTGAGGGTTTGAAAGCGATGGCCTCCGCCGAATCCGTTGCCGCCAAGCGCGGTAAAACGGTCGAAGAGATCCTGAGCTAAGCGCAGACAGACGGAACGTAACGATGGCTGACAAGATCAAGGTAACGCAGGTAAAAAGCACCAACGGCCGGCTGGAAAAGCACAAGGCCTGTGTGCGTGGTCTCGGTCTGCGCCGTATTGGCCATACCGTTGAAGTTGAAGACACCCCTGCGGTACGCGGCATGATTAACAAAGTCGCGTACATGGTGCGGGTAGAGGGAGAATAAGCGATGCGTTTGAATGATCTGCATCCCGCTGAAGGTTCCCGTCCGGCCCAGAAACGGGTTGGCCGCGGTATCGGCTCCGGTCTCGGTAAAACGGGTGGTCGTGGCCATAAAGGTCAGAAATCCCGTTCCGGCGGCACCGTGAAGCCCGGGTTCGAAGGTGGTCAGATGCCGCTGCAGCGTCGTGTGCCGAAGTTCGGTTTCACGTCCAAGCTGGCAATGGCGACCGCCGAAGTACGCCTGGAAGAGTTGGCGAAGGTGGAAGGCGACGTGATCGACCTGGCCTCTTTGAAAGCCGCTGGCGTGATTCGTTCTGACAAGAAGCGCGCCAAGATTGTACTGCGCGGCGGTATTGACCGTGCCGTGACGGTGCGTGGCGTGGCGATCACCAAAGGTGCCCGCGAAGCGGTGGAAAAAGCCGGCGGTAAAGTCGAGGAATAACAGGAACCGGGCTATGGCCAAGAACCGTGCACAAACGCTTAACAGTGGTGCCGTCGCAGCCAGCGGTGGCGCTACTCGGGAGTTATGGCGTCGTATCGGATTCCTGCTTGGGGCCCTGCTGGTGTTCCGGATCGGGGCGCATATTCCGGTACCGGGTATGAACCCGGACATGTTGGAACAGATGTTCAACCAAAACCGGGACACCATCCTCGGCCTGTTCAACATGTTCTCCGGTGGCTCTTTGGAGCGAATGAGTATTTTTGCACTTGGCATCATGCCGTACATTACCGCGAGCATCGTGATTCAGTTGATGACCGCGGTAGTGCCCAGCCTTGAGCAACTGCGCAAGGAAGGGGAGCAGGGTCGCCGCAAGATTACTCAGTATACCCGTTATCTGACCGTCGCCCTGGCGCTGGTGCAGTCTTTCGGGGTGTGCGCGGGCCTGAAGAGCCAGGGGATTACCCTGTTGCCGGAAGGTGCCGACAGCATGCAGGTGGCGAGCTTCTATTTTGTGGCCGTGACCTCGTTGGTGACTGGAACGATTTTCCTGATGTGGCTGGGTGAGCAGATCACCGAGCGGGGCATCGGGAACGGCATTTCCATGCTGATTTTCGCTTCCATCGTGGCCGGTTTGCCGGGTGCGGTGGCGCAGACCTTCGAGTCCGCCCGTCAGGGCGAACTGGGACTGCTGGCCATGTTGATGGTGTTTCTGGTGGCCGTGGCGGTGATTTTCGGTGTGGTGTTCGTGGAGCGCGGTCAACGCCGCATTACCGTGAACTATGCCCGACGTCAGCAAGGCCGCCGGGTATACGCGGCGCAGCAAAGCCATTTGCCACTGAAAGTGAACATGGCGGGTGTGATCCCGGCGATTTTTGCCAGTTCCATCCTGCTGTTTCCGGCGTCACTGACCCAATGGTTCAGTGATTCCAACCCGGATTCCTGGTGGGGGATGACCCTGCGCCGGGTTAGCGATGCGCTGTTACCGGGTACGCCGCTGTACATTCTGTTGTTTACGCTGGCGATCATGTTCTTCTGCTACTTCTATACGGCGTTGGTATTCAACCCGAAGGACGTGGCGGACAACCTGAAGAAATCCGGGGCTTATATCCCGGGTATTCGCCCCGGTGAGCAATCAGCACGTTACATCGATACCGTGATGGGCCGTCTGACTCTGATCGGTGCCGTGTACATGACGCTGGTTTGTCTGTTGCCGCTGGGGCTGCAGGCGATCTGGAATGTACCTTTCTATCTGGGCGGTACTTCGCTGCTGATCGTGGTAGTCGTAGTGATGGACTTTTGGGGCCAGGTGAATTCCCATTTGATGTCCACTCAGTACGAAAAACTGATGAAGAAAGCCAACCTGAAAGGGTATGGCGGCACCGGTCTGGTGCGTTAACGGGGCCTTAGCGGCCGAGATAGTGAGGCGAGTGCGATGAAAGTTCAGGCTTCTGTAAAGAAGATCTGCCGTAACTGCAAAGTGATCCGCCGCAAAGGCCGGGTCATGGTGATCTGCAGTGCCGAGCCGCGGCACAAGCAGCGTCAGGGTTAATTGGCGAGCTTCTTTCCTAGAGATTGGTTGAAATTCAGTCGGTGTAACGCTAGACTCTCCCGCCTTTCGGCGCCAGAGACTGGCGATACCGCTTTGTGAATCGGAGATATTCGGATGGCCCGTATTGCAGGCGTAAACATCCCGGACAACAAACATACGGTGATTTCCCTCACCTATATTTTCGGGATCGGCCGCACTCGTGCTCGCGAGATTTGCGAGCAGACCGGCATTGCGCCGGAGGTTAAGATTCGTGATCTGTCCGGCGATCAGCTGGACGCGATCCGTGCGGAGGTTGCCAAGGTTTCCACGGAGGGCGACCTGCGTCGGGAAATCAACATGAATATCAAGCGGTTGATGGACCTGGGCTGCTACCGTGGCATCCGTCATCGTCGCGGCTTGCCGCTGCGCGGTCAGCGCACCAAAACCAACGCCCGCACCCGTAAGGGCCCGCGGAAACCGATCCGCAAGTAAGTCCTGAATTTGGATAGGCATCATGGCTAAAGCGAAAAGAGACAGTGGCGCACGTCGGAAGAAGGTAACGCGGACCGTTGCGGATGGCATCGCTCACGTACACGCTTCTTTCAATAACACCATCATTACCATCACTGATCGTCAAGGCAACGCGTTGTCCTGGGCGACCTCTGGTGGCGCGGGTTTCCGTGGCTCTCGTAAGAGCACCCCGTTCGCGGCCCAGGTGGCTGCCGAAAACGCCGGAAACGCCGCCAAGGACTACGGCTTGAAGAATCTGGAAGTGCGGGTGAAAGGCCCGGGTCCGGGTCGCGAGTCTTCCATTCGGGCGCTGAACGCCTGTGGTTACAAGATTACCCATATTCAGGACGTGACGCCGATTCCGCACAATGGTTGCCGTCCGCCGAAGAAGCGCCGCGTGTAACGGGAGTTAGAGCAAGATGGCAAGATATCTCGGTCCCAAGTGCAAGCTTTCCCGTCGTGAAGGCACTGACCTGTTTTTGAAGAGCGGCATCCGTCCGCTGGAATCCAAGTGCAAGGCGGAGCAACCTCCGGGTCAGGCCGCCGCCGGTCGCCGCCCCAGTCGCCTGTCCGACTACGGCGTGCAGCTGCGTGAAAAGCAGAAAGTGCGTCGTATGTACGGCGTGCTGGAAAAGCAGTTCCGTAGTTACTACAAGAAGGCGGCCCGCGCCCGTGGCGCCACCGGTGAAGTGCTGCTGCAACTGCTGGAAGGTCGTCTCGACAATGTGGTTTACCGCATGGGCTTCGGCGCTACCCGCTCGGAAGCGCGTCAGCTGGTATCCCACCGTGCGATCCTGGTTAACGGTCAGTCCGTTAACATTCCGTCCTACCAGATCAACGCCGGTGATGTGATCACCGTGCGTGAGAAGTCCAAGAATCAGCTGCGTGTGAAAAACGCCATGGAGCTGGCTCAGCAACGCGGCTTCCCGACCTGGTTGGAAGTGGACGAGAAGAAGCTCGAAGGTACTTTCAAAGCGCTGCCGGAGCGCATTGATCTCCCCGCTGAGATCAATGAAAACCTGATCGTCGAGCTGTACTCCAAGTAAGGACTGCCTGAGGGATCTCTATGACCGCCGTGAACGAATTTCTCACGCCCCGCTCGATCGCGGTCAACGCGATCAGCGAGACCCACGCCAAGGTTGTGCTTGAGCCGCTGGAGCGGGGTTTTGGGCATACGCTGGGCACGGCGCTGCGCCGCATCCTGTTGTCCAGCATGCCGGGATGCGCCATCACTGAAGTGGAGATCGATGGCGTACAGCACGAATACTCCACCATTGACGGTATTCAGGAAGATGTGATCAACATCCTTCTGAACCTCAAGGGTGTGGCTCTGAAGATGGAAGACCGGGAAGAAGCGGTCCTGGAACTGGTCAAAAAAGGCCCGGGTGACGTGACCGCTAATGACATCCAGCGTGATCACAGCGTGGAAGTTGTTAACCCGGAGCACCTGATCTGCACCATCACCGGTGACACCGAACTGCGTGTCCGCATGAAGGTGGAGAAAGGTCGGGGTTATGTACCCGCGGACAGCCGTCGCGGCGATGACGACGAAACCCGTGGCATTGGCCGTCTGCAACTGGACGCCAGCTTCAGCCCCGTGCGCCGTGTCGCCTACGTGGTGGAGGCTGCCCGGGTGGAGCAGCGGACCGACCTGGACAAACTGGTTATCGACCTGGAAACCAACGGGACCATTGATCCCGAGGAAGCCATTCGTCGCGCGGCCACCATTCTGCAACAACAGATCGCGGTATTCGTCGATCTGGAGCAGGATGCCAAGCCCGAGCCGAAACAGGAGCGGGAGGAAGTTGATCCCATCCTGCTGCGTCCGGTGGATGATCTGGAACTGACGGTACGTTCCGCCAACTGTCTGAAAGCCGAGAACATTTACTACATCGGTGATCTGGTACAGCGCACCGAGGTAGAGCTGCTGAAAACGCCGAACCTCGGCAAGAAGTCGCTCACCGAGATCAAGGATGTGCTGGCTTCCAAAGGGTTGGCGCTGGGCATGCGTCTGGAGAACTGGCCGCCGGTCAGTCTCCGTGATGATGACCGACTGAACACCAAATTGCGCTAATTGAGTTGTCGTGGACGCTGTGAAGCGCCCTTGAAGATAGGAATAGAACCATGCGTCATCGCAAGAGCGGCAGAAAACTGAATCGGAACAGCTCACATCGTCAGGCCATGTTCCGTAACATGGCGGTGTCGCTGTTGGAACACGAAGCGATCAAGACCACCTTGCCGAAGGCAAAGGAGCTGCGTCGTGTTGCTGAGCCCCTGATCACTCTGGCCAAGGAAGATTCCGTGGCCAACCGTCGCCTGGCGTTCAGCCGGACCCGGTCCAAGGAAGTGGTGGGTAAGCTGTTCAACGAACTGGGTCCGCGTTACAAAGCGCGTCCGGGCGGCTATGTGCGGATCCTGAAAATGGGCTTCCGTGCCGGCGACAACGCCCCGATGGCCTATGTGGAACTGGTGGATCGTCCCGAGCCGGGTGAAGCCGCCGACGCTGAATAAAAGCGTAGCCTTCCGCATCAACAAAAAAGCCGGGTTTATCCCGGCTTTTTTGTGTCCGCCATCCCTGGCGGCGATCCTTTTACGATCACTTGTGATCGTCCTCTTCCTGGTCTGGAAAGGCGTTCGCCTGTTCCAGCCAATCCGGCCCCAGTTGCGCCTGAACATACTCCCGAATGAATTGTCGGACTTTCTGTGATGGCGTTACGTCCTCGCGGGCACAAAGCTGCTCGAACGCGCGCTTTTTGCGAGGATCAATAAGAAGGGTGAGGCGTGCAGTGCGTTTTTCCATGTTAATTTGATTAACATTGAGTGAATGTTGAAGAGGAATATAATGCTCATTTCATTTCTCTTCAATGGGATCGAATCCTTATGTCGCACCGTCGCTATCTGTTCTCGTTGAAAATAGGTTATGCGCTGCGGGAGTGCGTGGCGGAGGGCTACGGTGCGGAGGCGCTGAGAAAGGACCTGGTCGCCGGGCTCACAGTCGGTGTCATCGCCATTCCCTTATCCATGGCGCTGGCCATTGCCAGCGGGGTGCCTCCCCAGCACGGGCTGTACACCGCCATTATCGCCGGCTTTCTGATTGCCTTGACCGGTGGCTCGCGCTTCAGCGTCTCGGGCCCGACCGCCGCCTTTGTGGTGATCCTTTATCCCGTGGCGCAGAGTCACGGTTTGCCCGGATTGCTGATGGCATCGGTGTTGGCCGGCGTCATGCTGCTTCTGATGGCGCTGTGCCGCCTGGGGCGGCTGATCGAATACATTCCCCAGGCGGTGACGCTGGGTTTCACCGGGGGAATCGCGGTGGTGATCGCGACCCTCCAGCTCAGTGATTTCCTTGGACTTAATAGCGGACCGGCGCCGGAAGGTTATCTGCAAAAGTGGGCGGCGCTGATTCAGTACTTGCCGGGACTGCATGGCCCCAGCCTGTTGGTGGCGTCGGTTACGCTGGCGACCCTGATCCTCTGGCCGCGTCTTAGAACGCCGCTGCCCGCTCATTTGCCTGCGGTCTTGATCGGCTCTCTGCTGGCCTGGGGGCTCAGCCGCTACCAATTGCCGGTGGAGACCCTGGGCTCCCGTTTCAGTTTCCTGCTGCCGGATGGCTCCCGGGGGTACGGAATCCCATCGGTACTACCGGCCTTCGACTGGCCCTGGAATCATGGTGTTGGCGGTGGTGACAGCCATCTCTGGTCATGGGCGTCTTTACGGGAACTGGTGCCGGCGGCTTTTGCCATCGCCATGCTGGGAGCCATTGAGTCGCTACTGTGCGCGGTGGTCCTGGACGGTATGTCGGGTAAGCGCCATAGCGCCAATAGTGAACTGTTGGGGCAGGGTATTGGTAATCTGGTGGCACCGTTTTTTGGCGGGATCACCGCCACCGCGGCGATCGCCCGGTCCGCCGCCAATTTCAAAGCGGGAGCCAGGTCGCCGGTGGCCGCCATGATCCATGCTCTGGTGGTGCTGCTGGGGATGGTGGCATTGGGGCCCTGGCTGGTCTATTTGCCGATGCCGGCCATGGCGGCGCTGCTGATGATGGTGGCCTGGAACATGAGTGAGGCTCACAAGGCGGTGCGTCTGCTCCGTCGTGCTCCCCTGGGCGAGGTGCTGGTCTTCCTGACCTGTTTTTCCCTCACGGTCTTCCTGGATATGGTGGTGGCCATTACCGTGGGGGTACTGCTGGCCGCTTTGTTGTTCATGCGTGAAATCGCCGCCATGACGCGGATCTCCGACATTACCAATTCGCCCCGGTTGCGGGACTACCAGGTCCCGGCGCAGTGGGGCGTGCTCAAAATCGTGGGACCGCTGTTCTTCGCCGCCGCCGACCGTGTCTTCGCCGAAGCCGACGCACTGGCTGCCGGACGGTCCGGTGTGGTGCTGTATATGGATGGGGTATCGGTGCTCGACGGTGGCGGTGTTTCCGCTCTGCAGGGCTTTGTCGATCGTTGCGCCTCCCTCGGGTGTCAGGTAGTGGTGGCGGATCTGGGCTTCCAGCCTCTCAAGACCCTGGCCCGCGCCGGTATGGAGCCGCAGCCGGGACAGTTGAGGTTCTCTCCGAGCCTTGATGAGGCTCTGAAGACGCTGACCTGAGCGGCCGGCGGGGCCCTGACTTTACGCAATTTTGCGTTCTTCCCTCTTGTGTTCCCCGACGGTGGGGAGCATCACTAGTCAGACCCAGGTTCCCATGTCTGAAATCAGCAGGGAGGTATCATGAGCGACAAACAACCATTTCTGACCGATATCAAAACATTGCGTGAGCGGGCCCGTAAGCACATCGAACAGGGGGCCGTGACCGAAGGTTACAACGCGGACCGTACTCAGGTGATCGAGCTGTTGAACGCGGCTCTGGCCACGGAAATCGTCTGTACGCTGCGTTACAAGCGGCACTACTATATGGCGGATGGATTGAACGCCAGTATCGCCGCCGCGGAATTCCTCGAACATGCCCAGCAGGAACAACAGCACGCGGACTGGCTGGCCGAGCGTATCGTGCAGTTGGGAGGGGCGCCGAATTTCTCCCCCGAAGGCCTGCAAAGCCGGTCCCATGCGGAATACGTGGAAGGGGAGACTCTCAAGGATATGGTGCGCGAGGATCTGATTGCCGAGCGGATCGCCATTGACAGCTATCGTGAGATCGCCTCCTATCTGGGCGACAAAGACCCCACCACCCGCCGTATCATGGAAGAGATCCTGGCCCAGGAGGAAGAGCACGCCGACGATATGGCGGCGATTCTGGAAGCGCTGTGATTTCTTTCCACGGGGCGCCGGCCGGAGAGCCGGCGCCGCTTACGCCGACGTCGTAATGGAGATATCTATGACCGAGCCCCGTGTGGTGAAACAACCCGGCCGAATTGTCGCCGGCATCCAGATACGCACCAGCAATGAGCTTGAAATGCGGCCGGATGACGCCCGCATTCCCCGCTTGTGGCAAAGCTTTGAAAGCGAAAAACTGAATGAGGTGATTCCGGATAAGGCGGCGGGCTCCCCGGTGTATGGCGTTTACACCGAGTACAGCAGTGGCGTGGACGGCGAGTACAGTGTGCTGGCCGGTGTCGAAGTCACTGACGAGGCCAAGGTGCCGGAAGACTACATCACAGCGGTACTCAATGCGGGCGACTATCTGGTTTTTGAAGGGCAGGGGCAACTGGACCAGATCGTTCCGGAAACCTGGGCGCGAGTATGGGCCTATTTCGAGTCTGCTGACGCCCCGGAAAGGACTTTCGAGACGGACTATGAGATCTACGAGAGCACCGACAAGGTCACCCTCTACGTAGGGATCCGTTAATCAGCCATTGGCAGGTGTCAAACGGGAGCCAGGCCTTGGCCCGACTCCCGTGGTGTTCTTACAAGCCCATGCAATTGGCGTAGAAGGTGGTGGTGGCGGGCCAGTCGGAGAAGACCGCGGCAACCCCTACGTCCCGGGCCAGCACGTCCAGCAGTGTCAGCGTGTCGCCATCATTGTTGATGGCCTCATTGACGCTCTGATAATACCAGCCGCCTCCCGAGGCCAGTGGACCGGAACGTTCCAATGACCAGGCAATCAACTGCAAGCCGGCGGCGCGGGCGGCCCGAGCGTATTCGCTGGGGACGATTTGGTTGCTGGCATCGGTGGTGACCAGCATCCACAGCGGCGGCGCCAGATAATTCACGCCCTGACCGGCCAGGGTGGCCATGTCCGGTTCCCAGGTGCCGGGGTTTTGCGGGTCCAGCCCGCTGCTGTCACGCTCATCCAGATAAACCGCCTGGCGGCCATAGGCCGGCTCGGCGCTGATCCAGTAGAGCACATCGTCCAGATTGAAGGATTGGGGGAACACCTGGCGTGGTGAGACGCCAGCTTCCTTGTATTCGTTGATCAATTGCTGGGCATACTGTTCCTGGGTGTAGTCCCCGTCGTAGGGCATGGGGACGCTGGGTGCCTTGAGTTCCGGCGTCATCTTCACACCCAGTTCCCGGAACAGCGCAATGCTCTCCTTGTGGCTCATCAAAGTGCCGTTCTGGCTGTAGAGATCGGTACGCCAGCCCGGTGTGGCCGCCATGTATTCCTCCACCGTGGTGGCATCGGGATTGCCGGCGTCCATCTTGCCTTCAAGGCTCTTGAATTCTTCCAGGGTCAGATCACTGGTACAGCAGCTCACATTGCTGAAGTCGTACTCTCCGTTGCCCAGCGGCACCGGCGGGCTGCTGCATTTGCCGGCCAGATCGGTGGCCAGGATGTTGGTGGTGGTGTGCAGGTCGCACTGGGAATGGCGGCAAACCAGTTCCTTATCCCGGGTGAAGGCGACATCGCATTCCAGAATACCGGCGCCCATGCGAGCCGCGGCCCGATAGGATTCCTCGGTATGTTCCGGGAACTGTAATGGGGCACCTCGGTGGCCGATGGACCAGTCAGTGCGCCGTTGCGGGCGTTTCCGCTCGGCACAGGACTGCAGGCGCTGCTTCAACGGGCCCGGGTCCATATCGTCCACCAGATAGTAGGGGCGCGGCCCCAGTTCCACCGCGCCGGCGACATGGGCAGGGCGGTGGCGGTCGGGACCGTGATCGGCACCGTGGCCATAACCGTTGCCTTTGCCGTTGTTGGCACAAGCGGCGGTAGCCAGACCGAGCAGGGACAGGGCAAGCATGGAACGAGTCAGGGTCGAACGCATGGTGGGAACTCCCTTCTTGAGTTATTGGGGGGGACTTCCCAACCTAGAAGTGTTCTATGACGATCCGGTTAGCGTCGTCTCCCCGCCCGGACCGGATGTCTGAAGTGTGCACTGCGTCACGATCCTCCGGGAGAAGGGGCCTTTCAGGGCAGGGGGTTCCATCCAGACCCGCTGCGAGTGAACTTCGGCGTTCTGGGCTTCAACAACGACGAACCTTTCTGGAAAGGGAGAGGGTGCCCTCCATCCCGGTGTGGTGGTTTGCTCGCGGTGGAAAGGACATCCGTATTCGTCGCCGGTCACCTCGAAGTGGAACCGTGCCAGGCCTTTGTGGGACGCTGCTTCACGGCGTTCCGCAAAGGCCTGGCACGGCTCCGCTGTCTCTGATGGAGGGTAAGGCCGTTTTCCGCTAAAGCGCGATGAACCTTATTTTTTCCCCAGTAGAGGTTTCAGAAAGCGTCCGGTGTGGCTGGCTTTGACCTTGACCACCTGTTCCGGGGTGCCCTCGGCGATGATCTCGCCGCCGCCGTCACCGCCCTCCGGGCCGAGATCAACGATCCAGTCGGCGGTCTTGATCACGTCCAGGTTGTGTTCGATCACGACGATGCTGTTGCCGTGGTCGCGCAGCCGATTGAGTACGTCCAGCAGTAGCTGGATATCCTGGAAATGCAGCCCGGTGGTGGGTTCGTCGAGAATGTAGAGGGTGTTGCCCGTGTCGCGACGGGACAGTTCCCGCGCCAGTTTCACCCGCTGCGCCTCGCCGCCGGACAGGGTGGTGGCGGCCTGGCCCAGCTTGATGTAACTCAGACCCACGTCCAGCAGTGTCTGCAGACGCCGTTGCAGGGCCGGCACTGCGTCAAAAAACTCACGACCTTCCTCTACGGTCATGTCCAGCACTTCGTAGATGTTCTTGCCCTTGTAGGTGATTTCCAGGGTTTCCCGGTTGTAGCGTTTGCCTTCGCACACCTCGCAGGGAACATAGATGTCTGGCAGAAAGTGCATTTCCACTTTGATCACGCCGTCGCCCTGACAGGCCTCGCAGCGGCCGCCCTTGACGTTGAAGCTGAAGCGGCCGGGCTTATAGCCCCGTGACCGGGCTTCCTGGGTGCCGGCGAACAGCTCCCGCACCGGTGTGAAAATGCCGGTGTAAGTGGCCGGGTTGGAACGCGGGGTGCGGCCGATGGGGCTCTGATCGATATCCACTACCTTGTCGAAGTGGTCCAGACCCTTGATCTCCCGGTACGGAGACGCGCGCAGGGTAGTGGCCTTGTTCAGGCGGGTAGCGGCCACCGGGTACAGGGTGTGGTTGATCAAGGTGGACTTGCCGGAACCCGAGACGCCGGTAATGCAGGTGAACAGGCCCACCGGCAGTTTGAGATGAGCGTCTTTGAGGTTATTGCCGCTGGCGCCGGTGAGCTCCAGCCAGCGGTCGTTGGCGGCGACCCGTTTTTTTGGCACGGCAATGGCGCGCCGGCCGGACAGATAATCGCCCGTCAGGGACCGTGGATTGCTAGCCACGTCTTCCGGCTTGCCCTGAGCCACAACCTGCCCACCGTGCACGCCGGCGCCGGGGCCAATGTCGATGACATGGTCCGCCATACGAATGGCGTCCTCGTCATGCTCCACCACCAGCACGGTGTTGCCGAGATCACGCAGCCGGGTCAGGGTGCTGAGCAGGCGCTCGTTGTCGCGTTGGTGCAGGCCGATGGAGGGTTCGTCGAGCACATACATCACCCCTACCAGGCCGGCGCCGATCTGGCTGGCCAGGCGGATACGCTGGGCCTCACCGCCGGACAGGGTCTCGGCGCTGCGCTCCAGGGTCAGATAGTCCAGGCCGACATTGACCAGAAACTGCAGACGATCGCGGATTTCCTTGAGAATCTTCTCGGCGATTTCGCCCCGGCTGCCGGCCAGTTTCAACTGATCGAAATAGTCGAACGCCTTGCCCACCGCCATGCGTACCACCTGGGGCAGCGTGATCTCGTCGATGAACACATGCCGGGCGGCTTCCCGAAGCCGGGAACCGTGACAGCTCGGACAGGTGGACGTGGACAGGTAAGTGGCCAGGTCCTCGCGTACCGCCTCCGATTCGGTTTCCCGGTAGCGACGCTCCATGTTGGGGATGATGCCCTCGAACGGATGGTTGCGGCTGATGATGTCTCCGCGGTCGTTGAGGTAGCGGAATTCCACGTTTTCCTTGCCGGTACCGTAGAGGATCTTCTTGCGAACGGCTTTGCTCAGCTTCTTGAACGGCACGTCCATATCGAAGCCAAGGCTGTCCGCCAGAGAGGTGAGCATCTGGAAGTAATAAACGTTGCGGCGATCCCAGCCGCGAATCGCGCCCTCGGCCAGAGACAGTTCATCACTGGTGATGACCTTGTCCTCGTCGAAGAACTGTTTGACGCCAAGACCGTCGCAGCTCGGGCAAGCGCCGGCCGGGTTGTTGAACGAGAACAGGCGCGGTTCCAGTTCCGGGATGGAGTAGCCGCAGTGCGGGCAGGCGAACTTGGCGGAGAAGGTGGTTTCATCGCCCTTGCCGTCCATGGGGGCGATCACTGCGATGTCATCCGCCAGGTGCAGGGCGGTCTCGAACGATTCGGCCAGACGGTTCTGCAGATCCGGGCGAACCTTGAAGCGATCCACCACCACTTCGATGGTGTGCTTCTTGTTTTTGTCCAGGGTGGGGGTGTCGTCCATATCGTAGATGAGGCCGTTCACCCGCGCCCGCACGAAGCCCTGGGCACGCAGTTCATCGAACAGATGAAGATGCTCGCCTTTCTTCTCCCGCACCACCGGCGCCAGCAGCATCAGCCGGGCGCCGTCTTCCATGGCGATCACCTGATCCACCATCTGACTGATGGTCTGGGCCGCCAGCGGCGTATCGTGCTCGGGGCAACGCGGCTCGCCCACCCGGGCGAACAGCAGACGAAGATAGTCGTAGATCTCGGTAATGGTGCCCACGGTGGAGCGCGGGTTATGGCTGGTGGACTTCTGTTCGATGGAGATCGCCGGACTCAGCCCTTCGATGTGGTCGACATCAGGCTTTTCCATCATCGACAGGAACTGCCGGGCGTAGGTGGACAGTGACTCCACATAGCGGCGTTGCCCTTCCGCGTAGAGCGTATCGAACGCCAGCGATGATTTGCCGGAACCGGACAGGCCGGTGATCACCACCAGCTTGTCCCGTGGAATGTCCAGATCCACGTTTTTCAGGTTATGGGTACGGGCACCGCGCACCAGAATGGTATCCATGGGTACTGCCACCTACTGTCAAAATGAACAGTGGAGTATAGGGGAAATGATATGAAGGAGAAAAGAAATGAACGGCCGGACGGCAATGCCGTCGAAAGGGCCGACACGCCGATGCGTGTCAGCCGGGGCGGATTACAGGTTTTCCTGGGCCCAGTTCACGGCCTGCAGGCGGTTGGAGGCGTTGATCTTTTTGAAGATGTTGTAGATGTGGGTCTTGATAGTGTGCGGGCTGAGGTTCAGAGCAGTGGCGATTTCAGAGTTCTTGGCGCCGGTGGCCATCACCTTCAGCACTTCCACTTCGCGATCGGTCAGGTTCACCTCGCTGCGTGAGAAGGTCTTGTTGAAAGCGCGGCTCTTCACCAGGTATTGCTGCAGCACCTTACGCGGGAACCACAGTTCGCCTTCGAAGATCGCCTTGATGCCCTTGGTCAGCAGACCCTGGGGGCAATCGTGCAGGAAACCGCCGTTGACCATCGGCAGCCCGGCCAGGCGCGACAGGGAAGCATCGTCGTCCACATTGAAGACGCCGGTGAGCACGTCGCAATCCAGGCGCTGATCCACGGCCAGGAGGTGATTGATGACGTCGTTGACGTCCACCGAGTGGTAATCCACCAGGAACAGGTTCTGCTCCGCTCCTGCGAGATCGTCTTCGGCTACCATGTCGACCGTTTTCACGGCGGTGGCGGGAATGGACTCCTTAGCGAGAAACTCGGTAAGCAGGGCGTTTTGCAGGTGCTGGTTACCAACCACGTACACCTTCTGAGCGGGGATTTTATCCATGGAGTCTTCCGTGATGCGCTGAGGCTATCGGAGTGGCTACGAAAAATACCGTATTGTGCAAAAATCTATCACCCCTGGCGGGGCGGTTCAATTTGCTATTGCCTTAAGTGACAAGGTTTTACAGGTTCGAGCTTGACCAGGGGACCGCCGAGACGTTTTGTCCCCGCCCGGTGCCGGGGGAATCTGATACACTTGCCGCCCCCTAACCAGTCGCACCGGTTGCCAATCACCATGACGGACGAGTCCACCGCCGCCCTGCGGCGCACGGAAATCAGTACCAGCAGCTCTCTGGCCGCGATTTTTGCCCTGCGCATGTTCGGGTTGTTCATGATCCTGCCGATCTTCGCCGTGTTCGGTGGGCAGCTCGAGGGCGCCACGCCACTATTGATTGGTACCGCCATCGGCGCCTACGGCCTGATGCAGGCGTGTCTGCAGATCCCCTTTGGCATGCTCTCGGACCGCTTCGGGCGCCGCCCGATGCTGCTGATCGGCCTGGCCCTGTTCATGGCCGGCGGGGTGGTGGCGGCGCTCAGCGACACCATATACGGCGTCATCCTGGGGCGCGCCCTGCAAGGATCCGGCGCCATTGCCAGCGTCATCATGGCGTTGATTGGCGATGTAGTGAGCGAGCGCAACCGCACCAAGGCCATGGCCCTGATCGGAATGTCGGTGGGCGGTTCCTTTATTCTGGCGCTGATTCTGGGACCGCTGCTGGCTCACTGGCTGGGGCTCAGCGGTCTGTTCTGGCTGACCGTGGCGCTCGGTGCCGTGGCGTTGCTGGTGGCGTTGCGGGTGCCGGCGCCCAAGGTCATGCTCGATGAGGCCCTGCCGCCATCGCAGCGGTTCCGGCAAGTGCTCGGTAGTCCGGACCTGCGCCGTCTGGATCTGGGCATCCTGGTGTTGCACCTGACCATGACCGCGTCCTTCGTGGTGCTGCCCAAATTATTGCAAACCCGGCTCGGTTTGAGCCTGGATCAGCATAGTCTGTTGTACCTGGTGGTTCTGGTGGCCGGTTTCCTGGCCATGATTCCGTTGATCATCGCCGCGGAGCGCCGTGGCGCGGTGCCGATCAAAAGAGCGGCGGTGGCTCTGCTGATCGTCGCCGAGGTGTTGCTGGCGGTGGCGGGCGAGACCCTGTGGCACTTCGTGCTGGCCCTGTTTGTCTATTTCATGGCCTTCAACCTGCTGGAGGCCCTGCTGCCCTCCATGGTTGGCCGCGCCGCGCCGGCCGGCACCCGTGGC
This sequence comes from Alloalcanivorax balearicus MACL04, assembly GCF_025532145.1. Classification (GTDB taxonomy): domain Bacteria; phylum Pseudomonadota; class Gammaproteobacteria; order Pseudomonadales; family Alcanivoracaceae; genus Alloalcanivorax; species Alloalcanivorax balearicus. The sequence goes on along the minus strand of NZ_ARXS01000020.1, from coordinate 51,954 downwards.
ACCGCCATGGGCGTGTATTCCACCAGCCAGTTCCTCGGCGTGTTCATCGGCGGTCAACTGGGCGGTGCCCTGTTTCAGTGGGTGGGCGCCGAGGCGGTTTTCTATGGGTGCGCCGCCATGGCGCTGTTCTGGTTGTGGCGTCTGGTCGGCATGAAGGAACTGCCAAAGCTCGATAACCGGGTCATTCAGCTGAACCCCGCTGACGACCCGCGCCATACGGTGGAGCGGCTGCGTGCCGTGCCTGGCGTGCTGGAAGCGGTGGTGGTCGCCGAGAAGCATCTGGCCCTGCTGAAGGTGGATAACCAGCTGCTTGACGAGCGCGCGCTCCAGGCCCTCGCCGCCGAAGGGCAAAACTGACAGAATACCTGTTTATCCAGTTACGCCGCCGCAGGGCGGCCCGTCGAATTTGAGGGAGTGAAAGGCCATGGCGAGAGGGGTGAATAAAGTGATACTGATCGGCAACCTGGGTGCCGATCCGGAAACCCGCTTCATGCCCAGTGGCGGGGCGGTGACCAATGTCCGCCTGGCCACCTCGGAAACCTGGAAGGACCGGCAGACCGGTCAAATGCAGGAACGTACCGAATGGCACCGGGTGGTGTTCTTCAACAAGCTCGGCGAGATCGCCGGTGAATACCTGAAGAAGGGCAGCAAGGTCTACATCGAAGGTTCGATCCGTACCCGTAAATGGCAGGGGCAGGATGGCCAGGACCGCTACACCACCGAGATTGTCGCCAACGAAATGCAAATGTTGGACGGCCGTGGTGACGGCGGTGGCGGCTTCGGTGGCGGGGACCGCCAGGGCGGCGGGGCGCCCCGTCAGCAGCAAGGAAGTTACGATCAGGGCGGCGATGACTACAACCAGGGCGGTGGCCAGAGCAGTGGCGGCCAAGGTGGTGGTTTCGGCGGCCCGGCAGACGATTTTGACGACGATATCCCGTTCTAAGGCTTACCACTCTCTTGAGTGTCAACAAAACCCAGTAGCTCGTTGAAGCTACTGGGTTTTTTCTTTTTGGCAGGTAAATTGCCCACATCTCTCAAGTCTTAGTAAGGCGTACTGTATTTGCAGTGTAAACAACATATGTTTAGTGTTCTGTCTTATCGAAAGGACAACCTCTTAAACATATGCAAGCAAGGTCTTATCGTGTCGTAATGGTGGTTAAAGCAGATGGGGAGCGCTTCCCCCTGCTGACACGTGATGGCATGCCCTTGTGGGCTACCACGCTGTATAGCCTGACGGAGCTGCGCGCAAAGAATAGAGCAACCAAAACGCTTGAGGCGCATCTGCGGGCTCTGGCGCTCTTCTATGTATTCCTTGATCAGCACGGGATTGATCTTGATTACAGAATTTCTGAAGGCGAGACGCTTCACATGCATGAGGTGGATGAGCTGATTCAAAATTGCAGGCTGCAAATGCGCGAGGCCTATCAAAACAACGCTGCTGCAGATTCTTTGTCTCCGGGGTTTCGAATAGGCAATTTGGAACGGTTTAGAAAAAGCCCCGATATGCGTCGGCAGAAAAGCGTTGTTCCACATTTGGCGGCTACGCGCATACAGGCAATCTGTAACTATTTTGAGTGGCTGATGCTCGACAGGATAGACCGAATTAGGGCTAATCCAAATTTACGTCAGATGCTAGAAACATCCTTTCAGCGTACCTTAAATGCGCTGAGAGCACGGAGTCCCAGAATTGATCTGCGTGGGAAGGTCCTAGAGCGAGAAGGGCTTAGCCTTGAGGCACAGAGGCGATTATTGGAAGTTATTGATCCTTGGTTTCCGGGAAATCCTTGGCGCAACTGGGGTGCAAAAGTACGCAATCAACTAATCATCGAGTGGTTGTATCGCCTGGGGGTGCGCAGAGGAGAGTTGCTGGGAATTCGCATTGGTGATATAGATTTTCGAAAGGGGCAGGTCACGATTCACAGGAGGGCCGATGACAAACAGGACCCCAGGAAAAATCAGCCAAATGTAAAAACAAAGGCTCGGGTGCTGAGCGTTGATCAAGATTTATTGAAAAAAACGCAGGAATATATCATGAACTTTAGGCGCAGATTGGAGGGCGCTCGAAGGCATGATTTCTTATTTGTCACAGTGGATACCGGAAAGCCAATTTCCATCCCCGCGTTCGACAAAATTTTCAAGGTGCTTAGAAGCAGCGGAAATGATCTGCCTGTACTGCTATTTGCTCATCTTCTTCGTCACACATGGAATGACAATTTTTCACGGCAAATGGATAAAAATGAAGTGCCCGAGGACAAAGAGAGAAAATATCGATCCTACCTCATGGGATGGTCTGAAACCTCTGGAACAGCCGCTACGTATACGAGACGGCATACGAGAAAGGTAGCAGAAAAAATATCCCTGTCGATGCAGGCTCGTGTAATCGGTGGAGGCCGTGATGCATAGTACAGCCATATCTCACGTTAACAATGTGGATTCTGGCCTTCTTCCCGAGATTGCGTATTCGCGTTCCGGTGTTGCGTTTAATCCGCGAGAGGGAGTGTGGAAATTCAGGGATGCCGTGAATGATGTTCGTCTGAACTTCGACGATCTTCCAATATCTGATTTACTAAAGACGAGCTTAAAGAAAACGTTGCTTTGGTATATGCAAGACCGAGCCTCATCATCAGCAATGTCGCATTTAGGTGGGTTTCGTAAATTTTGTATATTTGTTAGAGAAAATACAAGCTCGATACTGGAGTCGATTGATGAGAATGCATTGATTAGCTATCGAGCAAGCTTGCCTGTAAGCAAGAAATGGCAGTTTGGGGTGCTGTCGACATTGCTTAGGAAATGGGTGGGCTTGAACCTTCCTGGTGTGACGGAGGTTGCCGCTAAACTGCTGTCCGATTTAAGGAATCCAGGAATGCAGAAGGGGAAATCTATCCTTAATTCTGATCCTATCCATGGCCCTTTGAATGACATAGAGTTTCAGATGGTGTCCTCTGCCATGAAGAAGACATACGAAGATAAAACCCTACAGCTATCCGACTATGCCCTGCTTCTGCTGGTAATGGGGTTAGGGCAAAGGCCTGTCCAGTATGCCTCTCTCAAGGTTTGCGATGTTTGTCGTATTGAGACCGAGCATGGACTAATAAGCTACCTGCTGAGAATGCCTCGTGCAAAACAGAGATTGCAATTGGCGAGGTCGCAGTTCACAAATAAGCTGCTCAATCCCGAGTTGGGAGGGTATGTGTGGGCTCATGCTGAGGAGGTGAGGAAAAAATATTCTATTTTTATCAGTGATGTAGAAGAGTGTCCTCTCTTTCCCGATCCATTGCATGCACGGCATAATTATTTGCCTGGTTTTGAGCTTCATCAGACATCACAGGAACTAGGTGCACACCTCACGAAAATAGCAAATCGTCTGCGGGTGATTTCGCCACGTACCGGAAAATTCATAAATCTAACGACGTACCGTTTCCGTCGCACAACAGGGACGCGAGCTGCGCAGGAGGGCTATGGCGAGTTAGCGATTGCCGCACTGTTGGATCACACAGATACACAGAATGTTGGTGTGTATATTGAAGCGCTGCCCGATATCGTTAAGCGCATTGACAAAGCAATAGCGTTGTATATCGCGCCTCTGGCACAAGCGTTTGCTGGGAAACTTGTGGATCGAGAACAGGACGCTGAGCGTGGCGGTGACCCCAGCAGCAGAATTACGAGTCCGGTTATCGACGCCAAACCCATGGGGAGCTGCGGTAGCTACGGATTCTGCAAGGCGTTGGCTCCCCTGGCTTGTTACACCTGCGGCGACTTTCAACCTTGGCGGGAGGGGCCTCACGAAGCCGTCTTAGACTATTTGTTGGCCGAACGAGAGCGTTTGGGCAAGTCAGCAGATATGCGTATAGCTGCAGTTGAGGATCAAACCATTTATGCGGTGGCTGAGGTGATCCTATTGTGTCGTAAGCAGTTGCAGGGTGATAGAAATGGCTGAGATTATCGTTTTTCAACCTCGCCCTGAATTGGATGCCGCTCAGAATATGCGAGGATTTATAACTTCCTGTCGAGACCTGTTGACGGTGTTTGGCACGGATTTGGATTTTGATGCTTTGGTTTGGGACGTGACGGAGTATCTGGAAATTAAGGGACGCGGAAAGAAAAGGCATCGATTGATATTCTCGACATTGGAAACTATGGAACAGTCAGATCCTCAACCTTTTAGTGAGCCATTTCTGTCTTTTTCTAAGTCGTATATCCGCTATATGCACGGAGTCAGGCCGACAAAAAATATTGCCTTCCGTTTGGCAGCTTTGCGTGCTTTGCATTCTGCATTGAACGAGTCTAGCAGTTGCAATCCTGTGCACCTTAAGCCGATACATTTTAATCGTGCAGGTCAAATGATTAGCGAGAGATACAAGATGACCACGGCATACAGAATTGCCGGTCAACTGGAAATGGCCGCAGATTTCCTGTCAGAAAATACACTAACCTCAGTCAGGTTTTCCTGGAGGAACAGTCTTCCTCGGCCTGGTGATGCTGTTAGGATTGGTAAAGAGTTTGAAGTCAAGAGGCTGCAGAAAATACCGTCGCAGGAGGCGTTGGATGCATTACCGAAAATTTTTCGGATGGCGTTGAGCCCTCCAGATGTGCTGTTTTCGTCCGTGGCTGCAATCCTATGTGCAGCTCCAGATCGCGTTAATGAAGTGTTGTCTTTAGCGCATGATTGTGAGGTGTGGGAGAAGGGAACGGGTGACGATGATCTTGTGTATGGCTTGAGGTGGAGTGGCAGCAAGGGAACTGGGGAGATAACTAAGTGGCTAATTCCCTCTATGGCTTCCGTAGTGCAAGAGGCGATTGAGAAAATTCGCCGTGTTACATCAGAAGCACGAACCATTGCGATATGGTACGAAGAGAATCCTCACGGCTTATATTTGCCAGACGAGATGGAATATTTACGAAACAAAGATTTATCCATGCTCGAAGTGGCCGATATAATCGGGTTGTCCGGTGCTGAGAGTTCGTCGCGTCAATGGTGCAAAAATAATAAAGTGTCCCTTATCAGTATGGGTACAGGATATGTAGCGCGGTTTTCTGATGTTGAGAGGGCGATATTGAGATATCTGCCGGCTTCATTTCCTTATGTAGATCATGGGCATTCCTTGAGGTTTAGTGACGCGCTATTCGTTGTTCAGCGTAATGGAATGCACATGCAGCGGGGGACGTATCGTTGCATGATTGAACCTGTCACGATAGATCAAATTAATTCAGGATTTGGCTCAAGAGTTAGGCATGGCTTTCCGTCAATTTTTACTCGACTGGGATTTGCTGCGCTGGATGGCTCCCCTCTAAAGGTTACCAGTCATCAGTTTAGGCATTATTTGAATACATTAGCCCAAAGCGGCGGCATGAGTCAGCTCGATATTGCAAAGTGGTCGGGCCGAATTGATATCCGACAAAACGAGGTGTATGACCACATGTCGGCTCAAGATATGTTGGCTCAGATACGTGAGGCGGCTGGAAACGAGAAAAATATAAGTGGGTCGCTAGCTAAAATCTCCCCTAACATGCCTGTTTCACGAGAAGACTTTGTGAAGTTAAGGTTTCCCACCGCACATACGACTGATCTCGGCTTTTGCGTACATGATTTCACGATGAGTCCCTGTTCGCTGCATCGAGATTGCATTCATTGCGAAGATTTAGTCTGTATTAAGGGCGATGAGAGTCAGGGCATGCGTGTACGAAAAATGCTGGATGAGTCTCGTGCCCTTCTTAAGATAGCTCAAGAAGGGGAGAGCGAGGGCTATGCAGGTAGCAATCGCTGGATAGAGCATCAAAAATCCACAGTTGAGCGTCTTTCGATGCTATGCGCTTTGGTGGAAAACCCAAAAATCAGACAGGGGGCAGTATTGCCACTTTCCCTGATGCAGAAGAAAGTGCTAATTGAAAAGGAAGGTACGTCTGTTTCTCGGATCTCCTTTTCTCCTAAATCGCGCTAGCTAATTGATAGGGAAAACGTCTGACGAGCGATTGATATGGCAGAAAAGAAGCGAGCTAAAAACCTTTCGGAATCGGATATCGACAGGATCGTAGATATTCTTGATGGTTGGAGTGGCACTCCCCTAACTTGGAGCTTTTTAATTGACGAAATCGAGCGGAAACTATTTCGGCGCTACACTAGGCAGGCATTAAATCGCTACCATAGGATTAAATTGGCATATGCAGTAAGCAAAGAACGTCACCTGCCTCAGGCATATGAAAATGAGTTGTTGCATCCCGAACTCAGGGTGGCGCTTGAGCAAATAGAAAAATTAACTGCACAGAACCGGAGATTGGAAGAGGAAAACCAGCAGCTTTTGGAACAGTTCGCACGCTGGGCATATAACGCATATCAGGCTGGGATAAGCGAGGCGCAGTTAAATCGAGATCTGCCCCCGGTTAACCGAGGTCAAACAACGCGATAAATCGGAGTATTTTTCAGTAGCTTTGCGTCGATTGCGGGGGCAGGTATGACCATTGATGTAGCGGCACTGAGGCTACGTGAGAATGGCGAAAAGCACCCAATGATCCTCGATATATTGCAGAAATGCCGTACGAATTCGCGTTCAACCGAGACTTGGGGGGATCGCTTTGAGTGTCTGATGTGAGCCCTTTTGACGCTTAATCCTCAGTATTTGTCGATTTTGAGGCGCTATCGACCGTTGATTACTTGACGGGAGAGCTTAGGGATGCCGCAGGTTGCTTACAGGCCTATAATACTGTATAAATATACAGTATTATAGGCCTGTGTTTGTGAGCTGCAACGCATCTATAGATCAGACCCTGGCAATTTGACGTCTGGACGTCAAATTGCTATGCTTAAGCGCTATGGAGGAAGGTATGTTGCGTAATGCCCCTGGGAGTGTACGAGATTCGATCGTGGAGTTTCTGTCCACAACGACGAGCGCATCAATTCACGACATTCAGGAAGCCGTCGAGTCTCGGATTGGTAATGTCTCAGCATCCTCGGTGCGCTCCTACCTTAATCTCAATGTGCCTGGGGTTTTCGAGCGCGTGGGTAGAGGGACCTACCGGCTGACTGGTCAAGTGAGCCAGCCTACGGCCGACGTGTCCGACATTCCGATTTTTCGGCATGGACTTGCAACGCTGTACCACGCAGACTGTTTTGACTGGCTTAGGGAGCAACCCTCGCAGTCGGTACATGAACCGCCCCGGGTTCCGTGGAGGCTGGTTGGTTTAAGTTAGACCTTGAGGGCGACCTTTTTAGTCAGTTGCCGATAATAATTTTCTTCGGCTTCTGCCGGTGGAATATACCCGATTGGCTCCAGCAGTCGGTGATGATTGAACCATGACACCCATTCCAGAGTAGCCAGTTCGACCGATGCCTTGGTTTTCCAAGGGCCTCGACGGTGGATCACTTCGGCCTTGTATAAGCCGTTAATAGTCTCTGCCAAGGCGTTGTCGTAGCTGTCTCCACGACTACCCACCGAGGGCTCGATACCGACCTCAGCGAGTCGCTCTGTGTACCGGATAGAGACGTATTGAGAACCCCGGTCACTGTGATGCACCAGACCATCGGTCTGCGCCGGTTGACGGTCGTACAACGCCTGCTCCAACGCATCGAGCACGAAGTCGGTATGCATGGAACTGCTGACACGCCAGCCCACGATACGGCGGGCAAACACGTCAATCACGAAGGCCACGTACAACCAGCCTTGCCAGGTCGATACGTACGTGAAGTCCGATACCCACAGCTGATTAGGACGGTCGGCTTTGAACTGCCGATTCACGTGGTCCAGTGGGCATGGTGCCGACGTGTCGGCTACGGTGGTGCGAACCGACTTGCCGCGCCTGGCTCCCTGGATGCCCATACGTTGCATCAACCGCGCCACCGTGCAGCGTGCCACGGCGTGCTCTTCACGGTGCAACTGACGCCAGACCTTATCGGCCCCGTAGACCCTCATGTTCCTCTCCCAAACCCGCTGAATCTCAGGCATCAGAACCGCATCTCGCTTGGCGCGTGCACACAGTAGCTGCGGATTCCTTTTTTGTGCGGCATAACGTCGGTAGCCTGACGGGGCAATCTGCAAGACCTTGCAAAGTGGCTCGACCCCGTAAGTTTCCCGATGCTCGTCAATAAACCGTCGGATTACTTCAATCGGCGGTCGAGCTCCGCCTGGGCAAAAAAAGCGCTCGCCAGTTTCAAGATTTCATTGGCTCGGCGCAACTCCTTGACCTCGCGCTCCAGTTCTTTGACACGCTCGCGCTCGGCGCTAGGCACCCCGTCGCGCACGCCGGAATCGATCTCATGCTTGCGCACCCATTCGTTCAGCGTTTGCGCCACACAGCCAATCTTAGGCGCAATCGATTCGATGGTCGCCCACAGCGATGGATACTCGCCCCGGTGCTCCAGAACCATACGTACGGCACGCTCGCGCACCTCAGGGGAAAATTTGTTTTGCTTCTTCATAGCTCCATTTTCTCAGATGTTGGAGCCTCTACAAAACCCGGGGCGGTTCAGATGGCGGGCGAATGTTTCCAGGGTAGCGCTTTTGGTACTGGAAACCAAATTGAGCGAATTGCGTCTTTCTTAGAAAGGCACCGCCTTGTCATGATTCCATCCAATAACTGGCAGAATCCTATAAAACGACAACGGGATAGGGGCAGAGTCGGTAAGCAATTTGATGAGGAGCGCGCCGCAAAGTTGCCTTCGGAAGCGGCGTTAGAAGCGCTTCCGAAAGTCTTCCGGCTTGCAGATGAAACTCCCTACGTGCTGGTGTCATCTATTGCTGCAATCCTGTGCGCTGCTCCTGACCGAATTAATGAGGTCCTCCTTTTGTCCGTTGACTGTGAGGTACGGCAAAAGCAATCGGATGGATCGGAGGCCTATGGTCTTCGGTGGTGGCCTGCCAAGGGCGCTGACCCAATGGTGAAATGGATCGTTCCGTCCATGGTCGATGTGGTGGTAGACGCGATTGCGAAGATACGCAAACGCACAGATCACGCTCGTAATGTAGCGCGATGGTACGAAGAAAATCCGAATCAAGTTTATTTATCGACCGAGTTTGAATACTTGAGAGGGCAAGAGTACCTTAAGAACATTGAAGTCGGACGGGTTCTCTTCGGAAAGGACGTGGACCGGAGCATCATAAATTTGTGGTACCGGAACAAAAACATAAAGACAGCCACTATTGGCGGGGTACGGTGCTATCGCTTCGTTGATATTGAGCGCAATGTACTATCCATGCTCCCATTGCACGCTCCTTGGCTAAACAAGGATCTCGGTCTGAAGTATAGCGACGCACTCTTCACTGTATGTAGAAATGACCTAGCGGCGGATAAGGCTACTTGGCCTGGGGTTGTTGCGACAGTAAGCATCAACCAGGTGAACAACAGGCTGGGCCCGAAAACAGGCAGTCACCATGAAACCATCTTTAGTCGTTACGGATTTACAGAGCCTGACGGTAGCCCGATCAAGGTTACGACACACCAGTTCCGGCACTATCTAAATACACTGGCACAAGCGGGGGGGTTGAGCCAGCTCGATGTTGCCAAATGGTCCGGACGGAAGGACATTCGCGAAAATGCGACGTATGACCATGTGTCCGCTGATGAGCTAGTATTAAAGATTCGTGGTGCATTAGGGGATGACAGCCAGATGTTTGGCCCGTTGGCCAATCTTCCCAAGCGCATCGTAATTCACCGAGATGAATTCGCCCGCCTTAAAGTTCCGACTGCTCATACTACCGAATTCGGTGTGTGTATCCATGATTACACCATGGCTCCCTGCCAGCTACATGCTGACTGCCTCAATTGTTCTGAGCAGGTCTGCGTAAAAGGCGATGAGGTTCGGTCAGCCAGGATTCGGGATGAGCTGGTGACTGCTAGAGAGAATCTAGAGGCAGCCAAGCAGGCTCATGCTGACGGTTACTTTGGAGCTAGTCGGTGGGTAGACCATCACGAGCTGACGGTAAAAAGGCTGGCTCAATTGTGTGCCCTTCTTGATGACCCCAGTATTCCTCATGGTGCGGTCATCCAACTGTCAAACCTTCCTGTCCCGTCAAGAATCGAGCAAGCCAAAGTAGCTCGGGCCGCTTTAACGCACCGGCCGGAGCCCTCTCCTAGTGCGATTATATCGACTGAAACCATGCGCAACCTGATGCTCGCGATGGAGAAAAATGATGGCTAGAAATAGGCCGAAAGTTCGAGCACGTAACTTGGAAGACCAGGATATAGAAGCCATAGTTAGCATTCTCGACGGCTGGGAGGGGAAGCTTACTTGGGAATTACTCATTGAGATTGTCGAGCAACGACTTAACGCCCGATACACAAGACAAGCCCTAAATCAGCGGGTTCGCATAAAGCAGGCCTTCCAATTAACGAAGAGCCGCGTTGCAGGGCTTCCAAATGCTCGGTCAAAAAGCTCCCTTGGCTTGGGAGCTACAGAAGCACAGGCGCTTTTAGAACGTCTTGAGCGTATTGAGGCCGAAAATGCCCGGCTTAAGGTCGAGAACGAAAGACTGCTGGAGCAGTTTGTTGTGTGGGCTTACAACGCTAGCAACCGGGGCCTGGATGCCCAGTTGCTGAGCCAACCGCCGCCAAGAGTTCACCGAGATCAAACTAAACTCGGAGTTGTCCGAAAGGCTGCCAAGTTGTAGTTGACCTTACTGCGAGATTACGAGTTATTAATAAGCTTGTATGGGGCGATGCGGGCGTCGGTCTATGGCCCTGCACAGTACCAGCTCAATACCGTCTAATCTGTACCTGCGCAACCGATACCATCTCACAGCGAAGAGAGGCTCCGGCAGGCAAACTTCTGCTGAAGGAGTTAGCTTTTCGGTATCCCCGCTATGGGCAAGCCATGGCAGCACGGCACCACCGAAAGTTTCAATGGCAAACTGCGTGACGAGTGCTTCAGTCTGGAATGGTTTCGCAACCGGATCGAGGCCAGAATCGTCATCGCGGATTGGCGGCGCCATTACAACGAGGTACGACCGCATTCCAGCTTGGGCTACCTGACGCCGTTGCAAATGGCCCAAAGCTTGAGGAACTGTTTATCAATCCATGCCATTTCCCAAATGGCGGTGGTATGAAAAAACGGAGCAGGTCACTTTATCGGGATGAGAGGCTAGACTTCAAAGGTTTTGTCCTCAAAATTTCAAGAGCCAGTCGTTTGACTGGCTATTTTGTTTGTTGCCCTCGCCCATATCTTTCACTCCGTCGTAGCCGAAGCTGCCGTGGAAAGAATCGGTGTGGCGACGCCACAGCCCGAACTTCGGCGCCCAGGGTCGGCGGCGGCATTACAAGCCGAGCTCACAAGCCGATTTAGTGCGGACGGCTCAAAAGTATGTCGACGAAAGCAGCGATGGACGGATGCTTCAGCATGCCATTCCGAAACACGATGTAGATCTCCTTCCGGGGCGGATCGCCCTCAAAGGGAACCGTTGAAAACAAGACAAGTCGGGACTCGTTCTCGACGGACGCTTTCATCACGACTGATATCCCCAGTCCTGCCTGCACAGCACTTTTTACAGCGGCGGTACTGCCCAGTTGCAAGGAAACACTCAGCGTATTTGCCCGTGTACCGAGATACTGCCGAAGGACCCGTCCGGTGCCCGAGCCCGCCTCGCCTCCGATCAAGACTTGGTTTTCAAGCTGGTTCGGCCCAACACTCCGCATGCCCGCCCACGGATGCCCCAGCGGTACGATAAGTACCAGCTCTTCTCGTCGCCACAGCTTGGCAGCGAATCCCGGGCGCTCGTCCCATCTTTCGACGACAGCGATGTCCAGGTCGTAATTCTCTATGGTCCGCGCTATCGCCTCGTTTCTATCGATGACCACCTTGACTGAAAATGGCGTTCGCTCTTCAAACTCTTTTATATATGGCTGAAGCAAGTATATGCCCGTGTTAGAACTCGCACCAATCGTGATTTCATCTTTCTTTTCAAATAGAGTTCCGGCTTTACACGCCAGGTTGACGAGCTGTTGCGCATACGGCAAAAAAGTTTCACCCTCGGCTGTCAAGCTGCAACCGGCATTGCTTCGCACGATCACTTCCATCTTAAGCGACTCTTCAAGCTTCTTGATATGCTGCGTCACCGTCGACTGCGAAATGTCGAGTTGTTTTGCGGCGTCGCGGAAGCCCCCGGCTGCGACTACGGCCAGAAAACTCTCAACGTGATCGAGATTAATCACTCAGTCATCTCCCCGCTCCAACATGGTTGACCGCTCCGCGTGGAATGCGCCCTTGCAACGCTTCGAGGATACTGAGGGCGGCTTCACGCTCGATTTCCATCCGTACCGATTTGACCGCCGAACCCAGGTGAGGCGTAAAGAATGTGGGTAAAGCAGGATCAAGCAATTCGTCAGGAATAGAATGCGGCCTGTCGGGACGCGCCCATTCCTCCATCTCGAAGACGTCTGCGGCGTAACCGCCCAGATGCCCCGTCCGAAGCGCATGCACCACGGCCCGCTCATCTACGATGGAGCCGCGACAGGCATTGACGAGGTACGCACCGGGCTTCATGCGGTCTAATGCCCGAGCATTTATGGTGTGGTGGGTATCTGACGACATCGGCAGCATGGGAATGATGAAATCGCTTGTCGCCAATAGCTGGTCCAGCGATGTTCTGCTCGCATTCCATGCCCTTTCCGACTCTTGCGGCAAAGGCTGCGGATCCGTGTACTGAATTTGCATATCGAAGGCGGCCAGCCGCTTTGCGACCGCCCGCCCGACCGCTCCCGTCCCAATGATGCCGGCGGTTTTACCCGTCAAACCTGTGCCATAAAACCGCGGGGTCCAACCATTGAACTGGCGTGATCGAATGTAATTATCACCTTGCAGCATATTCCGTGTGATGCTCAGCAACAGGCCAATCGTTAGTTCAGCTGTGGGACTCGTAAGCAAATCAGGAACAATCGTAAACCAAATCCCATGGCGGGTACATGCCTCGACATCAAAGTTGTCATATCCTTTAAGCGCGGCGCCGATGACCTTCAGATTGGGGCACGCGGATAGAAAATCCGCATCTATGCTATCCGGCATAAACACCATCATCCCGTCCGCATCATTGGTGCGCAACAGTACCTCTTCCCGCGACATGGTTGAATCGGACTGATTGGAAATTACTTCAGCGGCGGTCTCAAGGAGGGCCAGCGTGTCAGGGTGGATTCGATGCGTTGTTACGATTCTTGGTTTCATGGGACCTCTGAGGAACGAACTACGCGACATGCCGCTGCAACGGCTCGTCTCTGTCGCTGTGTACGGCACGCTGCTGATAAATGGATCGTATCTTTTGCATCATGCCTTGATCATTCGGTTGGTTAGCCATATTCAAACTGATTCGCCCATCCCGCAATCCCACGACTCGATCAGACACTTCAAGTGCCAGGTCTACCTGGTGCAGGCTGCACAGGACCGCGACATTAAGATCTGTAGCCGCGGCTTTCAGCGTTTGCAGAACCGAGCGCGCCGTCAGCGGATCGAGGCTGGAGACGGGTTCGTCCGCAATAATAATCTTGGGCTTCTGCGCCAAGGCTCGCGCTATCGCAATACGCTGTTGCTGACCGCCTGACAGCAGTTGCGTAGGCGTGTTTGCATAATCGAGCATGCCGACCCGGTCCAGACATTCGAACGCGAGCACTTTGTCAGCCCGGCTGAAGCTTTTCAATGTGACGCGCCAAATGGGCATCTCTGCCAGACGCGCACCCAATACATTCTCGAGTGCTGAGAACCTTTTCACCAGGTGCAGTTGTTGGAACACGAACCCGATCTGGCCACGTACTGCCCGCAGACGCGCCGGAGACAGTTCATGTATGGATTCTCCGAGCGCCACGATAGAACCGGAGTCAATCGGCTCAAGGCCAGTGAGACATCGGAAAAGCGTCGACTTCCCTGCCCCGCTTGTGCCGAGCAAGGCAACCATTGAGCCGTGACGTACTTCGAAGTCAATCGATTCCAGGACAACTTTATTGCCGTATGACTTACCGACATTCTTTAACTGCAACGCTACATCTTTCATTGCGAACCGCCCTTCCAGTAATACGTGAAGCAATCAGTTATTCGCAGGGAGAGTTTCGAATCCCTCGCGTTTTGTGTCCAATATCAAGTACCTGAGCCGGTCACTGATGAAATCGATTGCCGACACCATCAGCAATACAACCGCCAGTACCGTAATCATCTTGTTGAATTCCAACAAGTCCACAGTATCTTTCAGGGTCTGCCCAATTCCACCTGCGCCTACGATGCCCAGTACTGTGGACGTTCTGACACTGAATTCCCAAATGTATAGAACGCTCGCGATCAGGTGCGGCATAACATCCGGGATCAGACCGTAGCGGATAATCTTTGCCCTGCTGGCACCGGTCAAGGCGAGCGCATCCAATGGCCCTTGGTCAACGGGCTCGATGGCTTCAGCAAACATTTTGCCGATTGCCCCTACCATGTGGAAAGTAATGGCCAGTACGCCGGAGAACGGACCGAAGCCCACTGCTGCTACAAATACAAGTGCATAGACAAATGTCTCCGTGCCGCGGCTGGCGTTCAGGATGGCGCGGGATACCCGATAGGTCCACTTGTTCGGACAGGTATTACGCGCAGCCATGAGTGCCAGCGGAAATGCCATGATTGTGGCGAATATCGTGCCAATCGTCGCCATGGCGAGCGTCTCGCCAGCCCCTTTTAGAATGACGTCCAGGTCGCTCAGGTCGGGTGGAAACATCTGCACGACGAATGACCATAGTCTCGGTAAACCGGCGCCTAGCTTCTGGAATTCTATCTGACACACGTACCAGGCCACTGCCAGCAAACTGAGTACTACGACCGACGTTGCAAAATGCCGCTTTCTCCTGGCTACGTCCCTCTTGACATTAGCCAGCATGACTTCTTCGATTCGCTGATTCATTGGTTCATCCTCTGTGGTATCGCGATGCGCGCCCGTATGTTCGTGCAGCGGAGACAAGGAGCTGGCGTGCGTCAGTCCACCTTGTCGTCCGCTGCCCTCATCCAAGAACGGACCCCTCGTGCTTTATAGTTTTCCCAGGATGCGGCCGGCGTCTTCGATTACCTTGTAATCGCTGTGCTTTGCCTTCACGAAGCCGTTATAGCCCGAGCCCATCAGCGACTGTGCTTTCTCTTCGGACAAGGACGTCAGTATTTCCGTGATGCGCGCTTTCAGAGCAGGATCAAAATCCTTCGGCACGGATATCGCGTCGTTCGGCAGCTTGCTGGATTCCCACACGATCTTGGACTTCGAAGGATCGATTTGACCCGCTTCGATCATCCCGTTCCGGCCCCGATCCATATCGGATCCGAGGTCGATCAGTCCGTGCTGAATCTGTGATTCGTTCTGGCCAAACGTGGCACCTTCACGATATTCAAAATAGCTCGCAGGGTCGATGCCGATGCTCTTGAAGTACGCCATCGGGATGAGCCAGCCAGAAGTGTTGCCCTGATCACTGAGTGACAGCTTCAAACCCTTCGCGTCCTCGGGCCATTTTTTGATCGGCAGATCGGCGCGACCGACAATGAGGGCTTTGTAGAACGGCTCCCCGCGGTACTTGGCCGTTGCAAGCACTTCGGTGCCGGCCTTTTTATTCGACAAGACATAGCCCCAGGGTCCGAGCCAGCCCACATCGACATGGCCATTTGTCATTGCCACAGATATTGCCGCCCAGCTTTCCGGGGAGACGATTTCATAGGTCGCGCCGAGCTGGTCGGCGAGATACTTGAATATCGGCTCAAACTCTTTGATGGTCTGGCTAGGCGTTGGACGCACCGGCGCAATTGCAAAACGCAGGTGAAGTTTACCATTGACAACCTCAGCTGCCTGCGCGGGTGTGCACACTATGATTGTGGCGATAAAGGCAAGAATGGCGCGCGTTAACGCCTTCTTGAATTTCGAAAACAGAGTAAAAACTTGCATTATGACCTCAGTGAGTTAAAGACTTCAGTAGTACTTTTGAGTCAAAGCTCGTTGACTTTCAAAGATGCGATCACCGTACATCGACAACGGATACGGGACAGTCAAAGGGAGTTCCACCATGCGCGGGAATACGGTGGATCGGCCAGAGACCATGAGGCTTTCATAATCCCCATAGTTGCCACAGCCCAGAAGTGGCCAGGCATCAGCCGCGGCATAGCCGATGAGCAGAAAACGCCGCCTGATCGTTGAGTGGTTTGGGCCTGAACCATGAAGGGTCCGGACGTGATGCAACGTGACAGTTCCTACGGGTCCCGTCAGTAACTCCCCTTCTGTCGGGTCGAGCGCTTCGTCCCAGTTGGAGCGAGAGATCGCGTGGCAAAACTCGCCCGTCTCGACGTTCCGGTGGTCGTACACTTTTCCTTTGTGGGAGCCTGGCAAGCATGCCATCGCGCCATTTTTCTCACTTGTCTCGTCGAGGAAAATTCCGAGAGTAAGAAAATCATCGTTTGTGTGGGGATAGAATGCCCAGTCCTGATGCCACTGGACTGGCGCGCCTGATGGCGGCTTGAAGTTGATTTTGCTATTGTGCAAACGGATGTTTTCGCCCAGGAAATGCCGAAGCAAATCGACGATTTTTTCCGACCTGACCAAAGAATCTATTGCATCGAAATAAAGGTGAGGATTCTCGACGCGACGCAGTAGCTTCGTCGTCTCGCCATTCTTCTTTTCGAACTGGTAAGTCTCATTGTCCGAAGCTACGCCAATAGCTCCCAATTCAATTTGCTTGACGTCTTCAAGAATCTTCGCTACTTCCTCCGCGGAGAAAAAGCTTTCAATCTTCGTATATCCCTTGTCGAGATATTCGCGTTGCTGCTCTGCAAACATGGTGATGCTCCGAGGTCTTCCAACGAATAATCGGGAGGGCAAACTGCGGCTCCTTCCGGCATGCTGATTCGATCATGTAATCAATAAGTAACTTTGATCTACAGATCGATCATGAAAGGATGGTAGATCGTCGGTATGACATAGGCATGACAGCGGGACGCGGAATGCAACACAGAAGGATGGTCGCAGCGCCTGGCAAGCGCCGCCCGTGTCGCTTTCTGCCTACGTCACAATAGGCCTTTGCACGATAATATCTGCTGTTCACCCCCGCAAATGGCAGTGAACAACCCGCTGCCACCAAACTGGAGAGAGCCGCTATGCAACTCACCGTCGAGACGAACGTACGAGCCCCGATTGAACGGGTGTGGGAGGCGTACACCACACCCGACGAGATAATTCGCTGGAATGCGGCCTCAGATGACTGGCACACCACCAGGGCCATTGTGGAGGAGTGCATGCGGTGCCATCAGTGGCGGTCGCTCAGAGGACGGCGCCGAGTATGTGACAGAGGCCATCCTTTACTTGGAGGATTCCAATCCGCATGACAATCGAGCCGTTCGAGTGACTATTGAAGGACAGAGAGTAGGGTATCTGTCGCGACAGAATGCGCGCCTTTATCGAAAGCAATTAAAACAATTGGGCCATGCGCAGATCGTCTGTAAGTGTGATGCAATGATAGTCGGCGGGTGGCACCGTTCACCTGCGGATGCGGGGCACTTCGGTGTCAAGCTTGATCTGCCAGTTGTATAGTTCCTGCCTGTCCATTCAAGCCTATACGCTTCACGGGTTCGTGGAGGACTGTAAACAACCTCGTTGGTCGGTCGGCATTTGTTTACATAAACTTTTTCTCAGTGCTCTCCCTATTGAGAAAAGCCCCATTGTTGCTGGGGAAATTTAGAAGTTTACAAACTTAGGTATACATAACCGTTCTGATTGTCCCGCCACCCGCCCAGGGGCCTTTGGTCCCTGGGCGTCCCCCGGCGCTTGCCGACGTTTCCATTTCCTGAAATCCCCGGTTCCGTGAATATTCCATGACAAAATGACGGTCATGGCGGTCACGGCTCGTCTTGTTAATGCGGTTCACCTGTTGGCGGCATGTTGCCCGCCGTCGATGTGGTCGGGCGGCATCAAGCATCAATCCAGACAATTGGCATATTCTCGTTGCCCCCGCTCCCGGGGCAACGATCTTTTTCCGCTGCGCTATGCAGGCCTCCTTCTCTCTTGTTTCGGCACCGCCTGTCACGGTTGGGTCATAAGTATTCGCCCCGGGTTGGGCCGTCATGAGCGTGTCATTGTGATGGCCCACCCTGGCGCCCCTTCTTGTGAAATCGCGCCGTCTTGCCTACCGCGCGGCATTGGCCGTATTTGATCAGGTGCTAGCAGGCTCCGGATTGAGGTACAGTTAGCGTTTCGGCTTCGTTAGTGGCGCGGTCGTACCAGCCGGTCCGTCGGGATTCGGCCAGGCAAGTTCATTGGGGTAGTGGATTCATGACCATGGATGCCATGAAAAATAAACGTCTGTGTCAGCACCATCGTGTGCCTGGCAGGATGTCGGATGTTGGATCGAAATGATGCGTCGTGGTTTCGCCTTGGGGGCGGTGTTTGTTGTCAGCCTGATCCTGTTTCTCATTGTGTTGATGCCCGCGGCGGTGCTGGTGGAACGTATTCCGCAACTGCGCCTGGGCGGTGCGCCGCTGACCCTGGCCGACGCCCGGGGCCGCTGGTGGAGCGGCTCCGCGGCGGTCAGTTGGCGCGATCAACAGGGGCGGGTGCGCTGGGAGGTCAATTGGCACGGATTGACGCCGGGGCTTGATCTGGCCATGGTATCCAACGATTTGGATGTGCAAGGCTGGTTGGGCGTTGCCTGGGGCGACTGGCGCCTGGAGCAGTGGCGCGCCAATGTGCCGGTGGCCATGGTGAGCCGCTATATTCCCCAGGGTCAGGCCGATGGCACGGTGAGGATGACACTGATTGCCCTGGAACTCGCCGATGATGCCGTGGTCGATGCCAAAGGTACCCTTGATTACAGTGGGGGCACGGTTGGCTGGGGACGTGGTGAGTCCGCGCCGGTACCGCCACTTCAGGGACGTCTGAGTATGGTGGAGACCGGTCCGTCGCTGGTGGTGACGGACCCCGAACAGAAGCAAGTGTTCGCCGCGCGGGTGGCGGAACAAAAACTGAACGTACAAGTATTCAGGGCGTGGCCCCAATTGCTCGGGGTCAGCCAGGGGGGGGATCCCTCCGATGTGGTGTTCCAGATGAGTCAGCCGTTCCCGCCAGGACGCTGAAATATAGCACTGGAAAAAAAACCGCATTTTTTATATTACGGTAATGTGTCCGCTGTAGGGTCGGTCGATGTCGGCACGCGTGAACGTGTGTTGATGTGGCGGGCCCGGGTGAACAAGGACATCCGGCCAGCCCTGGGGCGTCGGTTCCGGTACGGGAACGGCGGATATCAGTGGCGGTTGGTATAACGATAACGGGAAGTGACGCTTTTATGATTCAGTGGGCCCAAAGGGGAAACGCGCAGCAATGGCAGCCTCCGCTCCGTTTGGCGGTGATGTTGCTGTTGCTGGTGGGGCTCGCTTATGTGATCGCACAGACCGTCTGGCTGCTGAGTTACGGTCCCAATGACCCGGTACCGGAATCAGGGCTGCATACTGTGTCCGCCTCCGGGCAGGGCGGAGACCGTCGTGGTATCTCCCCGTCGGAAATGGAATCCTGGAACCTGTTCGGGGTGTACCAGGGGCAGGAGGAAGCCAGCGACAAGCCCGTCGATGCTCCGGATACCCGCCTTAAACTGCAACTGCTTGGTATCTTCCGCAGTCTGGACCGCACCCAGTCTTCCGCCATCGTTGCTGAAAGCGGCGGCGATGCCGAACTATACCGCATCGGCGATGCCCTGCCGGGCAATGCCACCGTCGAAGAAATTTACGCCGACCGTATCATTCTCAAACGCGTGGGGCAGTTGGAAACCCTGCGTTTGAACGAGCTGGCCGCGCTCGGCGGGGTTTCGGCATCGTCGCGGCCACCGCCTCCCCCTCCGCCAAGACGGCCCCAGGAGCCGTCACCGTCCGCTGAGGCGGACCTTGGCCAGCAGCGCACCACCCTGATTCGCCAGCTCGGTCTCAAGGCCGTCGCCGGTGGCGAGAGTCAGGGGTATTCGCTGGGCTCTTCCGCGCCAAAACAACTGATTGAGCAGGTCGGCCTGAATCAGGGCGACGTGATTTTGTCGGTGAACGGGTACCCCCTGGGCACCGAGGAAAATGACCTGGCGGCGTTGCAGTCGTTCCAGGAGTCCCAGAGCGCCACCATCGTGGTACAGCGTGGCGATCAGGAATTCACCGTGAGTTATCCACCGTAGCGAGACCTTTATGGAGCCCCTGAAACAGCACCGCGGAGTTTCTGCCAAGAGGCTCCTGGCACCGGCCCTAGGCAGCCTCCTGGCTGTCCTTGTTGTGTCCGTGAGCCTGCCGGCCCACGCGCAGCGCGCCGGCCAGGACCAGGTGGTGCAGAATGCCGATGGCAAGACATGGACCGTCAATATTCGCAATGCGGATATACAGGCGTTTATCAGCCAGGTGGCGGAGATGACCGGCAAGAATTTCGTGGTCGACCCGCGGGTCCGGGCCCGGGATGTGACGGTGATATCCAATCAGCCGCTGACGGCCGCCGAGGTCTATGAGCTGTTCCTGTCGGTATTGCAGGTGCACGGTTACGCCGCGGTGCCTTCCGGTGATGTGGTCAAGATCGTCACCAACACCACCGCCAAGCAAAGCAACTTGCCGATGACCGAGGCCAACGAGGCCGGCGGTGAGGAACTGGTGACCCAGGTGATCGCGGTGCAAAACTCTCCGGTGGAGGAGTTGGTGCCGGTACTGCGTCCCCTGGTGCCCCAGTACGGCCACCTGGCGGCGGTAGGCTCCGCCAACGCCCTGATTATCAGCGACCACGCGGACAACATTCAGCGCCTGCGCGCCATCATTCACCACCTCGACAATACCGAAAGCGAGGAGGTGGAAATTGTTCAACTGCGGCACGCTTTTGCCGGCAACATGGTGTCGTTACTCGATCAACTGGTCAGTAGCACGCAGGCGGCCGGGGGCGGTAATCGTCGTGCACCGAGAACGGAGTCCGCCACGGTGGTGGCCGATGAACGCACCAACCGCCTGATCCTGAAAGGCGATCGGGCCACCCGGGCGCGTTTGCTGCCATTGATCACGCGGTTGGATACGCCGTCTTCCGCCTCCAGCCGGGTTCAGGTGATTCGCTTGAGCCACGGCGATTCCGAGGATATGGCCGAACTGCTGATGAATTTCGCCCAGGGGGCGGCGGCGGTGCGCAAGGGCGGGGAAAGTAGCGGTGCCGCGGGCGGTGCCAGCGGCGCCGCCGTGGCCGGCACCGGCGACAATAAAGTGTCGATCCAGGCGGATGCGTCACTCAACGCTCTGGTGATTCGCGCCGAACCGGAAATGATGAACGAACTGCAATCGGTGATCAGCCAGCTGGACGTGCGCCGCACCCAGATCCTGATTGAGGCGGCGATTGTCGAGGTCACCGGCGATAAGGCCGACAGTCTGGGCTTTCAATATCTGGCCGGTAGCAGCAGCGGTGGCTATGGCGGTGTCAATTTCTCCGGTCAGGGGCTCAGTGTGCAAGGGCTGATTCAGGCCATGCTTACCGACGATCCCACCAATCTGACGCTGGGCGACGGTATCGCCGCCGGTTTCGGCGAAACCGATGCGGATGGCAACCTGCGTTGGGGCGCACTGGTTCAGGCCCTGGCCAGCACCACCAATACCAACCTGTTGTCCACGCCCAGCATCCTGACACTGGATAATCAGGAAGCCTCCATCATCGTGGGGGAGAACGTGCCGTTCATTACCGGGCAGTCCACTTCCTCCAGTTCCACCACCGCCAACCCGTTCACCACCATCCAGCGGGAAGACGTGGGGCTGACCCTGAAAGTAACTCCGCATCTGGCGGGTATGGATACCATCCGGCTGGAACTGGACCAGGAAACCTCCGCGGTGAAGGATGATTCCTCCGCCTCCGATATCATCACCACCAAACGCCAGTTGACCACCACGGTGCTGGCGGATGACGGTCAGACCATCGCCCTGGGCGGTTTGATCAGCGATGATGTGCAGAAGACGGTGCGCAAGGTGCCGTTACTAGGGGATATTCCGCTCCTGGGCGTGTTGTTCCGCTCCACCAGCGAGACCCATGTGAAACGCAATCTGATGGTCTTCATCAAACCGACCATCCTGGAAAGCAATGAACGTCTGGTGGAGATGACGCGCGACAAGTACATGGGGATCACTGCCATGCAGTTCAGCGTCGATGAGAATGGCGAGTTGGTACAGGAAGTGAAGAACCCGCTGCCTACCCGGGTCGATCGCCTGTTCAATGGCCGTACCAGCACCTCCGACGACTATCGCCGGGCCTATGAGCGTGAGCAGCAGCGCAGCGCCGATGAGAGTGTGGTGCCGCCGGCCTCCGGACCGGTGATCAACGCCGAACAGGGCTCGGCGGCGCAGAACAAAAAGTCCGGCGACGAACAATAACCCCCTCCGGAAGCGGTTGGAGTCCCAGCCGCTTCCTCTCCTTCCTTTCAGAGCTTTTCGGTGAGTTGGCGCTTGTTCAGACGAGAGAGGCGCGGGCTATTCCGATGAGGTGGCGTCCAGGGCCCGCAGATTGTTGAGGACCCGCCGGGTTCTTTCCAGTTTCTTGTTGAGCTCCACGTTGTCGGGTGCAAGGGGCTTGAGTTCCTGCCAGATGGCGTACGCGGCTTGGTATTCACCACGGGCGTAGAGGGCATCCCCGGTGGCCATATCCTTGGTGTAGCGTTCACGGCAAAGCGTCTCCACCTCGTCGCGTAAAGCGGTGAGATGGTTGTTGGGGGCGGACCGCAGGTACTCCCGTATCGCCAGCAGGTCCTTCAGGGAGCCGCTCTCGCGGTAGGCCGTCATCAACGACTCAGAGCGTTCCCGTTGGCGTTGAGTCTGTTGCTGCTCGGCCCTTTGGCGTGCCCGGGCCAATACCTGTTGCGCCTGACCCAGGGCCTCAGGCGCGGGTTGATCCGGCTGCAACTGATGCGCCAGATGCAAGGCTCGCTGCGCCCGTGACCAGTCGCCTTGCTCGGCGTAGGTGTTACCCACCTTGGTGAGCCGCTCGGTCAAATCGGCTTTCAAGGCCTGGCGAAGTTCAAGGGTTTGTCCCGCCTCCGGCAGGGTGTAGCCGGTGAGCGCGCTGTCCAGAGCGGCACTGTCCAACAGCGCGCGGGCCTGGGCTTGCCACCATTCGGAAAGGCGTTGCCGCAGGCGCCGGGCTTCCTGCTGGTGCAGTGATTCGCGCAAGGCCACCAGCGGGCCGGGATGGATCAAATGGCCGCCAGTGGACTCCAGCAGTCCCTGGGCGTCACGCCATTGCTCCTGCCCGGCCAGACGCTGCGCTTCCGCCAGGGTTTGCTCTCGGTATTCGCGGCTCGCCTTGATGATGTCTTCACGCTGTTGGCTCAGTTCCGGCTGATCCGGGTCTTGCAACAGGCGCGCATCCAGCATGGTCAGCGCTTCCCGATAACGGTGTTCATGGAGCGACTGTTCCAGCGACTTCCGGGTAACCTCCGGTGATGGTGGCGTGGTCTGGCATGCGCTCAGGGCGACCAGTCCGGCCAATAAAAGAAGAGGGGGGCGGCGCGCTGAATCAGGACGATGCACGGTGTCCGTCCGTGTTGAGGCGGGTCAGGAACTGGGCGATACGTTGCTCCATCAGAGTCTCGGACAAGGCGTGCACGCCATCGACCCGGTAAGTGCTGACCGGCTCCTGCCGGCCGCGAACGCGCATGGAGCCGTATTCCAGCGCCCGCACCCGGGGAGCGATGTTGGCGTCCTTGAACACGGCGGCGGCGGCGATGATTTCGCCGGCGGCGGCCATGTTGGAAAGCCGTGACGCCAGATTCACGGTATCGCCGACCACCGTATATTGCATGCGGTCACGGGAGCCCAGGTTCCCGGCCAGCATGGCGCCGGAATTGATGCCGATACGGAATTCCACGGTGGTCAGGCCACGGGCCTGCCGATGTTCGTTGAGGCGCTGGATCAGGCGCTGGATCATCACCGCGCAGCAGAGGCCATGGAACAAGTGCTCGGGATCCTCTTCCGGCACCCCGAACACGATCATGGCACAGTCACCCATGTACTTGTCGATGGTGCCGCGATAGGAATCCGCCGCCCAGGCGACGGCATCGAAGTAAACGTTGAGCATATGGGCCACCGCCTCCGGCGCCAGGCTTTCCGACAACCGGGTGAAGCCGACGATATCGGCGAACACCACCGTGGCGTTGACGTCGCGACCGCCGAGGGTGACCTGATCCAGGTCGGCCATCATGCTTTTCGCCACCGAAGGACTGACGAAACGCTGCAGTACCCTTTCCACCTGATCTTTCTCCAGCATGCTATGGGCCATGCTGTTGTAGGCTTCGATCAGCAGACCGATCTCGTCATTGCGGCGTTCACGAATACGGAACTGCAAATCGCCACGCCGCATGGCGCTGGTGGCGGCCAGCAGATCACGGATTGGCTGGGACAGCCGGCGGCTGATCACGAAAGAGGCGATTATGGCGATCAGCCCCATGATCACGGTGGCGGTGATCATGGCCGTCCGGACCTCTTTCTGGGCCAGAGCGATAGGTTGATCGGAGAGAGTGATCGCCACCGCGCCGACCTGGATATCGTTGACCATTACCGGGGAAATATAGGTGCTCATGGGCGAGCCGGCCATGGTCCAACGGCTGACGCCCGCTTCGCTCAAGGGGCCGCGCCGGGCCGGCTGCACTCCCGCTTCATCGATCAGGCCGCCGTCCCGGTCAAACAGGGTAGCGCCGTAAATATTGTCACTGCGGACCAGATTATTGATGTGCACCTTGAGCAGGAAGCGATCCTCGGCCAGCAAGGGTTCACGGGCGGTATGCGCCAATTGGGAGGCGATGGCGCCACCGAAGCTGTCCGCCTGTTGGCGCATACGTTCAAGCTGATTGTTCAGCAGGAGGGTGCCGAGAACGGCCATGCCCAAAAGAATCATGGCGGAGATCGACAGACCCATCTTCCACGCCACCGGGAAGTAGGCGGGCAGATAAGGGCGCAACAGCCGGCGGAACCGGTGCTTCTTTTGTTGCGGTTGCTGTCTTGAAGGATCGTCCACGCTGCTGTTCCTAGAGCCCGTTTTGCTAATGCCCGTCTTTGCTGAAGCTTGACCGGCGGTATCGCCGCGCCGTTGCCGGGGATGGCTCATGCCCGGACCGGGTGCCGTCGACATCGGATTGGTATTCTACCTGAATGGCCGCCCCGCCGAGGAATGGATCGAGGTCCGTCCCCGCCAGCGGCTTGCCAGGTTGTGGCTCCGGTGTCACATTGCCAGAATGACGCAGGTTAGGGAACCATGGAATGGGCCTCGTTTCCACCCAACCAGCATGACGGGCTTCGGTGTCGGATGCGTTACGCATCCGGTAGCCGGGTAGTTCGGGTTTATTGTCCCGGGAAAAGCGGGTTCCAGGAAATCACGATGGGATTTATACAAGAGCGGCGCGTGCCCGCCAACGGTCTGGATATGTTCATTGCCGAAGCGGGCGTCAAGGGCGCCCCTTTGGTGTTGTGTTTGCACGGCTTCCCGGAATGCTGGGCCTCGTGGCGCTACCAGTTGCCGGTGCTGGCTCAGTCCGGATACCACGCCGTGGCGCCGGATTTGCGCGGCTACGGCGAAACTCGTGGAGCAGCGACGGTGGAGGACTGCCGACTGTCCCGGTTGGCCGAGGATGTGGTGGCCTTGATCGACGCCCTCGGTGCTGAGCGGGCGGTGCTGGTGGGGCATGATTGGGGATGCGCGCTGGCATGGGAAGTGGCCAGGACCTATCCGGAGCGAGTGACGGCGGTAGTGGGATTGTCGGTCCCCTACGGCGGCCCCTCGCCGCGTGCGCCCACCGAGGCGATGCGGGAGCTGTTCGGAGATCATTTCTTTTATATGCTCTATTTTCAGCAAGCCGAAGTGCCGGAGCGGGAGCTTGGAGAGGACGTTCGCTATAGCCTGCGGGCTCTGTTTCACAATCTTTCCGCCGAAGGCATGGCCAACTTCCAGGTGGCGCCGGACGACAGCGGCGTGCTGGATTCCATGCGCGTGCCGGCTCGGCCCTCGCGCTGGATGCGTGAGGAAGACCTGGATTACTACGTGGCCCGTTTCGACAAGACCGGGTTTACCGGTGCGCTCAACTGGTATCGGGCCATGGATGCGTCCTGGGAAGAAAGCCGCGCTGACGACAACTGGACGATCCCGGCGCCGGTGCTGTTTCTCGGTGGCATGCAAGACCCGGTATTGATGTTCAGTCAGAAGGCTCTGGCACGCATGCCGGACTACGTGCCGAATCTGAATACCGTGGTACTGGACCAGTGCGGGCACTGGATCCAGATGGAACAGGCGGCGGAAGTGAATCGGGAGATGCTGGCGTTTCTGGCGGAGGCGGCTCCACCCGGAGTGGATCACCCCTAACCCTGATCTGTATCAAGGGCGGCCAGGCGTGGATCGGCGACTATTCTCTCCGGGGCGCAAGCCCCGCTGCGTATGCTTCCGGTATATCCGGTTTTTCAAGGCCCCACGGCGGGGCCTTTTTTAATGGTGCCGCGTGGAATGAACCCGCTACCAGTGAATCCCCTTGAACAGCCGCGAGAAGGCGGCTTGCTCGCGGCTGATCCGCTTCGGCGTGCGCTCGCGTCGCCCCACCGCCGCCGCGGAGTCGGAGAACAATTTGTAGCCGGTGTTCATGATCGTTTCCGTGGCCCGGGGGGTAATGAAATGCATCACCTGGCCGAGGATGCCGAGACTGGTGGCGATCCGCTTGGGTTGACGCACGATGGCGTCGCAGATCATATCCGCCGCCTGGCTGGGGCTGATGGTGGGCACGTGATTGTACAGCTTGGTGGGCGCGATCATCGGCGTGCGCACCAACGGCATATTGATGGTGGTGAAGCGGATACCCTGGTGAGCCAGCTCGCTGGCGGCGCAACGGGTGAACGAATCCAGCGCGGCCTTGGACGCCACATAGGCGGAGAAGCGCGGTGCGTTGGTCAGAACGCCGATGCTGGAAATATTGATGACGTGTCCGCTGCCCTGTTCGAGCATGCTCGGTAACAGGCGCATGATCAGCCGCAATGAGCCGAAGTAGTTCAACTGCATGGTGCGTTCGAAATCGTGGAAGCGATAGACCGAGTTGACCACCGAGCGGCGAATCGAATGGCCGGCGTTGTTCACCAGGATGTCGACCCGGCCGTAATCCGCCAGAACCTCCTTCACCAGATCATCCACGGATTCCAGCTTCGAGACGTCGCAACGGTAGGCTCGGGCGATGCCGCCCACCTGCTTGATCTCGTGCAGGGTCTCTTCCAGTTTCTCCGGAGTGCGGGCCACTACCAACACGGTAGCGCCGGCGCGGGCCAGCTTCAGGGCCGAGGCCTTGCCGATCCCGGAAGTGGCACCGGTGATCAGCACGATCTTGTCCTCCACCTTGTCCGGCAAAGACGGTAGTGGCTGCAATTCGTCCTTGCGCTGATCCCGCTCGGGGTCCAGGTGGTTTTCCCAGAAATCCCATAACTGCTGGATGTAGCTTTCCAGATCCGGCACGCCAATGCCGCTGCCTTCCAGCGCGGCCATGGTCCGCTGGTTGTCGTACTGGGTCGGAAAGGCCAGGAACTGAACGATGGTGGGGGGGATGTCCAGACTTTCCAGCAACTGGTTGATCAGGGCCTTCGGGGTCAGCGCGTTGACGCCCTTTTTGACGAAACCGGGTACCGCATTGAAGACGCGATTATCCAGGCGCACCGGCATGCGTGGCGCTTGGGCGGCACCGGCGATGATGTCCATCACCTCACTGAAGTTATAGCTGCGCTCGGCGGTGAGGTGAAAACACTGGCCGTTTCCTTCGGGCTGATGGGCGATGTGGTCCAGTGCACTGGCGACGAAGTCCACCGGCACGATGTTGAAATGGCCGCTCTCAACGCCCACCAGCGGGAACCAGTTGGGCAGATAATCCTTGAGTTTCTGGATCAGTTTGAAGAAGTAGTACGGGCCGTCGATTTTGTCCATTTCCCCGGTCTGGGAATGGCCCACTACCAGGGACGGCCGGTAAATACGCCAGGGGATCTGGCTTTCCTGGCGCACCAGGGCTTCCGATTCGTGCTTGGTCAGCAGATAGGGATTGTCCAGGCCGGAGGCCTCTTCGAACATGTCCTCGGAGAAGGTGCCGGGATAGAGTCCGCCGGCGGCCACCGAGGAAACATGATGGAAACAGCCGGCTTGCAGCTGCTCCGCCAGTTTCAGGGTTTGGCGGGTGCCTTCGATATTGGTGTAACGCTGGGTGTTCTCGTCCGCATTGAGATCATAGATCGCGGCCAGATGGAAAAAGTGGTCGATCTGGCCGGTCAGGTCATCCAGGTCCCGCTTGCTCAGGCCCAGGCTCTTTCTCGTCAGATCGCCGGTAATCGGCACCAGACGCCGCTCTTCCACGCCCAGTCGTCGCCGCAGAGCCTCCAGCTTGTATTCGGAGCCTGGGCGAACCAGGGCGAAGACCCGGCTGTCTTCCCGTTTCAGAAGCCGGGCAACCAGAAAGCGGCCGATGAAACCGGTGGCCCCGGTGACGAAATAGTTCATGGCGGTCAATCCCTCGTTAGCACGCACAATGTGTTGTAGAGCCTGTTTATGATCTTGCCGGGCACCTGGTCGATGATGCGCCCCTTGTCCGGGCGATACCAGCATGGACCGGCTTCGCTTTTATAACTAACAAGTGTTAGTTATTTTGTGATCATTATGTCCGGATGTCAATAGTCTTCCATGGCTGTTGCAAGAAGCCGGCCTTTTATGGCTATATAGGGATAAGCAATAACTAACAGTTGTTTGTTGAAAATGACGGAAACCCTGCGACAGAAGCAGAAAAAGGAGACCCGCGAACGGATTCTGGACGCGGCCCGGCACCTGATGGCCGGAGGGCGGGGCCTGGACAGCCTGGGATTGCGCGAGGTGGCCCGTGAAGCCGGCCTGGCCGCCACGTCTCTGTACAATCATTTTCCCGACATGGAAGCGTTGGGGCTGGCATTGATTGACGAAGCCTGCTTTCGGTTGCGTGTCGCCATGTCGGAAGGGCGTCGCAGCATGATTGAGATCGGGCCACGCCAGGCGATCCAGGAACTGGTGGGCCGCTTCGGCCGCTTCATTCTGTCCAATGAAGGAGAGTTTCGTCTGTTGCTGCAGCAACGGCTTGGGCGCAGCCGGCGCTATCGGGCGCGTATTCACGGTGAGCTGCAGTTGCTGGTGGATGAACTGGCCGAGGATATTCGCTCCGTGGTGGCGGCCCAGGGGCGCCCGGCGGTACCCGCCGAGCGTGAAGCGGAAGCGGCGGTATCGCTGATGTTCGGGCTTGGCGTGGCGATGCTCGACGTCTCTCCGGCGCGGCGTGAGGAATTGGCGGCCAATGCGGTGGAGCAACTGGCGATCCTGGCTCTGGGGGGCCGCCGCTGGGCTCGAGGCGAACGCCTCTAGCCGTCTTCCGACGGCTTTGATGCGGTGCGCGAAGCCGGCCGTCGACGGCGCCATCAGCGGGCTGCCGCGATTTGTGCTACAATACCGTCCTTTCCCAATCTATCCCCTGGAGCACAATGGTAATCGTCAAAGGGCTCATTCCGGTGCGGGATGATCTGCGGGATGACGCCTTGGCACTGATTCAGACTCTGGCCCGCGAAGCGCGCCTGGAGGACGGCTGCGTTTCATACGAAGTCTACGTACAAGCTGATTCCCCCCGGGTCATCATGTTATGGCAGCAGTGGCGCAATCTGGACGCCCTTGAACGCCATTTCGATTCCGATCATCTGGATGATTTTCTCGACCGTATCCCCGACATGATCGACGGTGAAGTGCATTCATTGCGTTTCGATGTCACCGGTGAGGACGAAGAGGAGATCGACGATGCCCCGCCACGTCTCGACGTGGTATTGGGAGACGATACCGTCCTGCATTGACGCCGTATGTCGGTTTCGGCCATGGCGGCGTCCATTCCTTCCTGAGACCCTGTCGGTGAATCCCCTACACTGGGGGAACCGGACGTGGATAACCGAGAACAAACGCTCATGAAGACCCGTATCGATTCCGTGGATGACGTGATCGCCAGTTTTGCCCGCCAGGGCTACATATGCGATCAACGCACCGCGCTGGCGGTCTATCTGGCCGCCCAATTGCAAAAGCCGATTCTGGTGGAAGGCCCGCCGGGGGTGGGCAAAACCGAACTGGCCAAATCCGCCGCCGCCTTTCTGGAAGCGCCGCTGATCCGCTTGCAATGTTACGAGGGGCTGGATGAGAGCCGCGCCCTGTACGAGTGGAAATACGGCAAGCAGTTGCTCTATACGCAATTACTGCGCGACAAGCTCAGTTCCTTGCTGTCCGATACGGAGAATCTGGAACAGGGCATGGCGCGTCTCGGGGACCTGGGTGACGCTTTCTACAGCGATACTTTCCTGGAGCCACGACCGCTGTTGCGGGCGCTGCGCGCGGATGAGCCGGTGGTGCTGTTGATCGACGAGATCGACAAAGCGGATCAGGAATTCGAGGCCTTCCTGCTGGAGCTGCTCTCCGATTTTCAGATTTCCATCCCGGAACTGGGTACGGTGCGTGCCCGCCATCGCCCTCTGGTATTTCTCACCAGTAACGATCAGAGGGAGCTGTCCGACGCTCTCAAACGTCGCTGCCTGCATCTTTACATTCCCTATCCGGAACCGGATCTGGAGCGGCGAATTGTCGCCGAGCGAGTGCCGGAGCTTGGCGATCGGCTGCGTGAGCAGCTGGTGGGCTTCATTCAGCACCTGCGCGAGCAGGATATGAAGAAACTGCCCGCCATCTCTGAAACTCTGGACTGGGCCCGGGCTCTGGTGCTGTTGCACGCCGACAGCCTCGAGCCGGAGCTGGTTGAACAGACGCTGACCCTGGTCCTCAAGAACGAACAGGACGTGACGTTGGCGCGTGGCCTGTTACCGCACTGGTTCAGCAAGCAGCGCGCGGGTTGAGGGTCGAGCCATGGCCGATCGTCGCTTGCATGAGTTCGTGCGTGCCCTGCGTGGGGCGCAGATTCGTATTTCTCCGGTGGAAGCGGAAGAAGCGCTGCGGGCCGCGGCGCTGATTGGTTACCACCCGCGCGAACAGTTCCGCGAAACACTGGCACAAACTCTGGTCAAGGCCCAGGTGGACCGGGCCCGCTTCGATCAGTGTTTCGATGATTTTTTCCATTTCGAATCCATCGAAGCGGACGGCGATGAAGACGCCGAGGTGGGTGCTTTGCCCGACACTACCGATGTGGACACCGGAGACCTGTCGGAAACCACCGCCAATCTGATGGCCCAGTCGCCGGAGCAATTGACTCAGAGTCTTGCCGAGGCCGCCGCCCAGCAGGACTTCACCGCCATGCAAGTGATCACCCAGCAGGGATTGTTCGCCCGGCAGTTGGTGATGAACATGGGAATGGGATCGGTGGACGACGATATTCTGCGTTTGGCGGCGTCACCGCGCCGTCGGGATCAGAACCGGGCGGAGCAGTTGCGGGATTGGCGCCAGCAGGTGCGGGAGCGAGCCAGCCAGTATGTGCGGCGACAATTCGAGTTGCACGGCCGGGCCCATGGCCGTGCGCTCAGAGAACACTCCATGCGGGCGGCTCCGTTTCGCGAACTGCGTGAATACCACCAGATTCAGGATCTGGTGCGACGCATGGCGCGCCGCCTTGCCGCTTTGCATCAACGCCGGCAAAAACGCGCCAAACGTGGCGCCATGGATGCCCGCCGTACCTTGGTCTCCAGCCTGCGCTATAACGCGGTGCCGGTGCAGTTGCACTGGCGTGAACGGCGCAAGCTGAAGAGCAAAGTGTATGTGATTTGCGATGTCTCCGGATCGGTACGAGAGGCGGCCCGGTTTTTGTTGCAGTTCCTCTACGCCATGAACGATGTTCTGCCCCAGGTGCGCAGCTTCGCCTTCGCTGCCCGCTTCGACGAGGTCACCGATGACTTCCGTCAGTACAAACCCGAGGTGGCGGTAGGGCGCATTCTCGACCGGGTTTCCGGCAGCGGTACCGATTATGGCTACATGTTCGAGTCTTTCCAGGAAGCCTGTGGCCGGGAGATCGATCGACGCAGCACAGTGATCATTCTGGGAGATGCACGCAACAATGACTTGCCCGCGGGCGAGGAACATCTGGCGGAAATCTCGCGTCGTGCCCGCCAGGTGTTCTGGTTGAACCCGGAGCATCCGTCACGCTGGAACAGCGGTGATGCCATCATGGCCAAATACGAACCCTACTGTCGGGCCGCCCGCCGCTGTTCCAGCCTGAACGATCTCAGCCGTTTCGTGGATTACCTGTTGCGGGCGTTAAACAACGCACAGTAGTTGAATGAAACTTTAAAATGCGAACTGCTTCGCTCGCTTTTAACGCCATTTAACCTCGCTCCTGAACTCCCCCGGATAGCATAAGTCACACCGTTGTAACCCGAGTGGTTCGACTCGCAAGTAAGGAGTGATTTATGTTGACCCGGAAATTCGCGACAGCAGTGGCTGTTACTTTCTCGCTCACCGCGGGTGGGGCCTACGCGGCCGGTCCCTTTATCGGCGGCAACTACACTCAAATGCAATACGATAACGAGGAGTACGACAGCGACACGCTGAAGATTGACTCCGCTGTTTTCCGTGCTGGGTATGAGTTCAACGACTATCTGGGAATGGAAATTCGCGGCGGCATGGGATTCGATGAGGACTCCCGGGGTATCGTCGACTTTGAAATGGACAATATGTATGGCGCTTATGTGAAATTGTCAGCGCCTCTGGCGGAATCGGTGCATCCTTACATCATCGGCGGCTATACCAAAATGAAAGGCACGGTGAAGGCCGAGGGGAGCCTGGCGGGCGTCAATTATCAAGTGGATGACAGCCGTCGTTTCGAGGATCAATCCTATGGCGCGGGCATTGACGTGAACCTTACCGATACCCTGGGAATGAACCTCGAATACATGCGTTACTTCGACAAGGACGAAGAGGAAATTTCCGGAATCAGCGTGGGTTTACGCTCGGCGTTCTGAGTTGCCGTTCTTTGGTAATCTGGAAGGCGGGGTAAGGACCTTAGGCAAACCAGGGATTACCCCGCTTTCGATGCCGCCATGCTGGATTGAAGGCGCGGCAAAAACGCTGAACGAACCCCCAGAGCTTTCATGGTCCAGTAGTGTCCGCTCACCACCCTCTCCACCAGTAATGTCCGGGAAGAAGGCTGAAATGTCAGCAGCGCCGACAGCGGCGTCTTGCGTACCGTTTCCACTATATCCAGGTGAACCCGGGCGTTGGCGAAATTGACCGGCTCGGGAGAAAATCCACTCAGTATCAGAGGCACCCAACGATCGTAGAACCCCGGTGGCGGGTGACTGTCGGGCCGACGCGCGCCCAGTTCGATCAGACCGGCATCGAGGCACTGCCAGTCGCCCCTGGTGGCGGCGTTGATCACCTTGCCGAACAATTCGATATCCTCTTCGCTCAGTTGCTTCACCGCGCCGAAATCGTACATCACAATACTGCCGTCCCGGCGGAAAGCGAAATTGCCGGGGTGGGGATCGCAATGCACTGTGCCCAGCTGAAAAATCTCCGCCGCCAGGGCGTCAAACAAGCGCTCGCCCAACTGGTTGCGCAATGGCTGGTCGAAGCCATTCTCGTCGTTGACCTGATGTAGAGAGACGCCGTCTTCACGGCTCAGGGTGAGCACAGCCTCACCGGACAGGGAAGCGTGGACCTGGGGAATCACCAGCCAGGGCTGGTCACGGTGGAACTCGCGCAGGTGATTCAAATTGCGCGCTTCCTGATGGTAATCCAGCTCTTCGTTGAGTCGTGAACGGATCTCCTGAAATACCGCATCCAGCGCGGCTTCATTCACCTTGAGCAGGCTGCCGAGTTTGAGAATGCGCTTCAGGTGGCGCATATCCGAATCGATCGAGCTGCGCACCGCCGGATATTGCACCTTGACCACCACCGATTCTCCATCCCGGGTAACCGCGTCATGGACCTGACCGATGGAGGCGGCCGCGAATGGCGTTTCGGAAAACTCACTGAAATGGTCGCCGAGTTTACCGCCCAGATGGGTTTCCAATTGCCGCCGGATAACGTGGAACGGCATTGGCGCGGAAGCGTTCTGCAGTACCGCCAATTGCTCACTGATTTCCTTGGGCAGGATGTCTTGCATCTGCGATGCGATTTGCCCCACTTTCATCACCGCACCTTTCATTTCTCCCAATGTGGCCGCGACCTCCCGGCCAATATGACGCATCAGGGCTTCGCGGTTGGTCTCTCGCAGAGCGTCATCCTGGAACCAGCTTTTGACCTGATGAGTGGCCACGCGAGTGGCGATGGAGGTGGTCATGCCCGTCAGCTTAAGCAGGCGTCCGCCGCCGGAAAGCGGGTTGCGGATTCGTTTGGCCACGGTGTCCTCCATGGGATCACTACGGTGATGGGGTTCCCATGGTGCTCTAATCCGGCAAGGAAGGCGATGGGGTTAACACGATGGCAAGACTGCATGCCGATTCGCTGGCAAGCCAGCTTCCCACGGCGGTTTTGTGGTCCCTCTGTGGGAAGCTGGCTTGCCAGCGAATGCTTTGCGAAAAAAAGGGGCCGATAACGGCCCCAGGTAAGGAGAGAAGTGACAGAAAATCAGAATCAGGCGCGCTCTTTCTCGCCGGCGCTGACCAGCTCATCCAGCAGCTTCTGGCCCTGTTCGCGCACGGTGGAAATGGCGCCCACACCCGCCAACACGAACTCGTTGCTGCTTTCCGCTTTCTCGCCGCGCTCTTCTTTGCCGGCGGCAACCAGGTTTTCGTAAAGCTCCTGGCGTTTTTGCGGTGCCTCGTCGATCAGTTGGCGGGTGCTGAGAAACAGGCCGCGGCTGGCCAGAGCCAGTTTTGATTTGCCTTCGGCCTCGTCGCCGTAGGCTTGAGCACCGGTGGACAGATAGTGTCCGTAGAGCTCCTCGGATTTCTCATTGGCCTTGCTGTAAGCACCCAGGCTGGCCAGATAGAGGGTGTTGGCCAGGCTTTTGGCACGGTTGACCAGGTTGGCCCGTTCTTCACGCAGTTCTTTCAACTCGCCCATGGATCGCCTCTCGTCAGCGGGTCTTTTGGGGATCGACAAACGCCTTGGCGTCGTCGGAGAAAAAGGTTTGGCGAGAACGATCCGCCAAAGTAGGGGCCTAGAGTACGAGGTGACGCGGTGTGGCAAGGTTGTGATTGTCAGACAATAAAACAACGCCTGTTGCCCGGCCTTGTGATGCGTATCAACCTGGCCCCGCCAAGTCGCCCGTGGCAGAGATTTCAGACCGTCCGTACACTGCCTGAAGAATAAAATGTCGAGATGGATTCCATGAGTGAAGCGTTTATTGCCAAGGTGCCGGAGCGCATCTGGGCGGGGGGAAGGCCGGCTCGAGCCCGGCAATGGGAAGCGGAATTCAACGTGGCCTCCTGGGTACGGGTGACCGGAGCCCGGGGCCGGGTGGAACTGCGTGTGTGTTGCCTGGATGAAAAGGGCGAGCAGGCGGTGGTGGTCGACTGCGCCGAGGTCCAGGGAGAAGGCAGTGCGTTGTTGTCCGGGGTGGTCAAACTCCGGCTCAGTGACAGCGTGGAGCAGATCCAGGTGACCCTGGGCCTGTCCGATCCGTCCATGCGTTATGTGGTGGAAGAGCTGTACATGCAACGCCGGGGCATGGCATTGGATCCCCAGGACAAGCTGATTTCCAACTACTAAGAGCCTGTTCAAAGTCTTTACGCCACCGCGTTGCCGCTGGAAAAGCCGCCAGAGGGCGTTGGGGACTGCAGGC
Source organism: Alloalcanivorax balearicus MACL04 (assembly GCF_025532145.1). Taxonomy (GTDB): domain Bacteria; phylum Pseudomonadota; class Gammaproteobacteria; order Pseudomonadales; family Alcanivoracaceae; genus Alloalcanivorax; species Alloalcanivorax balearicus. The sequence goes on along the minus strand of NZ_ARXS01000020.1, from coordinate 16,293 downwards.
TCTGGTGGTTCCAAAGTCAAAGGCCACAGCGTCCTCTGGCGGCTTTTCCAGCGCAACCCGGAGGGCCGGGCCCCTTTTGCCGCCAGGCCGCGATTACGCTTGTTTATGTAGAATGACTACACCGCACAATCGGAATCACGACCTGACGACAAAATGAGCTCCGGCGCGGCGGTGTAAAGACTTTGAACAGGCTCTAAGCGATTCAGGCAGTGCCGCCCGCGGTACGGCGGGGTTTGGTGTTGGTCGGTCGCGGTTGGGGCCGGGGCGTCTTACGGTCTTGTTCCAGCAATGACTCCGGCCAGCAGTGGAAGTCCAGACCGGTGAGCCGGTTCAGGTTTTCCAGGGCGGTTTCGGGGTCGCGCTCTTCGAGGCGTATGACCTTGCTCATGATGTCTCACCTGATCGTCGTCTCCATTGGATAGCGAGAACCGTGCCAGCCTCTTCTCCCTGATTATTTCTTTTTAAATCAGGGGGATATGTTTTTTGTCCCCGAAGCCCGATGATCCGGCGCCGCGCCCTGCGGCAGGATGTGACGGTTTTTGCCAGCCACCACGGCGCTAGTGGATAGCGGCCTGGCGATCAGGAATCCAGGAAAAAGTCCGGTAGCAACTGATCATCGCTCAGCGACGGGTCCACCTTGTAGCGGTCCAGATCCACGCCTTCCGCCGCCAGGACCTCATCATCAATAAAGAAGTTGCCGCTGCACTGGTTCGCTGGCTGGATCAGGATGGCGTGGGCGGCGTCGGCCATGATGCTCGGCTGGCGTGATGCCTGCACGGACTGCTCGCCACCAAGGAGATTGCGTACCGCGGAGGTATTGATGGCGGTACGTGGCCACAGCGCGTTGACGCCCACCCGGTTGCGGTACTCATCCGCCAGGCCCAGCACGCACATGCTCATGCCGTACTTGGCCATGGTGTAGGCCAGGTGGCGCCCGAACCAGGCCGGGTTCAGATTCAGCGGCGGTGACAACATCAGAATGTGAGGATTCTCCGCCCGGCGCAGCAGTGGCAGACACAATCGGCTGGCGAGGAAGGTGCCGCGGGCGTTGACCTGATGCATCAGGTCATAGGACTTCATGCTGGTGCTTTCGGTGGAAGTGAGCGAAATGGCGCTGGCGTTATTGACCAGAATGTCCAGGCCGCCAAACGTTTCCTCCGCTTGTTGTACCGCATCCGCCACATCTTCCTCGTGGCGAATGTCCCCCACGCACACCAGGGTCTTGCCGCCGGCCTCCTGCATTTCCTCTGCGGCGGAATAAAGCGTGCCGGGCAGCTTTGGGTGAGGTTCGGCGGTTTTCGAAAACAACACGATATTGGCACCGTCGCGGGCGGCGCGCAGGCCTATGGCCTTGCCAATGCCACGGCTGGCGCCGGTGATGAACAGGGTTTTGCCGCTCAGTGTCGACATGATGTTCTCCTTTATGCGTGCCAGGGGAGGTTTACAGAGTACGCCTGCTGCCGGAGAGGTGGAAAGAGGGGCGGCGCGGTTGACCGCAGGTGCCCGCCCGGCGGGCTTCAGGGGCAATGCCGGCCGGGGAGAGGGCTGGGTATGGTGTGCAGGTCTGTCATTTCAGGCCAATGCAAGAGATCAAGACGGGAACGGCAAGATGACAATTCTAAAAATGAATCCCGAAGAATACGCGGTGTCCGCGGAGTATCTGATTCCCTTCATGGAAGTGATGAAGAAACGCGGGTTCAGCGAGGAGCAGTTGCTGGATGGAACCGGTGTCCGCCGGGGATGCTGGCGCGAGGCGAAATCGAGGGTGTCGGCGACGCTGTTGCGGCGGGTGGCCCGGCGTGCCGTGATGCTCACCAACGAGCCCTGGCTCGGGTGGGAGCTGGGAGCGGCGACGCCGCTGTCTTCCCACGGTTTTCTTGGGTATGCGGCGATGAGCAGCGAAACCCTGGGGGACGCCATTGAACTGGCGGTGAAATTTTTCCGTATCCGCAGCACCCTGATTCAGCTCGAGTCCTTTGTCGAAGGCGACTGGGCGGTGTTGCAGGTCAATGAAATGCTGTCTCTCGGTGATCTGGCGCCGTTGCTGACGGAGAGCCTGTTCTCCAGTTTCCATTTCATGGGGCTGCAAATGCTGCCGGAAGTGGAGCTGTTCGGTGAGCTGCGCTTTTCCTATCCGGAGCCGGATTACTTCCAAAGGCTGCGACCGCTGATTCCGGTGCCGGTGTACTTCGATTGCGCCTACAGTCAAATGCGCTTTCCCGCGGAGCGTTTGCAATACCGGCTGCGCTTCGCGGATCCACGCCTGTCGCGTCTGGCGGAGGTGCAGTGCGAGCAGGAGCTGGCCCATATCAAGGCGCCGCCGCCGCTGTTGGGGCGGGTGCGTAGAATCATCCTGGCGCGCTCGGGCCGGTTCCCCGGCGTCGAGGAAGTGGCCAGTGAGTTGCACATGTCCTCCCGCACGCTCAAGCGCAAGCTGCAGCAACTGGGGACCAGCTATCAGACGCTGCTCGATGATCTGCGCAAGGGGCTGGCGGTGGAATACCTGTCACAAAGCCGTCGTTCGGTGGATGACATCGCCGCCGCGCTGGGCTATTCCGATGCCTCCAATTTCGCCCGTGCGTTCCGCCGGTGGACTGGCAAGAGCCCGTCGGACTATCGCGGCTAGGGCGCCGAGACTGTCGGAGCGTGGCCGGTAAACCGCCACGCTCAATGAAGGATCAATGAGCTGATGGCGCCGCCGAGGGCGCCCAGCAGCAGTGTCAGGGTCGCCAGGAAACCAAGCAGGAAGCCGGTGCCGCGATCACGGGGCTGTTCCAGATAATGATTGAAGTAGAGCTGGCGGCCGATCAGGAACAGGCTGCCCACCACCGCCGCCGCGCGCGGCTCCAGGTACCAGCCACATAACCATAACGCGGGCAGGAACAGCACCAACTGCTCCACCGTGTTGGCATGGATCCGGTGACTGCGCTCAAACAGTTCATGTCCGGCCACGGCCGGCGCGCGGATCTGATATTTGACTCGGGCCCGTCCCACTAGAAAACTGAACAGGGCGCATTGCAGCAAGGCAAGCACCGTGACGATGGCCACCCATTCCATAACCGTCCCCCCAGACAGAAAAGCATGTGTCGCCGCCAGTGGCGGCACAGCCTTGATAGGCTCTAATAATTTTGGCGTATCATGCTAGCCTGGATGGCGTGGTATAGCGAGCCGTGCCCATACCAAGTGGAGAGGTTATGACAGCGGTGATATTGCACGAACGCCTGGCGGCAGATACCGGCGCCGTGGCGGAAGATGAGTTTTGCTGGATTCGCTGGCTGCGCGACGGCCGCTTCCCCTGGCTGGTGGTGGTTCCGCGCCGGCTCGATATCCGGGAGTGGCACCAACTGGCGGAGGAGGAGCAGCACCGGCTGTTGAAGGTGGTCAATGGATTGGCGGCGGAACTGGAGCGGATCACCGGTGCCGACAAGATCAATATCGGGGCGTTGGGGAATCTGGTGCCCCAACTGCACGTGCATGTGATCGCTCGCTTCCGTGACGACCCTTGTTGGCCGGGGCCCGTATGGGGGCAGGGGGTGCCGCAGCCAGTGGAGCGGACGCCGCGGTGGCTGGCGCAGCTGGCGTTGCCGGAGGGGGCGTGGATACGCTGATTCCGGTATCGGTGCAATGTCCCCATTGCTGGCAGTATTTCGAGGCGCTGATTGATCCCTCTCAGGGCGATCAGGAGTATGTGGAGGACTGCCACATCTGTTGCCAGCCGCTGGTGCTGACCGTGGTGCTGGCGGATCCGGAGTTCCCCGAAGTCAGCGTGCGTCCGGAAAACGACTGACGTCGCCTGTACGGTGGGTTATTCCGGCGGACGGCGGTCGATGTGGCCGAGGGGGCGGTCCGGGCAGGCGATATCGCGCACCCGGCGTTTCAGTTCGGTGATTTCCGGAAAACCGCCGTCCGCGGCCCGGTCCCAGACCAGTGTGCCATCCACACTGATCTGAAACACGCCACCGGTACCTGGCCGTAGAGTGACTTCCTCCAGTTCTTCCGAAAACGTGGAGAGCAGCTCCTGGGCATACCAGGCGGAGCGCAGCAGCCAGTTGCATTGGCGGCAGTAGTGAATGCTCACTTGGCCGGCCATGAAGCCGCTTACTCGGTATCGCCGGGGAAGTCGGCGCCAGCCAGAAAGGCCAGCATTTCCGGATCCTGCAGCAGGCGCTCGATGGCTTTGGCCAGAATGTCGTTGATCATCTGCCGGTTTTGCGCCAGGGACGGCGTGAACGGCGTCTTGTGTTCCACGCTGCTCTTGTAAGTGCCGGTGTGCGTGGTCGGACCACGGCGGGCTTCCGCCTGCAGCACCAGGTTCAGGTCGACCCGGTTCACCACCGAGCCCGGCTCCGGAATATAGTCCAGCTGTTCCAGGCGGACTTCCAGAGTGGTGGCGTCTCCGCCGGGATTGAAGGCGTTGAAGCCCAGGCTCTGCAGGCCGTTGCGGACAGTGTCGGCGATCGCCGCCTTGATGTCGTTGCTGGGGATCAGCAGGGCGGTTTCGTCGTAAACGCCGCCGCGGCTGCCGAACTCATTTTTGCCGCGGGAATCGACGCCAACAACCTGTACCGAACGGTTATGGCCAACGTTGGAGGCTTTGACCTGCACTTGCGGGTCGACCTCAATGCGCTGCGGGCTCAGGGCACAGCCGCTCACAATCAGGGCGGCAATCAGAACGGTCAGTAGGGAACGCATGAGTCTTTCCTCATCTAGTTCTATTCAGGGCTCTATTCAGGGTTCTAATGGGTCCGTTTCAGGGATTCCAATGCCAGGGTTTGCAGAGCCTCTTTATAACGGGACTCGGGCACGGTCTCCAGTGCCGCCAGGGCGAGCCGGGTCTGTTCCTCGGCCACCGCCACGGTGTGGCTGAGGCCGCCGGAGTCACGCACGATGTGGATGATGTCCTGCAGGCGGTCCAGACCGCCAGTGCGGATGGCGTCCTTGATCAGTTTGGCCTGCTGCGGAGAGCCGCTGCGAATGGTGTGGATCAGGGGCAGGGTAGGCTTGCCTTCGGCCAGATCGTCGCCCACGTTCTTGCCCAGTTCTTCCACATCGCCCTGATAGTCGAGCACGTCATCCACCAATTGGAAAGCAATGCCGAGGTGGCGGCCGAAGGTGGCGAAGGCCTCGGCCTGATCCCGTCCTTCGGTGGCGCCCAGCACGGCCCCGGTTTCCGCCGCGGATTCGAACATCTTCGCGGTCTTGTGGTGGATCACCCGCATATAGCTTTCTTCGGTGGTGTCTGGATCGCGGCAGTTGATTAACTGCAAGACCTCGCCTTCGGAGATGGTGTTGGTGCTCAGGGACAGGATTTCCAGCAGCCGCTGATCTTCCAGCGCCACCATTAACTGGAACGAGCGTGAGATCAGGAAATCGCCCACCAGCACGCTGGCGGCGTTGCCCCATACCGCGTTGACGGTGGGGCGGCCGCGGCGCAGGCCGGATTCGTCCACCACATCGTCATGGAGCAGTGTGGCGGTATGCAATAATTCGATTACCGAGGCAACGTTGACGTGCTTGTCGCCGGAATAGCCGGCGGCGCGGGCGCAGAGCAGGCACACCAAGGGGCGCAGACGCTTGCCGCCGGATTGGATGATGTACTCGCCGACCTCGCGGATCAGGGGAACATCCGTATCCAAATGGTGTTGGATGAAGCGGTTGACCGCCTCGAAATCGTCGGCGACGTTGGAACTGATGGCCTTAAAATCCATGGGGCAGCAATCCAGCAGAATGAGCGCGAACAGCGGGCAATGCTAGCAGGGGGCGGCGGGCAGTCAAGAAAAGCCGGAGGCGGGCAGCCGATGGCCACCGTTCGATGGCGCCGGGCTTGAGTCGCGGCCTGCTTTGACGTACACTTCGCGGCCCTTTTTAGTCATCGTCCAACGGGCCCCCAAAGTGACTCCTGTCTGTAGATAAGATAGGCAGGTCCGCCCGCGAGGATCATCTGGAGTAAGACGGATGTACGCAGTCATCAAAACCGGTGGCAAACAATACCGTGTGGAGGAAGGTGATATCCTCCGCGTGGAAAAAATCGAAGTGGGCACCGGTGATACCATCGATTTCGACCAGGTTCTGCTGGTTGCCGATGGCGACGACATTAAAGTAGGTCAGCCGCTGGTGGAAGGCGCCAAGGTCAGCGCCGAAGTGGTCGAGCAGGGCCGCCACAAGAAAATTCATGTGGTCAAGTTCCGCCGCCGCAAGCATCACCGCAAGCAACAAGGCCATCGTCAGTGGTACACGGCGGTGAAAATTACCGGGATCCAGGGCTGATTCTGGTCAAGGCAGGAGGATTGAGACATGGCACATAAAAAAGCCGGTGGTAGTACTCGTAACGGTCGCGATTCCGAAAGTAAACGCCTTGGCGTGAAGCGCTATGGTGGCCAGTTGGTTCAGGCGGGCGAGATCATCGTTCGTCAGCGTGGCACCCGCTTCCACGCTGGTGTGAATACCGGTATCGGTAAAGACCACACCATCTTCGCCAAGGCCGAAGGTCGCGTTAAGTTTCAGGTGAAAGGCCCGAACAACCGCAAATATGTGGTGATCGAACCGGTCGCCTGATCCCCGCGGATCGGCCTGAAAAACCCCGCGAGGTTCACTCCCGCGGGGTTTTTTATGGCCGCCATACAGGTGGCCAGCCTGCGCACTGTCGCGGCGGTGAATTCACCCTGCGCCTCGCGTTAAACTATCCCTTACGATTTCCAAGAGTCCTTCACCATGCAATTCGTCGACGAAGCCACCATTGATGTCCATGCGGGCAAGGGCGGTGATGGCTGTCTGAGTTTCCGTCGTGAGAAATATGTGGAATTCGGCGGCCCCGACGGCGGCGATGGCGGGGCCGGCGGCCATGTGTTCGTGCGGGCCGACAGCAATCTCAATACCCTGGTGGATTACCGCTACGAACGCATTTTCAAGGCGCGTAATGGTGAGCCCGGCAAGGGACGCCAGATGACCGGTAAATCCGCGGATCACGTGGTTCTCACCGTGCCGGTGGGGACCACCATCGTTGATGTGGATACCGACGAGGTGCTGGCGGATCTGGCCGGGGATGGTGATCAGGCGATGGTGGTGCGTGGCGGCCGTGGCGGCCTTGGCAATGTGCACTTCAAGAGCAGCACCAACCAGGCGCCGCGCAAGACCACCAAAGGCACCCCGGGGGAGTCCCGGCGTCTGCGGCTGGAGCTGAAAGTGCTGGCGGATGTGGGGCTGCTGGGCATGCCCAATGCCGGCAAGAGTACCCTGATCCGCTCCATTTCCGCGGCCAAGCCCAAGGTGGCGGATTATCCGTTCACGACCCTGGTGCCGAATCTGGGGGTGGTGAAGGTGGACCGCTATCGCAGCTTTGTAGTGGCGGATATTCCTGGCCTGATTGAGGGCGCGGCGGAGGGGGCCGGTCTCGGTATCCGCTTCCTCAAGCATTTGGCGCGTACCCGGTTACTGTTGCATGTGGTGGATATCGCCCCGATGGACGGTGATCCGGCCGATCATGTCGATGCCATCGCTGATGAGCTGGACCGCTTCTCTCCGGCGCTGGCCGAGCAGGAGCGCTGGCTGGTATTCAACAAGATCGATCTGATGGCCGACGATGAGGCTCGTGAGCGGGCCGATGCCATCGTCGAGGAACTGGGCTGGGAAGGGCCGGTGCATTTGATTTCCGCCGCCGCCGGAGTTGGCTGCGAGGAATTGGTGTACGCGCTGATGAATGCCCTGGAGGATCGTCGGCGGCTTGAGGAAGAGGATCCGGAATACGCGGCCGGGCAGCGGGAACTGCGCTCACGCCTGGAGCAGGAAGCGCGCGAACGGGTTCAGGAGATCAAGCAGGAAAACCGGCGCCGACGCGACGACAATGATGACGACGACGATGACGATGACCACGATGTGGAGATCGTCTACGAGCAATAGATCGTAAACAGGCTCTTAAGGACGACGGTGCACCATGGCGCGACGCGCACGTTGGGTAGTGAAAATCGGCAGTGCCCTGCTGACCAATGATGGCAAGGGTTTGGACCGGCAGCTGATGCAGCAGTGGGTGGATCGCCTGGTGCGGCTCATGGACCAGGAAGTCGATCTGGTGGTGGTGTCCTCCGGCGCTGTCGCCGAGGGAATGACCCGACTGGGCTGGCTGCGCCGGCCGGAGTCCATTCATGAACTGCAGGCCGCCGCCGCGGTGGGGCAGATGGGGCTGGTGCGGGCCTGGGAAGCCTGTTTCCGCCGGCATGACCGGCACACCGCTCAGGTGCTGCTGACCCATGATGATTTATCCGACCGCAAACGTTATCTCAATGCCCGTGCCACCCTGTTGACCCTGCTGGGGCTGTCGGTGGTGCCGGTGGTGAATGAGAACGATACCGTGGTCACCGACGAATTCCGCTTTGGTGACAATGACACCCTGGCGGCGCTGGTGGCCAATCTGGTGGAGGCGGAGCGCCTGGTGATCCTTACTGACCAGGAAGGGCTTTATGACGCCGACCCCAGGCAAAAACCGGATGCCAAACTGATCCGGGAGGCCCGCGCCTCGGATCCCGCCATTGCCGGTATGGCGGGCGGTGGCGGTTCCGGGCTGGGGCGGGGAGGCATGGCCACCAAGGTGCGGGCGGCACGGCTGGCGGCCCGTTCCGGCACCATCACCACCATCGCTTCCGGACGGAGCCCCGATGTGATCGGGGAGCTGGGAGCCGGGCGGGCGCCCGGTACCACGCTGATGCCGGACACCTCACCGCTGAATGCCCGCAAACAGTGGCTGGCCGGGCATTTGCGCATGCGTGGCCGGCTGGTGCTCGACGACGGTGCCGTGCGCCGCCTGCGGCAGGCCGGTTCCAGCTTATTGCCGGTAGGAGTGGTGGATGTGTTCGGGCAGTTCTCCCGGGGCGAGATGGTGGTCTGCGAAAGCGAGCAAGGGGAGAGGGTGGCCTGCGGGCTGGTCAACTACGACGCCGCTGACGCGCGCCGGATTTGCCGCAAGAAAAGCTCGGAGATCGCCGGGGTGCTCGGCTATATGAACGAGGAAGAGCTGGTGCACCGGGATAACATGGTGGTGTTCGGGTAGTGTGGATATGAGGGGCGCCAGCAGAGTCTGGCGGCCATAAAAAAACCGGCCGAAGCCGGTTTTTTTATGGAACGCTAGATTCAGGCGGCGGACATGGCCTTGATCTTGGCGTTCAGGCGGCTCTTGTGGCGAGCTGCCTTGTTGGCGTGAAACTTACCCTTGCGGGTGGCCTTGTCCAGCACGGAGGTCGCCGTTTTGTAAGCTTCCTGAGCGGCGCCTTGGTCGCCGGACGCAATGGCCGCGTTCACCTTTTTCAGGTAGGTGCGCACCATGGAACGCATCGCTGCGTTATGCTGACGACGCTTTTCCGCCTGACGCGCACGCTTGCGTGCTTGCGGTGAGTTAGCCAAGGTCCTGCTCCTATAAAATCGGTAGTCTGTATTCAGTTCAGTATTCGGTACTGCCCGTGGCTGCAAGCGGCCATGGGTTTTAAAGACGCGCAACTATGCCTATCCGAAACGCGCTTGTCAATGGGAACTGGCGCCCCGGCGGTGCATTCGCTACGCTTGCCCGGCTTTGGGGAGGCCGGGTGGTCTGATGGCTTCCCCGGACATCTTCCCGCAGCGGGAGCTACGAAGAGGCTGTGGGAAGCTGCCTTGGCAGCGAATCGGCGTGTAAGCGAATTGCCGGAAGTAGTGGCTCTCGATGATTTTTTGAGCCTGGTCAGTCTGTTAAGGAGACCATGAATGGAGCAACGGGCGGATCAAGGCGAAGCCGGCGCGCCTGAACCGGGCAAAAAGGGCGGTTTGCTGGCGTCCACCGTGGTGGTCAGCGCCATGACCATGCTCTCCCGCGTGCTTGGGCTGGTCCGGGACGTGGTGCTGGCCCGTCTGCTGGGTTCCTCCGCCGGTACCGACGCGTTCTTCGTGGCCTTCCGGATTCCCAATTTCCTGCGCCGGCTGTTCGCCGAGGGGGCCTTCAATCAGGCTTTCGTGCCGGTACTCAGCGAGTATAAGGAGCGGGGCAGCGCCGCCGCCACCAAGGCCCTGATCGATCGGGTGGCCGGTACTCTCGGTGGCACCCTGGCGGTGGTGACGCTGGTTGGGGTGGTGGGTGCGCCGTTGCTGATCTGGCTGTTTGCCCCCGGTTTTGGTGACGATCCGCAAAAACGGGCGTTGGCGGTGGAAATGCTGCGGCTGACTTTCCCGTACCTGTTCTTCATTGCGCTTACCGCCTTTGCCGGGGCCTTGCTGAACACCTGGAGCCGGTTCGCGGTGCCAGCCTTTACTCCGGTGTTGTTAAATCTGTGTTTGATCGGCAGCGCTCTGTTTCTGGCGCCTCATTTCGCCGAGGGACGGATGGCGGTGGCGCTGGCCTGGGGGGTGCTGGTTGCCGGCGTCGTACAATTGCTGTTCCAGTTGCCGTTCCTGGCCCGTCTGCATCTGCTGCCGGTGCCCCGTATGGCCTGGCGTGACCCCGGAGTGCGGCGCATTCTGGCGTTGATGGCACCGGCCCTGTTCGGGGTGTCGGTCAGCCAGATCAACCTGTTGCTGGACACGGTGTTGGCGTCGCTGCTGCAGACCGGTTCGGTGACCTGGCTGTATTACTCCGATCGCCTGGTGGAACTGCCGTTGGGGGTATTGGCCATTGCCATTGGCACGGTGATTCTGCCCAGCCTGTCCGCCAAGCACGCCTCCGCCTCCACCGAGGCTTTCTCGCGAACCCTGGACTGGGCGTTGCGCCTGGTTCTGCTGTTGGGGATTCCGGCGGCTCTGGCGTTGGCGGTGTTGGCCGAGCCGCTGCTGTCGACCTTGTTCCGGCACGGTGAGTTCGGCGTTCGGGACGTGGAGATGGCAGCGCAGTCGCTGCGCGCCTACAGCCTGGGGTTGGCGGCCTTCATGTTGATCAAAATCCTGGCGCCGGGCTACTTCGCCCGGCAGGATACCCGCACCCCGGTCAAGATCGGCATCATCGCCATGATCGCCAACATGGTCTTTAATCTGGCGCTGGTCTGGCATCTGCAGCATGCCGGGCTGGCCCTGGCCACGGCACTGTCCGCCTGGCTGAACGCCGGTCTGCTGTATCTCGGGTTGCGCCGTTCCGGCGTATATCGTCCCGGTGGTGGTTGGGGCTGGCACTGGGGGCGGATGCTGGTGGCGGGGCTTGCCATGGCGGTGGTGACCTGGCTGCTGGCGGAGCGCGCCGGCGTCTGGCTGGTCGGCGGGGTGAGTGAACGAGTAGGCTGGCTCGCCCTGGTGGTGGTGGCCGGGCTGGCGGTTTATGGCCTGGTGCTGCTGGTTCTTGGCCTCAGGCCTCGCCACTTGCGCCGATGATTCCTATAATCTGCCCTCTTTTACCTCTGGGGCATGGCCAATGGGCCGCCGACGGAGGCGGGCAGTGAGGACCGAATGCGACTGATTCGTGGCGTGCACAATTTAAGGCCGGCGCACCGTGGCTGTGTGGCCACTATCGGCAATTTCGATGGTGTGCACCGTGGGCATCAGCGCATCCTGGACAAGGTGGTGGCGGAAGCCCGTGCCCGTGGCGCTCTGGCCACGGTGATGTTGTTCGAGCCGCAGCCGCAGGAATTCTTCCTAGGTGACCAGGCGCCGGCCCGTTTGATGAATCTGCGTGACAAGCTGATCACCCTCGCCCGTTACGGCGTCGATCAGGTGCTATGCGTGCGTTTCAATGACGCCTTCCGTAACCTGGAAGCCGAACAGTTCGTCCGTGACATTCTGGTCGATGGTCTCGCCGTCGAGTATCTGGTGGTCGGGGACGATTTCCGCTTCGGCCGCGGCCGGGTGGGGGATTTCGCCTACCTGGAACAAGCCGGCGAGCGGTTCGGGTTCCAGGTCTGTGATACCGCCACCTGCCAGATGACCGGTGAGCGAGTATCCAGTACCCGGGTGCGCTCGGCACTGGCGGCCGGTGATTTCGCGTTGGTGGAGCAACTGCTGGGCCGTCCTTACGACATCAGCGGTCGGGTCCGTCACGGTGACAAGATCGGCCGGACCTTGCAATTGCCCACGGTGAATCTGGCGCTCAAGCGGCAGGTCCCGCCGGTGCAGGGCATTTACGCGGTGACGGTGGACGGGGCGGGCCTCGAAGACCAGCCCGGAGCGGCCAATGTGGGCACCCGGCCCACGGTCAATGGCGTGGAAAACCGCCTGGAGGTCCATCTGCTGGATTTCCAGGGGGATTTGTATGGCGCCCACCTGACGGTGCACTTTCATCACTTCGTGCGCCCGGAGGAAAAGTTCGCCAGCCTGGATGAACTGAAAGCCGCGATTCAGCGGGATGTGCAACAAGTCGAAACCTATTTCCAAGGGACATCATGACCGACTACAAGGCGACACTGAATCTTCCCCACACCGACTTCCCGATGAAGGCGGGTCTGGCCCAGCGCGAACCCCAGCGGCTGGAGCAGTGGGGTCGAATTAACCTGTATCGCAAGATGCGGGCCGCCGCCGAGGGCCGGCCCAAGTTCGTGCTGCATGATGGTCCTCCCTACGCCAATGGCGTGATTCATATTGGCCACTCCATCAACAAGGTGCTCAAGGACATCATCGTCAAAGCCCGCGGCTTCGAGGGCTTCGATGCGCCCTATGTGCCTGGCTGGGACTGTCATGGGCTGCCCATCGAGCACAAGGTGGAGCAAAAGGTGGGCAAGGCCGGTCACAAAGTGGACGCGCGCACCTTCCGCGAGGAATGCCGGGCCTACGCCGCCGAGCAACTTGAACTGCAGAAAGCGGATTTCATCCGCCTGGGCGTGTTCGGGGATTGGGAACATCCCTATCTGACCATGAACTACGACACCGAGGCGAACATCATTCGCGCACTCGGCAAGATCGTCGACAAGGGCCTGCTTACCAAGGGCTTCAAGCCGGTGCACTGGTGCCTGGACTGCGCCTCCGCCCTGGCGGAAGCGGAAGTGGAATACCAGGACAAGAAATCCCCGGCCATCGACGTCGCCTTCGCCGTGGTGGACCCGGCGGACTTTGCTGCCCGCTCCGGCGTGTCGGCGGAGCAGCCGGCCCTGGTGATCTGGACCACCACGCCCTGGACGTTGCCCGCCAACCAGGCGGTAGCAGTGCATCCGGAGCTGGAGTATGTGCTGCTGGACGGCACCCAGAACGGCAAGCGCCGTCAACTGGTGGTGGCCGAGGCCCTGGCCGACGCGGTGATCGAACGCTTTGATCTGCAAGAGGTGACCCGCTCCGCGGTGTTCCAGGGGCAGGTGCTGGAAAACCTGGTGTTGGCGCATCCGTTCCTGGATCGCGAGGTGCCGGTGGTGCTCGGCGAACACGTCACCACCGACGCCGGTACCGGCTGTGTGCATACCGCGCCGGGACACGGTGAGGATGACTTCCTGGTGGGGCAGCGCTACGGTCTGGAAGTGGATTCCCCGGTGCAGGACAACGGCGTGTTCCGCGCTGATCTGCCGGTGGTCGGCGGCTTGCATGTGAACAAGGCCAACGGCCCGGTGATCGAGGCCCTGGAAGCCGCCGATGCATTAATGGCGTTGCGGACCATCACGCACAGCTACCCGCATTGCTGGCGTCACAAGACATCGATCATTTTCCGCAGCACCGCCCAATGGTTCATCGCCATGGAAAAAGGGGATCTGCTGGAGCAGGCCCGTGCCGAGGTGGATCAGGTGCAATGGATCCCGGACTGGGGCAAGGCCCGTATCGAGGGCATGTTGCGTGACCGCCCGGACTGGTGCATCTCCCGGCAACGTACCTGGGGCGTGCCGATTGCCTTGTTCGTTGACCGCAATACCTCCGAGCCGCATCCGGAAACGCCGCGTCTGATCGAGGAGGTGGCGAAACGGGTGGAGCAGAACGGTATCGAGGCGTGGTTCGAGCTGGACCCGGCGGAACTGCTCGGCGAGGACGCTGAACGTTATACCAAGGTCACCGACGTGCTTGACGTCTGGTTCGACTCCGGTACCACGCATTTCTCCGTGCTGGAGCAGCGCCCGGAACTGACGGTGCCGGCGGATCTGTATCTGGAAGGCTCGGACCAGCATCGCGGCTGGTTCCAGTCTTCGTTGCTCACCAGCGTCGCCATGCGTGGCAAGGCCCCTTACAAGGGGGTGCTGACTCACGGCTTCACCGTGGATGAGCAGGGCCGGAAGATGTCCAAGTCCCTGGGCAACGTGATCGCGCCGCAGGAAGTATGGAATGATCTTGGTGCCGATATCCTGCGTCTGTGGATCGCCTCCACCGACTACCGCGGTGAGATGACGGTCTCCAAAACCATCTTCAAGCAGGTGGCGGACAGCTATCGCCGTATTCGCAATACCGCCCGTTTCCTGCTGTCCAACCTGAACGGCTTCGATCCGGCCCGGCACCAGGTGGCGCCACAGGACATGCTGGCGCTGGACCGTTGGGCGGTGGCCCGCACCGCGCAGCTGCAGGAGGAACTGCGCGAACTGTATGAAAGCTACCAGTTCCATCTGGTCTACCAGCGCCTGCACCATTTTTGTGCGCTGGAACTGGGAGGCTTTTATCTGGATATCATCAAGGACCGTCAGTACACCACCCGGGAAGACTCGGTGGCGCGCCGCTCCTGCCAGAGTGCGCTTTATCTGATTGCCCAGGCGCTGGTGCGCTGGATGGCGCCGATCCTCAGCTTCACCGCCGAAGAAATCTTCGAGCACCTGCCCGGTGAAGATCGTCCCGAATCCGTGTTCCTCACCACCTGGTTCGACGGTCTGTTCCCGCTGGCCGGTGATGAGGCCATGGGCATGGCGTTCTGGGAGCAGGTCCAGGCGGTCAAGCAGGCGGTGAACAAAGCCATCGAGGAAGCGCGCAACCGTAAGGAATTGCGCGCCAATCTGGCCGCCGAAGCCACGCTGTTCGTGACTCCGGAACTGCAGGCATTGCTGGAGCAACTGGGCGAAGAGCTGCGCTTCGTCACCATCACTTCCACCGCCACTCTCAAGCCGCTGTCGGAAGCGCCGGAAGGGCTCGAGGCCAGTGCGGTGGAAGGGCTCAAGGTGCAGGTGGTGGCGTCCGCCCACAGCAAATGCGCCCGCTGCTGGCATCACCGCGAAGATGTGGGCAGCCATGCCGAACACCCGGAACTGTGTGGCCGTTGTATCAGCAATGTGGATGGCTCCGGCGAGGAGCGCTCCTATGCATGAAGTCGGCGGCGGGCGCGATGCGGACAACGTGAGCATGACGAAGAGCAGCGCCAGGTGGCTGCCGGGCCAACTCGGCTGGCTCTGGCTGACTGCGTTGGCCATTGCCCTGGACCAGATTACCAAGCACATGGTGGTGGCTCGCTTCGACTTGTTCGAGCGGTTGGAAGTGCTGCCGTTCTTTAACCTCACTCTGGCCTATAACACCGGTGCCGCGTTCAGTTTCCTGGCCGAGGCGGGGGGTTGGCAGCGTTGGTTCTTCACGCTGGTAGCGCTGGGGGCGTCCGCGCTGATTCTGGTCTGGCTGGCGCGGCTTCGTGATGAGCGTTTGCAAGGCGCGGGATTGGCCCTGATTCTGGCCGGCGCCCTGGGTAACCTGTATGACCGGATCGTGCTGGGCCATGTGGTGGATTTCCTCGATTTCCATTGGGCAGGCTGGCACTTTCCGGCGTTCAATCTGGCCGATACCGCCATCACCATCGGTGCCGGCCTGATCATTCTCGACATGATCCTGGGAGGGCGTGGCCGCCATGAACGATGAGTTGCGCGTCGGACCGCAAACCCGCATTACCCTGCATTTCGCCGTGCGTTTGATGGACGGCACGGAGATGGACAGCACTTTCGGTGGCGAGCCGGCTACTTTTGTCTGGGGTGATGGCTCCTTGTTGCCCGGTTTCGAGCGCGCCATCCTCGGCCTCAAAGGCGGAGATCGGCGCAGTGTCTTCATCGATGCCCAGTCGGGGTTTGGTGAGTACAACGAGCAGAACGTGCAGCATTTCCGCCGTGACACCTTTGCCGCTCCCGATGGCATGGAAGTGGGCACGGTAATGAACTTCGCCGACGCCGCCGGAGCCGAACTGCCCGGCGTGGTCTCCGCCCTGGATGAGCAATGGGTGACGGTGGATTTCAACCACCCCCTGGCTGGCCGCGAACTGACCTTTGAAGTGGAGATCGTGCGGGTCGAACACGATGCTCCGGAGCAAACGGTGAAATTGAATTAATAGTTAATGGTGAATAGTTAACAGCGAAAAAAGGCCGATATTTTCTGTGGGAGCTTGCCTGCAAGCGAATGGGGGCCGCTCAGGTTTGGCAATATGCGCTTGCAGGCAAGCTCCCACAGCGGCTAAAAACCATGGACTGGCCCCATTTAAGTAGACACGGA
>NZ_ARXS01000002.1 GCF_025532145.1 Alloalcanivorax balearicus MACL04 | reverse complement strand
AGCTGTTGATCGAGAATTTTGAGCAGGATTCCCAGCGGTGGGGGCTTGGGGGTTGAAGGGAGGCATCGAGGGAACAGGTTGATGTGGTCGCCTCATACCCGAAGAGGTATTACCTAAAAGACATGATCCCAGGTGCACCAATGCCGCCCGCGCAGGCCCACGTCCCACGCCCAGCGCGGGTGCGTCACCGCCTGCAGCACCCGCCGCCAGGCCGCGAACGGGCCGGACATCCCCGAATGCCGATCGCGATAGCGCGCCCCCGGCACCGGCATATCCACCGTAAACACCAGCGTCCGCACCCCCGCCGCCCAGGCCCGCTCCAGCGCGTTCTTCATGAACCCGCGGTCGCGCAGCACATACAGCTGAAACCACATCGGCCGCGTCATCGCCGGCTGCACCTCCTCGATGGGACACACCGACACCGACGACAACGTAAACGGCACGCCCCGCGACGCCGCCGCCCGCGCCGCCTGCACCTCGCCCCGCCGCGCGTACATCCCGGTGAGCCCCACCGGCGCCAACGCCACCGGCAGGCTCACCGCCTCCCCGAACAACCGCGCCGACAGATCCACCTCCCCCACTTCCTTCAATACCCGCTGCCGCAACGCCAGATCGCACAGATCCGCCACATTGCGCGCCAGGGTGTGCTCGTCGTACGCGCCCCCGTCGATGTAGTGGAACAGGAACGGCGGCAGGCGGCGTTTGGCGGCGAGGCGGTAATCGTGGGTGGAGGAGATGATCATGGTTGTCTCCTGGTGAGGTGGCGAACCGGGGAGCCTGGAGAGGAAGTATTCAAACTGTGTACGAACTAAAGGCCGGCCTCATTGAACAATTGGGCAGCGGAGACATTCAACGCCGTGGCGATCCGCAGGATATTCACCAACGACACGTTACGCTCGCCCCGCTCCACCGCCCCGATGTAGGTGCGATGAATGCCTACCTCGGTGGCGAAGGCTTCCTGAGAAATACCGGCGGCCCGCCTCCGCTCCCGGATCACGGAACCCAGCTTTTTCTGTGCGTCATCAATGTGAGTAGTCATATTTCAAATTGTTCTTATAGATGACTATAAATCTACATACTATAAGTAGCACTTCTGCTCGCCCTCCTCTATGATGACTTTACGTATCACCGATACTCATGGAGGGAATCATGAAGAAGCGCAAGCCGAACATTGAGATCGGGCACTATCGTGGGAGCCGATACTGGGGAGTTTGGGTTGATTCTGAACTTTTAGCTGTAGTGTGTTACCGGAAGGGTGCGGAGGCGATAAAATCAGCATTACTGAATCATCAGAGTTTCAAACGGCAAACCGGCTAAGGAGTATTGCAGGTCCGGCTTTTTCTTTGTAATGCTGAGGTAACGGCCCGGTTTGTGGAGCAGCAGCGAAACATATCGGGCCGTTGACGCATTGGTTATTTTTTATCGGCTTTCTCGCTCCGCAAAACATTTACAATAAATTCAATAGCCTTATGGTTATAGATGCTTGGCGTGGCAACTGGGATAGTGCCATTTTTCTTAAATGCATCCTCCTGCCTTTTATTGCGAAAATTGTAAACGGAATAGTCTGGATTATTTTTTAAATCGTTCTCCGAAATACATGCCCAGACGTTCTGCTTTGAAGCGCCTGGCACCTGCTTGGTTACCTCGTCTGCCAGCTCCATTGCCGAATAGGGGTAGCTCCTAGTCAAGTTTTCCTTCACCCGCTGAATTACTTCCACTTTATCGACGGGAACGACGTCGCCAACCAGCTTGAGAGTTGGAGCACCTTCTTTTTCCTTAAACTCGCCCTCTTTAACAAACTTCACCTTTCCAGCAAGATCATCATCTAGAACCAGCACTTGCGAGTCATCACGCTCTATTAAGCCCCGTTCGGTATCCAATATCGCGGCGTTTTGCGGACCAGCGCGACCTATCTTCGCCATAAGGTTCAGCCAACTTTTGTTATTCTGCTCAATGCGATGATTGATAATACTTTCCAATTCAGAACCTTGAACTTTTTGTGTTCGTCCACCGTAACGGTAGTAGATCTCGCCGTTTTTGATAATCTGGTCTTTACCCTCATCTTTTCGTGCGATGACCGGCTTGGTATCAGATGGCCAAATATAGAACGCGCCACAAAACATCCCATCGATTTCGATACTTCCTTGAACCCACCTTATTTCAGAAGAAAATATTTCCAATAGATAACCAGTAATCTTCTCTGGATCTACCTTTTCAAACTGCTCTTTTGATTTCTCCGACAATCCTGATATTTCTCTTGGAGAGTCTTTAACCCCAAAAATTAAGAACCCTCCACGGTTGTTGGAAAAAGCAGCGAAATCTCTAAAGTAATCGGCCAAGGCCGCGAGATTGAATTGCTCCTTAAATTCCAGCTCTTGACCTTCACGGTGATAAAGCCTTTTACCATTTCTTTTGAGGCGTTCTTTTAATAATTCCTCAAACTCCATTCTTCGCCCTTTTCTCCCTTGGAACATAACGCCAATATTTAGCGGCGACCTTTGCGAAACGAAGCGGAGTAAAAGCCGATCGGTAGAAGCCCCGCAGGGCCGGAACGAAAATAAATAACTGGTTAGGCATAGCTTGTCAACCTGCTGAGGCCCAATAATAAAGGAGAACTATAAATCCGAATAATATACCAAGCAACCAAATCACACCGATGGAAACAATTCCAATTGCTCGCACCGGTGCTTGATCAGCATTCAACATCGAAACAGCTCCCGGCAACCACCGGATTAAAACCCCGCTCATAAGGTGTAGAGCAAGCCAGATCGAAGTACTAAAGCTGGTTGCAAAGATAACAAAAGCCAGGCTTCCAAACTGGGGCGGGAACTCCATAAATTGCAACCCGTAAAGCAAGAAGACTTGCAAAATCGCGCCATTTGGCTCGTCAGCACCATACTGAAATGCATATGAAAGGCCACTGTAGACGATCAAACCTAAGAAAAAAGCAAATATGACGCGGACAACTATCGTGGTGAAAGTGACATTAACCGCAACCTTGACTAACGGAGGTAAAGGTAGCCGGATTACCAGTCTCGTGCCCCATAATGATAGGTAATCTAGAATGCCGTTGAACGTCATACCAACAGCAACAAGGAGCAGAATCCAGAGCAATGCTCCCAAAAATGGGCCCTGACCAACCAGGTCTCCAATTTGCGTGACATCTACGGCAAGCGCGCCAGTTGCGACAATTAAAAACGCAAACAACAGACCGGAAACCGCCATGGATCGGCTAAAACAACGCCATGACAGATGTTTAGTCCCAAAAATTTCGGTAAAAATACTATCGAATGAAAACAGCCAATCTGCATCTCCAACCTTGACGCGTTTGAGCTGCCGCGTAATTTTGAGTCGGAATTCTGGAGCAAGATCTTCGTCGAAATCCTTGGTAACACGGCGAATGAAATAGCTGACTGCACAGATCGATGCGAGCCAACCAAGGACGTTCAGCCAATAATTATTGCTTAGAATTTCCACAGACCTCTACTTTTTCCTACCGCTATAGTTGAGGAGCGGCCAGACTGCAAAGCAGGCTGAACGGTCCAGTGCAACTGCTTGTTAAATCTTGTCTGGTGCTGCTGCATACGCTTTTAGCACCTTCCGCTTCTCCTCAACAGAAATCTTCGCAAGCATTGCAGTGAATCCCATAGCTTCAAGTCTAGAAATGCAATTCTTGAGACTGATCTTTGAGAAGAAAGGCACGGAGAGAGGATCGCTGCTCTCGCTAATCACTGCATAAACAACGCGATACTCTCCCGCCAAAGGCGATTTTTCTGGATCATCTATCTTGCGGTCGTCCGGCAGCTTGTCATTGACAATACTCCTATATTCCGCGTCCATTCTGAATAGTTCACCTGACACCAACCCTTGATTGAATAAATGACTGAGAACACTTGATCCACCATACCTTTTCACATGGATAAATTCTCTCTCATTGCGATATAGGTCGCATACCTCCACGCCTGATGCAGAACCGGGCACATAGGCAAGATCCCTATCCATAAGAACATACTGCGCCGGATCGTCGTTCGAAACACGGCTGTTGTAGGCGCCCTCGGATTCATCATCATAGCTGGGCAGCTGCCTGTCATAGCGCGTGATTGCGTCAAACTTCTTGTTAATTATGTCGGCGTATCTCCTTTCGACTTGATACCACTTCCCGTTATTCAGGAGGCACACTTCATTGTTTCTCTCCACCTCGGCATACAAGTAGTAGTACGCTGGCCGATCAAGGACCGGGTTGTCATCAGCATCCACACAATAAATCTTACGCTGCATCAATTTCTCTTGTGTGACTTTCCGGTCCTTAAATGTCTCCAAGAAATCAAGAACGCGAACGTCATAGACTCGCGGCTCACGTCTTCCCATGGAATACCTGAACCCCACCACACGGTTCCAGTCAATTATTTCCGGGACTGACATCCAGATCTTGTCGACCTCACGGCGATTGATACTGTCAATGAGTTGGTCATCCAGATCTTCTATAAGCTCTGGATCACGGATCTGGCCAATGTGGTCAATCCATGAAAATGGCCCGTTCTTGTATCCGTCACTTCGATACGCAACCAGGAGTCGTCCTAACAGGTCCGGCAAGTCCATCGGATCGATCTCCAAGCTCAAATGGATGGAATCTAACCCTGATACACGGCTGCCAAAGTATTCCTCAGTTGGTTTTCCTGTTACTGCTCGAAGCAAATCCCTTTCTACATCAATGCCAAAGTACTGAACTTCAGTTGCACGGCCAGATTGCTCTCGCAACTGCGTGGGCTGTGCTTCTAATGTGGATTTGTCAATGCTTCTTATGCTGGTGGGATCGAGAATATTCAGGGCGGCCCTCAGCCCAAATTCCGTTTCAATCTTTGCGCTATCGATATTGTGCCAACCCTGGCCAAATGAAATTAGGAAGGTTCGCTGTTGCCAAGGTATGGAGAGAAGGGCGCCGGTAGACGAATTCCGCCCGAATACTGACGCATCTACAAAATCTTGAAAGAATGTGACCCACTTCGGAGCATTAGAAGTCTGTTGCCTGACATAGAGCGTCGCTAGGCAGTTTTGTCCCAAGTCTAAAGTAGATTTTTTTAGTGTTCCGGCATTCTTTACGTTTTCGTCGGGGTTTGCCATGCCACCCTTGGCGAGATAAATGCTCAGGTCTATCTTTGGTTCCTTGGCCATGTCAGCTCCCCCTTCAAAGATCTAAAGTTTGGTTAACGGGCGGGCTTTAGCCCCCCCAGTGAGCGAAGCGAACGGTTTCAACCACTTGTTAGCGCTTCCCATCATTTCCGTGAGGAGAGGCTGATGCCGGTTTGGTACTCAGCGCCATGAGCCGCTTGAATAGCTTATCTTCGGCCTCAAGCCCTACCTGCATTTGTTGCTTTTCAAAGAAGGCGGCCAGGTAACCACATCCAGCGTGGAGAACTGTAATGAGGATTTCCTCCAACTGTCGAACCGTTCCAGCGACAAATGCCTCGGTGGTGCGTTCACCTTTGAGGTGGGCTGAATAAAAGAAGCTCGCGCCAAAGGGGGAACCGTGAATGACCTCTGACGAGAGTGAATAGATCAGTCCATATGCCGCGAGTAGTCGCGATCCAGCCTTACGCCCCGCAAGTTCACCTACCCGCCTGATACGACTTGGCATATCTAGGTTGGTCCAGCTCCCGTTTCCTTTACCTGTAAATTCGGGAAATTTGGAAGCGAGCGTTGACGCTGGATTAGGGTCTGAACGGCCTTCAATCGAATATCCGCCACTTCCAAATTTACGATTGTGTTGCCGCCACGCGGCGAATTCGATGTACCTAAAAGCTCGGTCTGCAACCGCATTTGACTCCGCCAGGAGGTAGCTTGCATTCACGAAAGACTCGACTGTCGATCGTGCGATTGGATAGGCGTCGCGGACGGAAATTCCGCGATGTTTAGCAATCTGTAAGAGGGATTCAACAGATTGCCCTTCCCCCATAGCTAGTAATGTGCTTATGCGCCGCTTTGCGTCCGGGAGGCTACAAGTCAACGTTTCGCCTTCATATGTGGTAGGGCCTTGGGATGCGACGAAGAGTGCAAGGCGCAAAAACTCTTGCTGAAGCATTGCCAAAACTCGCAAAGCATCCAGCAGTGGCAACTCCTCGTCTGCGACCATAAGTTGCTTTCCCTAACGCCCGGCTCACGCGCCGATTTGGAGCCGCGAAGCGGCGGAAAATCGGCCGCCGTGCAGCCGATTGTTAGGGCTCAGTAGCAGATAGGACGAAGCCATTAAAATAACTCCGGCTGTTTTTGGCCGTCGCCTGAACTCTTGGATGTGACTGTTCCGATCGGTTTACCTAGTAGCATGAAGTCGGGAATGCCAAGGGGTGGCACCGTCTTCAATACACCTTCCGTATCATCTTTTAGTTTCTCTCTTAATTCCATCAACAGCCTGCCTAGTACGTTCTGCCCGACCAGTTTACCGCCAGTATCGTCTACCAGCTTTACCCCCCAATAGTCATCCTTTCGTGACTGCTCGACGATAGGCTGATTACGCGTTGCAAGCAGCAGCCGACCGAATTCCTCATAGTTCTGCGCGAGCTTCACGCGCAGGCACCAACGCATAACCTTGTATCTGATCTCGTCCCAATCCGGCCTTGAGTGATTGCGATACGGCTTGCTCTTCATCTTGGCAGTCATCGGGCTGTTCTGCCCGATGATTTCACGTTGGACTGCCGGCATATGGGGGAAGCGGCAGGATTGATACAGGGCCTCTGTGGTCAAGATTCGAACACCGTTGATCTGCAAGGGGTAGCCCGATGCCATGTTGGAAAGGCCACCAAAGGCCTCCTTCGTCTTGTAGACAACGACAACCTCGCTGCGGACGTAGGTCCTCAAGAGGCTTTTCTCATATTGATCTAGGCTAGAGCGTGAGATCATCGAAGACATTCCTCGCGGACGAATAGCCCTCACGCTGTAGTAGCGGATACCAGTGCAGGGCCCCCGAAGTCGCCTCTGGGTCTCCCCACCACATTGCAAGTGGACAATTGTTTGGGCAATTACGGTAAGTGACGATCATCGATCCGAAACCCACACCGAACGGACTGAAGCCGAGAGGGCGCATAGACTGCTTCGGGTTGTCACTCATCGCCCTGATCTTAGCACCAGCGATAAGGAACTCGCTCTCCAGGACTTGGCGGCCCATTTCAGAGGAGAACGGATGGATGGCTGCTTCACTCGGCTGTCGAGGCTCAAAAGGGAACTTTACCGGCTGAGCAATGTAGTCCTGAACCTCCGCCACATCTGGGACCGCTGTGGGCCAAAGCACTCCTGAACTGTTCTTGAACCACTTCCGATTCTCAATTTCGAGGGCACGCCAATAGGTGACGGAGATGTTCTTGCCCGACTCTGCGATTACGTTCTTGAGTCTCTTATTGACCAGATACCACCAGCCTCCCGAGTGAAGAGCAGCGACGATGACATTGACCGTGGCCGATTGAGGCGCGTCATTTATAATCCACGGCTCAAGGTCATTCCCCACGCGGTTACCACTAAACATCACGTCATCAAGATAGATGAAGTCGCCACCATCTTCTCCGCAGCCATCTATATCGAGACCACATTCGTCCTCAAGGCACTTCGAGAAGAGCTTCAGCATCTCCCTCTGGCTCTGCCCGTTCCGTTGGATGTTCAAGAAGTTCGCATACGACCAGTACTCCGTGGGGTCAGCCCCAGCCAGCTTTGGATTGGTCACGAGGGCGCGGAGAAAGTCATTTACGTTCTTTCGTGTGAAGAAGGTCTGCTTGATAACGTGCTCAAACTCACGCAGGAACGGCAACTGCTGGGCGGGAGTGAACTGATGAAGCCAACGATCGACGTGCTCCGGTGTCGGCTCGGGGAGGTCCCTTTTTCGATAGGTCTTAATCTCGCTCGCGACGGAAGCGAGGAGGTCATCACGTTCGGTCATCTAGTATCCTCCTCCCAATTTACGAATCTTAAATCTTCTTTGTGTTTATTGCCAAGATCCGCACAATAATAAGCGCATTTGGATGTAGTAGGCGTACGCCCTAACACCCCTGTGCAGCGGCGAACGTAGCGAGTCCGGCGCCGACAGGCGCGAACTGCCACGGATTGTTAGGCTTTAGTTGAGCAACCATATACCAGCACCAAGCCCTATAGTAGCCAAAATGAGTTTTGAAATAGTTGCAGCTGCTATATTTGGCTCCACGCCAGCCGCGATAGCTTTCTGGTAATACCACTCGTTATTCGTGTGAATAAAGACAACCATGCCAATTGAATGGGCAGCCAAAATAAAAAATGCACCGCTAATCCAGTTCATTTTTCACCCCCTTTTCTGATATTGAAACCCCGACACCTATTACTACATTCCCAACCACATACACAATAGGGCCACCAACACACGCGTACAACAAATACGCAACGCCCTCTAAAATTTCAAACTCTCCAAATGAACTAAAACTCTCTCTGACTGCATACCCGAGAATGATCAGAATAACTAATCTGGAAAAATAACCTATTAACGATATCAGGGCGCCTAGTTTGTACATTTTGACTGCCTAACAGGTATTAGGACGCCGGCACGAATATCCAATAAACGCGCCGGCGTCATATCTCTTTTTCTAGCTTCCCCTGACGCAAAATAAGACCAGAAAAGCCAGCCACTGACAAACGCTTCAAACCGCCATTTCCCCGACATCTCGGCCAATCCTCTGCCCCAAAACAAAAAGACCGCCAACGCCCAAGCGCCAACGGCCCTTTAAGTAAGCCCTTACTAATCGGCCAGATCAAATCAATCGCAGATCAGCCACCCACGCTGCGGCAAGTCCGGCTAACCACCCTCCCCCGGCAACGGCAACCCAGCAATCCGCCTAGCCGTCTCTGGCGGCACACCCAGCGCCTGCAACACCATCTCCGCCGCAATACGGTCGGCATGCTCCACCTCGCCGTCTTCCACGAGCAGGTTCATGGCGCCCAGGGTGGCGGAGATCACCATGCTCATGGCCATTTCTTCGTGGGCGTAGTGGAAGTCGCCTTGGCGGCGGCCGGCTTGGAGGTCGGCGCGGAGGTAGGTGGCGAGGGTGGAGCGCATGCCTTCGGCGTAGCGGACCACGGTGATCAGGGCGCGGGTCCAGTCGGGGTCGGTGCGGGCTTTGTTCATGAAGGTACGTACGGCGATGCTGAGGCGTTCGGCGCCGCTGTCCACGGCTTCGCTGACGGTGAGGATCTGTTCGGAGAGCTGGACGGCGAGTTCCAGGCCCACGGCTTCGAGCACCTGTTCGCGAGAGCGGAAGCCGTTGTAGGTGGTGCCGTTGGAGACGCCGGCTTCTTCAGCGAGGGTGTTGAGGGCCAGGCTGCCAACACCGGCGCGGGCCGGGGCCAGTGATCTAGATGGGTCCGTCAACGTTCAGACGATACCTCAGCTCAGTCCGAGCTTTGCGATCAGGCCATGTCGGGATATTGCTGCCGAACGCGTGCTTCGAGCGCGTCAAGTTGAAGGGTAATTTCCGCTTTCAGGTCACCGCTATACAGCATGGATGTTTCCATGTTCTGGTATTTTCCCTCCCTCACGGCACTCGCCCAGTTGTAGGAACCCACACACAAAAAGTCATCGTCGGCCATGATGAGCTTGCTATGAACCTGACTGACTACCTTCACCGTCATACCGCGCTCGGCGAGCGCTTCACAGCACCGTTCGAAGCGGGACGTCTTCTGGGCATCCGTCTGGTTGCCGCTAGTGGTGTTGAAGTGATGATCGGCATAGACCGTGATATCGACACCTCGCGCGGCCGCTTTCTCTAGTGCTACCAGTAATCCACTCTCTTCTAGACGATCCAGCGAAATCCAAGGAGACACCACCGCGATCTCCGCACGCACACGCTCAAGCAGGTCTTTGATGCATTGATCATGTGCTTCGGCGTTGTTGATCAACCGTGGCTTTTGACACAGCGCGAGTAGATCAGGACGTGCCGCACTCGCTGTGAACAACAACTCATTGTGCTCATGGCTGAATAGATAACGGCCCAGCAGATATCGCGGTGTGCCGCGTGCCGCCGTCCCGATAACGTCCATATCGCCAAAGACGAGAAAGCTGTCCTTCGCGCGTGATACCGCCACGTTTAGAATCGACGGGTCGTTGTCGATAAAGCTGCCATCGTCGTGGCGCGAATATACTGCTGAAAACAGCACGACCGGGCGCTCTGCCCCCTGAAGGGCGTGCACCGTGCCCACCGTCATTTCCTCATTGCCCCCACCTACCCTGATATCGCGCGACAGGCACTCTTGCTCGATCAGATTGGCCTGGGCCTTGAAAGGCGTTACCACACCGACGATCTGTTCCAGCGGCTTGCCGTGCACGGTCTCCAGCCGTTCGCGTTGATCGGCCAGCCATTCAGCCACGGTGATGGCTTCCAGCCGGTTGATGCGACTTCCCGAAGGCGGGGTCTCGGCCCGGCCATCGACGTGCACATAGCCAAAGGGCGGGAGATCCGCATCGATAGCGGGCCTGTCACGCAGCGGCTGCAACAACCCGCGATAACAGAGATCGTTGCAATAGGCGATGATGTCGTTCAGGCAACGCCGATGTTCGCGCAGGAACATGCCCGGCTCGGCCTGTTCTAGATAGTGGTAGCGGCTCGCCATTTGAGCGATGCGCATCACGCTGCCATCCACCACCGAGCGCCCACTTTCACGCAGCCCCTCGTACTCGTCGATGGCCGTGAGCAGACCCTGATGCACCAAATTACCCACATCGACCGTCTGCGACTGCGTTGCGACCGGCTTGATTTGATGGACGTCACCAATCGCCAGTAGCCGCGTGGCCAGCGCCATGGAGGCGCCCGCGACATCTGGCCCGGCCTGACCGGCTTCGTCGACAATCAAGAGGTCGATCTCGTTGATCAGGTAATCGTCGCGGAACTGGTCCTCGCCTTCGAACACGCTGTGGGTCATGTGGGACGGCAGTGAGTGCAGCGTCGACACGATGCAGGGCGTCAGCATCATTCGCCGGCGCCAGCGGGGGCGTACCTTGGAAAGCCCCGGTTTCTCTTTCCCTTTGGCCGTCTGCTCGGCCAGCTCGTCAGCACGTTCAGCGCACGCCTCCAGCCAGCGCGCCTCCCAGTAATGCACCGCCAGTTGAAAGAGCTGAAAGCGAAGCGTGGTATCCAGTGCCTGATCGAAGGCGTCAAACGAGGTTGGTAGCGTATCAAGGCCCAACGCTTGATAGGCTGTCTGGAGCCTCGAAGTGAGCTGTTCGATCTCCTGCACGCTCTGCTGGCACTCGGCAATAAAGCCCTGTTTCTGGTTCAGCACCTCACGCTGCTGACCCAACCAGGCCTTCAACGCGACCTCGGTGGAATCTGCCAATGGAGATTGCTCGATCAGCCGACGCCCCTCGACACTCAGGTGCTCGCTGATGAACAGTTCACGCCGCATGCGGCGCTTTTTGGCCACCGGCGGCAGCACGGCAAGCAGTGAGAGCCACATCGGCTCGTCGGCGCAAAAGCGCTGCCACCGTTTGAGATCCGCCTCGATGCCCTCGAACTCGCCTTGCAGCGCGGCGACCACCGACTGTTCGCGAGCCAGCATCTCCTCGGGGGCGTCCCCCAGTTTCTCCGCGAGCTTGGCCTGAAGCGTTGCCCGTGTCGTCCAGTACTGGTACAGATCACGAAGTTGCGACTGGCGCTCGTTCAGCCGCAGATGAAGCCGAGAGCGAACGGTATCCACACGGGTGAGCGTTTCATCGTCGAGCGCCTGCCGAGCGCGCTGGAGAAAGGCCATCTCGGCGCGCTCGTGGTATTCCGGCGATTCGATCTCGCGATAGAACGACGGCGTCTGATAGTGCTTAGATGCCTCGCCTTCCCGACTACGCGCGCAGTAGTAGCCGCCGTAGCTGGTGATGTCGGGCAGCCAGCGCCCGCCGAAGGCATCCTGGGTTTCTTCGAACTCCTTGGCGAAGGCTTCAAGCACGTTGGTCACGGCCTGATTGTTGGTCGATGCCGCGACGATCAGCGGCGGCTCGGCCTCATCGAGCGCGGCCTTTACCCAGAGCGACGCGACCGCCGAGAGCACGAAGGTGGTCTTGCCCGTGCCCGGCGGGCCGTTGACCGCCAGCACCTCGCCTTCCGCCATCGCCATGACCTGCGCCAGCGCGTCGCGCTGGGCAATGGCCAGCGGGTACTGCGTATTGGCGTGGCCCAGACGGTGGGTCATGCCGGGCAGTGGCTTGACGCAGGACTGATACGACTCGATGTTCGACAGGGCGTAATTTTCCAGCAGTGGCAGCGCCTGATCCGTAGTGGAAAGCCAGTCGTAGAGCTTGACAATGTGGGTCGCGGCGCCTAGCTGATCGTCGACCCTGGAGATACGCGCCTCGTTGGCACTCACGAATACTTCTTTCAGCAGATCCTTGGGGCATAGAGTGTCAAACAGCCGCTGGGACAGATCGTAGTACGGCTGCCAGCATTCGCCGTGCGCCTCGAGGGCCGAATCCTCGAGCAGCGCCAGCGCCTGGCTTTCCGACCAGACCCGTGGCTCATGCTTGCTCAGAAAGACGTCCTGTTCCGCCACATCGGCCAGCGTAAAGCGGTCATCGGCCTGCGGCGCCAGCAGATCGCGGGGAATCACCGGTGGCTCGGCAGGGATCAAACGGCCATCACGAGCAACCCACAAACCGCAGATCAGCGGCGTGATGACATCGGGGTAAAGTGCCCGCTTTTTCGTCCCGTGCTCCTGCAATACCTTGTACACCGCCGGGCGCAGCGCCACCCGCACCACCTGGGTCGATTCCTCTTCTTCCGCGAAGAGTTTCTGGAGCACCGGGTGATCCGACGGCAGGCGGCCGTCGCGGTAGACCGTTCTTTCGAGATAGTCGGTCTGCCCCAGGGCCTTTTTGGTCAATGCCCCACGGCCGCTTTCGGCATCCGCCAGCGAGTTGCGCCAGTAGCGAAGCCACTGCCGGACCGTGGGCTGGGGGGACTCTGCTTGGCTCATGCCTTCGCCTTCTTCCTTGTCCACTTTTTCCTTTTTTCAGCGCCTGTGCCGCGCCATCTAATGCTTGATCGATTCCTGGCCTATTACTTCTCTAATTTCAAGGCTTACTGACCGCTTTCGGCATAGTTCTCAACTGAGAACAGCCCTATTCCCACTCTATTGTAAACAAGACATTTTTATCTTTTATATTCAATGGCTTATTTTCCTGCTAATTGGTAATACCATGAAAAATACCATGCTCAGAAAAGGCTTAACAATATTTTGAAAAATTGCCTACTGAGCGCTGCCGCACAGCTCCATAGGCCGCTTTCCTGGCTTTGCTTCCAGATGTATGCTCTTCTGCTCCTGCAGCTAATGGATCACCGCAAACAGGTTACTCGCCTGGGGATTCCCTTTCGACCCGAGCATCCGTATGAGACTCATGCTCGATTATTATTATTATAGAAGCCCCCATGAATAAATCGCTCATCATTTTCGGCATCGTCAACATAACCTCGGACAGTTTCTCCGATGGAGGCCGGTATCTGGCGCCAGACGCAGCCATTGCGCAGGCGCGTAAGCTGATGGCCGAGGGGGCAGATGTGATCGACCTCGGTCCGGCATCCAGCAATCCCGACGCCGCGCCTGTTTCGTCCGACACAGAAATCGCGCGTATCGCGCCGGTGCTGGACGCGCTCAAGGCAGATGGCATTCCCGTCTCGCTCGACAGTTATCAACCCGCGACGCAAGCCTATGCCTTGTCGCGTGGTGTGGCCTATCTCAATGATATTCGCGGTTTTCCAGACGCTGCGTTCTATCCGCAATTGGCGAAATCATCTGCCAAACTCGTCGTTATGCATTCGGTGCAAGACGGGCAGGCAGATCGGCGCGAGGCACCCGCTGGCGACATCATGGATCACATTGCGGCGTTCTTTGACGCGCGCATCGCGGCGCTGACGGGTGCCGGTATCAAACGCAACCGCCTTGTCCTTGATCCCGGCATGGGGTTTTTTCTGGGGGCTGCTCCCGAAACCTCGCTCTCGGTGCTGGCGCGGTTCGATGAATTGCGGCTGCGCTTCGATTTGCCGGTGCTTCTGTCTGTTTCGCGCAAATCCTTTCTGCGCGCGCTCACAGGCCGTGGTCCGGGGGATGTCGGGGCCGCGACACTCGCTGCAGAGCTTGCCGCCGCCGCAGGTGGAGCTGACTTCATCCGCACACACGAGCCGCGCCCCTTGCGCGACGGGCTGGCGGTATTGGCGGCGCTGAAAGAAACCGCAAGAATTCGTTAACTGCACATTCGGGATATTTCTCTATATTCGCGGTTCAGCAGGCATGTCCCCTTTGAGGGCGACCCGACGACAGGATAATCGACCTTATGGTGCGCAAATATTTCGGCACAGACGGTATTCGTGGCAAAGCCAACGAAGGCGCGATGACGGCGGAAACCGCCTTGCGCGTCGGCATGGCGGCTGGCCGTGTCTTTCGTCGCGGTGACCACCGCCATCGTGTCGTGATCGGCAAGGATACGCGCCTGTCGGGCTATATGCTTGAACCCGCGCTCACAGCCGGTTTCACCTCGATGGGCATGGACGTATTCCTTTTTGGCCCGCTGCCGACAACGTATAGGAAGAATAAACGCCCTTTTCACCCAAGTCCAACAGCTTTGGACCGCAGTTGACTCTTTCGACACCCCTGCGATGCAACCCAATCCGGCTGACGGGGAGCCAGCAACGCTGAAAATTTACCCTCCTCTTTCCCACTAGCGGCTCCTTTTCCGACAACCAGCACGGCGGATCCCTGCCGCGGCGCTGTGAACGCAGCATTTTGATTGGTATCGTTGGCCTTCAGGCTCGTCAGTCAAACAGACCCAGGAGCAGCTCAGCCGGTGGCGCCCGGCTTTCGGGTAACGCCCTGGTCCCGCTGGTTTCGGCTTTGTGCTTCAGGTGATCAAGGATCTGCTTGATCACTATAGGGTCTTCAATGCAGGCGATGACTTTCATGGCGCCGCCGCAGCCGCTGCAGGTCTCGATGTCGATATTGAAAACACGCTTGAGCCGTTGCGCCCATGTCATCGACGCTCGCCGTTGTGCTGGTGTTGCCGGTTCATCAGCCACCCTGACCTTGTTGCCCCTGCCCCGTTTTGCCGGCGTGACCAACGCCCGGTGCCGACTGTTGGGTGCGAACACCCCGTGGAAGCGGGTTAGGTTGACTCTGGGCTTCGGTACCAGGGCGGCCAGCCTTGCAATGAAATCCAATGGTTCGAAAATGACGTGCGTGGTGCCGTCCCGGTACGGCGTCTTGAGCTGGTAGCGCACGTTGCCGCCTCGTGTTAACGACAGCCGCTTCTCGGATACCGCCGGGCGGCTGATGTACCGGCACAGCCGTTCGAGCTTCTTGCGTTCATCGGCCCTGGCCGCCACGCCGGCGTGCAGGCTGGACCCGGCTACCTTGCCAATCCCGTCACCGAACGGATCACCACTGGTCGGCAGAGTTTGCAAAGTGAACACCTTTCGCCCCGCCTGTGAACCGACAGCGATACGGTAAGTGATCGAGTGCCCCAGCAGGGGTGTCATCGGGTCGTCATCCACCGCATCCGAGGCCAGATAGCTGTTTTCGACATCCCGTTCCAGCAGGCCTTGCCGTTCCAGATAGCGACCCACCCGGTGGGCGATGGTGTGCGTCAGCTGGGTGAGCTCTGGGCTGGTCGGCGCCTTGACCCAGCGGAAACGCGCTGAGCCGTGGGATTGCTCGACATACACACCGTCGAGAAACAGCATGTGGAAGTGAACATTCAGATTGAGCGCCGATCCAAAACGCTGGATCAGGGTGACCGCGCCCGTCTTGGCCACTTGGTGGGTATGGCCCGCTTTCTTGACCAGGTGCGTGGCAATGACGCGGTAAACGATGCCCAGCACCCACCCCATGATCTCGGGCCGGCTGGCAA
This sequence comes from Alloalcanivorax balearicus MACL04, assembly GCF_025532145.1. Taxonomy (GTDB): domain Bacteria; phylum Pseudomonadota; class Gammaproteobacteria; order Pseudomonadales; family Alcanivoracaceae; genus Alloalcanivorax; species Alloalcanivorax balearicus. The sequence goes on along the minus strand of NZ_ARXS01000002.1, from coordinate 329,756 downwards.
ACAGGAAACGCAGCTGAAACGGGAAGCTCAACACCCACTGACGCATGGGTTGTTCAGGCAGTACTTCATCAACCAGCAAGGCGGCACTTTCGGCCATCCGCCGCGCCCCACAGCTCGGGCAGAAACCGCGACGCTTACAGCTGAAAGCGACCAGGTGCTCGGCGTGGCAAGACTCGCAGCGAACCCGTAGAAAGCCATGCTCCAGCCGCCCGCATTGGAGAAATTCTTCAAATTCCCGTTGCACATAGCCCGGCAATTCCTTTCCCTGCTCTGCCATAAGCGCAGCGAATGCCGGGTAATACTCGTCAACGATCTGATAGAGAAGGGTTTGCTCGGGTCGGTGGCTCTGGTAACGACCAGTATCCCGATCCCGGCTGGCCGTCCTGGCCGCCACATGAGGCATGTTCCGCGTCCTTGCAATACTGTGTTTACATACAGTCTATCGCTTAGCGGAAAGTTCTTTTACCCTCAGCCGAAATGCCTGCCGTTGCTAGACATTGCCAGCCAGTGCCCGTCACTCCCACTCAATCGTAGCCGGCGGCTTGGACGAGATGTCATACGTCACCCGGCTGATCCCCGGAATCTCGTTAATGATCCGGCTGGAGACCTTCTCCAGGAACTCGTACGGCAGGTGCGCCCAGCGGGCGGTCATGAAGTCGATGGTTTCGACGGCGCGCAGGGCCACGACGTATTCGTAGCGGCGGGCGTCGCCGACGACGCCGACGGATTTGACCGGGAGGAAGACGGCGAAGGCCTGGCTGGTTTTGTGGTAGAGGCCGTCGGCTTTAAGTTCTTCGATGAAGATGTGGTCCGCCAGGCGCAGGGTGTCGGCGTATTCCTTTTTCACTTCGCCGAGGATGCGCACGCCCAGGCCGGGGCCGGGGAAGGGGTGGCGGTAGACCATGTCGTAGGGCAGGCCGAGCTCGAGGCCGATTTTGCGCACTTCGTCCTTGAACAGCTCGCGCAGGGGTTCGACGAGCTTGAGCTTCATGTGCTCGGGAAGGCCGCCCACGTTGTGGTGGGATTTGATCACGTGGGCGCCGCCGGTTTTGGAGGCGGCGGATTCGATCACGTCCGGGTAGATGGTGCCCTGGGCCAGCCAGTTGGCGTTGGTGAGCTTGGCGGCTTCGGCGTCGAAGATGTCGATGAAGGTGTTGCCGATGATTTTGCGTTTCTTCTCCGGGTCGGCTTCGCCGGCCAGGCGGGAGAGGAAGTGGTCTTCGGCGTCCACGCGGATCACGCGCACACCCATGTGGTCGGCGAACATTTCCATGACCTGGTCGCCTTCCTGGTGGCGCAGCAGGCCGTTGTCGACGAACACACAGGTGAGCTGGTCGCCGATCGCCTTATGGAGTAGCGCGGCGACCACGGAGGAGTCAACACCACCGGAGAGGCCGAGGATGACGTCGTCGGTGCCGACCTGCTCTTTGATGGTGGTGATGGCGTCTTCGATGATGTTGGCCGGGGTCCACAGGGCTTCACAGCCGCACAGTTCGCGGATGAAGCGTTCCAACAGGCGGCCGCCTTGCAGGGTGTGGGTGACTTCCGGGTGGAACTGGACGCCGTAGAAGCGTTTTTCGTCGTTGGCCATGCCGGCGATGGGGCAGCTGCCGGTGGTGGCGGTAACGACGAAGCCTTCCGGTACCGCGCCGACGCGGTCGCCGTGGCTCATCCACACGTCCAGGTGCTCCTCGCCGCCTTCTTCGTGATCGACGATGCCGTCCAGCAGGGCGTTGCTTTCGGCTTTGGCGACGCGGGCGTAGCCGAATTCGTGTTTTTCACCGGCCACCACGGCGCCGCCCAGTTGCTCGGCCATGGTTTGCATGCCGTAGCAGATGCCCAGCACCGGCACACCCAGTTCGAACACCGCTTGTGGCGCGCGCGGGGTTTCGGCGGCGGTGACGGATTCCGGGCCACCGGAGAGGATGATGCCTTTGGGGTTGAATTCGGCGATGTCCTCGGCGCTGATATCGAAGGCACGGATTTCGCAGTAGACGCCGATTTCGCGCACGCGGCGGGCGATCAGCTGGGTGTACTGGGAGCCGAAGTCGAGGATCAGGAGGCGCTGGGCATGGATGTCTTGCATGGTCCGTTTCCGGTTAGGGCCGGCGGTTCGGGGCCGGCTTTAAATGCAAAGGCCGGCGGTTGGGCCGGCCAGTCATATCTCAATTGTGGGTAGCGGACACCACTTCGCGGGCAAGCCCGCTCCCACAGAGCCGAATTACCCGACGGGGTAATTCGGCGCTTCTTTGGTAATCGTCACGTCGTGTACATGGCTTTCTTTCATGCCCGCGTTGGTGACCTTGACGAATTCCGGCTTGGTGCGCATTTCGTCGATGCTGGCGCAGCCGGTGTAGCCCATGGAGGCGCGCAGGCCGCCCATCAGTTGGTGGACGATGGCGCTCATCGGGCCTTTGTAGGGTACGCGCCCTTCGATGCCTTCCGGTACCAGTTTCTCGACACCGGCGGCGGCGTCCTGGAAGTAGCGGTCGGAGGAACCGGTGGAGCCGGACATGGCGCCCAGGGAGCCCATGCCGCGGTAGGCTTTGTAGTAGCCGCCCTGGAACAGTTCCACTTCGCCCGGCGCTTCCTCGGTGCCGGCCAGCAGGGAGCCGATCATGATGGCGTGGGCGCCGGCGGCGACGGCCTTGGCGATGTCGCCGGAGAAGCGGATGCCGCCATCGGAGATCAGCGGTACGCCGGTGCCTTCCAGTTCGGCGGCAACGTCGGAGACCGCGGTGATTTGCGGTACGCCGATGCCGGCGACGATACGGGTGGTGCAGATGGAGCCCGGGCCGATGCCCACTTTCACCGCATCGGCGCCGGCTTCCACCAGGGCGCGGGCGGCGGCGGCGGTGGCGATGTTACCGCCGATCACCTGCACGTCCGGGAAGTTCTTTTTGACCCAGGCGACGCGGTCGATGACGCCCTGGGAGTGGCCGTGGGCGGTGTCGACCACGATCACGTCCACGCCGGCTTCCACCAGCGCGGCGACCCGTTCCTCGGTACCGGCGCCGGTGCCGACGGCGGCGCCCACGCGCAGGCGGCCCTGGCTGTCTTTACAGGCGTTGGGGTAGCGGGTGGCTTTCTCGATGTCCTTGACGGTGATCATGCCGCGCAGGGCGCCGGACTCGTTGACCACCAGGATTTTCTCGATGCGATGTTTGTGCAGCAGGCCTTGCACTTCGTCGGCGCTGGCGCCTTCCTTGACCGTCACCAGGCGCTCCTGGCGGGTCATGATGTCGGCCACGTGCTGGTCGTAGTCGGTGATGAAGCGGGTGTCACGGCTGGTGACGATGCCCACCACCTGCTCGCCTTCCACCACCGGCACGCCGGAGATGTTGTTGGCTTCGGTGAGGCGCAGCAGCTCCGCCACGGTGGCGTCCGGGCTGATAGTGATCGGATCCTTCACCACGCCGGATTCGTATTTCTTCACCGCGCGCACCTGACGGGCCTGGTCCTCCAGAGGCATGCTCTTGTGCAGGATACCGATGCCGCCTTCCTGGGCCATGGTAATGGCCAGGCGGTGTTCGGTAACGGTGTCCATGGCGGCGGAGACCAGCGGAATATTCAGTTCGATTTCCCGCGTCAGGCGCGACTTGAGGGACACATCCTTGGGCAGTACATCCGAGTGGGCAGGCAGGAGCAGAACGTCGTCAAACGTCAGGGCTTCTTGGGCAATTCTGAGCATATTGCACCGTGGGAGCTGGGGGAGATTCGGCCTGGCCGAAGATGCCGGGCGGCACCGGACGGTCATGGGGCGCCGCCACGTCAAACCGGACCAAAGGCTCCGTTAAATTAAGCGGGGCATTATACGGTATGGCGGTCCTTCGCGGCAATCGGGGATCGCGGTCCGTCCGCCGCGGGCGAATGCCACAATAATTGACAGATTCAGGGATTGGGAAGATTCGCCTGCGGGCAGGCTCCCACATCCATGGGCCGCGACGCTTGCGGCGGCGGCGGGGGGCGCTTACATTGCGCGGCATGACTTCATCACGCACCGAACCCTATTCCATCAGCCGTCTCAATCTGGAAGCCCAGGGACTGCTGGAAGGCAGTTTCCCGCTGATCTGGTTGCAGGGGGAGCTGTCCAATCTGTCCCGCCCCCGTTCCGGCCATTGGTATTTCAGCCTCAAGGACGACCGCGCCCAGGTGAACGGCGCCATGTTCCGCAATCGCAATCAGTTGCTGCGTTTCCAGCCCCGCGACGGCCAGCAGGTGCTGGTGCGCGCCCGGGTCACGCTGTATGTGCCGCGTGGCGGTTTCCAGCTGGTGGTGGAGCACATGGAAGAGGCCGGCGAAGGGGCGCTGCGGGCCCAGTTCGAGGCGCTCAAGGCGAAACTGGAGGCGGAAGGGCTGTTCGCCAGCGAACGCAAGCGCCCCCTGCCCCGCTGGCCGCGCCGCATCGGCGTGATCACCAGCCCCAGCGGCGCCGCGGTGCGCGATGTGGTGCAGGTGCTGAAACGCCGCTGTCCCGGCATTCCGGTGCTGGTCTACCCGGCGGCGGTACAGGGCGACGAAGCGCCGATGCAACTGTGCCGGGCGTTGGACCTGGCGGTGCGCCGGGCGGATTGCGACGTGCTGGTGATCGGCCGTGGCGGCGGTTCGCTGGAGGATCTGTGGGCGTTCAACGATGAAGCCCTGGTGCGGGCGGTGGCGGCCTGCCCGATTCCCATCGTCTCGGCGGTGGGCCATGAGGTAGATGTGGCGTTGACGGATTTCGCCGCTGATTTGCGCGCGCCCACGCCGTCGGCGGCGGCGGAGCTGGTGAGCCCGGACGGCGAGGCGATTCTGGCGCGGTTGGATCAGTTGCAGCGCCGCCAGCACCGGGCGGTGGCCGGCACGCTGCAATACCGCCGTCAACGGCTGAGCCAGCTGGCCCACCGGCTGCAGTTGCGCCACCCGCAACGGGAGCTGGAACAGCGCCGGCAGCAGGTGGACGAATACCAGGCCCGTCTGCAACGGGCGCTGCAGCACAAGCAGACGCTGCTGCAGGCGCGGCTGGATCGCTTGAAAGGGCGAGTGATGCAGCAGTCCCCGCGTCAGCGGCTGGCGCTGCAGCGGCAACGTCTGCTGGGTCTGCAACGGCGGCTGCCGGTGCCGTTGCTGCACCGGCGCAGCCAGTTGCAGCAGCGGCTCACCGGGCTGGGCCGGCGGCTGCACACCGCCAGTCCGCTGGCGACGCTGGACCGGGGTTATTCGCTGACGCTGGCCGAGGGCCAGCCGCTGCGTTCGGTGAAAACCCTGCGGGAAGGCCAGACCGTGGAATCGCGGCTGGCGGATGGCCGCTTCGAATCCAAAGTCACCCGGCTTCTGCCGTCTTCAGATAACGACTGAGCAACTTCGCCAGCAATTGCCGGCGGTAGGGTTTGGCCAGGTGGTCGTCCATGCCCGAGGCGAGGCAGCGTTCCCGTTCCTCTCCCAGGGCGTTGGCGGTGAGCGCGATGATCGGCACCGGCGAGCGGCCCGCCGCCCGTTCCCAGCGGCGGATCGCCCGGGTCGCTTCCAGGCCGTCCATCACCGGCATTTGCACGTCCATCAACACCACGTCGAAGTTTTCTCCCTGGATGGTGTTGAGCGCGGTTTCGCCGTCGCCGCAGCTGACCACTTCCAGCCCCAGATTTTCCAGCATGCGCGCCGCCACCATGCGGTTGACCAGGTTGTCTTCCACCAGCAGGGCGCGCCCGCGCAAGTGGCCGTCGTCAATGCGTGGGCCGTCGCTGGCCTGTTCCCCGGCGGCCCGGGCACGCACACGCAACCGCAGGGTGAAGCAACTGCCCTCCCCGGCCCGGCTTTTGACGGCCAGATCGCCACCGAGCATTTCCGCCAGGCGCCGGGCGATGGCCAGCCCCAGGCCGGTGCCGCCATAACGGCGTGACGGCGACGCGTCCAGTTGCGAGAAGGCCACGAACAGGCGGTCGCGCTGGGCGTCGGAGATGCCGATGCCGGTGTCGGTGACGGACAGCGACAGGTTCATCAGGCCGTGCTCGTCGGCAGCGGCCTGGATGGTCACCCGCACCCCGCCCTGCTCGGTGAATTTCACCGCGTTGGAGATCAGATTGCTGAGAATCTGCCGTAGCCGCGTGGGGTCGGAATACAGGTCATAGCCTTCCAGTTGCTCCAGCCCTTCCAGCTCCAGGTACAGGCCTTTGTGGCGCGCCACATAGCGGAACGTGCCGATGCAGTTTTCCAGCAGCGGGCCGGGGGCGAAGAAGGTCTGATCGATGTCCATGCGCCCGGCTTCGATGCGCGAGAAATCGAGAATGTCGTTGATCACTTCCAGCAGATGGCCGGTGGATTCCAGCGCCGCCTGGGTGTACTCGCGCTGCTCCTCGTTTTGCCGGGTGGTTTCCAGCAGCTGCAGCATGCCGAGCACGCCATTCATGGGGGTGCGCAGTTCATGGCTCATCATCGCCAGAAAATCGGTTTTCGCCTGGCTGGCCTGCTGCGCGCTGCGATGAGCCTGTCGCAATTCCCCCATGGCCCGTTGCTGATCGGCGCGGGCGCGCTCCAGACCGGAGGCCAGTTCGTTGATGTCCCGTTGCAGGTCCGACAGTTCCCCCTGCAGATGGTGGTCACCGCGAGCGCGGTAATCACCGCCGCGAATCACCCGCACCAGACCGGACAGATAGGACAGCGGCTCAGCGATGCGGCGGGCCAGATAGCCGGCGCTCACCAGGCCCACCATCATCGCCAGTAAGGCCGGCACCAGGCTGGCGGCGAGGATTTCCTTTTGCCGTGCCGCCAGCAGTTCCGGAGCCAGCCCCAGCACCACTTCGCCGACCCGGTCTCCGGGATCCACATAGCGCTCGGTTTCAGAGCCGGACAGCGGCTGCCGATAGATGCCCGCGCGGAATTCCAACAGTCCGCCGCGCCCGTCGCCAGTGGCCCGGCCCTCGCTCAACAACACCTGGCCGGTCTCGTCACGGAACGCCACGTAGTACACGTCCGGGCGTTGCAGCGCCATGTTGGCGTGACGGCGTAGCTCTGAAGTGTTGCCGGAGAGCACGCCGTACTCGACGGCGGCGGCCAGTTGGCGGGCCAGGAAACCACCCAGTTCACGCACTTCGTTGTCGGCGTCCTGCAGGCGCTGCCAGGTGAGTGTCACCAGCACCAGAACCAGCATGATCAGCGCCGGTATCACACCGAGCCAGCGCAACTGCCGGCGAATCCCCCCCTGGGCCATCATGGCTGTTCCTCCCATTTTCGTTGTAACGCCCGGGGTTCCCAAAGCGGCAGGTTATAGGCGCGTGCCACGTACTCATTGACGCTGATGCTGCTGTCCTCGACAAAATCCGGCGACGGCCAGTGCCCTTGTTGCCGCCATTGCTCGAGCCAGCGCAATGTCTGCCGTGCCAGCGCCGGCAAAGAAGAATGAACGCTGGCGACACTGCCGGCGTTAACGAAACCCTGACCAGGGCCGACCACGGGCACGCGTTGGCGGTAGCCGGAGAGTAGAATGAGTTTGGCGGTGCCGGCGTTGAACAGCGTCTCGTCTTCCGGCAGTAACAGCAAATCCCATTGCGGCAAGTGCCTTCTCAACAGCGGCCCGATGCCGGCGGCGGAGGAAACCGGCACCCAATCCAGTTGCAGCGAAGCGGTGGCCGCCGAAGGCAGCGGCTGCCAGGCGCTGTCGGGGCCATACAAAACGCCAACGCGGCTGACACCGGGAAAGAGGATTTCGATCAGGCGCAACTGCTGTTCCAGTGCCACCCCGCTCCAGATCGCGCTGCACTGGCATTCCCGGCGTCTGGCCTCATCGACCACCGCCGGCGGCACCGAAACACCCAGCACCGGCCCGCCCTCTTCCACGGCGCGTCGAAACGGAGCGGCGCCCAACGCCAGGGTAACGTCGGCACCACTTTCCACCAGACTCCAGGGCAATACGGGCGGCACCTGCTCCAGGGCCAGCAGAAAGGCGCCGCGCTGCTGCGGCTGGTCGCTGATCACGCGCACGCGCAGCGGGTCGTCGGCCGCCGCCGACAGGGAATATAACGCGAGGGTTGCGAGCAGAATCCGGGCCTTCCTTGACCAGCGCACGCTCAGTGACCTCCCCGCGGTGCGACACCAATCCGCTCCCCGCCGGTGAAGGCGAAGAGTCGGACGTTATGGAAAAGGCGTCGCTCCGTCATAGTCAGAACCGCAAAGCCAGGGTTAACCAGAACCGTTCATCGGCCCGGTAGCGATTTTCCGCGAACACCACCGGCTCGTTTTCCAGGAAGTGCTGCACCAGCAGGCTGGCCTCCAGGTGGGTGGGGCCCAGGGCACGGCGATAAGCCAGTTGCAGATCCAGGCGTTCGTAAGGGTGATTGTTGTAGTCCCGCGCCAGGTAATAACCGCTGGAAAGCCACCAGTTCCGCAGCGCATGCCATTCCCACAAGGCGCTGCCGCTGTCACGGGCGGCGAAGCGTAATTCCGTGGCACTGTTGCTGCGGGTATGAATGTGGGCACCGCTGAGACGTAGCCAGTGACGCGCGCCGGGCCGCCAGCTGAGCTGCGCTTCGGTGCCTCGATGAGTGACCTTCCCGCTGTTATCGGCGTCGAAGTTGACCGGGCTGATGGAACCGCTGATCAGATCCCAGAGCTCTTCCTGGAAGTAACGCACATCCAGTTCCACGTCACCGAAGTGGCCGTAGTAGCCCCACTCCCGGGAGCGGATGCGCTCCGGTTTGAGATTGCCATCGGCCTGTTCGCTGACGAAGAAGTAGGCCGGGTCCCAACCCAGCCAGTCGGCGGTGCGGTCACCGAAAGGCCCGTTGAGCCGGCTGATCGGCGCGTTGGAATGAGCCTGGTCCTCATAGACGTCCGGCGAGCGCAGGCCGCGGGCGTATACCCAGCGCAAATGGTGTCCGGGCATCAGTCGCCAGGACAGGCCGATGCGTGGTGTGAAGTGTTCACCGTTGAGATCATCGTATTCCCAGTACCCGCCCAGATTGGCGGTGAGCCGGGACAGCGGTTTCAGCGCCAGGTTGGCAAAAGCACGGCGGCTGACGTTATCGGCGGTCCCGCTGAGGTAGGTTTGCGAACTGGCCCGGTCGTAGCGCAGGTTAAGCCCCGCCACCAACCGCGCCCACTGACTGATCTGAATGGTGTCCTGGATCTCCAGATCGTAGCGCTGCTCGCGCACGTCCAGATAGCTGGTGCCACAAAAACGGTCGGCACCGCTGCTCAGCAAGGTGCCATAACGCTGCTGCACTGCCGGGTCATTGGACGCGGCAGCCAGCGTGGCTCCGATGTCGCCGTCGTTGGCCAAGTACAGATCCCGCATTTCCCTGGAGAAAAACAACCCGCCGCCGGCGCCGTGCTGTCCGGTGAGCGGATCGAAGTAGCACATGGTCAGCGGTAATTTTTCATCGGAATACTGGGTGTAACCCGAGACTTTCAGTTGATGCCAGTCGGACAGCTGGCGCTCCCACACCATGCCGGCGAAGGCATTGTCGTCACGCTGTATCGCCAAACGCTGGTAGTCGCCCAGCCCGCGAAGACTGCTTTCCGGTGCCCGTTCCAGTTTCGAACGGCTGCCGCCGAGGTAAAAGCTGAGCACATCGCCGTTATCCAGCTCCCACACTCCGCGACCGTTGACGGTGTTGGCCCGTTTGCCGTCACCATCCTCCATCGGCGGCAGACCGGCGTCGTAGCCATCGTCGCCGCGACTTTCCACGGAGATCCGGAAGGCGCCGTTGCCATGGTGCCAGCCGCTGCTGACGTAGGCGTCACGGATGCCGTTGTTGCCGGCGCGCAGGCGCGCTTCCTGGCCTTCGCTGTCGCGCGGATCGCGGCTGATGATATTGATCACCCCGGAAAAGGCGTTGGCGCCGTAGGCCGCGGCGGCCGGGCCACGAGTGACTTCAATGCGTTCCACATCTTCCAGAGCGATGGCAAGATCGTTCCAGTTGACCCGGGCCAGGCCTGGCCGGTAAACGCTGCGGCCGTCCAGCAACACCAGCATGCGGCGATGATCACGGGCCTGGGTACCGTGATAAGACACCGACGGTACATTGCCGTCGGCCTTGGCCACGCTCATGCCGGGTACCAGCCGCATGACCTGATACAGCTCCCGGGCGCCGCTGGCGCGGATCATGTCCTGGGTGATGATGGTGACGCTGGCGGGGACTTCGGAGAGAGGCTGATCGAGGCGGGCCGGGGTCAGCACCCGGGGAATATCCGGGCCGGCCATTTCCTGGGCATGGCTCAGCCCCACCGTACTAGCCAGTACGGCGGCGGACCAGAGCCGCATTCCACAGTGGTATCGCACCCCGTGCTTCCCCCCCCGCTTGATCCAGAACGCTGCCGTCCCCACGACGGCAGCGTCCTCCGTTTTTTCTATCAGAATCCGAGTTATTTCTTGATGTGCTTCATCATGCGCCGACGACGGCGGATTTGCCGATCGGTCAGCGGGTTCTTGCGCCCCTCGTAGGGGTTGTCGCCGGATTTCAGCTCCAGCCGGATCGGCGATCCCTCGATTTTCAGCAGTTCCCGGAACCGGTTCTCCAGATAACGCCGGTAACTGACGGGCAATGAATCAGTACGGTTACCGTGAATCACCACCACCGGCGGGTTCGAGCCGCCCAGGTGCGCATACCGCAGCTTGGCGCGAAAACGGCCGCTGCGGGGCGGCGGATGGGCATGGGTGATGTCTTCCAGCATGCGCGTCAGGGCATTGCTGCCAATCTTGATGAAAGCGGAATCCCAGGCCCGCTCCACCAGACCGAACAGGTCGCCAACGCCAGTGCCATGCAGGGCGGAGATGAATTTTATTTTGGCCCAGGGCACGAATTGCAGGCGGCGATCCAGTTGCTGCTTGACCCAGTCCTTGTGATCGCTTTCCAGGCCATCCCACTTGTTCATGGCGATCACCAGGGCGCGGCCGGCTTCCAGCACATAGCCCAACAGGTGCAGATCCTGGTCACTGATGCCGTCACGGGCATCCACCACCAGCAACACCACCTGAGCGGCGTCCACCGCCTGCAGCGCCTTGATCACGGAGAATTTTTCGATGGTCTCGTGGACTTTGCCCCGGCGGCGCACCCCGGCGGTGTCGATCAGCACATAAGGCCGGCCATTGCGTTCGAACGGCACTTCGATGGAGTCCCGGGTGGTGCCGGCCTGATCGAACACCACCACCCGCTCTTCACCGAGAATACGGTTGATCAGCGTGGATTTGCCCACATTGGGGCGGCCCAGCACCGCCACCCGCACGGTGTCCGGATCTTCCGGTTCTTCCTCTTCACCGGTTTCTTCCGGCTCGGGGAAGACGGCCAGTACCTCTTCCATCAGCGCGCGTACGCCACGCCCGTGGGCGGCGGCGATGGGCAGCACCTGGGTCAGCCCCAGAGCGTAGAAATCCGCCATGGCGGAATCCGGGTCCAGGCCATCGGTCTTGTTCACCACCAGGAACACCGGCTTGGGCAGCTTGCGCAACTCCGAGGCCACCTGTTGATCGGCGGCGGTCAGTCCGGCGCGGCCATCCACCAGGAACAGCACGGCGTCCGCTTCGCCCACGGCAAGCAGGGCCTGATCGGTCATCGGCCGGTCTATGCCCTCCTCGCTTTCGCCGATACCGCCGGTATCGACCACGATATAGGGCCGATCGCCCATGCGGCCGTCCCCGTACTTGCGGTCACGGGTGAGCCCGGGAAAATCCGCCACCAGGGCGTCCCGGGTACGGGTGAGGCGATTGAACAGGGTGGACTTGCCCACATTGGGGCGGCCCACCAGGGCGATAACCGGTTTCATGCGGCACTCTGACGGTATATTGGGGCGCTATGGTATTAACTTAGCGGGAAAGTTGCCAAATTAATCGGCAATGGCTGGGACGATGGTGTCGGAATGGCTTCGCCTTTCCTCAAACGCACCCTCTCCCCTCAAGGGAGAGGGGACCGAATAGAAAGGTCTGTCTTGTCTCCCCTCTCCCTTGAGGGGAGAGGGTGAAAAGAGCGTCCCGGATCAGTCCCGGGCTTCCAGGCGGTAGGCGGCCAGACGGCCCTCACTGCCAAGCACGTAGATGACGTCGTCGTGGCGGATCGGCGCGGACACAATGGGCTTGCCGCGATGGCGATAGCGGGCCACCAGCTTGCCGTCACTCTGATCCATCCAGTGCAGATAGCCTTCGTAGTCACCGACCACCACCAGGTCGTCCTGCACCGCGGTGCCGGTGAGGCGGCGGCCATAGAGCTTGTCCTGCTGCCACAGGAAGGTGCCGCTGCGCTGGTCGACGCCGCGCACCAGGCCCTGGTCATCACTGACGAACAGCGTGCCCAGATCGGAACTGAGGCGCTGGTGGCTGGAAATGTCCTTGGCCCAGTAGGGGCGGCCGTTTTCCCAGTCCAGCACCGCCACTTTGCCCTGGAACGTGGCGGTGAACACGCCGCCGTTCTCCACGATCAGACTGGTATTGATGTCCACCAGACGGTCCAGTTCGGAACGGCCGGTGGACTCGGCCACCCGGCGCTCCCAGATCGGCGAACCGGTCTGTTCGTCCAGGCACACCACCTTGCCGCCGGAAAACGCCGCGTAGACACGCCCGGCGGTGACCACCGGCTGTGTGCCGCCCAGCAGAATCAGATTGGGAATGGCGGTCTCGTATTCCCAGCGCGGCTCGCCGGTTTCACTATCGAGCGCCTGGATACGGCCGTCGATGGTCTGGTACAGCGCCAGGGAGCCGGTGCTGGTGGGCGCGGAAAGGATCTCGCTGCTTAACTGGCGGCGCCACAATTCGCTGCCGTCCTCGGCGGACAGCGCCACCGCTTCGCCTTCCCGGGTGCCGTAGTACACCTTGCCGTAGCCGGCGAAGAGACCGCCGGAGATGCGATCCTCGGTCTTTTTACGCCATTGCCGGTCGCCGTCTTCGCGATTGAACGCGTAGACCTGACCATGAACGTCGGCGGCGAACACCTGCTGGCTGGTCACCGCCGGGCTCAGTTTCATCGAGGTCTCGTCCATGCCGTCGCCGGCATTGGCTTTCCACAGCCGTTTGACCTTGTAGGCACTGTCGAAGTCCGGCAGATCATTGGGCTCGATGGCGTTGGGGTTGCTGCTGCATCCGGTCAGCACCAGCGCGCCCGCCACCAGGGCCACCAGGCCACGCGTGGTGAGGGAGCGGCGCAGACCGCCGGAGGCTTGGGAGGCTTTAAGAGGCTGCATAAATCTCACGATTGACGGTTCAGGTCATCCAGTTTCATTTGCACGCGGTCACTTCCCCCCTGGCCGCCCATGGCTTCCAGTGCGGAAGCATAAGCGTCCCGTGCTTCGTCCCATTGCTGCCTGGCCTTGGCGACGTCGCCTTTGAGTTCCAGGGCCTGCCCTTGCATGGACTCGGGCCAGGTACGGCCCAATTCCTTGCCGGCGGCATCCAGCTCGTTCTGGGCGATCAGCACGCGCACCAGGCGTAAACGGGCCACGTGTTCCAGTTCCTTGGTGGCGGGTTTGTCCACCACCAGACGCAGTTGGCTGGCGGCCTCGTCCAGATCACCGTCCTGCACCGCCAGTTTGGCCAGTGCCAGATGGGCGTAACCGGCGTAGCTGCCGCCGGCGAACTGGTCGATCAACGCCGCGGCGTTGGTTTTCACCGCGTCGGCATTGCCGTCGCCGGCGCCCGTCGGCATCGCGCCGATCATCTTCTCGTACAGGCCGGAGGCCTTGCCGGCTTCAACGCTTTGATGCTGCTGCCATTGCCGCCAGCCGATCATGGAACCCACCGCCAGTACGATCACCACTACCGTGGCCACGCCGTTTTTCTGCCACCAGTTGCGCAGACGCTCGGCTTGTTCTTCTTCGTCACGGATGTAATCGGCCACCCCTGTTTCTCCTTACGCTTGTGATCTTGCGAGACGTTCGGCCAGCCAGTCGGCCAGGTCGGTCTCGGGCAATTGCTGTTGTTCCGCGTCTTCACGCAGCGGTTTCACCGCCACTTCCCCGCGCGCCACTTCGTCCTCGCCGAGGATCAGCGCGTAGCGGGCGCCGCTGCGGTCGGCTTTTTTCATCTGGCTCTTGAAGCTGCCGCCACCACAGTGGGTGACGATACCGACGCCGGGGAACCGGTCCCGCAGGCGCTCGGCCAGGGCCAGAGCCTGGGACTGCACTTCGCCCATGGCAGCAATATAGAGTGCCACCGGCGCCGGCAGTTCCGGGTTTTGTTGTTCCAGCAGCAGAATCAGCCGCTCCAGCCCCATGGCGAAGCCCACCGCCGGGGTCGGCTTGCCGCCCAGTTGCGCCACCAGGCCGTCGTAACGGCCGCCGGCACACACCGTGCCCTGGGCGCCCAGAGCCTGGGTGGTCCATTCGAATACGGTTTTGCCGTAATAGTCCAGCCCGCGCACCAAATAAGGGTTGAGGCGGTATTCGATCCCGGCGGCCTCGAGCAACGCACACAGCTTGCTGAAGTGCTCACGGGCATCGTGGTTAAGAAATTCTTCCAGCCGCGGCGCCTGTTCCAGCACTTCACGGGTGCCGGCGTCCTTGCTGTCGAGCACGCGCAGCGGATTGCGTTCCAGCCGGCGGCGGGAGTCGTCATCCAGGCGCTCGCTGTGTTCGCGCAGGTAGGCCACCAGGGCATCACGGTAGCGGGCGCGGTCTTCGGCGTCTCCCAGGGAATTCAGTTCCAGGGTGACCTGATCGGATAAGCCCAGGGCTTTCCACAGGCGCGCGGAGAGCAGAATCACCTCGGCGTCGATGTCCGGTCCGTCCATGCCGAAGGTTTCCACGCCGATCTGGTGGAACTGGCGATAGCGGCCAGCCTGCGGCCGCTCATGGCGGAACATGGGCCCGGCGTACCAAAGCCGCTGGGTCTGGTTGTAGAGCAGACCGTGCTCCTCGGCGGCGCGCACGCAGCTGGCGGTGCCTTCCGGACGCAGGGTCAGGCTGTCGCCGTTGCGGTCCTCGAAGGTGTACATCTCCTTCTCGACAATATCGGTGACTTCACCGATACCGCGCTTGAACAGATCGGTCTGCTCCAGGATCGGCGTGCGGATCTCCTGGTAGCCATAGGCCGCCAGCACCCCGCGCACTTTATCTTCCAGCCACTGCCACAGCGGCGTCTGCTGCGGCAGGATGTCGTTCATCCCGCGAATGGAGGTGATCTTCTTACCCACCGGTTCTCCTTGTTAACGCTCGACGCCCGACGCTGCACGCCCGACGCTTGAAACCTGACCGGAAACAACAAACGCCGGAGACTTGCCGCTTTTCGGCGTCAAGCGTCCGGCGTTCGGCATCCGGCGTTCTTTATTCACTACGCGCGATAATACCCTTGGCTTCGTCATCGCGCATTTTTTGCACCTTGGCGCGCACCATCCGCTCCAGTTCACTCACCAGGTCTTCCTGCTTGACGTGGTGGCTTTTCTGGCCGTCCTCGTAGGACAGATTGTTAGGGGTGCCACCGGTGAGGCCGACATCGGCTTCCCGCGCTTCACCAGGGCCGTTGACCAGGCAGCCGATCACCGCCAGGTCCACCGACTCGTTGATGTCCTCCAGACGCGCCTCCAATTCGTTGACGGTCTGGATCACATCGAAGTTCTGCCGCGAACAGCTCGGGCAGGCGATGATGTTGACGCCTTTTTTGCGCAGGTTGAGGCTCTTGAGAATATCGAAACCGACGCGGATCTCCTCCACCGGATCGGTGGCCAGGGAAATACGGATGGTGTCGCCAATGCCTTCCAGCAGCAGACCGCCGAGCGCCACCGCGGATTTCACCGTGCCGGAGCGGAACGTGCCGGCCTCGGTGACGCCCAGGTGCAGGGGCTGCTCCACCTGGGTGGCCAGCTTGCGGTAGGCCTGCAGGGTCATGAAGACGTTGGAGGCCTTGACGCTGATCTTGAATTCCTGGAAATCGTAGCGGTCGAGGATCTCCACATGCCGCATGGCGGATTCCACCAGGGCGTCGCTGCAGGGTTCGCCGTATTTGCGTTGCAGCTCCTTTTCCAGCGAGCCGGCGTTGACCCCGATACGGATCGGAACTCCGTGGTCACGGGCGGACTGGATCACTGCCCGCACCCGGTCTTCGCGCCCGATATTACCCGGGTTGATGCGCAGGCAGTCGGCGCCTTCGTCGGCCACCTTCAGGGCGATCTTGTAATCGTAGTGGATGTCCGCCACCAGCGGCACCTGCACCTGTTTGCGGATCTTGCCGAAGGCCTCGGCGGCGTCCATGGTCGGCACCGAAACCCGCACGATATCGGCCCCCACCTCTTCCAGGCGGCGAATCTGCGCCACCGTGGCGTCCACGTCGCAGGTGTCGGTGTTGGTCATGCTCTGCACGGAGATCGGAGCGTCACCGCCAACGGGCACGGATCCCACATGAATCTGCCGGGATTTGCGGCGTTGAATGGAAATTTCCGGTTCCATACTGACTCCTGAAGAGCTGAAACGTCTGATCGACTCATCGCTGCCCGGCACCGGGCCGGGCATTCAACAGCGTTAGGCGGCCGCGGAGGCCACGGTAATACGGGGCTACGGTAAAGAGAAACGCAGCACCTGGCCGGATCCGCTGCCGGGCAGGGTTTCCGTCTTGCCGTTGAGCGTCATCTCGCTGACCGCGGCGGCGTCGCCGACGGTCAGCCGATAAGGCGCTTGGCCATTGAGGGACACACGATCACCAGCGCTTTGCACGCCTTCCACCAGACGCTTGCCGGTGGCGTCAACGACCCGGACCCAGCACTCGCGGGAAAAGGCCATTTCCAGCCGGTCGCCGCTGGCTTCCGCCATCGCGGCTCCGGTTTCGCTGTCCGCGCTGTCCGTAGCGGCCTCACCGGCCGGCTCCGGGGTCCCCGCCTGTGGCTCCACGGCTTCGGCCCCACTGTCCACGCCATTATCCTCCGTATTGGAAGACGGCTCCATGACAGGTTCCGGGGTCACCGTTCCGGAGTCCGGGAAGGGCTCCGACGGCGGGGTCGGAGTCAGGTCCGTATCGGACCCGGTATCGGCCGGCGCCGCCGGTGACGGCTCCGGCACCACGGATTCTTCCACCGTATCGGGGTGCGTGCCCACCGGCTCAGGCTCGCCGGCGGAGGGCCACAACCACCATGCCAGAGCCAGCAGCAACAGGATCAGCAACACCAGCAGCAACGGCCAGCGCCAGTCGCGTCCGCCGCTCAGCGGTTCGTGCACGGATTCGGTGGGCGCCGGCTCCCGGCGGTTCTGGTTCACATGCTGCTGAAAGCGGGACGCCAGCTCCTCGCCGGGCAGGCCAAGCAGCCGGGCGTAATTGCGCAAATACCCTTTAATAAAGGGCGGCTCGGGCAAACGCCCGTAGTCATCTTCCTCGAGAGCTTGAAGGTAGCTCATCGAAAGGTGCAGGTGTTCGGACACTTCCTCACGGGTCATACCCCGCTCTTCACGCACTCGACGCAACTCGGCGCCGGGCAGTTCCGTCCCTGACTCACTCATTAAGGTGCCTCCTGAGCGTCGCGCCACTCCTGCCAGAGCCGATATTCACGGGAGCCCCGGTGGAGATTCTGCAACGCAAGCTCATAACTGGATTGTTGGTCTTTACGGCCCAACGCGTGGGCCAGCCGCACCCCCAGCCACAACCCGGCGGGGTCCTGTCGACCCACCCGCTGGGTGTATTGTTGGTAATAGTCCCAGCCCAGATCGTAGCGCTGATCCTGATAATACAGCCGTGCCAGCTCCAGATTCGGTGTCACGGATCGCGGTTGCAGACGAAGCGCCTTGATAAAAGCTTCTTTCGCCTGCTCCGGCTGGTCCAGGCGCAGATGGCACAGGCCGATATTGCTATAGGCACTGCCCCGCCCTTCATAACCGGGGTCGTTGGCGACCCGGCCGAACAGCTTGAGTGCTTCCTGGTACCGACCCTGGCTGTACAGCAGGGTTCCGTAGTTGTTCAATGCCGGCGCGTAATCACCGTCGATCCGCAAGGCGCGCTTGTAGTGGCGCTCCTCATTCTCCGGATCGCGCTCGTAGTTATACAACAAGGCCATGGCATTGTGTGCCTTGGCACTGTTGTCATTGAGTGACAGAGCCCGGGAAAAATGTCGCCGGGCCTCGCTGGGATTGCCCTGTTGAAGATATTGAAGACCAGCGGCGACACGGCTGGTGACCGCATCATCCACCTTGACGTTGTTACGACTGCTCTCCACCGCGCAGCCGGACAGCCACAGGCCTCCGGCCAGTACCACAACCAAAGAAAAATGTCGTTTTATCATACAGACGCCGCATTGCCATCGGCCTGTTCGGTGCGGTGAAACACCGATTTTTTCCAACGTTCGGCACGACGGGTGCGATCCTGCACCGTGCCCACCAATTGTCCGCAGGCGGCGTCGATGTCGTCGCCCCGGGTGGTGCGTACCGTGGTCAGCAGGCCATGGTCATTAAGGAATTTATGGAACTCCAGGATGTCTTTTTTCCGGGAGCGCTCATAGCCAGCGTGGGGGAAGGGATTGAAGGGAATCAGGTTGACCTTCACCGGAATGCCGTTGAGCAGCTTGACCAGCTGCCGGGCGTGCTCCGGTTTGTCGTTCACGTCACGCAGCATCACGTATTCCATGGTGATGGTGTTGTGACGGTGAGTAATATTGTCGCTGTAGCGTTTGCAGGCGGCCATCAGTTCCGCCAGCGGGTATTTGCGATTGAGCGGCACCAGTTCGTTGCGCAGCTCATCGTTGGGCGCGTGCAGACTGACCGCCAGCGCCACATCCAGATCCCGGCTGAGCTGGTCGATCTTCGGCACCACGCCGGAAGTGGACAGGGTAATGCGCTTCTTGCCGATGCCGTAACCCAGATCGTCCTTCATGATGCGCATGGCGGTGAGCACGGCGTCGTAGTTCAGCATTGGCTCGCCCATGCCCATCATCACCACATTGGTAATCGGATGCTCGCCCAGATTACGGCGTGGACCAAACGCGCGGCCCGCCTGCCAGACCTGGCCGATGATCTCGGCGCTGGTCAGATCGCGCTGGAAACCCTGTTTACCGGTGGAGCAGAAGCCGCAATCCACGGCGCAGCCCACCTGGGAGGACACACACAGGGTGCCGCGGCGGCCATCGGGGATGAACACGGTTTCCACCGCGCCGCCGCCGTCGGCCTCGAACACCCACTTGCGGGTGCCATCCCGGGAAATACCTTCATGCAGCACTTTGGGGCCACGAATTTCCGCCACTTCGGTCAGCTTCTGGCGCAGCGCCTTGCCGACGTCGGTCATCTGGTCAAAATGGTCCGCCTGATGGTGATGGATCCACTTCATCACCTGCTGGGCACGGAATTTCTTCTCCCCCATTTCGAGGAAGAACGCTTCCATTTGCTCACGGCTGAAACCGAGCAGATTGACCTTTTGCGGGGCACTCATGGCTTCCTCCTGCGGCGGCGTCACGCCCCGCCCTGCGGCGAGGCGCTTACCCACCACCTTAGCGGGTGCGCGGGCAGATTTCTTCGTCGGAGAAGAAATAGCTCACTTCACGGGCGGCGGACTCGGTGGAGTCGGAGCCGTGTACCGCATTTTCGTCGATGGTTTCGGCGAAGTCGGCGCGAATGGTGCCGGCTTCCGCTTCTTTCGGGTTGGTGGCGCCCATCAGATCGCGGTTCTTGAGTACCGCGCCTTCGCCTTCCAGTGCCTGCACGATGACCGGGCCGCTGGTCATGAAGGCCACCAGATCACCGAAGAAAGGACGCTCCTTGTGCTCGGCGTAGAAGCCCTCTGCCTGCTCACGGCTCAGGTGCAGCATTTTCATGGCCACGACCTTCAGGCCCGCTTTTTCGAAACGGCCAACGATCTCACCGATGACGTTTTTGGCCACGGCGTCGGGCTTGATGATCGAGAGAGTACGCTCTACTGACATCGCTGTGTCTTCTCCAGAATTGCATGAATTTGCATTGCTTGTGTTGAATAGGCGCCCGCGCCATTCGGCCGGTCACGCCCGTGGACTCGGCCTGGGCGGTCCTCGCCGCGATCCGGGGGCCTGAAACCGGCGGATTATACGCATCCGGGGCTAAATATGATACCGTTGGCGCCGGTTTCAGGCCCTCGGGCCGCCGCCTATTGATCCCATCGCCACTCTGGATTCCACCCTGCCGTCGGATCCCGTATAATACCTGACTAAATTACTCTGGTATTCTGAGATTATGAGCAGCCAAGCCGAACTGGACAAAGTCATCCGCTCCGAGTACGAGGCCGGATTCACCACCCTGGTGGAGTCCGACACTCTGCCGCCGGGGCTCAGCGAAGACGTCATCCGCTTCATCTCCGCCAAGAAAGGAGAGCCGGAGTGGCTGCTGGAGTGGCGTCTGGAAGCCTATCGCAAATGGCGGGAAATGCCGGAGCCGGAATGGGCCCACTTGCATTATCCGAAAGTGGACTATGACGCCATCTCCTACTATTCCGCGCCGAAAAGCATGGAAGACCGGCCAAAAAGCCTGGATGAGGTGGACCCGGAACTGCTCGACACCTACAAGAAGCTCGGCATCCCCCTGCACGAACAGGAAATGCTCGCCGGGGTGGCGGTGGACGCGGTGTTCGACTCGGTTTCCATTGGCACCACCTTCAAGGAAAAGCTGGGTGAGGCCGGAGTGATCTTCTGCTCCATTTCCGAGGCGGTGCAGGAGCACCCCGAGCTGGTGCGGAAATATCTCGGCTCCGTAGTGCCCAAGAGCGACAACTTCTTCGCCGGGCTCAACTCCGCGGTATTCACCGACGGCTCCTTTGTTTACATCCCCAAGGGTGTGCGTTGCCCGATGGAGCTGTCCACGTACTTCCGCATCAACGAAGCCAACACCGGGCAGTTCGAGCGCACTCTGATCGTCGCCGACGAAGGCAGCTACGTCAGCTACCTGGAAGGCTGCACCGCGCCACAGCGTGATGAGAATCAGCTGCACGCGGCGGTGGTGGAGCTGGTGGCCCTGCCCGGCGCCGAGATCAAGTATTCCACGGTGCAGAACTGGTATCCCGGCGACGAGAACGGCAAGGGCGGTATTTACAACTTCGTCACCAAACGTGGCGTCGCCCATGACAACGCCAAGATCAGTTGGACCCAGGTGGAAACCGGCTCGGCCATCACCTGGAAATACCCGTCCGTGGTACTGCGTGGCGACAACGCCGTGGGCGAGTTCTATTCCGTGGCCCTGACCCGCCACGCGCAACAGGCGGACACCGGCACCAAGATGATCCACCTGGGCAAGAACACCAAGAGCACCATCGTTTCCAAAGGCATTTCCGCCGGCAAGAGCTCCAATGCTTATCGCGGCCTGGTACGGATGGGCCCACGCGCGGAGAACGCCCGCAACTTCACCCAGTGTGACTCGCTGCTGCTGGGCGATCGTTGCGGCGCCCACACTTTCCCGTACATCGAGTCCAAGCACCCCAGCGCCACGGTGGAACACGAGGCCACCACCTCCAAGGTGAGCGACGACCAGTTGTTCCTGTGCCGGCAGCGCGGCATCGATCCGGAGAAAGCGATTTCCATGATCGTGAACGGCTTCTGCAAGGAAGTGTTCAAGGAACTGCCGATGGAATTCGCGGTGGAGGCCGGCAAGCTACTGGAAGTGAGTCTGGAAGGGGCAGTTGGTTAGTTAACAGTTGATAGTTAACAGTTAATAGCGAAAACCGGCCCCAGGCCTCGTCCTCCGCAGCGAAGCGTTGTGGGAAAGTCTTAGACAGTTAATTTATAGGCGTTATTTACATGCTGGAAATTCGTGATCTGCACGCCGCCGTCAACGGCAAAGCCATTCTCAAGGGTCTGGATCTGACCGTGAACCCGGGCGAAGTACACGCCATCATGGGACCCAACGGCTCGGGCAAGTCCACCCTGGCCAATGTTCTGGCCGGCCGTGACAATTACGAGATCACCGGGGGCCAGGCCATTCTGGATGGTCACGACCTGGCGGAGCTGGAACCGGAGGAGCGCGCCCAGGCCGGCCTGTTCCTAGCGTTCCAGTACCCGGTGGAAATCCCCGGCGTGTCCAACATGGAATTTCTCAAAGCGGCTTTGGAAGCGGTGCGCAAGGCCCAGGGCAAGGAAGAGTGGGACTCGGTGACGCTGCTGCGCAAGGCCCGCGAAGCCTGCAAGCAGGTCAATCTGGACGCTCAGTTCCTCAAGCGCGGCGTTAACGAAGGCTTCTCCGGCGGCGAGAAGAAACGCAACGAGATCATGCAGATGCTGCTGATGGAGCCGCGTCTGGCCCTGCTCGACGAAACCGACTCCGGTCTCGATATCGATGCTCTGCAAACCGTGGCCCGGGGCGTCAACTCCCTGCGCAGCCCGGAGCGCGGCATCGTGCTGGTCACGCACTATCAGCGCCTGCTGGATTACATCGTGCCAGACCACGTCCATGTGCTTTCCGATGGCCGCATCATTAAATCCGGCGGCAAGGAACTGGCTCTGGAACTGGAACAGAAAGGCTACGGCTGGCTGACCGGCGAGGAAGAGTCCGCATGAGCCTCCCTTCGAAACAACAGGGCCTCGAACTGAAGACCCTGGCGATGGAAAACGCGCGCCGGTCCGAAGCCGGGGGCGCGCTGGCGCCGCTGCGCGGCGACAGCCTGATCGCCCTGGAGGCCGCCGTTTTCCCCGACCGTAAAACCGAGCAGTGGAAATACACTTCCCTGCATCCGCTCACCGACGGCCATCTGAGAACCGCCGCCGACGGCGCCCTGCCCGAGCCGCTGCCGAACCTGGCCGCTCATCGCCTGGTGATGAGCAACGGCCGCTTGCAGGAAGCCTTGAGCCAGTTGCCGGAAGGCGTGACGCTGCATCGCCAGGCCGGACAGCGTGACGAGTTGCTGACGCCGTTCGCACTCTACAACGGCGCGGCGCTGACGGACGCCATCACTCTGGAAGTGGCCGCCAACACCGAAGTCAGCGCGCCGCTGCACCTGCTGCTGCACGCCGCCAGCGATGCGCCCGCCCATTGCCAGACCCGGGTGGAAGTACTGTTGAATCCGGGCAGCAAGCTGACCCTGATCGAGCATTACATCGGCCAGGGCCCGGTGCTGAACAACGCGGTGACCGTGATCGAGGCCCGCGACAACGCCAGCCTCACCCACTACCGGCTGCAAAGCGAGCGGGAAGACACCCTGCACATCAGCACCTTGCTGTTCCGGCAGACCGGTGTCAGCCGCATCGACAGTTACCAGCTGATGGGCGGCAACCGGCTGCGCCGCAACGACGTACGTGCCCTGCTGGAAAAAAGCGGCGCCGAATTGAACATGCAGGGCGTGTTCGTGGCCCGTGGTCAAAGCCACATCGACAATCAGCTGTGCGTGGAACACCGCGCGCCACACTGCACCTCCAATCAGGTGTTCAAGGGTCTGGCCGGCGAAAAGGGCAAGGCGATCCTCAATGGCCGCATCCACATCCACGAGGGCGCCATGGGCACCCTGGCGGAACTGAGCAACAAGAACCTGCTGCTGAGCCCCGGCGCGGAGATCTACACCAAACCGGAACTGGAAATTTACAACGACGACGTGAAGTGCGCCCATGGCGCCACCGTCGGCCAACTCGACGCCGCCCAACAGTTCTATCTGCAATCCCGGGGCATCGCGCTGGCGGAAGCCAAGCGCATGCTGAGCCTGGGCTTCGTCAACGAACTGATCCTGGCGCTGCCGGACGAGAGCGTGGCGCAGTGGGTGCAGCCGTGGCTGGCGGGGGAATTGAGCCAATATCCCGGCGCCAACGAGGAAGCGGCATGACTCTGAACGTTTCCGCGCTGCGCGACGCCTTCCCGATTCTCCACCAGGAGGCCAACGGCAAACCGCTGGTGTACCTGGATAACGCCGCCACCACGCAAAAACCGCGGGCGGTGATCGACGCGATACGGGATTACTACCAGGGCACCAACAGCAACGTGCACCGGGGCGCTCATTACCTGAGTGACCGCGCCACCGCGGACTTCGAAGCGGCGCGGGATACCGTGGCGGCGTTCCTCAACGCCGATCGCGAGGAGATCATCTGGACCAAGGGCACCACCGAAGGCATCAATCTGGTGGCCCAGTGCATCGGCCGCGAGCGGCTCAAGCCCGGTGACGAAGTGCTGATCACCACCCTGGAACACCACGCCAACATCGTGCCCTGGCAGCAGGCCTGCCTGGCCACCGGCGCCAGCCTCAAAGTGGTTCCGCTGCGTGAGGATGGCAGTGTGGATACCGAGGCGTTCCACCAGCTGCTGAATGAGCGCACCCGCATAGTGGCGCTGTCCCATGTCTCCAACAGTCTGGGCTCGGTGACACCGGTGGCGGAGCTGATCGCCGCCGCCAGGGCCGCCGGTGCCATCACCCTGGTGGACGGCGCCCAGGCGGTGTCGCACTTCCCGGTGGACGTGCGCGCGCTGGACTGTGATTTCTACGCCTTCTCCGGCCATAAGCTGTTCGGCCCCACCGGCATCGGCGCCCTGTATGGCCGCCGTGAGTTACTGGAGGCCATGCCGCCTTACCAGACCGGCGGCGAGATGATCGAAGTGGTGACGTTCGAGAAAAGCACCTGGAATCAGTTGCCGTACAAATTCGAACCGGGCACGCCGAACATCGCCGGCGTGGTCGGCCTGGGTGCGGCCATCCGCTGGCTCCAGGGGCAGGCCCGGGACGCGCTGGCACGCCATGAGCGGGCCCTGTTGAGCGCCGCCCATGAGCAGGCGGAGGCGTTCCCGGGGTTGAAAATCATCGGTAACGCCGCCACCAAGGTCAGTGTATTGTCGTTCCTGCTGGACGGCGCCCACCCCGCCGATGTCGGCGTGTTGCTGGACAAGCAAGGCGTGGCGGTACGCACCGGGCATCATTGCTGCATGCCGCTGATGGACAGCCTCGGCATCCCCGGTACCGTGCGCGCCTCGTTTTCGATCTACAATACCCTTGATGAGGTGGACGTCCTGTTCCAGGCGCTCCACAAAGTACGTTCTTTTTTATAGGTGATGATGTCATGACGGTACAGACTTTCGTGCCCGGCCAGGCGCAAATTCACCTGACCGAATCCGCCCGCCGCCAGGCTCTCAAGGAGATCGAGCGCGCCGGGGCCGCCGGTATCCGCTTGAACCTGGATGAGTCCGGCTGCTCCGGTTACATGTACGTGCTCGACTTCGTCGACGAACCGCGCGAGGGCGACAAGCGCTTCGACATCGACGGCATTGCGCTCTATGTGCCGGAAAAATGGCTGGTGATGCTCAACGGTCTCGAAATCGATTACGTCACCGAGGGCGTCAACAGCCTGTTCAAGTTCCGCAACCCCAACGCCACCGGCGAATGCGGCTGCGGTGAAAGCTTCACCGTGCACGAGGTCTGAAGGTCTTGACCAGCGTACCCTCCACCTCAGAGCAACGCACCGTGGTGGTCAGCCGGGACGTACCCGCCCGGCTGGTTCCCAACGGCACCCGCATCACCATCAAAAAGAATACCTTCGTCAACCTGCGTCAGGCGCTGGGCGGCACTTATACGGTGACCGTGAACGGCAATATGGCGCGCATCGACGGTACCGACGCGGATGCCATCGGGCAGCAGCCGCTGGAGCTGGATTTCGACGCCGCCGAAGCGGACGGTACGGTGCGGGACGAGGATCTTCAGAAGACGCTGAAAACCATCTACGACCCGGAAATTCCGGTGAATGTGGTCGACCTGGGCCTGGTTTACGGCTGCGATGTGATTCGCAGGAACGATCAGAATGTGGTGCAGGTACGCATGACACTCACCGCCCCCACCTGCGGCATGGGCCCGGTCCTGGTGGGCGATGTGGAAGACCGGCTGGCCAAGGTGCCCAATGTGGACAAAG
Organism: Alloalcanivorax balearicus MACL04; assembly: GCF_025532145.1. Taxonomy (GTDB): domain Bacteria; phylum Pseudomonadota; class Gammaproteobacteria; order Pseudomonadales; family Alcanivoracaceae; genus Alloalcanivorax; species Alloalcanivorax balearicus. The sequence goes on along the minus strand of NZ_ARXS01000002.1, from coordinate 304,062 downwards.
TGGAAGTGGCGCTGGTGTTCGACCCGCCCTGGAGTCGGGATATGATGACCGAAGAGGCCCAACTGGAACTGGGCCTGTTCTGACGGCAGTAATTGAGAAGGTGGTTCAACTTGTCTGATTTCGATATTCGCGCCATCACCCTCGGTGAGAACGTCACCGCCGAGGATGTCCGTGACGACCTGGAATTCCTGGACGACTGGGAAGAGCGCTACCGCTACATCATCGATCTCGGCAAGCAACTGCCGGAACTGCCGGACACCCTGCGCACCGAAGACCGCTTCGTGCGCGGCTGCCAGAGCCAGGTATGGCTGGTCACCGACTACGATGACAGTGAGGGCCGCCTGTATCTGGCGGTGGATTCCGACGCCATCATCGTGCGCGGGCTGGCGGCGATCGTGCTCACCGCCCTCAACCGCCGCTCGCCGGAACAGATCGCGGCGGTGGACATGGACGCCTTCTTCCAGGACATCGACCTGTTCGGCCATCTCAGCCCCACCCGTGGCAACGGCCTGCGTGCCATGGTCGCCCGCATCAAGCAGGAAGCGGCGGCTCTTCTGGCCGCCTGATCCCCGACGTTCAGGCGGCGGGTTCCAGGCGCACCACGAAGCGCCGCACGCCGCCGTCCACCTGGTCCGACTCCAATATCTCCACCTTCTCCCCGTAGAACGCCGCCACGCCGTGGACGCAGCCCAGCGCCAGCAGGCTCAGATCCCGGTGGGAACGGTATTCCACCTGCAGCACCCGCGGCTCCAGCTCACGGACATCAATGCGCGGCGGCGTCGCCTCCGGGTTCTTCAGACGAATGACCCGCTGGTGAATGCGTTCCTCCACGTTGAGCAGGAACGCCACCGCGTCCCATTCCCGTGGAATCATCGCCCGGTACATATTGATCAGGGGCGGGATCACCCAGGCGCCGAATTCCTCCAGCAAATCATCACGGTGCAGCCCGGTGACCGACTGCAGCGCCGCCACCAGGTCCTCCAGATGACTGTCCGGGTAAAGTTGAATCGGTACGTGCAGGCAGTCGGTCAGGCCCGCTCGGTGGTTGACGTCATCCCATACCGACGGACCATAGCGGTCGGTAACGAAATGACGCAGATGGGCAAGGATCACTCCGTGCATGGTTGGCTCCGTCCTTTGGTGTGACAACACCTAAGCAAGCAGCACGCCGGTTACGGAGCCTTCCGTCGGACAAAAAGAGCCGCTTATCCCCTTTGAGCAGCAGCGTCACGCAGCCGGGTGACCACCTGCGTCACATTCTGTATTACCGTGTCGATTTGCGTCTCATCGGTGAAGCGGCCCACCGAGAAACGCAGTGAGCCGTGCGCCAGCGAATCGGATACCCCCATCGCCTTGAGCACATAGGACGGCTCCAGCGACGCCGAGGTGCAGGCGGAACCGGTGGACACCGCCACGCCGGTCAGCGCGGTCAGCAGCATCTCCCCTTCCAACCCTTCGAACGCCACGTTCATATGGCCGGGTAATCGCGGCGCGCCGGCACCGTTGAGGGACACGCCGGGCAGCGTCCGGATGCCATCCCACAAGCGATCCCGCAACGCGGCGATACGCTCGTTCTCTTCATCCCGGCTGGCCATGGCTAATGACAGAGCTTCGCCCATGGCGACAATCTGGTGGGCGGGTAAGGTGCCCGACCGCATGCCGCGCTCATGGCCGCCGCCGTGGATCTGGGCGACGACCCGGACATCCGGATGGCGCCGCACATAGAGCGCGCCAATGCCTTTCGGGCCGTAGATCTTGTGGGCACACAGGGAGACCAGGTCCACCGCTGTTTCCCGAACATCCAACGGTAACTTGCCCATGGTCTGGGCGGCGTCGGTGTGAAACAGGACGCCACGCTCCCGGCACAAGGCGCCAATGGCACCGATGTCGTTGATCACCCCGGTTTCGTTGTTGGCGTGCATGATCGACACCAGCACGGTGTCCTCGCGCATGGCCTCTTCCACCGCCCGTGGGGTGATCCGGCCATCCGGCTCCGGCGCCAGATAGGTGACCTCGACGCCACGCCCTTCCAGCCAGCCGCAAGGGTCCAGCACCGCCTTGTGCTCGGTGGCGGAGGTGATCACATGTCCCCCGCCCCGCTGCTCCAGAACACCTTTGATGGCCAGATTGTTGGCCTCGGTGGCACCGCTGGTCCAGACGATTTCCCGGGGATCGGCGTTGAGCGCGTCCGCCACCTGACGACGGGCATTTTCCACCGCCTCCTCCGCCAGCCAGCCGTAAAGATGGCTGCGCGATGCCGGATTCCCGAAGGTGCCGTCCGGCCCGAGAAAACGCACCATCGCCTCCACCACCCGGGGGTCCACCGGGGTGGTGGCGGCGTAATCCAGATAAACCGCTTGCGACATGGACGTTGATTACTGTGTTGATGATGGAGGGATCAAAGCGTGCTGACCGGCACCCGGTTCAGTTGACTCTGCGTGACCTTCTGGCGCTCCGCCACCTGCCGGACCTCATTGCGGGAAACCAGTTCGCCCAGCGAGATGTGCGACAGGAAATCCTGGATCTGATCCGACAGATCACACCAGAGATGGTGTGTCAGACAAATGTGGCCATCCTGGCAGTCGCCATTGCCACCACAACGGGTGGCATCCACGGACTCGTCCACGGCGTCGATCACCGAGGCCACATCGATATCGTCGCTGTCCCGGCTCAGCCTGTAGCCGCCGCCCGGACCGCGCACACTGCTCACCAGATGCCGCCGGCGCAACTTGGCGAACAGCTGCTCCAGATAGGAAATGGAAATTCCCTGACGCTCGGAGATATCCGCCAGGGATACCGGGCCTTCATCCGCGTGAAGAGCCAGATCCAGCATCGCGGTCACCGCGTATCGGCCTTTGGTGGTTAATCGCATACCCACACCTTTGGTACGTGAATAGGAAGTCAGACTATAAAGACCAACCAAATCAGTCAAGTATTATCGGAGAATAATTGATAACCGTTCTCATGTAAAAAGGTCTGAACAAGAAATAGACGGTTGGTTCCCGAAATGGCCCGGATCGACTCCCTCGTTCTTGACAGCGCCCCGGAGCTCACGGACAATTCGCGGCCTTGAAACATGGCAAGGTAGCTCAGCTGGTTAGAGCACAGCACTCATAATGCTGGGGTCGGCGGTTCAAGTCCGCCCCTTGCTACCAATATTCAGAGAAGGCCGCTCCCTTGGAGCGGCCTTTTTTTGTTTCCAATGGCGCGAAGTGCTTATCAAGCACCAGGCAGGATGATAGCTCTCTAAACTCTCATCACCCTGGTGACTTTCTCGATATCCTCCGCCGAGACGCCAACGGCGCCAGCCACCGCATCCCACTGCTGGACTGCGTTGATCACATCACGGGCCGCGTTCTCCACCTTGCCGCGGGGCAGTTTGAAGATGCGGCCATTCGCCAGGGCCTCCGTTGGGGTTGGCGGGTAAGGTTGGTACTGGTAGCTGGCGGCATGGTGCATATTCACCGTAAGGCTGGGCACCAGGTCATAAGCAGGCGCCAGATGGTAGCCGTGTTTGCCGTGCATCAGGCTGAAATTGCGTTCGTGGTCATCGGTATTGTTGATGGCACGGTTGAAGAGCATCAGCTTGAGTAGCTGGACAAGGTCCTCTTCAACCTGACAGGAATACTTCCTGATCAGATCAGCGATATGGTCATAGCGGAACGCATGCCCCAGGTCCGTCTGGGAGGCGGGGTCCTTAAGCAAGCCATTCACCGTAATCAGATGTCGTCTTGCGGTACCGTCCATATCGAAACGATTCAATAGCAAGACTTCGCGCCCATTGATGCCCTCAATAATCTTTCCGTCACACATTTGGATGCCCGCGGCTTGGGCCATTCGCAGGCAGGCCAGCTCAACTCGGGCATTATTATAGCCATCCTGTGTCAGACGGTTGAACTTGGCCAGATAACAACCCGCTTCATCAAACAGCAGGGCTTTCGGACGGGCCCCGCCAATGCCGGTTCCCGCATTGGCCAGATACAGCAGGCTCATCTCATCGAGATCCACACCACCATATTCCAATTGATCCATTTTCTGCGCGGCCTGCTCCGCGGCACGAAGATGCTCGATGGAATAGCCAACATCGAATCGGGGCGCTTCTCCCTGTCGAACCAGACTCAGAGCACCGACGCGGCTGTTGCCCAACAGTGCCAAGGTGTCGATGACGCTATGGGCGTTGAGTTTTTGTTTGTTGCGCAGCAGAGCCAGTTGCACCAGTACCTTGCGGCCCCAGTTATCAGGCAAATAGTCATCCAGGAAAGCCGGGCTCGCCCCTCTGTGACACTCGAATTCCAATGGGGAACCGCGCAGGGGCAGTTGGGCAGGATCAAGAGGAAACGCCGTAGCCAGGCTCAGGTAGTCAGGGCGGTAGCGAAAACCGACCCGAACCAGGAAGCCGGATTCTTCCAGCAGCACCACATCGGCGGCATGAATAATGCCGGTTTCCTGGGTGTTGAGATAAAGGTCATAGCGCTGCCTAGTCATCGAACAGGCTCTGTCGCGGTTTCAGCAATTCATGGAAGGGCTCTTCCAGCCCCAACAGCTTTGCCGCCTGGAAATACTTGCCCAGAGAGACGCTGAGATCCCCTTTTTCCATTCTCTGAAGCGTTGCCCTGCCCACACCAATACGCAGAGCAAAGTCCTCCAGGGAATCCTTGGGATACGCCTTCCGGCGTGCTTCACGGAGATTGCGGCCAATCTGGCTTAGGGTTTCCATAAGTCGTATTTACTCATATTTGAGTAAAAAGACAAGAAAAAAGGAAAATTTACTCATATATGAGTAATCACCCTCTCCCTACTCTAACCGCGAGCGTTGCCCGGGACCCGGAAGGCCCGGATCAGGTGCAGAACGAAGGGGCAACAGATGACCCACCAGGTGGATAGCGCGTCAACCAACGGACCAGGTCGCCCCCAGAAGATCTGGATACCAGCATAACCGACATACCCGCATACGGTAGCCAGTACGGCGAACCAGAAGCGATGATACAGGCGTCGACGGAAAGCGACGGTATACCCTACGCTGAACAGCAACGGAAACAACGACCAGAACACCACCGCGAGGTAACCCCAGGAGGTTACCTCGATCTCGAACACAGCGCTTTCCATCTTCTTCCTTGTGATGCCGTCTTATTACAGCACGATCAAATGATTGGGCAGTTCATTCTTCTGCTCGGTGGCCGGCACGTGGGTGATCAACTCATCGCCGCAGCTCGCCACGCATTCCAGGAAGCCGTTCAAGGTGTCCCTGGCCTTCACGTGGGTGGTGAAGGTATCGACGATGGACTGCCAGCGTTCATTGGGCACATGGCGGGCGATGCCGTGGTCGGCCAGGATTTCCACGTAGTGCTCCGCTTCGCAGACGAAGATCAATACGCCGGTGCCGCCCCGGGTATGATGCAGCCCCTGGTCCAGAAACACCCGCCGGGCCAGGTCCGCGGCGCGGCGCTGTTTCACCGAGGCGGGCACCAGCCGCATCATCAACGGTGGCCAGCGGAACACCAGAGCCAGCACCACCAGGGTGGTCCACTGGGCCAGCAGCACTTCCAGCGGTGCCAGCCAGACCGGCGTGAAAGCGAGAATCAGCGGCACCAGCAGGGACAAAAGCGCCGCCCACATCATCGGGATATAGCGATAGTTGTCCGCCTGCCGGGCCAGCACCGTCACCAGCTCGGCGTCCGTGTCTTTTTCCACCGCGGCAATGGCGCGGGATACCCGGTTTTGGTTCTCTTCATTCAATAACATCACCAGCCTCCCGAGGCGCCACCGCCCCCAAAGCCACCGCCTCCACCACCGAAGCCGCCGCCGCCAAAACCACCACCACCGCCGCCGCCAAAGCCGCCCATTCCGCCAATGGCGATCGGTGCCAGCAGACCTCGCCCACGACGGCCACCGCCGCGTCCGCCGCCGCCGAAGGTCAGCAGCATGGTCAACACCACCAATACGATCAGATAGATCAATGCCTGGAGGTTGCTGCCCTTATTGGCTTTCCTGGCCGGTGCGGTGTATTCGCCGTCGATGGCGGCAAGAATGGCCGCGGCCCCCTGTTCGATCCCGGTGAAGTAGTCCCCTTGACGGAACGCGGGCTGGATTTCGTTCTGAATAATAGCGTGGGACAACGCATCGGTGAGCACACCTTCAAGGCCGTAGCCCACCTCGATGCGAATCTTGCGCTCTTTGGGAGCGATGATCAGCAAGGCGCCGTTGTCATGTTCGGCCTGACCGATCCCCCAGGCCCGCCCCAATTGATAACCGTAATCCTCGATGGCGTAGCCCTGCAGATCCGGCAGGGTCACCACGACGACCTGGTTGGAGGTGCGGCTCTCGGCCTCGGCCAGGCGCTGTTCCAGTGCCTGTGCCTGTTGCGAAGAAAGCAGGCCGGCATTATCCACTACGCGGCCGGTCAGAGCGGGGAATTCCGGCGCCGCCCAGGCCGAGGGCAGCACCAGCATCAGCAGAGTACAGAGCAGTAGTCGCATCAGTTGAAGTTAACCTGGGGCGCTTGTTCCGCCCCTTCCGTGGTGGCTTCGAAGGAAGGCCGTATTTCCATCTCACTGTACAGCATGCTGTGCCAGATACGACCCGGGAAGGTGCGAATCTCGGTATTGTATTGCTGCACCGCGGTGATGTAGTCCCGGCGCGCCACGGCGATGCGGTTCTCGGTGCCTTCCAACTGCGATTGCAAGGCCAGGAAATTCTGGTTGGCCTTGAGATCCGGGTAGCGCTCCACCACCACCATCAGGCGCTGCAAAGCGGAGCCGAGTTGCTGCTGCGCCGCCTCGAACTGCTGCAGCTTCTGCGGGTCGTTGATGAGACTTTCATCGGCCTGAATGGAACCGACCTTGGCGCGGGCTTCGGTGACCTCCACCAGCACATCCCGCTCGTGTTCCATGTAACCCCGAACCGTGCTGACCAGGTTGGGCACCAGATCCGCGCGCCGCTGGTACTGGTTTTCCACCTGTCCCCAGGCGGCCTTCACCTGCTCATCATAGGTGGGAATGTTATTGATGCCGCAGCCGGTGACGCCGAACAGAATCGACAGCAACAGGACAAAACGCCAATGTTTCATTGCGGGGTCTCCCTATCCAAACCGAGGACGTCCAGCACTTCCTGAACATCGTTTGTATTGCTTTGCCCGATGGCCAGCAACCGCTCCTTGACGGTGCGCGGCTGCGCCTTGATGCGGGCTTCGAGCCGGCAGGCGCTGGCGCGATCCGCCACCGCCGCCCGCCAAACCAGGGTCACCGGCCGTCGTGCCCGAGTATAACGGGCACCACGGGGACCTTCATTGTGTTCCCGGTGACGGCGCTCCACATCGGTGGTGACGCCGGTATACAGTGAACCGTCCACGCAGCGCAGTATATAAACCCACCACTGTTGCATGGTTTTACATCTCCCGCGTCGACAGTTGCTATCATCAAAACATACCCAGATCCGCCAGCGAAGGCGGCGACACTACAATACAAGGATTTCCGGAGACACGCATGATTACTTACCTCTATTGGGTACTGGTTGCGATCCTGATTTTTCTCAGTCTGTTCCTGGTCGGTGCCCGCATGGGCAAGTGGAAACCGGCGGTGATCCTGGCGGTGCTGGTGTGGCTGGCGGGTACCGTGTTGTATTACTTCTGGCTTGAGCAGATCTTCGTCAAACGGCTGGGCGGCACCATGACGCTGAGCGTGCCGGCGGGGCAACAGCACATCGCCGCCACCTGGAAGGGCGATAATCTGTGGATCGAAAACTACGACCCGGAAACCAACCGCTGTATTTTCCGCGAATACTCCCGTGGCAATCTGCTGGAGGGCCAGGTGGTGATAGAAAACTGTCACCCTCTGCGTGCCGGTGGTGGTGGTGGTGGTGGTGGTGGTGGTGGTGGTGCCAACCATAGCGCCGACAACAGTGGCAGCGAGGACACCACCACCATCCCCAAACGTCCGCGAACCGCGCTGTAACCTCCGCCAGCCCCGGGAAATGCGCCACCGGCGTCTCTCGCCAGTGGCCTTCCCGCCGCCGCGCTGCTATCGTTGAAGGTCGTCCACGTCGATGATTCGCCGTCCCCATGAAAGTGCGTACCACCAAGGAACAGCAGCGCGAGCGACTGCGCCGGGATATGGAGCGTTTTTTGTCCCGAGGCGGGAGTATCAAGCGCGTGCCGCCCGGCACCAGCGGCGAGCCCCCGCAAGGTGCCCGGCCGTTATCCCCGTTCAGCCACACGCCCAGGCCCCAGCGCACTGATCTGTCACGGCTGGCCGCCACCATCGACGCCCGCAAGCATAAGCCCAAGGCCCGCCGCGCCAGATCCACCACGCCGCGCCGCCGGCTGATCTATGACGACTTCGGCGAGCCATTACGCTGGGTCTGGGAAGACGCCACCACCGCCCCCGACACTCCGGACAAGGAGAACTCATGAACCGCCTGATCGCGCTGAGCCTGCTGCTGCTCGGTTCCCTGGCCCAGGCCGACATCATTGAACAGAAAGTGAACCTCCCCGGTGGCGTCGGCACCGGCGTACTGTACATGGACGAGGATCAAGAGCGGCTCACCGCCGGGGTCATCGTGGTCCACGAATGGTGGGGTCTGAATAACTACATCCGTAACCGGAGCCGGCAACTGGCCGCGGAAGGCTACGTGGCGCTGGCCGTGGACATGTACAACGACAAAGTGGCGCAGCATCCCAAGGACGCCAAGACGTTCATGGAGCAGGCTCTGGCCGATCCGGAAAAGATGGCCGCCCGCTTCAACGCCGCCAAGACGCTGCTGCGCAAGATGCAGTATGTGGATGACAAGCGGGTTTATGCGGTGGGCTATTGTTTCGGCGGCGGCGTGGTGCTGGAGCAGGCCCGCGCCGGCAACGATCTGGCCGGCGTGGCCAGCTTCCACGGTACCCTGGCGACGCAAAATCCGGCGGGGCCCGGCGACATCAAGGCACGCATTCTGGTGGCCACCGGCCAGGCCGATCCCATGGTGCCGCCGGAGCAGGTCTCGGCACTGGTTGAGGAATTGAACAACGCCGGCGCGGAGTATCAGTTGCTCAGCTTCCCCGACGCCAAGCATGGCTTCACCAACCCCGAGGCGGATCAGTTTGGTCAACGTTTCGACATGCCCCTGGCCTACGACGCCGAGGCCGACCGGGAGAGCTGGCGGGCACTGACGGAGTTTCTCGACAGCACTCCCTGAAGCCCCTGGACGCACCACCTTTGGGCATGGCGCACCAAACTGGCGCCATGCCCGCCCCATCCGCAAGCCCTCCGCCCCGTTTTTTCTCCCCCGATCCCCCGCAATCCCTGGCCTGCACCGATTTGGCACCGCTCTTGCTGGTATACCAGCCTGAGGAATCGAATGGCCGGTGGCCATCCACACTCGACAATTTGCTTCCAATAGACCGCTAGGGTTCCGATCGGCGCCGCCGATGCCTGGTCCGAGAGCAGTCGACCTTCGCTGAAGGTTACACGGCGGGACAAAAGCCCGGGAGGACACGATGACAGCTGTCATTGGATTCCTCTTCGTCCGTAACCCAGGAGGTCCGACATGACCCGTTTGCTCACCACCGTCTGCACCACCGCCCTGCTCGCCCTGACGCTCGCCGCCCCTGTCCAGGCCCAGGCCCGGGACAGCTTCAAGGTCTGCTGGTCCATCTATGTGGGCTGGCTGCCCTGGGACTACGGCGCCGCCGAAGGCATCGTCGACAAATGGGCGGACAAGTACGACATCGACATCGAAGTAGTGCAGATCAACGACTACATCGAGTCCATCAATCAGTACACCGCCGGCCAGTTCGACGGCTGCACCATGACCAACATGGACGCCCTGACCATTCCCGCCGCCGGTGGCGTCGACAGCACCGCGCTGATCGTCGGTGACTTCTCCAACGGCAACGACGGCATCGTGCTCAAGGACGCCGACAACCTCGAGGCCATCAAGGGCCGCCGCGTCAATCTGGTGGAACTGTCCGTGTCCCACTACCTGCTGGCCCGGGCGCTGGACAGCGTGGGACTCAGCGAGCGCGACATCACCGTGGTCAATACCGCCGACGCCGATCTGGTGTCCGCCTTCAATACCTCCGACGTAACCGCCCTGGCCACCTGGAACCCGCTGCTGGGCACGATTAAAGAATCCCCGGAAGCCAATCTGGTGTTCGACTCCTCCAGCATCCCCGGCGAGATCATCGACCTGATGGTGGTGAACACCGACACCCTGAAAGCCAATCCAGCCCTGGGCAAAGCGCTCACCGGCGCCTGGTACGAAATCATGGGCCACCTGGACGACAGCGGCTTCCGTCAGCACCTGGCCAACGTCGCCGCCACCGACCTGGACGGCCTGCGGATGCAGCTCGACGCCACCCGCCTGTTCGACCAGGCCGAAGAAGCGGTGGCGTTCACCAACAGCCCGGCGCTGAAGGACACCATGCAGAAAGTGGCGGAATTCTCCTTCGATCACGGTCTGCTCGGCGAAGGCGCCCCGGATGCCGGCTTCGTTGGCGTGGCAACCCCCGCCGGCGTCTACGGCAACAGCGGCAATATCAAACTGCGCTTCGACCCGACCTACATGACGATGGCCGCCGAGGGTGAGCTGTAACCGGCCCTTCGTGCCTTGTCACCGCCCACAGGAGTCGCCATGAAGAAGTTGATCAACCGGCAACCCGGACGGGTCGCCACCTGGGCACTGGGGCTGCTGCCCTTCGCGCTGCTGCTGGTGGTGTACCTGCTGGCTTCCGATGCCCGCCTGGAAGCCAACCCCAACGACAAGCTGCTGCCGGCGTTCAGCGCCATGGGCGATGCCATCCAGCGCATGGCGTTCGAACCGAGCAAACGCAGCGGCGAGTATCTGTTGTGGGCGGATACCCTGGCCAGCCTCACCCGCCTGGCCATTGGCGTCGGCATCAGCGCCTTGATGGGACTGGTCTTCGGCATTGTCACCGGCACCCTGCCCTATGCCCGCGCCGGTCTGTCCCCGCTGATCACCGGGTTGTCGCTGGTGCCCCCCATGGCGATCCTGCCGATCCTGTTCATTCTGTTCGGGCTCGGCGAACTGGCCAAGGTGATGCTGATCATCATCGGCATCACGCCGTTCCTGATCCGCGACTTGCAGCAAAGGGCCCGGGAGATCCCCGCCGAGCAGGTGATCAAGATGCAAACGCTCGGCGCCAACACCTGGCAGATCATCCTGCGCCTGGTGTGGCCGCAAATCATGCCGCGCCTGATCAGCGCCGTGCGGCTGTCATTGGGCTCCGCCTGGCTGTTCCTGATCGCCGCCGAAGCCATCGCCGCCACCGAGGGGTTGGGCTATCGCATCTTCCTGGTGCGCCGCTACCTGTCCATGGACGTGATCCTGCCCTACGTGCTCTGGATCACCTTGCTGGCGTTCGCCATCGACTTCCTGCTGGCCCGCTATTCCCGCTGGCGTTACCCCTGGTTCCACGGCAGCCACTGAGCAAAGCGAGGAGAAGCCCATGGCTATCATCGAAATGAACAATCTGTGGAAGGAATACGGCGACCAGGTGGTGCTGGAACGCCTCAACGCCGAGGTGCAGGAAGGGGAATTCGTCACCCTGGTCGGCGCCTCCGGGTGCGGCAAGACCACCTTTCTGAAAATGCTGCTCGGTACCGAATCGCCTACCCGGGGCGAACTGCTGCTGGACGGCGCGCCGATCCCGGATCAGCCCGACGAGACCCGCGGCATCGTGTTCCAACGCTACTCGGTGCTGCCGCATCTGAGCGCGCTGGAAAACGTCATGCTGGCCGACGAGCTGCACCGCCACAAACTCATCGGCCGCGCCTTCGGCGGCAAACGCAAAGCCTTGAAGGACGCCGCCATGGCAATGCTGGAATCCGTGGGGCTGACCCAGGCCGCCGGCAAATTTCCCCACGAGCTGTCCGGTGGCATGCAGCAACGCCTGGCCATCGCCCAGGCATTGATGAAACGGCCGCGCATTTTGCTGCTGGACGAACCCTTCGGCGCGCTCGATCCCGGCATCCGCCGCGACATGCACCACCTGGTGCTGGATCTGTGGCGGGAACAAGGGCTGACCATCTTCATGGTCACCCACGATCTCGCCGAAGGCTTCTATCTCGGCACCCGGCTGTGGGTATTCGACAAGACCCGCCTGGACCCGCAAGCCCCCGGCGCCTACGGCGCGCGCATCACCTACGACCTGCCAGTGGGGGATTGCGACAAAGGCACGCTCACCGCCATTCAGGAGCAGGCGGACGCCACCGCCCGCACCATGGCCTAGTGCCTGTTCATGATTTGGAAACGTACAAGGAGACCTTCATGACCGAACTGCTGTACGACTACACCATGCCCGGTGGCGCCCATTGGTCGTTTCGCCTGCGTCGCGGCACCGCTCTGCGTCTTACCGATCTGGAAGGCGGCGCCAACGTCGGCATGCTGTTCTACAACCCGGAAGAAAAACTGGAGCGTTACAACGCCCCGGACACCCTCAAGGGTCAGCACACCTTCAAACTGACCCGGGGCAATTGTCTCTACTCCGACATGGGCCGGGTGTTCGCCTCCATCGTCGACGACAGCTTCGGCTGGCACGACACCGTCTGCGGCAACCTGGACGATGCCCGCCTGCTGGAGAAATACGGTGAGCACAATTACCAGCAATACCGCAACGACTGGACCCTGAGCGGCCACGCCAGTTTCCTCACCGAGTTGGCTAAATACGGCCTGGGAGAGCGAGACCTGGCCGCCAATCTCAATCTGTTCAGCAAGGTGGTCACCGACGATAACGGACAGCTGCGTTTCGACGCCGGCGCCGCCCGCGCCGGGGCACAAATTACCCTGCGTTTCGAGATGGACACGCTGGTGGTGATGCACACCTGCCCGCACCCGCTCAATCCCGCCAGCGACTATCCGCGCAAACCGGTGCGGGTGGAAATGCTCACCGCCGCGCCGGTGGCAAAGGACGACTACTGTCTGAATTTTCGTCCGGAAAACGCCCGTGCTTTCGAAAATAACCGCCTCTATCACCTGGGCCTTTAGGAGACCATCATGATTCGGGAAAGTCAGCTGAAGCCCACCGATGCTCATTTCCGCGACACCGTCCCCGCCGGCGATTACTTTCTTAAAGTGCTGAAGGAAGGCGAGACCCTGCGCATCCTCGATCTGGAAGGCAACCAGGCGGCGGACACGCTGTTTTTCAATGCCAAGGACACCGCCGAGCGCTACAGCGCCATGGACACCATCCGCGAACAAGGCAACGTCTTCCTCACCGCCGGCACCGTGCTGCGCTCCAACCGCAACCGGCCGATGCTGGAAATCACCGCCGACACCTGCGGCCGCCACGATACCCTCGGCGGCGCCTGCGCCACGGAAAGCAACACGGTGCGTTACGCGCTGGAAAAGCGCTGCATGCACGCCTGCCGGGACAGCTGGATGCGGGCCGTTAACGAGCATGAGGAATACGGGCTGAGCAAGCGCGACATCACCCACAACATCAATTTCTTCATGAACGTGCCGGTGACCGCCGAAGGCGGCCTTACCTTCGCCGACGGTATTTCCGCACCGGGCAAGTACGTGGAAATGAAAGCGCTGATGGACATCACCGTGCTGATCTCCAACTGCCCGCAACTCAATAACCCGTGCAATGGCTACAACCCCACGCCCATCGAAGTGCTGATCTGGCACTGACGATCAGAATCGAAGGCGCCGGGGACGACCCCGGAAGCCGGACGCTTACGGCGGGACGACCCGCCATCGCCGCAGAGCCAACATCATGTTCAAGAAGGTACTGATCGCCAACCGTGGCGCCATCGCCACTCGAATCATCCGTACCCTGAAAACCCTGGGCATCACCAGCGTCGCGGTCTACGCCGACGCGGACGCCGATTCCCGTCACGTGAGCCTGGCCGACGAGGCCTATTGCCTGGGCGACGGCAGCGCCGCCAGCACCTACCTGGACCAGGACAAATTACTGGTGCTGATGGCCGAGCATCAGGTCGACGCGGTGCATCCCGGCTATGGTTTTCTCAGCGAGAACCCGGATTTCGTCGAGCGTTGCGAAGCCCAAGGCATCGCCTTTATCGGCCCCACCCCCCAACAGATGCGGGACTTCGGCCTCAAACACACCGCCCGCCAACTGGCGGAAGACAATCAGGTACCGCTGCTGCCGGGTACCGGTCTGCTGACCGATCTGGAACAAGCTCTGGCCGCCGCCAACGACATCGGCTATCCGGTGATGTTGAAGAGCACCGCCGGCGGCGGTGGTATCGGCATACAGATTTGCCTCAATGACGAATCGCTGCGCAAAGCCTGGGATACGGTGCGCCGGCTCAGCGCCAACAACTTTTCCAACGACGGCGTGTTCCTGGAGAAATACATCGAGCGCGCCCGCCACATCGAAGTGCAGGTGTTCGGCGATGGAAAAGGCCAGGCGGTGACGCTCGGCGAGCGTGACTGCTCCGCCCAGCGCCGCCATCAAAAAGTGGTGGAGGAAACGCCGGCGCCCAATCTTCCCGAAGAGGTTCGGCGCACTTTGCACGACACCGCACGGCGTCTGATGGCGGCGGTGCAGTACCGCAACGCCGGGACCGTGGAATTCATTCTCGACCAGGATACCAACCGCTTTTACTTCCTGGAGGTGAACACTCGCCTGCAGGTGGAGCACGGCGTCACCGAGCAGGTTTACGGCGCCGACCTGGTGTCCTGGATGGTGCGGCTGGCCGCCGGCGAACTACCGCCGCTGGAACACCTGGCCAGCGATCTCACGCCGCACGGTCATTCGATCCAGGTGCGTCTCTATGCCGAGGATCCGAACAAGGATTTCCAACCCAGCGCCGGTCTGCTGACCACCGTGCGTTTTCCTGAAGCGGACGGCCAACGGCTGCGGCTGGACCATTGGATCGAAGCGGGACTGACCGTATCCCCGCTGTACGACCCGATGCTGGCCAAGGTCATCGTTCACGAGGATGATCGCGAGCGCGCTCTGGCTGCCCTGGAGCAAGCGCTCGGCGACACTCTGGTGGAAGGCATCGAAACCAACCGCGAGTATGTGCTGGCGATCCTCGCCGACCCGGCGTTTCGGCAAGGCCGCATGACCACTCGCTATCTGAACGACTTCCGCTACCAACCCGATACCCTGGATGTCCTTGCCGGCGGTACCCTGACCACCGTCCAGGATTATCCCGGGCGCGGCGGCTACTGGCCGGTGGGCGTGCCGCCGTCCGGCCCGTTCGACAGCCTCAGTTTCCGCCTCGGTAACCGGTTGCTGGGCAACGACGAGAATGCGGCCGGCCTGGAATGCACGCTCAATGGCCCGACCCTGCGCTTCAACCGCGACACCCGGATCGCGCTGACCGGCGCGGATATGGGCGCCACGCTCGACGGCGAGTCCGTGCCCCGCTACCAGGCGGTGACGGTGATCGCCGGCCAGACGCTGAAGCTGGGCAAGGTCAACGGCACCGGCGCCCGCGCTTACATAGCCGTGGACAGTGGCATTCAATGCGAAGCCTACCTGGGTTCACGCAGCACTTTTACGCTGGGTCAGTTTGGCGGTCACGGCGGCCGTGCTCTGCGTACCGGCGATGTGTTGCATCTAAGCCCGCACGGCGCGGTCCCGCAAGCCATCGAGGTGCCACCCGCGCTGATGCCGAAGCTGCGCGATACCTGGACACTGCGGGTCATCTACGGCCCCCATGGCGCACCGGACTTCTTCACCGACAACGACATCGCCACCTTCTTCAGCAGCGATTGGCAGGTGCATTACAACTCCAGCCGCACCGGCATACGCCTGGTGGGGCCGAAACCGGAATGGGCCCGCAGCGACGGCGGCGAAGCCGGCATGCACCCTTCCAACATCCACGATAACGCCTATGCGGTGGGTACCATTGATTTCACCGGCGATATGCCGGTGATTCTGGGCCCGGATGGTCCGTCGCTCGGTGGCTTTGTCTGTCCCGCCACGGTGATCAAAGCCGACCTGTGGAAACTGGGACAACTGAAAGCCGGGGATAAAGTCCGCTTTCAACCGGTCTCCCTGGAAGACGCCGACCGTCTGTGTGAAGAACAGGACCGCTGTCTGCAACACCTGAACGCACCCGAACTGGTAGTGAAGTCCGCCCCTGTGATCACCCCGGTACTGGACCGCCTGCCGGAGGAGGAAGCCGGTGTGGAGGTAGTCTACCGAGCCGCCGGTGACCGTTATGTGCTGGTGGAATACGGTCCACTGGAACTGGATTTGCGCCTGCGTTTCCGGGCTCACGCCCTGATGCTGTGGCTGGAGCAGCAGCGGATTGACGGCGTGCTGGAACTGACCCCCGGCATTCGTTCCCTGCAGATTCATTTCGATCCACGGCAGCTGCCGCGCAACACCTTGTTAACGCTATTGAAGGAAGCAGAACTGTCCTTGCAGCAACAGGATGATTTGCAAGTGCCGTCACGTATCGTTCATCTGCCACTGAGCTGGGACGACGAGGCCTGCCGGCTGGCGATCCAGAAATATATGCAATCGGTGCGCAAGGACGCGCCCTGGTGTCCGAGCAATATCGAATTCATCCGCCGCATCAATGGCCTCGACAGCATCGACGAGGTCAAACGGATTCTGTTCGAGGCCAGCTACGTGGTGATGGGGCTGGGCGATGTTTACCTGGGCGCCCCGGTGGCGACGCCTTACGATCCTCGTCACCGGCTGGTCACCACCAAATACAATCCGGCACGCACCTGGACCGCGGAAAACTCCGTCGGCATCGGCGGCTCTTATCTGTGCGTCTATGGCATGGAAGGCCCGGGGGGGTATCAGTTCGTCGGCCGTACCCTGCAAATGTGGAACCGCTATCGCACCACCGAGGCGTTCACCAAACCCTGGCTGTTACGGTTTTTCGATCAGATTCGTTTTTACGAAGTCAGCGCCGGGGAACTGCAACAAATCCGCCGGGACTTTCCCAAAGGCGACTACCCGCTGAAGGTGGAAGAGACCACGTTCAGCCTCAATGCTTATCAGGATTTTCTGCGGCGCAATGACGACAGCATCCGAGCCTTCACCGGGAAGCGGAACCGGGCCTTTGACGAGGAACTGCAACGCTGGGTGGAAAGCGGCCAGATTCATTTCGAGTCGCAACAGGATCTGGATGGCGACGACGGCGAAGGCCTGCCGGAAGGTACGCCGGTGGAATCTCCCACCGCCGGCAACATCTGGCAGCTCAACGTGGCCGAGGGCGACAATGTGGAAGCCGGCCAGGTGGTGGCAATCCTGGAATCCATGAAGATGGAGATCGAAGTCACCGCCCCGGAAGCCGGCCAGGTGCTGCATATAGCGCGCCAGGAAGGCCAGCAGATCAACGCCGGCCAGGCGATCATGGTGCTGGGCTAAAGCAGCCGGACCACGCAGCCGCTGTAAAAGCTTGCCTGCAAGCAAATACCCAACACCGGAAGGCCGGGATTCGCCAGCAGGCTGGCTCCCACAGTTTGGACTACGAAGCCGCTGTGGGAGCTTGCCTGCAAGCGAATCTCCCAACACCGGAGACCACATTCGCGTTGCTGGGCACCATAGAATCTCCGCCTACAGCGGCCTTGTAGCAATCTCTGGATTCAAAGCTTTCTCTGTCTGAACTAAAGCGTACACCCTCCGTCCACGGCGATAGCCTGGCCGGTGACGTGTTCGGCACAGGCCAGGTACACCGCCAGTTGCCCCATGTCTTCCGGGGTTTGCGCCACGCCCTGGGGCAGCAGGGTTTTCTGGTGACGGGCCCAGGATGCTTCCTCGCTCTCCCCTTCTTCCCGCCAGCGCCCGGCCAGGCCATCCTCGCCACGCCACATACCGGTGCCAACGATGCCCGGGCACAACGCGTTGACGGTGATGCCGTCCAGGGCCACTTCCTTGGCCACCGCGTTGGTGAAGCCGATCACCGCGAATTTGGACGCGGTGTAATGGGACAGATCCGGGAAGCCGATCTTGCCGGCGATGGAGGCCACGTTGATGATGCGCCCCCAGCGTCGCGGCCGCATCACCCGCACCGCGGCCTGGGTGCAGAGGAAAACCCCCTTGGCGTTCACCGCCATGATACGGTCGAAGTCCTCGGCAGTGAGTTCCTCGATGGACTGAATACTGATGATGCCGGCGTTATTGACGGCGATGTCCAGGCCGCCCAACTCCGCCTCCACCTTTTCCACCATGGCACGGACTGAATCCGGCTGCGCTACGTTGACGGAAATCGCCACGCTACGTCGCCCCGCGGCCTCCACCTTGGCGGCGGTTTCCTCGGCAATGGCCTGATCCAGATCCGCCACCGCCACGTCCGCGCCGGCACCGGCCAACGCCAGGGCAATCCCCTGTCCGATACCCCGGCCACCACCGGTGACCAGAGCGACTTTTCCTTTCAACTCCATGATCGCTGCTCCTGTTCAATGAATCCCGGGATTCAGCATAGGCGGGGCGGGCCCGCCCGCTGCTGACCCAGATCAATCAAGCCAGATGATGCACTTCCTGCTGGCCATACACCGGCGTGTCCAGGCCTTCCATCCGTGCTTTCAATTGCAGCGCCAGGAACTGCGAGTAGAACCGGGACTGGTGCAGATTGCCGCCATGGAACCAGAGCGCCTGCTGCCGGGTGGGCTTCCACATATTGCGCAATTCGCCTTCCCAGGGGCCCGGGTCCTTGGTGGTGTCCGAGCCCATGCCCCAACATTTACCCACCTTATCCGCCACTTCCTGGGAAATGATGCGCGCCGCCCAGCCGTTCATGGAGCCATACCCGGTGGCGTAGACGATCAGATCCGCCTGCAACTCGGAACCGTCGGTCAGCGTCACCGAATGCGCGTTGATACGCTCGATGCCGACACCACTTTTCAGCTTGATATCGCCGTTGGCCACCAGCTCGCAGGCGCCCACATCGATGTAATAGCCGGAGCCGCGGCGCAGGTATTTCATGAACAGACCGGAACCGTCATCGCCGAAGTCCAGCATGAAACCGGCATCGCGCAGACGGCGGTAGAAATCCACGTCCTTCTCCGCTACCTGTTCATAAACCGGAACGTGAAACTGCGGCATCACTTTGTAGGGAATGGAAGCGAAGGTCATGTCCGCCATTTCCGTGGTGATACCGTTATTCACCGCTTCTTCGGAGTACAGCGGCCCCAACACCAGATCCATCAGCGTTTCCGATTTGATCACGTGAGTGGAAGAGCGCTGCACCATGGTGACGTCGGCGCCGTGTTCCCACAGGGCCGCGCAAATGTCGTGGGCCGAATTATTGGCGCCCAGCACCACGCATTTTTTGCCGGCATAGGCTTCACCTCCGGGGTGCTTGCTGGAGTGATGCTGCTCGCCCTGGAAGTCTTCCATGCCCGGGATTTCCGGAATATTCGGCATGCCGGACATGCCAGTGGCCAGCACCAGCTGCTGCGGACGCAGCGTGACGCGCTCACCATCGCGATCCACGTCCACCACCCATTCACCGGCCTGCTCGTCATAGCGAGCACCGGTGCATTCAGTGGAACCCCAGTAATTGATCTCCATGATCCGGGTGTACATCTCCAGCCAGTCGCCGACCTTGTCCTTGGGCGAAAACACCGGCCAGTGATCGGGAAACGGCAGGTACGGCATGTGGTCGTACCAGACCGGATCGTGCAGACACAGGGATTTGTAGCGGTTGCGCCAGGAGTCGCCGGGGCGCGGGTTCTTTTCCACCACGATGGTGGGGACATTCAACTGCCGCAGACGCGCCGCCAGACCGATACCGCCCTGGCCGCCGCCAATGATCACGCAATAGGGCTGGCGGCTGTAACCCAGCTCCGCTTCCTCCTCGCGGCGTTCCTCCAGCCAGCTTTTACGGTTCTTGAACACGCCATGGCGGGCCCCCTTGGGCCGCAGGGCATTACGTTGCTCCGGATAATCCCGCAGTTCCTTTAGCGTGGTCAGCAGAGTCCAGGCCTTTCCCTCACGCAGACGCAGGTGGCCATGGCCTCGTCCCACCGCGGTCTGGAAAGTAATCCAGGCTTCCACCACGCCGTTTTCCTCCCGGGCGTCACCGGCCAGGTTCCAGCCGAAGGGTTTGGTGTTGGCGACGGTGGCGCCAATCATGTCGCGCAGAGCAGCGTGTCCCTCCACGGTTTTGATGTTCCAGGTGAAAGAGACCAGATCGCGCCAGTAACCGTTTTGCTCGAACAGTTCGGCGGCGGCGGTGGGGTCGTCACCGCTCAGGGTACGCTCCCATTCACGGAGCCAGTGTTCCACTTGATGGTTCGGCGTTTTTGCGTTGCTCATGATTTGCTCCTCGCATGCGTTGTTGTTGTTCGTGTTCCGCCACCGGCGTCGCGGTCGATGCGGACGCGGGGCAGATGCAGGGACAAGAGCAGGAGCCGTGCCAATCCCCCGACATGGCCGCCAATTCGCTTTTAGAGCTTTGATTCGGAAAAGAATTTTGATTGGAACCAGGTACAGGGCAACATCTTTTGGAGGGGCTTCATGGTCTTCTCAGGCGTAACGGCGTGCAACGCTTTACGTTACAGGTGTAACGTCCACGGGGTGTATTTAGTACTCAAGTCGGATGGAGCCGCCAGGGCCATGGGGCTAGTCTGAATTCCAGGCAAAAAACAGAACAACAATCCACCGCGGAGGCCCGGGCATGAGCAGCCTGCACGCGCAACAACGTCGCCATATCGACGACATTCTGCGATACGCGGACGGCGGCTATCGCCCCACCGTGTCCCCCGGCGACGCCATGATCGCCCGATCCTGGAAACGCTGTATCGAAGAGTACGGCCTGGATCCGGCGCGGCCTCGCCCGGCCCGTATCGTTACCCATCAGACCCTGCGGGAACATCAGGAAAGCGCCGACGAGTTTCTCAATGTGGCGCGGGCCGGCGTCGAGCAGCTGTATGGTCAGATCGCACGGCTCGGCTATGTGCTGCTGCTCACCGATCAGCGCGGCATTACCGTGCAATTCCTGGGTGACCGCCGGCACGACCAGCGGCTGCGCCAGGCGGGACTCTATCTCGGCGCCGACTGGAACGAACACCATGCCGGCACCTGCGCCGTGGGCACCTGCATCCGCGAAGTCGAGGCACTCACCTGCCATCGCCAGGATCACTTCGACGCCACCCACATCGGCCTGACCTGCACCTCGGCACCGATCACCGATCCCCAGGGACGCTTACTGGCGGTGCTGGACATTTCCGCCCTGGATTCCGCGCCGACCCGGGACAGCCAGAACTTCGCCCTGCATTTGATCCGCCTATACGCTCGCATGATCGAGGACGCTTACTTCCTGCGCCTTTACCGCCACCACACCGTGTTCCGTTGCGATACCTCGCGGGAGCTGGTGCAGGTCAACGGCCAGTATCTGTTCGCGCTCGACGGCGATGGCCGGGTCCTTGCCGCCAACGGCGTCGGCCGGCACCTGCTGGCCCGGGCTCGCACGGACGACGGCGATGTCGCCCTGCCGGAGCTGTTTGATTGTGATGCCCGGGATATCTGGTCCATCCCCTATGCCTGCGAGGACCAGGTGCGTGCCTTTCGGGTACAGGCCCTTGGCAGCACTCTGTTCGGCAGCCTGATCGAACCGCGCCGGCCGGCCCGGCCCGCCGCGCCGCAAGCGTTGATCCCGGAGGAGCCGGTACCGGAGCTGGACCGGCTGGCGGCCGACGATCCGGCCATGCGCCGCACCCTGAAGCTGGCCAAGCGTCTGCGGCAACGGGACGTGAGCCTGTTGATCCTGGGGGAAACCGGCACCGGCAAGGAGGTGCTGGCACGGGCCATTCACGACGCCGGGCCGCGCCGGCACAAACCGTTCGTAGCGGTGAACTGCGCCGCCATCCCCGAATCCCTGATCGAAAGCGAATTGTTCGGCTACAGCCCGGGCACCTTCACCGGCGCCCGCGCCAAGGGCATGCGCGGCCTGATCCAGCAAGCCCACGGCGGCACCTTGTTCCTGGACGAAATCGGCGACATGCCGTTGACGTTGCAGACCCGGCTGCTAAGGGTATTGGCGGAAGGGGAAGTGCTGCCGCTGGGCTCGGAACGGCCGGTGTCGGTGGACTGCCGGGTGATCGCCGCCACGCATCGGGATCCGGCCAGATTGATCGCCGACGGCGATTTTCGTGAGGATCTTTACTACCGGCTCAACGGCGCCACGCTGCGACTGCCGGCACTCAGAGAACGGGCGGACAAGCAACATGTGATCGTCTCGGTGATGAGCCAACTGGCCCGCGCCGTCGGGCAACCGAGGCTGCAGTTACGCGCGGACGCCATGAGCGCGTTGCTGGCCTGCCCCTGGCCCGGCAACATCCGCCAATTGGTGAACGCCCTGAATTTTGCCGAAGCCACCTGCGATGGCGAGCAAATCACGGTGAACGATCTGCCGGAAGAATGTCTGGCCCAGGTGATCGGCCCCGGCACCACATCAGTTATTGTGGATGATGCCGATGATGGTGACCCGCAACGCGCCGGCCTGCTGTCGATCCTGAAACGCCACCAATGGATGATCAGCGCGGTGGCCCGGGAATTGGGCGTATCCCGTCCCACCGTCTACCGTCGCATGCGCAAGCACGGGCTGACACCGCCGAATCAGCGAGACGGTTAGCCTGATGGTCCCCAAAATCAGGTTAATCAGGGTTCAGCGGGAAGTTTTTCCAGCAGGGGAGTGTCGCCGGTCAGAGTCTTTCAGGACACGCTACAAGTACATCCCTGTAAGCTCGGGTTTGGCCATCCCTGGCCAAACACGGTCCTGGAAGACTCTGACCGGCGACACTCTTCGAGCTCTGAAATACCCAGCTTCAGGGACGTATTCACGGCGGGTCATGGACACCTCGGGGGACAAGCAAGACCCGGCTACGAAGCACTAAAGCCTCTCAATCAAACTGCCGTTCGTCGGCGATCACCTTGCCGTCGTTGGGCAGGGAACCCGGCGCCACCAGCTCCACACCACCGCGCAGTTTGGTGACCACCTGCAGGGTTTCGGTGACTTTCTCGGCGAAGGCGCCATCGCTGCTCTCGCATTCCGCCGACAGCACCATGCGATCCTGCTCGTTTTCCCGCGTCACCACCAGACGGGCCCGCTGGATTTCCGGGTGCCGCTGCATCAGCTGGTTAATTTGCTCCGGCGCCACGAACATGCCCTTGATCTTGGTACGCTGATCAGCCCGGCCCATCCAGCCTTTGATACGTGGCGCGGTACGCCCGCACGGGCTGGCACCGGGCATAATCGCGGTCATATCACCGGTGGCGATGCGGATCATCGGGAAGCTGGCATTGCGCAGCACGGTCACCACCATCTCACCGACCTCGCCGTCCGGTAACGGGTCGCCACTACCCGGGCGCACCACTTCGATCAATACGTCCTCATCGGCGATAAGGCCTTCACGCGCCTCCGTTTCATAGGCCACCAGGCCCAACTCGGCGGTTCCGAAACTCTGCGACACCTTGACGCCCTGCGCTTCCACTTCCTGACGCAGGCTGCTGCTGAGCGGTTCGCCGCCCACCGAAGCCGCCACCAGAGAACTGGTGTCCTTGCCCAGTTCACGCCCCTTGTCCAGCAGCATTTTCAGAAACGACGGCGTGCCGCCGTAGTAGCTCGGACGCAGTTGCTGGATGGCATCGAGCTGAATCTCGGTGTTGCCGACGCCGGCGGGAAATACCGAACAGCCAATCGCCCGGGCACCGCTGTCCACCATCATGCCGGCGGGGGTGAGGTGATAAGAAAAGGTATTGTGCACCAAAGCGCCAGGGCGCATGCCCGACGCCCACATGGCGCGGCCAAAGCGCCAGAAATCCGTAATCGCCTCGCTGGCTTCGTAAATCGGTCCGGGCGACAGAAAAATCCGCGACAGCTCGCCCATCGGCGCCGCTTCCATGCCGCCCAATACCCCCTGTGCCTGGATCGTCGGGATATCGGACTTGCGTGTCAGCGGAATCCGGGCCAGGTCCGCCGGGCCTTGAATCGCCTCCGGGTCGATGTCGGCCAACACACCGGCCCAATAACGGGATTGCGCCTTGGCATGGGCCAGCGCCGCGCACAGCGCTTCCCATTGCCGTGCCGCCCGCTCGTCGGGTGAGCGGGTTTCACGGTCATCCAGATACGCGGAATGACTTGCCATTGTTGTTCCTCCTGAGGGCGGCCGGCGCGGGCCGCCAACAACGTCATTGAGTACCAGCCGGCGCGGGCGTCAGGACAGCCAGCGCTTGCGGCGGCGGTAATGCTTGGTATCGCGGAAGCTCTTGCGCCCTTCCCCGGATCCCACGCCAAGGTAGAATTCCTTGACGTCCGGGTTTTCGCGCAACTGGTCGGCATCGCCGTACATGACGATGCGGCCGTTTTCCAGAATGTAGCCGTAATCCGCGTGGCGCAGGGCCACGTTGGTATTCTGCTCAGCCACCAGGAAGGTCACGCCCTCCTCCTTACGCAGCGTGGAGACGATGTTGAAGATCTCCTCCACCAATTGCGGCGCCAGGCCCATGGACGGTTCGTCCAGCAGGATCATGCGCGGTTTCGCCATCATCGCCCGGCCCATGGCCAGCATTTGCTGCTCACCGCCGGAGGTATACCCAGCCACTGACCGACGGCGCTCTTTCAGACGGGGGAAATAGGTGTAAACCATCTCCATGTCGCGCTGCACCGCGGCGGCGCCGTCACGCCGGCCGTAGGCGCCGACCAGCAGGTTTTCTTCCACGCTCAGGTGTTCGAATACCCGGCGTCCTTCCATCACGTGCAGCACACCGCGACGCACGCGATCGGCGGCGCTCAGGGTGTCGATACGCTCGCCGTTGTAATGAATCGATCCACGGGTGATGTCACCGCGTTCCCCGGTCAGCAAACCGGAAATGGCTTTCAGGGTGGTGCTCTTACCGGCGCCGTTACCGCCCAGCAGGGCAACGATGGACCCCGGCCCCACATCCAGGGATACCCCTTTGAGCACCAGCACCACGTGGTTGTACACGACTTCGATGTTGTTAATGGAAAGCAGGGTCTGTTCGGCCTGTCGAGCCGTGGCTTGTTCCGCCATGTCGTTATTCCTCTGTTCGGTCAGCGGTGCCGGAGTGTCTACCACTCCGACACCGCGCCGTTAGTCACAGGACCATCAGTCGCAGGATTTGGGCGTGATGCCTTCCTGCTTGGCGTAGGCTTCCGCCGACGCTTTGTACATCGGGAACACCAGGTCCTTGTTCGGCTTGCGGAATTCGGTGACCTGTTCCCAGGCTTCGCCGTTCCACTGCTGGATCAGCGCCATGCCGGGGCCCTCATGGTCCAGACAGGTAATATGCACCGGTGGCATCAGGCCGCCCATGCCCAACTCCTTGGTCCGGGCCTCGGGGATGTCCAGGCTCTGCCACGCCTTCAGCGTTTCCTCGCGGGTGGAGGGCCGGCCTTTCTCTGACATTTCCTGAGCCTGGCGCCAGGCTTCAACGATATAACCGGCGTTGATCAGGCCCCGGTTATAGGCGATGGTGCCTTTGGCATCACCGGAACCGGCCGCCATGTCTTTGTCGTAGACGTGCTCTTTCAGTTCTTCGTAGATCGGATAGTCGGCGCCGGGACCGTGGAAGGTAACCGCCTTGTAGCCCTTGGCGTCTTCTCCCGCGGGTTTCACCGCATCGTCCTGGGCAGCGTAGATACCGCCAATCATGTGGCTGACATCAATGCCCATGGAAGAGGCGGTACGGATGGCGGTGGGGTTCATCACGCCCCAGCCGAACAGGGAAATCCAATCCGGCTTGATGCGGCGTACCTGAGTCCACACCGTGCGCTGCTCCACGCCCGGCGGAGAGATCGGCATTTCGTGCAGAGTGAAGCCGTACTTCTCAGCATAGTGGCGCAGCACGCCCAGCGGCTCCTTACCATAGGCGGAATCGTGATAGGCGTGGACAATATCCTTGCCTTTCAAGTTTTCCCAGCCGCCTTCCTGCTCGGCGATGTAGTCCATCACCACGGTGGTGCTGGACCAGTAGGTAGTGGGCACCATGAAGACGTTATCCAGCACCGGACCATAGGCGGCGTCAGCGCGGCCGTAGCCCATGGTGCTCATGGTGATGCCGTCCGCCCGGGTACGCGGAATCAGCGCGTAGGTGATCCCGGTGGACAACGGCGCCACCACGGTGGCGCCGCCGTGGCGGTCCTTGAGACGTTCATAACATTCCACGCCCCGGTCATTGGCATAACCGGTTTCGCACTCCTCAAGGCGGATTTTCACGCCGTTAATACCGCCGTCGCGCTGATTGATCAGCGTCACGTAATCCGCAAAGCCATCGGCGAAACCGATGCCGCTGGGCGCGAAGGGACCGGTGCGGTACACCAGACTGGGCAGGTACTGCTCTTTGGCCTGCTGAGCCTGCGCGGAGATCGCGCCGGTCAGGCCGATGCAGGCACTCAGCCCCATCAGCGCCGCTTTCTTCAACATTGTTGTTTTCATGATCGTCCTCCAAGGGGGCAAGCCCCCGACCCTTGATTGTTATTTCATTGTGCGCCCGACCGGGCGATTCTTCCTGTTACCCCCCTTTTCATCACCATCGTGATCAATAGGGGAACGGCCACAGCCGCAGTTTTTGTTTGGCGATGCTCCACAAACGGGCCATGCCATGGGGCTCCACGATCAGGAAGAAAATGATCAGAGAGCCGAAGATGAACACTTCAATATAGCTGATCATGGCGGTGCTCAATGGCAACCCCAGGGCGCTGGGAATGATATTGAGGAAAATCGGCACCAGCACCACGAAGGCGGCGCCAAGAAAGCAGCCCAGAATCGACCCCAGGCCGCCGATGATCACCATGAACAGCACATCAAAAGAGGTGTAGATATTGAACGCATCCGCCTCCAGTTGCCCCAGGTACAGGAAGGCCCAGAGCACCCCGGCGATGCCGATGAAGAACGAGCTCACCGCGAACGCCTTCAATTTGGTGGGCATGGGCCGAATACCGATGATCTCCGCCGCCACGTCCATATCGCGGATCGCCATCCATTTACGGCCGGTGGCACTGCGTACCAGATTCTTGGCCAGCAGTGCCATCACCACCAGGATGATCAGCGATAGATAGTAGCGGTCGGTAACGGTCTCGATGCTCCAGCCGAACATGTGGAAATCCGGTGCCGAGATCACCCCGGAGGCACTGTAGTTGTTGAACCAGGGACGTTGCAGCAGCCACACCAGGAAGAACTGCGCCGCCAGCGTCGTCACCGCCAGGTAGAACCCTTTGATGCGCAGTGCCGGCAGGCCGAACAGCACCCCGGCGCCGGAGGTGATCAACCCCGCCAGCACGAAGATCACCGGCATCGGCAATTCGGTACGGATCGCCAGGTTCCAGGCGGCGAACGCCCCCACCGCCATGAAGCCGCCGGTGCCCAGGGATATTTGCCCGCAATAGCCCACCAGGATGTTGAGCCCGATGGCCGCCAGTGAATAAATCAGAAACGGCAGCAGCAACGAGTTCATCACATAGTTGGACGCGGTGAACGGAACCACCAGGAACGCCACCAGCAATACCAGGATCAGAAAAATACGGTCCTGGCGCAGCGGCAGAATCGCCTGGTCGGCCTGATAGGTCTTTTTGAACTGTCCGGATTCGCGATAAATCATGCGGTCAGATCCTTTCGATAATTTTTTCGCCAAACAGGCCTTCCGGCCGCCATACCATGAACGCCATGGCAATGATGTACGCGAACCAGCTGTCGATGCCGCCGCCGATGATCGGTCCCAGATAGACCTCCGCCAGGGCTTCGCCGGCGCCGATGATGAGACCGGCGACGATGGCGCCCGGGATCGAGGTGAGCCCGCCCAGCAACAGCACCGGCAGCGCCTTGAACGCCACGTCCACCATCACGGGTTGCACCCCCAGGGCACCCCCCCAGACAATGCCGGCCACTACCGCCACCAGCCCGGCGATGGACCACACCACCACCCACACCGTGCTCAGCTTGATACCCACCGACTGCGCCGCCTGGTGATCATCCGCCACCGCCCTCAATACCCGCCCCATGCGGGTTTTTTGCGAGAAGAGCACCAGCCCCACCACCAACGTGGCGACGATGGCCGCGGTGATCAGGTCATAGCTCTGCAGCAGCATGTCACCGAGAAAGATCGGATCGGAGGGGATGCCCACGTCCAGCGTGCGTGAGCGGCTGCCCCAGAAAATCTCGGCGAAGCCGATCAGGGCGAAGAAGATACCGATGGTGGACATGAACAGGATGATCGGTTCCTGGTTCACCATCGGGCGCAACACCACCCTCTCGATGACCCAGGCCACGCCGACCATGATCACCAGGGTGAGCGGAATCGCCAACCAGTACGACAGGCCCCAGTCGTTGTGCATGCCGCCCATGAACATGGCCGCGAACAGCACCATCGCCGCCTGGGCGAAGTTAAAGATGCCGGAGGCCTTGAAAATCAGAACGAAGCCCAGCGCCACCAATGCGTACATCACCCCGGCCAGCAAGCCGCCGATGAGAACTTCCAGAAAAAACATCATGGCTATGCGCTCTCCTGTTCCTGAACACCCAGATAAGCCTCGATCACCTTGGGATCGTTGCTCACCTCCCTGGGCGTGCCCTCGCCGATCTTCTCACCGTGATCCAGCACCACGATGCGATCGGACAAGTCCATCACCACGCCGATATCGTGCTCGATCAGACAGATGGTGGTGCCGTATTCATCATTGACGTCGAGAATGAAACGGGCCATGTCCTGTTTTTCTTCCAGGTTCATGCCCGCCATGGGCTCGTCCAGCAGCAGCAGTTCCGGCTCCGCCGCCAGTGCCCGGCCCAGTTCCACCCGCTTTTGCAGGCCGTAGGGTAAGGTGCCCACCGGGGTCTTGCGCACATGCTGCAGATTGAGAAAGTCGATGATCTCCTCGCAGAAGCGCCGGTGTTCCAGCTCCTCGCGGCGGGCGCGGCCAAACCAGAAGGCGTTCTCCAGCAACGAGGCCTTGGTCTTCAGATGCCGGCCGGTCATGATGTTGTCCAGCGTCGACATGCCCTTGAACAACGCAATGTTCTGAAAGGTCCGGGCGATGCCCTGACTGGCGGTCACGTAGGGCCGCATATGCTTACGCGGCTGACCTTTGTAGGTCAGGGTCCCGGAAGTGGGATGATAAAAACCGTTGATGCAGTTGAGCATCGACGACTTGCCCGCTCCGTTGGGACCGATAATGGAAAAAATCTGCCCCTTGCGGATTTCAAAGCCCACGTCATGCAGGGCACGGACCCCGCCGAAACGCAGCTCCACATTTTCCACTTTGAGCAGTACTTCCGACGCCTGCTCGCGTGGCGTCAGATCGGAAACCGTTGCCACCATGGTTCACCCCGCCTTGCTGAGCTGCTGATAGGTACTGGCGTCACTGATCGACAGCGTGGAACGCAGTTGACCGGTGCTGCCATCCTCGTAAGTCACCCGGACATCAACGTCCACCCTCTCATCACCGCCGTAAAGCGCCGAAATCAGCGGCTCATAACGCTCGGCGATGATGCGCCGGCGCACCTTGCGGGTACGGGTGATTTCGCCGTCATCCGGGTCCAGCTCCTTGTGCAGGATGAGAAAACGGTGAATCTGGATCGATGCCATTTCCGGATCCTCGGACAGATCCCGGTTGACCGCTTCCACCTCTTCTCTGATCAGCTGGTACACCTCTTCGCGCCCGGCCAGGTCCATATAGCCGGTGAACGAGATGTTGCGCCGTTCCGCCCAGTTGCTCAGCGCTTCGAAGTCGATGTTGATGAACGCGGTGACATAATCCCGTTGATGACCAAACGCCACCGCTTCCTTGATGTGCGGGTGGAACTTCAGTTTGTTCTCGACGAACTTGGGACTGAACAGGGTGCCGCCATTGAGGCGCCCCACATCCTTGGCCCGGTCGATAATGCGCAGATGGCCATCCTCGGTGAACATACCGGCATCGCCGCTGTGCACCCAGCCATCCTCGGTCTTGGTGTCACGGGTGGCTTCTTCGTTCTTGTAATAGCCCATGAATACGCCGGGGCTGCGGAACAACACTTCACCGTTCTCGTCCAGCCGTATTTCCACGCCTTCCGCCGGCGGCCCGACGGTGTCCGGGCGCACGTCATTGTCCTTCTGCAGGCACAGGTATACGGAACACTCGGTCTGTCCGTACAGCTGTTTGAGATTGATGCCCAGGGCACGGAAGAAGTCGAAAATGTCCGGCCCCAGCGCTTCACCAGCGGTATAGGCCAGACGAATACGGCTGAAGCCGAGCACATTACGCAGCGGTCCGTAGACCAACACATTGCCCAAGGCGTAATGCAATCGCTCGAGCAACGATACCGGTTTGCCTTCCAGCAGACGCACGCCAACCTTGCGAGACACCTTCATGAAATGTTGGAACATGATCTGCTTGAGGCGGCTGGCGTTCTCCATTCTCACCATCACATTGGTGATCAGGTTTTCCCAGATCCGCGGCGGCGCGAAGAAATAAGTGGGGCCTATTTCGCGCAGATCGGTCATCACCGTTTCCGGAGATTCCGGGCAGTTGAAGCAGAAGCCGGAGATCAGGCTCTCGCCGTAGGTGATGAAGTGATCGCCCACCCACGCCATCGGCAGATAGGCCAGGGTTTCGTCTTTCTCCGTGATGTTGTCGAACTTCACCGCCAGCTTGCCGGTCTCGATCAGATTGTCATAGCTGAGCATGACGCCCTTGGGCCGGCCGGTGGTACCGGAAGTGTAGACGATGATGGACAGGTCCGGGCCTTGTCCGAGGGCCACTTCGCGAGCAAAGAAATCGGCGTTCTCACGGGCGTGGGCGCGGCCTTTTTCCTGCACCCCGGTCAGTTCGTGCAGAAACGGTTCCGGGTAGTTGCGCAGGCCCCGAGGGTCGTCATAGACCATCGTCTCCAGGCTCGGCACCTGACTTTTGATGTCCAGTACCTTGTCCACTTGCTCCTGGTTTTCCACCACCGCGAAGCGGACTTCCGCATGGTGCAGTACATACTGCATTTCGTCGCCGACCGAATCCTGATACAGCGGCACCGGGACGGCGCCCATGGCCTGTACCGCGGCCACCGACCAATACAGTTGCGGCCGATTGTCGCCGATCACCGCCACCCGGTCGCCACGCTGCAGCCCGAGTGCCTTCAGCCCACCGGCCAGGGCTTCCACCTCCTTGTACACTTGGCGCCAGGTCCAGGTTTGCCAGATACCCAGATCCTTTTCCCGCATGGCGTCCACATTCGGCCGATGCTCGGCGTTATGCATCAACAGTTTGGGGAATGTGTCCAGTTCATTGACCGACATGGCGGACACCTCCCTTTTTTCTCATACCAATCCGAAGGTTGGTCAAGGTGAAACAGGGGTTTACCACCGTGATTCCGGTGCGGCTCGGACAGGCTCGGGAAGCGGTGACGGAGCAGGGCCGGACAAGGGAATGACAGGAAATCGCGGCGCGCATGGCAGCCATGGTACTTTCACTGGTACTACCGGCAGTGGTACTGCCAGCGGTGGCAATACCGGTGCCAACAGTGCCGCCCGCCAAACGAGGGATACACGTCAAGGCTCTCACCTCCAGCTTTTGCGTGGCCGCTCGGACCACGACGTTATTGTTATTCACATTGGGAACACTGTAAGTACTTGTTCACAGGTTCCTTTTATACTTACTCTTTTCTGTTTCAGGCTACCCGCCTGACGGCCTTTTGCAAGCGGTCCGCACAACAGCGTCCGCGGGATCATCCAGGGCCGGCGCATCAGCGCATGACCATCTATATCATCGACTGGCTGCACCAAGCTGTCGTTTCCGCGACAATCTGGGAAAGAAGCTCTTTTTCAGACCGGAGTACGGGATTACAACACCATGTCCGTCAAAGATCATAGCGATGACATCATCACCTCCCACGGCGACGTGGAGAGCATGCTGCGCGACTCGATCTGGGCCCAGAACCTGGATTCCGTGGCACTGGATCACGTGCGCAGCCAGATCACCGAGCGGGAGGTGGGCCCGGGGGAGTACGTCTGTCATCAGGGCTACCCGGCGGACCATTGGATCGGCGTGATTCAGGGGCTGGTGAAACTCAGTGTGCTGTCCCCGGAGGGCAAGGCGATCACCCTTACCGGGGTCAATGCCGGCGGCTGGTTCGGCGAAGGCTCATTACTCAAGGACGAACCCCGCCGTTATGACGGTATAGCGGTGGGCCAGACCCGGGTGGCTCTGATGCCCCGCGTCACTTTCACCTGGTTACTGGACAACAGCATCGCCTTCAACCGCTTCCTGTTGCGGCAACTGAACGAACGCCTGGGCCTGTTCATCTCCATGGTCAGTTTCGATCGCATGCTGCGCCCCGAGGCCCGGGTGGCCCGCTGCCTGGCCACGCTGTTCAATTCCTACCTCTACCCCAACGGCTCTCTGAGCCTGAAAGTCTCCCAGGAGGACGTGGCGCAGCTGTGCGGCATGTCCCGCCAGCGCGCCAACCAGGCCCTGCGCGAACTGGAAGCCAACGGCCTGCTGAAAGTGGAATACGGCCGCATCAATATCCAGGACCTGGAGGCGCTGCGGGACTATGGGGAATAGGGAAAGCAGGTAATAGTTAATAGTTAATAGTGAACAGTTAACAGCGAAAACCCTGGAACGGCCCCGTAAGGGGTAATGTTTTGACCTTCGCTATTAACTGTTCACTACTCACTTTTCACTGATTTTTCCCGGTGGCTGGAAGCCGAATCCGGAGAAGGCGCGGGCCAGGCCGGGGTTGTCCGGCGCCGTGGCCCAGCTGAGGAAGGCGCCGGAGGACACCGTCGGCAGGGGCACCTCCCCCACCACCTGTACCACCCGCCGGGCAATGGCGTCGCCGGAGTCGATCCAGTGCACGGGGCCTGGCGCCACGGCGGCCAGGGATTCCCGCAGCAGCGGGAAATGCGTGCAGCCGAGCACCACCGTATCCAGCCTGGCAATCGCCGCCAGAGGCGCCAGACACTCGGCGAGCACCCGTGCGTCCAGCGGCTCCCCGGCCAGCCAGCGTTCCGCCTGGGCCACCAGCGGGTCGGCGGCGACGCGCGCCACGGTACAGTGGCCAGCGAATTCCTCGATCAGACGGTCGGTGTAGGGACGCGTCACGGTGGCGGTGGTAGCCAGCAAGGCAATGACTCCGGTGCGGCTCAGTTGCGCCGCCGGTTTGATCGCCGGCACCGTCCCCACCACCGGAATCGCCAGCCGTTCACGTAACGCCTCCAGCGCCAGAGTACTGGCGGTATTGCAGGCCACCACCAGCACCCGGGCGTCACTGGCCGCCACCGCCGCCACGCACACGTCGACGATCCGGCGCAGCAGCCAGGAGTCCGGCTTGGTACCGTAGGGCAAGGCGGCGTTGTCACAGACATAAGCCAGCGGCAGGCCCGGCACCTGTTGGCGCAGGGCGGTCACCACCGACAGACCGCCGACACCGGAATCGAACACCAACACCGGGCGGCTCACAGCACCACCCGCAGCCACAGCCACCACAGCCAGTGCTTTTGCCCGGCCAGGAAGCGCCTGGCGGCGGTGGCCGCCCGTTCCTGGCCGCGCAAGCGCCACCAGTGGCGACGCACCAGACGCAGACGTACCGCCGGATCGATCTCGTCACTGTCCAGCAGCCACTCCAGCGCGAAACCGAACAGCCCGCCGCGCCGCGGATCGCGGCGTAGCCGCTCCAGGTTAGCAAGCAGTTCATCGCCGGATACGCCGGCCAGCGCCTGGGCCCGGGCCCAGACGACCACCACGGCGTCGGGCATGTCGGGGTCGGCCAGCCAGTCCGGAACCGCCCGCCACAGCGCCTGGAGGGCATCGGCGCCGGCGGCCGCCACCCATGCCAGCGGCTCCAGCAGTAACCAGTTGTTATCGCGCCAGTCCCGGACCACGCTTTGATACAGCGGCCAGGCCGCGTCCAGCTCACCGGACTCCAGCGCCAGCCGCAACTGACGGGCGCGCACGAACACATTGCCCTCGTCGACCAGGATGCGGGTCATCAGTTCCCGCGCCCGTTCGGGATGCCCGCTGTCCATATAGTGGTCCAGCAGCGTCAGTTGGATATAGGTGTCGGAATAGTCCCGCGCCAGGGCCCGCTCCAGGTAATCGGACACTTCCTCCTCGATGGCCAACCGGGCGTCGCCCTCGGTCACCTCCAGCATCAGTTCGGCGGCTTCCACCAGGGCACCGGCATGCCCCGGCTGCAGTGCCACCAGCTGGCGGCTGGCGTGCAGACAGGGTTCCACTTCACCGGCGTCCTTGTACCAGGTGGCCAGCAGACGCCAGCCACGGGAGAATGCCGGATCATCCCGCAGTACCTGATCCCGCATCATGCTGATGGCGGTGTCGCGATCGCCCTGCTGATGACGCAGCCAGGCGGTGAAGCCCTGCACCTCGGTGGGCGGTGGCCCGCGCCAGTAGTCCCGTGACAGTAGCGGCTCGATCTCCTTTTCCCGGCCGATCCGGTGCAACACCTCGCATTGGTCGATCACCAGAGAGGGGTCGTGGGGGCGCAGAGCCCGTGCCCGCTCGATGAACGCCAGTTCCTGATCCTGCTCGTCGGTGAGCATATAGCAGTGGCGCCACAGATCAGCGTTGCTCTCCTGCTCGTTGGCGAGACGTTCCGCCAGCGCCAGTGCCTCACCACGGCGATCGGTTTCCCGCGCCCATTCACCCAGCTTGTCCCAGCCCCAGTGGTAATCCGGGGTCTCGGCCAGGGCACGGACCATGGTGTCGAAGGCCTCCTCGCGCTGCCCGCGCCGCCACAGCAGATCGGACTTGTAACCCAGCAGCATCCCTTCCCGGGGCAGGCGCCGCAAAGCGCGGTCGATGTGCCCTTCGGAGGCGTCGAAGTCGCCCCGCACTTCCAACACATCGGACAAGGAAATCACCGCCTGTACCCAGTCCGGCGATTGCCGCAGGCACTCGGTGAGATCCGCCTCCGCGCCCTCGGTATCGTCCGCCAGCAGACGCAGACGGCCGCTTTCCAGCCACAGGCGCGGAATCAGAGGAAAACGCCGGCAACCCTCCTGAATACACTCAAGCGCGCGGTCCAGACGGCGCACGTCGCGGTGGAAATGGGCTGCCGCCAACCAGCTCTGCCACAGGTCCGGGCGTTCGGCGATGACCTGGTCCACGAACGCCGCCACCTCATCATCCGGGAGGAACCGGCGGGCCAGCTCCACGAAGGCCTGCACACCATCTCCAAACGTCACCTGCTCCAGCAACTGCCGGTGAATGAAGCCCAGCGCCTCGCGCTTGGCGGCCACGTCCGGGTAACACTCCAGCAAGCCGTGAAAGGCGTCCGGCCGGTCCACGCTGGCCTGGATCGCGGCACGGAACGCCTGTGCCGCGGCGTCGTTGTCCTGGGCCAGCAGATGGGCTCGCGCGCTGATCACCAGTGCCTGGTGGTCGTCCGGGGCTTCCGCCAGCACCCTGCTGGCGAAACGCAGGGCCTGAGCGTAATCGCCGCGCTCCAGGGCACAATCGGCCATGGCCTGGGCCACCCGGCTGTCGTCCCCGGCCTGCGCCGCCAACGCCTCCAGTTGCGGCCAGCGTTGACTGGGCGGCAGTGCCTCGAGGAAGTCGAGCTTGACGCCGCGAATGCCGTAATCATGGGGATTCAGGCTACCCTGGCGATCGATGAACGCCAGTGCCGCCTCCAGGCTGTCGTCGCGCCGCAGTTGCCCGGCAACGAAGCGCAGCGCGCCGGTGTGGAACGGCCGCAGCGCCAGCAGCGCCCGGAAGTGAACGCTCGCCTGCTCCAGATCCCCGGCCTGGCGGGCGATATCCCCCTCGAACTCCAGCACCATCGCTTCCGGCAGATCGGCGCGGCGTTGGGCCAGTAACGCCCGGGCGCGTTCCAGATCGGAGCGGCTCTGATAGAAAATCAGCGCTTCATTGACCAGCCAGACATTGCGCGGATGCTCGTTCAGCGCCTGCTCGAACACCTCCGCGGCTTCGCGGCTCAAATCCAGTTGCTCCAGCATCAACGCCAGCGTCACCCGGGCGTCGGCGGACAACGGCCCGAGCCGGTCGGCGCGGCGGCGCAGCCAGTCCAGGGCCTGGTCGGTCTGGCGCAAGAAGCGGGCCGCCTTGAAATAGCTCTGGGCGTAGCGCTCCACCTTGTCTTCCAGGCAGGCGCACAGCCGATACAGTTCAAACGCCTGCTCGCGTTTGCCCTCGTCCCAGTTGAGCCCGGCCAGGGAATACAAGGCGGTGGCGCGAGTCGGCTCCAGGCGCAACAAGCGCTCCAGCCATTGATGGGTCTCCTCCGCCACCCGATAGTCGTGGCGCAGGG
Organism: Alloalcanivorax balearicus MACL04; assembly: GCF_025532145.1. Classification (GTDB taxonomy): domain Bacteria; phylum Pseudomonadota; class Gammaproteobacteria; order Pseudomonadales; family Alcanivoracaceae; genus Alloalcanivorax; species Alloalcanivorax balearicus. The sequence goes on along the minus strand of NZ_ARXS01000002.1, from coordinate 267,903 downwards.
CATGGACCAGCGTCTGAATCAGCAGCGGATGACTGTGGCCGGCCTCCAGTTGCTCACGCAGATAGGCACGCTGCTCCTGGAACCGGCCCAGTTCGCCGAGCATATCCGCCCGCGAGGCGATCAGATTGAGGTCTTCCGGATAGCGTTCCAGCAGCGCGTCCAGGGTCTTCAACGAGGCCGGCGCGTCGTGGTCATAGGCGGCCAGGCTGCGCTCTCCCCACAACACCAGGCGATGTTGGGCGCCTTGCCGGCGCAACTGTTCCAGCGCCGTCACCGCCGCCGACCGATCGTGCCGCTCCAGCGCCAGTTGCAAATCATGGTAATGGTCGTACAGGCGTGCCGCCGGCAGTTCGATGCCATCCAGCCGCCCGGCCTGATCCGACGGCACCACCACCATGCAGCGCGGGCCGGTGGCGGCGTAGCGTTTGGCGGCGCCGTCCATCAGCATTTCGCTGATCAGCGGTGAAAACGGATCACGGATTTTGTACACGCCCTTGCGCAAGTCGTAACCGACAATGGCTTGCATATGGGCGCTGCCGGGCTCCACCGTGGACAGCGCCACCGGCACGCCCCGATCCAGCAGGGCGCGAATGATGTCGTGATCCATTTCAAATTCACGCACGTGCCAGCCCAGTTCGCTGATCCAGCGCCGCTCGGTGGAGGCGGGCGTGCCGTCGTAGCAAATCTGCTCCGCCACCTCCAGGTGGTCGAACTGGTGGCCCCAGTAGCGGGCCAGGGCCACGAACGTGGCGGGCGCGCAGGTCATGTGATGCTGGCGCACGAACGCCACCGGCAACAACGCCTCCGCCGGCTGGTCACGGCGTTCACGCAGGCTCTCGCGGACACTGATCACGAACGGATCCTTCAGTTCGTCGGCGGCCTGCAGCGCCTGATCCAGCTCACCGCGCTCATAGTGCAGCTCGAACTCCCGGTAGACCAGTTCCCGGTCCACGGTGCCCGGCAGTTCCGGCACCAGAGAGCGGGCTCTCTGTAGGGCTTCGGCAGCGGCGTCGCGCTCGCCATTTTCCAGCAGCAGATCATAGAGACGCAGACACAGTTCCACCGATTCCATCCGGGGTGCATGCTTGGCCAGCAACGCCACGGCGTCATCGCGGTGGTCCAGCAGCAACAGTAATTCGGCCCCGGCGGCCACCACCGGACGCGGCGGCGTGGGTGACGCCAGCCACGGCGCCAATACCGCCATGGCCTCCGGATAGCGGTCTTCCCGCTGCAGAATGACGGCGTGCTCGAGCGCCAGCCAGGAAGAATTCGGATGCAGGGCCAGGGCCCGTTCGAGGAATTCGTGACTGCGTTCCCAATCGCGGTAGATGCTGTAAAGCGTGGCGAAATGACCCAGCCACAGCCCTTGCAGATGGGGGTCGTCCTCGCACAGGATCTCGCCGTGCTGCTGGATGAAACGCAGCGCCGCCCAGGGCCCGCGTCGGCCAAGCAACTGAAAACCGCGATAATAGCGCTGGCGTGGCCGCTCCGGTGCGCCGCGCCAGGCGCGCTGCATCAGTGCCAGGGCGGTACGGGAGCGGCCCAGATGGTTCAGCGTGCGGCCGCCCAGCAATTGCAATTCCGGGTCTCGCCATTGAGCCGGTTCACCATGTTCGCGACGCAAAATATCGAAGGTCTGCCGGTACAGCCCCTGTTGGTACTTTTGGCGCGCTTGCCACAACGCATCCGTGGTTTCGGTGACTCCCTGCTGCACGCTCCCCTCCCCTTGCCTTTAAAAAAGAGGGACATGTTAGCCGTGCGAGACGAGAACCGCACCGTATGCGGCGGTTCGTTGTGGGAACGTGGTCTCAGATTTGGCGCGCGACCACCCCGGCGGGCCCTGCCTGGTCGGCTTCCAGCCACCGCGCCAGACGCGCCACCACCGCCACCGGCCGTCGCGCCCAGCGAAAATGGTCCGCTTTATCGTTCAGTTCCCCGGCGCTCAGCACCTGCTCTTCCGGGCGATGACGCTGAAAGCGCCTTAACACCGAATCCACCGCGATGGCGGAGGCGAAAGGGTCATTCTCCATGCGCAACATCAAGGCCGGGCCGGTGTAGTCCGCCAGCGCCTGATCCACCCGGCGGTCATCGGCACCGACCCGATAACGATTGGTCAGCGCCAGGTGACGCCAGTCGCTCATCACACCACGCGCTTCGCGTCCCCCGAAACCGAGGCGGTCACCGGGGTAATAGCCAAACAACAAGTGGCACAACGGAATCAGGCGAGTGAGCCGTTGCACCCGGCGACGGTCCGCTTCCTGATAAGCGGTGATCCAGGGGCTGCCGCAGGCGCACATGACGATGCCCTCGAAACGCCCCGGGTAGAGGCCGGCGCACATGGCCGCATAGTGGCCGCCGAGACTGTGACCGAACAGGTAAACCGGCCGCTGTGGCGCCTCTTTTGCGATCCAGTCCAGCACCGCCGGCACGTCGTCCTCGACGATGTCGCGGAAGCCCCAATTATGCCGTCGCGAAGGACGCAACCTGCTGCTGCCCAGGCCCCGCTGCTCCATCAGCGCCACCGACCAGCCCTGCGCGGCCAGTTCCGCCACCAGTTTGTCGTAGAAGGGCGCGGCCACACCGAGGGCGCCCATTATCAGAAAGACCGGGCCGCCACCGGACACCCAGGTGACCGGCACCGCATAGCCTTTCCCGTTATCGATGTGTACCGACTGTGCTTCGTTCATCCCCTTTCTCCCCACGCCGGGAGGGGGCCTCCTCAGCGCGCTTCGGTTTTCGTCTTACCGCAACGCTGGCACCGGTAAAGGGTGACCAGACGCCCCTGTTTGGAATCAAAGGTGGTGTCCTTCGCCACCACCCATTTATGAAAGCCGTGGCGGCAAAGGCTTTTGTTGGCGGCTTTCTTTTTCGCCGGTTTCTTGAAGGGCAGAATGTCGGCCATGGCCGGGCCTCGTATAAGAAGAGCCCTTCAGCATAGCCGTCCCGCTCACCACACGACAGCCGCCAGCATCGCCGCCATCACCAGTTCCAGCAGTAGAAACACCGCCACCGGTAACCATTGCTGTCCCACAATTCGCTGGCACGCCTACACGCAACACGCTGGTACGCCGATTCGCGAGCAAGCTCGCTTCCCACAGCGGCTGTGTAGTTCCCATTGCGGGAGCAATGGGATGGCCCTGCGCTCACGAGCCGCGATAGGCGTGTTAGCGTGCTGGCGTGTTGCGTGCAAGCGGGCTGTCCCCTTCCACGAAACAATGGGCGGTGGCGTTCGGCCACCGCCGCTCCCATCATGCGTGCGCCGTCTGCCGCAGGCCACGCCACTGGCACCACACGCAGAAGGCGGTGATCAGCACCAGGTCCGCCAGCAGCAATTGACCGATATTGGAGAGCCAGGGCGCCGCCACCAGCATCACCACCGGCATCGCCACGACAAAAGCGGCGTCCGCCAGGGTCAACAATCGCGCCAGCAGACGCGGAATCGGCCGGCGGGTGGCGACCCAGACCAGATCCACCGCCAGCACCAGCAGCACGGCACCGGCGGCGGTAGCCAGCCACACCGGGATAGCGCCGGCATGGGCGCCGGCCAGACCGGCGAAGAAGGCGCCGGCGGCGATCAGGGGAACGCCGAACACGGCGCAGACAATGGCATTGAACAGCAGTGCGGATTTCAAGGATTGCCAGGGCATGATCATTCTCCTTCGTGGTTTCTGATAGAGTCAGAATCCCCGCCAGGGGTAATCAAAACAATTACCTCGGAGGTAATCACATGCAGGCAGGCACGATACTGGCGGACTGGCGCCGCACCCGACGCATCAGCCAGCTGGAGCTGGCCAATAACGCCGGCGTTTCCAGCCGTCATCTCAGTTTTGTCGAAAATGGCCGCTCCCGCCCAAGCGCGGACATGCTCAAACGGCTGGCCGGGGCGCTGGATCTGAGCCTCAGGGAAACCAATTACCTGCTCACCGCCGCCGGTCACCCGCCGGCGTTTGGCGAAACCCGCCTGGACGAGCCTGCCATGGCCCCGGTGCGGCAGGCGCTGAATCTGATGCTGGAGAACCACCTGCCCTATCCGGCGGTGGTGCTGGACGCGCACTGGAACCTGCTGCTGGCCAATCCGGCTCAGCACCGTATCGTGGCGGCCATGGTGGCGGAGCGCGGCCCGCTGCCGGAAACCACCAATATCATGGAACTGGCGTTTCATCCCGACGGCTTCCGCCCGTTCATCGAGAACTGGCCGGTGGTGGCGTCGTTTCTGCTGCGTCATTTGCGCCGCGATCTGCATGCGCGACCGGATCCGGCGCTGCACCGCTTGCACCGGCGTCTGGCGACGCTGGCCGATCTCAGCCGGATTCCGGTGGACATGCCGGTGAGTACGGACCCAATGTTGACACTGGTGCTCAACATCGGCGGGCAACGTCTGAACGCCTTCTCCACCCTGGCCAGTTTCGGCACCGCGGTGGACGTGGTGATGGAAGAGTTGCGCATAGAACAATATTTCCCCGCCGATGAGGCGACAGCGCAGTGGTTCAGGACACAGGCCGGCGAGAACGGCGGTGGTTGATTCGTTTTTCACCGACACGCATCGAAGCCGGCGCCACAAACCCGTATAATCGCCCGCCCCCGCAACCATCCAGGCGATCGCATATCCATGACCGAATTTGTTCCCGGGCAACGCTGGCTAAGTGAATCCGAAACCGAGCTGGGTCTCGGCGTGATCAAGGAGGTGGACTACCGCCTGGTCACGGTGAACTACCCGGCGGTGGAGGAAGAGCGGACCTACGCCAAAAACAACGCGCCGCTGTCCCGGGTCACCTTCGATGTGGGCGAGACCCTGACCACTGGCGACGGCCTGGAGCTGACAGTTCAGGCGGTCAATGACCTCAACGGTCTGTTGGTCTATCACGCCCATCCGGTGGATCAGCCGGATAATGTGCAGCCGGTACCTGAGTCCCATCTCGGCCATCAGTTGGCCCTCAATGGCGCCCAGGAGCGGCTGTTGGCCAACCAGTTGTCCTCCAATCGCTGGTTCGAACTGCGCATCAAGGCGCTGCAGGCCAAGGCCCAGAGCGAACGCTCTCCCCTGCAGGGCCTGCGTGGCGCCCGTATCGATCTGATCGGCCATCAGTTGTATATCGCCGAGCAGGTGGCGCGCCGCTACGCACCGCGGGTGTTGCTGGCCGATGAAGTGGGGTTGGGTAAAACCATCGAGGCGGGCCTGATTCTGCATCAGCAACTTTATACCGGGCGCGCGCAGCGGGTGCTGGTGGTGGTGCCCGATGCCCTGGTGCATCAGTGGTTCGTGGAAATGGCACGGCGCTTCAATCTGCGCTTCAGCATTTTCGACGAAAGCCGTTTGCAAGCACTCGGCGCCTCCAGTGCCGCCAGTATCAAGAACATGCTGGCGGATATCATCGCCGAGGAAACCGGTCAGGAATCGACCACCCAGGACAATCCTTTTCTGTCCGAACAACTGGTTCTGTGCAGCACCACTTTCCTGGAAGGCTGCGACATCGACCTGCTGGCCGAGGCGGAATGGGACCTGCTGGTGGTGGACGAGGCCCATCATCTGGCCTGGAGCCCGGAACAGCCCTCCACGGCCTATAACCGGGTGGAACAGGTGTCACGCCAGGCTCGTGGTCTGCTGTTGCTCACCGCCACACCGGAACAGCTGGGGCTGGAAAGCCACTTTGCCCGCCTGCGCCTGCTGGACCCGGACCGCTACCCGAGCCTGGACGCGTTCATCGAGGAACAACAGCAGTATCGACAGGTGGCGGAACTGGCCGGTGCTCTGCACGATGAATCCAACTGGTCGGCGTCGCTGCGCGAAAGCGCCGCCCACTGGCTGCCCGGCGAAGACATCGACGAAAGCCGCCGCGATGCCATTCTTGGCGAATTGCTGGACCGCTTCGGCCCTGGCCGGGTGATGTTCCGCAACACCCGGCACAATGTGGCCGGCTTCCCCGCACGGCGGGTTCAGGGTTATCCGCTGCCCTTGCCGGAGGCCTATCGTCTCGACGAGGACGAGGATCTGGAACTGGCGCTGTATCCGGAGACCGCTTATCGGGACGACCGCTGGTGCGCCGAGGACCCGCGCACCGACTGGCTGGAGCAGTTCCTCAAGCAGCATCGTGGCGAAAAAGTGCTGGTGATCTGTGCGCATCGCAATACCGCCATCGATCTGCACGCTCACTGCGGCTATAAGCTGGGACTGAATCTGGCGGTGTTCCATGAGGACATGGATCTGATCGAGCGGGACCGCGCCGCCGCCTTTTTCGCTGACGAAGTGGACGGCGCCCAGGCTCTGATCTGCTCCGAGATCGGCTCCGAAGGCCGTAACTTCCAGTTCGCCCATCATCTGGTGCTGCTCGATCTGCCGCGCAATCCGGACTTGCTGGAACAGCGTATCGGCCGCCTGGACCGCATCGGCCAGACCGACACCATTCAGATCCATGTGCCGCACTTCCAGGCCCACGCCCAGCAAGTCCTGTTCCGCTGGTACCACGAAGGTATGGGCGCGTTCGAGCACACCAATCCCGCCGGTCACGAGATAGGCCAGCGCTGCGGGGAAGCACTGGAACAGGCCTTGCGCACCCCGGACGACGACGCCAAGGTCTCCGCGCTGCTGGCACAGACCCGGGACGTCACCGATGAACTGCGTCAGCGCCTGGAGGAAGGCCGGGACCGCCTGCTGGAGATGGCATCCTGCGATCGTGAACAGGCCGACGGCTTGCGCGATCAACTGGCCCAGGAAGATGAGCAAACGCCCATGGCGTTCCTCGGCGAGGTGTTCGAACACTACGGCGTCGATCAGGAAGACCACTCCGAACACGCCTGGGTACTGAAGCCGGCGCCGCATTTGCGCGAACCGTTCCCCGGTCTGCCGGAAGAAGGCATCACCGTCACCGACCAGCGCGGCACCGCCATCGCCCGGGACGACATGCAGTTCCTGACCTGGGAGCACCCGATGGTCACCGGCGTGCTGGACCGCTTGCTCACCGAACCCCGTGGCAAGGCCTCGGTGGCGCTGCTCAAGAATCCGAAAATCCCCGCCGGCACTCTGCTGGTGGAAACCATCTATACGGTGTCGTGCAGCGCTCCCCGGCATCTGCAGCTGGACCGCTTCCTGCCGACGGTGACGATCCGCCATCTGCTTGATCCCAAGGGGCGCGATCTGTCCCAGGCCATCGACTTCCCGGGCCTGTGCCGGCAATGCCACAAGCTGGAAAAGCCGCTGGCCCGCAAAGTGGTCGGCAGCCAGAAGGCGTTACTGGAAAAACTGCTGCGCGCCAATGAATCACGAGCCAGGGAAGCGGCGGAAGAACATATCGACAGCGCCCGCGAAGCGATGAACCGTCATCAGCAAGCGGAGCTGGCCCGGCTCAAGGCACTGCGCGAGAAGAACCCGGCGGTGCGCGACGAAGAGATCGAGTTCCTGGAAGCGCAGACCCGGGCCCTGGCCGCTTATCTGGACCAGGCGCGGGTGCAATTGGAAGCGGTCCGTGTGATCGTTGCCGGAAACTGAGTTAAGGAGTGCCGAAATGAGCTATCTGCCCTGCGTGGAAATCGAACCGCCGCAACCCGCCGAAACCAGCGTCATCTGGCTTCATGGCCTGGGCGCCAGCGGTAATGATTTCGAACCGGTGGTGCCGGAGCTGGCACGCAAGAGCACCCGTTTCGTGTTTCCGCACGCGCCGCAGATTCCGGTGACCGTCAACGGCGGCATGGTCATGCCGGCCTGGTACGACATCATCAGTCTGGGCGGCGGCGGGCCGATCGACGAGGACGGTATCCGTCGCTCGGCGGCGCAAATCGACGCCCTGATCGCGCGTGAAATCGAGCGCGGCATTCCCGCCGAACGCATTGTTGTCGCCGGCTTTTCCCAGGGCGGCGCGGTGGCCTATGAGGTGGCTCTGCGCCATCCGGCACGGCTGGCCGGCCTGATGACCTTGTCCACCTACTTCGCCACCGCCGACAGCATCCAGTTCAGCGATGCCAATCAGGCTCTGCCGATCTTCATCGCCCACGGTACTTTCGACCCCATGGTGCCCGAGGAAGGGGGCCGCCGGGCGGCGGAAACGCTGAGTGCCAAAGGCTACTCCACGGAATACAAAACCTACCCCATGGAGCACGCGGTGTGTCTGGAGGAAATCCAGGACATCGCCGCGTTCCTGCATAGCGTGCTCGACTGACCCCGCGGATCAGTCGGCGAACACCTCGTCGAACAGATCGTCCATGGCGGCAAACGCCCGCCGCGCCACCTTGGCGTTGTATTCGCTGGTACCCGGGTTGCTGGCGTTGGGATCGGTGAAGGAGTGCACCGCTCCCCCGTAGTTGATAAAGGTCCAGTCGGCGCCGGCGTTGTCCATCTCCACCTTGAAGGCGGCGATCGCTTCGGCGCTGACCATGGGATCGTCGGCGCCGTTCATCACCAGCACCGGCCCCTGAATCGGGCCACTTTGCTCCGGCTCCGGCGTCTCCAGCAGGCCGTGGAACGAAGCCGCCGCCCGAATGCGGGCACCGTCGCGGGCCAACTCCAAAGCACAGGCACCGCCGAAACAAAAGCCGAACACCGCCAACCGATCATCGGCCACGCCCAGTTTGCCCGCCTCCTCGCGCAACACCGTCAGCGCCGCCCGCAACCGGGCGCGCAGAGCGGCATTGTCGTTGCGGATCGCGCCCATGGCCTCCGCCGCTTCTCCGGCGTTGCCGGGACGCACGTCCACACCGTAGGGATCCAGGACCAGAATGACATTACGCTCTCCGACCCGTTCCCGGGCCAGCTTCTCGGCGGCGTCGCTGACACCGTAAAAGTTCGGCGCCATCAGCAGGGCCCGGTCAGGCTTACCCACCGCCGGATACAGCAGCCCCCCCTCGAAGGGAGCTCCGTTCACCTCATAGGACACGGTCCGCACTTCAACTTCCGACATATTCCTCTCCCGTCATATCAAACGGCGCGATAACACCGTGGCAAAGATAAAATCTCGTAATCCCGGGTTCTGGCACACTTTCTCAAACGCCATCCGGCTCTATATTGGAGAAACAAACATTGCACAGAATCCATAAGGAGGACGCAACCATGGGCCGCAAACTGATTACAACACTGGCTGTGGGCGCCCTGCTGGCCACCGGCGCAGCGCAGGCGGATCCGCCCCCCTGGGCCGGAAACGGCAACAAGCACAACGGCAAACCCCATAAAGTGGAAAAACGGATCGAGTACCATAACGACCGTGATTGGCGCGACTACCGCTTCTCCCGGGATGAGCGGGATCGGCTTGGCCGCTTTTATCAGCGCTACCCCACCCGTTCGGATCTGCCACCGGGACTGCGCAAGAAGCTGGCCCGCACTGGCGAGCTGCCGCCGGGATGGCGCAAGAAACTGCAATCCGGCCATCGCCTGTCCGATGACCTCCGCCGGTTCGGCTACCGCCTGCCCAACAGCTACTACGGTGACGGCTATCGTGGCGGCTACGGCTATTCCGACTATGTCATCGACAATGAGGTGGTTCGTATCCTGGATGCCACCCAAACCATCATCGACATCTTCCAGTTGGCCCGCTAACGAAACGACAGAGGGAACCCCTGCTCTTCTCCGGCGTCACATTGAAAGTGCAATTTCGGAACCACCGACACGAAAAATCAGGAGTTCCCATGCCCAGACTGGCAATTCAAGGCTTGCTGGCGATCACCGCCACGCTCTGGCTGTCCCAACCCACCCTGGCCCGGGTGGAGAGCAGCGATATCGACTCACCGACGGTGGAAACCCTGGAACCGGGCGCCACCTCGGCCACCGAAACACCGTCCAGAGAAAGCGAAGAGGAAAAATTCTGAATTTGAACGCTTTACCGGGAACTTGCCGCCAACGGCACTGACTAATCTTGTGCAGTTTCTCCCTTGTAGATAATCAGGCAACCCTCGGGGCGCTTGGCGGTACGAACCGCCGGCGCCTTTTTTTTGTGTCCACCATCCGAGGCGGATCCGCTATTTCTTGCCGCCAGGCCCGAAAGGCATGGGGAAGGAGGTCACATTGGAGCCGGTGGCCTCGGTAATTTTACCTACCCCTTCCTTCTCCACCTCATCCACCCGGATGATGGCATGCATGGGAATGAACGAGCGCTGGACACCGGCGAATTCGCTCTTCAGCCGTTCCTCGGACGGATCCACCACCATTTGCGATCGTTCGCCAAATAAAAATTCCTCTACTTCGATGAAACCGTAGAGTTCGCTTTGATAGATCTGGGCGGCGTAGATCTCATAGATCTGCCCCTGATTGAGGAAAATAACCCTATAAATCTGACGGCTTTTGGACATTCCTGAATCCCTGCGCAGGGGTCGAAACGGGGGGCGCAGTCTAGCATAAATCGGCCCGGGCACACCCTCCCCAAGCCACGTGATATGCGGCATTCCGGCTGGACTTTACCCCCTTGAATGTCTAGAGTTACCCGCCGTATGCCGTGGGGCATTTTGCCGCACCCTGGAAATTCGAACCAAACCACTCATATTCAGGTAATTTGTTGATTTGGTTGGAATTTCCCCCTTCGCGAGACGTTTGGGCAGCCGCTTTTTTGGTCTGCCCCGTCCCGTTTTGGGCCTGGAATCCGGCAACGGCTCCACAGCATCCTCATGTAAAAGCCTGGGCCCGGTTCCAGGTGCCGGTGACGGCTAAGAAGGCGAAGAATGGGCTTGGACTCCTTACTGGGGGGTACCATGCCGGGGAAAACAGGGAGCAAACGCATGCAGTCAACTCTGTTCCACCGCATGGCGGTCGGCTTGACCTCGCTGATGATCAGCGGGTTGGCCACGGCCAGCGACTGGGCTGAACGTTCCGACCACAACCTGCGACCCGGGGTGACCGCCGTCGCCCAGGAAGTCCACGGCTTGCACAATACCGTGTTGTGGATCGTATCCATTATCGGCCTGCTGGTTTTCGGGCTGATCCTGATCTCGATGATTCGACATCGCCGATCCAAACACCCAACTCCAGCCACCTTCCATGAAAATATTTTCCTGGAAGTTCTGTGGACGATCATTCCTTTTATCATCTTGATCGCCATGGCTGTACCCGCCACCCGGGTGCTGATTGAACTGGACGATACCGCCGATTCCGAATTGACCGTCAAAGTGACCGGTTATCGCTGGAGATGGGGTTACGAATACCTCACCTACCAGGACGACAACGACGTCGGCGTTTCCTTTATCTCCTCCCTGGCCACGCCGCCTGAACAGTACGAGAACCCGGTGCTCTCCGGCGGCCTGTTCCCTTACGGCACCGCCAAGGACCGCGTCGGCACGCCGCCCCAAGACAAGGATCACAACTACATGCTCGAAGTGGATAACCCGCTGGTTATTCCCTCCGGCCAGAAGGTTCGTTTCCTGGTCACTTCCGATGACGTGATTCACTCGTTCTGGATCCCCGATTTTGGCGGCAAGAAGGACGCCATCCCGGGCTTCGTCAACGAAACCTGGGCACTGGTTCCCGAGGGCGAGGAAGGCACTTACTATGGTCAGTGCGCCGAGCTGTGCGGCAAGAATCATGCGTTCATGCCAATCATGGTCAACGTGGTGACTCAGGACGAATTCCAGGACTGGCTGGCGCAGAAGAAAGAGGAAGCCGCCGCCGCGCCTGACCTGACGCCGTTCGAAAGCCTGGATGCCGCCATGGAAGTGGGCGAAAAGGTGTACGCTTCCAATTGCGCGCTGTGCCACGGGCAAAACGGCGAAGGCGGCATTGGGCTGCCGTTCGCCGGCGATGATTTCGCTATCAAACCGGAGCACCGCGAAGAGCATATTCATGTCGTGCTTGAAGGCCGCAATGCCATGCCGGCTTTCAAAGGTCAATTGACGCCCAAGGACATCGCGGCGGTGATTACCTATGAGCGGAACGCCTGGGGCAATGACTCCGGCGATCTGATCCAACCCGAAGATGTCCACGAAGAAGAGTAAGGGAGGGGACCGCGATGAGTACTGTTGCCGCAGCACACGATGATCACGACCATCACCACGCCCCGACCGGCCTGAAGCGCTGGCTGTTCAGCACCAACCACAAAGACATCGGTACGCTGTACCTGTGGTTCAGCTTTGCCATGTTCCTGGCCGGCGGTTTCATGGCGATGATCATTCGGGCCGAATTGATCGAGCCCGGGATGCAATTCGTTGATCCGGAGTTTTTTAACCAGATGACCACCGTCCATGGTCTGACCATGGTCTTCGGGGCGGTCATGCCCGGTTTCGTGGGTCTGGCCAACTGGCTGATTCCGTTGATGATCGGCGCGCCGGACATGGCGTTGCCGCGTATGAATAACTGGTCGTTCTGGATTCTGCCGTTCGCGTTCACCATTCTGCTGAGCTCGGTGCTGTTGAGCGCCTTCGGCCATGGCAACCCGAGCGCTCCGAACTTCGGCTGGACCTTCTACGCGCCGCTGTCCACCAAGTACGGCCCGGCCTCCACCGATCTGTTCATCCTCTCGGTCCACATGATGGGGATCTCTTCCATCATGGGCGCCATCAACGTGATCGTGACGGTGTTCAACCTGCGGGCACCGGGCATGACCCTGATGAAAATGCCGCTGTTCGTATGGACCTGGCTGATCACCGCCTTCCTGCTGATCGCGGTGATGCCGGTACTGGCCGGCGCCGTTACCATGATGCTCACCGACCGCCACTTCGGCACCAGCTTCTTTGATGCCGCCGGCGGTGGCGACCCGGTTCTGTTCCAGCACGTGTTCTGGTTCTTCGGGCACCCCGAGGTGTACATCATGATTCTGCCGGCGTTCGGTATCGTGTCGGCGATCATTCCCACTTTCGCGCGCAAGCAGCTGTTCGGCTACGCCTCCATGGTGTACGCCACCGCTTCCATCGCGCTGTTGAGCTTCGTGGTCTGGGCCCACCATATGTTCACGGTGGGCATGCCGCTGGCCGGCACTCTGTTCTTCATGTACATGACCATGCTGATCTCGGTGCCCACCGGGGTGAAGGTATTCAACTGGGTGGCCACCATGTGGCGCGGTTCCATGACCTTCGAGCTGCCGATGAAGTGGGCCATCACCTTCGTCATCCTGTTCACCTGCGGCGGCTTGTCCGGTCTGATGCTGGCGATCACTCCGGTGGACTTCCAGTACCACGACACCTACTTCGTGGTGGCGCACTTCCACTACGTATTGGTCTCCGGCGCCGTGTTCACCATGTTCGCCGCCGCCTACTACTGGCTGCCGAAGTGGTCCGGCATGATGCCGAACAAGGTGCTGGGTGAACTGCATTTCTGGAACTCTCTGATTTCCGTGAATCTGCTGTTCTTCCCGATGCACTTCGTGGGCCTGGCCGGCATGCCGCGCCGCTACGCCGACTACGCTCTGCAATTCGCCGATTACAACTTCTGGATCTCCATCGGCGGGTTCTGGTTCGGTCTTTCCCAGCTGTTCTTCCTGGCTGTGTGTCTGCAGTGTGCCCTGAAGAAAGGCGAGAAGGCGGAAGCCAAGCCCTGGGACGGCGCCGAAGGTCTGGAATGGGAAGTGCCGTCTCCGGCCCCCTTCCACACCTTTGACACCCCCCCGGTGGTGAAGTAACGGATCCGACGGAAAGAGGGAGGCACCATGAGCAACGACGATCTGCAGGCCCGCAACGCCCGCACTTTGAAGAAGCTCCTTATCTGGGCGGTGGCGATGTTCGGCTTCGCCTTCGCCATGGTGCCTTTTTATAACGTCATCTGTGACATCACCGGCCTGAACGGCAAAACATCCAACACCGCGGCGACCCAATCGCCGGAAACCGTGGTGGAGGACCGGGTCGTGACAGTGGAATTCATTACCCAGAACGGGGCCGGCGTGAACGGCAGCTTCTACGCTAAAACCCACCGGGTGCGCGTGCATCCGGGCGAGATCACGCTGGTGAATTTCTACGCGAGCAATCCCAAGGACCACGACATCATCACCCAGAGCATCCCCTCCATTACCCCCGGGCAGGCGGCGCGCTACCTGCACAAAACCCAGTGCTTCTGTTTTGATCAGCAGACACTGACGGCGGGGGAGATGAAGGAAATGCCGATGATTTTTTACCTGGATCCGGAGTTGCCCAAGCACATCACCACCCTGACCCTGTCCTACACCATGTTCGATGTGACCGAACGTGTAACCGGGACTGATAACAAAAGCGACACCGTGGTGCGCTAAAACCCGGTGGTAGAGGAGACCAATTCAATGGCAACCGATAAGTACTATGTACCCGAGAGCAGCCCCTGGCCCCTGGTGGCCTCGGTGGGGCTGTTCATGACCGCCTTCGGCGGTGCGCACTTCATTCAACAGGCCACCGACCCGGACACCTTTTCCGGTTCCTGGGGCCGGCCGCTGTTCTTCTTCGGCCTGGCCTGGCTGTGGCTGACCATCGCGCTGTGGTGGCGTGACACCATCAAGGAATCCCGTGGCGGGCTGCACAGCCATCAACTGGGCATTTCCTATCGCCAGGGCATGCTCTGGTTCATTTTTTCCGAGGTGATGTTCTTCGGTGCTTTCTTCGGCGCTCTGTTCTACACCCGCTGGCTGATCGTGCCGTGGCTGGGTGGCGCTGGCAGTAACGCCATGACTCACGAGTTGCTGTGGCCGGACTTCCAGGCCATGTGGCCTCTGGTGAAAACGCCGGGCGGCACCACCACCCAGGCGATGGGCGCCTGGGGCCTGCCGGCGATCAACACCGCCATCCTGTTGACCAGCTCCATCACTCTGACCATCGCCCACCACGCCTTGCTGGCTGGCAAACGCGGCAAATTGATCGGCTTCCAGGCCATCACCGTGCTGCTGGGCGCAATCTTCCTTGGTCTGCAGGTGGAAGAGTACATCCATGCCTATACTGAAATGGGCCTGACCCTGGACGCCGGCATCTACGGCAGCCTGTTCTTCCTGCTCACCGGTTTCCACGGTGCTCACGTGACCATTGGCACCATTTTCCTCGCGGTGACGCTGATCCGGGTGATCAAGGGCCATTTCGACGCCGAGAACAACTTCGCCTGGGAAGCGGGGGCCTGGTACTGGCACTTCGTGGACGTGGTGTGGCTGTTCCTGTTCGTGGTGGTGTACTGGCTATAACCGCCGCCGCCATCCCGAACACCAAAAGCCCCGGCAATGCCGGGGCTTTTTTTATGGTTCATGGGCTGCTTTGAGAGGAACGGGATTACTCTCCATCAAGGACGCTGATCTGTGTTACGCCTTTGCGGGAACGCCGTGAATACGTCCATGTAGGCTCCCGGTCGAACGTCCCTGTTCGACAGGGTCCCGCAAAGGCGTAACACAGATCAGCTTCGAGGTAATCGCAGGCGTGGGTGTTCTTCCAACCGCTCCCAGGGAACCACGGTGGGATGGACAACGAGATGCCCCCTTTCCCGAAAGGTTCACCGCTATTGGAGCCCGGAACCTTGCAGTTTTCTCGAAGCGGGTCTGTACGAAGGTCTTGCGGACTCCAACAACATTGTGGGCCAGCCTGTTAACACGTCGACCGCTGGCACAGAAGGGGCTACGGAGCTGCTGTGGGAGCTTGCCTGCAAGCGAATCTTGGGGGTCCGAAAGCCCAATTCGCTTGCAGCGGCCCGCCGCCCGGACAAGCTCCCACAGCAGCGTTGTAGCGGCCTCCGAATTTATGTCTCCAAGGCCCGATGGAGGGCAATGCCGCTTCCTACTAGACGCTGGCGATCTCCGCCGCCGTCAGCGCCCGATATTGGCCCGGCGCCAGGTTCGGATCGAGGTGAATCTCCCCCATTTGCTCGCGATGCAGAGCGACGACACGGTTACGGAAGTGGCCGAACATGCGTTTGACCTGATGGTAGCGCCCCTCGAACAGGGTCAGCCGGGCACGATGACTGCCGAGCAGTTCGAGCCGGGCCGGCAAGGTGGTGAGGTCTTCATAGGCGAAATACAGGCCACGGGCGAACACCTCGGCGTAGTCGGCGCTGATCGGTTGCTCGGTGTCGACCAGATAAACCTTGGGTTTGCGCTGCTCCGGCAGGGTGATGCGCCGCGACCAGTGCCCGTCGTTGCTGAGCAGCAGCAGGCCACTGGTGTTCAGATCCAGCCGTCCGGCCAGATGCAGCTCGTGTTTGTCCGCCTCGTCGAGTAAATCCAGCACGGTGCGGTGGCTGTCATGCCGGGTTGCGCTGACCACGCCTACCGGCTTGTGCAACATCCAGTAACGGGCGCTGCGCCCGGCTTGCAACAGGGCATCGTCCAGTTCCACGCGTTGGAAGGTGCTCACCTCGTGGCGAGGGTCACGCACCACTTCACCGTCCACCCGCAGGCGCCCGGCACTGATAAGCAGCCGGCTTCGTCGGCGGCTATAAAGTGGCGAGTGGCTTAGCAAACGATCCAGGCGCATGGCTCGGTCCTGCTCACGATATGGCGTCCCTCACTCTTCTTGTTGCTGCACCGGCTCGCCATACAAGGTGGTCGGATTGACATCGTGGGGCTGGATCCAGCCCATCATCATGCTCAGCAGAATAAAAATGAACACCGCCGCCGAGAAGCCCACCCGCCAGGCCAGCGCGCGCATGGTTTTACCTTCCTTGCCTTCATTACGGACCAGGGCCATCAAGGCCCGCCCCAGGGAGACCACGGCCGCGGCCAGCAGCACGATGACGATCAGTTTCACCCACCACATACAGGCACCTTCCACACTCGCTGTTCATGTACAATGTGCGCCCATTGTAGCCCCCCGGCGGTGAAGTGCACGCTCCGCCGGCCGCCGTTACCCGGAGATCGCCCATGGCCGGAAAACCCCGCCTGTTTTCCCCTCTTGCCACCGCACTCACGCTGGTGGTGGTTGCCGTGTGCCTGGGCTTGTCCTGGTGGCAATGGCAGCGCGCGGACGAGAAGAGAGAATGGCTTGCGGACCAGGCCGACAAAGCCGCCGGCGCGCCGCTGTCGTTGTCCGGGGCGTTGAGCCGTCACGACCGCCAGCATCTGCCCATCACCGTCAGCGGCGAACTCGACAACACCCACCCGGTTCTGCTGGACAACCGTATGAATCAGGGCATCGCCGGCTATTACCTGCTTTCGCCGCTGCGCACCGACGACGGCCGCTGGGTGCTGATCAATCGTGGCTGGCTGCCCCGTGGCAACGACCGCGCTGTGCTGCCCGCGGTACCGCCGGTGATCGGCCCGCTCACCGTGAACGGCACGATATACGAGCCTTCCAGCCGCGCGCTGGTGCTCAAGGACACCCCCCTGCCGGACAATCAATGGCCTTTACGGGTACAAAAGGTGGATTTTGCAGCCATCGGCGCCCGACTTGGGGTAGAATTGGCGCCCTTTGAAATTCGCCTTGCCGCGGATCAAGGCCTGGGCGATCAGGCGCCATTGCCGAAACCCTGGCAAGACGCGGAAACCATCATCAGCCCGCAACGCCACGAGGCTTACGCGCTGCAGTGGCTGGGGCTGGCCGTGGCGGCCCTGGTGGTCTTTCTGGTAGCGAGTCGGCGGCAGGCACGCCGACAGGATCAACTGGACCTATAAACCGATGTCCCCTCGCAGCAAAAACAGACTCACTCTGCTGGCCATTCTCAGCCCCTTCGTGCTGTTTTTTCTGGCCGGTCGTTACCTGATCGACCCCTGGGAACTGCCGCGCCAGAACAAGGGCCAGTTGCTGATTCCGCATATTCCGGTGTCGGATCTGGGCCTGGTGGAAAGCACCGACGATCCCTACCGGGCCGATGACATGAGCGGCCGCTGGACAATGATGTACGTCGCCGGCGACGGCTGTGACAGCCGCTGCAAGAACGGCCTCTACTATCAGATGCGCCAGGTTCGCCTGGCACTCACCGAGGATGCGCAGCGCGTACGCCGGGTCGTGGTGCTTACCCGGCAACCGGATGCGGACTTCCGTGCTTTCCTGGACGACAATGTCGCCGGCATGGAGGAGGTCCAGGGTGACCTGGAGACCCTGAAAACCACGCTCGAAGCCGCTTACGGCGAGAGTCAGTCTTCACCGGTGGGGGATATTTATCTGGTCAGTCCCGACGGCCAGATTTTCATGCGTTACCCCACCCACGAGGACATGGACGCCACTCTGGAAGAGGCGGAGAACATCCGCCTGGATTTGAAACGGACACTCAAGGGCTCCCTGATCGGTTAGCGCCTATCCGGCGCCACTGTTTGGGCGGCCCGTGCTTTTATCCCGCGCGGCCAACCCGCACGTTGATCGGATGAACACCAGCAGGTCCCGAAATCATGCAAACCCTGACGTTTTCCCAAATCTGGCTGCGTCGCATGACGATTGTAGCCATTGTCCTCGCCGCCGGCGTGATCGCACTGGGCGCCTGGACCCGCCTCAGTGACGCCGGTCTGGGCTGCCCGGACTGGCCCGGCTGCTACGGCCACCTGGATGTACGGAAAGCCGTGGCACACGTGTCCGATGTCAATTCGACGGCTCCCGGCGCTTTGCGCGAGGCCCACAAAACCATCCCGGAGATGGTCCATCGCTACTTTGCCTCCGTGCTGGGCCTGACCATCCTGATCATCGCGGCGCTCAGCTGGATCAATCGCAAGCGCGCCAAACAACCGCTGAAGCTGCCGCTGTTCCTGGTAGTGCTGGTGATCTTCCAGGGCCTGCTGGGCATGTGGACGGTGACCATGGGGCTGCAACCCACCATCGTCATGCTGCATTTGCTCGGCGGCTTCACCACCCTCACTTTGCTGTCGCTGCTGGCCGCCCGTCTCTACCGCTGGCCGGAATTTCTCAACGACTGCGATGTCCGCACCCTCAAGCCACTGGCCGGCCTGGCCCTGGCGGCGGTGATTCTGCAGATCGCCCTGGGCGGCTGGACCACCGCCAACTACGCGGCGGTGGTCTGTACCGAACTGCCGGTGTGTGAGTCCGGCTGGACCGACCACCTCAATTTCGCCGATGCCTTTATTTTCTGGGGCCACGAGCATGACCTGCCCGACTACGAATTCGGTGTGCTGGAAAACGACGCCCGGACCACCATCCATGTGATGCATCGTTTCGGTGCCTTGCTGGTCTCGCTGCTGGTGCTGACCCTGGTGGCCCGTATCCTGCGCCGTGCCCACAGTACCTTTTTTCGCAATTTCGCCGGTGTGATCCTGCTGTTACTGCTGGTGCAAGTGGGTCTTGGCATCGGTAATGTGGTATTTTCCGTGCCACTGAAGATAGCGGTGGCGCACAACTTCGGCGCGGTGGTTCTGCTGATCACCCTGGTTCTGTTCATCCGCGCCATCAACGTCAAATGCACCAGCGCCCGACCGGGCCCCAACGGGGAATAGCGTTCATGAGCACCACCACCTGGCGAGACTATCTGGCCCTGACCAAGCCTGGCGTGGTCATGCTGCTGATGGTGACCGCCGTGGCCGGCATGTTCCTGGCCACGGATCCGCCGGGCATGGTTCCGCTGCACATCTTTATCCCGGCGTTCGTCGGACTGTCTCTGGCGATGATGGCCTCCGCCGCCATCAATCAGATCATGGACCAGAAGATCGATGCGATCATGAAACGCACCGAGCAGCGGCCACTGGTGGCGGGCAAGCTGTCACCGCGAGCGGCGGTGGCATTCGCCGTGGCACTGGCGATGCTGTCGATGGCCATGCTGTACTTCCTGGTCAATCCGATGACCGCCTGGCTGACCCTGTTCGGTTTTGTCGGCTACGCTTTTGTCTATACCCTGTATCTGAAGCGCGCCACGCCACAGAACATCGTTATCGGCGGCGTCGCCGGCGCCATCCCGCCGCTGCTGGGCTGGGTGGCGGTGACCAACGAACTCCACCCCCACGCCTGGCTGTTGGTGTTGATCATCTTCGTGTGGACGCCGCCGCACTTCTGGGCGCTGGCGATTCATCGGGCCGATGAGTACGCCAAGGCCGATATCCCGATGCTGCCAGTGACCCACGGCATTCCCTTCACTCGCGAATCGGTGCTCTATTACACCATTCTGCTGTTCGTGTGCTCGCTGTTGCCGTACCTCACCGGTATGAGCGGGCTGATCTATCTGATCGCCGCGGTCATTCTCGGCGCCATCTTCCTGGTGCACGCGGTGCGCCTGCGCTTCTCGGAAGACCCCAAACTGCCGATGAAGACCTTTGGCTACTCCATCACCTACCTGTTCGTGTTGTTCACCGCGCTGCTGGTCGACCACTACATCCCGCTTTATCCCTTCATCGTCTGAGCGCCGCTTACGCGCCAATCGCAGTTCGTGGACCACTGGCGTCCCACAACTCGCAGGCACACTGACACGCAACACGCAAGCACGCCAAACCCTTGGCCCGCTTGCGTGGCCCTGCGGACATGAATTCGTACTGTATTCGCGAGCAAGCTCGCTTCCCACATCGACTTCGTAGCCCCTGTGGGAAGCGAGCTTGCTCGCGAATAAGGCGTGTTGCGTGTAAGCGTGCCGGCCCAAAACCATGGAACACCAGAGGTCCACAGACCGCGATTGTTCTCCGGGGCCACGTGACAAATGTTAATTCGGTCACGCCGGCCCGCCGCCCTACTTGGTTGTACGGCGGCATTACAGTAACTTAACCGGTGGGGATGAAGGCCCGCCGGATGCGAGGTCGGCATTCACCAATAATATGACGTCCCGTGACCGGCCCCGTCTGCTCCTGACCGCCGCCGCTCGCGAGGAACGACAATCCGGGGAACCACGTTACTATCATTCTGGGGGGATAGTATGGGGGAGTGGCTATTCGCCGGCGTTATCGCCGCGCTGCTGTTGTATCTGATCGCCGTCTACAACCGGCTGATCCGTCTGCGTAATCAGTATCGCAATGCTTTCGCTCAGATCGATGTGCAGTTGCAACGCCGCCACGACCTGATTCCCAATCTGGTGAGCGCCACCCGCGCTTATCTGCGCCACGAACAAGACACTCTGACCCGGGTCACCGAAGCCCGCCGGGACGCCGCCAAAGCCCGCACCGATGCCGCCCGCCAACCAGGCGAAAGCGATGCCATGGCACGTCTGTCACAGGCTGAGAATCTGCTTTCCGGCAGCCTTGCCCAGTTTCGGGCCGTGGCCGAGAGCCATCCGGAACTGCGGGCGGACGCCACCGTGTCCGAGCTGATGGAAGCCCTCACCAGCACCGAGAATCGCATCGGTTTCGCCCGCCAGGCCTTCAACGACACCGTGATGGGCTACAACACCTACCGCGAGCAGTTCCCGAATAACCTGATCGGCGGTCTGTTCGGACCATTCCGCGCCGCCGACCTGCTGTCACTGGAAACCGCGACGGCACGTCAAGCGGTCACGGTCAGACTCTGAGGCCACGGCGGCGATGGACTTCTTCCAGCATCAGACCCAGGCCCGGCGCCGCACCCTGCTGCTGGCGCTGTACTTCCTGCTGGCCCTCGCCGGAGTCACCGCGGCGGTCAATCTGGTGACCGTGGTGCTGGTCCGCCTGTTGCTGCCCGGCCTGGCGTCCGCGCCCTGGCTCGGCAGCAGTCCGTTCTGGTGGGTCAGCCTGTCGACGCTGTCGATCATGGCTTACGGCTCGCTACGCAAGGCCTGGCAATTGCGCGGCGGCGCCACCGCGCTCACCGCGCTGCTGTCGGCACGGGAAGTGGACGCCGACGCCGGCGACCAGCCACTGCGCCGGTTGCGCAACGTGACGGAGGAAATGGCGATCGCCAGTGGTCTGCCGGTGCCACGCCTGTTCGTGCTGGACGACGAAGCCGGCATCAATGCCTTCGTCGCCGGCGCCCGCCCGGATCAAGCTCTGCTGGTGGTCACCCGCGGCGCCCTGGAGCAACTGAGCCGGGAGGAACTGCAGGGCGTGGTGGCCCATGAATTCAGCCATATCCTCAACGGCGACATGCGCCTCAATCTGCAACTGATGACCGCGCTCTCCGGCATTCTGGCAGTGGGAAAAGTGGGCGAATTCCTGTTGCAGCCGATCTCCCGGCGGCATCGCTATCAGCCACTTTTTTTCACCGGCGGCGTCCTGATGATGACGGTGGGCTACGCCGGGCTGTTCTTTGGCCGTCTGATCAAGGCCGCCATCTCGCGGCAGCGCGAGCATCTGGCGGACGCCTGCGCGGTACAGTTCACCCGGCAAAGTGAAGGCCTGGCTGGCGCCCTGATCAAGATTCGCAACGGCGGCGGTTCCTTGTTGCATTCCCTGTATGCCGAGGACATCAGTCACATGGGCTTTGCCGAAACCGTGTCCATTCATCTGCGCGCCCTGCTCTCTTCTCACCCGCCACTGGAACAACGCCTGCGGGCGCTCGGCCCGGATTGGAATGCGCGCGCCCGGGTGCGGGCGCGCCGCGACCCGCGCGCTTCCCAACATATCGGTTTTCTTGACGATGCCAATCTGGGTTACGCCCGTTCCCTGGTGGCCAGTATTCCGGAGCCCCTGCGGCAAGCCCTGGCCGGCAACGAAGGCGCCGAAACCATTCTGTACGCGCTGGCGCTGGGGCCCCGCCCAATACCATCGGCGCTGGCCGGCGGCAAACGCGGCGAGTGGATCCAGCAAGTACGACAGCTGGGTACCCGCCTGCGCCTGCCGTTGCTGGATCTGGCACTGCCAACCCTGGCGCGCCAGCCCTTGGCGCGGCGTCAGGCCATCGTCGATCAGCTACTGGGAATCGCCCGTCAGAGAGGCAACCGCGACCTGCTCTGCTGGGCGCTGTGCGCACTGGCCCGGACCCGCTTACTGCCCACCAAACGACTGCCGGAACCGGCCCTGCATCGCTTCGCCGCGGTGGCGGCGGATCTGCAGGTGGTGTTTTCCGCTCTGGCCTGGGCCGCCGACAGCGCCCGTCACACGGCCGTGACGCTGTTTCAACAAGCCACCCGGGGACTGCTGCCGGCGGGCCGCCAGCTGTTACCTCCGGACCGCTGCACACCGGAGCGAATGAATCATTCAGTGGCGCGTCTGAATCGGCTGACACCCCCGCTCAAATCGGCGGTGATCGATACCGCCGCCGACCTGATACTCGCCGACGGCCAGATTCAGGTGGCGGAAACAGAACTGTTAAGGGCGCTCTGCGCCCTCCTCGACAGCCCCATGCCACCTTTGTTTCGTCGGACCCGCTGATTTTCCGTCAATGCGGATGCCATGGAAAAAACAATGCATTTGGAAAAAATAAGCCACCGCGTCACCCGTGACGCGGTTCATCAAGCCACCCGCGAAGTACGCCAGGGCCTGCTCGATCCGGCGTTGAATCAATGGTTCTCGAACCAGGGACTGGACCTGGGCCGCACCCTATTCGCCAGTCTCTGCCCCTTCGATCAGCACACCTACACCGGCACACTGGTGGATCCCCAGGGCCGCGTCCTGGAGTTCCTGGTGGATCTGGATGAGCCGGACAACAGCAGCCTGGAGGACGTCAGCGACGAGCTGGGCCCCAAGCACCCGGAACACCCGGAGGCGGATCCCTGCGATCGCATCACCATGGCATTGCTGATGCAGCAGCAGGGCGACGTGGGGAACTCATGAAAGATCCGACCGGAACGGCAACAGCGTCAGCGCTTCTTCCCGGTAGCCGCTGACATGCCGGGCTTCCCGGGCACAGAAATCCGCCACCGCGTGTTGAAACTCCGGTTCCGCCAGCCAGTGCAGAGAATAGGTAATGACCGGTTCAAATCCGCGCAACAGTTTATGCTCGCCCTGCACGCCGGGATCGAACTCCGCCAGCCCCTGCTCGATGGCGAATTCAATGCCCTGGTAGTAGCAAAGTTCGAAGTGCAGAGCATCGAATTCGCGCAGGCAGCCCCAATAACGGCCGTACAGAGCCTGATCGTCGAACAGGTATAAAGCCGCGGCCACGGTGTCGTCCTGATGGCGGGCCAGCGCCACCATCATCTGATCTCCCTGGGCGGCGGCCAAATCGGTGAAGAAGGATTCGGTAAGATAAGGCCACTGCCCTCGTTTCAGATAGGTGCTGGCGTAACACTGGTAAAAGTGCGCCCACTCCGCCGTGCTCAGCGTCGAACCCAGCCGTCGCTCCACCTGGATGTGCTGTGCCGTGACTTTGTCCCGTTCGCGCCTCAGGTTCTTACGTTTGCGTGACTGGAAGCGCGCCAGGAAATCGCCAAAGTCGGCATAGCCATGATTGAACCAGCGGAAATGACAGGCCTGCCGTTCGATCAACGGCAGCTCCGCCAGCGCCACGCGGCTGGCCCGGTCCGGAAACAACAGATGCCAGCCGGAAGCACCGGTTTCCGCCACCCGCTCGCGCACCGCCGTCCACATTCGGTCGGCGTCGATGTCCCCCCGCCAACGCGGTCCCACCACCGGGGTATAGGGAATGGCGCTGACCAGCTTCGGATAATAGCGGTAGCCGTAACGCTCGTAGGCGTCCGCCCAGGCGTAATCAAACACGTACTCACCACGGGAGTCCCGGCGCTCGAATAACGGCAAAAAACCGCCATCAAGTTGCACATGACGAGGCAGCCAACCGGCATCTTCACCGGTGGCGCCGCTGCGCGCCAAGGCCTGAAAGAAACTGTCGGATAAAAACGGATACCGCAAAGTAACGCCTCTACTGCCCATTTCGGCCCTGGCGGGTGTGAGATTATCCGCCGCCTTGGTTACAATGACCCGGCGGCGATCATAATGATAACGCAGGCCGATCTACTCCGGGGCTCGTCCTTTATCCCCTCTTTGCCCGCGGAGGCGACGCTCCCCCACGAGAGGAGGCGCGCGGAAACGACCATCGGCCCTGGCCGCCCGCCGGTAGCACCGGCGTGACGTTCCTCTCCGCTTTTCGGGGAGGGTCCCGAGCCCAATGAGCATAAGGTAACGTCCATTCCATGAAAGTTTCCAAACCTTTGGCCGCCTTTTATATGCTGGCAGCCTTGTTACTGGCCCTGTGCGGCGCCTGGCTTATTTTCGCGCCGCAATCCCTGATCCTCTCCGTGCATGACATTGAGCTGATGGTCTCCCCGGTATTGTCCCAACAGGCCGGCCTGGGTCTGCTGCTGGCCGCCGCGGTAAATCTGGTGTGTCCGCTTGGCGGGCCCGGCCGTCTGCCCCTGCATCTGGCGGTGTTCTTCTACCTGGTAGGGCTGGTACTGGCCCACGGGCAGGTGGCCTTCGGCGTCGCCGCCTGGCTGTGGATTCCGGTGCTGATTTACCTGCTGCCGTTGCTGCCCTGGCAAAAATTGCGACTCAGCGGCGGCGGCACCATGCGCCACGGCGAGGTGAAATGGTTCAATCCCAATAAAGGCTTCGGTTTCATCCTTACCGACGATGAGGAGGAAATTTTCGTCCACTTCAAGGCGGTCCAGAACGGAGGGCGCCGCAGCCTGCGGACCGGCACCCGGGTACGCTTCACCACACGGCAATCCGATCGGGGCGAACAGGCCGATCAGGTGTACATCGAACAATAACCGGATCTTCACGCCATGAATCTGGCCTTCGCCGATTGGGCCGTGATGGCCCTGTACCTGCTGGTGGTACTGGTCATCGCGCTGTATTGCTCGCGACGCAATACCAGCACCGAAGAGTACTTCGTCGGCGGGCGCCGGTTTCGCGGCTGGGTCATCGGCCTGTCCCTGGTCGGCACCTCGATCAGTTCGGTGACCTTTCTCGCCTACCCGGCCGATGCCTTCAAGACTGGCTGGCTGCGCTATCTACCCAATCTGGCGTTGCCCTTCGCCATCGCCATGGCGGCCTGGTTCTTCCTGCCGTTTTTTCGCCGTGGCAATCTGACCAGCGCCTATGAATATCTGGAACAGCGCTTCGGACCGAGCCTGCGGGTGTACGGTGCGACGGCGTTCATCATCGCCCAGTTGGTACGGGTGTCGATGATCCTGTGGCTGTTGTCGCTGCTGATTCAGCAGTTGGTTTCGATCCCGCCGGCCACCGCCATCGTGCTCAGCGGCCTGTTCGTCGGGCTGTACACCGTGGTCGGCGGCATCGACGCGGTAATCTGGACCGATGTGCTGCAAACCGTGGTGCTGATCCTGGGTGGCGTGCTGTGCCTGTGGATCGTGGTGGACACCCTGCCCGGCGGGCTGGCCCAGTTGTTCAGCGAAGCCGGCCAGGCCGGTAAATTCGCCCTGGCGGAATGGGGTGAGGACGGCCCGCGAACCACGCGCTGGACACTGTCGCTGAGTGAAAAAACCGCCACCATGATGTTGTTCATCGGCCTCACCAACTGGCTCACCGAATACGCCAGCAATCAGAACACAGTGCAACGTTACTGTGCCGCCCGCTCCCTCGGCGAAGCGCGTCGCGCCTTGTGGGTCTATCTGTTCACGGCATTGCCGCTGTGGGCCTTCTATATGCTGCTGGGGACCGGGCTCTGGGTGTTCTTCCAGCACTTCCCCGATCAGCAGTCACAGGAGGTACTGGCCGGCACGGCCCGGGCGGAAACCATCCTGCCCTGGTTCATTACCGAATATCTGCCGGCCGGCATCGCCGGGCTGGTGGTAGCGGCGGCGCTGGCGGCGGCGATGAGTTCGCTGGATTCCAGCATCAACGCCGTGGCCACGGTTTCCGTTGTCGACCTCTACCGTCGCCACTGGCGGCCGGATCGGGAGGATCGCCACTATCTGGCGGTGGCACGCGGTGCCGCGGCGCTGACCATGGTCCTGATGATCGTGGGCGCCCTCTGGCTCAACGGCGCCACCACTCGCACCCTGCAGGACACCTCCACCATTCTGGTATCGCTGTTGGGCGGCGGTATGCTCGGACTGTACCTGCTGGGGTTCTTCACGCGCACCGGCAACACCTTCTCTGCCTGGTGCGGCCTGATCTGCACCCTGCTCTTCACCGGCTGGACACTGCTGTCGGAGCAGGGCTGGTGGCCGGCAGCGCTACGCGCGCCCTTTGATCTGTACTACACCGGCCTGATCGGCAATGTATTGATGTTTTTGGTGGGTTATGGGGTGGCTCATCTCAGTGGCCGGCGGCTGGCCAGCCGTTACGGTTGACGGCAGGCTGGCGCGCCACACGCCGGCACGCCAAACCCTTGGCCCTCTTGCAGGCCTGGGGACAGTGGACTGTAGGAGCTTGCCTGCAAGCGAATGGGGGCCTCTCAGGCCTTCGGGATATTCGCTTGCAGGCAAGCTCCTACAGCGGCTTCGTGGGAGCGTGCCTGTTCGCCTGCTTGTACCCGCTGCTCTACTCAGGATTCGGTACGGACCGGCGCGGCCGATGCCGCCTCCGGCTGACTCACCGCCAGACGCTGACGGGCCCGGCGCGCCAGCAGGCGATCACGGATCAGCCAGCCGCTGGCCCAGAACACCAGCCAGGGGTCGATCAGATAGTCCCAGAGGTTATCGGACGGCAGCAGCCGCCAGGCGTAGGACAGTTGCGCCACCACCAGAATGATGCAACTGGCATAGGCGCGGCTCAGCCAGGCCACCACACCCAATAGCAGCAGCATGCAGCTGAATATGAGATCGCCGAAACCCCAGGCGTACGGGTCCTCGTAGCTGGAACCCAGACTCATTGGATAGAACCACAGAGCCAGAAACACCAGCAGCAGGCAGGCCATGCGGGTCTGTCCCATGGAGAGGAACTGATGGCCGCGCAGACGATGCAGGATGGCCAGCAGCGCCAGCATGCCGGAGGTCAGACTGAAGTCCCCCAGGTAACTGAGTACCCAGGGCGCCAAGCCATACGGAAACGGCAGTAGCGCCAACACCAGTACCGTCATCGCCACCAGCGCACGGCGGCGCACCGGCCAGTGGCTGGACAGGCGCAGCGACACCGCCACCAGAATAAAAGCACAAACCACCACGGACACCAGCATCACCCTCTCCCCCCTTTGTCCGGCTGCCTGGCCGGCAACCAGGCATGGCGAATGGCGGATTTATTCCAGGTATAGAGCACGTGGAGATCTCCGTTACTGGCTTGAATGACGTAGGGGTAGTCGTACTGGAATTCGCAGCCACGCGGGAAACACTTGTTGTGTTCCACCCGTTGCAGGTAGGGCTGATTGCGGATAACGCCGAAAGTGCCTTCCAGTTCCTCGCCGATCATATTGAGGAAACGGTTTTCTTCCAGGTCGCCGCCGCGCCAGGAAGCGCGGTTGTGAAAGTAGATGCGATCGGTCCAAGTACGGCCGCTGTCCCGGGTTTCGCGCATGCACAGATCATCCCGTTCCACCGAATTACAGTTGGCCACCAGCAACCAGTGCCCTTCGCTCAACGCCACCCCGCCAACGGCGGCGCTGGGGTTGGGTAATCCCGAGGAAACCAGTGGCGTCCATTCGACGCCGCCGTCATATGTATCACTGCGGTAGAGCATGCCCGGGTGGTCGTCGCTCTCGTTGCGGAGGAAAGCGGTGGCCCGGTGCGGACTGTCCACCAGCACCAATGGCTGAATCGCCTTGCGGCCATGGCCGATGCGGGACTTGTCCCGAATCCGGTTATCCTCATCCAGACGCAGCATTTCACCGAATTTGCCGATCATCTCATGGTAAACCGGCAGCCCCACCGAACCATCGGCGAACCGCAACGGCGGCGTCTTCACCAGCGTGCTGATGTTGAGGAAGGGTGAAGTGGTCAAGGCCCGGTCAAATTTCCAGGACGCGCCCTGATCCCAGGATTCCAGCACCACCATACGGCTGGCGGCCCAGCCGCCGAAGCTCACCGCCACCACGAACAAGCGCATGCGGCCATTATCGTCGAGGACCGGCACCGCATTGCCCAACTTGCGCACATGGCGGCCCCAGCCCCGGCTGATCTGATCCCGGCTGACCACGGTGGTTTCTTCACTCCAGACACCAGCGCCGGGATCGAAAACGGAGGAGTGGATACCCACATCCTGCGCCCCCTCCCGGCTGCCGGCGAACCAGAAGGCGCGCAGACGGCCATCCGGCAGCTCCACCATGGAAGCAGCGTGGACCAGAGCGGTTTCCGCATCGGAGGCGAAACGCATCTGCCACTGCCCATCGACCACATCATGAGAGGGAACGTGTTCGGCTATAAAAGGAGGATCGGATTGCAGCGCATGCCCCGGCAAACCCACCAGGAAAGCCACCACCAACAAGGCGCCCATCCCCCAATGCATCCATTTGTTCAAGGCCATGTAGATCGGCTTCTTCTATATCGTACGAAAAGCGAAGGTTAACACTGGTTACAATTTATCCTCTAGCGTTCTTCGCTCCAAATGCGACGCGGGATACTCATTTACTTGCACTTGAGCCGCTATTTTTACCATTGAGGTGCATTGTTAGCGGAAATTCCATCGCAAAACGTCGACCGCGGCGACACTTTGACAAAAGCGCAACAATTCCAAAATCCACCTGTCATATTCGGCCACGCGATCAACGCCCGACCCAACTCCCGCTGATCGACATCAGGGCCCACCGCCGCTGGCGGCGGAGCCAGTCCCCCGTTGGCAATTGGCCCGTTATGCATGATCGATGCCGGTACACTCCGCTCCACGTAGTCATGGGAATTTCCAACATGAAAAGTTTCAAGGACAAGGTCGCGGTGATCACCGGCGCCGGCTCCGGCATCGGTCGCGCATTGGCCGGACAACTGGCTGCCCAGGGCGCCAAACTGGCACTCTCCGACGTTAACGAGGCAGGCCTGCGGGAGACCGTCGAAGCACTTGGCCTGGATTCGGAACGAGTCATATCCAAGGTGTTCGACGTCGCTGACCGGAACGCGGTTTATACCTTCGCCGACGAAGTGATGGCCCACTTTGACGCCGCCCATCTGGTCATCAATAATGCGGGCGTCGCTCTGGGCGCGTCCGTGGAAGAGATGAGCTACGAGGATTTCGAGTGGCTCATGGGCATCAATTTCTGGGGCGTGGTGTATGGCACCAAGGCCTTCCTGCCGCACCTGAAAGCCGCGGGCGAAGGGCACATCGTCAACGTCTCCAGTGTCTTCGGGCTGATTGGCGTACCGACCCAGTCCGCCTACAACGCCGCCAAGTTCGCGGTTCGGGGCTTCACCGAATCCCTGCGCCAGGAACTGGAGATCGAGAACGGCGGGGTTTCCTGCACCACCGTGCATCCCGGCGGCATCAAGACCAATATCGCCCGTAATGCCCGTATGGGCAGCGGCATGGAAAAAATCACCGGCACCGATGCCGACAAGGCCCGCCGGGATTTCGAGAAACTGTTCCGCACCACCCCCGAGGAAGCGGCCCGGACCATCCTCAAGGGCGTGCGGGCCAATAAACGTCGAGTACTGATCGGCTCCGACGCCCTGGCCATCGACGGCATGCAGCGGCTGCTGCCGACCAGCTACCAGCGTCTGATGGTGGCCGGCCAGAAACTGATGCGGCGCTAGCGCCGCACCGGTCGTGGCGGCGACAGCCCGAAGACGGGGACGATCCCACCACGACCGGACACCCTATGCAAAGACCGTTTTCCCAAGCCGCCGAGAACAACAAGGGGCCCATCGCCGAGGTGCTGGCCCGCTATCTGGATCACGGCGACCTGCTGGAGATCGGCTCCGGCACCGGTCAGCACGCCATCTGGATGGCGCCCCGGTTCCCGGATGTTCGCTGGTACCCCAGTGAGCAGCCGGAGAACATGACCGGCCTGAACCGCTGGCTGGAGGCTCATCCCTCCCCCTCCCTGCAAGCGGCCACCATGCTGCGGGTACAAGGCCGCTGGCCGGAGCATCGTTTCCGTCATGTCTACACCGCCAACACCTTCCACATCCTGTCCCGACCGCTGGTGGAGCGGTGCGTGCAACACCTCTGCGAGCACCTGACCCCACAAGCCCGTGCCTACATTTATGGCCCGTTCAATTACCAGGGACATTACACCGGCGATGGCAACCGCCGCTTCGATCTGCACCTCAAGAGCCAGTCCCTGAGCATGGGAATTCGCGACCAGGAGTGGGTAGTGGCCTTGTTTGCACGCCACGGACGTGTTTTATTGGCTGACCACGCTATGCCCGCCAACAATCGCCTGCTGGTATTCCACTGACGATTGTTCCCCGGGGGGCCCTTTCACTACTATGAATGACTGCATGGGCACAGGCCGACGTTTCCCTGATCCGGCCATTTATTCCGTGATGGCCCGTGCTTTCCACCCGACGGCGAGAGCAATCCGAGCAACGTGATGCGACAAGACAAAACAAGCGATTGGGATCTGGACCAGTTCCAGGTACCGGAGAAAGAGGGCGAGGTCCGTTTTCATGACTTCGATCTGGAACTGCCTTTGATGCGCGGCATTGCCGAAACAGGCTTCCAGTATTGCACGCCGATCCAGGCGGAGGTCCTGCGCCACACTCTGGCCGGCGCGGATGCCATCGGGCGAGCCCAGACCGGCACCGGCAAAACCGCCGCGTTCCTGATCACGGTCATCAACGACTTGTTGCGTCACCCTCTGACGGTGCCCCGCTACGCCGGTGAACCGCGCGCTCTGATCGTCGCGCCGACGCGGGAACTGGCGATGCAGATCGAAAAAGATGCGCTGCAACTGGCCCGCTATACCGACCTGCAGGTGATGAGTGTGGTTGGCGGCATGAACTTCAACCGTCAGCAGGAGCGCCTGCAAACCCGTCTGATCGACATCCTTGTGGCCACCCCCGGCCGCCTGCTGGATTTCGCCAAACGCCGCGACCTGTGGCTGGACCGGGTGGAATCACTGGTCCTGGACGAAGCCGACCGGATGTTGGACATGGGCTTCATTCCGGACGTCAAACGCATCGTGCGGATGACGCCGTCAAACCGCCACCGGCAAACCCTGCTGTTTTCCGCCACCTTCAATGAGGACGTCATGGCGCTGGCCCAGCGCTGGACCGAGGACCCGGTGACGGTGGAAATCGAGCCGGCCCAGGTGACCACGGAGACCGTGGAGCAAAAGGTCTATATCACCGCTACGGAAGACAAATTCAATCTGCTGTATAACCTGATCATCAGTGAAAACATGGAAAAGGTGATCGTGTTCGCCAACCGCCGGGACATTACCCGTCGGCTCAACGACCGGCTGGTGAAAAAGGGCCTGAAAGTGTCGCTGATTTCCGGTGACGTGCCGCAGAATCAGCGCATGAAGACCCTGGAGCGCTTCCGCGCCGGCGACCTTCGGGTATTGATCGCCACCGACGTGGCCGGGCGGGGCATCCACATCGACGGTGTCTCCCATGTGGTGAACTTCAATCTGCCGGAAGATCCCGAGGACTACGTCCATCGCATCGGCCGTACCGGCCGCGCCGGAGCCAGCGGCGTGTCGATCAGTTTCGCCTGCGAGGACGATGCCTTCCTGCTGCCGCAGCTGGAAGAAGCCATCGGCATGAAACTGCCCTGCGAGCATCCGCCGGCACCGCTACTGGAAGACCGGCGTCAGGCCTGAAACATTCCTGGTAAGCGGAAAGACCAGCAAACGCAGCTCAACTCAACGCAACTCAACGAGGAAGGCGTCATGGCCCAGCGAATCTCACCGGAACAAGGCCGGGAAACTCTGGACAGCGGAGAAGCGTTGTTCATTGATGTGCGGGACCCGGGCAGCCATGCCATGGCGCGTATTCCCGGCGCCATGCCACTGACCCAGGCCAGCTTGGACGATTTTCTGGCCACCACGTCCCGCGACCAGGCCTTGGTGGTCTATTGTTACCACGGCCATTCCAGCCAGTCGGCCTGTGACTTTCTGACGGAAAAAGGCTTCACCCGGGCGGTGAGTCTGGACGGCGGCTTCGAGCACTGGCGCCAGGCTTACCCGGATCGGGTCGAGGAAGAAAGCTGACAACGGCAAAGCCGGGGCTGAGCGCCCCGGCATAGCATACCCCGGCAAGATAGGCGGGATTCAGAATGCCCGGCCGATACCGACCATCCACACCAACGGATCCAGTTCCACATCGATTTTATCCACGGTGGAACCGTTCACTTTGAGGCGCGCCTCGGTATCGATATCCACCCGCCAGGCGGAGAGGTTGACGAACCAGGTGTCACCCATGGCCAGATCCACCCCTACCTGAGCGGCCCAGCCCACCGAGTTGGACAGCGACACATCGGCGTTGGCGCCACCGATCAGCGGACTGACCACACCATCGTGAATGTTCTCGTCAAAGAAGTAGGTATAGTTGACGCCGAGCCCCACATAGGGACGTACCGGCCCCAGTTCCGGCAGGTAATACTGCGCCATCAGGGTCGGCGGCAGATGTTTGGTATCGCCGATATCGGTACGGCCCAGCCCCGCGCCTTCCACATAGAGATCATGTTTGAACGGTGTGGCCGCCAGCAGTTCGACACCAAAACGCGAGTTGATCATGTAGGCGACCGTGAAGCCGAACTGGGTATCGTTGTTCACATCCACCTTGGCGCCGGTCAACGGCGCCACCGAGAAAGCGTCACTGTCCACGCGGGGCGACACCGTGGCCGCGCCGGCACGTACCAAGATATCTCCGGCCTCGTACCCCTGGGCCAGACCCACACTGCCGATTAGCGCCAGCGCCAAGGCGCCACGTCCCCATAGTTGCATGTTTAGCTCCCTTCTTGGCTCATCATGTCCGCACCGACGATTCCACATCGACGATTCCACACCAACGATAGTGCCGTCCCGACCGCGCGGGCCTGGACACGAACCCTCGGCATCGCCAGGGTTCCGTGGTATTACACCGGGCCGGCGGGCACCGTCTCTTGTCGTGGATCAAGATCCAGAAGGATTCGGTAGCCGGCGGAACAAGCAAAACGGACACAGCGGAACCGACAACAATGAAGCGAAAAGAACTGGCCGAAGCTTTGCAGCAAGCTCATGTGGAACACGCCTGCCAACGTCTGTGTGAGCCGGATTACTGGCACGGCTTACTGGACCAGGGCGTGACGATACTGGCGGACCAACCGCTGGGGGCTCTGGTGGATGCCGAAGTGCTCGGTCAGGTGGTGGATGACTGGCTTGCTCATGTGGCCACCGCCGAGGGGCTGCAGCCGGTGATCGAATCGGTGGCCCGCGCCCTGTTGAACAGCGCCCGCCAGGATCCGGTGACCTTCGGCGAGCTGCTCGACGAAGACCAGTTCGAAGCCCTGCTGGAACAACTACTGCGCCTGCGGAGTCTGCGTGAACGGACCATTCATGCGGTGCTGAATCATCCGCTGATCAGTCAGATGGTCAGCGAGATGCTCTATACCGGCATCAAGAACTTCCTGCTGGAAGAAAATGCTTTGGCCAAGCTGCCCGGCGTCAGCAGCATGATGAAGCTGGGCCGCAAAAGCGTGGGCCGGGCCATGGGTGGATTGGAAGAGCCCATTCGTTCCTACCTGAGACAGAATATTCGTGCCACGCTCAAGACCGGTGAACAGTGGTTGAATCGGGAGTTGAGCAACGATCGCATCGCCGAGCTGGCACGCGATGCCTATGGCCGTATCGCCCCGATGAAGCCGGCGGCGTTACTGCGTGATGTGCCGGATGACGCGTTGCCGGGCCTGGTGCGCCAGGGAGTCTTGTTGTCCGATCATGTCGCCGCGCTGGACTACAGCCGACGGCTGGTAATGGAAGGCATTCGCGCGGCGATCGAGGGCTTGATGTCATGGAGTCTGCCCGCACTGCCCCAGGCCATGCACACCGATACGGCGGCGCGCCGCGACACCTTGGCGCCGGCGTTGGCGCGTGGCGCCGAGGTACTGAAGGAACAAGGTGTATTGAGCGCCTGGGCGGAACTGGCGCTGGGGGATTTCTATCAGAGCGAAGCGTGCTTGTCGGTGCTCGGTCAGGCGCTGCAGGAGTGAGGAGGGTCGGACGTCCGACGTCAGACGTCCGACTCTTTCCATTTACAACCAGGTTTCCGCGTACTCCGCCAGCAGCGACCTCGGCACGCCATTGAGCTGCACCGAGCCGCCATGAACGAAGTGCTTGAAGCGCTCGGTCATATAGGTGAGACCGGAACTGGTTGGCGACAGATACGGCGTATCGATCTGCGCCAGGTTCCCCAGGCACACCACCTTCGACCCTTCGCCGGCCCGGGTGATGATCGCTTTCATCTGGTGCGGCGTCAGGTTCTGGCTTTCATCGATCAGGATCAGCGATTTCTGGAAGCTGCGGCCACGAATGTAATTCATCGCCTTGAACTGGATATTGGCCTTCTCCTTGACGTACTGGATACTGCCGGAGGGGTTCTCATCGTTCAGGTGCAACGCTTCGATATTGTCATTGATCGCGCCCAGCCACGGATCCATCTTTTCCTCCTCGGTGCCGGGCAGAAAACCGTGTTCTTCCGCCAGCGGCGGCGTCGAACGAGTGGCGATGATTTTATTGAAGCGTTTTTGCTCCACCGTCATTTCAATGGCGGCGGCCAGAGCCAGAATGGTTTTGCCGGAACCGGCCGCGCCGGTCAGCGTCACCAGATGAACGTCCGGATCCAGCAGCAGGTGCAACGCCACCGCTTGCTGTATGTTCATCGGTCTCAGTCCCCAGGCCTGCTGGTCCATCAACGTCTGCTCGCTATAGTGGCGCAAGGTCGCCACGCCCGCCTCCACCGACATGATCCGGCCGACGAAGCCCTGCTCATCAAGAATGAACTGATTCGGATACACCTCCTCGCCAAGGATGTCGCCAGCCAGCAAACCGTGCGACAAACGGTGCAGGGTTTCCGCACCGTGCTGTTCGGTCTCCACCGCGTCGACCCGGTCCCAGAACGATCCCTCCAGCATGAAATAGCCCTGGTTGAGCTGGCGGATATCGGAAACCAGCTGATCGTTGTGGTAATCCTCGGAGTCGATACCACAGGCCCGCGCCTTCAGGCGCATGTTGATATCCTTGGTGACCAGCACGTAATGGCGATCGGGATCGGCGGCGATCATGGCCACCACGTCATTGATGATCCGGTTGTCGTTCAGATGTTCGGGAAGGCATGGCGGAGTCAGTCCGCTCTGTGGCATCAGAACGGTCAGCGTTCCCTGGTGGTGATTCTCCCCCCGTTGGATAGGAATCCCCGCTTCCACTTCCGACGGCGACGCCTTGCCGATAACCCGATCGATCAAACGAATAGCGGCGCGGCAATCCGCGGCGGTGTGGGATTTCCCGGTTTTCAGACGATCCAGTTCCTCCAGCACGGTCATCGGAATGACCACCCGGTGCTCTTCGAAGTTCATCAGAGAGTTGGGATCGTGGATCAGGACGTTGGTGTCCAGTACGTAGGCTTTCGGGCGCTGTTCCGGTTCGTGGTGGAGGCGGGATTGGGATGCTGCGGTTACGCTGTGCAAGGTGGCCGCGCGCTCTTCCATGCGTTTCCCCTTTCAAGGTTGCAGGACATGGCGACGGACCGTTTCACAAGTAAATTCACAAGTGATATTCACAAGCAATATTCACATGTGCTGTCACAGTGCATTTCACAAGTGACGTTCGCGCCCGCCGCCGATTGCTTTATCGGCAGTGTTGTTCGCCGAGCTTCAACAACAGTTGTTCCAGCGGATCGCGATCACTCCCGCAATGGCGGGATGTGAATTACCATAACCCAGCTTTTCTTCACTGACAACGATAGGCCTCTGAACATGGCATTGGAACATCCCGAGGTTCGCATTCCCCCTCCTTTGCTGCATCTGGGTGGCTTGCTGGTGGGCTATGGCCTGGACCAGGCGCTGCACTGGACCCTGCCGGCATGGCCCGGCCAGTACGCACTGGCCACGGCGCTGGCGTTGTTCGCGGTGCTGTTGCTGGCCGGCGCGATGGTGCAGTTTTATCGACACCGCACCACGGTTTTGCCACATCGCGCGGCACGGGAGTTGATCACCGGCGGCGTCTTCCGCCTGACCCGAAATCCCATTTATCTGGCCTTCGCCTTGCTTCATCTGGGCTGCGCTCTCAGTCTTTCCAGTCCCGGCATGCTGATCATGCTGCCGCCGATTCTGTGGGTGATGCATCACCACGTGATCGCCGCGGAAGAAGCGTTTCACGAGCAACAGTTCGGGGATCAGTGGCGGCGCTATCGGCAGCGGGTGCGGCGCTGGATTTGAGCCGCTTCAGCCACTGCGCCGGCAATAGCCGGCCGGCGGTGAGACTCAGCCGACGGGAGCCGAAATGACCGGGAACGAAACGGTGAGGGCAAACCGTGTCCGGCAGCCAGCCGAGCCGCCGGTAACACTCCGCCACCAGTTCCGAACAGAACCAGCCGGAGCGGCGGCGGCGTCCGGAAAAGCCGCTCAGGGCATCGTAGAGATTACACAACAGATAGTTCTTGTAGGGCCGGTGCAGCAGCCGCCGCACCAACCGCTGCATCAATCGCTGCTGGAGCGGTGTCAGCGGCGGCCCTTCACGGCGCCTTACCGCCACATCACCCGGGTATTCCGCGATCTTGCGTGACAGCGGCACCAGCGCCACGCCCATCACCGGGTGTCCCAGCATCCAGTCCGCCGATTCACTCAGGCCGGTGGATTCCAGCACCATCGGCTCCGCCACTTCCGGCAGGCGCACTACCATGCCCACATGACTCCAGGGACTGCGGGTGAACCAGCGAATCACGGTACTGGTGACCCCTCGTCCGGCGAACAACAGCACATCACCGGTTTCCAGGTTCAAGGCGAAGTTGTCGAGGCTCTGCATCACGGTGATTTCCGCCGCCAGCGTCAAGGGCAGAGTGGCCAGTTCGGATGACACTACACTGACAGTTGCATCGCAGTTCCATGACAAAAACGCGACGCCTCAATCGTCATGAAACCTTAACCAAAACCCGCCATCCTGCCCTGTGCGCCTGCTTTGACAGACGCCGACCGTCACCCACTGACGCGCGCCGATGGAACAACGCCTGTATCAATTTCAACGCCACCTGCCCGAATGGTTACACCTGGAGTCGCTGATCCGACTGGGTGAACGGCACCTGCGTGTGCATGACGTGGACACCGTCCAGATGGGCGATATCACGCTGCCATTGCGGGTGCTGGAGATGGGCAGCCGTTCCCCCGGTGCCCCGGTGGTCGGCTTCTTTGGCGGCGTGCACGGCGTCGAGCGGATCGGCTCCCAGGTGCTGTTGTCGTGGTTGCATAGTCTGATCCATCGACTGCAATGGGATGATCAATTGCACCGGCGGCTGGAACGGGTGCGGCTGGTGTTCATGCCGATGATCAACCCCGGCGGCATCTGGCGGCGTACCCGCAGCAATCCCAATGGCGTCGACCTGATGCGCAATGCGCCGGTGGATGCGGAAGGCAAGGTCCCCTTTCTGGCCGGCGGCCAGCGCCTGAGCCGTCACCTGCCCTGGTATCGGGGGCGTGCCGGTGAGCCCATGGAAACCGAGGCGCAGGCGCTGGTGAACACGGTGCGGCAGCGCCTGATGAACGCTCCGGTATCGATCAGCCTGGACTGCCACAGCGGTTTTGGCCGCCGCGACCGCATCTGGTGCTGTTACGCCCGCAGCCAGAATCCCATTGCGCACCTCGCGGAGGTATACCGTCTCAAACAGATCCTCGAGCACACCTACCCTTATCACCACCCTTATCTGATCGAACCGCAATCGGTGAACTACACCACCCACGGCGATCTGTGGGACTACCTCTACGACGAAGCCCGGGAGCAACACCCGGACCGGTTGTTTCTGCCATTCACCCTGGAAATGGGCTCCTGGCTGTGGGTACGAAAAAACCCCCGCCAGCTGTTGGATTTTTTCGGCCTGTTCAATCCGATCATCGGCCATCGCCACAACCGGGTGCTGCGTCAGCATTTGCCGCTGTTCGAATTCCTGGTGGCCATGGCGGTAAACGCCGGCAACTGGCTGCCGCGCGGAGAAGCAAGGGAAAACCTGACCCGGCAGGCGATGAAGCATTGGTTCGGGTGATCCGGACGGCAAAAGGTCGAAAACCGGGCCTGCCGCTCTGGCAATCATTCAATGAGATTATTTTGGGTTCATCGCCAGTTTGAAAGGATACGGTGTCCCCCTCCATCAAGCACAGCGGAACCGTGTTACGCCTTTACCGGACCCGGCTCCGCTTCAAGGTAATCGGCAACCATGGATGTCCTTTCAGCCGCTGCAGTCGCGTTACATCCCAAGCCTGTTGCGGGCCTTGGAGACATAAATTCGGAAGCCGCTGTGGGAGCTTGCCTGCAAGCGAATCCTGGGGCCCGGAAGCCCCTTCGCTTGCAGGCAAGCTCCCACAGCGGCTTCGTAGCCCCTTCCGTGCCAGCGGTCGCGAGGTTAACAGGCTGGCCCACAACGTCGGCGTCCTGACCTTTCCGGAGCGTGCGCCAAAGTGGCCCTGGTTTTGCATCATTTTGGGCACGCTTTATATTCGCCTGACGGCTTCGCCCCTATTTGTCATGAGGACCCACCATGAAATACTTGCTTCCCCTTCCCGCCCTTCTGCTCACCGGCTGCCAGATGCTCAGCTACACGGCGCCCACCGATGGGGACGTCGCCACCGTCACTTTCTCCAGCGACAACATCGCCGCCCAACCGGTGGTATGCGTACCGGGCAAGGGCTTTCAGTCCACACCCACTTCCCTGCAGCAGGTTCCCTTCGAGACCAAAGCCTTCGACGAACTGCTGAAAACCATGAAGAAAGCGCCGGAAGTCACCACCACCGTGCGAGCAGACGAGCAGGCGCGCATCGGTGTCATTTACCAGAAAGGTTCGGCGGGGAACCGGGATCTGTGCCGGGTGGCGGTGCAGTTCAATGCTCAACCCGGTGCCAGCTACAACGCCCACTTCACTTACAGCAACGGCCAGTGCGGCCTGGAAGTGGCCGGCGACAACAGCCTTCAGGCCGACGCCGTGGTGACGTCCTGGGAGTGCCCCAAATAAACGCACCAACTCGGTGCGGCGCACCAAGGCGGCGCACCGCTTCTCCACTCCTCGCCCCTATTTCCCCTTCCGCCCCAACGCCCTCATCACAACTTCTTGTTTTTTCTTGGGTTTTCCATTTTGGCACGGACCCTGCTTTGCAAAGTGACAAGCCTCCCAGGCCAGTGCGCCAGGAGCGCATAACAGGACACATTAGAACACTTGCCATTTGCAAAGAGGGTTGCACATGAAACACGCATTCGGGATGAAAAAAACCGTACTGGCCGCGGCGGTCGCCGCCGGCATGATCATGCCGGGCATGGCGGCAGCGGAAATCGGCGGTAGCCTGGGCATTTCCAACATGTACTTCTGGCGTGGTCAGGATATTTCCAACGGCGCGGCTCAAGTTTTCGGTAGCTTGGACTACAGCCACGCCTCCGGCCTCTATGCCGGCGTCTGGGGCAGCTCCGAAACCGATTCCACTGAATACGATTTGTATGTCGGTTACGGCGGCGCCTTTGGTGACCTCACCTACGACCTGTCCTACATCGACTACAACTACCCGAACGACACCGACTCCGATCTGGCCGAAATCGTTGCCAGCCTCGGTTACGCCGGGGTCACGTTCACCGGTTACTTCGGTGTGGGTGACTACGGCCACGGTAACGACGCTACCGATAACAAGGACCGCTACTACACCCTGGGCTACAGCTACGACAAATACGGCATTCTGGTCGGCACCTGGGACAACGACGCCGATGACACCAACTACACTCACTTGGACTTGAGCTACGCGCTCACCGACAACCTGAGCTTCACCGTGTCCAAAGTGATCTCCGCTGACGACTGCGCCATCAACAACAACGATGACGCTCTGTTCCTGAATGGGGAGTGTGTCGGCGACAAGGACGATGTGGACGACGATCTGCTGTTCGTCGTGTCCTACGCCTTCGAGATCTAACCGAACCGCGCTGGTTCCCGGGCGGCAACGCCGCCCACCGTTTTTCACCGTGGGGCCTTCCCTGGTCCTCGCAAACAACGCAAGCAGGCCCCACGGTGCTTTTCATTCTCTTCCGTTAATCCGCCAACGCCCCGGCTTTCAGATAAATCCCCAGCACATCATGATCGGACACCACCCGGGTACCGTCGTGATCGTAGAGCACATCGTAGCGTCCGGCATTGCCGCGGCTGACCGCCACTCTCTGGACATGCTGCTTTAGCGACGGGGAGAAAAAGATGTGATCCAACGCCTGCGGACGGCACTGATGCCGGAAGGAATAACGTTCTTTCTCGGGCAATCGCGACCAGGCACTGATCAGGTCCCCGTTCTCGAATTGCTCCAACGGCTCACTGAAGCGGCCACTGTCCGGCGCACTGTTGAAGTCCCCCGCCACCACCACGGGCCCAGCCTGATCCGCCGCCCAGCCAGCGATGGCCGCGGCCTGGCGCCGGCGCTTCGGCGCCACCCAGTCCTTCTGATTCAGATCCCGGGCACTGCGCAGATGAACCACCACCAGATCGAAGGCCACCGGGGTGCGCACCTCGACCTGCAAGGGAGGCCGGGTGAACAACGGCTGCCGCTGAAAACGGTCGTCGCCGAACAAGGCCTGGTGACCTCCCAGCGTGACCGGCGCCCGGTACAACAGGCCCACATCCATGCCCGCCGGGTCGTGCCCTTCCAGCAGCACCACCTTGTAGTCCGGCCCGCCCGCCGTGGAAATAGCCCGGCTCAGCGCCTTCAGCACCGTGGCGCTTTCCACTTCCTGCACCGCCAGCAAAGCCGGCGCCCGCAGCTCCCGGGTAATGTACCGGGCCACTGCCTCGAGGCGGGCCTGGTACACGGCTTTCGATAAGGGACGGTCGAGCGAGCTGTCCTTTCTGGCATCCCGCAGACGCCAGAGATTGAACGTGGCCAGACTGATCTGGCCGTCCTCCGCCGAGGGCAACGGGCGCGCCGGCGCCAGATCACGACAGTCCGCGAGTACCGGTCCGGTGACCAGTACCGCCGCGGCCAGAAGCCAGCACCGCCAGTATTGGCCGGTCATGTCAGGGCTCGTTGTGGCGCACCTGGAAGGCACCACACAGGTCAGCATGATTCTGGAAGGCCAGACACACCTTCGGGGTCTCTCCCGCCTCCGGCACCGGGTCCATTTTCATCAGCATCAGATGACGGCCACCGGGGGTAAAGGCCAGACTCTCACCGGCCGGGATGGTGACCTCCTTCAGATGGGACATGCTGCGGCGGCCCTCACCATCGGTGCTGGTGTCGTGCAACATGGCCATGCCGGCGAATTCCGCGCGGGCGCCGGTCAGCACCACCGGCTCATCGGTATCGTTCACCAGCACGAAATAACCGGCCATGGACGGCGATACCGGCGGTACCGCGCGCAGCCAGGCCTGCTCGATACGTACATCCGCCACGGCGCCGGCGCTGGCGGCCACCAACAGCACGGCACTCACGGTACGACTCACGGCACTAAAGAAGCGTTTTAACATCGGCTACCACCTCGTCGATATTGAAATCCGCCGGATACACCTTGCGCACCCGGCCCTGCTGGTCCAACAGGTAGATATAGTCACTGTGGGTAAAGTCCGCTTCCCCGCTGTCTCCATCCTCTTTGATGAACACCACCCCGTACTGTTCCGCCACCTTCTGGATCGCCGGCACGTCACCGGTCAGACCAATAATGTCCGCTTTGAACCAGGGCAGGTACTCGCGCAGATGTTCCGCGGTATCCCGTTCCGGGTCGAAGGTCACGAACACCGGCTGCACCCGATCCGCCTCCCCCTGCTCTTTCAGATTCCGGTACACCTGGGACACGCGGGCCAGCACCGCCGGACAAATATCCGGGCAGTGGGTATAGCCGAAAAACAGAATCACCACCTCGCCGTTCAGGGATGACAGACTGAACCGCTCCCCATTGTGGTCGGTCAGAGTGAAATCGCCGCCCAGACGGGTGTTGACCGGTAATTCCTTGGCCGGCTCGGAACAGGCCACCAGTAACAGCGCGGCGCCGGCGACCAGAATGCGGAAAAGGAATGCGCTTGTGAAACCGTCTTTATTGTTCATACCTGTTAGAGCCTGTTTATGATCTATACGCCGCCCGGGCCGATTTGCCCGGCTTTGCGGTGACGCCCAGGGACCATACCCCCGCGACCCGGCCGTTACCAAGCCCCGGCCCGACATTTTTGCCGCCACCATCTTTACAGCCGCGATGGTTCGCAGTTTGACCAGGGCGGCGGTATAATTCGCGCCCATTTTCCCGGAGTGCCGGTGGCGGCCCGTTGTAGTCCATTACGGCGCCCGGCACACCCCGATGCGGCAAAATGACGCACCGGAACCGATCCACAACCACGGTTGAGCGACCCATGGCACGCAAGCTGTTTATTCAGACCCACGGCTGCCAGATGAACGAGTACGACTCGTCGCGCATGGCGGATTTGCTGGAATCCAGTCATGGCCTGGAGCCCACCGACAACGCGGACGAAGCGGATGTGCTGCTGCTCAATACCTGCTCGATCCGCGAGAAGGCCCAGGAAAAGGTGTTCCACCAACTGGGCCGCTGGAAACAGCTCAAGGAGCACAAGCCGGACCTGATCATCGGCGTCGGCGGCTGCGTGGCTAGCCAGGAAGGCGAGGCGATCCGTGATCGCGCGCCCTATGTGGATGTGGTCTTCGGCCCGCAGACCCTGCATCGGCTGCCCGGGTTGATCCAGCAGGCGGCCACCACGCGGGAACTGGCCATCGATGTGACCTTCCCGGAGATCGAAAAGTTCGACCGTCTGCCCGAGCCCAGCGTGGACGGCCCCTCGGCGTTCGTCTCGATCATGGAAGGCTGCTCCAAATACTGCTCGTTCTGTGTCGTGCCCTATACCCGTGGCGAGGAAGTCAGCCGTCCAGTGCGTCCGGTGCTGGATGAGATCCGTCATCTGGCGGATCTGGGCGTGCGCGAAGTCAACCTGCTGGGCCAGAACGTCAACGCCTATCGGGGCCAGGGCGCCAATGGTGAAATCCTGGACTTCGCCGACTTGCTGCTGTTGATCCGGGATATCGACGGCATCGATCGTATTCGCTACACCACCAGCCATCCGGTGGAGTTCTCCGACGCCCTGATCCAGGTGTACGAGGAGGTGCCGGAACTGGTCAGCCACCTGCATCTGCCGGTGCAATCCGGTTCCGACCGCATCCTGGCGCTGATGAAACGCAATCACACGGTGCTGGAGTACAAGGCCAAGCTGCGCAAATTACGGCGTATCCGCCCGGATATCTCCTACAGCTCGGATTTCATCATCGGCTTCCCCGGCGAAACCGACGACGACTTCGAAGCCACCATGAATCTGATCGCGGATATCGGCTTCGACAATTCCTTCAGCTTCATCTACAGCGCCCGCCCCGGCACGCCCGCGGCGGATCTGCCCGATGATGTGCCCATGGCGGTGAAGAAGGAGCGCCTGCGCCTCCTGCAACAGCGGATCGCCCAGAATACCCAGGATATCTCCCGCAAGATGGTGGGCAGCACCCAGC
The DNA here is from genome assembly GCF_025532145.1 of Alloalcanivorax balearicus MACL04. GTDB lineage: Bacteria > Pseudomonadota > Gammaproteobacteria > Pseudomonadales > Alcanivoracaceae > Alloalcanivorax > Alloalcanivorax balearicus. The sequence goes on along the minus strand of NZ_ARXS01000002.1, from coordinate 223,870 downwards.
GTATCCTGGTGGACGGCTTCTCCAAGAAGGATCCCGGCCAGCTCAAGGGCCGTACCGAAAACAATCGGGTGGTGAACTTCCAGACCGATGAGCTGGACCTGATCGGCCAGTTCGTGGACCTGACCATCCAGGAAGCGCTGCCCAACTCCCTGCGCGGCATCGACTATCGGCGGGTGGAGTGATCCCCGGGGGCTGAACGGCACCGGATACGATTAAACGCATATGCGAATGGCAATTTGGTATAACCAACCCTCTTTAACCTCAGGATTGGTTATATAAAATGAGCCCTTTATGACTCACCATTCAAGGAGCCCGAGATGCGCGTCTTGCTGACCGCCGTCCTGCTGTCCCTGGCCTCGCTGGGAACCGCGCAACAAACCCTGTTGAACAGTTCCTACGACATCGCCCGGGAACTGTTCGCCGCCATCAACCCGAAATTCCAGGAGCACTGGAAGGCGGAGACCGGCGAGGACGTCACCATCAAGCAGTCCCATGCCGGTTCCTCCAAGCAGGCCCGCGCCATCCTGCAGGGCCTGAAGGCCGATGTGGTGACCTTCAACCAGGTCACCGACGTCAATGTCCTGCACGATCTGGGCAATCTGATTCCGGCGGACTGGAATCAGCGACTGCCGAACAATTCCAGCCCTTACTACTCCACCACCGCCTTTCTGGTGCGCAAGGGCAACCCGAAGAACATCCAGGGCTGGGCCGATCTGGCCCGGGACAACGTCGATGTGGTGTTCCCCAACCCGAAAACCTCCGGCAACGGCCGCTACACCTATCTGGCCGCCTGGATGAGCGCGGTGGAACGTTTTGACGGTGACGAGGAGAAGGTCAAGGACTATATGGCCCGCTTCCTGTCCAATGTGTCGGTGTTCGACTCCGGTGGCCGCGCCGCCACCGTCACCTTCGCCGAACGGGAAATCGGCGACGTACTGATCAGCTTCGAGTCCGAGGTGAACAACATCCGCAAGGAATACGGCACCGGCGACTACGAAGTGGTGGTACCGAAGACCTCGGTTCTGGCCGAATTCCCGGTCACCGTGGTGGACAAGGTGGTGGACGAGAAAGGTACCCGCAAGGTGGCCACCGCCTACCTGGACTACCTCTACAGCGAAGAGATCCAGCGGCTGCTGGCGTCCTTCAACTACCGTGTGCACAACGAGAAAGTGGTGGAGGAAACCGCCGACCGCTTCCCGCCGGTGAAATTGTTGAAGGTGGAAGACTACTTCGGCTCCTGGGAAAAAGTGACCGATCAGCATTTCGCCTCCGGCGGCATCCTCGACAAGCTGCAAGCCCAGGCGCGGAGCCTGCGTTAATTGACCGCTCTGCTGCGCACCCGCCACTCGGTTCTGCCAGGTTTCACGCTCAGCTTTTCGCTGAGCGTGCTGTTTATCTGCCTGGTGATCCTGCTGCCCCTGTCCGGTCTGGCGGTACATGTGTCCGGCATGGGCTGGGATACCTACTGGAATGTGATCACCGATCCGCGCAGCATCGCCAGTTTCAAGGTCACAGTGCTTTCCGCCGCTGGCGCCAGTGTCATCAACGCCATTGTCGGCCTGCTGCTGGCCTGGGTGATCACCCGCTATCGCTTTCCCGGCCGGCGGCTGATGGAAGCGCTGGTGGATCTACCGTTCGCTTTGCCCACGGCGGTGGCCGGCCTGACCCTGGCCGCCCTGTTCGCCGATAACGGCTGGCTCGGTCAATGGTTTAGCCTGGCCGGCATCCAGGTGTCCTATACCTGGGTCGGTATCATGATTGCCATGAGCTTCACCAGCCTGCCCTTTGTGGTGCGGGCGGTACAACCGGTACTGGAAGACCTTACCCCGGATCTGGAAGAGGCCGCCGCCACCCTGGGCGCCTCACCGCTGGCGTCGTTCCGCAAGGTGATACTGGCCCAGGTGATGCCGGCTCTGCTCACCGGCACCGGCCTGGCCTTTACCCGCAGCCTGGGTGAATACGGCGGCGTCATCTTCATTGCCGGTAACCTGCCGTACGAGACCGAGATCGTGTCGCTGCTGGTGAATATCCGCCTGGAAGAGTACGACTTCGCCGCCGCCAGCGCCCTCGCCTCGATAATCCTGCTGGCCTCCCTGGTATTGCTGTTCGGCATTCAGGGATTGCAGGCCCGCTTGGTGAAACGCTGGCACGGACTGTGACGGGAACTCGCATGCCACGATACGCACATCAATGGCTATTGATCGCCGCCGCCTTCGCCACCGTCATTCTGATGCTGGTATTGCCGCTGCTGTTGATTCTGCATCAGGCCTTCGCCCATGGTCTGGCCCCGGTCATGGAGGCGTTGACCAGCAACGACATGGGTCATGCGATCCGTCTCACCGTGGTGGTGGCACTGATTACCGTGCCGGTCAATCTGGTGTTCGGCATCCTGTTGGCCTGGTGCGTAACCCGCTTTGAATTCCGCGGCCGCAAGCTATTGACCACCCTGATTGATATCCCCTTCGCCATGTCGCCGGTGGTGGCCGGCCTCTGTTACCTGGTGGTGTATGGCAGTCAGGGACTGCTCGGGGGATGGCTCGCGGACATCGACGTGCAACTGATGTTCGCCCTTCCGGGTATGGTCATGGTCACTATTTTTGTGTCCTGCCCCTATGTGGCCCGGGTATTGATTCCCCTGATGCAGTCCCAGGGCCCGGAGGAAGAGGAAGCCGCGGTGCTGATGGGCGCCTCCGGCTGGCAGGTGTTCTGGTACGTTACCCTGCCGAAGATCCGTTGGGCGCTGCTGTACGGGGTGATCTTGACCAACGCCCGGGCGGTGGGGGAATTCGGCGCGGTCAGCGTGGTGTCCGGCCTGATTCGCGGCGAGACCTTGACCCTGCCGCTGTTGATCCAGATGCTGCACGAGGACTACAACACCGTCGGCGCCTTCACCGCCGCCGGACTGCTGGCCGCCATGGCCCTGGTCACATTGTTACTGAAAACCGTGCTGGAATGGCGTCAACGCGTTTAAAGGAAAGCCAGAAAGTGAGCATTCAGGTCGAGAACATCCGCAAATCCTTCGGCGCCTTCACCGCCTTGCACGACATCTCCCTGGACGTGCCCACCAACCAATTGGTGGGGCTGCTGGGACCGTCCGGTTCCGGCAAGACCACGCTGCTGCGGATCATCGCCGGCCTGGAACGGGCGGACGGCGGGCGGGTGCTGTTCAACAATGAGGACGTCACTCATCTGGACGCACGCCGCCGCCGCGTCGGATTCGTATTCCAGCAATACGCCCTGTTCCGGCACCTCACCGTGGCCGACAATATTGCCTTCGGACTGCGCCTGTTACCGCGCGCCGAGCGCCCCTCCCGCAGGGACATTCGTGACCGGGTGCGGGAATTGCTGAGTCTGGTACAACTGGACAATCTGGCCGGGCGTTACCCCGCGCAACTGTCCGGCGGCCAGAAGCAGAGAGTGGCGCTGGCCCGGGCGCTGGCGCTGAAACCGGAGGTGCTGCTGCTGGACGAGCCGTTCGGCGCGCTGGACGCCAAGGTGCGCAAGGATTTGCGCCGTTGGCTGCGGCGTCTGCATGAGCAGATCTCGGTGACCAGCATCTTCGTCACCCATGACCAGGAAGAGGCCATGGAGGTCTCCGACAAGGTGGTGGTGATGAGCCAGGGCCGGGTGGAACAGATGGGGTCGCCGCTGCAGGTGTACGAGCAGCCGGCCAGCCGCTTCGTGTTTGATTTCCTCGGCCACATCAACAGCCTGGAAGGGCTCTACGATGGCCATAACTGGCGCTCCGGCGACGCTTTTCTGCGTCTCGATACCCAGGGCGCCTGCCCGGACGGCGCCCTCACGCTCTATCTGCGCCCCCACGAAGCGGAACTGGCGGCGGCGCCCACCGAAGCCGCTCATTTGCCGGTACGAGTGGCCGGACGCAGCGTGTTCGGCGGCACCGTGACGGTGGAGCTGGAACCCCAGGGCTGGGGCGCTGAAGTGCTTGAAGTGGAGCTGGACCGGGTGCGCTGGGACGCGCTCCAGCCTGACCGGCAGCCCGCCTTGTACCTGCTGCCCCGGCGGCTGCAAACGGTCACCTGCGACGGTGATCTGGGCCCCCAGGTGGCGCCGGCCTGAGTCCCTCTTGCCTGCCCCCCGGCGGGCAGGCTACAGTGCCGGGAAATCTTCCCCCGAAAGCGCTTTTCGGGGTATGCTGAATCCATCGCAACCGCCCGCGGGGCCTCGCTTCCCAACTTGGACACACCACTCGCTTCCCAGAAACTCCGTCTCGAACCCTACGATTCCCAGCGGCTCGCCAATCTCTGTGGCCGGCTGGACGAGCACATCAAGCAGATCGCCAAACGTCTGAGCGTGGATATCCACAATCGTGGCAATGAATTTCATCTGTCCGGTGACGAGCGTTCGGTAAAGGCCGCCAGTTCCGTTCTGCACGATCTTTACGATCAAACCGTGGACGGCACCGACATCACGCCGGAGCTGGTCCATTTGCATCTGCAGCAATCCGGTCTGACCGACAAGCTGGACAATACCGTGGCCTTCCCCAGTGACGAGATGGTGATCCGCACCAAACGCACTCGTATCCGGCCGCGTGGTGCCCATCAACGGGAATACGTGCGCAATATCCGCCGTCACGACATCAATTTCGGTATTGGACCGGCCGGCACCGGCAAGACCTGGCTGGCGGTGGCCTGCGCCGTGGACGCCATGGAGCGTGCCGAGATCCAGCGTATTCTGCTGGTACGGCCGGCGGTGGAGGCGGGCGAGAAACTGGGTTTTCTGCCCGGGGATCTGGCGGAGAAAATCGATCCTTACCTGCGCCCGCTTTACGACGCGCTCTATGAAATGCTGGGATTCGAAAACGTGGCCAAACTGATGGATCGCAACGTCATCGAAGTGGCGCCACTGGCGTACATGCGCGGACGCACCCTGAACGGCAGTTTCGTGATCCTGGACGAAGCCCAGAACACCACACCGGAACAAATGAAAATGTTCCTGACCCGGATCGGCTTCGGTTCCCGGGCGGTGATCACCGGTGACGTCACCCAGGTGGACCTGCCGCGCCACCAGCGCTCGGGGCTGGTCAACGCCCTCGAAGTGCTGGCCGATGAACAGGACATCGGCGTCACCCGTTTCGATAGCCGCGACGTGGTTCGCCACCCGCTGGTTCAACGTATCGTGGAAGCTTACGACCGTCATGAACGGAATACCGACCCCAACCGTTGATATCCAGTGGGCCACGGATGCCCCGGACGCACCGGACGAGAGCGACCTGCAACGCTGGGCTCTGGCCGCGGCGGAAGCGGCCGGCGGTGTCGTCGGGGATATCACTCTGCGGATCGTCGACGACGAGGAAATCCGCGTTCTCAACCGTGACTACCGGGGCAAGGACAAACCCACCAATGTGCTGTCCTTCCCCTTCGACATGCCCGAAGGCCTGCCCGATGACGCCATCGCCCCGCTGCTGGGGGATATCATTATTTGCGCGGACGTGGTCCGGCGCGAGGCCGCCGAACAAAACAAAACCGTGGAAGCGCACTGGGCGCATATGGTCGTCCACGGCGTACTCCATCTGCTGGGTTACGATCATATCGACGATGACGACGCCGAACAGATGGAATCCCTGGAAATTCTCGCTCTTGCCGGCCAGGGCTTTCCGGATCCGTATAACTCGTTGCCCCCATAATTCACAAACCGATAACATCGAAACCATAACATGGAGCATTACCCCTGATGTCGGACGACTATTCAGACCAGAACAACGGTCGAAGTTGGTTGGAGCGCGTTGGCCAGTTCTTCACTTCCACTCCCGGCTCCCGGGAGGAATTGCTGGATCTGATGCGCTCCATGCGCGACAGTCACGTCATTGACGGCGACACGCTTGGCATCATCGAAGGCGCTATCGGCGTCAGCGACATGCAGGTCCGGGAAATTCTCATCCCTCGCACGCAGATGGTCAGCATCCGTGCCAGCAGCGACCCCCGCGATTTCCTGCCCACCATCATCGAATGCGCCCACAGCCGCTTCCCGGTCATCGGCGACGATCCGGACGAAGTCATTGGTATCCTGCTGGCCAAGGATCTGCTGGCGTTGATTCTGGAGCCGGCCCGCATGGAGCGCTTCCAGATCAAGGATCATGTGCGCTCCGCCATGGTGGTCCCCGAGTCCAAGCGCCTGGATTCACTACTGCGGGAATTCCGTATCACCAAGAATCACATGGCCATCGTGGTCAACGAGTACGGCGGTATCGCCGGCCTGGTCACCATCGAGGACGTGCTGGAACAGATCGTCGGCGAGATCGAGGATGAGCACGACATCGAGGAAGACGATTACCTGATCAAGGATCTGGAGAACGGCGAGCACACGGTCAAGGCCCTGACGCCAATCGAGGATTTCAACGAACACTTTCAGTGCGAGCTCAGCGACGAGGAGTTCGACACCATCGGCGGTCTGGTGATGCACGCCTTCGGCCGCCTGCCCGGACGCGAAGAGTCCATCGATCTGGGGCCGTTCCAGTTCACCGTGCTAAGCGCGGACGGCCGCACAATCCGTTTGCTGCGGGTGACTCACCGGCAGGATGATCCGGCTCTGGACGCCTCACCGGAGTAATCCCCCCGCGCTCTTCCGGAACAAAGCGGAGCCACTGTGGGAGCTTGCCTGCAAGCGAATCTTGGGGCCCGAAAGCCCATTCGCTTGCAGGCAAGCTCCCACAGTGGCTTCGTAGCCCCGCCTCCGACGGAAAACCCCACCACCAGGCTCTTTCTTCGCCGACCGCGCCCCCTTATCACCAGTGCTTGTACGGCAGAAACTTCCCGTTCATGGTCACCACTACGCGGTCCCCCTTGGGGTCTTCCTGTTTGTCCACTTCCATGGTGAAGTCGATGGCGCTCATGATGCCGTCACCGAATTTTTCCTGGATCACTTCCTTCAGCGTGGTGCCATACACACCGGCGATTTCATAGAACCGGTAAATCAACGGGTCAGTGGGCACGGTCTGATCCCAGACCTTGGTGGGAAAGGCTTCCAGCGCCTTGGCCACGTCCTGATCCAGGCCCAGATACTCGGTGATCGCCCTGGCTTTTTCCGGCGGCGCGCCGTTCATGCCGAGGCAGGCGGACGCCAGCCACACCGGCGACATCCCCAGGTCCTCGCCCATTTTTTCCCATGTCAGGCCCCGGCCGGCTTTGGTGGTCACGATGATGCCCGTCATTTGCTGCTTATCCACGGTTCTCTCTCCTGTTAATTGAAAGCCCCTGTTAAATAAAATCGAGGTGCCCAACTCAATGACAAGCTTTCTCCCAAACTAAGCATTGCAAGCTCCATACCAACTCAGAGATATGAGCCCATGGCGCAAGGCGGTTAATTTGCGTATAACGTGGCGTCATCATGCTTGCCCTATGACCTTAGCCGGGAACCACGGATAGCCATGCCCAACCTGCTGCTCGCCCTGATCGCGGGGCTACTGTTTCCCCTCGCCTTTGCCCCCTACGATCTGTGGCCGCTGGTGTTGGTCAGCGCCGCTCTGGGTTATACGGCTCTGGTACGGTCGCCAACCCCGGGCCGCGCTTTCACCGCTGGCTGGCTGTATGGCGTCGGCATGTTCGGGTTTGGCATCAGCTGGCTGCACGTCTCGATGACCGACTACGGCTTCATGCCGTTGTCGATGTCGATTCCGTTCACCGCTTTGTTCGCCATGGGATTGGCGCTGTTTTATGGGCTGGCTTTCTGGTTCACCAAGCGGCGCGGCACCCGCGCCATGGTCTTCGCCGGTACCTGGTTGGTGCTGGACTGGGTGCGTGGCGGGCTGCTGACCGGCTTCCCCTGGCTCTATGCCGGTTACGCCGCCATTGATACGCCACTGGCCGGGCTGGCGCCACTGGGCGGCGTCTGGCTCCTGACTCTGACACTGGTACTGGCCGCCGCCACGGCGGTGGATCTGGCGCGGCCACGGGTAAGCGCCGGGGCGGCTCTGGCGGTGGTACTGATCCTGGTGACCGCGGGCCTGCTGGCCGGGCGCCATGCCTTCACCCACCCTTCCGGCCCTCGCCAACAGGTGGCGTTGGTACAGGGCAATATTCCGCAGGATCTGAAGTGGCTGGTCACCATGCGTGACGAGACCCAGGAGATTTATCACTCGCTCACCGCCAACCTGCCGGAGGACACCCTGGTGATCTGGCCGGAATCGGCGATGATCGAGTTCTATCAGGATATTCGCGGCTTCGTGGATGGCGAAGGCGAACGGATCGCCGCCAAAGGCGGGGCCCTGATCAGCGGTCTGCCCTGGCGCGACGCCAGCACCTATCCGCCGCGCTACCACAACAGCGTGGCGGTGGTGGGCTCCGGTCACGACGGTGTTTACCACAAACAGAAGCTGGTACCGTTCGGTGAATATGTGCCGCTGGAGAGCCTGATTCGCGGATGGATTCCGTTCTTCGATCTGCCCATGTCCAGCTTCACGCCCGGCAGCCCCGACCAGCCCAACCTTTTCGCCCTGGGCCAGGAGATCGCGCCGGCGATCTGCTACGAGATGCTCTATCCAGCCCAGGTAGCGCAGCGCACCGGCAATGCGGACGTGCTGCTGACCATCAGTAACGATGCCTGGTTCGGCCACTCCGCCGGACCCCTGCAGCATTTTCAGATGACCCGTTTGCGCGCCCTGGAAACCGGACGCTGGCTGTTGCGCGGCACTAATAACGGTGTCACCGCCGTAGTGGACGCGCGCGGGCAGGTACGCGACCGGTTGCCGCAATTTGAGCGTGGCGTCCTGATCAGCGAATACCAGCCGCGCCGGGGCCAGACTCCGTTCATGGTGGCCGGCGTCTGGCCCACGTTGCTGCTGGCGCTGGCCATGGCGGTGCTGGCTGGGGGGAAGGGAGGAAGACGGTCGGGTATCTGACGTCTTGCTGTCTCATCGTCGGGGGCAACCTGCTTGCACGCAACACGCAACACGCTTACACGCTTACACGCCATGCTTGCCGACCCAGTAGCGAGACGGAAAGGGCTGATTGTTCGGGAAGTCAGTCATCGTCGGTCGCAAACACGATCGCATGCTATTCTCTGCCGACGATCAGGCTTCGGGTTTAGCGTGCTAGCGTGTTGCGTGTAAGCGTGGATGCGAACCCCCCACATATTCCTTTATCGAATAACCATATAACCAATTTGACTTTTCTTTGTTCGCCCCCTATAACAACGCCATCCCGCAACGTTTTGGATGGATAGGGTCATGGCCGGTCCGCAAGTGGAAAGCTTCTTCGACACCGATACCAACACCGTCAGTTACGTGGTGATCGACCCCGACACCCGCCACTGCGCGGTGGTGGATTCGGTACTGGACTACGATCCGGCCGCCGGGCGCACCCGATACCACAGCGCCCAGCGGCTGGTGGATTACGTTCGCAAGCACGATCTCATCGTGGAATGGCTGTTGGAGACCCACGTCCACGCCGATCATCTGTCGGCGGCGCCCTGGATTCAGCAACAGGTGGGCGGTCAGCTCGCCATCGGTTCCCATATCCAAACGGTACAGAGCACCTTCGGCAAAATCTTCAACGCCGGTTCCGAATTCGCCCGTGACGGCAGCCAGTTCGACCATCTGTTCGAAGACGGCGAACACTATCGGGTCGGTAATCTGGAGGCCGTGGCGTTGCACACTCCGGGCCACACTCCGGCCTGTATGAGCCACCTGATCGGCGACGCGGTGTTCGTCGGCGACACCCTGTTCATGCCCGACTACGGCACCGCCCGCTGTGACTTCCCCGGCGGCGATGCCCGCACCCTTTATCGCTCGGTTCGCAAACTTCTCGCCCTGCCCGGCTCCACCCGCATGTTTTTGTGCCACGATTACCTGCCGGAAGGACGCGACCAGTATCATTGGGAAACCACGGTGGAGGAGCAACGGCGCGCCAACATTCATGTTCACGACGGTGTCGACGAAGAGCAATTCGTCGCCATGCGCGAAAAACGCGATGCCGGACTGGATATGCCGCGCCTGATCCTGCCGTCGGTACAGGTCAACATGCGCGCCGGCCATCTGCCCCCGGCGGAGGACAACGGCGTCCACTATCTGAAGATTCCACTGAATTCGATTTGAACCAACGGGAGCGCAATGAACGACTACAAGACTCTGACCCCGGCCATTTCGGTGGCCGGTCAGTTGCAGCCCGAGGACATGAAAGCCCTGGCCGAAGCCGGTTTTCATACCGTCATCAACAATCGCCCGGACGGCGAAGGCGAGGACCAGCCGACCAGCGAGGCGCTGGCCGGAGCCGCCGCCGAAGCCGGCCTGCGATATCACTATCTGCCGATCACCCCCGGCGAGATCAGCGATGATCAGATCCAGCGCTTCGGGCAACTGCTGGCGGACAACCGCGCCCCGGTCATGGCTTTCTGCCGCACCGGCAACCGTTCCAGTACGCTGTGGGCATTGTCGCAATCCTCACAGCTGGATCCGCAAACGGTTCTCGCCACCACTTCCACCGCCGGTTACGACCTGGAAAAACAGCGTCCTCGCCTGGAACAGCGCTGGCAGCAGGGGCAAAGCACCGACGCCTCACGCCGCTCGCCGGCCAACGATTGGGACGTACTGATCATCGGCGGTGGCGCCGGTGGTCTGGCCGCCGCCGCCAGCCTGCTGAAGCGGCGTCCGTCCCTGAACGTGGCGGTGGTGGAGCCCCGCGACACGCACTATTACCAACCCGCCTGGACTCTGGTGGGAGCCGGCGCCTTCCGCCGCCGCGACACCGCCCGGCCGATGACCCAGGTGATGCCTCGGGGCAGCAAGTGGATCCGGGCCCGGGTCGCCGGTTTCGATCCGGAGCGCAACCAGGTGATCCTGGATGACGGTGATCGCCTCGGCTATCGCGCGCTGATCGTCGCCCCAGGGCTGGAACTGAATCTGGACGCGGTGGAAGGCCTGCGCGACAGCCTCGGTCACAACGGCGTGACCAGTAATTATCTGTTCGAGCACGCGCCCTATACTTGGGAATGCGTACAGAACCTGAAACACGGCCGCGCCCTGTTCACGCAACCGCCAATGCCGATCAAATGCGCCGGCGCGCCACAGAAAGCCCTGTACCTGTCCTGTCATCACTGGGAGCAACGCGGTGTGCTGAAGAACATCGACGTGCACTTCCACAATGCCGGAGAGGCCCTGTTCGGCGTTGCCGACTTCGTGCCGCCGCTGATGGAATACATACGCCGTTATAACGCCACCCTGAACTTCCGCAGCACTCTGCAAGCGGTGGACGCGGGCCATCGCAAAGCCTGGTTCGTGGACAGGGATCAGGACGGCAACGCGCGGGAGCGGGAAGAAAGCTTTGATCTGCTGCACGTAACGCCGCCGCAAAAAGCCCCGGCGTTTGTCGCCGACAGCCCGCTGGCCAACAGCGCCGGCTGGGTCGATCTGGATCCGGCCAGCCTGCAACATCCGCGCTTCGCCAACGTCTTCGCGCTCGGCGACGTGGCCGGCACCAGCAACGCCAAAACCGCCGCGGCGATACGGAAGCAGGCGCCGGTACTGGCGGAAAATCTGCTGTCGGTACTCGATGGCCGCCCCCCCTCCGCCGCCTATGATGGCTACGGCGCCTGCCCGCTGACGGTGGAGAAAGGCAAGGTGATCCTGGCGGAATTCGGTTACCAGGGCGTGCTGCAACCCACCTTTCCGCTGGCGCCCACCCAGGCCCGCTCGTTGTATTGGTGGCTCAAGGCCAAGGCCATGCCACGTATCTATTTCGATCTGATGTTGAAAGGCCACGAATGGCTCACCGGTCCAGCCAAATGAGCCTGTTCCCCCACCGGACTCACCAGCGGTGAGTCCGGCCTCCCCTCGCCGTCGCCTGCCGCTGCCGTCCTGGCTGCCGGCGTCACGCTGGCTGGCGGATTATCAGCGCCGGGATCTCAGCGCCGACGGTCTGGCGGCGGTGATCGTCACCCTCATGCTGATCCCGCAGAGCCTGGCCTACGCGCTGCTGGCCGGCGTTCCGGCCCAGATGGGCCTCTATGCCAGCATACTGCCGCTGGTGGCCTATGCGCTGTTCGGTTCCAGCCGCACCCTGGCCGTGGGGCCGGTGGCGGTGATCTCTCTGATGACCGCGGCGGCGGCCGGCCAGGTGGCCGGCGGCGACAGCGCTACTTTCCTGCTCGCCACCACGGTGCTGGCCCTACTCTCCGGACTCATGCTGGTCGGCATGGGCCTGCTGCGTCTCGGCTGGGTGGCGAATCTGCTCAGCCATTCGGTGATCGGCGGTTTTATTTCCGCTTCCGGCCTGCTGATCGCCGCCAGCCAGCTTAAACATCTGCTGGGGATTCCTCTGCACGGTGACACGCTGTGGGCCCTGGGCGCTTCCCTGCTGGCGCAAACCGGCCGGATTCAATGGACCACGGTGATCCTGGGCCTGCTCACTCTGGCGTTCTTGTTCTGGGCCCGCTCAGGTTTGAAATCCCTTCTCGCCCGCACTCGTCTTTCCGCATCGGCGGCGGATCTTGTCAGCAAAGCGGCGCCGGTACTGGCGGTGATCCTCACCACCCTGGCGGTGGAAGGCCTGGATCTGCGGCGGGCCGGGGTGGCCACGGTGGGAGCCATTCCCGGCGGCCTGCCGGCCCTGAGTCTGCCTGCTTTCGATGCCGAACTGTGGCGGGCTCTGCTGTTACCGGCTTTGCTGATCAGCCTGATCGGCTTCGTCGAGTCGGTGTCGGTGGCCCAGACCCTGGCCGCCAAACGCCGGCAACGCATCGACAGCAATGCGGAGCTGACCGGTCTGGGCATGGCCAACCTGGCCTCGGCGGTCAGCGGCGGCTTCCCGGTTACCGGCGGCTTCTCCCGTTCGGTGGTGAATTTCGATGCCGGCGCCCGCAGCCCCCTGGCCGGCATTCTCACCGCCGTGGGGATCGCCTTGACCGCGCTGTTCTTCACACCCTGGTTCCAGTCCCTGCCGAAGGCCACACTGGCCGCCACCATCATGGTCGCCGTGCTCAGCCTGGTGGATCTCGGCGCCCTGGTCCGCACCTGGCGCTACGCCCGCGCGGACGGCCTGGCCATGGCCGTGACCATAGCCGGCGTGTTGCTGATGGGCGTGGAGGTGGGCGTGATCGCCGGGGTGCTATCGTCGCTGGTGCTGTTTCTGTGGCGCACCGGCCAGCCCCATGTGGCGGAACTGGGCCAGGTGCCCGGCACCGAGCATTTCCGCAATGTGCAACGGCATCAGGTGCTGGTCTCCGCCACCGTGCTGTCGCTGCGGGTGGACGAATCCCTTTACTTCGCCAACGCCCGCCATCTGCAAGATCAGATCTACGACTGCGTCATGCAGCGGCCACAAATCCGCCATGTGGTGCTGTTGTGCTCGGCGGTGAATCAGATCGACGCCAGCGCCCTGGACAGCCTGGAGAGTCTCAATCAACGGCTGGGAGACGCCGGCGTCACGCTGCATTTATCCGAGGTCAAGGGACCGGTGATGGATCGCTTGCGCCGTTCACCGTTCCCGGAACACCTGCACGGCCGGATCTTTCTGACTCATTTCGACGCCCTGCGGGCTCTGGATCCGGCGAGTCTCGCCCCGCCGCGCTAGCGATAAGTCTAATTTCCCACGCCCGGATCCGAGGGCACACTTGTTTGTTTTTCGTTATGCGCCTCAGGAGTCGTCAATGACCGACGCTGCCCGGCACCAGGCCGAAATCAAGAAAGACACCGATCTCGCCGCCTGGATCGGCCTGTTCCTCGGACCTCTATTGCTGCTGGCCTGCCTGCTGACCGATCCGCCCGGCACCTTGAGTGAAGCGGGTTGGCGCACCGTGGGCCTGACCTTGTTAATGGCCACCTGGTGGTCCACCGAGGCAATCCCGATCCCGGTCACGTCGCTGTTGCCGATTCTAATGGCTCCGGCGCTGGGCATCAGCACCGTGGACAAGGCGTCCGCGCCCTACGCCAATCCGGCGATTTTTCTTTTTCTCGGCGGCTTCATGCTGGGGCTGGCCATGGAACGCTGGAATCTGCACAAGCGTATCGCTTTGATGACATTGCGCGCCGTCGGCAGCCAGCCCGCTTACCAGGTGGGTGGTTTCATGCTCGCCACCGCCTTCCTCAGCATGTGGGTCAGCAACACCGCCACCTCGATCATGATGCTGCCCATCGGCATGTCGGTGATCACTTTGCTCGGCGATGACAACCCGCACAGCGAGCGTCTCTCCACCGGATTGCTGCTGGGTATCGCCTACGCCGCCAGCATCGGCGGCATCGCCACCCTGATCGGCACGCCGCCCAACGCGCTGTTGATTGCCTTTCTGAAGGACAACTACGACATCCACATCGGCTTCGGACAATGGATGCTGGTAGGGGTGCCGGTGTCGGTGGTGATGCTGGGCGTCACCTGGCTGTGGCTGACTCGGGGCGGCCTGCGCAAAGCGGAAAAGCTGGCCGACAGCGACGCCCTGATCAACGACGAACTCAAGGCGATGGGGCCGTTGTCCCGGGGCGAGAAAGGGGTCGCGGTAGTGTTTGTGTGCGCCGCCTTCGCCTGGGTATTCCAGCCCCTGATCGCCAAAATCGTGCTGGGAATCAACGACACCAGCATTGCCATGGCGGCGGCCATCGCCTTGTTCCTGGTGCCGGTGAGCATCAAAAACCGGGATTTCCTGATGAGCTGGGGCCACGCCGGCAAGCTGCCCTGGGGCGTGCTGCTGCTGTTCGGCGGCGGTCTGTCCCTGGCCGCCCAGATCCGCGCCACCGGCCTCGCCGACTGGATCGCCCAGGGCATGGGCGCGCTTGGCTTCCTGCCGTTGATCCTGTTGATCGGCATGGTGGTGATGGTGATCATCTTCCTCACCGAGGTGACCTCCAACACCGCCACCGCCGCCGCTTTTCTGCCACTGCTTGGCGCCCTGGCGGTATCCCAGGGCATGTCACCGGAACTGCTGGCGATTCCCGCCGCCATCGCCGCCAGTTGCGCCTTCATGATGCCGGTGGCGACGCCACCCAACGCCATCGTTTTCGGCACCGGCCATCTGCGCATCGGCGACATGATCCGCGCCGGCTTCTTCCTGAACCTGGTGGGCATCGTGGTGGTGACCCTGCTCAGCTATGTGCTGGTGAGGACCATCTGGTAAACCTTTACCCCGTTAGCCGCTGTAGGAGCTTCGAAGTGCGGTCTGAGGGAAGCTGTTTTTACCGCGATTATCACAACGGGTATTTGCAGTGATACCAGATCAGCGCCAGCCATTCGCGCCAGATCAACGGCATCTGTGACAATGCCCCGGCGGAAGGCATCCAGGGGCGGCGTGGCAGGGAAATCACCGCATGGGGTGTCACCTCAAGGCGCTGGGCTTGAAAACAAAGCGTGGCCCGGCACAGATGGGCCTGGTCAGTGACCAGCACCAGACTCTCGATACCGCGAAGACGCAGAACCCGGGCCGCCATCACCGCGTTTTCCCAGGTATTGCGGCTCTCCGCTTCCAGCATCAGGGGCGCATCCGGCCAGGCCCGGCGCACCACCTCGGCCATCAGCGCGGCCTCGGATTGCTCCGCAAGCAGCGGCTCGGCGCCGGGGGCGCCACCGCAAAGCAATAATGGCAATTGCCGCTCGCGGGCCAGTTCCAGCGCCACCCGCAACCGCTTCAGGCCCAGCGTGTTGAGACGGTAACCATCGCCATCACGGCGCCGGCCTGCCCCCAGCACCACCACCGCCCGCGGCGGCGACGAGCCACGCCGCGGCGGCACCGGCGGGTAAAACAGAGCGACCACCGCCGGCAGGGTGGCACCGGCCATCACCAGCGCCACCATGCCCAGAATCATTACCTCGTCCATTCGCTGTCTGCCCGCGCCCCGCTCATGTATCCTATGTTCCCTTCATGTGTCCGCATGTGCCCGACCCGTGCACCGCCGTCGGCCGTGCGCCATGACTTACGCGACAACACACTGACAGACACCGACTGACCAAACACTAACCAAGCACTAAGAGAACCGATGGACGCACAGTATCGCCCTGACCAGGTAGAACGGGAAGCCCAGGAATACTGGGAAAATCAGGAGACCTTCAAAGTCACCGAGCAACCGGGCAAGGAAAAATTCTATTGCCTGAGCATGTTCCCCTATCCCTCAGGTCGACTACACATGGGCCATGTGCGCAACTACACCATCGGCGACGTGATCAGCCGGTACCAGCGCTTGCAGGGCAAGAACGTGATGCAGCCGATGGGCTGGGACGCTTTTGGTCTGCCCGCCGAGAACGCCGCCATCAAGAACAAGGTGGCCCCGGCCAAGTGGACCTTCGAGAACATCGACTACATGAAGGGCCAGCTCAAACGTCTGGGCTTCGGCTACGACTGGGATCGGGAACTGGCCACCTGCACCCCGGAATACTATCGCTGGGAGCAATGGTTTTTCACCAGGCTGTACGAAAAGGGCCTGGTGTACCGCAAGATGTCCACGGTGAACTGGGACCCGGAAGACCAGACCGTACTGGCCAACGAACAGGTCATCGATGGCCGGGGCTGGCGCTCCGGCGCCCTGGTGGAACAGAAAGAGATTCCCCAGTGGTTCATCAAGATCACCGACTACGCCGACGAACTGCTCAGTGATCTGGACCAGCTGGACGGCTGGCCGGAGCAGGTCAAGACCATGCAGCGCAACTGGATCGGCCGCTCCGAAGGGGTGGAGATGGCCTTCGCCATCGACGGTGAAGAGCCGCTGCGCGTTTATACCACCCGCCCGGACACGCTGATGGGCGTGAGCTACGTGGCCGTGGCCGCGGCCCACCCGCTGGCGAAAAAGGCGGCGGCCGCCAACCACCAAGTGGCCGACTTCGTGGAGGAGTGCCTGCATAACAAGGTGGCCGAAGCCGACATGGCCACCATGGAAAAGAAAGGCATCTTTACCGGTCTCCACGCCACTCATCCGATCAGCGGTGAGCAAGTGCCGGTGTGGGTCGCCAACTTCGTCCTGATGAGCTACGGCACCGGTGCCGTCATGGCCGTGCCCGCCCACGATCAGCGCGATTTCGAGTTTGCCCGCAAGTACGACCTGCCCATCAAGCAGGTGATCGAACCGGCAAACGGTGAAGCGATTGATCTGGAAAAGGAAGCCTTCACCGGAAAAGGCAGGCTGGTGAACTCCGCCGAGTTCAGCGGCAAAACCTCCGCCGAGGCCTTCGACGCTATTGCCGCCTGGTTGAACGAACGCAACCTGGGCGAGAAAAAAGTAAACTACCGTCTGCGCGACTGGGGCGTGTCCCGTCAGCGTTATTGGGGCGCCCCCATCCCCATGGTGGAAACCGAAGACGGCGAGCTGCACCCCGCCCCGGAAGACCAACTGCCGGTGGAACTGCCCACCGACGTGGAAATGGATGGCGTAAAGAGCCCCATCAAAGCGGACCCCGAATGGGCCAAAACCACCTGGAATGGTCAGCCCGCCCTGCGTGAGACCGACACCTTCGACACCTTCATGGAGTCCAGTTGGTATTACGCCCGTTACTGCTGCCCGCAGAACGACCAGGCCATGCTGGACCCGGCCGCCGCCAATTACTGGCTGCCTGTGGACCAGTACGTGGGCGGTATCGAACACGCTATTCTGCACCTGCTGTACTCACGCTTCTTCCACAAGCTGATGCGTGACGCCGGCCTGCTCGACAGTGATGAGCCGTTCAAGCGGCTGTTGTGCCAGGGCATGGTGCTCAAGGACGGCGCCAAGATGTCCAAGTCCAAGGGCAACACCGTGGACCCGCAACAGATGATCGAGCAGTACGGCGCCGACACCGTGCGGCTGTTCATGATGTTCGCGGCACCGCCGGAGCAGTCCCTGGAATGGAACGACGCCGGCGTCGAAGGCGCCCACCGCTTTATCAAGCGGTTGTGGCGGATGGTCGCCGAGCATGTCGAAGGCGGCGCCGCGCCGGCACTGGATCCGAGCGCGCTGAGCGCCGACGCCAAGGCCGTGCGCCGCAAGACCCATGAGACCATTCAGAAGGTCAGCGATGACTTCAGTCGCCGTTACACCTTCAATACCGCCATCGCCGCGGTGATGGAACTGATCAACGACACCGGCCGCCTTGCCGCCGATGGTGAGCAGGCCAGCGCGGTCCGCCAGGAGGCACTGGAAGCCGCGGTACTGTTGCTGTCACCCATTATTCCCCACGCCTCCCATCAGCTGTGGCGGGCACTGGGCCATGATGACGCAGTGATCGACGCCACTTGGCCCGAAGTGGACGAAAGCGCCCTGGTCAAGGACAGTGTGGAACTGGTGGTGCAGGTGAATGGCAAGGTGCGCGCCAAACTGGAAGCACCGGCGGACGCCGACAACGCTGCCCTGGAAGCGCTGGCCATGGCCGAAGAGAACGTGCGCAAGTTCATCGACGGCAAGACCGTGCGCAAGGTCATCGTGGTGCCCGGCAAACTGGTTAATATTGTTGCCAACTAATGGTTGCCAACTTAAGGGTCGCCAACTGACTTTGTCGCCAACTCAAGACCGGCAGCTCACGGAGATCTTCATGACGCTCGTCCCGCATCGCACGCTGTTGCTTGTTCTCGCCACGCTCCTGCTGACAGCGTGCAGCGGCTGGCAGCTACGCGGCCAGACCCACACGCCGCAGTTCGAGAGCGTGACCCTGGCTGGCGGAGCGGCCCAGTTGCGGTACACCCTGGAACGGGAACTGACGCCGCTGGGCGTGCTGCTGCACAACGAGTCGCCCTACGTGATCAAGGTCATCGACGAACGTTGGGACCGGCGCACGGCGGCGGTGGACGAGCGCGGGCGGATCGCCGAACTGGAACTGCATTACGAGCTGGTGTGGCAGTTGATCGACCGCGACACCCAGGCGCCGCTCAACCCGCCCCGCCACATCAGGGCACTGCGTAACCTGGCCTACTACCCGGACAACATCACCGCCTCTTCCGATGAGGAAGAGATGATCCGCCAGGACCTGTACGACGACATTGTCTACCGCCTGATCAACCAGCTGGCGGACGCTTCCCGCAAAGTACAACAGGACTGACCGCCATGCGGCTGCGCGCGGACCAACTGGGCAAACACCTCAAGGGCGAAGAGCTGCTGCCGGTCTACCTGGTGGCCGGCGACGAGCCCCTGCAACAGGACGAGGCCCTTGATGCCTTGCGCGCCGCGGCCCGCCAGCGCGGTTTCGAGGAGCGGCAACGTTTCAGCGCCGACACCGGCATCGACTGGAATGCCCTGCTCAACGAAGCGCAAAGCCTGAGCCTGTTTGGCGGCCGCCGGATCCTCGAGGTGGTGCTCCACGACAAGCGCCCGGACAAAGCCGGCAGCCAGATCCTGCGGGACCTGATGGCCACCCCGTCCCCCGACACCCTGCTACTGATCCGCTGTTCACGGCTGGACCGCCGCAAGGACTGGGGCAGTGCCTGGATCAAAGCGCTGGATGGCTGCGGCGCGGTCATCGAGATCTGGCCAGTGGAAGGACGCCAGCTCTACCCCTGGTTGCGGGACCGTCTGGCCAGCCGTGGCCTCAACGCGGACGAAGACGCCCTGGAACTGCTGATCCAGCGCAGCGAAGGCAATCTGCTGGCCGCCGCCCAGGAGGTGGACAAACTGGCCCTGCTGGCCGAGGACGGCCACATCACACCGGAAACCGTGCAACAGTCGGTGGGCGATTCCAGCCGTTACACGCCTTTCGATCTCACCGACGCCACCGCCCAGGGTGATCCCGCCCGCGCCCTGCGGATCCTGCGAACACTGCGGGCCGAGGGCGTGGAACCGCCGGTGATCCTGTGGGCCCTGAGCCGCCACCTGCGCGGCCTGGACGCCCTGCTCACCGGCGGCAACCCGCCACGCATGCCCCCCGCCCGGATGCGCGCCATGGAGACCCAGGCTTCGCGCCTGCGGCCGCGCCAGTTGCATCAGGCCCAGGCCCTGGCGATCCGCGCCGACCGCACCGTCAAGGGCATGGCTCCCGGCGATCCCTGGAAACACCTCGGCAGCCTGGTGCTGCGTCTTACCGGCCAGCCTCTGCCGCCGATTCTGGAAAGGTAAGGCCGACCGCTGGCACGCTTACACGCAACACGCCGACACGCCAAACCCAAAGCCTGAAAGCGTCGTGCCGGACTTGATCCGGCATCTCGTGACTGCCGTCCATGCTGTTCCTGACGGAACCGGCCAACAAACCGGCCATAACCACACCTTAAAAATAGAAATAATCGGCAAAAACTCTTTGACTACGCGGGCTAAGGGACCATATGATCCGGCCAATAAACCGGCCAAAGGCGGCCCCTATGACAACCAGTATTCTGGATCTAGCCCCTTTCTTGCCCAGCCATGATGCGCTTGAAAAGTCGGATCTGCCTGACAAGGCATTGGATCTCAAGGGACTGGCCGCGGGGCTGGCAGGACAGCTTCACCCGATAACCGCCGCCACAGTCCGCGCCCACATGGCGGTGATCAACTCCTATTACTCCAACCTCATTGAGGGCAACCGGACCCGCCCCTATGAAATACGCCAGGCTCAGCGCGGCGACTTCAGCACGGATCCGGCAGCACGAGACCTGCAGCAGGAGTCACTTGCTCATGTCCAGACACAGGAACTCCTGTCCGAACGACACCCCAGTGTGGAAGAATCCTTTTCCCCCGCGATCCTGCGATGGCTTCACGAGCGGTTCTATGCGGAGCTTCCCGAACGTCGTCGCATAGTGCGCGACGAAAAGAGCGGCGAAGAGGAAATCGTTGAACCCGGGCACTACCGTCAGCGGACCGTTCAGGTTGGCCAGCATATTCCTCCGGCCGCGGAGGACCTTGCCGGGTTGCTCGACCGCTTCTTCGACACCTACCAACCCGGGCGCCATTCCGGCACCAACAAGATCATCGCCGTGATGGCCGCTCACCACCGCCTGGTCTGGATCCACCCTTTTCTCGATGGCAATGGGCGCGTAACCCGGCTGTGGACGGACCAGGCTCTGAAAGCGATCGGATTGGACAGCGTCGGCGTCTGGTGTCTGAACAGGGGGCTGGCTCGTAGCGCGGATCGCTACAAACTGTTGTTACATCAGGCGGACCAACCCAGACAAGGAACCCGGGACGGCCGAGGCCCTCTTTCCGAGACCGCCTTGATCGGGTTTTGCGACTACATGTTGGATCAAGCACTGGATCAGGTTGGTTACATCCGTGACCTGCTCAAGCTCCCCTCTCTGCAACAACGCATTCAAGGCTATGTGCAAGCCCGCAATGATGGACGAGTCCCCACCCGCCCGGAGCCGCTGAAACCCGCCGCCGCCCGCGTCCTGTTCGCCGCCTTCCAGGCCGGGGAACTGGAGCGCTCGGAAGCTTTGGAACTAACCGGGCAGCACTCTGATCGCAATGCCCGACGCCTGCTCAGTCAACTGCGCGACGACGGCTTGTTGAGCGAAACCAGCAATCGCTCCCCGCTGCGCTGGCAAATTCCTGAACACGCGGAGTCCTGGTATTTCCCGGAACTGGCGCCAGGCCTTTAAGTCTGGCCGGATTGGCCCGCTCGGAGTCCGCCACTCTGCTAGGGTCCGTGAACCGGATTCAATCGTCGCCAGGAAAGAACTATGCCGCAGCGTCTGGACACCTCTTCGATCAGTTTCACCGCCCTCTACACCGGTCAGGTGTGGGTTCGGAACGGGCTTTCCTCGGCGGATTTCCAGACCCCCGCCGGGGCCTTGCTATACCATGCGATGACGCCCTTCGAGGCGGCGGGCAAACAGCTGCTCGGCGGTAATATCCGCACTTTCCTGTTGCAACGCCATTACCTCATCGACGCCCGCCTGCAGTCACTGATCCAACGCTATCCGGACTTGCAGATTCTGGAAATCGCCTGTGGTCTGAGCCCGCGCGGCCATCGCTTTCGTCAGCAGCACTCCGGCATCACCTATGTGGAGGCGGATCTGCCGGACATGGCCCGGCGCAAACGGCGGCTGCTGGCACGGCTGGGGGCGCTTGGTGACCGGCACCGGGTGGAAACGGTGAACATCCTGCTGGAGCAGGGCGAGGACAGCGTGCCCGCCCTGCTGGCCCGCTTCGACCCGGACAAGCCGGTGGCGGTGGTCACCGAAGGCCTGATCAATTATTTCTCGCTGACCTCGATCAGCCCGTTCTGGCAACGGCTGGCGGCGTCACTGGCCGGCTTTCCCGATGGCCGTTATCTCACCGACAATTATCCGCTCTACGCCAACCGCCGTTTCCAGCGGACCCTGAAAACCCTGGGCGGTCTGCTCGGTGTCCTGTCCCGCAGTCAGGTCAGCTTCCATTTCGATTCCGACGAGGAGAGCCGGGCCCATTTTCGCGCCCTCGGTTTCCAGGGCCTCGATATTCACGACCCGGCGGATTACTACCAGCGGCTGCCCATTCCGCGCACCCGCCGCACCCCGATGGTACGGGTCCTGGAAGCCCGTACCGGGCCGGCGTGACGGCGCCGGTTTCGCCGCTGTCGTCCTGCACCTATACTATGGGGCTTCCGATCGACACGGCATGACAGAACACATGGATATCCAGCAGTACATGGCCAACGTGGGCGAGCACGCCCGCGACGCCGCCCGGGCCATGGCCCGGGCCAGCGCCGGTGACAAGAACAACGCCCTGATGGCCATCGCCGGGGCGTTGCGCGAGCACCGTGACACCATTCTCGCCGCCAACCAGGGCGACCTGGCACGGGGCCGCGACAATGGCCTGGACGCGGCCTTGCTGGATCGCCTGGAACTGACCCCGGCGCGCTTCGAGGGCATGGTGGAAGGGCTCGAGCAGGTCATCGCGCTGGCCGATCCGGTGGGGGAAATCACCGATCTGAACTATCGCCCCTCCGGCATCCAGGTGGGCCGCATGCGCGTGCCCCTGGGCGTGATCGGCATCATTTACGAATCCCGTCCCAACGTCACCATCGACGCGGCGGCCCTGTGTCTGAAATCCGGCAACGCGGCGATTCTGCGTGGCGGCTCCGAAGCCATTGATTCCAATCAGGCCATCGCCGCCTGCCTGCGCCAGGGTCTGGCCGCCGCCGGCCTGCCGGAAACCGCGGTACAGGTGCTGGAAACCACCGACCGCGCCGCGGTGGGTGAGTTGATCACCCATCCCGAGTATGTGGACGTGATCGTCCCCCGTGGCGGCAAGGGCCTGATCGAGCGCATCAGCCGGGAAGCCCGGGTGCCGGTTATCAAGCATCTGGACGGCAACTGCCACACCTACATCGATGTGGACGCCGATGCCGACAAGGCGATCAAAGTCGCCTACAACGCCAAGACCCAGCGCTATGGCACCTGCAACACCATGGAAACGCTGCTGGTGCACCGGGATATCGCCGCCACCGTGTTGCCGGAGCTGGCCCGGATGTACCGGGAAGAGGGTGTGGAGTTGCGTGGCTGCGAACGCACCCGGGCGCTGCTGAAAGACATCAACGCCGCCACTGAAAGTGACTGGGAAGAAGAGTATCTGGCACCGATTCTGGCCATTCGCATCGTCGATGATCTGGATCAGGCCATGGATCATATCCATCGCTACAGTTCCCAACACAGCGAGGCGATCATTACCGAGAACTACACCCGGGCACGGCGCTTTCTCGCCGAAGTGGATTCCAGCTCGGTGATGGTCAATGCTTCCACCCGCTTCGCCGACGGCTTTGAATACGGTCTTGGCGCGGAGATCGGCATTTCCACCGATAAGCTCCATGCCCGGGGCCCGGTGGGTCTGGAAGGACTGACCAGTCAAAAATGGGTGGTACTGGGCGACGGGCATGTGCGCCAGTAACGGGAGCGGATTCTGAATCTCCAGCCTCATCGCCAGACGCCAGACGCTGGACGCCAGACGCTAAAACCAGGAGGTTTCCATGGTTAGCGTCCAGCGTCCGGCGTCCGGCGTCCGGCCTCTCATTCTTTTCGGTGGCACCTTCGATCCGGTTCATGGCGCTCATGTGCGCGCCGCCCTGGCCGTGTCCCAGGTGCTCGGTAACGCGCCGGTGCGCTTGCTCCCCAATGCAGTGCCGCCACACCGGCCCCAGCCCCTGGCGGACGCCAGCGAGCGCCTGGCCATGGTGCGCCTGGCCTGCGCCGGACATCCGGCCCTGCAGGCGGATGATTGGGAGTTACGCCAGGCCGGCCCGTCCTATACTCATCTGACGTTGCAACACTTTCGTCGTCTTATTGGCCGGCGGCGGCCATTGGTGTTCATGATCGGCGCCGACAGCTTCGCCAGCCTGCATCAATGGCATGGCTGGCGCCGCTTCGCCGCCCTGTGCCATCTGGCGGTGGTGCCCCGCCCCGGCGCGCCGGCACCGCTGCCGGCGGTGGAAAAGGCCTTTCCGCGAGGCCGGCCACGCCTGCTGCAGGCCCTTCCGGCGGGGCGCCGGCTGATGCTGACGCATCCGCATATGGACATTTCCGCCACCGCCATCCGCGAGGCACTGGAACATCGGGGGCAATGCCGTGCCCTGACCCCGGTGGTGGAAGCGCATATCCGCCGCCATGGTTTGTATAATGTGCGGACATCCGCTGCCCCGGCGGCGCCCCGAATCACCGAACCCGGCTCCGACACCGACGCCACTACAAACATCGACGTCACCACCAACACCGACGCCAATACAATGGAAACAATGAGGCCCCATGAGTTCTGATACCTCTCTGCTGGATCTGGCACTCGACGCGCTCGAAGAGCTGAAAGCACGGAACGTCACTCACCTGGATGTTCGCGAGCTCACCAGTGTGGCGGACGATATGGTCATCGCCAGCGGCACCTCCAACCGTCACGTCAAAGCACTGGCGGACAACGTGGTGGAACGGGCCAAACAGGCCGGTTATCGCCCGCTGGGCACCGAAGGCGAAAAAGGCGCCGAGTGGATCCTGGTGGATCTCGGTGACGTCATCGTCCACTTGATGCTGCCCGCCACCCGCGAGTTCTACGATCTGGAACGTCTGTGGCGGAATCCGGATCACCATCCCGAACGGACCGGCACGCCGGCCAACAAGGATCCGGGCTGAACCGGCGAGCCGTTTCGCAGTCCCACTTGCCTGAGCCGGCATCACTCAGGGCCGGGTCAGGGGGGCGCCGCAGGAGAGTCTATGCGCATCCATCTGTTTGCCGTCGGCACTCGTATGCCGGCCTGGGTCGAGCAGGGCTTCCAGGAATACCAGAAGCGGCTGCCCCCGGACATGCGCCTGCTGCTGGAGGAAATCCCACTGCCCAAACGGGCCAAGGGCGACGTCGCCGCTTTGGTGCGGGCCGAGGGTGAGGCCATCCGCAAACGGCTGGAGAAGCTGCCCGGCGCCCGCGTAGTGGCCCTGGAAGTCACCGGCAAAGCGGTGGATACGCCGATGTTGTCACAACGTCTCGGCGAGTTGCGGGATTTGGGGCAGGATCTGGCGCTGCTGGTGGGAGGTCCGGATGGCCTGTGTTCGAGGTTGTCCGCCGACGCCGACGAGCGCTGGTCGCTGTCGGCATTGACGCTGCCGCATCCGCTGGTACGGGTATTACTCGCCGAACAGCTGTATCGCGGCTGGACGCTGCTTGCCGGCCACCCCTATCATCGCTGAGCAAAACCACCCGATAATCTGGCAGCCATGCGCGATCCACATTCACATTTCGTTCCGATCACCGTGCCGCGGCGACCGGGCGCGGAACCGATCACAGGATCCACATGCGCCAACCGCTGACCCTCAAGGACCACCATCACGAGCACCGTCTGTTCAGCCTGCGTCTGCTGGTGGCGGTGGCGCTGGTGCTGGTGTTGTCACTGGTACTGGTCGGGCGCATGGCCTGGCTGCAGATTGCCCAGCACAGCCGGTTCACCACTCTTAGCGACAACAACCGGGTACTGACTCAGGCAATGTCACCGCCGCGTGGCCTGATCACTGACCGCAACGGGGAAATCCTGGCGGTGAACCGACCGGATTTCACCCTGGAACTGGCGGTGGAACAAAGCGCGGACCTGAACGAGACCCTGAATCGCATCCGCCAGTTGGTCCCGCTGACCGACGATGACCTGGAGCGGTTCGAGCGGCGCCGCACCAGCGCCCGCCGCCCGTGGGAACCGATCCCGCTGCGTGGCCGCCTCACCGAAGAGGAAATCGCCCGCATCGCGGTGCACCAACACGAGCTGCCCGGGGCCCGGGTCACGGCCTCGCCGGTGCGCTACTATCCTCACAGCCATTTGTTTTCCCATGCGCTCGGTTACGTCAACCGCCTCAGTGCCGAGGATCTGGATAACATGACCCTGGCCGAGCAGCGCAACTACAGCGGTACTCATTATTACGGCCGCACCGGCGTGGAACGCTATTACGAGCATCGTCTGCACGGCCAGGTCGGCTATCGTCAGGTGGAAACCAACGCCCGCGGCCGGATCCTGCGCGTT
Organism: Alloalcanivorax balearicus MACL04; assembly: GCF_025532145.1. Classification (GTDB taxonomy): domain Bacteria; phylum Pseudomonadota; class Gammaproteobacteria; order Pseudomonadales; family Alcanivoracaceae; genus Alloalcanivorax; species Alloalcanivorax balearicus. Next base: position 197,609 of record NZ_ARXS01000002.1, on the reverse strand, counting down.
CTGGAAGAACAGCCGCCGATACCCGGTGACGATCTGCGCCTGTCCCTGGATCTGAAAGTACAGCAGGCTGCCTATGACGCGCTTGGCGAGCGGCGCGGCGCGGTGGTCGCCATTGATCCCCGTGACGGCAGCGTGCTCGCCTTCGTCAGCCGCCCCGGTTTCGATCCCAACCTGTTCGTCACCGGCATTTCCCACAAAGACTATGCCCGTTATCAGCAGGATCACGATCACCCGCTGTTCAACCGCGCCCTGCAGGGCCGTTATCCACCGGGCTCCACGGTGAAACCCATGCTCGGTCTGGCCGGCCTGGATGCCGGCGTCACCAACTGGGAGAGGACCATCTACGATCCCGGCTATTTCAGCCTCGAGGGCAATCCGCACCGCTACCGGGACTGGAAGCGCTGGGGGCATGGTCAGGTGGATATGGAAAAAGCGGTGGTGCAATCCTGTGACACCTATTTCTACGATATGGGGTTCCGGCTCGGTATCGATCGCATGCATGATTTCATGGTCGGCTTCTCCATCGGCGAGGCCACCGGCATCGACCTGCTCAACGAATCCGAAGGGAATATGCCTTCCCGGGAATGGAAACGGGCCGCCCGTAACGCGCCCTGGTTCCACGGCGATACCATCAATACCAGTATCGGCCAGGGGTTCATGCTCACCACCCCGCTGCAACTGGCGGTGGCCACGGCGATCCTGGCCAACGATGGCCACCAGGTGGTGCCCACCCTGGCCGCCGATGAAACCCATCCGCCGCGCCGGCCGGATATCGCGCTCAAGGACCCTCGGAACTGGGAGCGCATGAAACACGCCATGGAAGCCGTGGTCCACAGCAACCGTGGCACCGGCCGTGTCATGGCCAAGGACGCCCGCTACCATATGGGCGCCAAAAGCGGCACCGCTCAGGTGTTTTCGGTTGGCCAGGAAGAAACCTATAACGAGGAAGAATTGGCGGAACGCATGCTCGACCATGCCCTGATCGTATCCTTCGCACCGGTGGAGAACCCGGCCATCGCCGTGGCGGTGATGGTGGAAAACGGCCGCCACGGCGGCTCCGTGGCCGGCCCGGTGGCCCGCCAGGTGATGGATGCCTGGCTGCTGGACCAGGACGGTAACCTGAATGTTCCGGAACCTCTGGCGCGTCCCCCCATACAGAATGCGTTGCCGACACCGGCCAATACCACCGCCCACTCGACCAGGACGGCCGCCCCATGAGTCAAGTCGATCCTGTCAGAACCACCGATAACGGTGGCCATGCCATCTTCCGCACCCCGGTGGCCACACGTCTGCATCTGGACCCCCCGCTGCTGGCGGCCCTTCTGCTGACCATGCTGGGCGGCCTGGCGGTCCTCTACAGCGCCAGCGGCGGCAGCCTGGACACGGTGATCCGCCAGGCCATCCGCTTCGGTGGCGGTTTGCTGGTGATGCTGGTGTTGGCGCAACTGCCGCCGAGGACGTTCCGTTTCTGGGCTCCCCTGGTGTACGGCGTCGGCCTGGTCCTGCTGGCACTGGTGATTCTGGTAGGCACCGAGGCCAAGGGCGCCCAGCGCTGGCTGAGCCTGCCCGGCATCGGCCGTTTCCAACCCGCGGAGCTGATGAAACTGGCGGTGCCGGCCATGGTCGCCTGGTTCTTCAGCGACCGTACTCTGCCACCGTCAAAACGCAATGTGCTCGGATCACTGGTGCTCATCTTTCTGCCGACGGTCCTGATCGCCATGCAGCCGGATCTGGGCACCGCCATTTTGATTGCCGCCGCCGGCCTGGTGGTTCTGTTCATGGCGGGGCTGTCCTGGCGGCTGATCGGACTAGCGGTGCTGGTGCTGGTGGTGGCCGCGCCACTAATGTATTTCTTCGTTCTGCACGATTACCAGCGCACCCGGGTGGATACCTTTCTGAATCCGGAAGCGGACCCACGCGGGGCCGGCTGGAACATCATCCAGTCGAAGACCGCCATCGGCTCCGGCGGCATCGGCGGCAAGGGCTGGCAGGACGGCACCCAGTCGCGACTGGATTTCCTGCCGGAGTCCCACACCGATTTCATTCTCGCCGTGCTTGGTGAAGAGTTCGGGCTGATCGGATTCCTGCTATTACTGGCGGTCTATCTGGTGATCATCGGGCGAGGCTTTTTTATCAGCTGGCAAGCTCAGGAGACTTTCAGCCGATTGTTGGCGGCGGCGCTGACCATGACTTTTTTCATCTACGTGTTTGTCAACGTGGGCATGGTGTCCGGCCTGCTGCCGGTGGTGGGGGTACCGCTGCCGCTGGTCAGTTATGGCGGTACCTCGATCGTCACCCTGCTGGCCAGTTTCGGCATGCTGATGTCGATCCATACCCATCGGCGCTTCATCAACTTCTGAACCGGTGACGGATTCCATGGTCTGCACTTGGGATCGGTCGCCGGCGCGGCGCGATCATGGTTTAACCTCGCCGACCCCGATATTATGGCCCCAGCCCCATCCCCCTGTTTTTATGGAGAAACTCATGGGTGTAAGACTGTCCGCCCTGCTCACCCCCTTTGCTTTCCTCGCCGCTGTTTTCCCCGCGGCCGCGGCCTTCGCCGAAGAGCAAGGTTATGCCGATCACCCCCAGGCGGAAGCCCTGATCCAGGAAGTGGTGAAAAAAGGCGTGGACGAAAAACGGGCCCGGGAGCTGCTGTCCCAGGCCCGGCGGCAGGACAAGATTCTCGAATCCATCGCGCGCCCGGCGGAACACACCATGACCTGGGCCCGTTATCAGAAAATCTTTTTACAGCAGGAACGAGTCGACGCCGGTGTCGCCTTCGCCAGGGAAAACCAGCAAGAACTGGCCCGGGCCGAAGCCGAATATGGCGTACCCCGTGAAGTCATCCTCGCCATCATCGGCGTGGAGACCTACTACGGCCGTCATAAAGGCACTTACCGGGTGTTGGACGCCTTGACCACCCTGGGCTTCGATTATCCGCCACGGGCGTCTTTCTTCCGCGGCCAGTTGGTGGCCCTGATGGAGATGGAAAACCAGGCCCATATCGACGCCAGCGAGATCACCGGCTCCTACGCCGGCGCCATGGGCCTGGCGCAGTTCATTCCCACCAGTTACCAGGCCTACGCGGTGGACTATGATCAGGATGGCGTGACCGATCTGGTCAACAGCCCCGCCGATGCCATCGGCAGTGTTGCAAATTATTTCCACCGCCATCATTGGCAGCCGGGCTTCCCGGTGGCCGCCCGCGCCAGAATCGAAGGTCAGGGCTATCAGGCATTGGCGAAAAAAGGCTACAAGCCGTCCTTCAGTCTTGCCACGGCCCGGAAAAACGGCGTAGTGGCAGTGAGCTGCCAGGATGATACCCTCGGCAGCGAATACTGCTTTGATCTGGCGGATGACACTCAGGTGGCGCTGCTGGACCTGACCGGTGAAAAAGGACACGAATTCTGGATGGTGACGCGCAACTTTTACGTGATCACTCGATACAATCACAGCGAGCTTTACGCCATGGCGGTGCTGCAGCTGTCCCGGCAGCTGGCCCATGCGCTGGAAGAGGACCGGTCTTGATGCGTGCCCTTCTGATCAGTGCGTTGGCCCTGGCTCTGGGGGCCTGTAGCCTGGCCCCTCCGGCGACCACACAGGACGCTCCAGCCGGCCCCCCGAAAAAGAGTACCGGTGATGCCTCCCCGACCCAGCCCCCTGCCCGCGACCCCGCCGGCGCGCCGGGCTCGGACCGTTATGCCCATAGCACCGACAGTCCGCCACCCGCCGAGGATCGCAGCAGTATAGAGCGGATACCGGAGCCGGTTCCCAAATCCGAGCCGCCGAGCCGTTACGGCAATCCGGCCACCTACTCCGTGTGGGGGCGGACCTATCATGTGCTGCCCTCCTCCGAGGGCTATGAGGAGGAAGGGCTGGCGTCCTGGTATGGCCGCAAATTTCATGGCTATCGGACCTCCAGCGGCGAACCTTATGACATGTACCGGTTCACCGCCGCCCACCGCACCCTGCCGCTGCCCACTTATGTGCGCGTCACCAATCTGGATAACAACAAGCAGCTGGTGGTACGGGTGAACGACCGCGGCCCTTTCCATTCCAACCGCATCATCGATCTATCCTGGGCCGCCGCGGTTCGTCTCGGCATCGAGCAGAACGGCACCGGTCACGTGCGGGTGGAAGCCCTGACACCGGAGGAACGCCCTGGCGGCCGCCGTCAGGGCACCGTGCCCACCGCGGTGCGGGCGGCACTGGACAGCCCGCCACCGGAGGCCGGTAAGAGTCAGGCCCGGTCCGGAGATCTCTATCTCCAGGCCGGCGCCTTCCGTGCCCTGGATGGCGCCCGTGATCTGGAGCGCCAGTTGCGCAACCGGCTGAAGTTGCCGGTGACCGTGCGCAAATTGGAGGACAGCGCCTACTACAAGGTGTGGTTGGGCCCCTTCGCCAGTCTGGACGACCAGGAACAGGCGCGTCAGGCATGCCAGCAGGCCGGCTTCGGCAACCCGATGCCGGTTCGCTAAGGCCAGATATTTCAGGCCCTGTGATTTTTTTCCAAGGTCCGCGCCTCACGGCTGCGTTGACGTTGGAGGCAGGCCATCACGGTATCCGGACCCGAGCCGGATTCGACAAGAAGTACTAACAGGCAGGAAACCATGACCCAGAGAATTGCCCTTCGCGATATCTTCTTTTTATTCGCCGCCGCCTGTCTGGCGCTGCTGCCGCTGACCGGGCAGGCCCAGAGCACCGTGCCACGCGCGCCCTCGGTGGAAGCCCGCAGCTATATTTTGATGGACGCCCGCAGCGGCCACATCATCGTCCAGCACAACGCCGACCAGACCATGCCCCCGGCCAGTCTGACCAAGATGATGACCGCCTATATCGCCGAGCGGGAGATTCAGTCCGGTAATATTTCGCTTCAGGATCAGGCGCCGGTCAGCGTCAAGGCCTGGCGCATGGGCGGTTCACGCACCTTTCTCAAGGAAGGTACCCAGGTCGCCATCGATGACCTGCTGCGCGGCATCATCATCCAGTCCGGGAACGACGCCAGTGTCGCCATGGCCGAGTATATCGCCGGCTCCGAGGACGCCTTCGCCGACCTGATGAACCAACAGGCGCGAGCCCTGAACATGAACGATACCCACTTCATGAATGCCACCGGCTGGCCGGCGGAGAATCACCACAGTACCGCCCATGACATGGCACGGCTGGCCCGGGCCATCATTAACGACTATCCGGAACACTACGATATCTACGCCGAGAAGGAATTCACCTACAACGGCATCACCCAGACCAACCGCAACCTGCTGTTGTGGCGCGACGCCACCGTCGATGGCCTGAAAACCGGACACACCGACGAAGCCGGTTATTGCCTGGTGGCTTCCGCCAAGCGCGACGAGATGCGCCTGATCAGCGTGGTCATGGGCACCGCCTCCGAAACGGCGCGCGCTCAGGAAACGCAAAAGCTGCTGACCTACGGGTTCCGTTTCTTCGAATCCTACAAGGCCTACAGCGCCAACGACGTCCTCGCCAACCCGGATGTCTGGCTCGGCGCCGCCGACACCGTGCGCCTGGGTCCGGAAAAAGACGTGCAACTGACCGTGCCGCGGGACAGCGCCGACCGTCTGCAGGCAGAGATGACGATCAACCCGCAACTGCGTGCTCCGATCGAGAAAGGTCAGCAATACGGCACGGTCACCATCCGGCTGGACGACGAGGTGATCAGCGAAACGCCGCTGGTGGCGCTGGAAAGCGTGGAAGAAGGCGGCTTCTTCTCTCGCCTGTGGGACCACATCATGCTGTTCTTCAAAGGCCTGTTCTGATGAGCACGGTCTACCTCAACGGCGCCTTCATGGCCATGGAGCAGGCCCGCATCTCGCCGATGGATCGCGGTTTCCTGTTCGCCGATGGGGTATACGAGGTGATCCCCGCCTTCAATGGGGTGCTGTTCCGCTTCGAGGAACACCTGCGCCGGCTGGAACGCTCCCTATCGGCGCTGTACCTGATCAACCCGCACGACCGCGCCGGTTGGCGCCGCCGCTGCGAGGAACTGATCCAGCGCAATGGCGGCGGCAATCTGTCGCTGTATCTGCAAATCACCCGCGGTGCCGCCGACAAGCGTGATCACGCCTTTCCTGATCCTCCGGTATCGCCCACGGTGTTCATGAGCACCGCGCTGCTGACGGTGCCGACAGAGGACAGCCCGGACCGGATCACCGGCGCCGCGGCCATCACTCTGGACGATATCCGCTGGGCCCGTTGCGACATCAAGTCCATATCATTGCTGCCCAATATTTTGCTGCGGCAGCAGGCGATCGCTTCCGGTGCCCGCGAGGCGATACTGATCCACGACGGCTTCGTCACCGAAGGCGCCGCCAGCAACGTCTTTATCGTCAAGGACGGCGAAATCGCCACCCCTCCGGCCAGCCATGCCATTCTCGGCGGCATCACTCGCGATCTGATCATCGAGCTGTGCCGGGAACAGGACCTGCCGCTGCGCGAACGGGAAATCAGCGAGGCCGAACTGGGCGATGCCGACGAGGTGTGGATCTCCAGTTCCACCCGAGACGTGGTGCCGGTGGTCTCCCTGGACGGCCGCCCGGTGGGCGATGGCCGCCCCGGCGAGACTTGGAAAATCCTCGCCCGCCACTATATAGCGTTCAAGCGCCGCCTTTGCGGCGTGTAAGTATCCGCCACCGCAGCGAGAATCGACATGGCCATCCGTGAAGAGCTTTGGGAATTCCCCCACACCATGCATTTGAAAGTGATGGGCGCCGTGGACGCGCCGCTGGAAGAGGCCGTGGTGGACATCATCGAGCGTGTGCTGGAGCAGGCATTCGACCGTCCGCGCAACCTCAGCGCCCGTCCCAGCAGCCGTGGCAATTTCATTGCCCTCACCGCCCGCATCACGGTTCAGGACAAGGAGCAGGTGGAAGCCCTGTATCGGGAACTGAACGCCTGCCCCCATGTGAAAATCACCCTGTAACGCGAACCGGAGCGTACCGATGAACCTGCTCGTCCGCTATCTGCCACAGGCGGATTACGATACCTGCTGGCGGGCCATGCGGGATTTCACCGAACAACGGGATGACAGCACGCTGGATGAACTGTGGGTTCTGGAACACCCTCCGGTGTACACCCTGGGCCAGGCCGGCAAGCCCGAACACGTGCTCAATCCCGGCAATATCCCGGTGGTGCGCAGCGATCGCGGCGGCCAGGTCACCTACCACGGGCCCGGCCAGACCGTGGTCTATCTGATGCTTGACGTGCGGCGTCTGGGACTGGGCAGCCGTGGACTGGTCAACGCCATCGAACAGGCCGTGGTGGACTACCTGGCGGCACAGGGCATCGATGCCGTCAATCGCGAGGACGCCCCCGGCGTCTATGTGAACGGCGCCAAGATCGCGTCACTGGGCCTGCGTATCCGCCGCAAGGGCAGCTATCATGGCCTGGCCCTGAATCGGGACGCGGACGCCACGCCCTGGCAGCGCATCAACCCGTGCGGCTACGCCGGCCAGCCGATGACCAGTCTGGCCGCCGAAGGCCTGACACTGACCCGGCAACAGGTGGAAGAGGATCTGGTTACGATTCTCGCCCAGCGCCTGGGGCTTGAGCTCCGGACAGCACCGCCACCGGACTGGTACACTTTACCCCAGCGGTAACGGAGGCCTATCCGGCCCCGATAACATTGAGCAAGCGCCCAAAAGGCGCTTACACGCCAAGGCGAGAGAACAGATGAACGAAGCACAGGCGAAACGTCCGGCAAAACAGAAAGTCCGCATCGGCGACAAGCTGCGTGGCGCCGACAAGGTCCGCACCATTCCCATGGTTAATGAGGAAGCGCCGGTACGCGAGCGCAAGCCGGACTGGATCCGGGTGCGAGTGCCCGCCAACGGCGAGATTCAGCGCATCAAGAGCATGCTGCGCCGGCAGAAACTGCACACCGTCTGTGAAGAGGCGTCCTGCCCCAACCTGCCGGAGTGTTTTGGCGGCGGCACCGCCACCTTCATGATCATGGGCGATATCTGCACCCGCCGCTGTTCGTTTTGCGACGTGGGCTTCGGACGTCCCAATGGGCTGGACCCGGAAGAACCCCTTCACCTGGCCGAGTCGGTGGCCGATCTGGCCCTGAAATACGTGGTCATCACCTCGGTGGACCGGGATGATCTGGCCGACGGTGGCGCCGGCCACTTCGCCGACTGTATTCGCGAAGTCCGCGCCACCAGCCCGGACACCAAGATCGAGATTCTGACGCCGGATTTCCGTCCGTGCCTGGAAGAGGCGCTCGACATCCTGGATGCGACGCCGCCGGATGTGTTCAACCACAACATCGAAACCGTGCCGCACCTGTACAAGAAAGCCCGGCCAGGAGCCCGTTACGAGCATTCCCTGAAGCTGCTGCGGCAATTCGGCGCCCGCCGCCCGGATGTCCCCACCAAATCCGGCATCATGGTGGGCCTGGGAGAAACCAACCAGCAGGTACTGGAAACCCTGCGGGATCTGCGCGACCACGATGTGGACATGATCACCATCGGCCAGTACCTGCAGCCGAGCCGCTTCCACGCTCCGGTGGAACGCTACGTGCACCCGGACGATTTCAAGATGTTCGCCGAGGAAGGCCGCAAGATGGGCTTCACCTCCATCGCTTCCGGCCCGATGGTGCGCAGTTCCTACCACGCCGATCTGCAGCACAAAGGCGTCAATGTCGGCGACCCCGACGATCTGGCCCACCCGGCCTGAGAGAACGCCGCTCCCCTATAGTTGCGAGGCGATACCAGGCACTGGTCAATCGTGGCTCGTGAACCGTGGTAACTGTACTGTCTAAAAGGTCAAAAACGGCAACAGCGTGATCAGCAACAACGCGATCACCGCCAGCAGCATGGCCAGCGCCTGTACCGGCTGTTCCCGCAATCGGCGCCATAGGGTCGGTGCGGTACCCAGACGGCGGGCTTCCTCATAGGCGGCCCGTTGCCGCTGGCCCCGGTCCTGCTGGTACTCCGCCATCAGCGCCTGTGCCCGCTGCCGATCCTCGGGGCGGGTCAGCCAGATTCCACCGGCGGAAACGCCCCAAAGACTGGGCCTGGTTTCATAGAAGGGAATGTCATGCCGCTCCAGCAACGCACGGACTTCGTCCGCCTCGTCGTCCGGTACCCGGCGCAGATTCAACAGCAAGGTGGTCATAAGGTCATCAGGTCGTGATTCCGGTTGCGCGGTGTGGTCATTCTACATGAACACGCGTAATCACGGTTTGGCGGGAATGAGTCTCTCCATCGGGGCACGGGTCTGTACGGAGGTCTTCCGGGATCCCGGTTCCAATAACGTCGAGCGCTGGCACGGAAGGGGCCACGAAGCCGCCGTGGGAGCTTGCCTGCAAGCGAACTGACTTTCGGCGCCAAAAAAATTCGCTTGCAGGCAAGCTCCCACAGCGGCTTCGTAGCTACTTAAGTCTCCAAGGCCAGAAGAACTCCTGCGCCAGCCGTTTCCCTCGAATCCGCGATGAACCGAAAGAAAGCGAGGCCCGGCCCTTTGGGTCGCACAGTGACGTGAAGGTCCCAAACAGGCTCTAAGGTTTTACAAAGTACGGCCCGGCTCGCCACTGACCGTGACCGGCAATTCGTTTAGTCTAATATTGCCCAAAACGGCGCGCGGCTCTGCTACCGGAACTTCCCGGCATTGACTCCGCATCCGCCGTTATCAGGCCAAGTTTATACCAATCCGAATTTCGCGGTCGCAGCGATTCTTCCTGCCGCCGTGCCAAGGAAGCCCCGATCCGCTGCCATGACAGCGGATCCGTATGCAGTATTCAAGGGAGCCCGCATTGACCATGACTTGCCGTCCGTTCTGGTTGTCACTGTTTCTGATGTTTGTCGCCATATCCCCGGCCAGCGCCGAATCCTGGGCCGACAGCATCTATGAGAGCCTGCAGGAACGGAAATTGCCGGAAGAATCCCTGTCACTGGCGGCGATTCCCCTGGACGGCCCCGGCGAGCCCCGTTTCGTCAATGCCGATGAGCAGATGAATCCGGGTTCCACCATGAAGCTGGTCACCACTTACGCCGCTCTGGAACTGCTTGGCCCCAACTTCCAGTGGCACACCCGGCTATACACCGACGGAGAACAGAAGGGCGATACGCTCAAAGGTAACCTTTACTACGTCGGTGTCGGCGATCCCAAACTGACCCTGGAACGTATGTGGCTGCTGCTGCGTGATTTGCGCGCCATGGGCATCAAGCATATTCGCGGTGATCTGGTGCTCGACGGCAGCTACTTCCATCTGCCCAACGGCATCCCCCATTTCAATGACGATGGCGACAATCCCTACGCGCCCTATCTGGTGGAGCCCAGTGCCCTGCTCACCAATCTGAATGTGTTCCGCATTCGCATGATGAGCCGGGATGGCAAAGTGCATGTCAGCACCGAGCCGCCGGTCAGCAAGATCGTTATCGACAATCAAGTCACCGCACCCGAGCGGGGCCGTTGTCCGGTGCACAATTCCAAGGCGCTACAGTATGAGCCGGACTTTTCCGACCGCCGCAAGATCACAGTTACCATCACCGGCGCCTTGCCGGAGAACTGCCGCGCCGACCGCTACCTGTCGCTGATGTCCCAGGAAGACTACACCGCCAATCTGATCCGCGGCCTGTGGCGGGAAATGGGCGGTACCCTGTCCGGCCGCGACCGCACCGGCCGGCTGGCACGGGGCGCCAAGCTGCTGGTGACCACCTCCTCGCCGGATCTGGTCACCATGGTGCGCGACATCAATAAATGGAGCAGTAACATCATGGCCCGCCAGTTGTTCCTGACCATCGGCGCCGAGAACCGGCTGGCCGGGGACAAGGACGACCTGGCGGCGGCCGACCGGGCCATCCTAGAATGGATGCGGCTGAAGGGTATCGACATCAGTCAAGTGGTGTTGGAAAACGGCTCGGGATTGTCCCGTGTGGAGCGTATCACCGCTCACCAACAGGCCCTGATGCTGCAACAGGCCTGGCGCAGCCCGTTCGCCGCCGAGTTGATCGCCTCGCTGCCGCTGGTGGCCATGGATGGCACCATGCGTAACCGGCTGCGCAATACCGCTCTGGTGGGCGAGGGCCATATCAAGACCGGCACGCTAAGGAATGTGCGGTCCATCGCCGGCTTTACCCGCGACCAGAACAATACCACCTGGGCGGTGGCGGCCATGATCAACGATCGCAGCGCCTGGAAGTCCCGAGCGGTACTGGATGAGGTGCTGAAAGCCGTGCACACCCTGGTGGAACCAGGCACCGACGCCAGCCGGGTCACCGCGGCTTCCGCCGGCGGCGGCCGATAACCCCGTTCACCCCGTCTCTGCTATGCTCCGGGCTTTGACATTGTCACGCCACGGTCCGGAGCATCCCAATGATCACTGTTCACCACCTGGAAAACTCCCGCTCCCTGCGGGTTCTCTGGCTTCTGGAAGAACTCGGCCTCCCCTACGAAATCATCCATTACAAGCGCGACCCCGTCACCATGCTGGCACCGGAAAGCCTGCGCGAAATTCATCCCCTGGGTAAAGCGCCGATACTGCAGGACGATGACCGGGTGGTGGCCGAATCCGGCGCCATTCTTGAATACCTGCTGGACCATTACGGCCAGGGCCGCTTCCGTCCGGAACCGGGCGCTCCCGGCCGCGAAGCCTACCAATACTGGCTGCACTACGCCGAGGGGTCATTGATGCCGCTGCTGGTGATGAAGCTGGTGTTCTCCCGGGTGCCACAATCACCGATGCCGTTCTTTATCCGCCCGGTGGCCAGGAAAATCAGCCAGGGACTGAATCAGGGCTTCCTGGACCCTCGCCTCAGCGATCATCTGGGCTTCGTCGAGCGCCATCTTGGCGAACATGTCTGGTTCGCCGGCGACGAGTTCAGCGCCGCCGATATCCAGATGAGCTTCCCGCTGCAGGCGGCGCTGGCCCGGGCTCCCGGAAACATGCCCAACATCCGGGCATTCATTGAACGGCTGGAAAACCGCCCCGCCTACCGCAAGGCGGAGGAACGTGGCGGGTCTCTGAAACCGCTCGGTTGATCGTCCCTGGGGGAATGTGCTCCAGTGCCCATTCCCCGCACTTTGCTATGGCCATCCAGACATAAGACGTTATGCTTAGTTTTGGTCACACCCTAACATCCTATTCAGGTCAGTTCCTGACCAGGGGGTGTATTCCGGCCATAGCCATGAAGTGGGGATCCATGATTCTGCTGTATTTTTTCATCGCCCTGGCGGTGGCCATCGCGGTCATCGAAGTGGCCCAGAGAATCCATGCCCGCCGCCGCGATTAGCCGGCGCTGCCGACTGTTCGTTTCCGCCCGGTCCCGCCCCGGTTAAAGACTGTTAAAAGCGTGAACGTGTTCACACCCGCCGCCTCCAATGGATTAGCATCTGACATTGCTTGGTCTATATGGAGATAGAAGCATGAAAAAGATTTTGCTTACCCTGGGTCTGGCTTCCGGTCTGGTACTGGCGGGCTGTTCTTCCACGCCCTCCAACCCTCAGGCGGACAAGGTCTTGTACAGCGGCATGCTGCCTTGCGCGGACTGCTCCGGGATCCGTACTTCCCTGACGCTGTACAGCGACGAGAAAGACCGTCCAACCCAATATGAGTTGCGTGAAGAGTACATGGACAGCTCCCGCGTGGGCCGTACCGAAGTCGAGCGCGGCCAGTGGGCCTACGGTAATAAGGAAATGGACGGTACCGCTTACCGCACCGTGGTGCTGAATCCCGAATCCGAGGATGTGGAAAGCCAGCTGCGCTATCTGGAAACCGCACTGAACGCGCTGGAAATGCTGGACATCAACGGCACTCGTATCGAGTCCGAACTCAACTACACGCTGATCAAGCAGTAACCTCACGGGGAGGCACCCACCGGGCGCCTCCTTCCCTCTTTTCCGCGTCTCCCGCGCTGATTGAACCAGCCTATCCATCGTCACATTCCTGTAAATAGGAATGACTTGCATTCACTGTGCGAAGTGCTAGACTCGCCCGCACACTGAGATATCGTCCCGTCACGGTGCCCCCAGGTGCCGTTATCCGCTTTAGTACGTCCCGGCCGACGGCGATATCCGCCTTTTCCACGATGGAGTTCGGCGATGACCTCTTCTCTGCAGTTTCACCTCCCCGAGTGGTTCGTTTCCGGTGGTATCACCATGTGGGTACTTGGCCTGATGTCGGTGATCGGCCTGGCCACCCTGATTTCCAAGATGCTGCAGTTCGCCCGTGTACGCCCCAAGGCAAGCCGTCAGGCGGACGCCCTGCTGGCGAGCCTGGAGCGCGGTGAAATTCCGGCCCAGCAAAAGCCGGGCCGCACCCCCATCGATCAGGTGGTGCTGACCTCCTGGAACCAGCGCGACATGGACGAGCAAAGCTGGGAAGAAGACAGCCTGCGCCGCGCTCGTGAGTCCCTGGATGAGTTGCGCGGCGGGCTGCGGATTCTTGAGGTGATTAGCGCACTGGCACCGCTGCTGGGGCTGCTCGGTACCGTATTCGGCATGATCGGCGCTTTCCAGGCTCTGGAGCAGGCCGGCTCCCAGGTGGATCCCGCGATTCTCTCCGGCGGTATCTGGGAAGCACTGCTGACCACCGCCGCGGGTCTGACCGTGGCGATTCCCGCCCTGGCCGCCTTCCACTGGGCGGACCGCACCATTGAGGTGTGCCGGGAAAAACTGCAGGACCGCCTGTCCCAGCTGAAAGTACAACGCCGCCGCCTCGACCAGGACAGCAGCGCTCCGACCCGGGACAGCGTTCCCAGCAGCGAGGCCCGCATCGCCCATGTATCTTGAGCCCGAACGTCACCGTTCGCCGGCTATCAGTCTCACCCCACTGATCGATGTGGTTTTTATTCTGTTGGTGTTCTTCATGCTGGCCACCCGCTTCGGGGCCTGGAAGGACCTGCCGGTGAGTGTGGTGCCCAGCGAAGCCGTGGAACGGCAGGACGACAAGACCTGGCTGGAGTTGCACGTCAACGCGGAAGGCAAGGTGGACTGGAACGGCGAAGCATTGTCCCTTGAACAACTGGGTGAAAGACTGGCCGGCCATGACGAAGCCGTGCTGATCACCGGCGATCCGGACGCGCCTCTGCAGGCCGCCCTCGCCGCCGTTGACGTGGCCCGGGCCGCCGGCCTCAAGGAAGTGCAGTTGGAGCTGCTGCCATGAATCTGGAAGACAACAGCCCCCGCCGGCCACCGCTGGAGCCGGTGCTGCCGCTGATCAACGTGGTGTTTCTTCTATTGATCTTCTTCATGGTGGCCGGCCAGCTGGCGCCACGCCCCACCGTGGATGTGACCGCGCCGAACAGCGCCGAGGCCGCCACCGAGGAAGACCCCAGCCAGTTGATGCTGATCCTGGACAAGCAGGGCGTGCTGTTCCATGACGGCGAGCCGGTGGCCGAAGCCAGCCTCGCCACGCTGATCGCCGAACATCAGGCGGAACGGGAAAAAGAAGCGGCTGACAAGGCGGCTCAAAACGACGCTGGAGAAAGCCCGGCGGCTCCCGTCACCGCCGACAGCGGACAAGAAACGAAGTTACCGCTGGTGCGCCTGCTGGCTGATGCCGGCGTGCCACTCAGTGTATTGCGCGAAAACCTGGGCAAACTGCGGGACCTGGGTGTGGAAGAAGTTCGTTTGGTAACCCAGAGCGAGAACACTCCGTGAGGCGAAGTATACGACTGATCATTAGTTGGGCCCTCGCGATCCTGGTTCACGGCAGTCTGCTGGTGACGGTGAATTCGCTCACCCTGGCCGGCGGCCGTGTGGGCATTCAGGGTGGTCAGCAGGCCATGACGTTGTCGCTGGCGCCCAATCCGGCACCGCCGGCACCAGCGCCTCAAGTGGCTCAGGCGGAACCCAAACCGCAACCGAAGCCCGAGCCTAAACCCAAGCCGGAACCCAAACCCGAGCCCAAACCGAAGCCGAAACCAAAGCCCAAACCCAAGCCGGAGCCCAAACCCGAACCGAAACCGGAACCCAAGCCCGAGCCCGAACCGAAGCCTGTCCCCAAACCGGAGCCGAAGCCCGAGCCGGAACCCGCCCCTGAGCCACCGGCCGAACCCGCCGGTTCTCCCGAAGCGGAACCGGACGCGGAGCCAACCGAACAGGTGGCGGGCGGTGCGCCCCAACCCAAGGGCCAGAAAGGCATCGCCGGGGAAATCGGCAAGGGCGTCCACCGCAGCGGTGACAACGACAACGCTCTGAACCGCTATCTCGGCAAGGTGCGGGATACCATCGAGTACAACAAGGTCTACCCGGCCCGGGCGCGTATGCGCCGGCAGCAGGGTGAAGTGGAAGTCAGTTTTCGGGTCAACGCCCAGGGCCGTGCGGAAAATGTGGAACTGGTGGGCAGTTCCAACAGCCGCATTCTCGATCAGCAATCCCTGGAACTGGTGCGCCGGCTGCGCTTCCCGCCGCCCCCGGCCCAGTTGGGAAGTGATCCGGTAGCGGTGCGGATTCCGATCAACTACACGCTGTAAGGACAACTGACACGCCAGCAGGCTGGCTCCCACGGATCACGCTACGAAGCCGCTGTGGGAGCTTGCCCGCAAGCGAAGAGGGCTTGCCAGGCGTTCGCAATATTCGCTTGCGGGCAAGCTCCCACAGCGGCTTCGTGGCACCCTATCTCCCGAGCAGAAACCGATAAACAAGCTGCGTGCCAGCGAACTGTCCTATTCCCCTTTCTCTCCCCAGCGCGCCACCAGCGTCTGCGGCACGCCCAGATGATCCAGCAGACGCGCCACCACGAAGTCCACCAGATCCTCCACCCGCCGCGGGCGATGGTAGAAGCCCGGCGCCGCCGGCAGGATGGTGACGCCCAGCCGCGCCAGCTTCAGCATGTTTTCCAAGTGCAAAGCCGATAACGGCGCTTCCCGGGGCACCAGGATCAGGTGGCGGCGTTCCTTGATGGCCACATCCGCGGCCCGTTCGATCAGATTATCGCTGGCGCCATTGGCAATGGCGGACAGCGTGCCGGTGGAGCAAGGACAAACCACCATGGCCGCCGGCGCGCCGCTACCGGACGCCACCGGCGCGGTCCACTGCTCCAGGCCACAGACCACCAGACGGCCTTTATCGGTACCGCTCCAGTCCCGCAACGCGGTCTCGGCGGCACCGGTGCCGGCGGGCAGCTTGAGATCGGTCTCGGTACCGATCACCACCCGCGCCGCCTTCGACAGCAATACATAGACCTCGCAGTCCGCTTCCAGCAGACATTGCAGCAAGCGCAACCCGTAAGGGGCACCGGAGGCGCCGGTAAACGCCAGAGTGATCCGTTGTCGCATCACGCTCTCTCCCATTCAGGACCGCACCGCGTCCAGCGCGTCCAGCAGCTTGCCGTGAATACCGCCAAAACCGCCGTTGCTCATCACCACCAGATGGCAGGGGCCGCGCTCGCTGGCGGCCAACGCCGCCACCAGCGCATCAAGATCCTGCTCCACCCGTGCCGGTACCGGTGACTGCGCCACTACGTCATCCAGGGACCAGTCCAGACCCGGCGGCTGATACCAGATCACCTGGTCGGCAGCGGCGGTGCTTTGTGCCAGCGTATCGCGATGACGGCCCAGGCGCATGGTATTGGAACGCGGTTCGATGATCGCCACGATGCGCTGCTCACCGACCTTGCGCCGAAGCCCGTCGAGCGTCGTGGCGATGGCGGTGGGATGATGGGCGAAATCATCGTAAACGTGCACGCCCGCAATCTCGCCACGCAGTTCCATGCGGCGCTTCACGCCCTGGAACTCACTCAACGCCTCCGCCCCCTGGGCCAGCGTCACGCCCACATGCCGCGCCGCCAACAACGCCGCCATGCCGTTGTTGACACTATGGCGGCCGGTTTGCGGCCAGTTCACCCGGCCCACCACCCGGCCGTTTTCCAGCACCTCGAAGGCGGAGCCGTCCGCCGCCAGCAGACGGTAGCCGGGATCGGCGTCTTCGCCGAAGCGCTCCAGCTCGCTCCAGCACCCTTTTTCCAGGGTCTCCTCCAGAGCCGGCTCTCCTTGCGGCAGGATGATCCTGCCCTGGGAGGGTATGGTGCGGATCAGATGATGGAATTGAGTCTGGATCGCGGCCAGATCGGCGAAGATATCGGCGTGGTCGAACTCCAGATTATTGAGAATGGCGGTGCGCGGCCGGTAATGAACGAATTTGCTGCGCTTGTCGAAAAACGCGGTGTCGTACTCGTCCGCCTCGACCACGAAGAACGGACTCTCGCCCAGACGGGCGGAAACGCCGAAGTTGGCCGGCACGCCACCGATCAGATAACCGGGATTCAATCCCGCGTGTTCCAGAATCCAGGCCAGCATGCTGCTGGTGGTGGTCTTGCCGTGGGTACCGGCCACCGCCAACACCCAGCGTCCCGGCAACACCACTTCCGCCAGCATCTGTGCCCCGGAGGTGTACGGCAAGCCACGATCCAGCACCGCCTCCACCGCCGGATTGCCACGGCTCAGGGCATTGCCGATCACCACCAGATCCGGCGCCGGCTCCAGTTGCGACGGGTCATAGCCCTCGGTGATGTCGATACCGGCGGCGGCCAGTTGATCGCTCATCGGCGGATAGACGTTCTCATCGGCACCAGTGACCCGGTGCCCTTGGCCCCGGGCCAGCTGCGCCAGCGACCCCATGAAGGTACCGCAAATACCCAGAATATGAATGTGCATCGAGTGTCTCATTCCAAACCTGACTGAAGGATACAGGAACACAACCGGATGGCGTACCGCCGCCCAGGCTATTCCGATGGTGCGCGAAAGGTCCCGGATTGCTATGTTAATGACTCTCCGAATCGCCCCTGGTCCTTTTCCGGTACCGATCCGGTCACCGGGGCGATTTTTTGGAGCTTTATACAACTGTCTTGGGAGAGACCATGCTGACAATTAAAAGTCCCGAAGAACTACAAAGCTGGGAAGGTAAAGAGCTTGGCGTTTCCGAATGGGAAACCATCAGCCAGGAACGTATCAATCAATTCGCCGAAGCCACCGGCGACCACCAGTGGATCCACGTGGACGTGGAACGGGCCAACAAGGAATCCCCCATGGGCGGCCCCATCGCCCACGGTTACCTGACGCTGTCCCTGATCCCCATGTTCAAGGATCAGATCTACGCCATCGAAGGCGTCAAAGCCGGCATCAACTACGGCCTCAACGGCTGCCGCTTCCTCGCCCCGGTCCCCGCCGGTGCCCGTGTCCGCGCCCGCTTCGTGATGAAATCCGTCACCCAGAAAGGCGAAGGCCGCTACCTGCTCTGCAACGAGGTCACCATCGAACTGGAAGGCAGCGACAAACCCGCCTGCGTGGCGGAAAGCCTGGGGATGGTACTCTTTTAGGGAATAGTTAAGAGTTAAGAGTGAATAGTCGCGCGAACAACGTTCGCGGGAACTGAAAGCAAAGAGGCCGCGTACCAAGCTTGGGCGCGGCCTCTAACGTTTCAGGATGGCGAGTTATGTCCTCGCGCAACTATTCTCTATTCACTTTTCACTCTTAACTGCCTCTCCTAGTGGCTAATCATCCAGGGCCGCGCCGAGGGGAACATTTTCTTGCCGTCGGCGGTGTAGAACACTTTCGGCGAGGGTTTGGCGTGGTGGCAGCAGCCTTGCTCCTTTTCACTGTGGTCGTTGCCTCGCCGGGGTTCATGGGCGGCGCGTTCGTTGCGTTCCATGGCCTGACGGCGGGCCGGGGCCATGTCGAGCACTTCCGGCGGCACCATGAGCACCCGCGGCGCCAGTTCGCCACATTGCGGGCAGGCGTGGGCGATACCGGATTCCGCCACCGCCACCAGCGCATGGAACAGTCCATGGTTCGCGCATTTATAGTCGTATAACGGCATCGCCGTTCTCCTCTATCCGGGCCTTACTTGTCTTTCGCCAGTGGCACATCCATGGATCCGGCCACGCTGTGCTGAGGGCCATCCACGCCGGGTTTGAGGTCAAACTCGAAAATGTCGGTAGGCAACCACAAAGTGGCACAAGCGTTCGGCACGTCCACCACGCCGCTGATGTGCCCCTGCACCGGCGCGCATCCCAGCAGTGAATAGGCCTGGGCACCGGAATAGCCGAATTTCTTCAGGTACTCGATGGCGTTGAGGCAAGCCTGACGATACGCAATATGCACGTCCAGGTAGTGCTGCTTGCCCTCCTCGTCCACGGAAATACCCTCAAAGATCAGATAGTCATCGTACTTCGGCGCCATCGGGCTGGGTTTGAAGATCGGGTTCTTGATCGCGTATTTTTCCATGCCGCCTTTGATCAGATTCACCCTCATGTGAATCCAGCCGGCCATTTCAATGGCGCCGCAGAAGGTGATCTCGCCATCCCCCTGGCTGAAGTGCAGGTCGCCCACGGACAGCCCCGCGTCCTTCACATACACCGGGAAGTAGATTTGCGAACCACGGGAAAGGTCCTTGATGTCACAGTTACCGCCATGCTCCCTCGGTGGCACCGTACGCGCGCCTTCCGCCGCGGCGGCATTACGGGCATCCCCGTTCAGCTTGCCCATGTGGGCGGTATCGGCGAACGGCAGATTGACCAGGCCGGGCACCCGCTCCGGGTCGGTATCGTAGAGGTCTTTTTCCCGCTTGTTCCATTCATCCAGCATGCCCTTGGACGGCAGGCAGCCAATCAGCCCCGGGTGAATCAGACCGGCGAACTCCACGCCGGGAATATGGCGGGACTTGGTGAACATGCCATTGAAATCCCAGATGGTTTTCTGCGCTTCGGGAAAGTGCTCAGTAAGAAAGCCGCCGCCATTCTGTTTGGAAAAGAAGCCGTTGAAGCCCCACTGGCTTTCCTCGAAGGTGCCGATATCGAGAATATCCACCACCAGCAGATCGCCGGGTTCGGCGCCTTCCACGCCCACCGGACCTGACAGAAAATGCACCTGTGTCAGGTCCACGTCGCGAACGTCCTCGGCGTTGTCGTCGTTGTTGATTTGCCCGCCGGTCCAGTCATGGCATTCCACGATGAAGTCATCACCGGGTTTCACCATGGCGGCCATGGGAATATCCGGATGCCACCGGTTATGCACTTTCTCGTTCTCGTACGGGGACTTGTTCAGATCAATTTTAATGATGGTCTCAGCCATGGTGTGCTTCCCTCCGCTCAATGTCGTCATCCCATGCCTCGGCAGGGATCATGAATCAGAGCCTGCCGGGCAGGCCCTGACACTATCGCGCCGGCCACCGGCCGGCGCCATTGGTGAAAACACCCCGGCGCCTACGTTGTATGACGTAGTGCGTCGTGGGGTTCGGTATCCATCACCGGCACGACCTCCAAGGTACCACCGGAGGCTCGCACCAGAAACTGACGAGTGCCGGGATGGCCGAACATGGCCGCGGCCACCTTCGGTTCCAGTTCGTTGCGCAGACGCCGCCGCAGATCACGGGCGCCGTAGCGGATATCCTGCCCGGCGCATAACCGGGCCCGTGCCGCCGGTTGCCAGGACAGATGGACTTCCCGTCCTTGCAGGCGGTCCGCCAGACGATCCAGTTCGATATCCAGCAGCGCATCGGCCCGTTGCGGCTCCAACGGCTGAAAGTAATGAATCCGGTCGATACGATTAATGAACTCCGGATCAAAGTGCTCGAGCACCGCTTGTTCCGGAATACGCTCCACCTCCCCCGGACGCAATCCCAGCCAACGGCGCCAGCCGCCGCGATAGAGGGACAATCTGGCCTGAGCCTCACGGGCGCCGAGATTGCTGGTCATGAAGATCAGGCTGTTGCGGAAATCCAGCTCCCGGGTGCCGGCGGACAATGGCAAACGGCCATGATCCAGCACATTCATCAAAGCTCTTATGACCCGGGCATCGGCCTTCTCAATTTCGTCGAACAGCACCACTGCTGGCTTGCGGAAAGTGCCACGCAGCCGTTCCTCATCCAGCAGGGTATGGCCTTCCTTACTGCCCACATAGCCGGGTGGTGCGCCGGTCAAGGCGGCGGCGTAGTGCTCCTGGGCCAGAGTGTTCATATCGACCCGGCACAGGGCGTCGGCGCGACCGTGCAGCGCCTCGGCCAGCAGGCGCGCGGTTTCGGTCTTGCCAACACCGGTGGGACCAACAAAGAGGTGCACCGCCAGCGGCCGTTCCGGATCGGAAATATCCGCTTTGATCCGCGTCAGCATCGCCTCCAGGTCCGTCAGCACCGGATCCTGGCCGACGATGCGGGCGCTCAGCCGGGCCATCACCTGGTCCGGCTCGAACTGGAAGCGGGAAACGCGGGCTCCCGGCGTCACCGGCGGTGGCCGGGACTCCGCCTGTTCCATCAGGCGATCGTTGATGAAGGGCACCGGCGTCTACTCCCCGGCAGCCCTTTCCTTGTCCGGCACCGGTAAATCGCCCACCGGACAGTCCGCCACACCAACCGTATCGCGGGTCATGGCTTCCACCTGTTGCTGGGCTTTCTGCGCATCCAGCACCCAGGTTCGATAAAAATCGAACGGACAATCGGCCATGCCCTTGTCACCGTCACCGGAGTTGTGCACACCGGTGTAACCGCGATGCAGCAACTTGAACAAATGGTTCTGGGACTGATCGTTGGCGCGGGCATCACGGATCTGGCTGACCGAGAGCTGGGCGTATTGCACGCCCATCTCCTCTTCGCCGCATTCCCCCAGGGTACGGCCATCGAAGCCGACCAGAGCGGAGTGTCCGAAGTAGGAATAGACACCGTCGAAACCGGTGGCGTTGGCCACCGCCACGTAGCAGTTGTTGGCCCAGGCCATGGTCTTGGCCATCATGATCTGCTGTTCCTTGGCCGGGTACATATAGCCCTGGCAACGCACGATCAGCTCGGCGCCCTTCATGGCACAATCCCGCCAGATCTCCGGATAGTTACCGTCGTCACAGATAATCAGGCTGATCTTCAGCCCTTTCGGCCCATCGGTAACGTAGGTGCTGTCACCGGGGTACCAGCCCTCGATCGGGCACCAGGGAATGCACTTGCGGTATTTCTGCACGATACGGCCCTGATTATCGATCAGCACCAGGGTGTTGTACGGCGCCTTGTGGGGGTGTTCTTCATGGCGCTCGCCGGTGAGCGAGAACACCCCCCAGGTGTTCGCCTCACGGCAGGCGGCGGCGAAAATATCGGTTTCATCGCCCGGCACGGTGGCGGCGGTGGCCATCATTTCATCGGGGTCATACATGATCCCCATGGTGCTGTATTCGGGGAATACCACCAGGTCCATGCCCGGCAATCCGAGCTTCATGCCTTTGATCATTTCGGCGATGTGGCGCGCGTTATCCAGCACCTCCTCACGGGTGTGCAGACGCGGCATTTTATAGTTCACCACCGCCACGCCGACGGTGTCGGCACTGCTGGAAATATCACCATGACGCATTGCTTGTCTCCTCGAATTCAGACCGCCAGATAAGCGGCGATTTTTTCCTGGTTCGCGCCTTCGCGTTCTTCCTGATGCACGAAGCGCCCTTTCTCGATCACCAGAATCCGGTCCGCCACGTTCATGACGAAACTCAGTACCTGCTCGGAAACCAGAATGGAGAGTCCCCGCGTGTCGCGAATTTTGCGCAGCGTTCGCGCCAGCTCCTGGATGATGGAAGGCTGGATCCCCTCGGTGGGTTCATCGAGAATCAGCACCTTGGGATCAGTGGCCAGGGCGCGGGCGATAGCCAGTTGCTGCTGCTGCCCACCGGACAGATTGCCGCCCTTGCGCGACGCCATATCCTTAAGTACTGGAAACAGCTCGTAGAGGTCGGCGGGAATCCCCTTGCGCCCGGACGCGGCCAGGCCGGTCTCGATATTTTCCTTCACCGTCAAAGTGGGAAAAATCATCCGTCCCTGCGGTACGAAACCGAGCCCGGCCTTGACCCTTTGATGGCTTTTCAGCGGCATCAGATCGACGCCCTGCATGGACAACACGCCTTCTCTGGCCGGCACCATGCCCACCATGGATTTCATCAACGTGGTCTTGCCCATGCCGTTGCGGCCGACCACGGCGACAATCTCGTTCTCACCCACGTCCAGTTGCAAGTCATGGATCACCTTGCTCTGCCCATAGGCTACGGAGTAGTTCTGCAATTTCAGCATGATCAGTGCCCCAGATAGACCTCGACCACTTTCGGGTCGGCTTTGACGTGGGCCAGGGAACCTTCGGACAACACCTGGCCCTGGTGCATCACGGTGACACGATCGGCGATATCGCCGACGAACTGCATGTCGTGCTCGATCACCAGCACCGTATGATTGCGGGTTATCACTTTGAGCAGCTCGGCGGTTTTCTTTCGCTCCGCCACCGACATGCCCGCCACCGGTTCGTCCAGCATCAGCAGATCCGGCTTCTGGATCAGCAACATACCGATCTCCAGCCACTGCTTTTGTCCATGACTGAGCAGGTCGGCACGGCAATCGAGTTGATCCGCCAGAAAGATGGTTTCCGCCACTTCGTGTACCGCATCGAGGACCTGTTGATCGCGGCGAAACGCCAAGGCGCCCATCACCGAGCGTCCGCGTGGATAGGACACCTCAAGGTTCTCGAACACGGTAAGGTCGTCATAAATGGACGGGTTCTGGAACTTTCGGCCCACTCCGGAGCGGACGATCTGGTGCTCCTTCATGCGCGTCAGTTCCTGACCCTTGAAACGGATGGCGCCGTCGGTGGCGCGGGTCTTGCCGCAGATCAGGTCCAGCACCGTGGTCTTACCGGCGCCGTTAGGGCCAATAATGACGCGGATTTCGTTGTGCTCCAGGTACAGGGACAGATCATTGACCGCCTTGAAGCCATCGAAGGACACGGTCAGCCCTTCCACGGTGAGGATAAAATCCCGGGACGTGCTCATGGGGTTTCCTCCATCCGGCGGGCCGCGGCCGTGGGCCGCGTGTTGGCGGCTTTACCCAAACCACCCAGCATTTTTTTCTCCAACGGCATCAGATAGCGCTGATACAGACCGGCAATGCCGTTGGGGAACGCCAACACCACGGCGATGAACAGCGCGCCCATGGCGTACAGCCAGAGTTCCGGAAAGGATTCGGAAAACCCGGTTTTCGCCGCGTTCACCAACAGCGCGCCATACACCGCGCCGAGCAGTGAATGACGTCCGCCCACGGCGCAGAAGATCACCATTTCAATGGACGGCACGATGCCGACGAAGGAAGGCGACATGAACCCCACCTGCAAGGTGAACAGGGCACCGCCGATACCGGACAGCGCCGCCGCCAGACAGAACACGAACACCTTGAACGAGGCCACGTCGTAGCCGGAAAAGCGAACCCGGTCTTCCTGGTCCCGCATCGCCACCAGAATGCGGCCGAGTTTGCTGCCCAGCACATGGCGGGCCAGCAACACGCAGGCCAACAGCAAACCGGAGGTAACGAAGTACAGCACTGTCTTGGCTTCGTTGCTGCGGATATCCCAGCCCATCAGCGTGCGCAGGTCGGTGATGCCATTGGCGCCGCCGGTAAAGCCCTGCTGCCCGATGATCAGGATGGTGAGAATGGCGGCGATCGCCTGGGTAATGATGGCGAAGTAGACGCCGCCAACGCGCCGTTTGAACATGGCCACGCCGATGATGAAGGCAAGGATCACCGGCACCATCACCACCGCGATCAGAGTGAAGGAGAAGCTGTGGAACGGCTGCCAGAACCAGGGCAGTTCGGTGACCTGATTCCAGTCCATGAAGTCGGGAATGCCCGGCGTGGACTGACTGGCGGTGGCCTCGGGGCTGGATGCTTCCAGTTTCAGGAACATGGCCATGCAATAGCCGCCCAGTCCGAAGAAGACACCCTGCCCGAGACTGAGAATGCCGCCCTTGCCCCAGCACAGCACCAGCCCCACGGCAACGAAGGCGTAGGTCAGGTACTTGCCCACCAGATTGAGACGGAAGGCATCCAGTAGCACGGGAAACACCAGCAACAGCAGCGCCGCCAGCACCAGGAAATAGAGGTTCTCCCGGGACATCAATGAAGATGCGGATGGAGTTGTTTTCATCACGGCCTCCTAACGGCGAACCTTGAGAGCGAACAAACCCTGAGGACGCAACATGAGAATGCCCACCACCACCAACAGCGTCAGTACCTTGGCCATGGAGCCGCTGAGGAAGAATTCCATGGTCGACTGGGCCTGGGAAATGGTGAACGCGGATGCGATGGTGCCGAGCAGGCTCTGAGCGCCGCCGAACACCACCACCAGGAAGGTGTCGACAATGTAGAGCTGTCCGGAAGTGGGGCCGGTGGATCCGATCATGGTAAAGGCCGCGCCGGCGACGCCGGCGATACCGCACCCCAGGGCAAAGGTGATCCGGTCCACTTTGCCGGTATCGATCCCCACCGCTTCCGCCATGGGCCGGTTCTGCACCACCGCGCGCACCTGCCGCCCCCAGCCGGAACGGAACATCAACAGATAGACCAGAGTGGCGATGACCAGCGTCAGCACCATCACGATCAATCCGTTGATGGGAATTTCCACCAGGTCGGTGACGGCGATGGAGCCCATCATCCAATCCGGCAGACTCACGCCCACTTCCCGGGCGCCGAAGATCGATCGGTAGGCCTGCTGCAGAATCAGGCTCAGCCCCCAGGTGGCCAACAGCGTATCCAACGGCCGATGATACAGATGACGTATCATCAACCATTCCACCAGCATGCCGAGCAAAGCGCTGGCAATGAACGCGAGGAACATGGCGACAAAGAAATAAATGCCGTACAGACCGGGCATCACATTTTCAAACAGGCCGGCGGTCAGGTAAGTGGTGTAGGCCCCCAGAATCATGAACTCACCGTGGGCCATGTTGATGACGCCCATCTGGCCGAAAATAATCGCCAGCCCCAAGGCCATCAGCACGAAGATGGAAAACAACGACAAGCCGGCAAAGCCTTGCATGGCGAAAATCGACATCAGCTCCGGCATGGAATAATCAGCGAACATGGCGTTCTCCCGGGCAACCTTTCGCGTCGAATCGGGCCGGCACCCTCACGGGTGCCGGCGGTCTGCTTACTTGTAGCCTTCGGGGAACGGATCCGGCTCCATCAGATCCTCGGTCTCGTACACCACTTTGTACTGACCGTCTTTTTGCGCCTGGCCGATGCGTGCCTTGGACCACAGGTGATGGTTCTCGTGGATGCGGACATAACCTTCCGGTGCCGTTTTCAGTTCGATGCCCGGGAATACTTCGCGGATCTTGTCGACGTCGAAGGAACCAGCCTTCTCCACCGCCGCTTTCCACAGCCAGGGGCCGAGATAAGCCGCCTGGGTCACGTCGCCGATCACGATGTCATCGCCCCAGCGTTCCTTGAACGCCTTCACGAAGGCTTCGTTGTTCGGGTTGTCCAGACTCTGGAAGTACTTCATGGAAGCATAGGCGCCCTCCACGTTCTCGCCGCCGATGCCCAGGATTTCATCCTCGGTGACGGAGATCGTCAGCAGCAGCGGCTTTTCCTTGGTCAGATCAATGCCGGCGGCTTTGAGCTGCTTGTAGAAGGCCACGTTGGAACCGCCCACCACGGAAGCAAAGATGACGTCCGGCTTACGCAGCTTGATCTTGTTGATCACCGAGTTGAACTGAGTGTGGCCCAGCGGGTAGTACTCCTCCCCCACCACTTTCAGACCTTTCTTCTCGATATGCTTGCGGGCGATCTTGTTGGAGGTGCGCGGCCAGATGTAGTCGGAGCCGAGCAGATAGAAGGTCTTGGCGCCCTTCTCCTTCACCACCCAGTCGATGCTGGCGAGGATCTGTTGCGTCGCTTCCTGGCCGGTGTAGATCACATTGGGCGATTGCTCCAGCCCTTCATAGAAGGTCGGGTAATAGAGCATGCCGTTGTATTGCTCGAACACCGGCAGGACCGCCTTGCGGGAAGCGGAAGTCCAGCACCCGAACACCGTCGCCACTTTGTCGTTGACCAGCAACTTGCGTGCTTTCTCGGCGAAGGTGGGCCAGTCGCTGGCGCCGTCTTCCTGGATATACTCGATTTTGCGTCCAAGCACGCCGCCCTGGGCGTTGATCTGCTCGATGGCGAGTTTTTCCGCCTGCACCGAACCGGTTTCACTGATCGCCATGGTGCCGGTGATGGAATGCAGGATCCCCACTTTGACGGTGTCCTCGGTCACCGCCAGGCCGGTGCTGTTGACGTCATCGGCCGCACTTATCCCGGGCAACCCCAAGGTGGCCCAGGCCAGCAGACCGGCCCACCCCAATCGCCGCTTCAACCCCGGCGCCGTTACCTTTGCTCTCGTCATGGTCTTCCCCTCGTCAGCGGTTCGGACCGACCGGCCCCAGGACCGGCGGTCATTGGCAACGAGTATGGGAAGGGGCCGGCGGGCGGCCCATTCGGTGATTGGGTCAGGTCCCTACGTCATTCTCCCCATAGGCGGCCCGTCACTCGGAGGGTACCGTCAGGCCCGGGGAATAAAGACAGCCCATGATCAAAAGTTGGGCACGAATCCTGCTTCTTTCTGTTTGAAGAACGTTGATTCAAAGAGGCTTTGACGCTGTGCACGGTGTTTCGGAACCGCGCACCACTTCCATTCGGGTGGGTGAACGACGCTGACATGCAGCAACGAATCTTTCCGGTGCGGCGCAATTACAACCAATGGGTCGCCAACCAGACTCTGGAAGACTACGCCCTGCGGTTCACCGCCAAGTCCGCCCGGCGCTGGTCACCGGGCAGAGTGGCACTGACCGCCCTGGGCGCGATTTCGTTTCTTGCCCTGGAGGCCATTGGCGCCGCCATCACCCTGAACTATGGTTTCACCAACGCCGCCTGGGCCATCGCCGTATTCAGCGTCACCATCTTCCTGCTCGGCATCCCGGTCAGTTACTACGCCGCCCGCGACGGCGTCGACATTGATCTGCTCACCCGCGGCGCCGGCTTCGGCTACCTGGGCTCGACCATCGCCTCGCTGATCTACGCATCCTTCACTTTCATCTTCTTCGCCCTGGAATCGGCCATCATGGCGATGGCCCTGGAAGTCCTGTTCGGCCTGCCGCTGACGCTGGGCTACGTAGTCAGCTCCGTGGTGGTGATTCCACTGGTGACCCACGGCATCACCCAGTTGACCCGGTTCCAGGCCTGGACCCAGCCATTCTGGGTGATCCTGCAGCTGCTGCCGTTCGTGTTCATTCTCTGGCAGGACCCGCAATCCCTGGACCGCTGGTTCCAGTTCCCCGGGGGCGATACCCGCCATGGCGGTTTTGACCTGTTGCTGTTCGGCGCCGCCTCCACGGTGTTGTTCTCGCTGGTGGCGCAGATCGGCGAGCAAGTGGATTTTCTGCGTTTCATGCCGGAGAAGACCCCCGCCACCCGGGTCCGCTGGTGGGCGGCCATGCTCGCTGGCGGCCCCGGCTGGATCGTGGTCGGCGCCCTCAAGGCACTGGCCGGTTCCTTTCTGGTGGTATTGGCGATTCATCACGGCCTGCCGCAAAGCCAGGCCCAGGAACCGATGCACATGTACCTGATGGCGTTTGCCCACGTCACCAGCCATCCGGCCACCCTGCTGGCACTGGCCGGTATTTTCGTGGTGCTGTCGCAGTTGAAGATCAACGTCACCAACGCCTACGCCGGCTCCATCGCCTGGTCCAATTTCTTCTCGCGCCTGACCCACAGCCACCCCGGCCGGGTGGTCTGGCTGGTATTCAACGTGATGATCGCTTTACTGCTGATGGAGATCGGTATTTACCGGGCGTTCGAGTCGATTCTGAGCAGTTACGCCATGGTGGCGGTGGCCTGGATCGGCGCCCTGGTGGCGGACCTGGTGATCAACAAACCGCTCGGTCTGAGCCCCAGGCACATCGAGTTCAAACGCGCCTATCTGTATGACCTCAACCCGGTGGGCTGCGGTGCCATGCTGCTGGCCACCCTGGTGGGCCTGGCCTGCAAGGCCGGCGTGCTGGGCGCCGCCAGCGAGGCGCTGGCCTCGTTCATCACCTTGTTCGCCGCCTTCGTCTTCGCGCCGCTGATCGCCGTGGCCACCGGAGGGCGCTACTACATCGCCCGGCCGCCGTCACGGCCGGAGTCGGTGGAGGGCAAACCCTGTTGTATCTGCGAACACGCCTTCGACCAGGAAGACATGGCGTTCTGCCCCGCCTACAACGGGCCGATCTGTTCGCTGTGCTGTTCCCTGGACGCCCGCTGCCACGACAGCTGCAAGCAGGATGCCCGCTTCCAGCAGCAACTGATGGGCTGGCTCGCGGGCATCCTGCCGGATCGTGCCCTCAACCACCTGCGCACCCGCATAGGGCATTTTCTCGGGCTGTTGCTGGTGGTGACGTCACTGCTGGCCGCCTTTCTGACGCTGGTCTACTACCAGGCCGCCGCCGGCGAACCGCCGGCACGGGCGGTGCTGGCCGCCACCCTGGCCAAGCTGTTCGTGATTCTGGTGATCATGAGCGGTGTGGTGGCGTGGCTGTTCGTGCTCGCCCACGAAAGCCGCCGGGTGGCGGAAGAAGAAACCCAGAAGCAAACCCGCGCCCTAATGGCGGAGATCAAGGCCCACGAGAAGACCGACCGCGAACTGCAGAAGGCCAAGGAACTGGCGGAAGCCGCCAATCAGGCCAAGAGCCGCTATCTCACCGGCCTCAGCCACGAGCTGCGCTCACCCTTGAACGCCGCCTATGGCTACGCCCAGTTGCTGGAGCACGACCCAGCCATCCCGGACAGCCGCCGCGAGGCCATCGTCGCCATCCGCCGCAGCACCGGTCATCTCTCCGATCTGATCGAAGGGCTGTTGGAGATCTCCAAGATCGAGGCCGGCAGACTGGAGCTGTACCGCAATCGGGTGCGGGTACCGGCGTTGATCGACGAACTGGTGACCATGTTCCGGCTGCAGGCGGAGGACAAGGGCATCGGCTTCGAGTTCATGCCACAAGGGCGCATTCCGGAATGGGTGGCCACCGATGAGAAACGATTGCGCCAGATCCTGATCAATCTGTTATCCAACGCCATCAAGTTCACCGACCGGGGCCGGGTCACTCTGCACTTCCGCTATCGCTCGCAAGTGGCGGAGTTCACCGTGCGCGACACCGGCGTCGGCATCGCCGAGGAAGATCAGGCGCGCATCTTCCGGCCGTTCGAACGGGTGCGCAAACCGGGCATGCCGGTGGTTCACGGCACCGGTCTGGGCCTGACCATCACCAAGCTGCTCGCCGATATCATGGGCGGAGACATCCAGGTCAGCAGCATCCCGGGACAAGGCAGCGAATTCCGGCTCTCGGTCATGCTCTCCAGCCTCGAGCACGGCAACAGCCAGGACCGCGAACCAACCCGTCCGGTGCACGGTTACCGGGGCCCACGCCGGACCTTGCTGGTGGTGGACGACGATCCCTCCCATCGAGGCTTGATCAGCGATCTGCTGACGCCACTGGGCTTTCAGGTGCTGGAGGCGCCGGACGGCCGCACCGCCCTGGCGATGCAAGCCCAGAGCACACCGGATCTGATTCTGATGGACGTGGCCATGCCCGGGCTGAACGGCTGGCAAACCACCCAGGCTCTGCGCCAGGCCGGCTGCCAGGCGCCGATCGTGATGCTGTCCGCCAACGCCCGCGAAGCCGCCCGCGCCAACACCTTCAACGACGGTCCGCACGACGACTATCTGGTGAAACCGTTCAAACTGAGCACGCTGTTGGAAATCCTGGCCCGCCACCTCCGTCTGGACTGGGAACACCGCCCGCCGGCGGCACCGGCCGGGGATGCCCCCGCGCCGCCGTTGGACAAGGCACTGCGTGACGAGCTGGTGGCCCTGGCGGAAATCGGTCACTTGCGGGGGCTGCGGGAACGTCTGGAACGCGCCCGCCGGGACCGGCATCTGCCGGCGCCCCTGGCCGAGACTCTGACTGCCTCCCTGCGCCGCTTCGATTTCCATCAGGTGATACAAGTGCTGGAGCGCGCGCCATGAGCCAACCCGATCGCAAGGACCTGGTTCTGGTGGTGGACGATTCCCCGGACTCCCTGGGCATGATCCACCAGGCCCTGGAACAGGCGGACCTGACCGCCCTGCTCGCCCTGGACGGCCAGCAAGCGCTCAACATCGCCGAAAAGATGGTGCCGGATCTGATCCTGCTGGACGCGATGATGCCGCGGATGGACGGCTTCGAGACCTGCCGGCAACTGAAAAACCGGCCGCCGCTGGCGCCCATTCCTGTGATTTTCATGACCGGGCTCAGCGATGCCGAGGACGTGGTGCGGGGGCTCGAGGCCGGCGGCGTGGACTATGTCACCAAACCGGTGCGCCCCTCGGAGCTGATCGCCCGCATTCGCGTGCATCTGACCAATGCCCGCCAGACTCAGAGCGCCCGCAGCGCCCTGGACCGCTTCGCCCAGGCCGCCTTCTCCACCGGCCGCGACGGCCGCTGGCAGTGGGCCACCCCCCAAGCGGAGCAGTTGCTTAATGACGACACCGGCAATCGCGACAAACGGCTGGCGCTGCTCGCCCGGCACATCGAAGACTGGCTGGCCCGGGCGCCGCAACCGTCGGATCTGCACACCGTCAGTGATGGCGACACCGCCTTTCGCCTGCGTTTTCTGGGCGAGGTCACCGCCGGCGAGTTCCTGTTCCGTATCCATCAGCACGACGAGGAGGAAGGCGCGGAACGCCTGCGCGCCCAGTTGCGGCTGACACCCCGGGAAGCCCAGGTGCTGCTGTGGATCGCCCAGGGCAAGACCAACCGGGAAATCGGCCAGATCCTGACCCTGAGCCCGCGTACCGTGAACAAGCACCTGGAGCAGGTGTTCCGCAAACTGGGGGTGGAAAACCGCACCTCGGCGGCGGCCATGGCGCTGGGGTGCCTGGGGGTGTAGGCGCCTCTTGCAGACCTGGATGCAGAGATGTCTACAAGGCCGCTGTGGGAGCTTGCCTGCAAGCGAATGGGCTTCCGGACCCCAAGATTCGCTTGCAGGCAAGCTCCCACAGCGGCTTCGTAGTCCAGGCGGCGCGTTAGCGGTTCAGCACCTCCGGCATGAACGCCGCCAGCGTCATGTAGGTGAGAATCAGCAGGGAGAACGCCAGCGCCAGCCCCAGCAGCGGGCTGACATCCAGGGAACGGTGATAGATAAAGCTCTGCACCGCCAGTTGCCAGCTCACCAGCATGAAGTAGAGGCCGTCGATGATCGGAATCGGCTGCGCCGCGGCCATGTTGACGATCAGCAGCGGCAGCGCCACCAGGGACAACAACAGGTCCAGCCCCAGCAGCGCCATCATGGTCTGCACCCAACGTGTCAGCAAACCCTTGAAGGCCAGCGCGGCGGTGGTCACGGCGGTGACCAGCGACAGCGAAATCCACTGCACGGCGATCAACTGGCCGGCGGGCAGGCTAGTCTGCAGATTGGCACTGAGCCCTTGCATGATCAGCCAGGCCACCAGCAGGATCACAAGCAGCGGCGGCGTATAGGGCATATCCTCCGGCCCCTTGCGAAACAGACTCAGGCGCCAGAACAGGCGAATCAAAGCGTTCATATCTCCTCCCGGAGCGCTATTGTTCCAGAGCCGGCAGCCGGACACCATCCTGGGGAGCAACCCGGGGGACAGGCCGGTGCCTTTTCCGCTAGAATGCGCGCGATTTCAACGGTAGGCCGCCGCGCCGGCGCGGCCAGCTCAGGGAGTTTGCAATGGGGTCCAGAAACGCCTTTTACGCACAGTCCGGCGGAGTTACCGCCGTGATCAATGCCTCCGCGGCGGGAGTGATCGAAACCGCCCGCGCCCACAAAGACGTGATCGGCAAGGTCTATGCCGGTCGTAACGGCATCATCGGTGCCCTCACCGAGGATCTGATCGACACCAGCAAGGAAAGCAAAAGCGCCATCGCCGCGCTCAAGCACACCCCCGGCGGCGCCTTCGGTTCCTGCCGCTACAAGCTGAAGGACCTGAAAACCTCCCAGCGCGAATACGAGCGTCTGATCGAGGTGTTCAAGGCCCACGACATCGGCTACTTCTTCTATAACGGCGGTGGTGACTCCGCCGATACCTGTCTGAAGATTTCGCAGCTGTCCAAGACCATGGGGTATCCGATCCAGGCGATTCACGTACCGAAAACCGTGGACAACGACCTGCCGATCACCGACGTCAGCCCGGGCTTCGGCTCCGTCGCCAAGTACACCGCGGTGAGCTGCCGCGAGGCGGCCCTGGACGTGGCCAGCATGTGCGCCACCTCCACCAAGGTATTCGTGATGGAAGTGATGGGCCGCCACGCCGGCTGGATCGCCGCCGCCGCCGGTCTCGCCAAGGAACAGAACGAGGACGCCCCGCATCTGATCCTGTTCCCGGAAATCGCCTTCGACCAGCAGGCGTTCCTGAAGAAAGTGGACGAGACGGTGAAGAAGGTAGGCTACTGCGTCATCGTCGTCTCGGAAGGGGCCCGCACCGCCGACGGTACCTTCCTGGCGGACGCCGGCACCACCGATGCCTTCGGCCACAAACAGCTGGGTGGCGTGGCGCCGGTGCTGGCGCAGATGGTGAAGAACGAGCTGGGCTACAAATACCACTGGGCGGTCAGTGATTATCTGCAGCGGGCGGCGCGTCATATCGCCTCCGCCACTGATGTGGAGCAGGCCTACGCGGTGGGCCGCGCGGCGGTGGAATTCGCCGTGGCCGGCAAGAACGCGGTGATGCCCACCATTGAGCGCAAGAAAACCAAGAAGTACGGCTGGACCATCGGTGAGGCGCCGCTGAAGAAGGTGGCCAACGTGGAAAAGAAAATGCCGCGTAAATTCATCACCAAGGACGGTTTCGGCATCACCCCCTCCGCCCGCGACTATCTGGCGCCGCTGATCGAGGGCGAGTCCTACCCGCCTTACAAGAACGGCCTGCCGCAATTCGCCAAGCTGAAACTGGCCGCGGTGGCGAAAAAGCTGAACGATAAGTTCGAGGTATAAGCCGTCTCGAAGAGATCGTGGTCCACGGACCGCTTTGGCTCGCTTGACCTGTATTCGCACAATATTCGCCGCCAAGGCAGCTCCCACAGCGGCTTCGTGGTTCCTCTGTGGGAAGCTGGCTTGCCAGCGAATTACGGGGCAACAGTGCTCCAGGGGCGGCGATATTCTTGGTGACCGGCTCGCCACTAAAGCAAACCATTCTCATTATTGCTACAATTCCCCTGCTCACCTGGACAACCAACCATAACGGGGATCACCATG
Organism: Alloalcanivorax balearicus MACL04; assembly: GCF_025532145.1. GTDB lineage: Bacteria > Pseudomonadota > Gammaproteobacteria > Pseudomonadales > Alcanivoracaceae > Alloalcanivorax > Alloalcanivorax balearicus. Next base: position 163,586 of record NZ_ARXS01000002.1, on the reverse strand, counting down.
CGACCAACCACTTTGCGGCTTTCCTCCCTCTCATTGTCCCTGCTTGCCATCGGCGCCTTCCCCACAGCACAGGCGCAAACCTCGGATGAAGACGGCGGCAGCCCCCATCTGCTGGCGCCAGTGGAAGTACAATCCAGCGCCGACGCTTCCGCCGAGGGCCTGAGCAAGGCGTACGCGGGCGGCCAGGTGGCGGAAGGCGGCTCCGTCGGTATTCTCGGCAGCCAGTCGGTGATGGAGACGCCGTACAGCTTCACCAGCTACACCGAGCAATTGATCGAGGACCAGCAGGCCGCCAGTGTCGGCGAGATACTGCTCAACGATCCGGCGGTGCGGGTGGCCCGGGGCTTCGGCAATTACCAGCAGGTGTATCTGGTGCGCGGCCTGCCGGTGTATTCCGATGACATGACCTACAACGGCCTGTACGGTCTGCTGCCGCGCCAGTACCTGGCGTCGGAATTCGTCGAGCGGGTGCAGGTGTTCCGTGGCGCCAATACCTTCCTCAAAGGCGCCGCTCCCGGTGGCAGTGGCCTTGGCGGCGGCGTCAACGTGCTGCCCAAACGCGCCCCCAACGAGCCGATCAACCAGATCACGCTGGGAGTACAGAGCGGCGGTCAAGCCATGGTTGCCGCCGATGTGGCCAACCGCTCCGACGACGGCCGCTTCGGCATTCGTGTGAACGCCGCCCGCCGTGACGGTGACACCGCCGTGGACGGCGAGGAATCGGAGCTGTCCATGGCCCATATCGGCCTGGATTATCGCGGTGACGCCCTGCGCGTCTCCGCCGACCTGGGTTTCCAGAAGCATCGTATCGACGGTGGGCAACCGAATGTCACCTTCGCCCCTGGTGTACCGATTCTGGATGCCCCGGACGCCGACGAATCCCTCGGCCAGTCCTGGACCTATTCGGACTCCAACGACTTATTCGGCACCTTGCGCGCCGAATATGACTTCGCCGATAACATCACCGCCTGGGCCGCACTCGGTGCCCGGCAGGGCGAAGAGAATTCCACCTTCGCCAATCCCACGGTTAACAACACCAGTGGCAACTATACGGCAAGCCGATTCGATACGGCCCGGGAAGATAGCGTCATCACCGGCGAAACGGGAGTGCGTTTCACCTTCAATACGGGAGCGATCGGCCATACCGTCAGCGTGTCCGGCTCCACTTATGAATTGAAGTCGAAGAACGCCTACGCTATGTCAGACGCCAGCGTACCCGGCAATATTTATCAGCCCTCCGATGTCGCCCGTCCGCCTGCTGATTCCTTCTCTGGCGGCGACCTCGACAGTCCCGGCCGCACCATCAAAACCCGCTTCCAGAGCATCGCCATCGCCGACCAGCTATCGATGCTGAACGAACGCCTGCTGGTCACCCTTGGTGGCCGCTATCAAACACTCAAGGACTATAGCTACGACTACGACAGCGGCGATCGCCTCGCTAACGCCAGCTACGACGACAGCACCTTTACCCCATCGGCCGGTGTGCTGTACAAACTCACGCCGTCCGTTTCGCTCTACGCCAGCTACATCGAAGGCCTGCAAAAAGGCGGGCGCGCGGGCATCAACAGTGGCGCGGTGAACACCGGCGAAGCACTGGAACCCTATGAAACCAAACAGCAGGAAGTGGGGGTCAAATTTGATCGCGACCGCCTGGGAGGCAGTGTCACGGTTTTCCGCAGCCGCATCCCCATAGCCGGTCTCAACTCCGCCAATGTCTATGAGATCGTCGACCACCAGGAAAATACGGGCGTGGAATTGATGGCCTATGGCAATCTCACCCGCGATCTCAGCGTACTCGGCGGCGTCAGCTTCCTGGACGCGGATGTGGACGGCAACGACGCCATCGGTTCACCGGAAACCCAGGCCAACCTGAATCTGGAATACCGGGTTCCACAACTGCCGGATCTGGCGTTGGACGGCCGGGTGATCTACACCAGCTCGCAGTATGCGGACGAGGCCAACACCCAGAAAGTCGACTCCTGGACCCGCCTGGATCTGGGCGCCCGTTATCTGATCGCCCTCAGCGACTCCATGTTCCTGACCCTGCGTGGACGGGTGGAGAACGTCACTGGCGAGGACTATTGGGCATCGGCGGGTGGCTTCCCGGGCTACGGCTACCTGACCGTCGGCGCACCCCGCACGGTCCTGCTGTCGGCGACCCTCGACTACTAACCCGACAACCCAGGCGCCCCGCCCCGGGCGCCCAGGCAGCTCTCCGCTATGAAACAGAAAACCCTGACGCTCTGGTCCGCCATCCACAAGTGGACCAGCCTGATCTGCACCGCCTTCATGCTGATGCTGTGCCTCACCGGCCTGCCGTTGATTTTTCATGATGAGATCGACGCCCTGACGGACAGCGGCGATTGGCAACCCGCCAATCCGGACGGTCCCCTACTGTCTCTGGATCAGTTACTCGACGCCGCCCTCGCCCACCGCCCTGGCGAAGTGCCCCTGTTCATGAGCTTCGATACCGACCGGCCGGTGGTCAACGTCACCACCGGCCCCACCCCGGACGCCGCCGCCGGCGACATGCATTTCGCTTCCTTCGACCGCACCAGCGGCGAGGTGGTGCCCGGGCACGAAGGCGGTATCATGGATTTCATTCTGCAGTTGCACACCGATTTGTTCCTGGGCCTGCCCGGCATGTTATTCCTGGGCGCCATGGGGGTACTGCTGGTGCTCGCCATCGTTTCCGGCGTGGTGCTCTACGCCCCGTTCATGCGCAAACTGGACTTCGGCACGCTGCGATACAACCGCTCAAAGCGGCTTAAATGGCTGGACTATCACAACCTGCTCGGCATCGTTACCGTGGCCTGGCTCACCGTGGTGGGCCTCACTGGCGTGGTCAACACCCTTGCCACCCCGATCCTGGAAACCTGGCAGAACCGGTCCCTGGCCGATCTCACCGCCGGCTATCAGGGCGCTACCGTGCCCACTCCCCAGGAGATGGCTTCCCTGGACGACGCCGTGGCCCAGGCTCAGGAAGCCGCCATGAACATGACCTTGCAGTTCGTGGCTTTCCCCGGCGGCGATTGGTCCACGGACTATCACTACGCGGTGTTTCTGCACGGCAACACACCGCTGACCTCTCACATCGTCACGCCGGCACTGGTGGACGCCCGCACCGGAGCGTTCGCGGCCATGCGCGAAATGCCCTGGTACAACAAAACCCTGGCACTGTCCGGACCGCTGCATTTCGGTGATTACGGCGGTTTGCCGCTGAAAATCCTCTGGGCGCTGCTCGACGTGATCACCATCGTGGTGCTGATCAGTGGCCTTTACTTATGGCTCGCCCGCCGCTCCCCCGTCGCGGGCGCGGCACACCGCCAGACACAAGCGTCCCCCACGGGAGGCGCCTCATGAGCCGGCTGTCACCCAACCGGCGCCACAATACGCCGGCGCGCATTTTCGCGGTGCCTGTGCTGATCGCCCTCACCAGCCTGATCGGCCTGGTCGCGGCGCTACTGGGAGATGGCGTCCTGGATGTGGTGTCGTGGGTGGGGTTGGCGGTGCCGGTGGTGATGATCGGATGGGCGATGAAAAGACGGCGCTGACCGCGCCAGGCAGCCGCTGTGGGAACCTGCCGAAGGGCGGCCCTTTGTGTGGAACAAGGGCCGCGATTCCGGCGGGAAGGGCTTCAATTAGTTGAAAACGGTGAAGCTTTCCGCGTTCAGCCACAGGTGAGCGAGCACACTGGCGATATAGCCCAGTGCAATCACCGGGCTCCACTTCAGGTGTCCCATGAAAGTGTAAAGGCCTCGTGCCTGCCCCATCAGCGCCACCCCGGCGGCGGAACCGATGGACAGCAGGCTGCCACCCACGCCCGCGGTGAGGGTGATCAGCAACCAGTGGCCGTGGGACATTTCCGGCTCCATGGTCAGCACCGCGAACATCACCGGAATATTGTCCACCACCGCGGAAATAAGGCCCAAAGCGATATTGGCCCAGGTCGCGTTCCAGCCGGTATAGAGAGCCTCGGATAACATGCCCAGGTAACCCATGAAGCCCAGGCCGCCCACGCACATCACCACGCCATAGAAGAACAGCAAGGTGTCCCACTCCGCCCGCGCCACACGATTGAACACATCAAAAGGCACGATGCTGCCCAGTTGAGACAGGCGTTTGTCATCACCACGGCGCAGGTAATGGCGGCGCTTCTTCTCCAAGGAGCGCGGCAGGGTCCGGCGCAGGAAATAACCGAAGAATTGCAGATAGCCCAGACCGGTCATCATCCCCAGCACCGGCGGCAGATGCAGCACGGAGTGACAGGCCACCGCGGTGGCCACGGTGAGCAGGAACAGAGCGATGATACGACGGGCACCGCGCTTGAGCTCGACCTCTTCCTTCACGCCGCTGGGCTTACGGCTCTTGATGAACAGGCTCATTACCACCGCCGGGATCAGATAGTTGATCAGCGACGGGATCAGCAGATCGAAGAATTCAGTGAAATGAATCAGGCCCGCCTGCCACACCATCAGAGTGGTGATATCGCCGAACGGACTGAAGGCGCCACCGGCGTTGGCGGCCACCACGATATTGATACAAGCCACGTTGATGAAGGGTTTGTCCCCTTCCGCCACCTTCGTCACCACCGCGCACATCAACAGCGCGGTGGTCAGGTTATCGGCGACCGGCGAGATCAGAAAGGCCAGGATACCGGTGATCCAGAACAGTTGCCGGTAGCTGAACCCCTTGCGCACCATCCAGGCACGCAGGGCATCAAACACCCGGCGCTCGTCCATGGCGTTGATGTAGGTCATCGCCACCAGCAGGAACAGCATCAGTTCGGTGAATTCGAGCAGGGTATGGCGGAACGCATGCTCGGCCTCATCGGGCATGCCGGACTGGACGTAAACCCAGCCGATCAACGCCCAGATAATACCGGCGGCCACCAGTACCGGCTTGGACTTGCGCATGTGCAGCTTTTCTTCGGCCATCACCAGGGCATAGGCGAGGACGAAGATGGTGAGGGCAATGAACCCGGCCACCGAGCCGGTCAGATCAAGGCCGCCAGTGGCGGCCAGGGCACCGGGAGCAAACAGCAGAGCCAGGATGGCGAACAGGATCCGGCCTGCTCCGCCGGGAAGGAATCGATATTGGGAGATGTCCAGAGGTCTCAACATGACAAGCCTTTCTGAATCAGAGATACGCGCACGGAAACAAAGCGGGGCGATGCTACCATGGATTGGTGTCTTCCAGTATTGATATGGGACCGTTCCGTAACGGAACCCGCCAGATCATGAAGCTCTTGTTGGCGACTGTCTTGCTGATCCTTGCCGTGCCGGCGGCCCACGCCGACCACGCAGAACCTCTGCTGGTGGTGCGGCACCGCTGGCATACCGGTCTGGTGGTACCCGCTGACAAGCTCGACCCTCATCTGCGGTTTCTGCGCGATCATCTGCCGGATACCGGCTATTACGAGTTCGGTTGGGGCGACGCCGACTTCTACCAACACAACGACAGTGTTCCGCGTCTGCTCAAAGCCCTGTTCTGGCCCACCGACAGCGTGCTGCACGTGGTGGCTCTGGAACGGCATCCGGCGCAACTGCCGCACAAGGATCTGGCCGCCCTGTGCCCGTCACCGGATCACTGGCACCGCCTGACCCGGGCACTGGCGGCGGACTTTCAGCGGAACACGGACGGAACGGTACGTACGGAGGGTCCCGGCTTATACGGCGCCAGCCTGTTCTTCCATGCCGAGGGCACCTTCTGGCTCGGCCGCACCTGCAATCGCTGGAGCTCGCAACGGCTGCGGCAAGCCGGAGCGCCAATACGCGGGACCCTCACCGCTGGCGGCCTGATGCGTCAGCTCAAAGCACTGCCGGCGACCTGTGATGCGGGCCACCGAAACGGCCGGCGCCTTCCTGAAAATAATTAACCTTTTGGTTGACAATTAAAACACCCATCCCCATATTCAACCACATGGTTAACAATAATCCCGACACACTCGATGCCGTTTTCCAGGCCCTGGCCGACCCCACCCGCCGCGCCATGCTGGCACTGCTCGCTGATGGTGAGCGCAAGGTGGGAGAGCTGGCGGCGCCTTTCTCCATGAGCCTGGCCGGTGCCTCAAAGCACATCAAAGCGCTGGAACAGGCGGGACTGCTGACCCGGGAAAAGCAAGGGCGCGTCCACGTCTGCCGGCTGAATGCCGCTCCCATGGCCGGGGCCATGGACTGGCTACGCCATTATCAGGCGTTCTGGAGCGAACGGCTGGACGCTCTGGAACAGGCCCTGCGCCAGGGCGATTGACCTTCAACCCGACCCGGGCCCCACTCTTCAGGAGAACACCATGGATGATTACGCCAAGCTGACCAAACCCGACACTCTGACACTGGAGCGGCTGCTGCCGGGCCCGGTGGAACGGATCTGGGCCTTTCTGACCGAGTCCGAAAAACGCGCCCGCTGGCTGGCCGCCGGCCCCATGGGACTGTTCGCCGGCGGCGCGGTCACCCTGGAATTTCATCATAATGAACTGTCGGAACCCGGCGATACCGCCCCCGAATACCATGCCGACGCCGAGGGCGCGGTGCTGAAAGGCACGGTTACCCGCTGTGAGGCCCCGCATCTTCTGGCATTCACCTGGGGAGAAGGCGGTTCGGAAGTGACCTTCGAGCTGACCCCCGAAGACAACCAGGTGCGCTTGCGGATTACCCATCAACGCTTGACTGGCATGCAAAAAACCAGCGTGGCGACGGGCTGGCATACCCATCTGGCGATTTTGGTGGCGGAGCTGAACGAGATCACACCGCCATCATTCTGGGCGTTGCACACTGAACTGGAAGCCCATTACCGGAAGCAGTTGTCGACCAATTGATTCCAGCGCGGACACCGCCATGGATTCAGCGGTCAAGTGCCGGCGCCTCCTGGCCTTTGACTCGGGCGCGGATCCGTTTGGACCGGGTGCGCGCCCGGCCGGCCAATTGCCGGGCCAGCTTCTCGCAATCGCCCAGATACTGTTCCGGCTGCAAAGCGGCACCAAGCCGCTCCGCCTGAATCACGCCGGCAACACCAGGCACCTCCGCCAGAACCTGGTCCAACGGACGGCCATCACGCAGGGACTCGAGCGATGCCGCGTGCACCAGATCATGGGCCCGCTGGCGCCCCATGCCATGACGCGCCAGTTCCATCATCACGTTCTCACTGTTGATCAGGCCACCGGTCAGCGCCAGGTTCCGTCGCATTTTTTCCGGAACGGTACGCAGTTTGTCCAGCAGTTCCACCAGTGACGCCATCATTTCCAGTGCCAGGGGACAGGCCGTTTCCAGAGAGGTGTACAGCATTTTGCTGGAAGCCGCGTCCCCTTCATGACTGACCTGAACCGCATCCAGCGCCAGGCTGACCTGAGCCCGTAACTGGGCGGCAACGGCGATCACGTTAACGGAAATTTTCGGATTGACCTTCTGTGGCATGGTGCTGCTGCCCACCACCAGATCGCCCAGTTCCTCGTAAACCTCGCCATATTCCTCCGACATCAGGACAAACAGCTCCTGAGCAATCTTGGAACAGGTCGCCGCCAGCAATGCCAGCAGCAATACATACTCCACCATGTGGTCGTTCACTGACCGGCTCGGCACTTCGAAGCAGCCCAGGCCCAACTGTCCGGCAAGGCGCCGGCCGAGTGCTTCCCCTTCGTCGCCAAACGAATGCCTCGCCCCGACCGCGCCCCCGAACACCAGGGTGAACACTCTGGGCTCAGCGGCGCGCAGGCGCTCCTCGTGCCGGAGCAGCTCATCAATCCAGGTCGCCACCTTGAAACCGAAAGTGATCGGCAGAGCATGCCGACGCTGGGTACGGCCCGCCATCACCTGCGCGGCACCGTTATCCGCCAGCCCCGCCAGGGAATCCAGACAGGTGGCCAATCGCGTCAGCAACCGACCGTGCGCTTCGCGTACCAGCAGGACTTCCCCGGCCTGCATGACATTCTGGGTGGTGGCGCCCCAATGCACATAATCTCCCGCATCGCCGTCACAGGCCGCGGCCAGAAAGCGCACCAGGGAAACAATCGGTGCTTTGGTCCGCGCCATGTCCCGGAGTAGCGCATCCAGGTCGATGCAACCAAGATCGCCCTTGCGCGCGATTTCCTCGGCGGCCGATGGCGGGATCATGCCCAGATCCGCCTGGCTGCGAGCCAGCGCCACTTCAATGTCCAACCACGCCTGAATTTTCCGTGGCATGGCGAACAGCGCCTCGGGGCTCTCGCGTTCTTCCTGATTCGCCTGGGTCATACTCTCAGCCCTTCTCTCAGCCCTTCATCGCTATTTACCCGCTGGCGTCACGCCGCAGCAGGAAATCGGTCAGCGCCGCGTTATAGCGGCGGCGATCTTCCATATAAGGGGCATGGCCGAGCCCGTCCAGGGCCAGGTGGCGTACATCGGCGATGCCGTTCAACAGTGGCTCGGCCTTGCTCAGCGGCGCCACCCTGTCCTGATCGCCGGTGATCACCAGCGATGGCGCGAGGATGCGGCTCAACTCCGCCTGCAGACTGGCGCGCTGAATCGCCAGGGCGGCCCGGCCCATGCCTTCCGGCCGGGACTGAGCGGCGATCCGCGCCACTTCCCGGAATACCGCCGGATCAGCGTTGGCCGGCAACATGCCCCGGGCGCGGCGTTCCCCATAAACCGGGCCGGGCAATTCCTGAAGTTCCCGCAGCCGTCGCTGGTAGCGCTGGTCGGAGGCAGCCGCGCCGCTCAGGCCGTGTCCCGGATGCGTACAGGACAGCACCAACCGCCGCACCAGGCCGGGTTCCAGCATGGCCACACGCATCGCCACCAACCCGCCCATGGAGTGTCCCACCAGATTCACCGGCCCCGATGCGATCCGCTTGATGAACCCGATAGCAACGCGGGCCAGATCGTCCAGGGTTTCGCCGGCGATGTCGGAATCGCCGTAACCGGGGGCATCCCAGGCCCACATTTCCAGCTCACCGGCCAGGTCGTGCAACTGATATCGCCAGCTTTCCGCATTGCCGTTGAGGCCATGGAATAGCACCACCGGCGCGCCCCTGCCGGCATGCAGAAAGCTCAGTTCCCCATGTTCCAGGCGGAGGCTGCTTCGCCTTTCGCCATGATCCACCTTGCTCATAATGCCTCTCGCCATAAAACGGTCATGTTCAGAACGGCGACACTTCGCCGTCACCGGAGCCGCGTAGCAGATCCCTGGATTTTTCCGAGCCATCCCGGCGCTCCCCGTCACGGCCCTGCCCGGTGGTTTCATCACGCCGCAAGGGAAACAGTGGCTCTTCCGCCTTGCCCGCCAGCAGATAGCGGGCACCCGGTTCGGACATCTTGCGGCCGCTATGACCGATGTCGTACACCGTGCGTAACTCCCAGTTGTAGGGCACCCCCAGCTTTTCCGCCTGACGCTGGTTGGCGGCATGGAAGTTCTTGCCTTTGGCCAAGCGATGGGCGCCCTGGGCCAGGGCGATATCGAGCTGACTGAGCAGCCGGTGCGAGGGGTCGTTATCGGCGGTGCCCAGCATGATGACCAGGTGATGGGCATACGCCGCCGCCAGATCCTCCGGCCCGACACCGGTGTTCTTGAGCCCATAGCGCAGTGGCAGACTCCAATCCGGAAAAGTATAGGTGCCGGAGTTGGCGGCCACCGCCGTGCGCACCTTGGCCTGCGGATACAGCATGATCATTCTCGCCACGAACTGGGCGCCGCTGCCGTGCCCCCAGATGTCGTATTCGGTGGCGTTCAACCCGAACCGTTCGCACAACCGATCAAAGGCACGATTGACGGCGGCGAAGGAGGATTGCTCCGGCGGATTCCGGTGCCCCTTGCCGGCGTCCACCGAGGAAGAGTCCGGCGAAACCCAGTTGCCGGCCTGATACCCCCAACCGGTGGGAAAGTCCTTTTGCGATACTTCCGGTGCCACCACCAGAACATTGTATTTGTTGGCGTAAGGCCCCCAGAAATCCCGATAGTTGTCCGCGTCACGACGGCCGCCGTGCATCACCAGCACCACCGGCGTGTCCGCCGTGACCCGATCCGGCCGTGCATACCAGAGCCGCATGTTCACCGGTTTTTCCGCCGTACCCGCCGGCACCACGATGGAACCGTAACGCTCGAACGTTTCCGGTTGCACGCTCTCCTGCTCGGTGTTCTCCGAGTACACCATTGGTGCCGGAGGCGTCGACTGGCAGGCGGCAAGCAGAGCTATCAATCCGAGGGTCAATATCAGCCTTTTCTTCATGGCGCGGATTCCTCTTTATTTATTTTTGGGGGGTCTGGCCAGTTTTCGGGGGTCTGGCCAGCGGAGAGCTGGGAGAAAGCGCCGGCAGCGTCTCCGGCCCTCCAGCATTTCACCAGAGTGCCGTCGGCCGCCCACTCCACTTCCGGCGCACGGCTGCGGCATTGCGCATCGGCAAGCGGACAACGTGGATGGAACGGGCATCCGGCCGGCCGGTTCATGGGATTGGGGAAATCGCCGGTCAGACGCGGCTCGGGGACGTCCAGCTCCGGCGCGATACTCAGGGCCGAGTCCAACAGAGCCCGGGTATAGGGGTGTTTCGGATGGGTCAGCACCGTATCGCGATCGCCGCATTCGACGATCTCGCCCAGATACATCACCGCCACCCGGTCGGCCAGATGAGCGACCACGGAAAGATCGTGGGTCACGAACAAATAGGTCAGATCCAGTTCATCACGCAGGTCCAGCAGCAAATTCAGAATCTGCGCCTGCACCGATACATCCAGCGCCGAAGTGGGCTCGTCGCAAATGACGATCTCCGGATCCAGAATCAAGGCCCGGGCAATGGCCACGCGCTGGCGCTGGCCGCCGGACAGTTGATCCGGAAAACTGTTGAACACCCGTGCCGGCAGCCCCACCAATTCCATCATGCGCCGCACCCGGGTTCGTTGTTCCGCCTTGGCACCCAACTGGTTCACCTGCAACGGCCGGCCGATAATGTTGCCAATGGTCTTGCGTGGATTCAGTGACGAATAAGGGTCCTGAAAAACAGGCTGGATCATGCGCGCCCGTTGCCGTGGCGGCAGCGCGCCAACAGGCCTGCCGGCCAGGGTCACGGTGCCGCTGTCCGGTGTTTCCAGACCCAGGATGGTGCGGGTCAGAGTGCTTTTGCCGCAGCCGGACTCCCCCACCAATGCCAGCACTTCGCCTTTACGGATCTCCAGACTGATATTGTCCAGCGCCCGCAACGACTTGCGTTTGCCAAACATTCCCCGGCGTACCGAGAAGGTGCGGCTGACGCCGGCCACTTTGAGCACGCTCTCCTTGGCCGGCTTATTGACCGGCGTTTGCTCCCGGTCGTGCCCTTCCAGCAACGAACGACTCCGGGTTTCCTCCGGATCGTGACACACATAGGTCCGCGCCGGCCCCAGGGGCCGGGTGGGCGGCGAATCGATGAAACACTCTTCCGCCGCGCGAGGGCAGCGCGCGGCAAAAGCGCAGCCGCGAATGTCCCCCGTCATGGAAGGCACCACCCCTGGGATCGATCCAAGCCGGTGCGCCGACGCTTCGCGGTAGCCCGGCACGCACTCCAGCAGGCCGCGGGTATAAGGGTGGCGGGGATCATTGAGCACCTGTGCGGTGGTGCCGGTTTCGACGATGTCACCGGCGTACATCACGGCGATGCGATCGGCGGCCCGGGACACCACACCCAGATCGTGGGTGATCAGGATCATCGACATGCCCAGCTCCGTTTGCAGCCCGCGAAGCAGATGCAGAATCTGAGCCTGAATAGTCACGTCCAGTGCCGTGGTAGGCTCGTCGGCGATCAGCAGTTCCGGTTCGTTCATCAATGCCATGGCGATCATTACGCGCTGGCGCTGGCCGCCGGACAGCTCGTGAGGGTACTGCTTGAGGCGACTGGCCGGATCCGGCAGCCCCACTTTCTCCAGCAACTGAATCGCACGCCGCCGCGCCTGCGCGGCGGACACCTCACCGTGCAGGGTCATCGCCTCGGTCAGTTGGCGCCCGATGGAGTAGACCGGGTTGAGGCTGGTCATCGGCTCCTGAAAGATCATGCCGATCTTGCGGCCGCGTACCTGTCCGGCCAGTTCCTTTTCGCTGACCGTGCTCAGATCGGTGCCGGCGAAGTTGACGCACGCCGCCGAGCGTCGCGCCGCCGGCGGCAGCAGGTTCATCAGCGCCAGCGCCGTCATCGATTTGCCGGAACCGGACTCTCCGACAATGCCGAGGGTTTCGCCCCGACGCAGCTCCAGGTCCACTCCCCGTACCGCCCTGAGCGTGCTGGTCTCAGTGGGAATTGCCACCGACAGATCGCGAATCTCCAATAAGGATTCCGTGCTCATCTCAGCTTCTCCGATTGGTCACGGTGACATCGCGAACGCCATCACCAAGCAGGTTGATGGCAATCACCAGCACAAACAGAGCAATGCCGGGCAGGATCACCAGCCAGGGTTGGAAGAACATGGCGGTCTTGCCTTCGGCGATCATCAACCCCCAGGACGGGGTCGGTGACGGCACCCCCAGCCCCAGGAACGACAGCGTCGCCTCATTGAGAATCGCCACTGCCACTTCCAGGGTGAAGATCACCAGGATCTGGTTGAGCAGGTTGGGCAGGATTTCCTTAACCGCGATCTGCAGCCGGCTACAGCCCATGGCACTGGCGGCGGCGACGAAATCCAGCTCGCGAATACGCAACGTGGCGGAGCGCGTCACCACCAGATAGAACACCCAGTGGGTGGCGCCTATCACGAAGATCACCACAGTGATCGATTGGCCGATCACGAACACCAGCGCCATGATCAGCAGCAGGCTGGGCACCGCCAATTGGCAAGTCACCAGAAAGTTCACCGCCTGATCCAGCCAGCCGCCGAAGTAACCGGCGATCACGCCGAGCGTGACACCGATGATCGCGCCGATAGTGGCGGCGCCGATGCCGATCATCATGGAAATACGCGCGCCATAAATGATGCGGCTAAGGTAGTCCCGGCCAAGGTGGTCGGTACCCAGTAGATGGCTCCATTGCCCGCCCTCGACCCAGGCCGGTGGCAGCAGGCGCAAGGACAGGTTCTGCAGATAGGGATCGTGAGGCGCCAGCCAGGGTGCCAGCACGGCGAACAGCGCCATCACCAGCAGAATGCCAAAGCCCACCAGCAACCCCGGGTGCCGACGCGCGCGCTTGATTGCCACTTGCCCTGGCGTCAGCCCGAGCTGGGCCTGTTCGCGCTCCGCCTCGGATGTCAGTTCGTTGCCGCCAACGGATTCCGTTATTGTCATGTTCATCCCATCCTGATCCGAGGGTCGAGCCAGGCGTTGATCAGGTCCGCCGCCAGCGTGAGCAACACGAAGGTCAGTACGAACAACAGGATCAAGGACTGCACGGTCGGTATGTCGGAGTTGAAAATGGACTCCACCGCCAGCCGGCCCAGGCCGTTCATGCTGAACACCGATTCGGTGACGATGGAGCCGCCCAGTTTGTGCCCCAGCTGTACCGCGAGCACGCTGACGATGGGCAACAGCGCATTACGCAGCGCCTGGCGCAGGATCAGCCGATAGCCGGTAAACCCTTTGGCGCGGGCGGTGCGGATATAGTCCGAGCCCAACACGTCAAGCAAACCGGTACGGGTCAACCGCATTACCGCGGGCACCGAACTGGTTCCCAGTACGAAGGCAGGCAAAACATAGTGTCGCCAGCTCGAATCACCGGACACGGGGAAGATCGGGAAGGTCACCGCCAGCAGGATGATCAGCATCAGCCCCAGCCAGAAGTTGGGGATCGCCTGGGCCGACACCGCCGTCGTCAGGGCAAACCGGTCGACCCAGCTGTTCGGCCTGAGCGCGGCGCTGATCCCCAGGGGCAAAGCAATCACCACAGTCACCACCAGCGCCAACAAGGCCAGCATGATGGTGACCTTGGCATGCTCCTGGATCAGCTCCACCACCGGCTGCTTCCAGAAGTAGCTCTGGCCGAAGTCGCCTTGCAGCACACTGCCCAGCCAATCCACGTATTGCACCGAGACCGGCCGGTCGAACCCGTACTGCTCGCGGATCGCGTCCACCATTTCCTGGGGCGCGTCCTCACCGGCGATGGTCTGCGCCGGGTCGGTGGCGAAGTAGAACAACGCGAAAGTACCGAACGACACGGTCAGGGCCACCAACAACGCCATCAGGGCTCTGCGCAGGACATAGTTGATCATGATCACTGCCTCCAGGCGGCTTGCCAGAGCCGCGGAACACCGTCCTCGGACACCGGCAGCGACAACGCCGGCGTGAGCAGGTAGTTCTGGCTGTAGGAAAACAGGGGCACCCAGTAAGCCTGCTCGGCGATACGATTCAGTGCCTCGCGATACAATCGGCGCCGCTCATCCCGATCGATGGTGCGTTCCGCCGCCAGGACCGTTTTCGACAGCGCTTCGTCGCCTGAATAGTTGCGGTTGGAGTTGGCGGTGAAATGCACGCCGGTGGACGCGGACGCATCCGCCGTGCCGCCACTGCCATAAGAGGCAAAGAACGCCCCCATCCGGTGGTCGTTGCGCATCTTGGAGAAGACGTTCAGCTTCACGTAACGCAGATCCACATCCAGGCCCACCGCTTTCAGATCGCTGACGATCGCCTCGGCGATGATCTTTTCCCGGTAGGCCCACAGCTTGAGGGAAAAGCCCTCCGGGTAACCCGCTTCCGCCAGAAGCTGCCGCGCTTTTTCCGGATCGTAGGGGTAACGCGGTCCGTCCGCCTGGCAGCCAAACTGGCGGGGATGGCAGGCATAGGGAATCGCCCGTGCACTGCCACGCACCAGATAACGGGAGATCGCCTCGCGATTGATGGCGTGATTGATCGCCTGCCGCACTTTCAGGTGGGTCATCGGTGAATCGGGATCGGCATAGCCGGCGGCGTCCAGAGTCAGATAACCAATGCGGATATCATTGCCCTCCAACCGTTCGACGCCCGGCAGGGCACTGACGTTGTCGGCCACATCCGGCGGCACGTCCATCATCAAATCGATACCGCCACTGAGCAGTTCCGCCTGCTGGGTACCCTCATCCGGAATCACCCGGAACACCATGTTCCTGATCCGGGCGCCGGCCTTCGGACTGTCCGGATAGTAGTCCTCGAAGCGTTCCAACACGATCCTGCGCCCCACATCGAACTGCTTGACGCGATAGGGGCCGATGCCATTGAGCGGCTGGTCACCACCGCGCGGATCGTCATAGGTTCCGCTCTTGCGCAACGGAATACTGATCGCCATATCACGCAACGCCATCGGGTACGGCATCTTCAGATTGAAACGCACCTTGAGCGGACCAAGTTTCTCGACACTGTCGAGCCAGCCGCGAATCACCGCGCCACGGCTGGTGTCGGAGTCCTTGTTCAGCACCCAGCGGAAGGTGTACACCACATCATCCGCGCTCAGCCGACCACCATCGTGAAAGCGGACGTTATCGCGCAAGGTGATATCCAGACGGGTGTCGCTTACCCATGTATAGGAAGCGGCGGCCAGAGGCTCGAATTCAAGGGTATCGGGGTCGACGAAGAACAGACCGTCATCGGTGAGACGGGACAGAATCAGCCCTTCCCTCTGAATCGAGTAGAGGCGGTCCACGGTGGTCAGCGCCTTGGAGAAGGCCACCACCAGGGTATCGTCGCTCGGCCCCGCGCTGGCACTCAGCGGCAGTAAGCTCACCATCATGCCGACCAGAAAAGCGCGCACCCGGACCGGGTAGCGAATCGTCATTGCTCCTCCCGTTATCGTTATTCGAATGCCGGATCAGAAGATCAGGAACTGGCGTCAGTCTAGTCGGGGGCAATACATCTTAAAATTGAATATATGGCATATTTAGATGCGTTTTATGCATCTTTTTAGGCCAACCACGATTCACCCCGTCATGATGGCGTGCCGCCCCAGTGATGCCTCCACCTGGGCACGCAGGCACTGCACCAGGGCACTGGTGGCCGGTGTTTCCTCGAAGCCCGGCGGGAACAGCAGCACGAATTCCAGACGGTAGGCAGGCCGTAGCGGCCGCAGGGAAAAACGGCTGGCATCCACCGCCTGCGCCGCCAACCGATCTATGATCGTGACACCCAACCCGTCCACCACCATCTGGCAGGCCAGCGCCGTGGAGGTGGTTTCGATTTTGCAGCTCAGTTCCACACCGGCCTTCTGGAAAATATCCTCCATCTGGAATCGCGGCCGCAGACCCGGCGCCAGAGCAATGATGTCGTGCTTGACCATTTGCGCGGGCGTCACCGAACGCAAGGCTTCCAGTGGATGCCCTTTGGGTACCATCACCATGGCGTCGGTGTCGAAGAATGGCCGCTGGATCACCGATGGATGATTACAAGGTTTGGTCAACGCCACGGCGATATCGTAATGACGGCCGGCCACCCACTGTTCGATATCACGGTGGCCACGCACATCGACACTGAACCGCTGCCCGGGATGTTCCCGCGCGAACCGGGCCAGCGCCGGCGATACCAGGCTTCCCGCCAACCGCGCCAGGGCCACTATGCGCAGCGTGCGTTGTCCGCCTTCCTTGATCTCCTGCACGATGCGCGGCAGATCCTCCAGATTGGCGAGAATTTTTTCCGCTTCCTGATAGAACTGTTTGCCCTCCGGCGTCAGCACCAGCCGTCGCTTCTCGCGCTTGAACAGCTTCAGTTTGAGCTCGTCTTCCAGGGTGGAAATCAAACGGCTGGTGGCCGGCTGACTCAGGTTCATCACCGACGCGGCGGACACCAGCGAACCGTGAATGACCACCGCGCGAAAGCACTTCAGTTTCTTGATATTCATCGTTTTCCGCCTTGCCTGCCACGCTCTGTTCGCATCCATTCAGCGCCATGGCGGCAACCATAAGATGCATAAAACGCATATATCTATACGATGTTTTCAATTTACATAAGTATCAACGATAACCGATAAAGTAAATCAGCATCGCACCGACAGGCGGCGCGCCAACATCAAAAATATTTGATCGGACTGGCCCTTTCTCACATCACAGGCCCGGACGAACGACGATAAAACAACAAAACCCGGAGGAATTATGGGATCCCCGAACTCGCTGCTGGCGATCACCGTATCGAGTCTGATCGCCGCACCGGCGCTTGCCGCTGAATTCGACGTGGGCGGTCAGGTGAACCGGGCGGTAATGTACGTGGAAGACGGCTACGCCGCCGGCTACCTGGGCGTGGGCTCGAGCACCGAGTTCTATCACGTGGACAACCGCAACAGCCCGACACGCTTTCACGTCGGCGGCACTCAGCGGCTGATGGAAGGATGGACGGCGGGTGCCCTGGTGGAAGTCGGTATCTACTCCAACTCCTCCAATGACGTCGACCCGGATAACAAATCCGTGGACGGCGACCTGGAGGAAAGGATTACCGACGCCTTCATCGACAGCCCGTTCGGCAAGATCACCGTCGGCCATGGTGAAGGGGCCGCCTATAACACCGGCCGCCTGGACTATTCCGGCACCGGCGTGATCAGCTTCCGCAACCCGGCCTTGATCGGTGGCAATCTGAGCTATGCTCTGAAGTCGTCCTCCTACAAAAGAAAATTCGACGCCGACGGCAACTTCACCGGTATCGAGAGCTTCGACCTGCAGGAAGGCGACAACAATCGCACCTCGATCAGCGGCAGCATCCGCGATTACAACTTCGAAGGCCGCCACGACCGCATTCGCTATGACAGCCCGCGCCTGGGCCCGGTGACGTTATCCGCCAGTGCCGGTCATGACAGTGGCTCCGATGGCCACGAATCAATCCTGCAGGCGGGTTTGAAATCCGGCCTGCGCGTGCCTGGCGGCCGCATGCTGATCGGCCTGGGCTACTCCGTGGCCACCCGCAACGCCGACGAGCTGGATCAACGCTTCGATCCCGATTCCAGTGTCGATCCAGATATCACCACCTACGGTGGTTCGATCTCCTACTTTCATAACGACACCGGTTTCAATCTCACCCTCGCCGCCATCAACCGCGAAGAAGAGCTCACTACCGAGGAAAAAACCGGCACCTTCAGCGCCACCCGTTCGGAGCTGGGCCAGTTCCGCTATATCAAGCTTGGCTACCGGCCCAGCCGCCATCACGCCTTTGATATTCACTATGGCGAGACCCGCAACCGTAACAAGGACGATGAAAAAGGCAGCGTCATCGGCATGGGGTATGTGTGGAGTCCCACCGAGATGTTCGACCTTTACGCTGGCGCCAAGATTCACAGCTTCGAGCGCGGTGAATGGTGCACCGCCTCGGGCAGGACCTGCTACAACCCGGAATATGAAGACATCAAGATCGTGACCACCGGCGCCCGGGTGAAGTTCTGAGGCGCCCTTGCAGACCCGCTGTGGGAGCTTGCTTGCAAGCGAATACTACAAACCGCCCGAGCGAGTCCCATTCGCTTGCAGGCAAGCTCCTACAGCGACTTCGTAGCCCCTTCTTTGCCAACGGTCCACGGTGCTGGAACCCGAAGCGTAGCGGTTCACTCGAAGCGGGCCGGTGCGGGAGCCTACATGGGCGTATCCACGGCGTCTCCGATGGAGAGCAATCCTGTTTCCCTCCAGACCACTACGACTCTTTCCGGGACCGTCTCTGGCGCTGCTCTTTCAACCAACGCTGCGCCAATAGCCGGCGGGACCCCGGATAACTTTCCTCGGTGACCCGCAAATCAACGATACGATCGGTACGGAAGTGGCGGAAATCCTCGCGCAGCTCGCACCAGGAAGCCAGCACCCGGGCGCCTTCGAAAAAGGCCAAAGTCAAAGGCCAGACGGTTCGCTCGGTTTCCCTACCCTCCACATCCCGGTAGACAATTCGCAGCTTCAGCTCCTCACGCAGAGCACGGCGCAATACGAACAGCGGTTCACCGCGCCGGGGAGCGCTGGAGGGGCCCGCCCACAGTCCGGTGTCCTCCAGCACTTCACGCAACGCCGGAGGTACCGCCGTGGCGATCTTGTCCAGTGCGCTGTTGGCGGCATCGGCCAGTTCCTCGTCGCCCTGCTGCCCGACCCAGCGAGCGCCAAGCAACAGCGCCTCCAGCTCCACCGGACTGAACATCAGCGGCGGCATGAAAAACCCTTTGCGCAGCAGATAACCCACCCCGGCTTCACCATCGATCGGCGCGCCCAGGCCGATCAGACTCTGGATGTCGCGATAGATGGTGCGGGTGGACACCCCGAGCTGCTCGCTGAGAGCACCGGCGGTCACCGGCCAGCGATGCCGGCGCAAAGTGTCGATCAATACGATCAACCGCTCCGCTCTTTGCATGGTCTCAATCCTTGGAACGGGCCTTGGAACGGGTGTGCTCGATAAGATCATCCACCACCGCCTGCTCCTGGCGCAGATCGGTGGCCACCGGATCACGGCCGGGCAACAGCAGGTTCAGCACCACCGCCAGCACCCCGCACAAGCTGATCCCCTGCAGCGTGAAGCCGCCGCCGCTGATGACCATGCCACCGATGCCGAACACCAGCGTGGTGGCCACGATCACCAGGTTGCGCTGGCGCGCCAAGTCTACCCTCGCCTTGATCAGGGTGTTCATGCCAACACTGGCGATGGAGCCGAACATGAGAATCAGGATGCCGCCCATCACCGGCGCCGGGATACTCTGCAACAACCCGCCGAAGCGGGACAGGAAGGACAATACAATGGCGAAAACGGCGGCCCACACCATCACCCGGGGATCGAATACCCGGGTCAGCATCACCGCCCCGGTCACTTCCGAATAGGTGGTATTGGGCGGCCCCCCGACCATGGCCGCGCCCATGCTGGCGACACCGTCCCCGAGCAAGGTGCGATGCAAGCCGGGCTTGCGCACATAATCCCGCCCGGTGACGTTGCTGATGGCGAGCACATCGCCAACATGTTCGATGGCCGGCGCCAATGCCACCGGCACCATGAACACGATCGCCTGCCATTCGAAAGTCGGCAGCACGAACTGCGGCGGTGCCAACCAGGCGCGCTCGGTGACCACGGCGAAATCCACCATGCCCAGCATCAGGGCGGAAAAATAGCCGCACAGCACCCCCACCATGATCGGCAACAGCCGGAAAAACCCCTTTGCCAGGGTGGCCACCAGCAAAGTGGTGACCAGCGACACCATCGACACCGTCAGTGCCCGCCCATACGGAAACAAGGTCTCCTGGCCGGTGCCGTCCATGCCCATGGCCATGTTCACCGCGGTGGGCGCCAGACTGAGGCCGATCACCATGATGATCGGTCCGGTCACCACTGGCGGCATCAGTACATGAAGAAAGCCCGGCCCACGCCAGCGCACCAACGCCGCCAGCACCACATAGACCACGGCGGTGACCATCAGCGCGCCCATGGTGGCCGGCAGGCCCCAGGCCTGCACGCCGTGGGATATGGGCGCGATGAAGACAAAGGAGGACGCCAGGAATACCGGGATCGAGAAGCCGGTGATGCATTGGAACAACAAGGTGCCGACCCCGGCGGTGAACAGCGCCACGCTCGGATCCAGTCCGGTGAGCAATGGCATCAATACCAGAGCACCGAAGGCAACGAACAACATTTGCGCCCCCACCAGAACGGTGCGGGGCGCGAAGAAACCGGGAGTGGCGGACATGGAGGCTCCGTGACGTGATCGGTTAGCGGGTACCGAAAATACGGTCCCCGGCATCGCCCAGGCCCGGCACGATATAGCCGTCCTGGTTCAAGCCCTCGTCCACCGAGGCGGTATAGATGTCCACGTCCGGGTGGGCCCGCGCCACCTTTTGGATGCCCTCCGGGGCCGCCACCAACACCAGCGCGCGGATCCGCTCACACCCCGCCGCCTTCAGCATATCGATGGTGGCCATCAGCGAGCCGCCAGTGGCCAGCATCGGATCGATGATCAGGGCGGTGCGCTCATGAATGTCGTGGGCCAGCTTCTCGAAATAGGCCACCGGCTGCAGGGTTTCCTCATTGCGATAAAGGCCCACCACGCTGACCTTGGCGCTGGGGATCAGTTCCAGCACGCCATCGAGCATGCCGATCCCGGCACGCAGAATCGGCACCACGGTGACCTTTTTACCCTTGATGCGCTGCACTTCCACCGGTCCGGACCAGCCTTCCACCGTGGCCGGCTCCAGCTCCATGTCGGCGGTGGCTTCATAGGTCAGCAAGACCGCCAATTCACTGGTGATCTGGCGGAAACTGCGGGTACTCAGTTTGTGCTGCCGCAGCAGTCCCAACTTGTGCTTCACCAGCGGATGGGCAACTTCTTTCACACTCATCGAATGGAGGCTCCGTTTTCAGCGCTTCGGGTAAGGTCGAGAGCCTGTTCATGATCTTTACGTCGCCGCGTTGCCGCTGGAAAAGCCGCCAGAGGGCGTTGCGGACTGCAGGCTCTGGTGGGTCCAAAGTCAAAGGCCGCAACGCCCTCTGGCGGCTTTTCCAGCGCAACCCGAAGGGCCGGGCCCCTTTTGCCGCCAGGCCGCGATTACGCTTGTTTATGTAGATTGACTACACCGCACAATCGGAATCACGACCTGACGACAAAATGAACTCCGGCGCGGTGGCGTAAAGATCATGAACAGGCTCTAGCGCTATTGTGTCGGGTTATCCGCCGCTGAACAAACCCCGAGGCCGGGCATGCCGGGCATTTGCGCTTTTTGCCCGGTCATTTTGACCAGGTATGAGGTCGGTACTTTTGGCTATTAGCCAGCGCCGCTTCACGGTTGCTATAATCCGCGCCCATTGTCGATTTGAAACCTCGCTGAAAGGACCGATTCATGGATTTTACCAAGGTACCCGCCGGGAAAGAGATTCCCGAAGACATCTACGTGGCGATCGAAATCCCGGCCAATGCCGATCCGATCAAGTACGAGATCGACAAGGACAGCAACGCCGTCTTCGTCGACCGCTTCATGGCCACCCCGATGTTCTACCCGGCCAACTACGGCTACATCCCCAACACCCTGTCCGAGGACGGCGATCCCCTGGACGTGCTGGTGGTGACCCCGTACCCGGTGGTACCCGGCTCCGTGATCCGTTGCCGCCCGGTGGGCATCCTCAACATGACCGACGAAGCCGGTAAGGACGCCAAGCTGGTGGCGGTACCGCACAGCAAGCTGACCAAACTGTACGACAACGTCAAAGACATCAACGACCTGCCCGAGCTGCTGCTGGCCCAGATCAAGCACTTCTTTGAGCATTATAAGGAGCTGGAAGCGGGCAAATGGGTGAAAGTGGACGGCTGGGACGGCGCCGAGGCCGCCAAGAAGGAAATCCTCAAATCCGTGGAAGCCTTCAACAAGGCATAAGCACCCGGATTCCGCGGCCGGGCTCCCGGTCGCGGCACGCCTTCCCGGTATCCGCTTTTCAATACCCCCGTTCCCGGAATTGTTTTGGCGTCTCCCCGCTCCAGCGTTTGAACGCCCGGGAAAAGTTCGCCACATCGTTATAGCCCAAGGCATAGGCCACATCGCTGACCCGCTGATGGCGATCCTTGAGCAGCGCCCGGGCCCGTTCATAAAGCACTTCGTCCTGGACTTGCCGGTAGCTTGACCCGGCCTGTTGGAGATGCCGTTTCAGCGTCCGCGGCGATACCGCCATGCGTTCCGCCATGGCCGCCAGATCCGGTAACGGTGCCGCCGTATCACGCAGCACCGCCCTCACCCGCTCGGCCAGCGGCCCCTCCTGCTCCAAACGCCAGCGGCTGACTTCCGCCTCGCATTGTTCCCGCGCCAGTGCCGCGGTCTGCGGATCCGCCAGCAGCGGCGCCACCGACAACAGTGCTTGCGGCAAAACCAGCGCGTCCTCATCCTGATTGAAGCGAACCGGCACCGGCACTTCCCCCCTCAGCGCCATGGCATGGGCCGGTGGCGGTTGCCGGAAGTGCAGCTCCGCCCCTTCAGGTACCGCTTCCAGCAGCTGTTCCAACATGTGGATGAACCCCACCAGCATGGCCTCCACCACGAAGGCATGGATCCGTCCGGGGTCGGCCGTGGCCACCAGCGGGAAAATCACCCGGCCCGCCTCCTCACGCCGGTCCATGTGCCAGAACGGCGCCCGCAGCCCCAGGTAGCGCCGGGCGGCATCGAGACCATCCCCGAGAGTGGCGCTGGACAGCGCCAGCAGGCCCACCGGACCATGCAGAGTAATGCGCATGGCCCGGGCATAACGGAACCCCAGCCCGGCGGAGCCGGCCATGTCCAGGGCCTGCTCGGCGCATCGCTGGGCCTGCTCCAGCGGCACCCGGCTCTGCGGCGCCAGCAGCTGCTCACGGCTTTCACCGACGCCCCCCAGCAAAGCGGCGGGGTCCTTACCCAGCCCTTTCATCACATCACACAACAGCACCACATAAATGCCGGGGATACCGGCATCGAACCAGGCACGGCCCAAAGTCACCACAGGTTGGCCCTCCACGACAAGACCCGTCACCGCTACTGGAGCATATTGACGTACAACCAACATTGGCAGAATCGCCAGGAGATCCCGATGCGATTGTTTTCCCGTCGACGTAGCGCATCACGCCAGCCGATCAAGGTGCGGCGCATGAACTTCGATTTCAAAGGTCTGGAGAAAGCCGGCTATTGGTATGGCGATGATCCGGTGGCCACCCATCTTCTCAACGTCCTCTCCATCACCTTTCCCGACGGCGAGCGCTTTTTCGTGGACGCGGTACGCGCCTTCCGCGACCGCGTCGACGACCCGCAACGGCAGAAGGACATCTCCGGCTTCATTGGCCAGGAGGCGATGCATTCCCTGGAGCACAAGGCCTTCAACGATCTGGTGGCGGGACAGGGTTACGATATGCTGGTCGAACGCGCCCTGAACGTCACGCAGAAGCTGCTGGCCGGCGCCCGCAAGCATTTGCCACCGGAGCGGCAGTTGGCCGCCACCGCCGGCCTGGAACACATCACCGCGATCCTCGCCGACACCATTCTCGGCCACAAGGACGTGATTGCGAGCATGGATCCTTCCGTGCGCCCCTTGTGGGTCTGGCACGCCATCGAGGAAACCGAACACAAGGCCGTGGCCTTCGATCTGTACCAGGATGTGGACGGCGACTACTGGCAGCGCCAACGCGCCTTCCTGATCAGCACCGCCTATCTGATTACCTTCACCAGCTATTTCACCTGGCAGTTTCTGAAGCAGGACGGTGTCCACCGGCAACCACTGACGCTGGCCAAGGGCCTGTGGCGTCTGTTCGGTTACCGTGGCGTGATCAGTTCCACCGTGCCGGCCTGGTTCCGCTATCTGAGCCCACGCTTCCATCCCTGGGACGACGACAACACCGATCTGGTGGAGCAATGGCGGGACACCCTGCCGGAGCCGGCGGTCAGTTCGGTGGCGTGAAAGACAGTTGGCAGTTGATAGTGGACAGTTGACAGCGAAAACAAGAGGCCAGACCTCTGTGGGAAGCTTGCTTGCAAGCGAATATTGCCAAGCGCCTGAGAGAATCCCACTCGCTTGCAAGCAAGCTTCCCTCAGCGGCTAAAGATCACCTGTTTTGTCTTCCCCTGGGCGCGGCCCCGTCTTATGGAACGCTCTAGAACCAGGTGGCGGGTAGACCGATCAGTATCAGTGGCATCCACAGCCCCAGTGCCGCCAACGCCGCGCCGTCGGTTTTCGTGGCCAGAAAGACATGGTCCACATCGGCCTCGGGCTGGTCCGGATCACCGTACAGAAAGGCGGCGGAGAAATAACAGGCCGGCACCAACGCCAGCCACGGCACCGGGGTGAACAGCCAGGCCACGACCAGAGCGATGCCCTCGATCAGACGGCGGAAGCGCACGCTGTTCCAGAGCCCGCGCAGCGTCGCCACCATCAGCATCGCCGCCACCAACAGAATCAGCCACTGCCCTCCGTCCAGATGCCATTCCAGAAGGCGTGGTCCGGACCACAACATATCCACCGCCAGCAGCACCGCCACCATTACCGAAACGATCACCCCCCGGGCCGGATGACGCAACGTCCACAGTGGCAAAATGGAGGCCCGCCTTTTGGTAATTTCACCTGCCGCCCGGGATAGGAAATGGAAGAACAGAAAACCCGCCAGGGCCCAGTAAAATGCGGGGTGGCCTTGCGGCGCCAGTATATCGGTGCCCTTCTGGCCGATCTGGGCGGCGGCGAAGAACAAATAAGGGTAGGACGTCAGCCGGAAGAGACGGGTACAGACACTCCCCCTGTAGATCGGCGCATGTTTGATGGAAAAGGGCTTGTCGTACTCTTTATCCATCGGCGGCTTGTAGGGAATCATGCGCGGAATCCGGGCACGGTACTCCAGGTAGTCCTCCCCAAAAATTTCCACCAGTTGCTGATCTTCCTCCCATAACCGATGCCGATAGGCGATGATCCAGAACGTCATCATCACCAGGGTGAACACCCCGTTATTGATGATCAGGCATAGCCCCAGGTCCATGAAAAAATTGGAGAGATGAAACGGGTCGCGGACCCAGCGGTAGGGACCGGACCGGGTCAGAGTGGCGTTCTTGTCCAAATGCCCCTTCGCCCAAACGTGCAACCAGGCCGCCAGAGCCATGAACAGCGCGCCCACCGAAAACGGCAACGCCGCCATGGTATTGAGCCCCGCCAGGCCGAGCAGCACGCCGCCCCCCACCAGATAGCTGCGCAGTTTGGTGCGCCGGATAGGAAGGTATTTTTCCCACTTATACTTATGCATCGAGGTTTTGGACAAGAGGCCCTCCCGTTCGACTATCGCATCAATTGGGTGTGTACCGCGCGGAATACCCTCTTTCCGCGCGCGCCCTGGATTCCAGCCGTGGCCCCGAAATCAACACAACTGTCATGATCCTGCGGGATACTCCAGGGAGACGGCATGCGCCAGCACATCAGAACCAAGGCAATGACCACCGATCCTGGTTGATTTCGGGGACAACTTTATGACATCCCAAAAAAAGGACCGTCTCTTCGCCGCCGAGGAACAGGCCATCAGCGATTTCGATTTCGGCGAGAACACCGCCGCCGTTTTCGACGACATGCTCGATCGCAGCATCCCTCAATATTGGGAGCAACAGCGGATGATCGGGGAACTGGCCCGGGAATTCGCGGTGCCGGGCTCCCGCATCTACGACCTGGGTTGCTCCACCGGCATCACCTTGAAAACGCTGGATCAAACCGCGGCGCCGGGTGTGGAACTGGTGGGCTGCGATTACTCCCCGGCGATGCTGGAACGGGCCCGGCACAATCTGGCCGAGCAATGCCTGTCCGGCCGTCTCCGTCTGGAATACGCCGATCTCAATGAGGGCGTCCAGGTGCAAGACGCTTCGGTGGTGGTCCTCAATCTCACCCTGCAATTCGTGCGACCGCTTAATCGCGAAGCCCTGTTGCGCTCGATCGTCGAAGGGCTACGGCCCGGCGGCGCCTTGATTCTGGTGGAGAAAGTGCTGGGCAATGACGCCTCCCTCAACCGTCTGTGGATCAAGCTGTACTACGACATGAAGAAGCGTAACGGCTATTCGGAAACCGAAATCGCGCAAAAACGCGAGGCCCTGGAAAACGTCCTGATCCCCTACCGCCTGGACGAGAACCTCAAAATCCTCTCCCGCGCCGGCCTGGACAACGTGGACGTGTTTTTCAAGTGGTATAACTTCGCCGGCTTTCTCGGAACAAAAAAAAGCAGTGAATAGTTAATAGTGAACAGTGAATAGCGCGCGAGACAAGAAAGGTTGATCGGACAGCAAAGAGGCCGCGTCCAAGGGCTGGGCGCGGCCTCTTTGTTTTCAGGAAAAACCATCAAACAGGTTTCTCAGAGAAAGTTGCGGATACACAAACACGCCTTGCGGAACCGCAAACCTTTTTCTTCGCTATTAACTATTCATTATTAACTGTTCCCTGCTTTTCCTACCCCTCCTGCAGCAACTTCCGAAGATCAATCAGGGAAGCGTTGGCGCGGGACAGGTAGTTGGCCATGACCAGGGAATGGTTGGCGAAGATGCCGAAGCCTGAGCCGTTCAGAACCATTGGGCTCCACAGGGTTTCCTGGGTCGCTTCCAGTTCACGCACCATCTGCCGGAAACTGACCGTGGCGTTCTTCTTGCGTAGCACGTCGGCGAAATCCACTTCCAGCGCCCGCATCAGTTGCACCAGTGCCCAGGACGCCCCTCTCGCTTCATAGAAAACATTATCGATTTTCATCCACGGGGTTTTCACCACCCGTTCCTTGCTGTCCAACTGAGTCACCGGGGTATTTTCCTCGGTGTCCAGCGTGGTGCGCCCGACGCTGCGGCTGAGGTCCTGGCTGAGGGCGCCAAGCCGGTTCTGTACTTCGTTGAGCCAGGAATTCAGGTTGTCGGCCCGGGCGTAGAATCGGCCATCGCCACTGCGCAGGCTCTCCAGGTAACGCTCCAGCGCACGGATACCACGGCGGTATTCGCTTTCCGTGGCGGGCATGGCCCAACTGCGGGAGTCGAAATTGAACTGCGGCTCGGCAATCGCCAGATTACGGTCTTCCTGACTCTGGGACTGGGAGCGGCTCATGTCCCGGCGCATCACCCGCACCATATCGCGTAACTGCACCAACACGCCGAACTCCCAGGACGGCATGTTATCCAGCCACAGTCGATGCGGCAGCACGTCGTTGCTCAGATAACCGCCCGGTTTGTCCAGCAGGGTACTGGCCACGTTGATCACTTCCAGCGTAGTGACCTCTCCAGGCTGGGCATTGGCGAGCGCCCGCACTTCCTGGAGATCCGGCTCCCAGCTCCAGTACCAGCCGAGCAGTACGTCCACCAGAAGCAGGATCACGATCAGCCACAGAGCGCCTTTCCATATTCGGTTATTGGCCGGGTCCAGCAACCGGTCGCCCATCTTCTGGGAGAACTTCTCATTACTCATCGGTGATCCCCACTCGCATCCTGTCAGGCCGGCAACGGCCTTTTCCATCATGTCGGAGCCCGGGCTCGGGACTCCACGGCATTGTGCGCCAATATAGCAGCCTTTGTCGCCAACGACAGGGTCCATGCCGCCAGCGGCGGCGGTCTTTGCGTCCATTTCGGCATGGGGGCACAATGCGTTCTTCGCCGCCGCCTGCTATCACTGTCCTGTAGCCTGGAGGCTCTTAAAGCCCCTTTAATCCGCAAGGCGCAGACTGGGAACCGATCCGCGCCGGCGACCTCTATATTTACTCGGGGTATACAGAAAACGGGTAGCGCCAGGGCCGCCGCCGGCAGGTCGGGGCCGTGCTCTTATGTTTGGGGAGACCGGGTCAGGGACAAAACCGGTTATCTGGAGAAATCAATGACACAACGCTTGCGTTCACTATTATCCCTTTTTGTGCTGGGGTTGCTCGCCGGTCCCGCGCTTGCACTGTCTCTGGGAGGCAGCAGCGGATTGGGCAACGACCAGCCGCCCACGGTGGACGAGGCGATCCAGGTGATGGCGGATGCCGACTGGGACAAGCAAACGGTGCTGGTGGGGTTTGAACTTCTCGACGACGTCTATCTGTACCGCCAACGCTTTGAGTTCATTCTTCGCGACACCAACGGCAACGTTCTCGATGACTTCTCCGGTTTCCAGATGCCCGCGGGCAAACCGAAGGTGGACCCGATATTCGGTGACGTCGAAGTGTTCTACCAGCGGCTGGAAGTAACGTTGCCGTTGCGCAGCGTGCCGCTGGCCGATACCGAGCTGGAAGTGCGTTATCAGGGCTGCATCGAGGATTTGCTGTGCTACCCGCCAGCCAGCAAGACCTTCTCCTTCAAGGAGCCCCGTCCCGGCAAGCCCGCCACGGCGCTGAGCGCTGCCGCGCCGACCACCTCCGCAAACGACGAAGGCTTCCTGGAGACGTTGTTTTCAGAGGATGCCAACGCCTTTAATCGCTGGATCTCCGGTCAGAGCCTGGGGCTGGTGATCGGACTGTTTTTCGCCGGCGGTCTGCTGCTGGCGTTCACACCCTGTGTGTTCCCGATGATTCCGATTCTCTCCGGTATCATCGCCGGTGAACAACATCCCAGCGCCCGTCGTGGTTTTCTGCTCAGCAGCGCCTACGTGCTCGGTGTGGCGGTACCCTACACCCTGGCGGGGCTGCTGGTGGCCCTGTTCGGGGCCGGACTGAACCTTCAGTTCCTGCTGCAACAGCCGGCCGCGATCATCACCAGTGTAGTGATCTTCGTGCTGCTGGCGCTGGCCATGTTCGGCCTTTACGAGTTGCAGTTACCGGCGGCATTGCGCGACCGGCTCAACCAGACCGGTCCGAAGCGCAAGGGACTGGCCGGCGCCGCTCTGCTCGGCATGATCTCCGCCCTGGTGGTGTCGCCCTGCGTCACCCCGATCCTCGCCGGCGCCCTGATCTATGTGGCCGGCAGCGGCGACGCCCTGACCGGGGCCGCCAGCCTGTTCGCACTGTCCATTGGCATGGGCGTGCCGCTGATTCTGTTCGGCACCGGTGGCGGCCATTTTCTGCCCCGGGCCGGCCTGTGGATGGAGGAGATCAAACGCTTCTTCGGTGTGGTCATGCTCGGGGTCGCCATCTGGCTGCTTGACCGCATCGTGCCGGCGCCGGTGACCCTGGCGCTGTACGGTCTGTTGCTGGCCATTTACGGCGTCCAACTGGGCGCCCTGGAACCGGTGAAAGAAGGCGGCTCCCGTCTGCAACGGGGCCTTGCCCTGGTGCTTACGTTGTACGGGGTGATTTTGTTGATCGGCGCCGCCTCCGGCGCCCGCGACCCATGGCAACCGCTGGCCCACTGGCAGCAACCGGCGGCACCGGTCACCGCCGCCACTTCCGGTACGGCGCAACCCGCCGCGGCCGCGGAAGACCACGGCCCCTGGCGCACGCTCACCGGTCAGGCGGCATTGCGTCAGGCCCTGGCGGAATCCTCCCGGGCCGGCCGGCCGGTGCTGGTGGACTTCTTCGCCGAGTGGTGCGTGGCCTGCAAGGTGCTGGAGGAAACCACGCTGAGCCATCCGGATGTGCTGGCCACCATGGAGGGATTCGATCTCTATCGGGTGGATATCACCGACATCAACAGCGAAAACCAGGCGATCATGACCGAATACAACATTTTCGGTCTGCCCAGTCTGGTGTTCTTCACCCCCGCTGGCGAGGAAGTCCCGGAATCCCGGGTACTCGGAGAGATGGGGCCGGAGCGGTTCATCCGCCATCTGGAGCAAACCGTTTTGCCAGTCACCGCCTCCTGACCCGCCGCCGTGACCGGCGTCCCGATCCCATCATCAGGGGCGCCGGTACATGTAACGAATAGTGTAAAGTTCTTTTTTCGCCGGGCGATTCCCCCTAGACTGCAAACTTCGGGAAAAGCCCCGGCCTGATGCCGTTTTTCCCTCCTGTTCACCGCAGATAACGACACATTCAGGGGTATCCATCTTGGCCACCATTCTGGTTCTGCACGGACCCAACCTGAATCTGCTCGGCCAGCGCGAGCCGGACAAATACGGTGCCACTAATTTGGCGGAAATCGACCAGGCCCTGCAGATCCGGGCCCGGCAGGCCGGCCATCATCTGCAGCATATGCAAAGCAATGCGGAATACGAGTTGATTGAGCGCATCCATGCCGCCCGCGGGGAAGGCGTCGACTTCATTCTGATCAACCCGGCCGCCTTCACCCACACCAGTGTGGCGCTGCGTGACGCCCTGCTGGCGGTGAGCATCCCGTTTATCGAGGTGCACCTGTCCAACATTCACCGGCGCGAAACCTTTCGTCATCACTCTTATTTCTCGGACATCGCCGAGGGAGTGATCTGCGGTCTCGGCGCCGACGGTTACTCTTTGGCGCTGGACGCGGCCATCCGCCGTCTGGGCACCGACGACGACCTTTGACTTTTAACATCAACAGCTCCCAACAGGACTGGACATGGATATTCGAAAAATCAAGAAATTGATCGAGCTGCTGGAAGAATCCGGAATCGAAGAACTGGAAATCCACGAAAACGAAGAATCCGTACGCATCACCCGGGGCGGCTGGCGCAATGCCGCGCCGGCACCCATCGCCCCGGTGGCACCCGCTCCGGCAGCCCCGCAACCCGCCGCGGCCCCGGCGGCCGAACCGGAACCGGCATCCCCGGCCGGTCATCTGGTGCGCTCTCCCATGGTGGGCACTTTCTACCGGGCCTCCTCTCCCGGCGCCACCCCGTTCGCCCAGGTGGGCCAGAAGGTCAACGCCGGCGACGTGCTGTGCATCGTCGAAGCGATGAAAATGATGAATCAGATCGAAGCGGACAAATCCGGCACTATTGATGCCATCCTGGTCGAGGACGGCGAACCGGTGGAATTCGACCAGCCGTTGTTCTCCATCGTTTAACGGAGGTCGAAATGCTGGAAAAAGTCGTCATTGCCAACCGCGGCGAGATCGCCCTGCGCGTGCTGCGCGCGTGCAAGGAAATGGGCATCCGTACCGTGGCGGTGTACTCCAAGGCGGACCGCGATCTGATGCACGTGCGTCTCGCCGATGAAGCGGTGTGTATCGGCCCGGCGCCGTCCATCGATTCCTATTTGAACATCCCCGCCATCATCAGCGCGGCGGAAGTAACCGACGCGGATGCCATTCACCCCGGTTACGGCTTCCTGGCGGAAAACGCCGACTTCGCCGAAAGCGTGGAACGTTCCGGCTTCACCTTCATCGGACCGCGCGCTGATACCATCCGCCTGATGGGCAACAAGGTGTCCGCCATCGAGGCGATGAAAAAAGCCGGCGTACCCACCGTCCCCGGCTCCAATGGTCCGGTGGGTGATGACCCCGAAGCCACCCAGGCCATGGCCGAGCAGATTGGCTATCCGGTCATCATCAAGGCCGCCGCCGGCGGTGGCGGGCGTGGCATGCGCGTGGTGGAGCATGCGGATCAATTGCTCAACGCGGTGACCCTGACCCGTTCCGAAGCGAAAAACGCTTTCGGCGATGCCACCGTGTACATGGAGAAATTCCTGCAGAAGCCACGCCATGTGGAGATTCAGGTGCTCTCCGATGGTGCCGGCCACGCCATACACCTCGGCGACCGGGACTGCTCCCTTCAGCGCCGTCACCAGAAAGTGGTGGAAGAGGCTCCGGCCCCCGGCATTCCGGCTCACCTGAAGGAAGAAGTGGCGCAACGCTGCGTCAATGCCTGCAAGGAGATCAACTACCGGGGCGCCGGAACCTTTGAGTTCCTGTACGAGAATGAAGGCTTCTACTTCATCGAGATGAACACGCGCGTGCAGGTGGAGCACCCGGTCAGTGAGATGATCACCGGCGTCGATATCGTCAAGGAACAGCTGCGTATCGCCGGCGGCGAAGGCCTGACGTTGAAGCAGGAAGACATCACCTTTCTTGGCCACGCCATCGAGGTGCGGATCAATGCCGAGGATCCCAACACCTTCGTCCCGAGCCCCGGCAAAATCAGCTACTTCCATGCGCCGGGCGGCAATGGGGTGCGGGTGGATTCCCACGTCTATGGCGGCTATACCGTACCGCCCTACTACGACTCACTGATCGGCAAGATCATCACCTGGGGCGAGAACCGCGACGTGGCGTTTGCCCGCATGCGTAACGCTCTGGACGAGATCGTGGTGGAAGGCATCAAGACCAACGTGGCCCTGCACCGGGACAAGATCTTCCGCGACACCGCTTTCCAGGAAGGCGGCGTGGATATCCATCACCTGGAAAAGAAGCTGGGTAATCATTAAGGCATCGCGGTCCTTTCTTGTATGGAGTCCTGTATGGAGTCCTGTATGGAGAGAACCGCTACAAAGCCGCTGTAGGAGCTTGCCTACAAGCGAACCTCGGCAAACCGGGCCCAATTCGCTTGCAGGCAAGCTCCCACAGAGCCACCTTGGGTGCGTGTCCTTTAGCCCAGCAAATGCCGGACCCGCTCCGCCACCTCGCCGATCTCATGGGACGGCAGGTCGGCGGCATCCCGGTAGCCCACCAGTAACGCCTCCACCAGATCATCACGCAGATGCGGGCGATCTTCCTCGCAACGCAGGAAGTGCAGCCAGTTACGGCGCCGGGCCCAACGGGACATGGACCAGGGCCGCACCTTCATATCCAGCACATCGATCAGACCAATGCGCAGACCGTCGATGACGATGTTGCCCGGATGCACGGAACGGAAAAACACACCCAGCCGGTGCAGACGGGCGATAAACACGCCCACCCGGTACATCAGTTGGGTGTCCACCTGCCCGCGAGCCAGCATCTGACGCAGCGTCAGGCCCGGCATCGGCTGGTACACCGCCACCGTATGCGGCTCACCGATAATGCGGTGCAGGCTTTCCACCTCCAGGGTGGGGATGCGCAGTTGCGCCAGTTGCCGGGCATGGCGGGCGAACCGTACCGCCGCCGGGGACAACAATTCGCGGTTGAAGAAACGCTTGCGCCGGAAGTATTTCAGGTAGCGACCGTCACGCAGACGCAGCACCTTGATGCCGTGCCCGTCACGTTCGACCACTTCCGAGTGGCTGATCACGTCCTCCAACTGCTGGCGGCGGAGGGGATGAATCCGAATCATGGAAAAACGGCTCCTGAACCGTTTTAAAGGCGACCACCGCTATGGGGGCGCGAAAAGGGAAAATCAACGATAACGTCAACGATAACGAGAGAAACGCGGCAGAATCGCCGGAGTGCGCGCCATATAGTCCAGATAGCGATGACCGTACCGCTCCAGCATACGTTGCTCTTCCCTGGGCAACTGCAGCAAGTAAACCATTGTAAAGGTCAGCGCCGCGGCGGGGCCAGCCAGCCAGTTCTGTAACAGCAGCAATTGCGCCAGGGACCAAAGCAGCATGGCGGCGCAAGCCGGATGGCGCAGATAACGATAGACGCCACTGTCCACCGGCCGTCGAGAGCAGCGGGCCAGATCCTCCTTGGCCCGCCAGAACAGCCACACCGCGGCGCTACCGAGCAGCAGCCCCAACCAGGCCACTTCATCCATGAATACGATGTCGGCGAACTCGAACCAGGGCACCATCATATCCAGGAAGGGAATCACCGCCATGGTGCAGAACATCATGCCGACCAGAATGACTTTCTCGAGATCCGGCGAGGTGCGCGCCGGCACACTCGGACGCCGCAAACGCGGCATCGCGAACCGGTACAGCAAGGCACTGGCGATTACCATCAGCACCAATATCAACTCGGCGGCATCTTCAGTCATAGGCAAGTCAGTCCGATAGACGAATCCGGATAGTACCCCTTAACGGCCGGTGAAAAAATAGCCGACCAGCGAGAATGAATGGCCGTGACGGCCAAGCCCACCACGGCGCAAATTTTTCCCGTCACCGCTATACTGCCGCTTCTCCATGGAGGTGTCATGACCTGGCAACAACTACATCTGGCTTCCGACTCGCAACAGGCGGACGCCCTGCAAGACGCATTGGAAACCCTGGGCGCGGTGGCGGTGACCCTGACCGACGGCGCCGACCAACCGGTATTCGAACCGCCGCCCGGCGCGCGGCCGCTGTGGCGGGCCACCGTGGTCACCGCCTTGTTCTCGGACCAGGACGACCTGCAAAAAGTTCTCCAACGTCTGGATGCGCTGGGCCTGACGCCCCAGGATCACCGTATCGAGCGGCTTGAGGATCAGGTCTGGGAACGGGCCTGGATGGACGACTTTGCCCCGATGCGCTTCGGTGAGCGACTGTGGATCGTCCCCACCTGGTGTGAGCCGCCGGATCCGGAGGCGGTCAACCTGCGTCTGGATCCGGGCCTGGCCTTTGGCACCGGCACCCATGAAACCACCGCGCTGTGCCTGGAATGGCTGGAAGCGGCACCGCTGACCGGGAAACGCGTGCTGGACGTGGGCTGTGGTTCCGGCGTGCTGTCCATCGCCGCGTTGCTGCTTGGCGCCGGGCAAGCCCTGGGCAATGACATCGATGAACAGGCCCTGCTGGCCAGCCGCACCAACGCTGAAGCCAACCAGGTGGGCGACCGGCTCGATCTGTGTCCGGCGGACGCCATGCCGGCCGGCTTCCAGTGCGACGCTCTGGTCGCCAACATTCTGGCGGCGCCGTTGATCGAGCTGGCCCCGACCCTGGCCAGCTATTGCAAGCCCGGTGCGCTGCTGGCGTTATCGGGCATCCTCGCCGAGCAGGCCCAATCCGTGGCGGAGGCCTACCGGCCCTGGTTCGATCTGTCGCCGATCGAGCAGCGCGGAGACTGGGTAAGAGTGGACGGGGTTCGCAAGCTGTCCGCATAACAGTTGCGGCGGGGCACCATGATTCGGTAAAACTCCCTACACAGTCACTACACGAAAAATCCGACCCACGGATCGCCAGCGCATGACCGGCCCCTACAAGACCCGCTGCCCGCATTGTGAGGCGCAATTCAAGATCAGCGAAGAGCATCTGGCCCAGGCCAAGGGTGCGGTGCGCTGCGGTTCCTGCTTGCGGGTCTTTCAAGCCACCGAGCATCTTCTGGAAGGCCCGCCGCTGGTGCGGGAAGAGACGCGGCCGCCGGCGGCGGACTGGTCGGCGGCGCTGCCCGAGGAAGCACCGGCTCCGGCCATCGATGGCCATGACCGCGCCCGCGCGGAAGACGACGGCCAATTGCAGCTGAGCGACAGTTTCCTGTCTCTGGAAAAGGAAGACCCGGTCCCCGATCTGGATCTGGAGCTGGGCAACCATCCCCATGAACAAACCGATGAGTCCTGGGCCGAAGCCCTGCTGCGGGAGCTCGAATCGGATCCCGAGCCAAAACCGGAGCCAGTAGCCGCCGACGCCGAACCCACAACGCCGGAGCCCGACCACGCCGAGCCGGAGGCGGCCACGGACGACGCCTTTGAATTTCTCAACGGACCGGCCACCGCCCGCTCGGCGGCACGCCGCGAACTGGATACGCCTCCCCGCCGCAGTCCGCTGGCGCTGCTCGGCTGGGCAGTGGCTTCACTGGTGGCCCTGGCGATGCTGGCCGGCCAGTATCTGATTTTCCACTTCGACAACCTGAGCCGGGATCCGCGCTGGCGTCCCGCTTTTGCCGAGGCCTGCGCGGTGGCCGGGTGCACCCTGCCGCCAAAGGTGGATGCCAATCTATTGCGCGGCACCAATCTGGTGGTGCGCAGTCATCCACGGTTCGACAATGCCTTGGTGGTGGACGCTCTGCTGTTCAATGAGGCGTCCTGGCCGCAGCCGTTCCCGGAATTGGAACTGACCTTTGTTGACCTGCAAGGCCAACCGGTGGCCCAGCGTCGCTTCCACGCCGACGAGTACCTGCGCGGGGAGTTGGCTGGCGCCGTGGCCATGCCGATCCGGACACCGGTACACGTTTCCCTGGAAATCGTCGACCCCGGACGCAAAGCGGTCAGCTACCATCTGCGGCTGCTACCGGCGGCCGAAACACCAGCGGCGCGCCTTTCCGATGCCCACTGATCCGCGGAACCCCGGCACCGGCCTTTTCTCTCGGCGCCCGGACCTCTATGATTGGCGCCCCCATGCCGGCGTCTCCACCCGGTGAACCTGTTGCGTCCAACCGAGGACAATCATGCGCATCGGCCCCCATGCCCTGCCCAACCCGGTGATCCTGGCCCCCATGGCCGGCGTCACGGACCGCCCGTTCCGGCGGTTGTGCCGGGAACTGGGCGCCGGTCTGGTGGTGTCGGAAATGGTGACCTCGGACACCCGTCTCTGGCAGTCGGCCAAATCGTCGCGCCGTCTTGATCACAGCGGCGAGCCCGGCCCGATCTCGGTGCAGATCGCTGGTGCCGATCCGCGCATGATGGCGGAAGCCGCCCGCGCCAATGTGGATCTGGGCGCCCAGATCATCGACATCAATATGGGCTGCCCGGCGAAAAAGGTCTGCAAACGGGCCGCCGGTTCCGCCTTGCTGTCCGAACCGGAACTGGTGACACGGATACTCGAATCGGTGGTGGCCGCCGTGCCGGTACCGGTCACCCTGAAAATCCGCACCGGTCCCACTCGCGACAACCGCAACGCGGTACTGATCGCCCGCATCGCCGAACAGTCCGGCATTCAGGCGCTGGCCATTCACGGCCGCACTCGCGCCGACCGTTTCAATGGCGAAGCGGAATTCGACACCATCGGCGAGGTGGCACGCTCCGTGGAGATCCCGGTTATCGCCAACGGCGATATCGATTCCCCACAAAAAGCGCAACGGATACTGCAAAGCACCGGTGCCGGTGGTATCATGATCGGCCGCGCTGCTCAGGGTAACCCCTGGATATTCCAGGATACGGTGCATTACCTGGAGCACGGTCGTTTAGCCCCGGCGCCATCGGTGGAAGAAGTACGCGCTCGCGTGCTCGCTCATTTGAGTGACTTGCATGACTTCTACGGCACGTATTCCGGTGTGCGCATCGCTCGCAAACATCTGGGCTGGTACACCCAGAGTCTGCCGGGCGGGGAGCATTTCCGGCGCGGATTCAACAACCTGGAAAAGGCCACCGACCAACGGCGGGCCATCGAGCAGTTTTTCCAACAGATCAGCGCCAGCAGTGACCGGTTGCGCATCGGTTGCTATGGCGGGGTGTCTGCCCGGAACAAAGACGGAGCATTGGCCGCATGACCCTTTCTTCCATGAAGACAGTCACTGCACGGACACTGACAGAAATGAACACCGCTGAATCGCGTAAACCGCATCTGACTCTCGCCCGCAGCGAAACCCACGATACACTGCGTAACTGCGTGCGACGGTCCATCACCGACTATTTCAACCAGCTGGATGGGGAAGCGGTCAGCGACCTGTACCAGATGGTGCTGGCGGAGATGGAAATCCCGCTGCTGGAAAAAGTCCTGGAATACACCCGTGGCAACCAGACCAAGGCCGCTGAGTTACTGGGCCTGAACCGCGGGACTCTGCGTAAGAAACTCAAGCAGTACGGTTTGCTGTAAGGATAACCCAGAATGCCGAGGGCAGTTCAGACTGCCCTTTTTTATTGAGTATCGCTAACACGCAACACGCAACACGCTGGCACGCAACTGACAAACCCCGCTCCGCTGCTCCACACCAGGCGTGCAAGCGTGTAGCGTGTCGGCGTGCAAGCGTCACCAAAGGTGACTCTCCCATGAGCAAGGTGGTAGAACGCGCGCTGATCAGCGTTTCCGATAAAACCGGTATTGTCGACTTCGCCCGGGCCCTGGCCGATCGGGGCGTGGAACTGCTCTCCACGGGTGGCACTTTTCGTGCCATCCAGGAGGCCGGCATCACCGTTCGCGAAGTATCCGATTACACCGGCTTCCCGGAAATGATGGACGGACGGGTGAAAACCCTGCACCCCAAAGTGCACGGTGGCATCCTTGGCCGGCGCGGCCAGGATGATCAGGTCATGGCGGACAATCACATCCAGCCCATTGATCTGGTGGTGGTGAACCTCTACCCCTTCGAGCAGACCGTCGCCAACCCGGATTGCAGCCTGGAAGACGCCATCGAGAACATCGATATCGGCGGTCCCACCATGGTGCGCTCCGCGGCCAAGAACAATGCCCATGTGGGCATCGTCACCGACGCCGGCGACTACGCCCGCGTGCTGGAGGACATGGACGCCAACAGTGGCGCCTTGTCCGATGGGTTGCGCTTCGATCTGGCGATCAAGGCGTTCGAGCACACCGCCGCCTACGACAGCGCCATCGCCAACTACTTTGGCCGCCGGGTCGGCAACGGCAGCGCCGACTTCCCGCGCACCATCAATCTGAATTTCGTCAAAGCCCAGGAAATGCGCTACGGCGAGAACCCGCACCAGAAGGCGGCGTTCTACACCGAGCGGCAACCTGCCCAGGCGTCCGTGGCCACCTCCCGCCAGTTGCAGGGCAAGGAACTGAGCTACAACAACATCGCCGATACCGATGCCGCGCTGGAATGCGTCAAGTCGTTCACCAAGCCGGCCTGCGTGATCGTCAAGCACGCCAATCCTTGCGGCGTGTCGGTGAGCCTGGACGGCATCGGCAAGGCCTATGAGCTGGCTTTCCAGACCGATCCGGAATCCGCCTTCGGCGGCATCATCGCGTTCAACCGTGAACTGGACGCGGACACCGCCAGGGCGATCGTCGACCGCCAGTTCGTGGAAGTGATCATCGCGCCCGCGGTAAGCGAGGAAGCCCTTGCCGTCACCGCCGCCAAGAAGAACGTGCGCGTGCTGGTGTGCGGCGAGATCAGCGGTCCGGCGAGCAGTGGCCTGGACTACAAGCGGGTCAACGGTGGCCTGCTGGTGCAGGACCGGGACGTCGGCATGATCACCGAGGGGGATCTGAAAGTGGTCACCAAGCGGGCGCCGACGGAAGCCGAGATGCACGACCTGATCTTCGCCTGGAAGGTCGCCAAGTTCGTCAAATCCAACGCCATCGTCTATGCCAAAAACCGGCAGACCGTGGGTGTTGGCGCCGGTCAGATGAGCCGGGTGAACTCCGCCCGCATCGCCGCCATCAAGGCGGAACACGCCGGCCTGGAAGTGAAAGGCTCGGTGATGGCGTCCGACGCCTTCTTCCCGTTCCGCGACGGCATCGACAACGCCGCCGAGAACGGCATCCGCTGTGTGATTCAGCCGGGCGGATCGATCCGCGACGAGGAAGTCATCGCCGCCGCCGACGAGGCGGACATGGCCATGGTCTTCACCGGCATGCGGCACTTCCGTCACTAACCGGCCAGCAACGGAGACACACGGATGAAAGTTCTGATCATCGGTTCCGGCGGCCGTGAACACGCCCTGGCCTGGAAAGTGGCCCAGCCGGAGCACGTGGAAAAAGTGCTGGTGGCGCCGGGCAATGCCGGCACCGCCCGCGAAGCCAAGCTGGAAAACGTGGCGGTGGACGTGCTTGATCTGCCGGCCCTGGCTGACCTGGCTGAGCGCGAGCAGGTGGCTCTGACCATCGTCGGTCCGGAAGCACCGCTGGTGGCGGGCGTGGTGGATTACTTCCAGGAACGCGGCCTGCGCTGCTTCGGCCCGAGCAAGGCCGCCGCTCAATTGGAGGGCTCCAAGGCTTTCACCAAGGATTTTCTCGCTCGCCACCGGATCCCCACCGCCGCTTACGGCAACTTCACTGATGTGGACGAAGCCCTGGCCTACGTTCGTGAACAGGGCGCGCCGATCGTGATCAAGGCCGACGGCCTGGCCGCCGGCAAAGGCGTGATCGTCGCCATGACGCTGCAAGAGGCGGAAGACGCGGTGCGCGACATGCTCGCCGGCAACCGTTTCGGTGACGCCGGCCACCGCGTGGTGGTGGAAGAGTTTCTCGACGGCGAGGAAGCCAGCTTCATCGTCATGGCCGACGGCGAGCACATCCTGCCGATGGCCACCAGCCAGGACCACAAACGAGTGGGCGACGGCGATACCGGCCCCAATACCGGCGGTATGGGCGCCTATTCGCCGGCGCCGGTGGTCAGCGACGAAGTGTACCAGCGCATCATGGATCAGGTGATTCGTCCCACCGTGGCCGGCATGGCCGCGGAAGGCATGCCCTATACCGGTTTCCTATACGCGGGTCTGATGATCGACGCCACCGGCCAGCCCAAGGTGATCGAGTACAACTGCCGTTTCGGCGACCCGGAAACCCAGCCGATCATGCTGCGTCTGCAATCGGATCTGGCCGGGCTCTGCCAGGCGGCCCTGGATCGCCGCCTGGACCAGGTGGAAGCCCAATGGGACCCGCGCCCGGCACTGGGCGTGGTGCTGGCCGCCGGTGGCTACCCGGATGACTACGACAAAGGGGACGCCATCGAAGGGCTGGACCAGGCCGATTCCGATCTGGTGAAAGTGTTCCACGCCGGCACCCGTGAGCAGGGCGGCCAGGTGGTCACCAACGGCGGGCGGGTACTCTGTGTCACCGCCCTGGGTGACAGCGTAGCCGACGCGCAACGCAACGCTTACCAGGGGGTTGCCAGGATTTCCTGGAAAGACGCCTACCACCGTACCGATATCGGCTATCGCGCCGTGGCCCGGGAACAGAACTAGTTTCCGGGCCGATTACCCCGGCGGCCTGACCGGCCGCCTTCAGCTCACGCAGGGAGTTCCATGCCTGAATCGCTGCCGTTGTTTCTGCTGGCCGTTGCCATCGGCACCTATATTCAGGCCGTCACCGGTTTCGCTCTCGGCATCTTCTTGCTGGCCGCCGTGACCCTGCTCCATCTTGGCTCGATCCCCGCCACCGCCACCGCGCTGAACATCATGAATCTGGCCCTGGGCGCGGTGGTGGTGGTTCCCCAGCTCAGAAAGGCGGATGGCCGTATCGTCGCACAGAGCCTGATCGGACTGGTGCCGGCCATGGTCATCGGTGTACTGCTGCTCAGCTATCTCAACAGCAATGCCCAGAACCTGCTCAAGGCCCTGCTGGGCGCCGTCATCATCGCCGCCGGCCTGGTGCTGGTGTGCCGCCCCGATCCGCTGCCACGACGTTCCTCGCCGGCCGCCTTTGTCGGCACCGGCTTCCTGGGCGGGTTCTTTGGCGGCCTGTTCAGCGTCAGCGGTCCACCCATCGTCTATCAGCTCTATCGTCAGCCGATCCCGGTCCAGACCATCCGCATCACCCTGCTGACCCTGTTCTCGCTGGCTTCACTGGGGCGACTGGTGGTGGTCGGATTGCACGGCGACCTGACCCTGGATGTGGTCAAAATCGGGCTGCTGTCGCTGCCAGTGGTGGCGGCGATGGCCTGGATCGGCAACCGGTTCCCGCCACCGGTCAGCGAGCGCACCCTGCGCCGCGGCATCTTCGCCCTGCTGATGCTTTCCGGCGGCGGCACCCTGCTGATGGCACTGACCGCCTGAGCCGCCGCCTGCCATAGGACCCTTATCACAAAACCGCGGCCCACTGTGCAGCACGGCGGGAAAACACTTAGAGTAGCCGCTATCATCAGCCCAGGCGCGACGCTTCGAGGCAACCCGCCTCATCACAACCATAATGATCGTCGCCGGTGCACCGTCCGCGGCCTCTTCTGATGCCGTGCGTTTGTTCAGGGGGGAAGTATGTCCATCACCACGCCGGATCCGTCCCGGCTTGCCGAGTTTATTCCGTTCGACAGCCTCAGCCACACTCACCTGCACGCCATCCAGGGCCAACTGGAAGTGCTGAACCTGCCGCCCGGCCGGATGGTGTTCAAACGGGGCCGGCACAGTGACAAGGCCTACTTCCTGGTGGACGGCGAGCTGGATCTGATCGATGCCGGTTTCAGCGTGCGGCCCTTCTCCGCCGCCGATGACGAGAATTATCTTGCCCTGGACAACTACGCGCCTCATACCGTCAACGCCATTACCCGCACCGACGTCACCCTTTACACCCTGGATCGGGACAAACTGGATTTGTTGATGGCCTGGACCGGTGCGGTTGATTTGCTACCACCACCAGGCCAGGACGAGCAACGGGACTGGACCGACGCGCTGCTGGCCTCCGGCCTGTTCGCCCGCATCGCGCCAGCGAAACTGCATACGCTGTTCATGAAGTTCCAGCCCCGGGAGGTGGAGATGGGTACGATCGTGGTCCGCGAAGGGGATGTCGGCGATACCTTCTATGTGCTCAAACAGGGCCAGGCCATGGTCACCCGCGGCCAGGCGCGCGGCACCGATACCCTAGCCACACTGGGACCGGGCCGGTTTTTCGGCGAAGATGCTCTGATCAGCGACCAGCCGCGCAACGCCACCGTTACCATGACCAGCGATGGCGTGTTGATGTGCCTGGGGCAGGATGATTTCCAGGAAATTCTGCAAGCCTCGGTGATCCGCCATCTGAATGAGGCTACCCTCAACGACATGGTTCGCGACGGCGATCACGCCTGTATTTTGCTCGATGTGCGGCTGGCGGCGGAGTTCCGGCACGACCGGACACCCGGAGCCCGTAATGTTCCATTGGGAGAATTGAGACAAAGAGCCCCCGCGCTGGAGCGGGATTTCACTTATATACTGTGTTCCGCCGGTCGACGCAGCGAGTTGGGAGCCTATATCCTTTCCGAAGCCGGCCTGGATGCGTATGTGCTGGATCGGGAAACGACGACGGATGATGCCACCAAGGACGTTTTGGCCACGGAATAACACACCAGGGCGATGGCTGCCGCTGATACTCGGCCTCCTCTGGCTGGTCGCCGGTCGCGCCTGGGCGGCTCCCCCACCGCCGTTCGTGGTCAACAGCGAGCCGGACAACGCCCGCATCACCATCTATTCCGAATACCTGCCCGAC
Source organism: Alloalcanivorax balearicus MACL04 (assembly GCF_025532145.1). Classification (GTDB taxonomy): domain Bacteria; phylum Pseudomonadota; class Gammaproteobacteria; order Pseudomonadales; family Alcanivoracaceae; genus Alloalcanivorax; species Alloalcanivorax balearicus. The sequence goes on along the minus strand of NZ_ARXS01000002.1, from coordinate 120,663 downwards.
CCGGACAACCACTATTCCCTGGAGGATGTGGTCAGCGGCGGCCTGGACCACCGTTTCCAGCCGGCGTCCCGTTTCGTTGAACGGCTCGGGCTGAGTAACCACGACTGGTGGATCCGCGTTTCCATTCACAATGAGCTGTCCGACCAGCAGCGCTTCGCGCTGGTGATGGCCCCTCGCGCCTACCAGGACAGCCAGTTCTACCTTCCCGATGGCCCACCCGGCACCACCCGTTATCGTACGCCACTGCCGGATGAGTCCTTTGTCCACCGCTACCCGATCCAGGTGCTCGACCTGCCGCTGGGCCAGCCCCAGGTGTTCTATTGGCGAGTGAATCCTCATGGTGAACTGGTCTATTCGTTGACGCTCACCACCATGCAGAAAGCGCTCGGGGACAACCCGCTGTACGGCGTCTACTGGTTGTTGATCGGTATATTGCTGGCCATGTCCCTGTACCATCTGGCCCTGGCCTTCATGCGCTCCGCCACCAGCCATGGCTATCACGCCCTGTTCGGCTTCTGTGTCATCGGCCTGATCGTCATCGGCAGCGGCTTCCTGGGCCATCTGGACGATCTCAGCAGTTGGGATCACCCGCTGCGCCTGACCCTGCTTTCCGGCGCCCTGTTCGCCGCCTGCGGCGCCGGGCGCACCTTCGTCGACAGCCGCCAGCACAGCCCGGCGCTGCATTACATTCTGCTGGTACTGGGCGCTCTGGCCCTGGTTCAGATCCCATTGCTATTGATTCTGCCGTCACCGGCGGCGATGGGACTGTGCTGTGTACTCGTGCTGCTCACCGCGCCGTGTTTGATCGCGCTGGGCTACCAGGCCTGGCATCGGGAGGTGCCCGCCGGAGCCCTGTTCTTCTTCACCAGTATCCTGGTGGGAGTGCCGGTGGCCATTCTGTGTCTGGTCACCCTGGGCCTGCTGCATACCAGCCTGGACGTGCCCTTGACCCTGCTTCTGGTATTCACTGTGGCGGGCACCCTGCAAACCGCCGGCCTGCGTCTGCAGCATCAACGCCGCCAAAGACTCAAGGCGGAACAGTTACGCAATCAGGCCGTCGCCGAGACCGTCGAAACCACCCGGCGCGAAACCCTGGCGCGCATGGGGCATGATGCCCGCACCCCGCTCAGCGGCATCCTCGGCATGGCGGAATTGCTCGACGATACCCCGCTAACGCCTAACCAGAAGGAGTGCGTCAGCGCCATTCACAATGCCGGCGAAAGCCTGTTGAAGATCATCAACGATGTGCTGGAGTACTCCCAGCTGTCGACCTCCGGCGCCGAGATCAGCCACGAGGCCCTGGATGTACACGAGCTGCTGGTGGACGCCGTGGACCTGTTCCGCGAGCGGGCCGAGGAAAAGCAGGTGGAACTGATCACCCACGTGCACACCAATGTGCCGGCGCGCATGGAGGGAGACCCCGGACGCCTGCGCCAGGTGCTGACCAACCTGATCGGCGCTTTCATCCGTCAGGCCCAGCACGGCGAGTTGATCATCGATGTGTCGCTGGAACCCACCGGCCAGGCCGGTCAGGTGCGCTTTGAATTCTCCGGTACCGCTCTGCGTGCCGGCACCCTGCACGATCTGCGGGAAAACGGCGCCCGTCAGGACAGCAGCACGCTGAATCTGGCCATCGCAGAACAACTGGTGGAAGCCATGAGTGGCCGTTGTGGACACCGCGACGGGCACAACCAGGAAACGGCCTACTGGTTCATCGTGCCGTTGTCGGCGCTGGATGATCCGGCGCCGGACAATCCGGCGGACCGGGTGCCCTTGCTGGGCCGCAGCATGCTGGTGGTGGATGACTCCACCACCGTGACCCGGGTGATCCGCCATCTGGCCCTGAGCTGGGGTATGCGCGTCACCGCCAGCAACGATCCACGCGAGGCGCTGGCCTCCTTGCGCACCCAGGCCAACATCAACGAGCCCTACGACGTGGTGCTGCTGGACCACCAGATGCCCGGCATGACAGGCGTGCAGCTGGCGGCGCGGATCCACGAGGATCCGGTTATCACCCACTCGCCGGTATTGATCATGCTCACCGGCATCAGCAGTTCCCCCACCGATGTGGATGCGCGTAACGTCAGTATTCATCGGGTTCTGACCAAACCGGTGTCGGCGCCGCGCCTCAAACAGGTACTGAGCGAGGAACTGGGCTTGCAGCGCCCCTCGGCGCCCCGCCAGCGCAGCGAGAGCCCGGACCCCGGCCTGCAGGTGTTGGTGGTCGAGGACCACAAGCTGAGCCAGAAAGTCATCCGCGGCATGCTCAACAAGCTGGGCATTACGCCGGAACTGGCCGCCAACGGCCTGGAAGCCCTCAACCGCGCCACCCAGAAGCGTTATGACCTGATCCTGATGGATTGCGAAATGCCGGAGATGGACGGGTTCGAGGCCACCCGGCGGATTCGTGCCCACGAGCGGGAAAACGGTCTGGTGGCGGTCCCCATCGTCGCCCTTACCGCCCATATCCTGCGCGAACACCGGGAACGCAGCCTGGCCTCCGGCATGAACGCCCACATTCCCAAACCGGTGGAACTGAATGTGCTTCGTGACGTGCTGATCCGGTTTACCCGGCGCGGCCAGGTCGAGGAATCCGGGGAAGAACCCTGACCCACTCAAGGCGGGCCGCCGCGACGATGGCGAGTGTTGCCTGCTACACTATCGGCCCGGCCATACCGGCGTCCGCCACGGACATCGGCATGGCCGGATTACCATCCGCCCCGTGAGCATCGTGGAGAAGTCGTGATGACGGGTCGTCACCTGACGCCAGTGGACCAATTGCTCAGCCGCGTGGACAACGCGCTGCGTACCCTCACTCCCGGGTCCACCCGGGCCTCCCGGCAGCCCGCCGCCCAACCCGGCGATGACGAAGCCGCCATCAAGGACCGGAGCGTCCCCCTGGACGCCCGGCAGCAGCGCCATATCGCCGGCCTGATGCGCATCAATCACACCGGCGAGGTCTGTGCCCAGGCTCTGTACCAGGGCCAGGCCAGCACCGCTACCTTGCCCCACGTGCGCCATGCCATGGAGGAAGCCGCCCGGGAGGAGGAAGACCATCTGGCGTGGTGCGAGGACCGTATCCGCGAGTTGGGCAGCGTACCCAGCCGTCTGAATCCGCTGTTCTATGCCATGAGCTACACCCTCGGCGCGGGCGCCGGGCTGGCCGGAGACCGCTGGAGCCTGGGTTTTGTCTCGGAAACCGAGCATCAGGTGGTACGCCACCTGGAACGGCATCTGTCCGAACTGCCCGCCGACGATCACCGCACCCGTGCCATTCTCGAGCAGATGCGCGAGGACGAATTGAAACACGCCGTCACCGCCGAAGACGCCGGTGGCGCTCCCCTCCCCACCCCGATCCGCCGCGCCATGACCCTGATGAGCAAGGTGATGACGCTCACCACCTACAGGATCTAGTGAACAGTGAATAGTTAACAGTGAATAGCGCGCGGATGAATTTCTCCGTACGCTGCAACGAAAGAGGCCGCGTCCAGGTGTTGGGCGCGGCCTCTTTATCTTTTGATTTTCGCTGTTAACTGTTAATTGTTAACTCTTCACTGCTTTTTTTACATGTTCCGGCTGTAGAAAATCTCCAGCATTTCGGTCTGCAGGCGTTCCTTGATTTCGGCCAGTTCGGCGTCGTCAAATTCGTCGCTGCCGGCGCCGAACAGGTAGTTTTCGATGTCGAAGTCCTTGAGCAGCATCTTGGTGTGGAAGATGTTCTCCTGATACACGTTGACGTCGATCATCTGGTAGGCGTTCTGCGTGTCCTCCACCAGGAAGTTCTGGATCGAGGTGATGTCGTGATCGATGTAGTGCTTGGTGCCGTCCAGATCCCGGGTCATGCCGCGGACCCGATAGTCGATGGTGACGATATCGGAGTCGAAGCTGTGGATCAGGTAGTTCAGCGCCCGCAGCGGTGAGATCACGCCACAGGTGGACACATCCACATCCACCCGGAAAGTGGAGATACCGTTGTCCGGATGGGATTCCGGATAGGTGTGGACGGTCACATGGCTCTTGTCCAGGTGCGCCACCACCGTGTCCGGCAGCGGCCCGGGCGCTTCTTCGTCCCAGTCAGTACCGCTCGGTGGGGTTTCGTGTTCCGCGATCAGCATGGTCACACTGGCGCCCTGCGGATCGTAGTCCTGGCGGGCCACGTTGAGGACGTTGGCGCCAATGATGCGCGTCACATTGGTAAGGATTTCAGTCAACCGCTCCGCATTGTAAAGCTCATCGATGTACTCGATGTACTCCTTGCGGTGCTGCTCGGTCTTCGCATAGGCGATGTCGAAAATATTGAAACTGAGCGACTTGGTCAGGTTGTTGAAACCGTGTACCGAAATCTTGGGATTGGGATCTTTTACCACCGCATTTCCCCGTTGGCGGTCGTCACCGCCCGTGGTTAACTCTCACTCAACCCCGGATACGGCTGACCGCACCGGGAATCCGCAGGTTCTTTTGGCGCCGGCCCAGGTCCGCCCGGCACCTCGCCGCCTTGGCGAAGGGTATCCGCTCAGGCTTCGATGGTATAGCTGTGGGAGACCTCCACACCACCACGGGTGAGCATGATCGACGCGGAGCAGTACTTCTCCGCCGACAATGACACCGCCCGTTTCACCTGCGCCTCCTTGAGATCCTCGCCGGATACCACGAAGTGCAAATGAATTTTGGTGAATACGGCGGGGACTTCGTCCTCCGCCCGCTCCGCGCTCAGCTCACAGCGGCAGCCTGTCACGTTCTGACGGGATTTACGCAGAATATGCACCACATCGAACGCGGAACAGCCGCCAACGCTCATCAGCAGGACTTCCATCGGGCGCGCACCGCGATTCTGACCACCATGATCGGGCGGACCGTCCATTAGGATGGTGTGACCGGAACCGGATTCCGCCTGGAAACAGGCTTCGCCCTGCCATTCAACCACAGCTTTCATCACCTACTCCTGCTCGGCACCGGAGCGGCCCGCCGGGCCCGCCCCCAAATGGGCGCGCAGATTACCACAGAGCGGCCCCGCGACCATACCCTAAGCGCCCTGTTTACCGCCTCCGCCCGCCCCCGACAGCGGACCGGCGTCACCCCTTTGCGCTCTCGCGGGCTCCCACCCTTGGCAGCGATGTGAAAAACAGGCAATATCCTTGAGCTTAATCGGCTAAGACATTCTTCTGGCTTAAGCAGAGACCCCATGAGCGACGGCAACAAGATTATTCCCAATCTGGACCACTTTCTGGCCAACTGCCACCGTCGGCGGTATCCGGCGAAGAGCACCATTATTTACGCTGGCGATGAGTCCGACGCCCTTTATTACATCCTCCGTGGCTCGGTCACGGTGATGATCGAGGACGACGATGGTCGCGAGATGATCATGGCGTACCTCAACGAAGGTGACTTCTTCGGTGAAATGGGCCTGTTCGAGAGCGACCCTTCCCGTTCCGCCTGGGTGAAAGCGAAAACCGAGTGCGAAGTAGCCGAGGTGAGCTACGCCAAATTCCGCCAGTTGACCCGGGAAGACGCCGACATTCTGTTCGCCGTATCGGCGCAACTGGCCGGCCGCCTGCGCGCCACCACCCGCAAGGTGGGCGACCTGGCGTTCCTGGACGTCACCGGCCGGGTCGCCGGCACCCTGCTGGACCTGTGCAAGCAACCTGACGCCATGACCCACCCCGATGGCATGCAGATCAAGGTCACCCGTCAGGAGATCGGCCGTATCGTCGGCTGCTCCCGCGAGATGGTCGGCCGGGTCCTGAAGAATCTGGAAGAACAGGGTCTGGTGTCCGTGAAGGGCAAGACCATGGTGGTTTATGGCACGCGCTGATGAAGGCAGTGAATAGTTAATAGGGAACAATGAATAGCTCGCGGATAAAGCACCGCGGACACTGAAAGCCAAGAGGCCGCGTCCAGAAGTTGGAGCGGCCTCTTGGCTTTTTCTTTGCTTTTGATTTTCGCTGCTAACTATTCACTGTTCACTATTAACTAGAAAAACAGTTTTTTCAGCGCCGCGCCGGGGTCTTCCTCGCGCACGAAGGCCTCGCCGACCAGGAAGCCGTGGATGCCGTTGTCGCGCATCAGGCGCACGTCGGCGCGGGTGTGGATACCGCTCTCGGTGACCACCAGGTGATCGGCGGGTACTTGCGGAGCCAGTTCCAGAGTGGTGTCCAGGCGGGTTTCGAAGGTGCGCAGGTCACGGTTGTTGATGCCCACCACTTCCACGTTCAGCTTCATCGCCCGCTCCAGTTCCTCACCGGAGTGCACTTCCACCAGCACGTCACAGCCGGCCTGCTGGGCAGCGTGGTAGAGCTCATCCATCTGGGCATCGGACAGCGCCGCCACGATCAGCAGAATGGCGTCCGCTCCCATGGCCCGGGTTTCGAACACTTGCCAGGGGTCAACGATGAAATCCTTGCGCAATACCGGCAACGACACCGCGTTACGGGCGGCGCGCAGATAGTCCTCATGCCCCTGGAAGAACTCCTGATCGGTGAGCACGGACAGGCAGGCGGCGCCGTTTTCCTCATAGCGCCGGGCGATATCCACCGGATCGAAGTCCTCACGAATGACCCCTTTGCTGGGGGAGGCTTTCTTGATTTCCGCGATCACCGCCGGTTTGCCCTCGGCCACGCGATCATACAGCTTTCGATGGAATCCTCTCGCCCGCCGCTGATTCTCCGCCAGCGCCCGCAGATCCCCCATGCTGTAACGGCGCTTGCCGTCGGCGATCTCCTGCTCTTTACGTTCGATGATACGATCAAGAATGGTGCCGTTGCTCATGGGCGCTCCTGGCTGTCTGGGTGGGCCATCCGCCGGCCCGTTTTCTTTATCGAGGGTACTGAATCCACTCTCATTAGAACGCTCCCGGCGGGGGGTGTTCAAAGAGCCTGTTCAATCCGCCGCTTTCAAGGCGCGGCAAAACTGGGCCAATTCCCGCATGCGCTCGGCGGCTTCACCGTTATGAATCAAATCATCCGCCATCCGCACGCCTTCCGCCAGTGTGCGGGTTACCCCGGATACATAGATCGCCGCGCCGGCGTTCAGCGCCACCATGTCAGCGGCCTTGGCCGCCACCGGCCCGGTGCGTTTGCCGAATGCATCGCGGATCAGCGCCAGTGACGCCTTGGGATCCGTCACGTCCAAACCCACCAGGGAATCGGACTCGATGCCCACGTCTTCCGGCGTGATCTGGAACTCCCGTACCTCACCGTCACGAAACTCCGCCACATGCGTGCGCCCCGCCAGGGTGATCTCGTCCAGGCCGTCATGGCCATGCACCACCATGACGTGCTCCGCGCCCAGGCGCCCCATGACTTCGGCCATGGGCCGGCAAAGCCGGTCGGAGAAGACGCCAACCACCAGCCGCTGGACGGCGGCGGGGTTGGTCATCGGGCCGAGAATATTGAACAGCGTGCGCATGCCCAGTTCCTTGCGCGGGCCGATGGCGTATTTCATGGCGCTGTGATGGCCGGGCGCGAACATGAACCCCACCCCCACCGTGTCCACACACTGGGCCACCTGCTCCGGGGTCAGGTCCAGATCCACACCGGCGGCCTCCAGCAGGTCCGCGGAGCCGCTTTTGGAACTGACCGAACGGCCGCCATGCTTGGCCACCCGGCAGCCGGCGGCGGCGGCAACGAAGGCACTGGCGGAGGAAACGTTGAACAGATTGGCGCCGTCACCGCCGGTACCGACGATATCCACCAGATGGCGGCGGTTCTCGATGGTCACCGGTTTCACCAGCTCGCGCATCACCATGGCGGCGCCGGTGATCTCGTCCAGGGATTCGCTCTTCATCCGCAGCCCCACCAGGAAGCCGCCGATCTGAGCGTCGGTGGCGCCACCGGTCATGATTTCGCGCATCACATCCCGCATTTCCTCGGTGGACAGATCGATGTGGTCCACCACCCGCGCCAGCGCGTCCTGAATATTCATGCTCATTGCCCCCCGTGCTCGAGAAAGTTCTTCAACATGGCGTGGCCATGCTCGGTCAGAATCGACTCTGGATGGAACTGCACGCCTTCCAGAGGCAGCTCCTTATGCCGCATGCCCATGATCTCTTCCTTTTCGCCCTGCTCATTCTCGGTCCAGGCGGTGATCTCAAAACACTCGGGCAGCGTCTCCCGGGCCACCACCAGGGAATGATAGCGGGTGGCGGTGAACGGACTGGGCAGGCCGGCGAACACCCCCTGGCCGGTATGGTGCACTGGCGAGGTCTTGCCATGCATCACTTGCGCGGCGCGAATCACTTCACCACCAAACGCCTGCCCCAGGGACTGGTGCCCCAGACAAACCCCGAGAATCGGCAGCTTGCCGGCGAAATGGCGAATCGCCTCCACGGAAATACCAGCCTCGTTGGGCGAGCAGGGCCCCGGCGAGATCATCAGCCGATCCGCCGCCAGCGCTTCCATGCCGGCCAGATCGATCTGGTCGTTACGGTGCACCAGCACCTCCGCCCCCAGTTCCTGCAGGTACTGGACCAGGTTATAGGTGAAGCTGTCGTAGTTATCGATCATCAAGACCCGCATCAGCGTTCCCCCTCGTCCAGATTAAGCCCGCCCAGGGCCATGTTCACCGCACGGAATACGGCACGGGCCTTGTTCATGGTCTCTTTCCATTCCAGATCGGGCTGGGAATCCGCCACCACACCGCCACCGGCCTGCACGTAAAGCCGGCCATCCTTGACCACCGCGGTGCGAATGGCGATGGCCATGTCCATGTCGCCGTCGAAGCCGATATAACCCACCGCGCCGCCGTAGACTCCGCGCTTGGTGGGTTCCAGTTCGTCGATGATTTCCATGGCGCGGATCTTCGGCGCGCCGCTCAGGGTGCCGGCGGGGAAAGTGGCCCGCAGCACGTCCAGCGGCCCCAGTTCCGGCCGCAGTTTGCCTTCCACGTTGGAGACGATATGCATCACGTGGGAATAGCGCTCCACCGCCATTTTCTCGGTCAGCTTCACTTCCCCCGGCCTGGCCACCCGGCCGACATCGTTGCGGCCCAGATCGATCAGCATCAGGTGTTCGGCCAACTCCTTCGGATCCGCCAGCAGTTCCTCTTCCAGTTCCCGGTCCCGCTCCGGCGTTTCACCACGTTTGCGGGTACCCGCTATGGGGCGCACGGTGACGGTGTCGCCCTCGACCCGGGTGAGAATTTCCGGCGAGGAGCCGGCGATGTGGAAGTCTTCCAGGTCCAGATAAAACATGTACGGGGAAGGATTGAGGTAACGCAAGGCGCGGTAGAGATCCATGGCCGGCGCCGGGAATTCACAGCTCATGCGCTGCGCCGGCACCACCTGCATCACATCCCCCGCCAGGATGTACTCACGGATCGTATCCACCGCCTGGCCATGCCGGTCGCGGGGAAACTCAGAGACGAAATTCTCTTCTCCCACCGGTTCGCCATAGCGATGGTGGCCGGGCTCGGGCAACGGTGCCCGCAGCTTCGCCTCCAGCTCGTCCAGACGGCGCAACGCCCTGCCCTCGGCATGGCTGTCCGCCGGATCCACCTGCACGATCAGGAACAGGCTGCCGCGCAGGTTATCGAACACCACCACTTCCTCGGAGCGCATCAGCAGGATATCCGGTACGCCGAGCACATCCTCCCCCGGCGCCGGCCCCAGGCGGGGCTCGAAGTAGCGCACGCTGTCGTAGCCGAAGTAGCCCACCAGACCACCGTTGAAACGGGGCAGACCGGGGATCTCCGGGGTGTTGTATTCCTGCCGGTAGGCCTCGATCCAGGCGATCGGATCCGGCACGTCCAACTGGCGCTCGCCGTCGGCATCGGTAATCAGAATGCGCCGACCGTGGATGCGGATCACCTCCGCCGCCGGCAGGCCGATCATGGAGTAGCGCCCCCAGCGCTCCCCGCCCTGTACGGATTCGAACAGGTAGCTGTAGGGCCCGGCGGCCAGTTTGCGATAGGCGGACAGCGGCGTGTCCAGATCCGCCAGCACTTCACGTACCACCGGTACGCGGGTGTAACCCTGGCGGGCATACTCATCCAGATTTCGTGGTGACATGGTGGTCCCCGATCTTGATACAGACGACAGATTGTAGACGGAAATAAAACGCGAGGGGTGCCGCTATCGGCAGTAGAAGCGGCAAGCGAAGAGCGTCACCATCGCCAGGCGGCGACGGAGCGGGGCAGGAACTTGATTTGGAGGTCGGTGCGGCTCACCGGCTTTCCTTTGGCTTTTTCGTTGAGTCTGGATTCTAGGGCGTGACGGGCCGGGGCGCAACACGCAGCCCGCTTACACGCAACACGCCGGCACGTTAACACGCTATTCGCGGCTAAAGCCGCTTCCCACGGGGGACTATGAAGCCGCTGTGGGAGCTTGCCTGCAAGCGAATTGTGGGACACCAATCGTCCACGGACCGCGATTCTTCCCGCGCCCGCCCTTCACTTCACCTGCTGTTTACCCAGCTTGCGGGCCAGGGTGCGGCGATGCATGCCGAGCCGGCGCGCGGTTTCGGAAATGTTGAACCCGGTTTCCGCCAGGGTTTCGTGGATGCGCTCCCACTCGAGGGTCTTGATCGAGGTCGGGCGCCCCACCACTTCCACCTCGGTGCTGCCATCGGCACGATGAAACGCGGCTTCGATGTCATCGGTATTGGAAGGCTTGGCGAGATAATGGCAAGCGCCGAGCTTCACCGCCTCCACCGCGGTGGCGATACTGGCGTAACCGGTCAGCACCACGATCAGCATGTCCTCATCGTGGGCGTGCAAGGCTTGGACGCAGGAGAGCCCGGTGGCCTCCCCTTTCAGTTTGAGGTCCACTACCGCGTACTGGGGTGAGTGGCTCTCCAGCAACGTCATCATCGATTCCATGCCATCGGCACTGATCACCGCGTACCCGCGGCGCTCGAAAGAGCGGGCCAGGGTGCGGGCGAACGGGGCATCGTCCTCGACAATCAACAAGGTGTCCGCACTGCCTTCATGCTGGTTATGCTCGTTCACCATGCTCTTCCTCCAGGGCAATCGCCGATAGCGGCAACGTCAGCGTCACTTCGGCACCTTTGTGCGGCCGGTTGCGGGCGCTGAGATTACCTCCCAGCGTACGCGCCACATTGACCACCAGGAACAGCCCCAGCCCGCTGCCAGGGCGCCCTTTGGTGGAGTGGTAGGGGCGGCCGATACGACCAAGCATCTCCTCGCTGAAGCCCGGCCCCCGGTCCAGAACGGTCAGTATCAGGGATTCGCCATCACGGCTCACCTGCAGGCCCACCCAGTCGCGGGAGGCTTCCAGGGCATTATCCAATACATTGCACAAACTTTGTTTGAGCGCCGAATCGGAAACGATATCCATATCCACGCCAAAGGCGTTGTGGTAATCGAATCCGGTCACCGGACGGGTGGCACGCCACTCTTCCACCAGCTCGTCCAGGAAAGCGTGCACGGTGGTTTCTTCCGAGGACTCACCCCGGGCTTCACCGGCGGAAAGCAGAATGCCGCTGACGATGGACTTGCAGCGCAGCACCTGGGTCTGCATTTCGGTGATCTCATCGAGCAGATCCGGGTCGGATTTGAACACCGGCATATGCCGCCAGTCCCCCAGAATCACCGACAGTGTCGCCAGTGGCGTACCCAGTTCGTGGGCGGCGCCGGACGCCAACAACCCCATGCGAACGATGTGTTCGCCCTCGGCGGCGCGCTGACGCAAATCGGCCAGCCGCGCGTCCCGCTCGCGCCGGTTGCGGGTGATCCGGCTGATGAAAATCACCAGCAGCACGGCGTTCAGGACAAAGCAGATCAACATCCCCTGGATATACAGGCTCAGCGGGCCCCGCTCGTAATCCGGCGGCATCACCAGGGGAAGTCCGGCGAACTCCAGCCAGACGAAACAGCCCGCGGTCACCAGCAGGATGGTCCAGGTGGACCACGCCTCCAGCAGCACCGCGGCCAGCACCACTTGCAGCAGATAAAGGAAAATAAAGGGGTTGGTGGCGCCACCACTGGCGTAAAGCTGCATCGTCAGCGTCGCCACATCCACCAGCAGCGCCAGGAACAGTTCGCCGTTGCTGACATCCCGGCGCAACCACCGCAGCCGCAACATGCTGAGCAGGTTGAAACCAATCAACCCCGCCAGTACCGCCAGCATGAACACCATCGGCAACGAAATGCCGAAACCGTAGCGCACCAGCAGTATGGTGCCAATCTGACCCAGCACGGCAATCCAGCGCAGTTGGATCAACTGCTGCATGTTCTTGCGCCCGGTGGCGTCACCGTCGTCGGTCTCGCGTTGCGCCGGAATCGGCTGGGGGCTTTGCACCGCCGCCGCGGCCCCCTTCGTGGCTGTCATCGTCACCTTCTCCTGAGAGGTTGGCCCCTGAACAGGCTCCTAGCGCCGTGACCGCAGTTCCTCACGAAGCACGAACACAGCGCCCGCGGCCACCATCAAGGCAAGGGTATACCAGGTGATCGCATAGACCAGGTGATTGTTGTGAAAAGAGACCACGGTCAGCCCGCCCACCGGTCCCTCCGCCGGCGCCGGCCCGGCGTCCGCATCGACGAAGTACGGTGCCACCCGGGTCAGGTCATGGGTCCGGGCAATGGCGGCCACATCCCGGGAGTACCAACGGCTCTCCGCGGGGACATTGTCCCGCAAAAAACCGCCGCCGGGCTCGCTCAAGCGCAGCAGGCCGCTGACCCGCACCTTGCCTTCGGGGGTCCAGGCGCCGGCGGCGGCCCGGTCGCGCTGTTGCTGGGGAACATAGCCGCGGTTGATCAGCACCACAGTGCCGTCGTCCCGTTTCAGCGGGGTCATCACCCAGTAGCCACTGCCCAGCTCGGTGCTGGCCTGAACCAGGGAGACGCGATCGGCAAGGAAGGTGCCGCTGAGTTGAACATGCCGGTATTCGTGCTGTTCACGGCTGATTCGCGGCCATTCGGCGGGGCCCGGAGCGGGCTCCGCCGGAGCGTCCACGCGGTGGGAGACGCGTTCGATCAGATCCAGTTTCCAGGCCCGGCGCTCCACCTGCCAGTTGCCCAGGGACACCAGCCCGATGAACGCGGCCACCGCCACCAGCACCCACGCCAACCGGGCCGCCCGGCGCAGGCGGCTCACGTTGGAACCTGGGCGCGGCGGTCGGTTCATGGCCCGTGAATCGCCTCCATCATGCCCGGCATCATGTTGACGTTAAGGTGATACATCACCCACAACGACCCCGCCAGCGTGATGAACACCATCACCGCGGTGAAGATCAGCGCCAACATGTTCCAACCGCCTTCGGATTGGAAGTTCATGTGCAGGAAGTAAATCATGTGCACCACGATCTGTACCGCGGCGAACCCCAGAATCACCAGGGCGGTGGTGCTGGAGGTCTCGAACACGCCCCCCATCACGATCCAGAACGGGATCGCGGTGAGGATCACCGACAGGATGAAGCCAACCATGTAGCTCTTGAAGTCGGCGTGCGGCAGCTCGTCGCCATGATGTTCGTGGGCATGGTTCTCGTGAACACTGTCGTGATGCTCGCTCATACCAGCACTCCCATCAGATAAACGAAGGTGAACACGCCGATCCAGACCACGTCCAGGAAGTGCCAGAACATGGACAGGCACGCCACGCGGCGCTTGTTCTCCGGAATCAGACCGTGCTTGCGCAATTGGAAGCACAGCGTAACCAGCCAGACGATACCGAAGAACACGTGCAGACCGTGGGTGCCCACCAGAGCAAAGAATGAGGTCAGGAAGGCGCTGGTTTGCGGGCCCGCCCCTTCATGGATCAAATGCGCGAACTCATACAGTTCCAGGCTCAGGAAGCCGATACCGAACAAGCCGGTGATCAGCAGCCAGCCGATGGTGCCGCGCACCCGGTTCTTCTGCATCTCCAGCATGGCGAAGCCATAGGTGATGGAGGACAGCAGCAGCAGCGCGGTATTCATCGCCACCAGCGGCAGATCGAACAGCTCGGCGCCGGTGGGGCCGCCGGCGTAGCTGCGGCCCAGAACCCCATAAGTGGCGAACAGAGAAGCGAAGATCAGACAGTCGCTCATCAGATACAGCCAGAAACCCAGCATCGTGCCCGTCTGCGGGTGATGCTCCTCGGTCTCGTAAAACTGCAGCGGCTGCCCTTGCGCTTGTTGAGTGTGAGTCGTATCAACCATGGTTCGCGAGTACCCGTGTCCGTTCCGCTTCCACACGCACTACCTCTTCCACCGGAATATGGTAGTCGCGGTTGTAGTTGAAGGTGTGACCGATGGCCACCACCAGCAGCCCCAGGAAGGACACGCCGGCCAGCAGCCACATATGCCAGATCAGCGCGAAGCCCAGCACCGTGCTGATGCCCGCCAGAATGATCCCGGCCCCGGTATTCTTGGGCATGTGGATCGGCAGGAAACCGCTCTCCGGACGCTTGTAGCCGTGCTGCTTCATCTGCCACCAGGCATCCAGATCGTGCACACGCGGGGTGAACGCAAAGTTGTATGCCGGCGGCGGAGAGGACGTGGACCACTCAAGGGTACGGCCATCCCAGGGATCCCCCGTCTCATCACGCAGGGATTCCCGGCGCATGAAGCTCACCACCAACTGAATCAGGAAAGCGGCGATACCGATAGCGATCAGCACGGCGCCGAACGCGGCCACCTGGAACCAGATCTGCAGGGATGGATCATCGAATTGGCTCATACGGCGGGTCACGCCCATCAGGCCCAATACATACAGCGGCATGAAGGCGAAGTAGAAGCCGGTCAGCCAGAACCAGAACGAGACCTTGCCCCAGAACGGGTCCAGCTTGAACCCGAAGGCTTTCGGGAACCAATAGGTGATCGCCGCCAGCATGCCGAACAGCACACCGCCGATGATCACATTATGGAAGTGGGCAATCAGGAACAGGCTGTTATGCAGCACGAAATCCGCCGGCGGTACCGCCAGCAGCACCCCGGTCATGCCACCGATGACGAAGGTCACCATGAAGCCCACGGTCCACAGCATCGGCACGTCGAAACGGATACGGCCGCGATACATGGTGAACAGCCAGTTGAACACCTTGGCCCCGGTGGGAATCGAGATGATCATCGTGGTGATGCCGAAGAACGAGTTCACACTGGCCCCCGACCCCATGGTGAAGAAGTGGTGCAGCCATACCAGGTAGGACAGCACGGTGATCACCACGGTGGCGTAGACCATGGAAGCGTAGCCGAACAAACGCTTGCCGGAGTAGGTGGAAACGATCTCGGAGAACACACCAAACGCCGGCAGGATCAGGATGTACACCTCGGGGTGACCCCAAATCCAGATAAGGTTGATGTACATCATGGCGTTGCCACCCAGATCTTCGGTAAAAAAGTTGGTACCGAGATAGCGGTCCAGGGTCAGCATCGCCAGCACGGCGGTCAGTACCGGGAAAGCGGCCACGATGAGCACGTTGGTGCAAAGAGCAGTCCAGGTGAACACCGGCATCTTCATCATGGTCATACCCGGCGCCCGCATCTTGACGATGGTCACCAACAGGTTCACGCCCGATAGGAGGGTACCGACACCAGCGATCTGCAAGGCCCATATATAGTAGTCCACCCCGACTCCGGGACTCTTGTCTATGCCCGCAAGGGGTGGGTAGGCCAACCAGCCGGTCTTGGCGAATTCACCAATGAACAGGGACACCATGACCAGTACGGCGCCGGAGGTGGTCATCCAGAAGGAGAAATTGTTCAGGAACGGGAAGGCCACGTCGCGGGCCCCGATCTGCAGCGGCACCACGTAGTTCATGATGCCGGTGACCAGAGGCATGGCGACGAAGAAGATCATGATCACACCGTGGGCGGTGAAGATCTGATCGTAGTGGTCCGGCGGCAGATAGCCGGCGGAGTCGCCGAAGGCCCAGGCCTGCTGGATACGCATCATGATGGCATCGGCGAAACCACGCAGCAGCATCACCAGTGCCAGAATGATGTACATGATGCCAATCTTCTTGTGATCGATGCTGGTGAACCATTCCCGCCACAGGTAACCCCACAGGCGGAAGTAGGTCAGCGCAGCCAGCATTGCGATACCGCCGAGGACCACCGCGGCGAACGTGGCGATCAGGATCGGCTCATGATAGGGAATCGCCTCCCAGGTGAGGCGACCGAAAATGAGCTTGGTCAGGTCGATTTGATCAAACATTTTGCATACCGACGCCCAAGGCGCTTCATGAAAGGTGTATCGGAACGATGGAAGACCGCGTCATTCCATCACTGATGCTGTTCGTGCCCGTGGCCGGTGGCAGGGTCACCATGATCATCATGGCCTTCTTCCTTGCCGGCCTTGTCACCGTCATGACCACCGTGGTGGCCACTGTGCCCGAACATCATCATGTCTTTCATACACATCGTGCCGGGCTCCACGCATAGATTCAGAATCGCGTCGTAGAGAGTGGGATCCACCTCGGCATAATAGTGTACGGGCTCGCGCTCGCTCGGCTGTTCCAGCTCCCGATAAACGTCGCGATCCAGGGTGTCGCCCTCGGCGGCCACTTTGGTCACCCACTGCTCGAAGTCGGCTTCGCTCATGCCGTGGAACTTGAAGCGCATATGCGAGAAGCCGGCACCGCTGTAGTTGGCGGAGAAACCGTCGTAGACGCCTTCTTCGTTGATCACCCCATGCAACTTGGTTTCCATCCCCGCCATGGCGTAGATCTGGCCAGCCAGCGCCGGAATGAAGAACGAGTTCATGGTGGACGAGGAGGTGATCTTGAAGCGGATCGGACGATCCACCGGCGCCGCCAGTTCATTAACCGTGGCGATGCCCTGTTCCGGGTAGAAGAACAGCCATTTCCAGTCCAGGGAGACCACTTCCACCACCAGCGGCTCCATGTCCGCCGGTACCGGTTGACCCGGCGCGATACGATCCAGCGGGCGATAGGGATCCAGTTTGTGGGTGCTGACGTAGGTCATCGCCCCCAGGGCGATAATAATCAACAGCGGCACGCCCCAGATCACCAGTTCCAACACCGTGGAATGGTCCCAATCCGGCTTGTAGGTGGCGTTCTTGTTGGAAGAACGATAGCGCCAGGCGAATAACAGAGTAAGGATGATGACGGGTACGATCACCAGAAGCATCAACACCGTGGCCCAGATGATCAGGTCACGTTGTTGGGCGGCCACGTCACCGGATGGCGACATCACCACTGCATCACACCCCGCCAGCAAAGCGACGGCGGCGGTCAGTGACAACCCGCGTACTAGCTTGAGAATTGGCATTGCCGAGTATTGTAAGTAGTCCAGGGTGCCGCGCACTGTACGCCTCCGGCCCGGAATGTTGAATTGGACATTTTGTCCAATGGTGTCACGATATCGAGAAAGTGATTATGATCGGTCGGACTTGATTTCGTGAGGTACAGCAATGATAACAACGAACGACCCCGCCTCCGTGCCCTCCTACTCTTCCGCTCCGGAGGCCCATCAGGCCGTGGCGCCGAACGAGATCGCCGTGGGCGTGGTGATCGGACGCACCTCAGAGTACTTCGACTTCTTCGTTTATGGAATAGCCTCGGTTCTGGTGTTTCCGTCGGTGTTTTTTCCGTTCGCCGGCCGCCTGGAGGGGTTGCTGTACGCCTTCACCATCTTTTCCTTCGCCTTTATCGCCCGCCCCTTCGGTACCGCGCTGTTCATGACCATCCAGCGCCACTGGGGCCGCAGCGTTAAACTGACCGCCGCCTTGTTCCTGCTCGGCACCGCCACCGCGGGTATCGCCTTCCTGCCCGGCCACGCGGTATTGGGCGGCTACGCCATCCTGGTGTTGTCGCTGCTGCGTATTCTGCAGGGGCTCGCCCTGGGCGGCTCCTGGGACGGCCTGCCCTCCTTGTTGGCGCTGAACACGCCGAAAAACCGCCGCTCCCGGTTCGCCATGATCGGCCAACTGGGCGCCCCTATCGGTTTCCTGGTGGCCAGCGTCCTGTTCCTGTTTCTGTATATGAGCCTGTCCACCGAGGACTTCCTCGGCTGGGGCTGGCGCTATCCGTTCTTCGTGGCGTTCGCCATCAACGTGGTGGCCCTGTTCGCCCGCCTGCGGCTGGTGTTGACCCATGAGTACACCGCGGCACTGGAAGAGAGTGACCTGGAACCGCTGAGCACACGCAAAATGTTGCAAGAGCAGGGCTACAACATCTTCATTGGCGCCTTCGCTGCCCTGGCCAGCTATGCCCTGTTCCATCTGGTGACCATCTTCCCGCTGTCCTGGATCGTACTGAACGGCTCCCAGAACGTGCCGGATGTGCTGATCGTGCAGGCCATCGGGGCGATCCTGGCGATTTTCGGCACCATTGCCTCCGGCTGGATCGCGGAACGGATCGGCAAACGCAACACCGTCGGCTCGCTGGCGGTGCTGATCGGGATCTTCAGTCTGTTCACACCGCTGCTGATGGACGGTAACGCGGTACAGCAGGATATCTTCATTCTGGTCGGCTTCGTTTTGCTGGGTCTGTCCTACGGCCAGGCTTCCGGCACCGTCACCGCCAACTTCCAGCGCCGCTTCCGCTATACCGGAGCGGCCTTGACCTCCGACTTCGCCTGGCTGTTCGGCGCCGCCTTCGCGCCGCTGGTGGCACTGGGGCTGTCAGCTAAGTTCGGCCTGGCTTACGTCAGCGTTTATCTGCTGTCCGGGGTGGTTTGCACGCTGCTGGCGCTGCGCATTAACAAGTCCCTGGAAGCAAGTTAAAGGCGAAACAGGGGGATCTCCAGCGGGGCTCGGCTCCCGGTTTGGCGCCGCTGTCAAACCGGGCTCCGGAAGGCCTCCCTACAGCCCCACTGTGGGAGCTTGCCTGCAAGCGAAGACTCTCGAGGCCCAAGAAGATTCGCTTGCAAGCAAGCTCCCACAGCGGCTTTGTAGCAACCTCCGCATTTATATCTCCAAGGCGAGAAGAACACCCGCGCTTGCCGGTTACCTCGAAGCGGAGCCGCGTTACGCCTTTGCGGGACCCGGTCGAACAGGGATGTTCGACCGGGAGCCTACAGGAATGTATTCACGACGTTCCCGTAAAGGCGTAACGCGGCTCTGCGTCCCTGATGGAAGGCTCAGCTGAGCGAACCCAGGGCTTTCTTGGTGAAGATCTCGATCTCCTCCTCACGACCTTCCCGCATCTTGATCAGCCAGTTCGGGTCCTGCAACAAAGCCCGTCCGACCGCGATCAGGTCGAATTCGTCGTTGGCCATACGCCGTTCCAGTTCGTCGATACTCACCGGATTGGCGGTGCCGCCCATACCCTGATTGTTATGGCCGATGAAATCGTCATCCAGGCCCACACTGCCCACGGAAAGGGTCGGCTTGCCGGTCAGCTTACGGGTCCAGCCGGCCAGATTGAGGTCGGAACCTTCGAATTCCGGCACCCAGAAGCGGCGGGTGGAGGCGTGGAACAGATCGACGCCGGCGTCCACCAGCGGGGTCAGGAAGCGCTCCAGTTCCTGCGGGGTGGTGGCCAGCCGGGCCTCATAATCCTGCTGTTTCCACTGGGAATACCGCAGCACGATGGCGAAGTCCTCACCCACCGCCTCACGCACCGCGCGCACGATGTCCGCCACGAAACGCCCGCGGTTATCCATGTTGCCGCCGTATTGGTCATCACGCTGGTTGGTGCCTTCCCAGAAGAACTGATCAAGCAGGTAGCCGTGAGCACCGTGGATTTCCACACCATCGAACCCCAGATCACGGGCGTTACGGGCGGATTCGGCGAAAGCCCGGATGACGTCGTCGATATCTTCCAGGGTCATGGCATGGCCGCTCTCCTTGCCCGGCTTGAACAGGCCGGAAGGAGAATAACCGGGCACATCCTTGTCCGGGCCGATACCGGGCCGGCGCACCGCCCCGACGTGCCAAAGCTGGGGAATAATGGCGCCACCGGCCTGGTGGACCTGGTCCACCACCCGCTTCCAGCCAGCCAATGCCAGCTCACCATGAAAAGCCGGCACCCGTTCGTAACCGTTGGCCGCCACATGGCCCACGGTGGTGCCCTCGGTAATGATCAGCCCCACCTCGCCTTCGGCGCGGCGACGGTAGTAAGCGGCCACATCCTCATTGGGAATGTAGTCCGGGGAAAAATTACGCGTCATCGGCGCCATGGCCACGCGGTTACGCAGTTTCAGGGACTTGTGTTCAAACGGACGCAGCAACGCATCCAGCGAGGTACTCATAGCCTGTTCTCCCGAGTCGTGGCGGCCCCGGCCGCCGTCCAATTTGGTTGCAGATCGCAACCGTAAACCAGGACGGTTTCATCATGCAACCGTTTTGGATAGACTGAAGAAGCTCTTACATATGCCGAATCCCCTGGAGGGCTCTCCCCGTGACCCGAAAACGCTTTGACGACCTGGACTGCTCCGTGGCCTGCGCCCTGGATCAAGTGGGCGACTGGTGGTCACTGCTGGTGGTCAAGGAGGCCATGCTCGGTACCCGCCGTTTCGTCGACTTTCAGCAGCGGCTGGGGATTGCCAAGAACATCCTCTGCAACCGCCTTAACCGGCTGGTGGACAGCGGCGTGATGAGCAAGGTGGATGCCGGCGAGCACGGTACTCGCTACGAATATCGGCTCACCGACAAGGGCCGCGACCTGTTCACGGTAATCACCGCGCTGCGACAATGGAGCGAACGCTGGAACGGCAACCGCGACGATCTGCGGCTGGTGGACCGGATCAGCGGACACCCGATCCGCCAGCTCCATGTGGAAGGCGATGACGGCCAGCCCCTGACCGTCCGCGATGTGCGTTTCGAAAACACCGGGGTCGAACGTCTGGCGACGGACGCCTGATCAGAAGCGCGTTTCGATACGACGGGCGGTCCAGTAATGGGAACGCCAGTAGACATTGTCCAGCGACGAGACCATCACCCCGCGGCTGGTGGAGGCGTGCATGAATCGGCCGTGGTTCATGTAAATACCCACATGACGAACTCCCCGGCCGGTGCGGAAGAACACCAGGTCGCCGGTCTGCAACTGATCCTTGGCCACTTTCTCCCCCACTCTCGCCTGCTGATCCGTGGTACGCGGCAGGCGCACCCCCAAGCGATCATGAAAGGTGAGAAACACAAAACCGGAGCAATCGATGCCCTTGCGGGTCATCCCGCCCAGCCGGTAAGGCGTGCCTTCCCATTCCTGCAGTTGCGCGCTGAGCAAAGCGTGCACCATCCCCGGATTGGCCATATCCACGGAGTAATCCTCCATCGATACGGTCTGTTCCGGGTCGGCATGGCTGCCCGCTTCCGGCTCGCTCCGATCCTCCACCACCACCGGCCGGCTGGCACAGCCCGCCAGCAACACACACAACAGTATCACTCCGCTTACCAGGCGCATTCGATAGTCCGTTTCTTCCTCGTCAAAAGGGTAGCAGTGCCACCCATAACGGCACCACCGCGCCGTAGGCAACGACGATGGCCGGGTGCAGCTTCTGCAACGCCCGCTGCATCAACCAATAGGAAAGGATGCTGGTAAATACCGCCAGGTAAACCAGCCGCCACCAATGATCCCAATGCCACTGCGCCACTTCCGGTAACCGCGTGACGCCCACCAGGCAGAGCAACACGCCGGCGAACAACAGACTCCAGAAAGTGGTGGTGGCCGCCGCGGCGGGCAGCCAGTTCCGCAAAATAGCCCCACGGGATAACACCGCGTAGCCGATCACCGCCGCACAACCGAGCAAATAGACCTGGCTTCCCGGCCGCGCCAGCAACGCCACCAGGTCGGTGGGCGCCGGCAGGATCAAATACTGGATCACCAGATACAACACCAAGGCGAACGCCGCCAGCGGCACCGGGTGCAGATACTCCCGGTTCGCGTACCAGGCCAGAATCGCGGTACCCGGCGGCGACAGCAGGTACAACAGAGACAACTCGATGCTGCCAACAGTTCGCAAAGCATGGAATTGTGCCCAGAAAAACACCGCCAGCAGCGCGCCAAGAATCGCCCAGATGATTAAACGGCGCGGATTGATCGCCACCCGGGTGGCTACCGGAACCAATAACAGCGCGGCGATCAGAAACCGTACGCCGGTCAGCGGCAACGGGTGCGCATCCCGAACCAGATATTCCGCGATGGGAAAGGAAGTCCCGATCAGCAACGACCACACCAGCATTTCACCATGCCCGGCGGCACGGGTGCTGATGCCGCTCATTCAGGCCAGGGCCAGTTCGGCACGCATCTGTTCGATCACCGCGCCATAGTCGCTCTTGCCGAAGATGGCGGACCCGGCGACAAAGGTATCGGCGCCGGCGGCGGCCACCTCCCGGATGTTTTGCTCCGACACGCCACCATCGACTTCCAGACGGATCGGCCGCTCTTGCCGATCGATCAGGGCACGCACCTGCTCGATCTTCTTCAGGGTGCCGGGAATGAACTTCTGCCCGCCGAAGCCCGGATTCACGCTCATCAGCAGAATCATATCGAGCTTGTCCATAACGTATTCCAGGCACTCCGGCGTGGTCGCCGGATTCAACACCAGCCCGGCCTGGCAGCCGGCATCCCGGATCAGTTGCAAGGAGCGGTCCACATGGCGGGAGGCTTCCGGGTGAAAGGTGATCATGGAGGCGCCGGCGTCGGCGAACATACCGATCAGGTCGTCCACCGGCGACACCATCAGGTGCACGTCGATGGGCGCTTCGATGCCATGTTTGCGCAGCGCCTGGCACACCATCGGACCGATGGTCAGGTTCGGCACATAGTGGTTGTCCATGACGTCGAAATGAATCACGTCGGCGCCGGCGGCCAGTACCGCCTCGCATTCCTCTCCCAGTCGGGCGAAATCCGCCGCCAGGATGGAAGGCGCGATCCAAGGGATTTGCTTACCCATCAAGTTCTCCAGCACCGCCCGGGCCCGCGGGCTCAGGCGCGTAAAAAGTGATCCAGTTGTTCCAGCCGTCGCGGGGTTCCGATGTCCCACCACTGCCCCCGGTGATGCTCGCCGCTGACCCGCTCCGCCGCCATGGCCGAGCGCAGCAGCGGCGCCAGCTTCTGCTCGCCGGATGCCAGACCATGAAACAACGCCGGGTGCAGACAAGCGATGCCCGCGTAGGTCAGCCGCGAGGCGCCATTATCCCGTACCCGGCCCTGCTCTGTTAAATGGAAATCCCCGTCCGCGTGGTGCGGCGGGTTATCCACCAGCACCAAATGCGCGCGGTCGACCGCCAGATCCAGGTTCAGACGGCTGAAATCGTAATCGGTCCAGATGTCACCGTTGACCAGGGCGAACGGCTCGTCACCGAGCATCGGCAAGGCGCGCAAAATACCGCCGGCGGTTTCCAGCGGCTTGCCTTCATGGGACCAGCGGATATGCACACCGAGACGTTCGCCGTCCCCCAGCCGTGCCGGCAATTGCTCGCCCAGCCAGCCGGTATTGATCACCAGTTCGCGGAACCCGGCACGGGCCAGCCCTTCGATCAGATATTCGATCAACGGCGTGCCGCCCACCTCCAACAACGGCTTGGGGGTATGGTCGGTGAGCGGCCGCATGCGATTGCCATAGCCCGCCGCCAGGATCATCGCCCGCATCAGGGACACTCCCACTCGTCCAGCAGCCGTCCCAGGTCCGCCAATTCAGGGCGGCGGCCGATCACGGTACGCAAGTAGGTGAAGAAACGAGGCACGTCCTTCA
The DNA here is from genome assembly GCF_025532145.1 of Alloalcanivorax balearicus MACL04. Lineage (GTDB taxonomy): Bacteria > Pseudomonadota > Gammaproteobacteria > Pseudomonadales > Alcanivoracaceae > Alloalcanivorax > Alloalcanivorax balearicus. The sequence continues at coordinate 97,132 of NZ_ARXS01000002.1, read as the reverse complement.
CATAACCCGGCTTGCCGTCCCGGTGCCGGATCCGGGAAAAGATACCGATCACCTTCAAATGACGCTGGACCCCCATCAGGTCACACCAGCGCAGAAAGGTATCGAACTCCGGCAGAGGCAAACCCGCGTCCAGACCGCGCTGATGGTATAGCCGCAGCCAGTCCAACACCCGCGGCTCGGGCCAGCTGATGAAAGCATCCTTGAACAGACAAATCGGATCGTAGCTGATCGGGCCGAGCACCGCGTCCTGGAAGTCGATGACCCCTGGATTGGGCTCGGTCACCATCAGGTTGCGTGGCATATAGTCCCGATGCACGAACACCCGGGGCTGCTCCAGAGCCGACGCCACCAGCAGGTCAAACACCCGGTTCAGACGCTCCTGCTGTTCTCCAGTGGGCGTCAAGGACCGTTCATGCCGCAGATACCATTCCGGGAACAGCGTCAGCTCCCGGCGCAACAGCGCCTCGTCATAGACCGGCAAACCGTCGGCATCGGCATGGACCTGCATCCGCACCACGACATCGAGGGCCTGACCGAACCAGGCATCGGCGTTGCCGTCATTCAGGGTCCGCAACCAGGTATCCGTGCCGAGGTCATCCAACAACAGATAGCCACGTGACAGATCACTGGCGCGGACCCGGGGCACGTTGACGCCGGCGTCGACCAGTCGCCGGGCCACATCGACAAAGGGCCGGCAGTCTTCCCGTGGCGGCGGAGCGTCCATTGCCACCCGCGAGCCCTGCTCCAGCGAGTAACGAAAATAGCGGCGAAAACTGGCGTCCACGGACGCCGGCACACCTATCGCCGTCTCGCCGGTCTGTTCACCGACCCATTGATCCAACGCGGACTTGCGCGGATCCCGATCATCCTTCTCTGGCTGCATTGCCCATCCCATTCGTTTACACTGCGGCGATTGACGAAGACTACCGTGTCGCCCTGTTTCCTGCCCCAAGGTGCCCCGACCCGAGCGCCGGCATCGGGAAACACCGGGACAAATCCCGGCCATGGGGGCGTCCAGCGGTTTAAAACGGCCTTTTTACCTGTTCTGAGCAGCCGATGCCACTGCACTCACGACTGATGTTTTCCTGCCTGGTACTGGGTTTCGCCAGCACCGCGGCAGCCAAGGACGATCTGAACTGGGTTGACCGTGAGGCAATGAACGAGCTTCCCGAGGTGCTGCAACGCCCCATTCCGGTGTGGTGCGGCGGCATCTATTACAACCCCCGGGTTGGCCCGCGGGCGGAAACCAGCGACACCATCATTACCGCCGATCAGACCAGCGCGTCCGAGGACGGCCTGATCGAAATGAGCGGCGACGTCCTGATTGAGCAACCCGGTTCCCGGGTGGTCACCAATTCCGCCCTGTTTGACCGCAGCAGCGGCAAGTTTGAAGTGGACACCCCGCTGCGCCTGGAGTCCAATCAATTCACCTTTCTTGCCGACTCCATGAGCGGCCAGACCAGCAGCCGCCAGGTCAGCCTGGGCAATGCCCGCTATTCGCTGTTCGGCCCCGGCGCCCATGGCTCCGCCGAGTATATCGATCAGGTCAGCAATCTGACCTCGGTGTTCAATGGCACCTACACCACCTGCCCACCCGGCTCCAACGGTTGGCGCCTCTCCGGCGAGCAGATTCTGCTGGACCGCGACAAGGGCTGGGGTGAGGCGCGCAACGTGGTGTTGCGGGTCAGGGACGTGCCACTGTTCTATTTGCCCTGGATCACCTTCCCCATTGATGACCGGCGCAAATCCGGGTTGCTGTTTCCGACCATCAGCACCAGCGACAGCGGCGGCCTGGATTTCTCCCAGCCGATCTACCTGAACCTGCACCCACAGATGGACGCCACCATCGCCCCGCGCTATGTGGACGGCCGCGGCGCCGGTCTGGAAACCGAGTTCCGCTATCTGACCCCCTATGGCCAGGGCCAGGTCAGCTACGGCGTGCTGTTCCAGGATCGTGAGTTCGACGATCAGGACCGCGAGCTGGCGGCCTGGCGCCACGATGGCTCCATCGGCCGCTGGGGCCTGCACGTGGACATGAATTACGTGTCCGACGACTTTTACTTCAAGGATCTGGATACCGGTCTGCAGGTGAGCTCGCAGACCCACCTGCCACGGGTCGGGGAGTTGCGCTATTACGGCCAGACCTGGCAGGCGCTGGGCCGGCTGCAAGCCTGGCAGACCATCGATCCCACCTTGTCGGATGACCAGCATCCCTATCGCCGGCTGCCTCAGTTGCAACTGACCGGCCGTCCGCACCTGCTCGGCCCACTGCGGCTGTTATGGCTCAGCGACGTCACTGCCTTCGACCGCAGCGACAAGGACACCAGCAACAATCCCACCGGTGTGCGCATGCACGCGCAGCCGGCGCTGTCGGCGCGGCTGGAAAACAACTGGGGTTATGTGGAGCCCAGGGCACGCCTGTACCATACCCGTTATCAACTGGATGACGGCGGCCCCAGCGGCAGCGAGCCCTCCCTCAACACCTGGGGCGCCAGCCTCGACGCCGGCATGTTCTTCGAGCGTTCCACCAACCTGTTCGGCCGCGGCTACACCCAGACCCTGGAACCGCGGGTGTTCGTCAACAAGGTGGCTTACGAGTACCAGGATGACCTGCCGGATTTCGATGCCGGTGAGCTGACCTTCTCCTATAACACCCTGTTCCGGGAAAACCGCTACATCGGCTACGACCGCATCGGCGATGAAGAGAAGATCGCGGTGGGCTTGACCAGCCGTTTCCTGCGCGACGACGATGGCCGCGAACAACTGCGCCTGCGCGTTGGCCAGGGCTACTACCTGGACGACCGCAAGGTGCAACTGGACGGCACCGGGGAAGACACCGCCGACCAGACACCGGCGGTGGCCGACATGCGATGGAACTTTGGACGCGATTGGTACCTCTATTCGGAAGGCCAATGGGATACCTCCGGCGGCCAGCGCCAGCGTTCCACCCTGCGGCTCGGCTATAACGACCGCGAGCGACGGATTTTCAACCTGGGCTTCCACGACCGTCCGGAGGATAATCTGCGGCAATCGGAAGTCGCGGCGATCTGGCCGATCCATCGTAACTGGCGGCTGATCGGCCGCTGGATGTACGACGTGGAAAACCACCGCACCCAGGAAACCCTGGCGGGCGCGGAATACCGAAACTGCTGCTGGCGGGTACGACTGGTGAGCCAGCGGGAACTCTACGACGATGATGGGGACGGCACCCTTGAGCCGGACTCCACCGTGATGTTGCAGATCGAAATGACCGGACTGGGCGGCTTCGGCGGGCGAGTGGACTCACTGCTGGAGCGCAGCATTTCCGGATACAGGAGAGAATATGAATAGGGCTTTGTCGACGTTACTGACCGTCTGTCTGTGTCTGGGCCTGGCAGTCAATGCCCAGGCACAGGTGCGGATCCTTGACCGCATCGTCGCGGTGGTCAACGACGGCGCCATCATGGAAAGTGAGCTGCAGTCCCGGGTTGCCGGCATCGTTGGTCAGTTCGAGGCGGACAACCGCCCTCTGCCTCCGGCCCAGGTGCTGCGCGAGCAAGTACTCGATCGCATGATCATCGAGCGCATTCAACTGCAACTGGCGGAGCGCGGTGGCATCCGCGTGGATGACGGCAGCCTCAATCAGGCGCTGACCGGCATCGCCCAGCAGAACAACATGGATCTGGAGCAGTTCGCCAACGCGGTCCGCACCGACGGCTACTCCTGGGCCGAGTTCCGCGAGCAGGTGCGTAACGACATGGTGATTTCCCGCCTGCAGCAGCGCTCCGTTTCCTCCCGGGTACGCATCACCGACCGGGAAGTGGAGCGCTTCCTCAGCTCCGACCTGGGCCGGCGCATGTTCGCCGCCGACTTCCATCTTGGCCATATTCTGGTGCAAGTCCCCAGCGGCGCCTCTCCGGAGCAGCTTGAACAGGCCCGGAACAAAGCCAACGGCATCGTTCAGCGCCTGCGCGGCGGCGCCGACTTCGCCGAAACCGCGGTGGAACAATCCGACGGCCCGCAAGCACTGGAAGGCGGCGATCTCGGCTGGCGTCCGGCGGCCCAATGGCCAACCCTGTTCGCCGAAACCGCCATCGACATGCAGGCCGGCGAAATCTCCGAGCCGCTGCGCTCCGGCGCCGGTTATCACATTCTGAAAATGATTGACCGTCGCGGTGGTGGCGGCGAGCACGTGGTCACTCAGTATCGGGTACGGCACGTGCTGATCCAGTCGGATGCGCTGACTACCCAGGAGCAGGCCCAGACCGAAGCCCAGCGCCTGCATCAGCAAGTGGTCACCGGCAGCGTCAGCCTGGCCGATGTGGCCCGCGAGCATTCCGATGATCCCGGCAGCCGCAATCAGGGTGGCGAGTTGGGCTGGGTCACCCCCGGCCAGATGGTGCCGGAGTTCGAGCAAATGATGGAATCCACCCCGGTGGGGCAGGTGTCTCCGGTGTTCCAGACCCAGTTCGGTTACCATTTCCTGCTGGTGGAAGAACAACGTGAAGCGGACATGAGCGACGAATTCCGCCAGATGCGCGCCCGTCAGGCCCTGCAAAAGCAGCGATTCGACGAAGAACTGCAAACCTGGCTGCAGGAAAAGCGGGCGGAAGCCTACGTCGATATCCGTCTGGATCAATGACCGCGCCGATTGTCATCACCAGCGGCGACCCGGCGGGCATCGGCCCGGATCTGATGCTGGATCTGCCCGGCCGCTATCCCGACACCGCCCTTGTCGTGCTGGCGGATCGGCAAGTGTTGCATGATCGCGCCCGGCAGTTGGGCGTCCGGGCGACCTGGCCGCAATGGCAGCCTGGCGACGCTCCACCCACCGGCCCGGCCCTTTGGCACTGCCCCGCTGGCGCCCCGGTCACCGCCGGGCAGCCGGACCCGGCCACCGCCAAAGGCACCCTGACGATGCTCGGCCGGGCTGCCCGGGGTTGTCTGGACGGCCATTTCGCCGCCCTGGTTACGGCACCGGTGGCCAAGAATATCATCCGTGAAGGCGCGGATCCGGCGTTTACCGGGCACACCGAATTCTTCGCCGAGCAGGCCGGCGTGGATCAGGTGGTGATGATGCTGGCCGCCAAGACCCTGCGCGTGGCCCTCGCCACCACTCATTTGCCTCTGTCCCGGGTGGCGGCGGCGATCACCGGGCCCGGCCTGGAAACCACCTTGCAGATCCTGTGCCAGGATTTGCGCGACAAGTTCGCCATCGACTCTCCTCGTATTCTGGTGCTGGGGCTGAACCCCCACGCCGGCGAAGGCGGCCATCTGGGGCGGGAAGAGCTTGAGATCATCGAGCCGGCGCTGGAGAAGCTGCGAGGGCAAGGGTTGCGGCTCACCGGGCCGGTGCCCGCCGACACCGCCTTCCAGCCGGCGCTGCTGGCGCAACACGACGCGGTGCTGGCCATGTACCATGATCAAGGTCTGCCGGTGCTCAAGTACGCCGGCTTCGGCGAAGCCGTGAATATCACCCTGGGGCTGCCGTTCATCCGCACTTCAGTGGACCACGGCACCGCCTTCGATCTGGCCGGCAGCGGACATATCCGGGCCGGCAGCTTGCACGCCGCCATCGACCTGGCTCTGGAACTGGTGGAGAAACGTTCCTCATGACCGAACACCGCGCCCGCAAACGCTTCGGGCAGCACTTTCTGCATGACCCGGGCATCATCGATCGTCTGGTCCGCACGGTGGCCCCCATGGCCGGCCAGAAGCTGGTGGAAATCGGCCCCGGACGCGGCGCGCTCACCTATCCACTACTGGAGCAGGTGGCTCATCTGGACGTGGTGGAACTGGACCGAGACCTGATCCATTTACTGCGCGAGGCGGTACCTGAAGAACGTCTGACCGTCCATCAGGCGGACGCCCTGCGTTTCGACTTTCGCCCCCTGGCCGGCGACCTCAAGCTGCGGGTGGTGGGCAATTTGCCGTACAATATTTCAACTCCCTTGATCTTCCACCTGCTGGAGCAGGCGGAAGTGATCAGCGACATGACATTCATGTTGCAAAAGGAGGTGGTGGACCGGCTCACCGCGGCACCGGGCACGAGCGATTACGGTCGGCTGTCGGTGATGGTGCAATACCACTGTCAGGCGGATTATCTGTTCTTCGTGCCCCCGGGCGCGTTCCAGCCGCCACCCAAGGTGGACTCCGCCGTAGTCAGACTGACCCCGCACGCCACCGCGCCCTGGCCGGCCCGGGATCCGGTCTATCTTGGCAAGCTGGTCAACCAGGCCTTCACCCAACGCCGCAAGGCGGTGCGCAATGCGCTGAAGACGCTGGTGGAACCGGATATTTTCGATGCCCTGGGCATCGACCCCGGCCTGCGTCCCGATCATCTTTCGGTGGCGGATTACGTCGCGCTGGCCAACGCCACCGGCTAACGGCGGGGGACGCCGCCCACCGGGTTTCCGACCCCGCAAGAGGGAATCATGAGCAACAGTGACAACGATGCCTACCGCATCGAGGTGTTCGCGGAAAGCGAGTACCTGCCGGAGCAAAGCGACGCCGACCAGAAGCGCTGGGCGTTCGCCTACCACATCCGCATCATCAACCGCGGCAGCCAGGGCGCGCGCCTGCTGACCCGGCACTGGATCATCACCGACGGCGACCAGCGCGTACAGGAAGTCCACGGCGAAGGCGTTCTCGGCCAGCAGCCGGAGCTGGCGCCAGGCCAGGAGTTCCAGTATTCCAGTGGCGCCATCCTGGAAACCGCCGTCGGCAGCATGCGCGGCAACTATCAGATGCTGTCCGAGGACGGCACCTGCTTCAATGCTCCGATCCCGGCTTTCACCCTGGCCGCCGATCGAGCCTTGCATTGAACCCTCGCGGCGGAAGCGGCACCCTGACCGACTCCGAATAACCACCCATAGCGAGCCTGACGGAATTTTCCCATGAGCACCTACGCCATCGGCGACATCCAGGGCTGTCTGGGCCCCTTCGAGGCCCTGCTGGAGCGGATTCGCTTCAAGGCGGACCGCGATCAACTGGTCCTGGCCGGGGACCTGGTCAATCGCGGCCCGGACTCGCTCGGCACCCTGCGCCGAATCCATGACTTGCGGGACAATGTCCTCACCGTACTGGGCAATCATGATCTGCACCTGCTGGCGGTGGCCCACGGCCAGACGCACGCCAGAAGCAAGGATACCCTGGCGGCGATCCTCGAAGCGGAAGACCGGGACACCCTGCTGGGCTGGCTGCAGCGCCAACCGCTGCTGATCGACCTGCCCGAATTCAACGCGGTGATGGCCCACGCCGGCATGCCCCCGCTGTGGAGTCTGGAACAAGCCCGTGAACGGGCCGGAGAAATCACCGCCGTGCTCGCCGATGGCGACCGGGCGAGCACCTTTTTCGCGCACATGTACGGCAACGAGCCGGCGGGATGGCATGATGACCTGCAAGGTCCGGAGCGGTGGCGAGTGATCACCAACCATTTCACCCGCATGCGCTTCGTCAACGATGCCGGTGAACTGGATCTGGGCAGTAAAGGTGAGGCGGATCAGCCCCCCGAGGGCTATATGCCCTGGTTTGAACATCCTCGCCGGCGCGACCTGGGCCGTCGCATCCTGTTCGGCCACTGGGCGGCCCTGGAAGGCCGTGCCAGCGCCAGTGACGTGGAACCCCTGGACACCGGCTGCGTATGGGGTGGCCAGCTCACCGCACTGCGCCTGGACGACGGCCAGCGCATCGCCTGCCAGTGCCGTTGATCCTCCCTCCTCCCCTCTTTTCATGACGTTCCGGCGGTGACCGAATTCGGCTCCGCCGGTTCATTCCATCGCTGCAAAAAAAACAATATTTTTTTTCGGCTTGGCTTTGACTCAGACTTTGTTTTGGCGCCATGCTAAAGACAAGGCCGGTCACCGACATCCCGTGACGGGATTTCCTGATCTTTGCGCCTCATCCATTTCGTTAAGGGTTTATTTTCATGTAGAAAGTGACGGCTTGACATTCAAGCGCCGCCAGGAGGGAGTGAGGAATGAGCATTATCAGCCATTATCAGGCCCGGTTTGACGCCACTCAGCAGGAGGAGTTGTCCCTGGAGGAGTATCTGGCGCTCTGCAAGAGCGACCCCAGCGCCTACGCCAGCGCTCCCGAGCGCATGCTCATGGCGATCGGTGAGCCTGAACTGGTGGACACCTCCAAGGATCCACGGCTTTCCCGGATCTTTTCCAACAAAATCATCCGTCGCTATCCCGCCTTCGACGAATTCTACGGCCTCGAAGAGGTCATCGAGAATATCGTCAGCTACTTCCGCCACGCGGCCCAGGGGCTGGAAGAAAAGAAACAGATTCTCTACCTGCTCGGCCCGGTTGGCGGCGGTAAATCCTCTCTGGCGGAGAAACTCAAGGCCTTGATGCAAAAGGTGCCGTTCTACGCCATCAAGGGGTCGCCGGTGAATGAGTCCCCTCTGTCCGTCTTCGACGCCGACGAGGACGGCCCCATTCTGGAAGAGGAATACGGCATTCCGCGCCGTTACGTGCGCACCATCATGTCGCCCTGGGCGGTCAAGCGTTTGCACGAATACGGCGGCGATATCAGCCAGTTCCGGGTGGTGAAATGCTACCCCTCCATACTGGATCAGATCGCCATATCGAAAACCGAACCCGGCGACGAAAACAATCAGGACATCTCCGCTCTGGTGGGCAAGGTGGACATCCGCAAACTGGAGGATTTCTCCCAGGACGACCCGGACTCCTACGCCTTCTCCGGCGGCCTGTGCCGGGCCAATCAGGGCCTGATGGAATTCGTCGAGATGTTCAAGGCGCCGATCAAGGTGCTGCACCCGCTACTCACCGCCACCCAGGAAGGCAACTACAACGGCACCGAGCACATGGGCGCGATTCCCTTCGACGGCATCGTGCTGGCCCACTCCAACGAAGCCGAGTGGCACACCTTCAAGAACAACAAGAACAACGAGGCGTTCATCGACCGCGTCTACATCGTCAAGGTGCCTTACTGCCTGCGCGTCACCGAAGAACAGATGATTTACGAGAAGCTGCTGCGCAACTCCAGTCTGCGTGACGCTCAGTGCGCCCCGGACACGCTGCACATGCTGGCTCAATTCTCGGTGTTAACTCGGATCAGCGAACCGGAAAATTCCAGCATTTACTCCAAAGTGCGCGTTTACGACGGCGAGAACCTGAAGGACGTGGACCCGAGAGCCAAGTCGATTCAGGAATACCGGGATATGGCCGGCGTCGACGAAGGCATGGACGGCCTGTCCACCCGTTTCGCCTTCAAGATCCTCTCCAAGGTGTTCAACTTCGATCATTCCGAGATAGCGGCCAACCCGGTGCACCTGATCCACGTTCTCGAACAGCGCATCGAGCAGGAGCAGTTCCCTCAGGAACGCCAGGAGCAATTCCACCGCTTCATCAAGGAGTACCTGGTTCCGCGTTACGTGGAATTCATCGGCAAGGAAATCCAGACCGCGTACCTGGAATCCTACTCCGAGTACGGGCAAAACATTTTCGACCGCTATGTCACTTACGCCGACTTCTGGATTCAGGATCAGGAATTCCGTGATCCGGATACCGGCGAAATATTCGATCGCCAGTCGCTCAATGAGGAACTGGAAAAAATCGAGAAGCCGGCGGGCATTTCCAACCCGAAGGACTTCCGCAACGAAGTGGTCAACTTCGTGCTGCGGGCGCGGGCCAACAACAGCGGCCGCAATCCGAGCTGGCTCAGCTATCAGAAGCTCCGTGATGTCATCGAGAAGAAAATGTTCTCCAACACCGAGGAGCTGTTGCCGGTCATTTCCTTCAACCCGAAAGGCAGCGAAGAGGATCGCCGCAAACACAACAACTTCGTCAAGCGCATGATGGATCGCGGCTACACCGAGAAACAGGTTCGGCTGCTGTCCGAATGGTACCTGCGGGTCCGCAAGGCGCAATGAAAGGCAGTGGACAGTTGATAGTGGACAGTTGACAGCGCGCGGCACGACGCCAAGTCAGTTCAGAAGCCGTGCCCGCGCATAAACGCCATTGCAAAACCATTGCCACAGTGGCCGAGTGTGGAGAGCCTAATGAGCTATATCATCGACCGGCGTCTTAACGGCAAGCATAAGAGCGCAGTCAATCGGCAACGGTTCCTGCAGCGCTACCGGCGACATATTCGTGAAGCGGTCAATGATGCGGTAGGGAAGCGCTCGATCAAGGAGATGGAGCAAGGGGAACGCATCATCATCCCTCGCAAGGACATTTCCGAGCCCAACTTTCATCATGGCCCTGGCGGGCAGCGCAATATCGTGCACCCGGGCAACAAGGAATTCCACCAAGGGGATCGAATCAAGCGTCCCAGCGGCGGTGGCGGCCAGGGGGGCGGCTCGGGACAGGCCAGCGACAGCGGCGAGGGCGAGGATGATTTCGCCTTTGAAATCGATCCACAGGAGTTCCTGAACTTCCTGTTCGAGGACCTGGCGTTACCCAATCTGGTCAAGCGCCACCTGGAAGGAACCCGCACCTTCCAGATCCGCCACGGTGGTATCGTCAGTCACGGCATACCCGCCAAAATCAACATCGTCCGTTCCATGCGCCAGGCGTCCATGCGCCGCCGCGCACTGACCGCGGCCAGCCGACGTAAACTGCGCGAATTGGAGGAGGAACGGGACGCCTTACTGCAACAGGACCAATCCCCTCAGCGCCAGGCCCGTCTGGCGGAACTGGACGAGCACATCGAGCGCCTGCGCCGTCGTATCGACCGAATTCCTTTCATCGATACCGTGGATTTGCGCTACAACCACCATATCAAGGTCCCCGTGCCAGTGAGCCGGGCGGTGATGTTCTGCATCATGGATGTTTCCGGTTCCATGAATCAGGACATGAAGGACCTGGCAAAACGTTTCTTCCTGCTGCTGTACCTGTTTTTGCAAAGGAACTACCAGCATACGGAGGTGGTATTCATACGCCACCACACCAGCGCCAAGGAGGTGGATGAAGAGGAATTCTTCTACTCCCGGGAAACCGGCGGCACCATCGTCTCCAGCGCCTTGAAACTGACCCGGGATATCATCAAGGAACGTTACCCGGTGGAGGAATGGAACATCTACGGGGCCCAGGCCTCGGACGGCGATAACTGGAACGACGACTCCCCCGGCTGCGCCGAATTGCTGGAGAAGGAATTACTGCCACGCATGCAGCACTTTTCCTACGTGGAAGTCATGCCCCGTGCTCACCAGGCACTCTGGGACCAGTACGAGGGCATCATGGACCGACATCCGGATGTCTTCTCCATGGCGCAGATCGACGACCCGGCGGATATTTACCCGGTTTTCCGCCAGCTTTTCCATAAACGCATGGAGGCCGCCTGATGCTGTTGTCCACCGGCTCCGACTGGGATTTCAATCTGCTTGCCCGCTATGACGAGGCGATCTCCGAGCTGGCGCACGGCAAGTATGCTCTGGACACCTACCCCAACCAGATCGAGGTCATTTCCTCGGAACAAATGATGGACGCCTATTCTTCCGTGGGCATGCCGGTGGGCTACCATCACTGGTCCTTCGGCAAACAATTCGTGGAGGTGGAAAACCGCTATCGTCGCGGGCAAATGGGGCTCGCTTACGAGATCGTGATCAACTCCAACCCCTGTATCGCTTACTTGATGGAGGAGAACACCATCACCATGCAGGCACTGGTGATCGCTCATGCCTGTTATGGTCACAACTCCTTTTTCAAGGGCAACTACCTGTTCAAGTCCTGGACCGACGCTTCGGCGATCATCGACTATCTGGTGTTCGCCCGTAAATACATCGCCGAATGCGAGCAGCGCCATGGCGTCAATGCGGTGGAGGATATCCTGGATTCCTGCCATGCCTTGATGAACTACGGCGTGGATCGTTATAAACGCCCGACGCCGATTTCCGCCCAGGAGGAGCGGCGGCGACTGCGCGAACGGGAAGCCGCTTTGCAGCAGCAGGTCTCCGAGCTGTGGCGGACTTTTCCTGATCTGCAGCCCGCGGCTCAAAGGCGCGAAAGGAACGAGCGCTTCCCCCCGGAGCCCCAGGAAAACATTCTCTACTTCATTGAAAAGAACGCACCGCTGCTGGAACCCTGGCAGCGGGAGGTCATCCGCATCGTGCGCAAGATGGCCCAGTACTTTTATCCGCAGCGTCAAACCAAGGTCATGAATGAGGGTTGGGCCACTTTCTGGCACTACACCCTGCTCAATGATCTCTATGATCAGAAACAGGTCACCGACGGCTTCATGCTGGAATTTCTGCACAACCACAGCCAGGTGGTCTATCAACCGCCTTTCGACTCCCAGTACTACTCCGGCATCAATCCCTACGCGCTGGGCTTCGCCATGTTCCGAGACTTGCGGCGCATCTGTGAGAATCCGGAGGAAGAGGACCGTTACTGGTTCCCCGACATCGCCGGCAGCGACTGGCTGGCCACACTCAAGTTCGCCATGGAGAGCTTCAAGGACGAGAGCTTTATCCAGCAGTTCCTGTCCCCTCGTCTGATCCGGGAATTCAAACTGTTCAGCCTGTTGGATGATACCGAGAAGGAATACATCGAGATCAACGCGATCCACGATGAGCGCGGCTATCAAAAAGTGCGTAACAAACTGGCCGAGCAATACAACCTGAGCATCCAGGAACCGAATATCCAGGTTTACGAGGCCAATGTGCGCGGAGACCGGTCGCTGGTGTTACAGCACGTCCGCCAGCATCACCGCCCCCTGGACGAAAACAGCAGTCGCGAAGTGCTCAAGCACCTGCATCGATTGTGGGGATTCGACGTGCACCTGGACAGCGTGGACAACGGCACGGTCGTTGAGCGTCAGTCAATTCAGGGTGGGCAATAAATATCGGTTCGTCGCGGAATAACGAAAACAGTCTCTCCATCGAAGCGCGGGTCTGTACGAAGGCCTTCCGGGAACGCCGTAAATACATCCCTGTAGGCTCCCGGGTTGACGTCCCTGTCAAACAGGGTCCCGGATGACCTCCATACAGACCCGCTTCGAGTGAATCTCCGCGTTCCGGGTTCCAACAACGACGAACCTTTCCGGAGACGGGATCAATCAGCCTGCCAGCAGATTGTTCAGGCGATTGCGAATGGTCTCGGTGCATTCGCTCATGATCTCCTGCACCAGTTCATCGCAGGAGGGGATGCTGTGGATCAACCCCTGCACAATGCCGCTGGTCCAGATACCGTAATCCACGTCACCTTCGGTCAGCGACACTTTGCCGCGGGTACCGGCGACCATGTCGCGGATCAGCTCGAACTTCATGTCCTTGCCGGCTTCACGCTCGATCTCGTTGACCTTCTCCGCCACCTTGTTCTTGTAAACCCGGGCGGTGTTGCGCAGCGGACGGTACACCAGCGCGGTATCCAGCTCACTGGCTTCGACGATGGCTTTCTTGATGTTCTCGTGGATCGGCGCTTCCTTGGTGGCCATGAAGCGGGTGCCCATGTTGATGCCTTCCGCGCCCAGCGCCAGGCAAGCCGCCATCTGCGTGCCGGTACCGATACCACCGGAGGCGATCATCGGGATATCCAGCACCTTGGCGGCCGCCGGCAACAGCACCAGGTTGGGCACATCGTCCTCACCGGGGTGGCCGGCGCACTCGAAACCGTCCACGGATACCGCGGAGCAACCGAGTTTCTGCGCTTTCAGGGCATGCCGCACGGAAGTGCACTTGTGGATCACGCTGACGCCATTCTCATTGAACTGAGCCATGAAGGGCTCCGGGCTGCGGCCCGCGGTTTCCACCACTTTGATGCCGGCCTCAATGATCACCCGCACGTACTCCTCATAGGGAACCGGCTTGATGGTCGGCAGCAGGGTCAGGTTGACGCCGAACGGCTTGTCGGTCATCTCCTTGCAACGGCGGATTTCCTTGTCCAGATCTTCCGGGGTCGGCTGAGTCAGGCCAGTGATAATCCCCAGAGCACCCGCGTTGGAAACAGCGGAAGCCAGCTCCGCATAGCCAACGTTCTGCATACCCCCTTGAACGATGGGGTACTCGATGCCCAGCATCTCGGTAATACGTGTTTTCATGAAACTATCTCTCCCGTTGAGCCAGGGGCGGTCGGACAAAGCATCGGCCGGTGACGCCGCGATGACGGATGGCGCGCTGGTGTCCACATGCCCAAATCAGGCAATGATCCGAATCAAATAATGACGAAGCACTAAACCATGGCCCCAAGCCCGGTTCAATGGTGATAAACGCCATGTGGATTGTCATTTCCCGTCATCGCCTGTCAGATTCGCTGCCCAGGCAGCTTCCCACAGGGAGATCGGAGCAAGCGGACGCCCGCAGACCAGAAAATAACCGTTCGCGTCGAATTCGAGCGCATTCCTGGCCCCGGCGGTTTTCCGGCCAGACCAGACATGACATTCTAATGTTTACCTGGAAGCGATAGCGAACATGATGGATATCTATCTTGTCGGCGGTGCGGTCCGCGACGAATTGCTCGGACTGCCGGTCAAGGAGAAAGATTGGGTGGTGGTGGGTGGCACCCCCGATACTCTTTTGGCACAAGGCTACAAACCCGTGGGTAATGACTTCCCGGTGTTCCTGCATCCGCGGACCGGCGAGGAGTACGCTCTCGCCCGTACCGAACGCAAGCACGGCCACGGCCACGGTGGTTTTCTCTTCCACACCGCCGAGGACGTGACGCTGGAAGACGACCTGAAACGCCGGGATCTGACCATCAACGCCATGGCCAGAGCCGGTGATGGCCGCTTGATCGACCCCTATAACGGTCAAAACGATCTCAAGGAGCGGCTGCTGCGCCATGTGTCCCCGGCCTTCGCCGAGGATCCGCTGCGGGTTCTGCGGGTGGCCCGTTTCGCCGCCCGCTATCACTGGCTCGGCTTTCGCGTGGCCCGCGAAACCATGGACCTGATGACCGACATCGTGCTGGCGGGCGAGCTGCAACATCTCAGTCCGGAACGGGTCTGGAAGGAAACCAGCCGGGCACTGATGGAACGCTCACCGCAAACGTTCTTCCGCATCCTGCATGAATGCGGCGCACTGGCGGAGTTGTTTCCGGAACTGGCCAACCTGGACGGCATCCCTCAGTCTCCGGACCATCACCCCACCGTCGATGTGCTTACCCACCAATGGCGCTGTCTGGCCCAGGCGGCCCGGCAGAACCTGTCCCTGACCGGCCGCTACGCCCTGCTCTGCCATGACCTCGGCAAGGCCAGTACACCGCCGGACCGCTGGCCGCGTCATCAAAATTACGAAAGGCAGAGCGAAACGCTGGCACTGGAGATGTCCAAGCGGTTGCGGGTTCCCAGGGAAATGGCGGACGCCGCCGCCGTCATGGCGCGCTGGCAGAACCGCGGACGTCGCGTCCTCAAGTTGCGCCCGCCAAGAGTATGGGAAGTTCTGCACGCCCTGGATGTGATCCGCCGCCCCCGCCGATTGCGCTTCTTCGTCGACGCCTGCGAGGCGGATTACCGCACCTGCCAGGCCGACCCCAAAGCGCCCTTTCCACAAGGCGAATTCCTGCTCGGCGTCGCCGAGGTGGTACGCACCGTGGATGTGGCGGGGCTGCGTCAGGCCGGCCTGTCCGGCCCCGCGCTCGGCCGCGCTCTGGAAAGCAAACGCATTCGCGCCATCCGCCTTTACCGACAGGAGTTCGTGGAAAAATGGCCACTCCCGTAGCCCTGGTCACCGGCGCCGCGCGCCGCATTGGCGCCCGTATTGCCCGTCGCCTGCACCAATTGGGCTACGATGTGATCGTTCACTACCACCACAGCGAAGAACAAGCCCAGGCCTTGGTGGAGGACCTCAACCGGCAGCGCAACGACAGCGCAGCCTGCCTGTACGCGGACCTGGTGGTGCCCGACCAGGTACGGCAACTGGCCGCCGAGGCCCTGGCTCTGAAGCCCAACCTGCGACTGCTGGTGAACAACGCCTCCCGGTTCTATCGCACGCCTCTGCATCAGGCCAGCGATGAGGACTGGGATCAACTGATGCACAGCAACCTGCGGGCGCCGTTTCTGCTCAGCCAGGCACTGGCCGCGACCTTGAAACAGCATCACGGCGCCATCGTTAATCTGGTGGACGTTTATGCTGAAAAGCCGCTGCGTGAGCATCCGCTGTACTGCATGGCCAAGGCCGGGCTGGCGATGATGACCCGCAGCCTGGCCCGGGAACTGGGCCCTGAAGTGCGCGTCAACGGCGTGGCTCCAGGGCCAATCCTATGGCCGGAACAGGGGCAGCAATCCCAGCAGACGATTCTTGACGCCCTGCCGCTGGGCCGTGCCGGCGACCCGGACGATATCGCCAACACGGTGGCCTGGCTCGCCGATCAGGCCCCCTACATCACCGGACAGATCATCGCCGTGGATGGCGGCCGCTCCCTGTCCTTCCCCGGCACCTGAGAAGCGGCGCCACGGGGATTGGCGCGACCGTCCTTTGCCGCTATGGTTGATAACCAAGACCGCATCGACGAAGGCCGTGGGAGGCTGCTCGTCACAACATCAACAACGATGACGGTCGATCCTGTCGACTCAGGGATGGAGTCTAGCGTGAGCCAACCGGCTTAACTTTCCCGTCCCGAACGGAGCCGACTGACGCTTCTTTTTTCGGTTTAGGGATATTGTCATGTCACTTTTCAATACCGGTTTCTCCCGTGCGCGGGGACTCACTCCTGTCTTGCTCGCCACGGCTCTTGCCGCCTGTGGTGGCGGTGGTGGTTCCTCCGGCTCCGGAGGAAATCAAGAGCCCTTTGTCAGCCTGAATAACGACAACGCCGGCCCTCTTTTTTATCTTGCTTTGGAAGGCAGTCTGGGAATGGCGCCGGTGCAGATGCACGCTATTATGCTCCCCGATCTGGAAGGGGAATGTGCTCCAGGCTCTATCGACGTCGTTCACGGCGCCAACGATATTCCCACCAGCGCCACCGCCAAAAACTGCGTCCTTAATGGTGAAAGTGGCGCCCCTGTAACCTTGGCTGGCACCGTCCGCTACGACTTTGATGGTGACTCCACTCTGGAAGTCGAAACCACCGGTTTCAACCTGGTGGCGGGAAATCCCGTAGAGGCGAACATCTTGATCAGCGGAGAATTTGACTACGTTAGGGACACTGTCGACCATTTCGTCGATGTGGACGTTCAGGTCGATGCACAGGGCCCCAGCCAGAACGGCGAAGGCGAATACAAGGCCAACTGGGTGGTGGAGGATTTGGAAACCACCTGGGACTATCTGTCTGAAAGTGTTGTCTACACAGTAGAAGGAAAGCTCCTGGTAAACGGCAGAAGCGAGCAAGTCAGCATCACCACCGCGCAACCATTAACGCGGAATTTGAGCCAGGAATTCTGCCCTGAATCCGGCGAGATCCGACTGCGCGGTGCCAGCAATACGCACGCCGAGGTTCTGGTGGAACACCGGGACAGCATCATCGTGACCATCAACGGCGTCGCCACCAACTACACCTGCGAGCAGTTCGAAGCTTATATGATTGAAGCGGAGAACTCGTTCATTCAGTGATACCGCCATCCGGCCAGCGAAACGGCACTTGCCAGAGCCGCTGGCCCTTGAAGTCGGTTTCCACCAGCAACTCCCGGTAGCGGCGCCCGTTCCCCGGGTGCCGCGTCTCCGGCGCCAGATCCGCCAGCGGACGCAGCACGAAAGCGTGCTTTAGAATTTCCCCGCGCGGCAGCTCGATGCCATCCACCTTGCCAACCGCATCGTCGTAAGTGAGGATGTCGATATCCAGGGTGCGGCTGGCGAACTTCTTCTCGCCGCGAACCCGGCCGTGACCGCGTTCGATATCATGCAGCGCCCCGGCCAGTTCCCCCACCGGCAGCTCCGTATGCAGAGCCACCACCAAATTAAAGAACGGGCTGCCCTTGAAGCCCACCGCCTCGCTTTCATACACCGGGCTCAGCCTCAGCTCACCGAACCGCTCCGCCAGCGCATCGAGACCGGAATGGATATTGTGTTGCCGGTCGATGTTGGAGCCGAGACTGAGAAACACCTCCGCCATCAGGAACGCTCCCCGCGCTCGATGATCACGCCAACGTCGCGGGCACCGCGCAGGGCACCGGGTTTGCTCAGCCGCAATCGCAGCCAGGGCACATTGAATTCCTCCAGCACCAGCGCCGCCACCCGTTCCGCCAGGGTTTCCACCAGTTGGAATTCACTCTCCTCGATAAAGGCGATCAGGCGCTTGCTGATGCTTTTGTAGTCCAGAGCGTCATCAATATGATCGGTGGCGGCGCCCTTGCTGATATCCGCGGCCATCTCCAGATCCAGGCTGACGGTCTGACGGATACGCCGCTCCCAGTCGAAAATGCCGATCACCGTATCGACTTTCAAATCATTGATATAAACGATGTCCATGCTGTTCCTCGGTCCGGCCGCGCGCGGGCCTGATACGCGGTTAGGTTTGGCGGCGCCGCTCCCGGGAGCCTGAAGCCGGGGTGACGCGCGACAAGCGGCTTGTGTGTACAATGTCCAGCCTGTTGATTCGGGGATTATAGCCGGTGGTTGCCATGGCATTACAGGAAAGCTGGGGTTGGTTGCTGTCTTTATGCGCGATGGCGTATCTGCTGGGTTCGATTTCCAGCGCCATCCTGGTCTGTCGTTTGTTCGGCCATCCGGACCCGCGTACCCAGGGTTCCAGCAACCCCGGCGCCACCAACGTGCTGCGCATCGCCGGCAAACCAGCGGCGGCACTGACCCTGCTCGGCGATGTACTGAAAGGGGTGATCCCGGTGCTGGTGGCGCGGGCCCTGGACCTGTCGGCGTTCGCCGTGGCGCTGGTCGGCTTCTGCGCCTTCCTCGGCCATCTGTTCCCGCTGTTTTTCCAGTTCCGCGGCGGCAAGGGCGTGGCCACCGCCTTTGGCGTGCTGTTCCCGCTGCACTGGCCCAGTGGCCTGGTGGCCGGTGCGGTATGGCTGGCGGTGTTCGGGGGGGTGCGAATTTCCTCGGTGGCGTCGCTGAGCGCCTTCATCGCGGCGCCCATCTGCTTGTGGTTCTGGCTAACCGGCGCCGCGCTGCCGATGGCCGCCCTGACCGTGATCATGATCGTGCGTCACCGCGCCAACCTGGCCAAACTGCTGCGCGGTGAGGAACTGGGGTTCAGGAAGAAAGGTTAGGGGCGCCGGTTACAGGCCAATCTGCCGATCTTGGAAGCATGCGCTCCCAAACAGCCACGAAGCCGCTGTAGGAGCTTGCCTGCAAGCGATTTTTTGGGTAGCGGGCTCAATTCGCTTGCAGGGCAAGCTCCTACAGCGGCTCCGTAGTCCGGGACCGGGATGTAGCTATCGGGCTCAGCGGACAGGCACCCGCGCCAGTTCCGCCAGCGGCCAACGCGCCCGCACGCTCACGCCCAGCCCCTCCTGACGCTCGCCGGCGGCCAGCCTGAGTGCTCCGGCATAGGCGATCATGGCGCCATTGTCGGTGCAATACGCCAGCCCGGGGTAATACACCTTCACCCCCAGCTTGCCCATGGCCTGAGCCAGTCGCTCGCGCAACATGCCATTGGCACTGACGCCACCGGCCACCACCAGGCGCTTGGCGCCCGTGGCCTGCATGGCCCGGCGGCACTTGATCACCAGGGTGTCCACCACCGCTTCCTGGAACGCCAGGGCCACATCGGCGCGATCCTGGTCATCCAGCGCGGCGGCGCCGCCCAGATCGTGAATGGTGTTGAGTGTGAAGGTCTTGAGGCCCGAAAAGCTCATATCCAGGCCGGGCCGGTCGGTCATCGGCCGGGGAAAACGAAAGCGCCCGGCCCTCCCCTGCTCCGCCAGACGGCTGATCGCCGGGCCGCCGGGGTAGCCCAGCCCCATCATCTTCGCCGCCTTGTCGAAGGCTTCACCGGCGGCGTCGTCCACCGACTCGCCCAGAGGGACGTATTCGCCCAGGGCGCGGGCTTCCAGCAGCAGTGAGTGCCCACCACTGACCAGCAGCGCGACAAAAGGAAAGT
Organism: Alloalcanivorax balearicus MACL04; assembly: GCF_025532145.1. Lineage (GTDB taxonomy): Bacteria > Pseudomonadota > Gammaproteobacteria > Pseudomonadales > Alcanivoracaceae > Alloalcanivorax > Alloalcanivorax balearicus. The sequence goes on along the minus strand of NZ_ARXS01000002.1, from coordinate 77,252 downwards.
CCGGGGCGTCGTCTTCCAGCAGCGGCGCCAGCAGGTGCCCTTCCATATGGTGTACCGGTAACGCCGGCACGCCCCAGCCGTAGGCCAGAGCGCGAGCCACGCCGGCGCCCACCAGCAGGGCCCCGGCCAGCCCCGGCCCGGCGGTGTAGGCGACACCGTCCAGCTCCCGGGCGCCAATGCCGGCGTCGGACAGGACCTGGCGCAGCAGCGGCAACAAGCGCCGTACATGGTCGCGGCTGGCCAACTCCGGCACCACACCGCCATAGACCGCGTGCATGTCGATCTGACTGAACAGGGCCTGGCTCAACAGGCCCCGTTCGGTGTCGTACACGGCCACGCCGGTCTCGTCGCAACTGGTTTCGATGCCCAAAACGCGCATTTAGCCACCTCAAAAAGCGGAATCCGGCCAGCGGCGCACCCGCTGGCGAGGGCCGGCATAATAGCCCGGCGCGCCGCCATTTGCATTTACCTGCCGGTCGCGGGTAGAATTCGCGCCCTGCCGCCTGGGTGGCCGTCCCCATGACGTTTGCCCCCGAGGGACCACCTGAGCCCGTGGCGGAACCCACACAACTCAACACTTTTTAGGTAGGTGATACTTCATGCCTCAGGTGAAAGTAAAAGAAGGCGAACCCTTCGACGTGGCCCTGCGCCGCTTTAAGCGCTCCTGTGAAAAAGCCGGTGTTCTGTCCGAAGTCCGCCGTCGCGAGAACTACGAGAAGCCGACTCAGGAACGCAAGCGTAAGCGCGCTGCCGCGGTCAAGCGTCACCTGAAGAAGCTGCAACGCGAACAGCTCGCCCGTAAGCGTCTGTACTAAGACCGTTTCCGGTCTTTGACCATGAGCGCGATCAAAGCACAGCTCGCCGACGCTACCAAAGACGCCATGCGCGCCAAAGACAAGGTGCGCCTGGGTGTCCTGCGTATGACGATGGCGGCGCTGAAGCAAATCGAGGTGGACGAGCGCATCGAAGTGGATGACGCCCGCGCCCTCGCCGTGCTCGATAAACTGGTCAAGCAGCGCAAGGATTCCGCCGGTCAGTACCGTGACGCCAACCGTCCGGAACTGGCCGAGGTGGAAGAAGCGGAAATTCTGATCCTCCAGGAATTCCTGCCCCAGCCCCTGAGCGATGCCGAAATCGAGGCATTGATCGACGAGGCCATCACCAGTACCGGCGCCGCCGGCATGGGTGACATGGGCAAAGTCATGGGCTTGCTCAAGCCCAAACTGCAGGGCCGGGCCGACATAGGCGCGGTTAGCGGCAAGGTCAAAGCCAGGCTCACTGGCTGATTCCGGACCCGGCACGCGGTTCCCGTCCATCCCCGACGGCGCCCTCATCAGCTGCTGTGTGCCGGCCTCCACCACCACTCTCTCATTAGCCGGACTTGCCATCAGCCCGGGTGAGTCGGAATATTCTTCCCATGGCCGGTCTGATTCCCGAACATTTTATTCAGGATCTTCTCGCGCGAATCGACATCGTGCCGCTGATCGACGCCCGCGTGCCGCTGAAGAAGACCGGACGCAACTATTCCGCGTGCTGCCCATTCCACCAGGAGAAGACGCCGTCGTTCACGGTGTCCCCGGACAAGCAATTCTACTACTGCTTCGGCTGTGGCGCCTCCGGCGATGCCCTGCGCTTCGTCATGGAGTACGACCACCTCTCCTTCCCCGAGGCGGTGGAACAGTTGGCCGGCCGCGCCGGTGTGGACATCCCGCGAGAAGAGCATCACGACAGCCGTGAGGAAAAAGCGCGCCGAAGCCGGCTGCAAACCCTGTACGATTTGCTCGGACGGGCGGAGCGATACTATCGCCAGCAATTAAAAAGCGCCCCGGACCGGCAAAAAGCGGTGGCCTACCTGAAAGGCCGGGGACTGAGCGGCGAAATTGCCGCCCAATACGGTCTCGGCTTCGCCCCGCCCGGCTTTGACAATCTGATGACCGGGCTGTCACTGGACCAGGCCGGGCTGGAGCAAGCCCTCGCCGCCGGCCTGCTGGTGCGGCGCGAGGACACCGGCCGGGTTTACGACAAGTTCCGCGACCGGATCCAGTTCCCGATCCGGGATGCCCGCGGCCGTACCATCGGCTTCGGTGGCCGGGTGCTCGGCGACGGCAAACCCAAATACCTGAATAGCCCGGAAACCCCGGTGTTCCACAAAGGCCGGGAACTGTACGGGCTGTGGGAATGGCGTCGCAGCCGCGACCGCAGTGATCGTCTTTACGTGGTGGAGGGTTACATGGATGTGATCGCCCTGGCTCAGCATGGTGTGCCCAACGTGGTGGCGACCCTCGGCACCGCCACCAGCCCGGAGCACTGCCAGACCCTGTTCCGGCAAGTGAACGAAGTGGTGTTCTGTTTCGACGGCGACAATGCCGGAAGACGCGCCGCCTGGCGGGCCCTGGAATCCACCCTGCCGGCCCTGGACGATGGCAAGCAGGCGCGTTTCCTGTTCCTGCCCGACGGCGAGGACCCGGACACCCTGGTACGTGCTCAGGGCCCGGAGACCCTGCTGGCACTCACCGAGAAAGCGGACACGCTGTCCAGCTATCTGTTCCGGCACCTGTCCGAGGGGCTGGACCTGGACACCGTGGACGGCCGGGCACGCCTGGCGCGGCTGGCGCTCCCCTACCTGAGCAAGCCCTCGGGGCCGTTCTACCGGGTGCTGCTGGAGGAGGAACTGGCGCGGCTGACACGGCTGGAGCGCTCCTCTCTGGAGCGACTGCGCCAGGAATCACCAGCGGAACCCGCACCCCGGCCGGCCCCGGCACCCAGGCCGGCGGCACAGCCCCCGCCATACAGACCATGCGGACCAGCCGGATTGGGACGACGCACCGCCGCCGGACTTCGCGCCGGCCATGGCGGACGAACCGGTCCCTGCCCCGGACCGTCCGCATCTGGGATCGCGCGCCCGCCGGCCCGGCCTGGGCCTGGTGGAACGGCTGGTCCTGCTGCTGCTCTCCCACCCCCAGGTGGTGCGCGACCGCCCTCTTCCCGAAGGGGTCGAGGAATTGGATCTGGCGCGGGTCGATCTGCTGCTGCAGGTGGCCGGCGCGGTGCGCGAGCATGCCACCCCGGCGGCGGCGCTGGGCGCCATCATGGCACTGGAACAAGGCGAGTCCCTGTCCCGCCTGCTGCGTGAGGCGCTGAAGCCAACCATGGACGACGATACCGCGCGGCGGTACTGGGACGACGCCCTGCATCGCCTGCATACTCTTGCATTGGAACAGACTTTGAAAACCGAGGAAGCCCGCCCCAATCCGGACCTGGCGCGGCTTTCAGAGCTTCACCGGGCACTCGCCAGAGCGCGAGCCGGACACCAGGCGGAACCATAGCGGGGGTCTTGTGATCACTGGCTCAACCCCCCATATCAGCGTATAATACGCCGTTTTCCCAGGACCACGGCTCTTCCAACTACGGGCATTTCGCATGACGACTCAAAAGCAGCAACAGCAGTCACAGCTGAAGCAGTTGATCGCGCTGGGCAAGGAACAGGGCTACCTGACCTACGCCGAAGTGAACGACCACCTGCCCGAGTCCATCACCGACACGGACCAGGTGGAAGACATCATCCAGATGATCAACGACATGGGCATCACCGTGGTGGAAAAAGCCACTGATGCCGATGAGATCATGATGGGTGAAGGCGCCGACAGCACCGACGAGGTTGCTGCCGAAGAAGCCGCCGCCGTACTCGCCTCCGTCGAGAGCGAGCCGGGCCGCACCACTGATCCCGTGCGGATGTACATGCGCGAAATGGGCACCGTGGAGCTGCTCACCCGGGAAGGCGAGATCGAGATCGCCAAGCGCATCGAGGAAGGCACCCGTGAAGTCATGCACGCCCTGGCTTTCTGGCCCGGCGCGGTGGAGATGGTGCTGGATGAATATGACCGTATCCTGTCCGAGGAACGCAAGCTGACCGACGTGATCGCCGGTTACCTGGATCCGGACGACGACGGCGCCGCCGCCACCAACGCCAACAAAGAGCCACGCTTCAATCAGAAGAAGCAGGCCGAGGCCGCGGAAAAGGATAAGGATAAGGACGACGACGAAGACGATGACAAAAGCGATAGCGACGACGACAGTGAAGAAGATGAGGGTGGTCTGGACCCGGTACTGGCCGCGGAACGCTTCGGTGAGCTGAAGAAGCTCCACGAAAAAGCCGAACGGGCGCTCAAGCGCAACGGCCGTGACCATGCCAGCAGCGCCAAGGCGCTGGAAGCGCTGGCCGGGCACTTCACCCTGTTCAAGCTGGTGCCCCGCATCTATGACCAGCTGCTGCAAGGTGCCCGTACTCACCTGGATATCGTGCGCAAGTTCGAGCGCCAGATCATGGCGCTGGCGATCCGCCGTGCCGGCGTACCGCGCAAGGACTTCGTACAGCAGTTCCCGGGTAACGAGACCAACCTGGAGTGGGTCGCCGCCCACGCCAAGACCAAAAAGGCCAAGGACTACTCCGAGCGCCTGATGACGGTGGCGGAAGACATTCAGCGCAACCAGCGCAAGATCATCACCGTGGAAGAAGTCATCGGCCTGCCGGTGGCGGACATCAAGGAAATCAACCGTCGCATTTCCATCGGCGAAGCCAAAGCCCGCCGCGCCAAGAAGGAAATGGTCGAAGCCAACCTGCGGCTGGTGATCTCCATCGCCAAGAAGTACACCAACCGCGGCCTGCAGTTCCTGGATCTGATCCAGGAAGGCAACATCGGCCTGATGAAGGCCGTGGACAAGTTCGAATACCGCCGCGGTTACAAGTTCTCCACCTACGCCACCTGGTGGATCCGGCAGGCCATCACCCGCTCCATCGCGGACCAGGCGCGCACCATCCGTATCCCGGTGCACATGATAGAGACGATCAACAAGATCAACCGGGTACAGCGCCAGATGCTGCAGGAAATGGGCCGCGAGCCGACTCCGGAAGAACTGGGCCAGCGCCTGGAAATGCCGGAAGACAAAGTCCGCAAGGTGCTGAAAATCGCCAAGGAACCGATCTCCATGGAAACTCCGATCGGCGACGACGAGGATTCCAGCCTGGGCGATTTCATCGAGGACGGCAACGTGGACTCCCCGGTGGATTCCGCCACCTCCCTGGGTCTGGAGGAAGCCACCCGGGAAGTGCTGGCCAACCTCACCGCCCGGGAAGCGAAAGTGCTGCGCATGCGCTTCGGCATCGACATGAACACCGACCACACCCTGGAAGAAGTCGGCAAGCAGTTCGACGTCACTCGGGAGCGGATCCGGCAGATCGAAGCCAAGGCTCTGCGCAAGCTGCGCCACCCCTCTCGCAGCGAGCACCTGCGCAGTTTCCTGGACGCGGATATGTAAGTCGTTATATAACTACCGGCCCGGACGGCAACCGCCATCCGGGCCTTGTTTTTTCGGGGATAAACCAAGACACAAAGGACACCGGCACCTCGCTACAGAGACCGCCGGCCGGGGCAGGACACCACCTCCCGCTGTTGCACATCCTCCGAGTTCCAAGGGCCTATAGCTCAATTGGTTAGAGCAGCGGACTCATAATCCGTTGGTTCCAGGTTCAAGTCCTGGTGGGCCCACCATTTCCCTTTTAAAATCATATAGTTACAGATTAAACCCTCTTTAGTTTGGGGTTCAAAAGTACGAAACCCCAAACAACCCCCATCAATCAACCCCCTTCAACCTGCAAATACCTATTTTTATGGGGTTACACTGAGTTACATTGAACGCGGCGTGACAATAAATAGCGTAAAGAAAACCTCCGTTTTTCTTACTTGCTGAATAAACGTGGTAGCTTGCTGAATTGAAAGTTAGAATGTAGAGATTGATAGAGTTTGAAAGCTGGGTGGCTGAGCAATCTCCCTGCCTCCCAAATATTGGAGTTAGGCCCGTGGCCACAGCAGATCAATTAAAAGCACTCTTGAAAAGTCATGCTGATCGTGACGATGAGCGCTTTTATTCTATCGCTCTGCAAGTTGCAGCCAAAGAAGCGCGACAGGGTCACAACAAGCTTGCAAGTGACATAAAGACCCTTGTTGAAAAGTCTCAAAAGAATTCAAAGTTAGGCGTCGCATCTTCGAAACCTCTCCCATTCGCTCACCAACCGAAAAGTGAGCTAAAAGGGCTTCTAGAGCTTACCCCGGCAAACGTCAGAATTAGCGAGCTCGTCTACTCAGTAGACATTAAGGAGCGCCTAGAACAAGTCTTAGTTGAACAGCGACAAAAAGATAAACTCAACCGCTTTGGGCTACACCCTAGGAGAAAACTGCTTTTTACTGGATCTCCAGGGACAGGGAAAACCATGTCAGCCGCGATGTTGGCTACAGAGCTAAAATTGCCACTATACACCATCGTATTAGACAACCTCATTACCAGGTACATGGGAGAAACTGCAGCCAAGCTTCGACTGATTTTTGATCACATCAAACAGACTCGTGCGGTTTATCTCTTTGACGAGTTTGATGCGATTGGGACCCAGCGAGGCGCACCTAATGACGTAGGAGAAATCAGGCGCGTTCTGAACTCCTTCCTATTGTTTGTCGAGCAGGATTACTCAGAAAGTATTATTGTTGCAGCAACAAACCATCCTGAACTTCTAGACCAAGCTCTTTACAGACGCTTTGACGATATTATCCCATTCGAAAAACCTCAGCTGGAACAAATTTCCCTTCTCATCAAGAACCGATTATCAATTTTTGATGCCTCCAGGCTTGACTGGGAGGAAATTTCAAAATCTGCCTTGGGGCTGAGTTCGGCAGAAATCACTAGATCATGTGAAGATGCGGCCAAAGAAGCTGTTCTAAACTTCAAGGAAAAAATATCCACTAAGATTTTATTAAAGGCCCTTAATAGACGCCGTTCAGGAAGCTCCTCTTCAAGTAAAGAAAAATAAGGACAAATATGGCTAGCAACAGGAAGCATGTAAATGTTGGCCGGTTTTTTCAGGAAGAACCATTTAAATCCAAACGAACAGGCCGCGGCTCTAGTGTTCCAGTACACAATAGAAACTCTCACGGGACAGGCCTTCAAGGGCAGTATCAAGCTGTTTTAAATCAATATAAACATATTGAAACAAACAGGCCCGCTCCTATCACAGAAGACATTGGTATTTACGTCGAGATTCTGAGCGAAGCGGGGTGTAAGCTCCCGCTCGATAGTTTAGACAATAGAGACTTCAAGTTACGAGCTCATAAATTGCAAGGAGACAGAGAGGTTGCGACTGTCTTTATTCCTGAATCACGAAGGGCAGCTTTCCTTAAAAAAACTCGCCAGTACTTAGACCCAAGCAAAGATGGCAAGCCAACCAAAGATGGTGAGGTTTTTCCTAAAAACCATACCCTACTTGACAGTATTTCAGAGATAAAGCTCGCCAATTTAAAGTCGTTTTGGACAGATCCTGATGAATTCTATCCTGAAGATCTCGACACGAATTTTTGGTGGGAGATCTGGTTGAAAGAAACCAGTAACCGAAATGCTAATGAAATCGCAGTTCAGCTTTCAGAACGCTTAAACGCCACTCTAAGCAATTCCTCACTTACTTTCTTTAATACTGTAGTTTTTCTAATCCACTGCTCTGCTAATGACTTAAAGAAAGCCCCTGAGTTGATTGGTAACTTAGAAGAACTACGCAAGGCTAAAGAAACCCCAAACCCAATTGTGGAATCATCCCCAGTTGAACAAGCCCAATGGGTAGAAAACATCGCTCAGAGAATTCAAATTTCTGAAGAGGCGACAAGTGCTGTATCTATTTTAGATACAGGTGTGAATTACAACCATGCACTTTTACAACACGTATGTAGCGAGGAATACTCGGTTTCCTGGCAGCCTGACTGGCCAAATTACGATAATTACAGCCACTTTGCTCCCTACAATGATCACGGTTCCTTACAGGCGGGCTTGGCTGCATTTGGTAATTTGATGGACATAGCGTTACATGAAGAACCAATTCATATTTCCCACATTCTAGAATCTGCGAGAATTTTGCCCCCTGTAGGAGAAAACGAGCCTCGACTCTATGGGGCTATCACCGTGGGCGCAGCATATAAGCTTGAAACTGACAGACCAAATCTCAATCGAGTTTATAGTTTGGCTGTGACATCAGATCATGAAAGGGAAAGCGGCCAACCATCATCTTGGTCTGCCGAAATCGATAAATTTTGCTCAGGCATGGAGGATGGACACCGCCGCTTATTTGTAGTTTCGTCAGGTAATAACCGAAACGTCCAACCATCACCAGATTATTGGGATCAAGTTTGTCTCGCCGAGATCGAAGACCCAGCTCAAGCCTGGAATGCACTAACAGTTGGTGCTTACACAGAAATGACGACCAATGACGACCCTCGTCTTGTTGGCTGGTCCCCTTTCGCAAGCCCAGGGGATGTTGCTCCATCCAGCCGCTCTTCCGTTAATTGGCGCTGGAAAAAGCATGCCCCACTTAAACCAGAGGTGGTTGCCGAAGGGGGAAATAAGTTACTGTCCCCGGACAAAACAGAAGTAAGTACTGAAGACGTGGTCTCATTACTTACAACATCAGGAAGAACCGAAGGACAGCTTTTTGAGCGCAATGGAGATACGAGTGCCGCATGCGCGTTGATTTCTCGGCAGGCAGCTATACTTCGGTCTGAGTATCCGAGCCTATGGCCTGAGACCATTCGAGGACTCATTGTTCACTCTTCAGAATGGACTCCGAGGATGATGGAACGATTTGGACTTCTTAGTGGGATGCATAGCCCAAAGATTGCAAAAGAAAACCTTCTACGTACTGTTGGATATGGGGTTCCCTCTCTCCAGAAGGCCCAGTATAGCACAGACAATGCTCTTACTTTGGTAGCTGAGGGAGAGCTACAGCCCTTTACCATGAAAGATGGGGCCACAGCTTCTACTGACCCTAAACTAAATCAGATGAAGCTCTACCAGTTACCCTGGCCTAAAGAATCACTTCGCCAATTGCCACTGGAAACAGAGGTAAAGCTCAAAGTCACATTATCCTACTTCATTGAACCAAACCCGGGAAGACGAGGTTATCGATCTCGATATAGCTACCAATCTCATGGTTTAAGATTTGAGACAATTCGGCCTGGACAAGAATTAGATAACTTTCGGGCATACATTAACGGATTGGTAGAACTGGAGGAATATGATGGCCCTGAGGGAGATAATGATGGCTGGTTCTTAGGAAGCCAGTTGCGTACTCGAGGTTCTATCCATTCGGATACTTGGATAGGTACGGTGAGAGACCTGCTCGATATGCATACGATAGCCATCTTCCCAGTAGGGGGATGGTGGAAATATAGAACAGCGGAAGATCGATGGAAAAATGAGGTTAAGTTCAGCCTGCTTGTGAGCATCGAAACGCCAGACCAAGAAATTGATATCTATTCAGAAGTAGAGAATTTGGTAAACATTTCCATTGAAACTTAATATTACCGAAGACATTAGATGAGCTTTCCCCTAAGGTTCTTGGTTACGCAAGTCGAATTTGATGCAACACTTGAAGAAGGGCAGACAAGAAACCTCTCAAAAAGCTGCAATCATAAGATTGAAATTGATGAAAGGCTCTGGCACTAAAGATACCGAGTCAGTAACAAGTAAAACTTCATGACGGCTCGATAAGATAAGAACGCTGAGGCCTGGCCCATCCAGCCTCATATCCACAGCTGTCAATGAAGAGTTTGCTCCCAGGCTTTTGAAAACACCGAAGGTTCTTTGGCCATCCGAATCCGGGAGCAAAGTTGCAGTATTTCTAACTTGGGTCCCGCCCTGCGTATCAGGCATTACCACCAGGAAAAACTACATTGTCGTTTTCATCCAGACCGGGGCTGGTGAGCTTTGTAGTGGTTCAATGATTCCGGACACCGATGTAGGTGGTAAGATCGCCACCATAAACGAGGTGTCAGATGACCAGAAAACGACGTTCCTTTACTGCTGAGTTCAAACAAGAAGCTGCCGGTTTGGTGCTGGATCAAGGCTACACGGTTCCCCAGGCCAGTGCCTCACTTGGCGTGGTCAAGAGCGTACTTCGGCGTTGGGTCAAACAGCTTGAAGCGGAACGCCAGGGAGTGACACCCAAAAGTGAGGCTCTGCCCCCCCCCGAGCAACGGCGCATACAAGAGCTGGAGGCGCGCTGCGAACGCCTGAAGCGAGAAAAGAACATTTTAAAAAAGGCTACCGCTCTCTTGATGTCGGACGACTGGAATGGTACGCGCTGATCGACCAGTTAAGTGAGCGAGAACCTGTCGAATTGGTCTGTTCAGCGTTTAATGTGCATCGCTCCGGTTACTACGAGCACCGTAAGCGGCGTCATCATATTGATGCGCATCGTGTGGCCCTGAAAGCCAAGGTGAGTCGCGTGTTCAATCAGAGCCGCAGCTCGGCGGGAAGCCGCATGATACAAGGGGTGTTCAATGAACAGGACGTGGAAATTGGCCGTTTCAAGGTGCGTAGTCTAATGCGGGAACTGGGGCTGATCTGGTGGTGAAGGCTCTGGATCATGCCTGGGAACAGCGTGGTGAGCCCGAAAAGGTCATGTTCCACTCGGATCAGGGGAGACAATACGCCAGCCGAACGTTCCGACAGCGGTTATGGCGCTACCGGATGCAGCAAAGCATGAGCCGATGGGGCAACTGTTGGGACAATGCGCCCATGGAAAGGTTGTTCCGGAGCCTCAAGTCAGAGTGGGTGCCCGCGATGGGCTATCACAGCTTGCCTGAGGCAAAGAAAGATATCGGTGATTACCTGATAGGGTACTACAATCATCACAGGCCCCACAGCTACAACAGCGGGGTCTCTCCGGTGGTGGCCGAGGAAAAACCTAAAGCACTGTCCGGAATTAATTGACCACTACAATCCGTAACTGAGATCGCTCAACAACTCAGTGTCAGTGAACGCACCCTGCACCGGGAGCTGAGCCATGAAGGCACCCGCTTCCGTGATGTGCTTGATGGGGTCCGCTTCGAGCGGGCTCGGACTCTGCTCCGCGAAAGCAATGCGCCCCTCGATACTCTGGCCGCCAGAATTGGCCTGCAATCACGCCAATCATTTATTCGCTGGTTCCGACAACACACCGGCACCACGCCGGACCGGTACCGTAAGGGACTCCACAATGATTGATCGCGATCTCCTTGAGCCGGAACAGGGCTGGGCCACCCCTTCACGCGTACGGCTTCCACCTCCTCCTTCCGCCGAGCAGGGCATCTTTTTTCGCTTGATGTCCTTATCGTCCCGAGCTTTCGGGCGAGCGGAATTGCCCCATGTCTTTCCGTTGATACACCGCAATCCCCGCCTGTTCTGGGGCTGGTTATGCTTCGCTTCCCGTTTCATGCCATGGGGGCGATTGCCGGCCCCGGTTCGTGAAAAAATCATCCTTCGGGTGGCTTGGAATTGCCGCAGCCGTTATGAATGGGCGCAACACCTGGAAATCGCCCTGCGTATCGGCGTACGGGACGACGAGATTGTCGCGACAACCCTTTTCGAGGACAGCATTGGGGTCGAACATGACCGGCTGCTGATGCGCGCCTGCGATCAGCTCCGCCAGTGCAAATTGATTGATGAGACCACCTGGGAGGCGCTATCGCGGTCCTATAGCGACAAGGAAATGGTCGAACTGGTCATGCTGACCGGCCATTATGAGATGATCGCCGGCGTCCTGATCAACAGTGGCATCGAGGTGGAACCCGCCATCGAAGACGTTATCCAGGCGTTCTTCAGGCGCCTGAGCTAGGGCCTGGCGCTTGGAAGCCCCGAGTGGATGCGTTGCAGCGGCGCTGGACGTTCCCAACAGGGGCCCCATAGCCATTTAACACAAGAAGCCAGTCTCAACCGCTGCCTACACTGATCGGCACCTTCCACCGATCAGGAATCCCCATGTCCCCTCCGATCCTGCTGGAGATCCGCGACGCCGTCGCCTACGTCACCTTGAACCGGCCGGAGCAGGCCAATGTGCTCAATGACGAAATGTCGGCGGCGTTCATCGAAACGGTGGAAACCCTGGCGCGGGCTTGTGGCCAGGGCCAGGTGTCCGCGGTGTTGCTGTCCGCCAAGGGGCCGCATTTTTGCGCCGGTGGCGACATCAGCGGCTTTGTCGCCAGCGACGATCTGGCCGGGCTGATGGACCGGGGTATTCCGCCACTGCACCGGGCCATTCATACCCTGAGCACCTTGCCGGTGCCGGTGGTCAGCGCGGTGAACGGCTCCCTTGGTGGTGGCGGTATCGGCGTAGCGTTATGCGCCGATCTGGTGCTGGCGTCGTCATCGATGAAACTGCGCGGCGGTTACTCCGCCATCGGCCTGAGCCCGGACGTGGGTGTGTCTTGGGCACTAACGAGGCTGGCGGGGCCGATGCGCGCCAAACACATCCTGTTCACCAATGAGCCCCTCACCGCGCGGCAGTGCCTCTCCGCCGGGCTGGTGCTGGACGTGTACGACGACGACCAGTTGATGCCGGCGGCGGCGAAGCTGGTGCGTTCTCTGGCGGCGGGCGCCACCGGTGCCCTGGGCCGGATCAAGACGCTGGTGGACCAGGCCGCCCGCCACTCACTGCGAGACCAACTGGAGCGGGAACATTACGCCATGGTGGTCAGCGGCGCGGGCCGCGAAGCCGGCGAAGGTGTCCGTGCCTTCATGGAAAAACGGCCACCCCGATTCAAACAGGCCCGCTAATATCCGGCCCCGAGGAGCCCATCATGCTGCTGCCGCACCGTTTGCATAGTCATCAGTGGTATCACCGCACCGTTTCCCAATTGTTCGCCGAAACCTGCAGCGCTCACGCGGACAAGCCCGCGATTCTGTTCGAGGGGCAGCCCCTTCGCTTTGGCGAGCTGTTCGATCAGGTTCAGGACATGGCCCAGGGTCTTCTGGAATTGGGCATCGACAAGGGCGACGTGGTCTCCACCCTGCCCAGCGCCACACCTGAATTCGCGGTGCTGTACTTCGCTACCCTGCAAGTCGGAGCGGTCGTCAATCCGCTCAATCTGCTCTGGGGCACAATGGAATTGCAGGGCGTGTTGCAGCGTAATCAGCCCAAGTTAATCGTCGCCGTGGATCGCCAGGGGCCACGGGACATCCTCGCGCTGCTGGAGGGTGCCTTGCCGGATCTGACATTCGAGCCGGAGATGAGCTACCCTTCCCTGCCTTCTCTAAAGCAGGTTGTTTGCGTGGGCCGGCACGGCCCCGTGCCACCCGGTTATCTCGACGTCAAAGATCTGCCCCGGCCGGCCAATCGCACCACGCTACAACAACGTCAGGACCAGTGCCGGGCCACCGACGTTCAGTTCATGTGCCAGACTTCCGGCACCACCTCTTTATCCAAGAGCGCGTTGTGGGATCATCGCCCGCCCCTGGCCACCGCCCACTTCGGCGCGCGCAATTTGCGCATCACCGGACAGGACCGCTTCATCTGTCTGGCGCCGTTCTATCACAACAGCGGTCTGTTCGCGCTCAACATGAACCTGGCCTATGCCGGCACCACTTTGGTCTTGATGGATGGTTTCGATCCGGCCAAAGCGCTGGACCTGATTGAGCAGCACCAATGCACCTGCACTTTTGGCTTCGACGCCCATTGGCAAGGGCTGCGCCGGCAACCGGATTTCGAAAAACGACAGTTCACTATCAGTAAGGCGATCCTGGCGGGCGAGCCACGTACTTACGATCTGGTGCGCGATATGTGCCCGGCCGGCGCCACTATCAACAATCTGTATGCACAAACGGAGAACGGCCCGCTGGTGTCTCTGGCGGACCATGAGTGCGTGGACGAAGCGGTGAACAAATACACCCACGGGCGTCCGCTGCCAGGCGTGCAGGTGGTGATCAAACACATCGACAGCGGTGCCCGCGTGGCCCAGGGCGAGGCCGGTGAGATCTGCTATAAAAGCCCCTATCTGTTCCAGGGCTACCACCGGCAACCCGAGGAAGTGGACAAAGCCTTTGACCAGGAAGGGTATTTCCACAGCGGTGACTACGGGCATCTGGACAACGGCTATCTGACCTATCTGGGCCGTCTTGGCGGCGTGGTCAAGTCCGGTGGCGAAAACGTCTCCACCACACGGGTAACCACGGATCTGCTGGAGCTTTTCGAGGATCTGTTCGACGACGTCAAAACCGTGGGTATCAACGACGCTTATTGGGGCACCCGGGTGGTCAGCTTCGTGCGCACCCGCGATGAGCAACCGCTGCCGCCCTCACCGGAACTTCGCGAGGCCTGCAAAGGGCGCATGGCCGCCTACGAAATCCCCAAGGATTTTCTGCCCTGGAGTGGAGAGTGGCCGGTGACGGCGGAAGGGAAAATCGACTTCAAACAGCTTCAGCAACGCGCCCGGGAGGCTCTCGGCGATAGCCATGGCAAACGCTAAGAGCGGCCCCCTTGGGTGCTCGGCCATTCACTAAACAGAGTCCCGGGCCGCTCGTTTTTTCGATAAGCGGCTAGTGGGCCTGTGCCTCATTTTTGCCCCGCAAGCGCCCCACCAGATTCACCACCGCCAACACGATGAGGCCGGCGATCAATCCACCAATCAGATTCACCAGCACCGGTATCGCCCAGGATACCGCCCCAGCCAGTTCGCCGAGGTGATGCACCCAGTCGTGGGAACCGGGAATACCGTGAACCAGAATGCCGCCACCGACCAGGAACATGGCGATGGTGCCCAGCACCGACAGGGTTTTCATCAGCCACGGGGCCATCGTCAGCAGCCCTCGGCCGAGGGCAATGCGGGCCGAAGCGGCGAAACGATCCGTGGGGGTTTTCATCAGCAACAGGCCGGCATCGTCCAACTTGACGATGCCTGCCACCAACGCGTACACGCCGATGGTCAGCAGCAAGGCGAGGGTACTGAGAGAGATCACCTGCACTCCGAAACTGGCGCTTTGCATGGCGCCGAGGGAGATCACGATGATTTCGGCGGAGAGGATGAAGTCGGTACGAATGGCCCCTTTGATTTTCTTTTTCTCGAAGGCCACCAGATCCACCTTGGCGTCCTGCAACGCCTGGAGCCGCTCCTCCCGACTGTGTTCGTCCTTGCTGTGCAGGAACTTATGCAGGACCTTCTCGGCACCCTCATAGCACAGATAAGCCCCGCCGATCATCAACAACACCGTGATCGCCCACGGCGCGAAGGCGCTGATCAGCAACGCCGCCGGCACCAGAATCACCTTATTCAGCAGAGAGCCTTTGGCCACCGCCCAGACCACCGGCAACTCCCGATTGGCGCGCACGCCGGATACCTGCTCGGCGTTCAAGGCCAGGTCATCCCCCAGCACGCCGGCGGTCTTCTTCGCCGCCACCTTGGTCATCAGAGATACATCGTCGAGCAACGTGGCGATGTCATCGATCAACGCCAGCAAGCTGGTTCCTGCCATACTTCTCTCCTTGGGGACGGGCCAACGCAAGAAAATACACGGGACGACCCTTATACCGCAAACCCGCGGGTCTCCAATTCGTCGTGTTTTGCACTTGGCCGGACCGACTGTCCATGCCAGATTCGCCAGGTTCCGTTTCCCTATAAGGAGAACAACCATGGCCTTTTTCCCTGTTCGCCGTCACCGGCTGGCTATGCTTGGCGCCGTCGCCATGCTGACCGGTTGCGCCCATTTATCCGACAGCGACGCGCCACCGGCATCCATGGAAATCGCCCAGGGCCCGGCCGGACTGGATTTCTACACACCGCCCTCCCCCCTGCCCGAAGGTCATCACGGCGATCTGATCCGGGCCCGGGCACTGGATAACAACGCGGCCCTGCCCAGCGCGGCGCAAAACTGGTTGACGCTATACCGCTCCACCGATCTGGACGGCAACGCCATCGCCGTAAGCGGCACTATCGCCATTCCCAAAGGCGCGCCTCCGGAGGGCGGTTGGCCAGTGATCAGTTGGACCCACGGCACCACCGGCATCGCCGACCGTTGCGCCCCTTCGCGCAATGACGACGACTATCCTGCACGGGGTTATGTGGATTTGATGAACGAGACCTTGGATCAATGGGTCCAGCGAGGCTACGCGGTGGTAAAAACCGACTACCAGGGACTGGGCACACCGGGCGTCCATCCCTACTTGGTGGGCGAAGCGGAAGCCCGGGGCGCCATCGACATGGTCCGCGCCGCCCGCCAACTGACGCCGGATCTGAGCCGGGATTGGCTGGTCATGGGGCACTCTCAGGGCGGCCAGGCGGCGCTCTACACCGCTTATCTGGGTCCGATATACGCCCCGGAGCTCAACCTCACCGGCGCCATTGCTATTTCTCCGGCCTCTCACCTGAGCGCTCAGATCAAGTATGCCCTGGCGCATCCGGAGATAAAGTCGAACCCTTACGGCGCCTTGATGCTGGTCGGCATCACCGCCGCCACCCCCAAGGCGGATCTGTCCACCCTGCTCACCGAAGAGGGTCGCAAAAGAATCAAACAGGTGGATGAGCGATGCGTCGGCGAGATGCGCGGCGAGGATGGCTGGACCCTGACGGTGAGAGAGTTGAGCAATCTGGAAGCGAGCTGGCAACCGCTGGTCGAGGCCGTGGCCAGCCTGGAGGACACCGAGAATCTGCGCCCGTCAGTGCCGCTGTTGATTCTGCAATCCGATGACGACAAGGCCGTACTGAAACCCCTCACGGACAAAATGGTGGCCCGCTACCAGTCCCTGGGTCTGGATGTGGAATACCGCACCTACCACATCGAGAACCAGGACCCGGCCTACACCAGCCACCAGATCACCGTGCCGGTGTCACGTCCGGCCGCCATGGTCTGGGCACAGCGGCATTTGCCAGCGGGACGCTGAGCCAGACGGCCGCCCTCAGGGCGGCCGCTTCACGGGACGGCGCCCCTTCGTCTGCATGCCGCCAGGAGAGCCAGCAACGCCAGAGCGGCCCCACCGATGCCGCCACCATTGCCCGAGCTCTCTTGGTGACCTCCCAGGGTGTTTTCCACCGGCGCCACGCCGAAGGTCAGAACACCGGCCACCGGGTTCAGATCCCAGGGGCCATTGTCATACAAGCGGATCTCCAACGTATGATCGTCGAGTCTTTGATACGCATCGGACGCCATTAATTGATAGCGTTCATTGCCATCGATGGCTTGGGCGGCGTACAGCAGAAGACGCGAAGACTCCGGTAGCGGTGCCTGGAAGGTGAGGCGCACTGTCAGCGGATCGCTTGTCACGGCGCTTACCTGCAAGTCAAACCGTATGAATCCGTATTGGTATTCCAGCCCGGCATCGCCGCGCGTGGTATCAGGAATCGCGGAGTCTCCGTCCGGGTCCGTGGCCAGGGACATATAGCCGGTGGCGACGCTGGTAAAGCGCCAGGGCTCGCCCACGGAAGCCTCGGCGGTGGTGCCCGACAAGGCGTCCCCGGTCACCTGCCGTCCCGGTATACCGTCGAGCAGTGCCACGCCGGCTACCAACTGGGGATCCTGAGCCGCCGCGCCAGGCTCCAGGGCATCGATGACACCATCCGCATCCGCGTCCACCGGATTCTCCGGATCCGCCCCCAGTTCATCCACATCGGGCAGGCCATCACCGTCGGTATCCGCGTTATCGGCATCCGGATTAAGTCCCAACTGTTCCTTCAATTGGTCGCTGATGCCATCACCGCCACTGCTACTACCCTCCAGGCGGGCACTGCCCTCGAAATCCGGTTGCACGGTCATCGGGAAAACCCCCACGATCTGCGTGCCGGGAATCCCATCGGGCACGCCACCCGGCTCGTTATCCACGGTAGTAATCACGATAAGATTCGGATTGTCCGGATCCTCGGTGATCTCGAAAGTGGTGCTGGTATCGGTGCGAGGATTGCCCACATTCGGGTTATAGATCTGAAAACCGTGGTAGGTGGTGTAGGTACCATCCTGGTTATCGATAAGATCGGCAGTTATACGATTATCACCCTCCCCCTGATTACCGATGGACTGAAACTCATAATCAAATCCCACGGTCAGGGTGGTACCGCGAATCAGCACCCAACCTTCATCGAAATTCCAGCTCCAGTCAGCATTTTGAATGCCTTTGCCCAGCACCAGCTCACTGCCGGCCAGGCAAGCGCTGGGACAGCCACGCATTGTGAGCAGATGCTGGCCATGGTAGACGCCGGTCAAACCGGGAGTCCCGGCCATCACCGCGCTGCCAGACATCAAAAGTGCCGTGACCACCAAAGCGGCCTTCAACTTCATACTACCCCCTTCCTCGTTCCGTATCGGGGACCCGCCACACCGGCCCTTTACCATCGGTAGGTCACTCCGGCGTAGCCGTGAAATTTCGCGCCAGGCACGAAGGTCGGAGCGGTCAGGCTGGACTCGGGATCTTCCGCCGACAGCCCACGCACCACATAGGCCGTCTGCCAGATCTCGTTGGTGAGATTGCGCAGATCCAGGAACCACTCCCAGGACGGCGTCGGGCGATATGACAAAGCGGCACCGAGAAGCAGATAGCGGTCCTGCTTCAGTCCCGCGTTGTAGTGATCGACGTGGGTGTCTTGCGGCTGCCAACGGGCGGACAGTGTCAAGCCGAGCCGCGGTGACCAGTGATAACCCAGCTCGGCGGTCACCAGATGGACTGGAATCCCAGCGATCCGCTTACCGTCATACCGCCCACCATGGAAACGGAAATCGCTGTAGTTGTAGACCCCTCGCACGGAGAGCCAGTCTCCGGAGCGGAGCAGCCCGCGCTCGCTCCGGGCGCTCACCGCCAGTTCAACACCCTGATGCACCGTATCGTGATCGTAGTTCACCGTGGTGCCGTCAATGGCGAAGTTCTGCACCTCCGCGATCAGCTCATCCTTGACCCGCGAATAAAAGTACGCCCCTTCCCAGGCGAAGGAGCCGGCAATCCGCCGGGTACCCACTTCAAAGGTGTTCGCCATTTGCATTTCGAGGGGCTTGGTCATCAGATACAGGCTCGCCGGCGACGCCGGCACCGACCCCGGCCCCAGATCCACCAATTGCCAGAAGGTGGGCGCTTCCGAACTCCGGCTCACATTGGCGTAGTAATGCGTACCGGCGGAGGGCGAATAAATCAGTCCAAGCTTTGGATTGAGAGCGCGATAGGTCAGCTCGCTGTCGAGCAGGCCAGGGGCTCTCTCATCATCGACGTTCCGTTGGTGCCACGCATACTGAAACGCGGCCACCGCCTGCCACCGTCGGGACAGGGGATAATTGACCTGCGCTCCTCCGACCACGTTGCTGGCCTGCAAATCGAGATCGGCGAAGCGCCTCTCCAGACTGCCGTCGTCGGGATGCACCAGATAGTATTCCCTGGGCATGGCGCCAGAGTTGGCGGACAGGAACACCTGATAGCGAGTCTCGGTTCCGTCCGTATTGGGAACAAACATCTCCGTCCCGTAATCCAGACCGAAATTGCTCGCCTCGGTATTGGCTTGCCAGGCCGGATTCTTGAACCGGTCCCGTATCGATTCGCCGTACACCCCCAGGCTGTGGGAAGCCCGTTCCGTGTACCAGGTGGTTTTGTTGGCCAGTCTGGTCTGCCGGGTGTCCCGTTCCGGCTGGCGCACCCGGACGTTGAGAAAATCCTCTGTGCTTTTATTGTCCGGATCGGCGTAGTCCCCCATCACCGAATCCGGATCGGACAAGGCTCTTTCCTTGGTCAGAAGAAAGGGAATATCGAAACGGTTGTCCGCCAGATTGAGATAGGTCCGGTTGACCCAGTTCCCACCCCGGTATCCGAAGTTGGCAACAAAGGTGTTTCTTTGCGCGCCGCTATGGCTTCGCCAACCATCGGACGCCTGATATCCGGCCCGTATATAGCCATCCCATTGCTCGCCTTTTTCGGCCAGGGCAAGACTACCCCTCCAGGTGTTCCAGGAGCCCCCTTCCAGAGAGACCGACGACGGGCTGTTCCTCGCCGTGCGCATATTGAAGTCAATGGCGCCGCCCAGGGTGGTGCCCCCGTAACGGAGCGCATTGGCACCTCTGTATACGGAGACCAGGCTGGTCTGCTCGGGATCGATCAGACCGATAATAAAAGAGCTGTCCGCCTGGTTGATCGGCAGACCATCATAAAGAATCTGCACGCCACGGCTGACCGGGTTATCCTGAATCCCTGATCCACGGATGTTCAGCCTTGGCTGATCATTGCCGCCGAAGAACTCCTGGATGATAATCCCCGGCTCAAAATCCAGCACCCTGGCCAGAGTAGCCTGGCTGCCCTCCTTCTCTGCGGGATCGATCAGATTGGTCGCACCGGGCACGTCATCGAGCCGGCGTTGCTGCTCCCGCTTTTCATGCACAGCTTCGTTACCGGCTTCGACCGTCACCGGGTCCAGGCGGTTGGGCTCCGCCGCCAGAGCGGTGGTGGCAACGAGCAGGCAACACGACAAACAACGCCTGGTCATCCCCCCACCTCCCACGGAGAAGAGGACGGACTGGTCAGGCCAGGTAGAACATGGCCTTGGCCAACACCACAATCAGCACCATATGG
This sequence comes from Alloalcanivorax balearicus MACL04, assembly GCF_025532145.1. Lineage (GTDB taxonomy): Bacteria > Pseudomonadota > Gammaproteobacteria > Pseudomonadales > Alcanivoracaceae > Alloalcanivorax > Alloalcanivorax balearicus. Next base: position 56,881 of record NZ_ARXS01000002.1, on the reverse strand, counting down.
ATGAACACACTGTAGTGGGTAATCTTGAAGCGCCGGGAGTTCATATTCCCGCAAACTGCCGCCCGGATGGCGGTAATGAAATGCACCAGGACGCTCAGCGCGAGCACGATCTTCGCGGTTAAAAGCGTGGAAAAAACACTGGAGAATGGCGGATACCAGCCTGCCCAATATACCCTCACCAGTAATCCGATCCCGGTGAGGAAGAGCAGCCCCACCACATAGGGCATGATCTTTCGCGCTCTTCGGTGAATGCCCTCCTCCACCAGCGTCATCATGCCCGCGGGCAGATACCGGCGGATGTTCTCCAGAAAGATCACCTCGAACGCCACAATGCCGATAAAGAGGATCGCACAGAACAGGTGCAGGGTGATCAATACTCCGTATTCCAATTGAATGCTCTCTCGTTAACCGGTCAGGAAATCGAATCATTGCTCACGAACCCCCTGAGCCTCAATGATATTTGTCATGGTGGAGAGGGGCGCCGGGCGCCCCGCTGCGTCGCGGCGCCTACCACTTGCGGCGGATAAGCAAGAGCGAAATCAGGCCCGACAATCCCAAGGGAAGGGAGCCGCCGCCCCCGGAGCCCCCCCCACCGGTTCCGCCGCCATCATCACCGTCACCGGTATTACCACCGTCCGTTTCCCCGCCGGAATCGGCCGGCTCGGTGGTGGCAAGCACCAGATTGACCAGCCGTCCGCCATCTTCGTAGGGGTATTCGTCCGGCAAAACGGTAATGTCCTGATCTTCATCAATGGGTGCGAACATATGGGTGGAAACCGTGAACTCGACAGTCTGATCATCGACTCGGGTAAACGGCACTTCGGCGGCCAGGCTGGCCCAGATGGTGGGCGCCAGCATCTCCTCCCCGTTGATCACCCCGGTGGTGCTGCTGAGAACACGCCGCACGGTAAACAACCGGAGTCCTTGCGGAATCTCCCCAGCGAATTCCAGCCGCATGGGCGGTGCATCGGGAAGCAGGCGGTAAACCACCGTGCCGTCGGACAGTTGTTCGCCCAGCCTGATGTAATCGACGATACCGGCATCATCGAGATACTCTTCGAAGCCGGTCTCGAAGACTTCACCGAACAGTTCGGTTCCCTGCGCACGCCACGCGCTGATCCCGGCTTCGAAGGCCGGCCGGGCCTGTTCCATCATGACGGCAAGGTCATCCATCAGTGCTTTCTTGCGGGCCAACAGCGTTTGCTGTTGCTCGGTCGGTTCATCCCCGAGACTGTCCCGATACGCTTCATAGTCGGCCTTGCGGAATAACCAGTCTCCCTTGGCGGAGAGGTATTCCCCCGCGTACGGCTCAATGAATTCCTTGTTCCACCTGTCCCAATCGGTGTCCTTCGCCGTGGTGCCGAACTGAATCTGGCCCAGCCGGTAGCTCAGTTCCGCGCCGTCCACGGTAACTCGGGGTAAATGTTCACCCACCGAGCTGGATTCAAAATAACGGGAGTCGATGCCGGTAACCGCATTGCCCAGTTGGAAGCGATTCCCTCTACTGTTGATCAATGTCACCAAGCGCCCGTCGAGAAGCCGTATACCGGCGGCCACGGAATCGTCTCCCACGCCTTTGACGCCTTCGATCAGGTCGGGCACGCCATCGTTGTCAGCATCAATCGGCATGGTGACGACGTCGCCGCGTCTGGCGATGTCCAGAACGGTATCAGCGGTAACGCCATAGGCCAGTGCCTGGGCATCGGTAACGCCGTCGCTGTTGCTGTCCGTGCCATCGTCCGGATACATCACCGCGCTTTCGAATTGAGGGGACACGCGGAAGGGAAACACCGCGTTGGGTTTCCCCTCGAACATGGCGGGCAGCCAGCGGCCCGGAATCATGTCCCCATCGGGGCCATCCAGAGTAGTGATCGACAGGGTGCCATCATCGGCTTCTTGTATCTCGAAATCCGTGGTGATCACGCCGAGAGGATAGCCCGCGAAATCGAGGAAGATCTGCAAGGCGAACTGTGCCGTGTAAGTGCCGTCACCATTGTCCACGAAGGTGCCGGTCACTTCGGATGAATCCGGTGTCTTTTCCGGAAAGAGCTGCCCGTCGATTCGTTCCCGGTCCGGGCTGAACAACTGAAACGGCGGCGAGGCCGTCTGCAAGGCGTAGATCCATCCCCCGCCGAGGGTGATCGTCTTGTTATCGAAATCCCACTGCCAGTACTGCGTGGAACGGCTGCCTCCCAACCGGTTGTATTGGGTAGTGTTGTCATACGGGCTGGTCAGCAACTGGTTGATTGGCGCCCGCGAAATCTCCGCCGGCAAGGTAATCGGGCTGTTCATATGCAAGGTATAGCGACCAATGTAGGTACCGCTGAGATCCGCGGTCCCGGCCAGACAAATACCGCTTTGGATTCCGATAAGAACGACGGCGTAACGCGCCGCGTTTTTCAATCTACTATTAGCTTTCATTACAGCGATCCTGATGTTTACCGTGGCGGGCATGCATCGGCATGCCCGTGCTCACAGACCTTCTTTCAGTAAGCGGAGCCCGTCAGTTCAATGGACAGATTGGCTGGGAACGGCGATGCCGGCAGGTTGTGCCCGATGACCCCGTCACCATCGGAATCGATGGTGTCGATGATCAGGACACCGCCGCTGTCGGTGATCTCCAGCGTAATTTCGGTATCCTTGCCGGGGTTACCAAACAACGGGTTGAATACCTTGAAGTTGTAATTGAACGAATAGGTGCCATCGCCGTTGTCGGTGAACGGAATGGTGGTGGTCCCGGCGCTGGTATCGGTCAGCGCGTAATTGAAAATGCCCGAGATACCCAGAAAGCTGGCGTTCACCTGACCGTTGGTGATGGTCATTTCCGCGTTATCGAAGTCCCAGTCCCAGTCGTAGTAGGCCACGCCGGTGGCACGAATGGTGTTGTCGTCCGTGGTCCTGACCTGGATCAGGTAGTCGCCGTAATAAGCCCCGGTCAAACCGGGCGTTCCGGCCATCGCGCTGGCGCCCAGCTGTAACGTGAAGATCCCCAGAATCGTGGCAATGCTAAGAAGCGGTTTCATGGCATTTCTCCGATGATGAAAGGTCGTTCCTTGCTCCTGAATACAGGAACCCCTATCATCTGATAATGATTCTCAAACAAAAATGACTTTTATCAGTTCAATGGGGTGGGTCGTGTCCGTTATCGAAGCGCTGAACAAAACCGCTCTGTTTTCCGGGGTGACATCACCGGCCTTGCGGATCATCGCGAAGGGCGCGCATTCCATATCCGTGCCCTGTGGAGCCCATTTATTCGAGTCGGGGGACGAGGCGCGTTCGTTCTTCCTACTGACTTCCGGCATCGTGCGTCTCTACCGCGCCGGTCTGGACGGTGAGGACAAGGTCTATCAGGTCCTGGGGGAAGGGGATTTGATCGCGGAAACCGCCATGTTTTCCAAACCCTGCGTCTATCCGCTCTCCGCCCAGGCGGAGAGCGACTGTGATCTTTACCGATTACACAAAGAGGGCCTGACCGAATTGGCCGCCAACGATTCCCGCTTCGCCCTGTATCTGCTTGAGCAAATGTCGGGCCGGTTGTATCAGGCGGTCAACCGCTTCGATCAGCTGACCGTGGCCAATGCCGGCCAACGTCTGGTGATGTACCTGCTCGCTCTGATCCAGGAGCAGAAAAGCCACTGGCTGACCCTGCCGGTCAGCGTCAAGGTGCTGGCGAAGCAACTGAACATGTCCCCGGAGACACTTTCCAGATTGCTGGCCCGCTTCCGGGAAAGCGACATGATCAGCGGCCGGGGTCGCAAGTGGGTGGTTTCCGATGCCGCCGGCCTTTGCCAGGTCACCAACCTTCCTCTGCCGGATTCCATGTCCTCCATGGCGGGCAGCCAGTTTTTCCGCTGCTGCAACTTCGGCTAGGGTGTGACCGCCACCGAGCGCCAGGCGGCTTCGGCGAAAACATCTATGTGGCTGGTCGGATCCCCTTTGACTCGGCCCGACAACCAGGCCCGGCAGTAATTTTCCGCCTGTCCGATCAGCAGGGAGGCGTAGGTCTCCCTCGGCAGGGCCCGGATTTCCCCGGCTTTGACGCCTTTCTCCAACCATTCCAGCAAGGCGCCATAACGAGCTTTGTTGCGCGCCTTCAGCCCTTCATTGAACGGGCCGCCGGCCACTGCCGCACGGGCCCGGAACATGAACCGGGCGAGCAAGGCTTGTTCCGTCACCCATTTTAAATAGGCGTGGATCAGCGCCACCACGGCCTCACGCGGCGTCGCGGCGCCCTCCATCGCCGGCGCCATGCACGCCTGCTGATCGTCCAACGCAGCGAAATAAAGCGCCGCCACCAGTCCCTCCTTATTACGGAAATGGTGATAGATGGAACCGATGCTGCTGTCGGCCCGCTGACGGATGGTGTCGATGGTGGTGGCTTCCAGGCCCTGTTCGTCGAAACAGGCCAGCGCACAGCTCATGATGTGCCTCTTATGCGCACGGCGGGCCCCCGGCTCCACGCGCTCGAATACGGACTCCATAGTTCTCCAGGCGTCGATACGTTGACAAGAATACTTTTCTAGAACAATATTCTAGAACTTCATTTAACCATACCAGTATAGTTCGGACCGCCCCGGAGGCCAGTCATGAGTCAGTTGTATCAGTTGTACCAAAGCGTCGATAAGGACACCTTCACGCAGATGGTGTGCGGCCAGGCGCCGTATTTCTCCACCATCGCCCCCCGTTTTGAACTCCTGGAACCCGGCCGCGCCCAGGTCAATGTGCCGTTCCGCAAGGAAATCACCAATCACCTGGGCACGGTCCATGCCATCGCCCTGTGCAATGCGGCGGAACTGGTAGCCGGCACCATGACCGATGTTTCCATTCCCGCTGGTGCGCGCTGGATTCCCAAGGGCATGACAGTGGAATATCGGGCCAAGGCAAAGACCGATGTCGTCGCGGTGGCGGACGGCAGCCAGGTGGATTGGAGTCAGGAAGGGGACCTGGTGGTACCCGTGTCGATCGCCGACAGCGACGGCACCGAGGTGTTCACCGCGGCCATCACCATGAATGTGCGCCACGGCTGACGCCGTGGCGGTAATCGTCAGGAAAACGCCGCCCGCCCCACCGAGGCGCCGCCGTCCACGAACAGGGTCTGACCGGTGATGTAGCCGCTATGCTCGCCGAGCAGGAATTCGATGGCGGCGGCGATTTCGTCCGGCTGGCCGAACCTGTCCATGGGGACACCGGCCAGATAGCGCGCTTCACCTTCACTGCCGGGCGGGTTGTTTTCGCGGAACAGCTCGGTTTCCGTCGGACCGGGCGCCACGGAATTGACGGTGATACCGGTTTTCGCCAGTTCCAGGGCCCAGGTACGGGTGAAGTTGACCAGGGCGGATTTGGCGGAGGCGTAGGCGGTGCGGCCTTGCATGCCCAGCACGGTCAGGCTGGAGATATTGACCACTCGGCCCCAGCCGCGCTGGCGCATCCCCGGCAACACCGCCTGGGTGGCCTGGATGGTCGGGTGCAGGTTCAGCGCCAGCACGCTGTCGAAGGTGTCCAGATCGATCTCGCCCAAAGGCTGCGGGCGCACCGCACCGACATTGTTGACCACACCGTCGAAGTCAAAGCGGTTGGCCAGATCCGCCAGCACCTGCTCGGTGTTGGCGCGGTCGCTCAGATCCGCGGAGATCAAAGTGCCAGGGAAGTCACCCTGGCCGGCGCCGCGGGCCAGGCCCACCACACCATGGCCGGCGGCGGCCAGCCGCTGGGCCAGGGCACGACCGATGCCCTTGCTGGCACCGGTAATCAGAAAGGTTCTTGTTGTCATCATGTTCTCCCGATAGGACAAAGCCCCAAGTGTGCCGTGTCCGACCGGATTGGGACAACGCCCTTGATCAGGTTTCCCGCAACGTACCCACCGCCGCTTTCTGAAAGGCACGGCCCCGTTGTTGCAGCCGTTCCCGCAGCCCGGGCAGAAAACGGTGACTGCTGTAATAAGTGAAGCGCGGAGCGATGGTCATTAGCGGGAACCAGGGCAGGATATGCTCCGGCAGACCGAGCTGGCGCATCTTTTCCTTGCCGAGAAAATAGCGGCTGGTGCTCAGATGCATGTGATAGCGCAGCCGCCGGCGCACGCTCTGAAGACGGGGAAAACGATGCGCCAGTGGTTCCCTGGCCAGCGCCCGCGCCAGTTCCGGCGTGGTCCAGTCCGGCTGGCTCTGGGTCATCAAAGTGTGATGCAAACGCAACGCGCCCTCTTTTTCGGTATCCACCAGCCACTGCTCCTGCACGCCCATCAGCCAGCAGGCGTAGCGCCACAGGTGCATGACCGCCCGGGACTCCCTGGGCGTCACCGGGATCCCCAGCAAGCGCAAGCCATTGAGCATCACCACCGAAAATCCCAGATAGGTCGCCACCATGTCCACCTGGCTCAGCGGCAATCCCCAGCGCTCATGATCCCAATCCTCACGCCGGTCCAGATCCCGGCGCACCAGAGCGTGCACCAGGCGCACCTGCAAGGTAGCGCGATAGCCGGCGGCCAGCGGCTCCAGACCGCCCACCTCGGTGCAGTCGATCCACCAGTGACCGGTGCGCGCCACCCGGCGGCCGGTGCCTTCGGTGAGCGCCCCGGTGAGCACCAGTGACTGATTGAAACCGGACAGCAAATAGCCCCCCATCAGCGCCAGATCACGGAGCACGAAGGTGGCGCCCTCTCCGGTGCCATGAATGAAGCGGGCCCCCAGCTCCAGCAGCTCCGGATCCACCCAGTCCGGCCGGGTTTCCACCTGGCGGAAGAAGCGCACCAGCGGCTCGGGGGCATCCGTCAGGCTGTCCACGCCCTGCTTCAGTGCCTGCTGGAACAACTTGTGGCCGCGACCTCGGCCATACCCCTCCATCCACGCCACCAGCTCATCCATGGCCGGGTCACCTACCCACAGGCCGTCCAGAGCCGCCTGAAACTCCTCCCGGCTCGGCGCCATATCACGCCCCAGCCATAATCGCAGCCACAGTGGCGTGCGCCCCTGGGTTTTTGCAAACGGGCGGGCCCGGGTCGGAGCCGGGCGAGGGGTAACGGACGCGTCCATGGTGTATCTCCTGCGGGCGATGGCCTCTTGTGTTACTCAGAACCATAATGCGAATATGTATTCGCATTCAATTCGCTTTTGGGCCTACCCTGGCCCTGGAGGAGCGTCATGCGCAAACAACCCAGACAGCGGCGCTCGCGGCAGATGGTGGACGCCCTGATCGACGCCACCGCCCAATGCATCACCGAATACGGCGTGGACGGCACCACCACTCCACGCATCGCCGAATGCGCGGGGGTCAGCGTTGGTTCCCTGTATCAGTATTTCAGCGACAAGGACGCCCTGTTCGAGGCCCTCGGCGAGAAACTGGCCCACGATGTGGCACGGGCGCTCAAACGCCTGCCACTGCCGGAATCCGCCAACCTGCATGATCTGGTGGGCGGTGCCATCCGTTTTGGTTTCGAGATGCTCAACGCCCGGGAGGGGCTGTTTCTGGAGCTGATCCGTAATTGGCACCGGCTGCCCACGGCTCGCGTGGCGGACGTGCTACAGGATCACTTCCTGGAACTGGCGCGGCTGTATTTCATCAAGCACCACCAGAAGTACCCGATCGAGGATTTGCAGGTGCGCATGTTCATCGTCGCCAACAGCACCTTGTTCACCATGGTGCGCCAGGTCAGCCAGGACGAAGGGTTGCTACGGCAGGAAGACGTGGCCGAGGGACTCACCAACATGATCGTCGGCTATCTCGGCGGTGAGACAGGCCCGTCCCGGTAGCATGACCGGTACGGGCCCGGTTCAGGACAACCCGGGTTCAGGACAAGGTGGCGAGTTGTTCCCAGGCCCGTTGGACCCGCAGCTCCCGTGGTTTGGAGGCGATCTGGAATAACGGCTGGTCCCGCAGCCAGCGCCGCAATGCCGGGTCCCCGTTGTCACTGCCGCGCCACTGATCGGTCACCCTGCCATACAGGGCCTGGCCCTGACCGAGCAGGCCGGCGAGCGCCACATGGGTCGCCGGGCTGCCGGCATCCACGCTGGCCAGACTGCCCAGCGAAAACAAATTGGCGGCCAGGGCTTCGATGAGCGGATCCGGCCAGCCGCGATAGCGGGCTTCGCGCAACAGATAGGCGTGCGTGGCGATGGCGATGAAGGTGTCTTCCACGGTGCGGAACGGCTTGACGTAGTCGCTGTAACCGTCGCCGGGTAGTACCGCCGCTTGCGGCACCCGTACATTGTCGAAGGCCGCCGCTTGATGGGGCACCTCCGGTACGAATTCCAGCGGCGTCTTCTCCGAGAAATAAATGCCTTCGGAAGAAGCCGGCACCGCCACCACTTTCAACGCCGGCCTGGCTTCCGGTTCATGGCCGTTAATGCGGGCCACCACCAGAAACACATCCGCCACCGGCCCCAGCGTGGTCCAGCTCTTCTCGCCACTGACGGTGACCGTGCCGTCGCCGTTGTCGGTTACCTGAGTACGAATATCCCGAGGGCGATTGCCGCTGCTTTCCGTGGCGCACAGCGCCATCGTCCATTCGTTCTCCAACAATTGGGGTCGGAAGGGAGTCAACAACCGCCGCAATGCCGATTGGTAGCCGCCAGCGAAGGCCCAGGCCAGTCGGTCGGAGAGAAAGCCGCCACTGACCGCCAGCGCCACCGGCGACAAACCCTCGGCGGCCTGGGCCCGCCATTCCGGCGCCCAATCCTCGGCGGTTTCCAAAGCGTCCACGTCCGCCCGGGAACTCAGTGCGAAACGCAGGGCGTCCATTAAATCGGATTGATCAGACATGTGCTCTCCCTCCCTCGGCATTACGAAGCGCGCAGCGGCTTCAAGGCGCCGGCCCATCGTTCCAGTTCATCGAGCATGGCCTGAGCGCTGTCCCGATGATGATCGTTACTTTCAAAGACACCGTCCTGCAGATGTTGGTTCACCATCGGCACCATCACCTGCTCCACCAACGGCATCACCTTCAAGGTGGTCAACAACGGCTTGGTGGCCTGCACCGAACGCAGTCCCCCGGATGCCCCGCCATAGCTGACGAAGCCCGCGGCCTTGTAGTTCCACTCCAGGTACAGGTAATTGAGCGCGTTAGTCAGCGCTGGTGTCGGCCCGAAATTGTACTCCGGCACCACGAAGACAAAGGCGTCGGCGGCATCCACCGTCTCCGCCCAGCGGCGCGTATGTTCATGCTGGTACTTCTGCATTCTCGGGTGATTGGGCTCGTCCAACAAAGGCAGATTCATCTCGGCCAGATCCACCAGACGGGCATCGAAGGCGCCGTGCTCGCTGGCTACCGGGTAGAACCAATCGGCCACCGCCTTGCCCACCCGTCCGGGGCGGGTACTGGCGATCACCACATCAAGACGCAGCATGCGTTACTCTCCGATTGCAGAAGTAATGTCTACAATCTACTCCCCACCGCCGCTACTGCAAACCTTGAAGAAGCAAAACGCGGTCATATTCGCTGCCAAGGCAGCTTCCCACAGCGGCTTCGGAGCGCAAACTGTGGGAGACCAGCTTGCTGGCGAATACGACCCTCGGCGTTGGCCCATTCGCTTGCAAGCAAGCTTCCCACAGCGGCTTCGTAGCAATTTTTTCAGTCGGATTCCGGGCAGAACAGATTGGTTTCGTCGCTACCGCTCAGCCGTACCAGGTCCACATCTCCCTGGAATGGCGTCCGCGTCGTGCTCCCCCAGGCGGCGCCGACCATGGCCCCGGTGGCGTGGCTGGAAAGAATAGGCATGCCGGCGGAGCGATCAAACTCCGCCACGGTTTCACAGTCCAGCTGCACCGTGACGTGATTGCCGTCACTGCCCACCCACAACTCCTGCCAGGTGCCGGCGTCCCCCAACGCCACCACCAGACGACGCTCCTGGTTCGGGAAGTTCAGCACCGCGGCGGCACCGTTCATTTGCAAATCAAAGGCCAGCGCGCCCTGGCTTCCCAGCGAGAACACCGAGCCCTGCGGGTCAGCGGCACTGCGAGCCCGTACATGCAAAGCGAACGCCTCGCCGATCACGGTGTTGGCCAGCACCGAATTTTCCCGGGTGGACAGCTGATAGGTGCCGTCGAAACCCAACACGCCGCCAACAGCGCCGCCCTCCTCCGACCGCGGCGCGGCTTCCAGTTCCTGATAGTTGCCATCCAGAGCGTACAGCGGATTACCGTAGGCGGAATAATCGTTGACGCAAAACTCCTCGCAGTCGGCATCCGCGTCCATCACCCAGAAACCCAGCACGTGGCCATCCACGGGCATGTACTCCACCGGGTTCTCGATGGTGTCACCGGGGACTTCGGTGACACGATCCACGTAACGGGTGTCGTCGCCGCCACAGGCGGTCAACGCAAAGGCCATGACGGCCAGGCTCAACGAAGTCTTGGCGATTTTCATGGTCTGCTCCTTAACGCCCCGCCCGCGGGGTGATGATGGTGTCGTCCACCACGGTGCCATCGAGAGTGCGCGTCAGCACATGCATGTTCTCTCCGTCGATTTGCAGCGTGGTGTAGGTATTGACGTTGTCGTCGAACAGCACATCGGCGAACTTCGCGATGCCGCCGCCGTTGTTGTCGTAGTACTTGGCCGAATCGGAACCAGCGATCAGGTAGGTGGCACCGGCCGGGTGCGGCTGCCCGCCCGCCATCGGCACACTGCGCGAGTACATGTGGTCGTGACCGGAGAGCACCAGATCGATGCCAAGTTCATCCACCAACGGTGGCAGGTACTGCATAACGCGGCCATTGCCGGAGGCCGGGTTGCCGTTGTACGGCGGCCGGTGAATCATGACGATCTTCCAGGTCTGGTCGGACGCGCTCATATCCGCGCGCAGCCAGTCCATCATCTTCGGCCAGTCACGTTCCTCGGTGAGTTCGCTGGTCAGCACGGCGATGTGGGTATTGCCGTAATCGAAGCTGTAGATAGCACCTTCGAAGGGATCGGCCACGCCGCTGTCGGTGGGGTCGAAGCGGAACATGGCGGCGAATTTCTCCGCGCCTTCGTTGTACACCTCATGGTTACCCTCGGTGGGCACCAGCAAACGGGACGCCAGCATGCCGTCACCTTCCAGGGATTCCAGGAACAAGCGCACCAGACGGTAGTCGCTCAAATCCTCGGTCAGGTCGCCCACATGCAGAATCAGATCACCGTCCGGCAATTGCGCCTGCATTTTCTGGTACAGCTCCGTCACCAGACCGCTGCCGTTGAAGATGTTTTCGTTGGACAGGGTCTGGGTGTCGCCGAACAGATGAATGTTCACCTGGTCGTCGCCGTCATCGGTGGTAAAGCTGAATTCGACGCTTTGGTTACCCGCACCATCGCCGACCCGGTAGCGGTAGGTGGTTCCCGGCGTCAGGTTAGCCAGCGCCACATGATGCACCCGCACCACGCCCGCTTCGGAGCCGTAGAAGAAGGGCAGGATCCCGGATTCACCGGTGGCGCTCTGATTCAGGGAACCGGCGCCGTAGGCGACCTCGCTGGCGCTCACGTCCGTGGAGGTGTACCAGGTCACGTTCACCTGAGAGCCATCACTGCCCGGGGTCAGGTACACATGGCGCGGCGCCGGCGTCAGCCGTTCCACCAATGCCTGCACATCGGTCATCAGCGACGAGCCCTGATCGTCATAGGCCCGGAACAGCAAATCCTGGGAGTCGCTGCCGGCGGGCAGGGTCACGGCCAGACGGCCTTCCGCGTCGGTGGTGCCGAGCACCACGACGTCACTGATCTGGTCCGTGCCACTGTTGTAGGTGAAGGTCTCCACCGTCACCCCGGAGGCGGCGTTACCCTGCTGATCCACCACCAGCATGTCCAATTGCTGGCCGCTGATGCCCCAGTGGGTCAGCAAACGATAACGGCTGCCCACTTCCTTGCGCACCACCGGGTGGTAGTAGGTATCGCCATCCAACTGGCCGTTCACCACTACCGAAACGAAGGTGTTCTGGATGTAGTCGCGCACCTTCAGTTCCAGATACGCCACCACGCCGGTATTGTCATTGAACCCGGTAAAGCGCCCGCTCCAGTTGCCTTCCGTGGTGCTGACATCGGTGGCGCTCAGGTCACCGTCGATCACCGTCATGGCGGCTTTGGTGGCGTCGTAGTCGAGACTCAGATTCAAGTCACCGAAGTTGCCGCCGCCCTCCACGCGGATCGGTACCTGGAAGGTGCCGCCGGGGTAGAACTGGATATTGGCACTGTCGATGTAAACACGCGGACCACCGGTCAGCACCTGGAACAGATAATCCCCGGCGGTGACGTTGCCGTTGGTATCCGCCACGCGGTAGTCCACCCGGTGCCAGCCGTCCGCCAGACCGGCGCTCTGGAATTCGATACGGTCCTGGCCATTGTTGGTGAGCGAGGCGGAAACGTCCTGGCCATCCAGGGCCACATAAGCGCTGCCAAAATCCACGCCGGAATCGTCATGCACCTGCAAGGACAACAAAGGATCAGGCTGCTCCACCGTGGCGTCGGCTTGCGGCGACACCGTCACACCGGGACCGGCGAGATCGGTGTCATCGCTGTAGATGGCGGTGAAGTCGTCCAGAATCACGTGGGAGTCGATGCGCTCGGCGGTCTTCAATACCAGGAAGCGGAACGGCTGGAAGAAACGCAGCGGTTCCCTGTAGCCGGACCCGATTTCCGCTTTCATGAAATGCCAGCCCCGTTCCGGCAAGGCATCGCCATCGTTGTTGTAGTTCAAGGTGACGGTCTTGCCGTCGGCATCCTTGAGACTGCCACGCACCCACCACACCTTGCCGGCCAGTTCATCAGGGATATAAACGTTCACGCCCAGATACTTGGGGTACCCCGGCAATTCGGTGACCTGGCCTGGATCGGTGAGATAAGCGCCGAAAGTGCCGGGCTGGGCGGGGTCCGCTTCCCAGCTCAGCTTCATCGAGTAGTTACCAGAAAATACCTGATCGGATACTTTCTCGATATTCACCGCCTTGTGTCGCGCACCGCCTGGCGCGAAGGCGCTGGTGTCACCCTCGAAGTCGGTCACCAGTTCCGGCGCCACGCCGATGTTCACCACGGTACTGGCGCTCTTCCCGGCAGCGGTGGCGGTAACGGTACAACTGCGGCCTTGCACCGGCGCCACGGACAGCACGCCGGTTTCCGGATTCAGAGCGCAATCGTCGGTGTTGTCCAGCTCATAGCTGATGACGTCGTTGGAATAGTGCACGCTGTCGCCGTCACTGATCAGCAGCGGCGTCAGTTGCAGGCTGCCGCCGCTGTCCACCGCGTACTGCTCGCTGGGGAAGCGGATCTCATCGATGGTACTGGTGACGCGCACACGGGCCACACCCTTTTGTTCGCCGACCCGAACCACCACATACCCTTGCGCGTCCGCATCGGCGGCTTTGAAGGCACCGGTGCGGCTGTCGATCAACCCCAGGGACGCATCGCTGATGCCGTACTCCGGGATGTCACCGCCGCCTTCCCAGGACGCACTGTCGTAACCCACGCCCCGGAAGCGGCGATAAACGGCTCCGGCCATCACCGTCAGTTCCCGGGGGTAAACCGCCACCGCGTTAGCGTCGTAGCGCGCCTGTTCCGCGTTCAACACCAGGCCCCACTTGGTGGCGGTGACCCGCTCGGCGCCATCGGAGGGCGTATTCACCAGGTAGGTGTAACGTTCGCCGGGCAGACGTGCCGCCAACGTGGAAGAGCCGCCGCCGTCCAGGTTGATCGCCTGCACCGCGCCATAGCCGATCATGATCTGGCCCAGCTTGGTCTGGGTGATACCGTCGTAGAGAGAGCCCACCGGCTTGTCCACCACCAGGAAAAAGGCGCTGCCATCGGCGCGAATGCCGAAAGCGGTGCGGCTGCTTACCGCCACTTCATCCTGATTGCTGCCAAGCTGACCGTCCTTCACCAACAGACCACGGCCGAAGCCAGCCCCCAGGGCACTTTCCACCTGGTCCCAGGACGGATCGTCGGTTTCGTAACGGATAGCCACCCGGCTGCCCGTGGACAGCACACCGCCATCCACCAACAACGCATGACCAGCGGGAACCACGTAGTGGGCACGGTCTTCCACGCGCCCCACCACGGTTCCAGACAATGGTGGCAACTGCATGCTCACCTCGCCGTCGCCCCGCTCCACCACACTGACTCCGTTGGCCTCGGCGGCGATCAGCGCGGCGCTGCGACCGGTCAGATCAACGGTGCCGCGATAGCTTTCCGCCGGGTACAGCTCCAGTTCGGAACTGCCACGGCTGAAGCTGGTGTTGGCCTGGCTGGCGTTATCGAAGTAATGCACCTTGCCCAGCGGCTCCAGCAACTGGCCATTGTGATACACATTCAGAGTGAACTCCGGCACCTGCTCAAGAATGCCGGGCGAACCGTCCTGGTACACCACGATCGCCTGTTCGTTGCGATCGGAAAACCCCGTGTAGGTGACCCCGTCCTTTTTGATCAGACCCATGTTCCAGCCCTGGGTCATGTTATACGGATCGGCGTTTACCGCCAGAATCACGTTTTGGCCGTTGTCGATGGCATGGTTGGCGGACGCGGTGGTGCGCTCGAAGGAGAATTGTCCATTGGAACGGGTCAACGGCACCAAAGAGAGACTGCCGCCGGTGGTGAACTCCGCACTGAAGATGCCTTCATCGCGAACGTGATTCAGACGACCGCTGGTCAGGCTCAGATCGGTATTGATCTGGAAGCGCTGATATTCGCTGATCGATGTCGCCTCGGTTTCCCTCGCGGTGACACCGTTCACCACAGGGGCAGGGTGTGGCTGGAACTGATCGTCGGCGTCGTCAGGCGCGGCGATTATATTCGCGGTAAAGGTTTCCGCACCGGAAAGATCCTCCACATAGGGGACATCCTCTTCCACCGGCACTTCGACGATCTTGTCCACGAATTTGGTGTCGGTATCCCCACCACAACCGGCCAGCAAGGACGCGATCAACGCTGGCAATACAGCCACACGCCATCGGCCCACGTGGCGAACGCAAGCTCCCATGATGTTCTCCCGAATAGATAAACCAATGTCAGGGCAAAGACCCTGCTAAAGATCGGGCACGATAAGAGAGCACAATGGCAAATCGATTACCGGCAGGTGACAGGGGTTATGACAACCGGCCTTCCCTTTCCCCATGTCACAGCGGTGAAATTTCCCCTCATGCAAAACTGTAAGAAAGAACAGGGTAATCATCATGAAACCGCAATACTTACTGCCTAATCTGTTATGAAAATCCGAGAATCAAAATCATAAAACGAACACCCATAAACCACAGGGAAGGCTCAGGGGGATGTTCTACGACAAAAGCGTGGTGGCCCAGATCCTGGCCATCACCCGCCTTACACGTCTTACACGTTTACACACCGCGGTGGAGTACTTCATCCGTGAACATGGCTTCCATTGCTATTTTTTTGTCATCAACAGCACGGTATCTCTGAATCAGTCCGAACCACTGCGCCTGCATAATCTGGCCGACGACTGGGTTCAGCTTTACCGGGACGAGCACCTGATCAATACCGATCCGCTGGTCCACTATGCCCTGAACCATCAGTTACCCTTGGACTGGCGGTCCCTCATGACCCTGCCGGACTACGACACCGGCGAACAACGCCGCGTCATGATCCTGCGTGCCCACCACGGCATGGCCTCCGGCTGCACCGTTCCCCTGTCCATCGGCGGCCTGCATGCCCGTTTCAACCTGATCAGTGAACAAGACGGCGAGCGCGCCTGGGACCACGTTCATCAATTCCTGCCCTACGCCCTGTTGCTCGGCAACGTGATCCTGGAACGCACTCGTACACTACGCGGCCAGGATGGCACCACCACAGCACAACAACGTGAAGCCCATTGCGCCGAAGCACTCAACAGCCGCGAACGGGAATGTCTGGTGTGGGCCAGCGCCGGCCACACCAACAACGAAATCGGCCAACGCCTGGGCATCACCGAACGCACCGTGGTCTATCACATCAGCAACGCCTGCCGGAAACTGCGCGCCCGCAACCGTCAGCATGCGGTGACCCGGGCGATTCTTTCCCGGCAATTGCCGTTGGAAGGACTGCCTGTGCAGTTTGATTTGCAGGGTGGCGGGGACGACTGAAGCGGGTAAAAGCCTCGGCATGTTTACTCTGGCCCCGTCGAAATGTTCGCTTGCAAGCAAGCTTCCCACAGCCCTTATGTCATGCCGGACCAGCAAGTAAACGTCATGCCGGACTTGATCCGGCATCTCCTTCTACGAAGCCATGTACCCTCCAGAGGGAGATCCCGGGTCACACAACGGTGCTTAGAACACCGTTTGGATGCCCCGCAGGGGGCGTTCAATGGCCTTAAGCCGTTGAACTCTCTTCCCCGGGATGACGGAGTACGGCCTTTAAAAAAAAGGGGCGCCCTCCAGGGGCGCCCCGCTCCGGTCAGGACCGGATGTGGTGCTTAGTTGATGCAATTGTCGATGATGTTTTCAGATGCGGTTTGGATACCGCTGGCCAGGCGGGCAAAGCCTACCGGCAGAGCGGAAGAGCCGCTGATCACTTCCTTGAACAGATCCCGGGTTGCCGCCGGATCCACGTTGTTGTCGGTGTAGGTCAGCAGGTTGGTGACGGCGGCAATCGGATAGTCACCTTCCAGTTGGGCCGCCGGATTGATCACCGCCAGACAACCTTCAACCAGAGCCGGATCAATGGAAAACAGGGTTTGTGTGGTCGGCAGACCAGTGGATAAATCAACATCCCCCAGAACCGTATCCGGCAGCAGATCACCGGTAGCGTACCCTACAGAGGAGGCGGTAGCGGGATCGTGCCCTTCGATCAAGGCATAGGCCAGACCGGCCTCATCCACGTTGGCGAAGTTGGCGAAGCCGATGGATCCGCTGTTGGTGGCTACCGCCGCAACCACACCACCGTTACCGCTGGCGGTAACACTGGAGTTGTAATCGGAAGGACCGTAGGAATCGGTGAAGTCTTCTGAAGTAACAAAGTCATCACCATAGTTAACGTTACAGTTAGCGGCGAAGTACTGGGTCGTGGCGAAAACCGTGCCACTCTCATCGGTACGGACCACCATGGTGATCGGGTCGGAGGAGCTGACGCCCACATCGGTCCAGACTTGAGCGTCACCGCTGAAGATGTCGCACACTTGCTCGGTGGTCAGATTCACGTTGGTGATCGGATTACCAAAGTTATCTTCAACGTTCACCGGCAGACCGATCAATGCACCCAGAGCAGGCACCTGTACCAGATTATCGCGGGTGGCTTGATTGCCATTCTGGAAGGTAGCGATGTCACTGGCGTTCAGCGGAGCATCAGAGCCGGCGAAATCCGGCAGTGCGTTCAGGCCGCTGAAACCGGCGGGGGAAGCGCTGTAGTCCCGGCAGTCGCCAGACGCGGACCAGCCCGGAGCACCGAGCAAAACGCGGCGACCCGTGCCGCTGCCGGTTTGGCAGTAGGAAGCAGTATTACCGGTGCTTAATTCATATTCATCGAAAATGGAACCGATACCAACGAAAGATTCCAGATAACCGGCACCCGCGGTCAAACCCGCGTTGGTGGACAGACGGGCTTGCGGGCTGGTCAGGGTGAAATCAGCCCCCACATAAGCCAGAGCCGGCAGGGAAGCACCACCGCCTACCAGATCGGTGGCGGAGGCAGCGAAAGGAGCGGAAGCGATAGCGGCAGCCAAGGCTGCCTTCTTGATCATGGCGTTCATAACAACAATACCCTCTTGGTGTCTAATTCGATTGCAACGAAGTGCGGCGAACCGCATGAACCACACTAAAGAGGGCGCGTTTCCAAACCTTTTCATTTCAGGGAATATTGCCGGTCGATCAGGCGACGTTTTCTTGTCACGGTTTTGTTGTTTCCGGCAGTTTGTAACCGGTTTTCGTTGTCTTTTATGAACCCCGCTTGCATACGGGGGTTGGGCACTGTTGAACAGGGAAGAGATGTGACAGAAGGTCATAAATCGGAGAAAAAGATTGCTGTGATCGGCAAAGAATGAAGACCGCTCTTTGGGGTGGATTCGAAGCCGCTGTGGGAAGCTTGCTTGCAAGCGAATTGCCAACGGCAGGGACAACAATTCGCTGCCAAGGCAGCTCCCACAGTGGGTTCGTGGTTAGAGTTGGGAATGAAAGGATATGTGATCGCCTTCGATCACCGGCAAGCGCTAAACCATGTTGCCAACCAGCCGGGAACTATCACTGGTGGGACCAAACAGCTTTCGAGACAGGATGGCCTTGGTGACCGCGTGTTGGCGATTGCGCGCATGGAGTTTTTCGCAGGCGTGGTGAACGTGGTACACCACGGTACGTTCGCTGATGCCGAGCAGAGCGCCGATTTCCGCGTTGGTCTTGCCTTCACTGGCCCAAAGCAAACACTCCCGTTCCCGTTGAGTGAGCGGTGTGCCGCCATCGGGCTCCATCAGGTCGTCGTCTTCTTTCCGGGTCAGACCCCGGGTTTTATCCAACAGGACCTGTCCCAGCAAAGAAGCGTATGGCAGGTAGCGGCGAATACAGAGATCCGCTTCCTCGTCATCATGATCACAGATCAAATCCAGCCGCGCCAAAACGCCATTGGCCTGACTCAAGGGCACGGTGCAACCACTTAATAGTCCGTGTTGGGCCCGCGCCGCCATGACGCGCAGATAACCCCGGTGCTGGTAACCGGGCAGCGCCATGATCTGCTTCCAATCCATGGGCAGGGTACGAGTAGCGGCGTAATGAACGAGGGGATCCTGATCCGGCTCTCTATCCATTTCAGGCCGGCGGCCATTGACCGGCAAATTGTGCAAGGTGACCGGGTCGCGGCCTGTCAGCGCATGCTGCCCGCGCAGCGAAAAATAGTAAAAGCGAAACCCGTGCATCTGAATCAGATACGTGGTGGCGGCATGCAGGCGCGCCAGCGTGGTCACCCGGGTCATCGCCAATATCTGACTGGCCGCGTCACGGTCGTAGAACATCCTTGTGCCTCCTGGCAATGTCCCCGGAGCGGGCTTGCTCCGGGGTTCAACCGAGATGATCAGCGCGACTCGAGTCCCCGGCGCTCAGCGGGCGTCAACATGCCCGTCTGGTTCGCCGACAACGGCCCCGCCCCCAACACCTGTACCATCCCCTCCCCAGGACGAGAGGCCGGGGCGGCGCTGGTCCGGTCGCCTCCCACTTCCAGCCGTTCCTGGCCGTAACCGAGAATTTCCACGCTGATAATGGAAGGCTGGTTCTGCTGATAGCGCCGCCCCACCTGCTCCGCCGCCTGCACCGCACTGGAAGCGGCGTTGCTGGCGCTGGTCAGGGCGCCCACGTTCACCGCCGCCACCGCCGGCAGGCCGGTGGAGTCCCCTTGCACCTGGATGTTTTCCGCGTTCACCACCTGCAACGCCGCCACATTGATACTGCCGGACACACGAATACCCGCCTCGCCAGCATCGATCACGCCCAGCGGCGCGATCAGATCGATGTCTCCTGGCGGCACTTCCGGGATCGGCGCCAGAGTGGCGATGCCCGCGCCGGTGCTGGGCACCGACGGCGACAGGGTGACAACACCCAGACTGTCGTAGGTGCGGCGCGGCGGCGTGTACACCAAGGTAGTTTTGGCACCGCGGCCGGCGTTGATGTCACCAGCGTTGGACCAGGCGAAGATGTCGCCGCCGTAGGTGGTCATGATGCGGGACAGGCCCAGCGCGATGTCGCCCTGGCTGAACAGCTGAATATCGCCGCTGCCCTGAGTGAGGATGCCATTGTCGCCGTTCTCCGGGCGCACTGATTCCAGGCCGATGATCAAATCACCGCCGGGCACCAGCATCTGGATGTCGCCGCCGCCTTCGGTGCGGATCAGACCGGAGCGCTCGGTATTCCCATCCTGAGTCGTGAACATGGTGAAGTCACCCTGGTAACCGGAGGTGCCCATTTCACTATCCATCTCCGGCAGCAGGGTCTCGATCACGCGGCGGCCACGCAGGTAGCTGCCGAAACGGGGTCCTTCGGAATCCGTGTACTCCCGTCCCCCTTCCCGCAGTTCCGCGTAATAGAGCTCGCGCAAGAAGATACGCTGCTGCTCCGGTGCCAGATTCTGGAAATAGGCCAGGGCATCGGTGAGGTCCAGACCCGTTAGCCCGAAACGCTGTTCCAGCCACGCCCTCAGTTCTTCGTCGTACACCTTGACGACCTTGTCCGGTTGCTCGGCCAGAGGCCTTCCGGCCTCGGCCAGATTGGCCGGATCCAGATAGCGATCGATGAGCGCCTGATAATCCGGGCCGGACGCGCCCATGCCGACATTGATGACGATGTCAGCGCCGCCGTTCTGATCACCGCCGACGACATCACCAAAAGCCCCGAGAGTACGAATCTGCCCCCGGTCGGCCTGATAGAAACCGCGCCCCGCGGTCAGCTCCAGCGCGCCTCCGCCCATCACTTTGGTGTTGATGTGAATCAGATCGCGCCCCGCCTCGATGATCGAGACGTCCGTCGGCCCATAGTGCCCCAGCGCCGATGGCTGGCCCCCCGCGGTTGCGCCCCCATATTCAACGATATCCCGGCCGGCGCGAACATGAGCCGGACGCCCGGCCTGATTGATAAGACGCTCACTCCGGATGCCATAGTAGCCATAGTAGAGCTGGTAGATATCGCCATCACGGGCATAGAACCGCGCGGGGGATACCTCTGTACCGAGCAAATCCGGGTCATAGGCCGACGACAACCCCAGGTTGTAGATGGCGTCTCCGGCCAGAAATTCCAGCCACCCATCCGCGGAGGTGTCGGCCACTGATCCCAAAGGGGAATTACTAGGAGTGCTAGCATTGCCATAAATCGTGCCCTCCGCGGCGACCACACTGAAACGGGCGGGAAGAAGTATGGCGTCATTTGATACTGCTCCTACCCCCATATTCCCGCCGGCACTGAACAGCATAGCCTCGGTCAGTTCGGTCCACAGCTTCACATCGCCGCTGTTCAGGTTCTCCGCGTTGACAATCTGGTCACCGTAGGTGTGTACCCGGGCCTGGGCATCGCCCAGCATCAGACGTAATCCACCATGAACTCTCCGGTCAACCAGTAGCAGATTCTCATCCGGCCGGGGATCCGTGGTGTTATTGGCAACAGCATAAGTGTGCCAAATCTGGCCGACGGCTCCGGCCCGCAGCAGCACATCGCCGCGCAGATTCGCTGTATATCCATCTGTTTCCCCCAAGGTGTCGGTCCCTCTAGCCTCCCAGCTGTTGACCACGCCCCCTACTTCCAGCCTTAAGTCGCCACCGCCATACTTGCGCCCTTCGCCATCGGCATTTTCCCAACCAGTGGAGCCTACCGCCAGCGACAAGCCGCCCGGTCTGGCGCTGCCATCACTCGGGCCATAGGAATACACGCCAAAGTCCCCGCCTACCGATACAGAGAGATTACCGCCACCGAGAGTACCGATACCGTCAAAGGCAATCAGCTCGTCAGCGGCACCATAACTGCCGGTATTGAGCCACCAGGCCAGGGCGCCGCTCTCCGGATCACTCCAGGTCCACAGCCAGTCGGAAATCTGTCCCTTTCGCGAGTAAGTGTTGCCCCTCATATCCCGACCCGCGCTCACCAGCACGTTGCCGCCGCCGGAGGCATAGAAACCGCCACTTTGTTCGGCCACTTCCCGATAACCACTGCCACTGCCCGGCAGCGTGGCGGGATCCCGTTGTTTATCCGGCGCCTCCACGGCCTCCACCGCGGTTCCGGCGGTATAGACCCCGAAGGGGGTCTCCTGCTGATAATCCCGGGCAGCGATCAACTCCAGGTCACCGCTGCCGGTACGGATCACACTGATTCCCTCCAGCGTATCGGCGCTCCCCGAATGATGTCTCACCTGGTAGGGGTTACTCAGCGTCAGGTCACCTTCGCTACCCTCGAGTGTTGAACGGCGGTCCGCCGCGGCCAGGTCCGCGCCGGCGACCAGCTTCAGATCCCAGCTTTGCATTCCTTCCGGCAACAGCGCCGCCAGCGGCCAGATGATCTGTTCCTGCTCGCCACCGCCGAATGAGGAGACAGCCAACCCGGCGGGCAGCGTATCGCCGACGTTCAACTCGATGGGGCTATTGAATTCATCCGCACTCGAGACTCCCAAGCCAGCCAACTCGTTCCCCGCCGGGATGACAACAGCGCCGTCAAAGCTAATAGCAACAGCTCTTCCGGAAAATGCGCTCCCCGCCCGAACTACCGACCCCACCGGCAAAGTGATCATTCCAAGGGTCGTACCGGCGTCGATCACATCACTGTAGGTCACCCCGGTCCGGGCATCCGTTACTGGTTCCGAGAGCAAAATGACGCCTTGATCCAGGGTCGTGTTAGCCAATCTTGTGCGATTGTTCACGGTGATATCGACGGGAACCTGGGCATCGGCATTCATCAATTGCAGATGCCTAGTCACAGTCAGATCAAAAGGCAGAGTGCCACCCGTGTCATATACAACGCCCAAATTCCAGCCGGCAGCCAGGATCAGCTGCTCGGACAAAGTGTAGCTCTCCGTTAATTGGCCGCGATTATCCAGCAGTCCGTCGGGCAGTTCGAAATCAACGGGATATCTGTCATCCGGAGTGGTCGGTGGCCGATAGAAACCATCGGTGACATTGCCATTCACATCAAGGTCACCCCCGGCGCGCATCACGAACACCCCGGCGGTGCCGCTACCGTACACAGCATCATCGGCGTCCGGTCCGTAGCGGTATCCGGCAAAATCCAGATCACCATCGATACGCAGATTGCCGTCCTCGGTGGCGGAGACGATCTCCACGCCCGGGCGCAGAGAGAAGACCTCGCCGGCGGCGTCTTTCAGGCTCACCAAGCGCTGTTGCAACTCGTCGTTGGCCAGGGCCGCGTTGATGAAGTCCTTGCTATGCTCATGGACACCATCAAGACCATCCCAATGCGGATTTTCTTCCTCACCTTCAGGCACTCTCTCTTTCGTTTTATCCAACCAATCCTGGTCGACAACCTGGGTGTTTTTGTTCTCAGGATCATCCGGGGCGTCATCGTAGGTCCAGAATCCGTTCACCGACACCCGCTTGGCACCGTTCACCGTCAGGTTGTCACCGGCATCCACCGCTACGTCATTACCCGTTGCCGATGTTTCAGATGGATCGCCCAGGCGGTGGGCATTCAGGTCGATGGTGCCACGGGCTTCGCCACCAGCGCCCACATCCAGAGTGACGTTATCGCCCAGCGCCAAACGGCCGTCCCGGCTGGTCAGGTTGATGATGGCCCGGTTGCTGCCCTCGATGGGGTCACCATGACTATCCACTTTCAGGGTGTCGCCACTGGCGTCCAGGGTCGCGCTGTCCTCCACCCGTAGATCATTGGCGGCGGCCAGGTAGATACTGCCGGCGTACTTACCACCGGCACGCAGATTGCCGTTGACGATCAGGTCGCCGCCATTGGTGGTGGCCTCGATATGGCGGGCGCGGACTTCCTCGTCCAGAGTCAGGTCGCCTTCGTTGGTTTCGAAGCCGCGCAGGTAATCAAAGCCGCCGTCGGTGAGGCGTTGATTGAGCGCCACGAAACCGGGCAAGGTATTGGCCTTGATACGTAGGGTGCCGCCTTCGCCCTCCCCTTCCGGGTCCTCCTCGGGATTACGAGCAACCAGCTCACCAGCCAGGTCCACGGTGCCGTTGACGGCGGTGGCTTCCAGTTTGCCCGCGTCGCTGTATGGCGCGGACACATCGATACGGGAGCCCGCGACCTGCTGGACATTGCCTTCAACGCTTTCCAGGCTGACCGCGCCGCCGAAGCTGTACCGGGTGACATCGAAAAACTCCACCGCCCGGCCAGCCACGTTGATCAGGCTGCCGTCGGCCAGCAGCAGATCCTCGGTGGCTTCGATGGCCACCTTGCCGCTAGGGGCGATGATGCTGCCCTCGACACGGACACTGTTGCCTTCCAAGGTCAGTTGAGCGCCCAGATCCAGGTCCGCCGGGTCCACGGCGGCTGCATCGGCAGGCCGGGTAACCAGCAGGTTGCCGCCGGTCCGGTAGGTCATTTCGGAACCGGCCTGGCCGGTGAGCACCGGGGAGCTCAGGGTCAGATTACCGCCGCTGCGTGTGCCATCGCTATCCTGCCGGTAAACGGACAAAGCGCCGTACAGGTCGCTGGTGATCCTTTCCCGCGCCTGGAAAGTGACCTCACCGAAGCCCAGCATCAGACGCTCCAGGGTGGCGTTGGCGGTTTGCTCACCCACCAGACCATTGAAGCCAAACACCACTTCATTGGCGTCCACCAGGAAGCCGCCGCTGCCGGTCCCCGCGCCGCCATCGATAACCTCGCCCGGCGTCACCGAGACATAGTCCGGAACGGAAGGGGTCCCCCAATTTTCACCCAGCCCGCTCCAGTTGAAGCGGTCGGTACGGATCGTCACGGTGTCGCCTTCACCGCCCAGACCGTAAATGGCCGGGGAGATAAAACGCAGGGCGGCGCGGGATTCGCCGGTGGCGGGGTCGTAGGTATCCAAAGTCACGGGACCGAAGAAATTAATGGCGCCGGCCGCCTGCAAACTGAAGCTCTCAAGTTCACCCAAAGCGAGCAAACCATCCAGGATACCTTGGTTCAGCCGCCAGCCGTCGGACAGCACACCCCGCGCCTCCGCCTCGGCCAAGGCATCGTCTGTGCCGATATTAATGTCTTCCAGCGAGAGCAGCAGATCCTTTGCGCTCAGATCGATATCGCCGACGGTGATACCGCCGGGGGCCGCCAGCGCCACGGTGCCTTCACCGTGTAGCGCCACCCCATCCTCAATACGCACACTGCCAGGACCTTCGGCCGCGCCGAGCTGCATCAGATCGTTACTGACCACCAACAGACCGGTACCACTATTAGTGTCGATCAGAAAACCATTTTCCGCGGTCCAGCCGGCCGAACCCCGTTCCCGGCTGTCCAGGACCGCGCCGGATTCCACCACCACCGCGTCCGCGCCATTACCGGCCAGCAACAGAGTCCCGGCGCGCAAAGTGGCCCCGGAGCGCACTGTCGTGCTACCCGATGAGCCCGCAGTTCCAATGGCCCCGGGTGGTGTCAAACCCAAGGCCAGCACGCTGGCGTCCAGATCGTTCAATTGGTCGGCATCGAGGGAAACACGGTCATCCGTGCCGTCACTGCCCTCACCCAGTACTTCCAGGTGGTTGCCATGGAACGAGATCAATCCACCACGGCCGCCCTCCACCCGTTCGTTCACCAGGGTTCCCGCGAATTGGAAGGCCGCCTTCCCGGTCAGCTCCGCATTGGTGAAATCGAACACCAGCGGGCGAGCCTGTTCCGGAAGCAAAGGCTGCATGATCGAGGTATCGCCGAAACGCGCCAACTGCGTGGCCATCCATTGGGACAAGGTGGTTTCGTTATAGCTGGCGTAGCGGCGCACCGTATCGCCGGACATCACCGAAGCCCATAACGGCAGTTTTCCGACTGTCCCGGTAAGGGCATTGGTGGTTTCCACCGCGGTCCGATACACACCCGGGGCCGCCGTGGCAATACCGGGTACGGCGTATTGGGCGGCGTCACTCCCCAGTTCCACCCGGAACCCGCCGGGCATCAAGGCGTATTCCGCTGGAAGCAGAGTATAGGTGCCCGCCGCCAGGCCGGGCACACCGTCGCCAATGGTGATCTGTTGTCCCACCTTGGAACCCGTATCCAGGGCCGGGTCGAGAGGGGCCTGGCCCTCGGCCAGACCGGGGACGATAGCGTAAACCCGGGCATTGCTGTCACCGGCGTGCCAGGGGGACGCATTGACCAGAGCGGTATTAAGGATGTCCACGGATCCGCCCCGTCCGGAGGTGAACCCCACGCCTCTCAGCTCTCCGCCGGCACTGACGTCGACCACGGCGCCCTCGCTGGCCGCGAAGGTTCGGGAATCGAAGTAGATGCCGCCCCAGGCCCTCTGAGACTGTTCATCACCTTGGCTGCCAGCGCCACCGGACCTGTCGTAAACCACCTCGGAACCGTTATAGAAGTATTTCAATCCGTCGGCGGTATAACCGTAGGGCAACACTAAACCGGCGGCGCTGATCGAGGTGATACTGCCGGCCTCGAGCTGCACGTCCATGTCCAGATTGCTGAAATACCGGGGAGACGTGTTGTACTTCAGATTCCGTTCCGTCCCATCCCGGGAGAAGTCGATCCTTCCCAACGGTGCCAATAGCACGCCGGCCTGCTCAATTCGCGGCGCCTGCAGGGTAAGGAAGCCGAACGCGGACAGTGGCGCCGCCACGTCCCCTTCCCCTTCTCTTTCGAAACGCAACACCGCATCTTCGATCGGATCAGCATCACGCCCTTCACCGCTGAGCCCCACACGGATCAGGTTCGAGCTGTGCGTGGTGGGGTACAATCGCTCGGAGATAAAACGCAGTTCTTTGCCGGTCATCACGTCCGCGTTGGTAAGGCGGATATCACCGCGGCTGTGTAACGTCACGGAGGCAAAACCCGGTAGATCCACCTCGGCATACCCGGCGGGCGTTTCATAGCGTCCCTGGGCCCCGAATGTCAGAGCGCCTTCCCCCAGATCAATAAGATCCGCGGTCACCGTGAAACGGCTGGAATCAGACGTCGCTGCCGATAACGGCGCCCAGTTATCGTAATCGAGACGAGGAAACACCCCGCCAGCATCGCCACCGGCAGGCAAGGTCGTCCGGCCCGCCAGAGCCACATGGGGAGCGTCCAGAGCAACGGCGATATCCGGCGTGTCCGGTGACGCGGCGATGGTGGCGGCGGTCAGAGACAGGCTGCCGGGCAGCGCCAGATCAGTGTCTCCCTCGAAGAGAATACCGTCCCGGGCCCAGAGCGCGAGATGGTCAATACCCGTGTTCTCAAGATCACCCACCGCGATCCGGGCCTGGCCAAAAGCCAGTTCCTCGCCGTAACCGGAATCACCGTTCTGACTGATGGTAATGTTGCGTAGAACCGCGCGCGGATCGTCGGGGTCCGAGGTATTAACGCCACGGCCCTCGAGCATCAGATCAAGGCGACCACCGTCTGCGTCATCACCACCGGCATCGGCACGGAGCGTACCGTCGAAATAGATACCCGATGTGGAACGCATCGCCAGACCGCCTCCCGAACTTGCCACGGAGGTCGATCCGGACGTTCCCAGATCCAGATCCGCACGGGTACCGGATACGTCGATCAAAGCGCCTTCGCGTACCACCACGAACGCATCGCTCAACTCAAGAAAACCCGTGCCACTGTTCATCTCCTCGGGGCGGTACGCGCCGAGAGTCACGGTGCCGCCATCCCAGACTTCACCATAACGGCGCCCGGCCGGCCCGGTCATCACATAGGCCCGGCCCGCCGCGTCCAGCACCGCCGTCTCGCCGATCACCAGGGTCCCTTCGGTGCCCGGATAAGAGCTCGACAGAATCGCGATCTCTCCGCCGGGCGCTCTCAGGGTGCCTTCCACGGCAACGGTGTTGCCACCGGAAATCACTATGGACTGCCCCGGATCGACGCTGATTTCAGCCCCACTCTGAACCTGAATGTCGCCGAAAACACCACGCCGTTCCGAGGTCAAGGTCAGGCTGGCTCCTCGGCGCTGTTGCGCGGTGCCGGCCAGGGGGTCCTCCAGATAGAGCGGTGGCAGCCAGAGTGCCAAAGCCTGGTTAAGGCTATTGGCCCGCGCGGCCTGATCCGTACGACGCAAAACCGGCATCATCACCGCCAAATCAGCGTCTCCGGACACCGTCAAGCCTCCACGTCCGTTGATGTCATAGGCACTGAAGCCGCTTTGCAGCAACGCCTCATCCAGCCTCAACATCGACGCCGGTTCCTCGCCGGAAGCCTCTTCGCTATTCCCGGGCGTGCCACCGAGGACAATGGCCTGACCCTGCCCGGATTCAATGGTCAGCACGCCGCCGCCGTCCACGCCATAACCTCTGAGGGTACCGTTTGTGCTCAAAGCGGCATCCGGGGCGGTACTGCTGTTCAATGCCACACTGGCACTCAGGGTGATGTCCCCGCCACGCCCTCCCAGCTGTTCTCCGTCCGCCTTCAAGGCGGCCCCGGAAGACACATCAACCAGGCTGCCTTCCGCCAGAGTCACGTCCTGAGTGCCTTCGATGGTGACATCGCCGCCATCCACATAGGCCTGCTTCCAGTTCTCACCGCTTTCCAACAGGCCGTTGCTCCACAGGCCACGGGTATCCAACTGCCCGTTTTCGCTCAGACGCAATTCGCTGTTTCCATCTTCGTCCGTGAAAGCAATCGGGGTCGTGTTGACGACACCGTCCGGTGTCAGAATGTTGGTCAGCGTGATATCGCCCCCCCGGGCGGTGACGGAGGCATCCACCTCCAACTGCCCGGACACCAGACGCAACTGCCCGCCCTCGGCCAGGGTCAGGTCGTTCTCCACCGCAATGCTGCCACCAGACACCAGATCCAGGCCACCGAGGCTCTGTTCATTCAAACGGTTGGCGTCCAGCCACACGGTATTGAGCCGTTCGCTGAGGTCGGATTCCAGGGTGAGCTGTTCGCTGATGTCGTCGAACTCACCGATGCGGATGTCGCTGCCGTAGGCGTTTTCCAGGCCGTACTGGCCATAACGCCCCACCGCCAGGCGGCCACGGCGGGCCACCCGGTTCTGCGCTTGCTGGTAGCTGTCCCGGCCGGCGTCCTGGGCCTGGTTCTGGCGCTCGCCCTGGAATACTTCGGCGACGATGTCGCCCTCCAGCACGGCGGTGGGGGCGTTGATGATCAGGGTGCCGGCGTCGCGGCCCACGGTGTAGCCGTTTTCCAGTTGACGCTCCGGCGCGATCAGCGGATTGCGCCAGGCGTCGGTTTGCCCCCAGCGTTCGCTGACCCGTTCATAGCCCTGATAGATACCCGTGTAAAGCATGCTCGCCGGGGCGGTGGCGGCGTCGTACAGTCTGCCGTCGGCGCCTTTGAGCCAGGTTTTGGCGATATAGCCGGTCTGCACATCAAGGGTACCGCCGGACAGGTTCACCGACGAGCCGGTCTGGGTCACCACTTCACTGCCGCCGAGCAGCACGGTGCCGCCCGCCGCCGACCATTCCCCGATGCCGTGGCCCTGGGTATCCAGGTAGCCGCTCACTTCCAACAGACCGCCGGCTGTATACCACCGATCCGTTTCGTAGCCGCCGGTGCCGGCGGGCACGAAGATCAGGTTGCGGCGATCGACCCAGACATCGCCATTGTTGAGTCCGCCGTTATCGCGGTTGTCCGGAGAATCCCGCTGCTCATTACCCTGCACGTTGATCAGGACGTTGTTGGATTCCATCGCCACCTTCACACCCAAGGAGCCGGACACGTCCAGTTCCGAGCCCGCGTTCAGGTGGGTGCGGCGGCCAGCGTCCACGGCGATCTGGCCGCCGGTGGCCAGGGTCAGGGAATCCTTCTCGAACACCACGTCGCCGCCGGAGACGATTTCCACCCGGGACTGGTCGCGGCGGTCGGACATCAGCCCGATGTTGTCGAAGGCGCCGGTGATCATGTCATCACGCAGGCCATCCAGTTCCGCCGACGACTCGATCAAGGCGTCGCGCTGATTGTCCAGGGCGGTCTCGCCGTCGTCCTCGATCACCACCGTGGTCACCGCCCCCTCGCCCAGAGTCACCTTGCCTTCGGCGTCGCTGGCCGAGTTGAGCAGATGGACGGTGCCCCGGGTGTTCACCGTGGTGGTGGCCATGGCCACGCCCTGTTGGCGCACGTCATGACCGGTGAGGGTGATGTCCCCTTCCCGCGCCACGATCAGGCCTTCATTGGTGACGGTGCCGGCGTCGCTGCCGGCTTCCCAGGTGCTGGCCACTTCGTTGCCACGGGTGGTGGAGGCCTGGTTGGCTTCGGTGCCCGCGCCCTTGCGAATGTAGAAATCCTCACCGGCGGCCAGGGTGGTCTGGCCCCGGCGGGTAGTGATTTCCCCGGCGTTGTTCACCTCCCGGCCCATCAGCAGCACATAGCCGCCGCCCTGGGTCACCGATTCCGGTTCGTGGGTGGTGATGCGGGCGCCAGCGTCCACCGTCACGTTGCCGGCGGCGTCGGTGAAGGTGGGCTGGGAGCCGTTGGTGTCGATGTACAGGCCGCGTTCGGTGAATTGTTCGTCGCTGATGTCGGCGGCGGCGGCCACCAGGTTGCGTACGTTGACCTGACTTGAGCCGCTGAACACCACACCGTTGCGGTTGACGATCATCACCGTGCCGTCGCCCTGGAGCCGGCCCTGGATCTGGCTGGGGCGAGCGCTGGGGTCGTTGACCCGGTTCAGCACCGCCCAGTTGGCTTGCTGGTCGAAGTCCACGGTGGTGTCGCGGCCGACGTTGAAGGTCTCCCAGTTGAGGATGGCCTTGTCGGCGGTTTGTCCGATGCTGACGGTGGTGTGGCCGTCCTTGGTGGTCTGGGTCGGGTCCTCGGCATTGAGCCAGCCGGCGGTGTCCGGGTTCACATCGACCTTGAGGCCACCTTCACCGAGGCCGTTGGGAATGTTTGAGGCGGCCTGCTGGGCGGCCCTGCGAGCCGCTTCCTGAGCCGCTCTCTGGGCGGCAACGGCAGCGGCGGTGCGGCCGAGGTTGTTGATCGAGTGTTGCAGTTGTTCGCGGGCGCGCTGCTGCTGTGACAGCGGCGGCGGTGTCCCCACGCCGTTACCCGGGCGCGGTTGCGCGGTGCCGGAACGCATGGCGCTGAACCACTCGGCACTGAACGGGCGTGAACCGGCGTCGGCCTGCCCGGCGCCCACCGCCAGAATCGAGGCCACGGCCAGAGCCAGCGGCTTGCGGGAAATCACGGAACGTACCGGAGTGCGACGGGCCGGTCTGGTGTTTTTCATCAGCATGAAATAGGCGCTCTCAACAACGACTGTGGACGACCACCAAGGCGATGGCGGTGCACGCGACGGGCGCGCCCCGCATCCCTACACGCTAGCGACGGCGGCCACGGCACAACCCCAACGGCCCCCGGCGCGGCATCGGCTCCAGCGTGAACGGTCTTTGTGAGAAAGATGATCGGCCCGCCCCACGACCGCCGTTTTTTCACGGAAAGTTCATCAAGGGGCACAATCCAGGCAGTGTCGGGTTCTACAGTGCACGACACGGATTTGACATACAGAGCCTGCATGGTGGAGCACGGATTGAATCCACCGGTTCAAGACCCGGATGCAGTGTCTACAGGTGACCATGCCAGTGCCGTCTTTCCCGTGACGATCACCGCCTCTTTCGCCGACCGGAGCCTCTTTCTCCGTTTGTTGCGGCTGGTGGGGACGGGATTGATGCTGGCATCGACCCTGGCCGGTTACGCCAATGACGGCGCCCCCTTTTTTGATCTTCCCGCGCAGCCTTTACCGCTGTCGTTGGAGACTTTCAGTGAGCAAACGGGGATATCGATCTTGGTTACCAGTGATCGCATCCAGGACAAAACCGCCAGCGCCGTACGGGGCCATTTCCCTCCGGATCAGGCGTTGACGATATTGCTGAACGGTACCGGGCTGACCAGCCGCCGGTTGACCGATTCCGCCCTGACGCTGGTACCTGCCCAGCACGACGACGCCAAAACCGTCGCATCCAAGACTCGATCCGTGGTGCCGCCCGCTTATGCCCGCTCACTGCAACAATCGGTGCTGACCGGCCTGTGTCGCCATCAACCGGAACAACTGGGACAGTTTCGCCTGGCGGTGCAATTGTGGGCCGACCCTCAAGGCCGGGTAACCCGGGTGCACTTTCCGGACGGCGACGCCGAGGCACGGTGGGGAGCAAGCGTCCGCGCCAGCTTCAAGGATCTGATCCTGCCTCCACCGCCGCCCGGCATGCCGCAACCGATCACACTGCTACTCCATCCGGGCACGCCATCCTGCCAAGGAGAATCCAGGGAATGAGTACCGCCGAGACTTCGCACCATTCGCTGCGCGATCTGCTGGTGCAACGCTATGACGAATTCCGTCAGCGTCTGTACAGCCGTCTGGGTTCCCACCAACTGGCGGAGGACGCCTTGCAGGAAACCTGGTTGCGAATTGAACGTATGCAGGAGGGCACCCGTGTTCACCATCCCGCCGCCTACCTTTTCCGCATCGCCATGAACGTGGCGGAGGAACAACGCCGTAAACACGCCAGAGTGATGACACTGGACGAAGTGGACGATCTCTATCAGATGGCGGATGAACTGGCCGATCCCGCCCGTGAGGCACTGGGTGAACAGGAGATCCGGATATTTCGCAGAGCCCTGGCGGAACTGCCACGCCGCCGACGCGCCATCGTTACCGCCGCGCGTATCGAGGACACTCCCCACGCGGAAATCGCCGAACGTTTCGGTGTGTCCCTGCGCACCGTGGAAAAAGAACTGCGCGCCGGATTACAGCATTGTTGCGAAAGGCTGGAGCGGGATTACGCCCCACGTTACGGGCCCAGACAAAAAAGGCCGACGCAATCATGACCGATTATCGAAACGCCCCCGCCCCCTCTTCCGACCGGATCACACGGGAGGCAAGAGAATGGGTGGTGCACCTCTCCTCGGGACGCGCCAGCGCCGCCGACGGTGAAGCTTTCCGCCGCTGGTGCGCGCGGAGCCCGGAGCACGCCCGGGCATTCGTCCATTGCCGTCAGGTCTGGCAGGGCATGGAACAGGCCGCTACCAGCGAGAGCATCGAAGCCGGCGTTCATCCGCTGCCCCGGCTCCGTTCTTCCCGTTTCACTCGCCGGGCCTTTCTCGGCGGCGCCGTGGCGGCTTCGGCGGCGGGCTGGCTGGCGTTACGCTCGCCTCTGGATTTGTGGACGCGCATGGGCATGCAGTCCGCCGATCTTTGGACTGGCACCGGGGAGCAACGCGAAGTAGTGCTGCCCAACGCCGCCACCGTGCAGCTCAACACCCGCACCAGTATCGACGTGAATAGGCAGGCGGAACAAATCACCGGACTGGTGTTGAACAGCGGCGAAACCGAGATCACCACCGCCGATGGCAATCGCCTTCCCTTCACGGTAGCCGCTCAGAACGGCCTCATCGAAGCGCGCCGTGCTCGCTTCAATGTGCGCTTCACCGACGACCGCGTCCGGGTGACCTGCCTGGATGGGCAGGTGGCGGTCCGTCATCGGCACCAGAGTGTTCAGCTCCAGCCTGCCCAACAGGTGGTGTACAACAGCGCCCGCCTGTCCTCGGTCCAGCACGTGGACCCGGACCGGGTGACAGCCTGGCGCCAACGCATGCTGGTGTTCAACGGCACGCCCCTGGCCCAGGTGGTGGACGAAGTTAACCGCTACCGCCCGGGGCAAATCGTATTGGTGAACGATCAGCTCGGCCGGGTTCCGGTACAGGCTTACCTGTCATTGGACAAACTGGAGGACTTCGCCGCGCTGGTCAAAGAGGTGCGTGGCGCGGAGGTGCGATCACTGCCGGGTGGGATACTGATTATCAGCTAGGCGGGTAGTAAAATCACCCGTCACCCCGGGCTTTTCTTAGGGCGGCCCAGGTTTCTTCTGTGTCACCCCGGACTTGATCCGGGGTCTCCTGCGGTGTCTTGTGGCTTCCGTTTTGGGCTCTGCCAGTTTGTTGGAGATGCCGGATCAAGTCCGGCATGACGTGTGGAGGGCGGCATGACGTAATTTAATCCAGGCAGTAGTAGACCACCGAATAGTTGTACACCAGCGTTACCGGAGCACCCCGCGCCACCGGGGCGCTCACGGAGTCTCGGGAATCCACGTTCTTCAAGCGCACTCGATCCGTGCCACAGGCCTGGCGCGCCTTGGCGATACAGGGATTGCCTTCCACATCACGAGTAAGTGAGCATTGCACGATCACCGAACGCTGGTAGCGATCGATGGCTGAATCGGAGCGAGGCGTGGTCTGAGTACAGGCGGCCAGAGAAGCGGCGGCCAACGCTGTTGCGATTACCATCCGGATTGGCATACGGGTTCCTTTTCTGCTAAGGCTGCTATTGGTTTTCCAGCAACGCGGTCACCGCGGCGCCGTTGATATTGAGAGAAGCTTCACCCACCAGCCGATTCAGGTAGGCCTCGGCGTTTTGCCGCCGGCGCTGTTCCCTGACCGTGGCGCGCAGTTGATCCCGCACTTCGTCGAAGGTGGCGGTTCTCGCTGCTTCGGTCTTCTCCAGTTTGAGCACATGCCAACCCGACGCGGTGCGGAACGGCGCGGAGACTTCCCCTTCCTTCAACGCCGCCACCACCGGGCGGGCCTCCGGGGTAAGCTGGGCTATTGACTGCACGCCGATATCACCACCCCGGGCGGCGGAAGCCGCGTCATCGGAATGGCGGCGGGCCAATTCGGCGAAGTCCCCTTTTTTGCCGCGGGCTTCCTTCACCAATTGCCCGGCGCGTGCTTTCACCTGGTCGGCATTGGTGCCCTCCACCGCAAGAAAAATCTGCCTGAGGTGATAGCGTTCCGGCACCGCCAGTTCCTGCTTGCTGCTTTCATAAAGCTGCCGCAGCGTGGCGTCATCGGGAAAGTCCTCCGGCACCTGACTCACCGCGCCCAGATAGCTGCGCAGCAGGATCTGATCGCGCGCTTGATTGATGGCCCGCGTCACTTCCTCTCGCTTCTCCCAGCCCTGTTGCCGGGCCTCCTGAATCAGCGCCTTTTCCGCCAGACGCTGACGCGCCCAATCATCAAACAGCGCACGATCCCGCTGGATCGCCGTGCGGGCCTGTGGCGACAACGCCGCCAGCCAGTCGGCCACTTCCTGGTTGCGCAGACTGACCGCCCCCAGAGCCGCAACCGCATCCCCTTGCCCGGTGGATGATGCCGGTGAGGGCGCCGGCGACGAGACCGATGCCGGTTCCGAAACGGCCACCGCCTCGGACGGCTGCATCACCCAAACGGTGCCAATGACACCCGCCACACCGGCCAACACCGCGCTGAGCAAAACCTGTGCGCTTTTCATTGTTCACTCCCTGGTTGAAACCACCGCCGGCATGCCGGCGATTCACTTCTCTACTCGTCACTCTCCGCCGCTTCCGTGCTTATCGCCTGCTCATGTTCGGGGGCATCGTCTTTATCGTGGCTTTCATCGCGGCTCTCATTACGGTTCTCGTCACGGTAATTGCGCAGATAGAGCAGGAACTCCTGCAACAGGCGGTCCCAGATTTCCAGGTTGGCGCGCACATGGGCGCGGCGCACACCGCCGGCCACGATCACGTCCATTTCCAGCACCAGAAAATCACCGTGCCGGCTCAATCGCGAAAAGCGCTTGCCACGGTTCCAGGCCGGGATCAGCCCCTCCGGCAGCTCGCCCTGGACACGCAGAGCGCAACTGATGGTGAAGTCCAGCAGCCCCTCACCCAGCGTGTTGCCGGGGCGCACGGCGAAGCCAATGCCCTGACTGGCGCTGAGCAGTTGCTTGCTGCCGTTGTGCTCGGTTTCGTTGGTGCGATAACCGGCTTCCTGCAACAGAGCACTGAGTTCCTCAAGAGGCAGAGTGTCGATGATGTGGTTTTCTTCGCTCATGGTGATGTCCTTAACAAGCCGTTGTGACGTTTCGATGATGTCAGCCGTCGTTTTCCGCCGTGTCGGCGTTACCGTCCTGATCCGACCGCACCACACCGACCTGGGCGTTATATAGCCGGTCTCCCATATCCTGAGCCCTGTTCTCGAACTCCACCCGCGACGAAGTCGCCAGCGGCTGACGCATCTTGAACAGGCTGCCGGCGCCGAGGCTTTCATAAGCGGACAGGATCTCCTTGCCCGCCAGATACATCTCCTCGTTGCGGCTGACGCAGGTCTGCAATTCGGCGGTACGTTGTTGCAGTGCCTTCTGCAGTGTCAGACGCTCCGCTTCCTTGCCCTTGGCCAGGGTCAACAACTCATCGTAGGCACCACGCATCTGCTCGGTGCGTTCCTGGCTGGCGGCGATGCGCGCCTGACTGCTGCGCTGCTGGGAGACCAGGTTCCCTTCCACCGCATCGAGCCGGGCCTGCAGTTTGGCCACCTGGGCCCGGGCAGCGTCACGTTGCACTTCCGCGTTGGAGCGGGCCGCCTCCAGGCCCGCTTGCCGGGATTGCAGGTCCCGTAATTGCTGGGTGGTGTTGCGTAACTCGGTGCGCAGACGTTCTTCCAGGCTGGACTGCTGGGCTTGCGTCCACGCAGGCAAGGCCAGGACCAACAATGCCATCGTCGCGGGGAACCACTTTGTTCTGACGTTATCCGCCCTCTTCATGGTATTACCTCCCTTCATCGCCAGGTCGATCAGAACCGGGCATTCAGTTCGAGCTGCAAAATGTCGATGGACAGCGGCGGCCCATACACCTCTTCCGAGCTCATCCAGCGTCCCTGGAAGTACAGACGCTCGTTCAAGGCATAAGCCGCGCCCAGGTAGTAGCCCTTGGCGTTGGTGCCACCAAGATGGAAAGAGGAATCGTTATAGGCATCCGGCAAAGCATCCGGTTTGATGTACTTGTAGCCCAGGAACGTCATCCAGTCGCCGCGGCGTTTCAGGTCCAGGGACGACCCGAAAGCGGCATGCACCATCCAGGCGTCACGGCCGCTCTCGATTTCGCCGGTGTTCACATTGAAGTTGTTTGCCAATTGTCCTTCGGCGTTCTGCCACATCTCCTGCTCGTCGTAGCCGTGGTTGTAGATGTAGTTGCCCGCCAGCTGCAATTTGTAGCCGTTGAAAAGCGTGGTATCCCAACGCACATTCAGATCAAACAACTGGAACTTGGAGGCCAGGCCAACGTACTGCGGCAAGGGCGTGTGCGCCGGGTCGGAAGGGTCCAGCTGAATGTCCCGCAACAGAAAGACCGTATTCCCCTTCTGCATAAAGGCCGGCACTGACCAGTCCGTATCACAGGGCGGCCCCACTTGATACAGGAAGCACTCCGAGGAGCGCTGGCCGCGCAGGTTGTCGAAATCATAATAGGCCACCGCTGCCTGGAATCGACTCTGATTCTTGAATTCCCAGTTCGCGCCAACCTGGGCGCCGAGCAGCCAGCGATCCTCGCTCTTGCCTTTGTCACGGCTGTTGGACGGCCAGTCGTCGTCGCTGTACTGAAGCGGGAAGGCACCAAGGGTACCGAAGAACGAGCCGCTATTGCTGAACGACAAACCGGAAAAACGGGCGGAAACACCATCGAAGTTCAGGTCACCGGAATAAAGAATATCCGTGGATACGAACGGGTTTTCAGCCCGCCCGGCGGTAAAGTTCCAGTTTCCCGGACGCCAGCTGATCCAGGCCCGGTCCAGCCAGATGTCTTTTTTGCTGAGGCCGCCGCCCAAGGTCTGGGTGGTGGAAACCGGTCCGTTGCTGCTGCCCGTGGCCAGGCGCACACCGGTACTCCAATTCTCGGAAAGGGCGGCTTCCAGGCCGAAACGAGCGCGAATACGTAGCAGGTTCTCTCGATCTTCCCGCGTATTCATCAGCGGCGGCAGATACGTAACGCTATCTTCATTGACGTCGTAGGGACCGTCATCATTCAGTTTCTGGAAATCAATGATTTCATCACTGTTATCCCCGGAGAAGAACCGGCTCTCATTACGTACTCGCACATCACCGAACACCTTCACCCGAGACACCCAATCCGGGAAGGTATTCGGCGCCGCCCAGTTCTCCGCCTTGGCCTGGGCCATTACGTCCTCTTTGACTTCCTCGCGAATCTCATCACGAACCACTTCCGGGATGTAGGGGACACGCACGTCCCCTTCCCGCACATCCGGCTCGGGGCGGGGCTGGCTGGCAGCCTGGGCCTCCCGTTGCGCCTGCTGTAGCAAGGCGTTGGCCTGGGCATCGGTGATCACCCCCTGTTCCACCAACAACCGGATCAGGTGCACGGTGGTGCTGTTGCCTCCCGGCGCGGTGGTTTCGGCGGGTGTCTGCGCCACGGCCGGGCCGCTCAAGGTCGCCGCCACGGCCAGCATCAGCAGCCACTGATTGCGCTTCATGTTCATTGCTTTATTGCTCCTGAAACGGTTCGTCTCGATTCTTGGGTCAGGTTGGTTTCGGCACCGGTCAGCCCGGACGCCGCCCTTGCAAAGCCACTTTCACCGGCAAAGTCATCGACTTCGGCGGCTTCTGATCCAACGCCGGAATGGCACGCACGGCGGCGATCACTTTGTCGTCCGTATCCGGGTCGCCGCTGGAGTTCAGTAACTGCACTCGGGTGATCTGGCCGGCTTCGTTAAGCCAGAGATTGATCTGTATCCGGTAACTCAGATGACGGATCGACGGCTCCTCGCGCAGCGCCCGCTGAAACGCGTAGGAGAGGTACTGGCCGTAAGTGGCGTTGCCGACCCGGCCGGTGCCGGAACCGGCCATTCCGCCACCACTGCCGGCCCCGATATTGAAGGCATCAGCGCCGGCCTGGGCTTCGCCATCGATCTGCATGGCCTCGGACAAATCGTCCGACGGCGAAGGCGGTTCCTCAGGCGTCGGTTCTTCCACCGGTGTGGGCTCCGGTTCCGGCTCGACGATCTCCTCCGGTTCGGGTTCCGGTTCCGGCTCCTTCATTTCCTCCGGCTCCGGCTCCGGTGGCGGCGGAGGCAGCGGTACCAGCATCGGCTCCTGCGGCACCTGTCGGCGCACGCCGCTCATATCGTTGGCCCATTGCCAGATCAGCCAGCCCAGAACAATCAACATCACCGCGCCGACAACAAAGCGCACATAGGTCATCGGCCCGCGCCGGGTATGGGATGCCTTGCTCGCGGAAACGGAATGCCGCTTGCCCGAAGCCGTTCCGGAATCCCGCGATTGAGGTGACTGCAACGACATGGTTTTTCCTGTTATCCGGTTGTCATCGATCACTGCGGCGGCTTGCCAGTCACCAGACCAACCTGGTTGAGATCCAGACGCCGCAGCACATCCAGCACTTGCACCACTTTCTGGTATTGCACCGCGGCGTCCCCGCGCACGATCACCGGAAAGCCGGGGTTCATGGCCTTCTCGGTGCGCAACCGATCTTCCAGTTCAGCGAGCGTCACCGGGTAGGCATCGAGAAACACCTGCCCGTCGTTGTTCACCGAAATGGCCTTGGTCTTGGACTCGGACAGCGACACCGAGGAGCTGGCCTTGGGCAGATCCACCTTGATGCCGGCGATCTGCGCCGTGGCGGTGAGGATGAACATCACCAGCACCACCATGAGCACATCCACCAGCGGCGTGATATTGATGCCGTCCACCGGTCCGTCCATTTCATCGTCGTCCATCGACGTTCTTGCCGAAGCCATCGTTGTTCTCCTTACACCACCGGACTTTGAGAGATGCCATGGCGCGCGGCATGACCGGCCTGCGCCGGCTGGGGCGGCCGCTGCCCGGCGCCATGAATCTCCGCCAGGCGGGTGACGAATTCGTCCAGGAAGACGCGCATGTCGGAACTGATATCGCGGTTACGGCCGTTGATGCGGTTGTAGGCAAACAGGGCCGGGATCGCCACGAACAACCCCATGGCGGTGGCCAGCAGGGCCGCGGCCATACCCGGTGCCACCGCGTTGATGTTCACGTCCCCGGCCATGGCAGTGCCGAGAAACACCACCATGATGCCCATCACCGTACCCAGCAGGCCGATGTAGGGGCCGCCGGCGATGGCGTTGGAGAGAACACCGAGACGGGAACTCAACTCGCGATTCTGCTGGGTGCGAACGGCGTCCATGGAAGCGCGGATCGCTTCCAGTGTTTCCGAGGAAATACTGGAAGTATCGGCGCCCTGGGCACGGCGCAATCGCAGTTCATGCACCGCCACTTGGTACAACCGCCACAGCGATGAGTATTCCAGTTCCTGTTCCAGCTCCGGGCTGTCCGCCATTTTTTCCAGTTGCGTGCCGACCTGAGCGAACTCGCCACGAAAACGGCCGTTGGCTTCGTCCACCCGGCGGGTATAGCGGAACTTGCGGAACATGACGAACCAGGTCTGGATCATCATGATCACCAGGACCCCGATGATGACCCAGGCGTCGATGGGCACCGCGCTCAGCAAAAAGCCGAGAGCGCCAAAGCCGAATCCGGACTGCTCTTCGTCGACGCCGAACACCACCAGCCGCGAATCGGAACCCTGGGCCTGGTAATCCGCCATCAACAACGGCGCTGGCCGGGCCTGTTTGGAAATCCGCACTTCATCCAGAGCGCCATTGAAATGGCGGGATGGCACCTCCGCCGGCGTGGTAGTGGCGACGTCCTCCCCTTCACTCGCGGTCTCTTCCGCAACGGGCGCGGCGGGCGTGTAACCCGGAATATCGCCCCCCAAGGCGATGGCGGTGGCCAGCGGCGGCAGTGCCACCGGCAAGCTGCTGATCTGGCGGCCATTCACGTACAACGCCACTTGCTGCCCATCGGCGGTCACCGCCAGATGTTGCCACTGACCGGATGCCAGTGGTTGCGCCGGCGCCGTCCTCTGGCCATTGACCTCAACGAAAGGCTGGCCGGCATTGATACCGATCAGCAGCGAATTGCCGGAGTCACGGCGGGCATAAATCAGCTGTTCGTTGGCACTCTGATCGGCCCGTACCCAGGCGCTGAAGGAGAACTGACCGGCGGCGGGCGTCGCCAGGGCCGGCGCGGCGTCCACCATCAGCGGTTCGCCACCGGCGAAGGCGGCGGCCTGGCCGATCACCCCGGTGACGCTTTGCGGCACGGTGTTACTGGAATTGTTGCCGTAGGCGGTGGCATCACGGGCTGGCGCGCCGGGCGCCTGGTCAAAGTGATAGACCAGGGTGTAATCCGCGTCGAACACCGCCTGACCGTTGCTGGTGGCCGGTGCGTCGGGGTTGCCGTAATACATCCAGACATCCTGGCTGGACCCGGCTTCCAGCGCCGGCACATCCACCCAGATGTAGGCCACGCCCAACAGCGCATCGAAACTTTCAATCTGATGATTGAGAACGGTCTGATCGTCCGCGGCGACAAAGCGCAGGTCCGAACCGTTTTCCTGGACGTCCTGAAAACTGAAATTACCGGTATGCAGACGTACCAGCAGCGGTACCCGGCCGACCCGCTGATCGATGGCCGCGCCCTGGGGCGAGGTATCGATGGTGATTTGCTTGCGGTAACTCCAATCGTCTTGCCACCAGGCATGGGCCAGAGTGGGCAACAGCGCACCCAGGCAGGATATGAGAAAAATCAGCAGGCGTTGTTGCATGATCAGACACTCCGAAAAACAAGCTGTTTGGTCGCCCTTAAGGGCGCCCTTCGTTCTGTTCAGAAACTGGCGGTAATACTGAAATGCACTCTGGGATCATGTTTTTCCGTGTTTTCCGCATCGGTAAGCGGGTACCCCAGATCCAGCCGTCCGCTCAACCAGGCACCGATCTCCGCCCGCAGCCCGACACCGACACTGGCCAGGTCGAATTCGTCGTCCTGTTCCGGCAACGGGTTTTGCAGCGTCAGATGGGCGCCTTCACCGAAGACATGGGCTCGCATCAGACTCCAGGGTGACCCCAGCCACTCGGCGATGGAGGGGGTGCGCAGTTCAATACTGGCCAGCACACCGTCGTCGGCGGATTGCTCCGCGGACAGATAACCCCGAACCGTGCCGGCGCCCCCCACCGCGAACTGCTCATTGGACACCAGGGAGCCGGACGCTATCTGCGCGCTCAGTTTTGTCGCCAGCCCCCACTCGCCCAGCAGCCTCTCGTTGCTGGCCTCGGCCTTGATCAAGGCGAAATCCGGTTTGGCCCGGTACCGTTTGTAATCGAAATCCTCCCAGCCACTGCTATTGCTGGGGAACTCATTGGTAGCGGTAACCAGGGTCAGATTGATCGAGCCCTGGTTCTTTTCGGTGTAGTAGTAGCCGTTATAGCCAAAGGTAAAAGGCGCGTATTTCAGCGGGATGGTGTCCTCGGCGTCGCCGAATTCCAGCGACTCATCGAAGTCCTTGAAATCAACGCCGAGAGAGAAGGAATGCCCCCAGGTACCGTCGAACGGAATGCTGTAGGTGGCGGAAACGCCGTAGGATTGTCCTTGCCCCAATACGCTGGTGCCGCCCACGGTATTGACGTCACTGTCGGAGGTATAACCGGAGAAACGCAGGGACCAGCGCTCGGACAACGGCAAGCCGTAACTCAACGACCAGACCTCGGCGTTATCGGTATTCTCCGGCGCGGTGAACAGGGTCAGGGACATGCTGTGTCCCCGTTGCCACAGGTTGGAGTGACCGAGGGTGGCGACGGTGCGCAGCTTTTCCGTGTCGGCGCTGTAATCGTTGTTCAATGTCAGGCTGCCGTTCCAGGGCGTCTGATCCTCGACGGCCAGATCCACATCCATGGTGCCGGGAATGGCGCCTTCCTTGACCACCGGCATCACCTGCCGCTTGCCGGTGCGGTTCACCTTGGTCAGATCTTCCTGCACCAGTTCGAAATTGGGCACCACGCCTTCCCGCAGTGCCGTCACTTCCTCGCGGATTTTCAGCGGAGAGTGATGCTCGGCACCGACCACGCGCACCCGACCCACGGTGACCTCGACCACCTGGAGATAGACCACGCCGCCGCTGACCCGCTGCTCCGGCAGCTCCACGTAAACGGATTGATAACCTTTGTCCTGATAGACCTTCTGCAGAGCCTTTTGCGCGCTCTGGATGTCTTCCAGGCCTCGTTCCGGGCCGAGAAAGGGGTACACCGCTTTCTCGATGTCGCGCACATCCAGAACCGTATTACCGCGCACAATGTACTCGTTGATGGTTACCGTTCTCGGTGCCGCTACCGGCGCGTCGTCTTCAGCGGCACTCTGCTGAGCGTAAAGTGACGATGTCAAAGTCATGGCTGCCACAAACACTCCTCCCAAAAAACAGGACACTCCGCTCATTCTGTTGGCGTCACGCATTGACTCGACTCTGCAAACACATACATAGATCGGTGGCCAGCATCACCGTGGGAAACTCTGGTAACCACGAACCACAACCCCGAAACACACCGCGGCAAATACGGTGATCCAGTTAACACTCTCTAGATGGCGGGAGTCCGTCGGAACCGAACCGTTGTCACCAAAAATTCACGGAAAGACCGCATTGCTACAGCAAAAAAGAGGCTGACCGGAGGCCTCTGATCGGCGCCCACGCGGCGCCAGAGCAGCGATAGAGAGGAACGGTGAGGGGCGAGACGGCCAGTCATGAAAAATTCACTGAAAAGCCGCCGCGTTTTCATTCTCCTGGCAGCGGACTCTCTCACCGATAAAAATCTCACCGATCACAAACGGAAACGACATGAAGCACTGGATAAGCATGGGATGGCTGGTACTGATGACGCCGGCGCTGCAAGCGGCGGAAGCTCCCGCGTCCGAGGCCGATGAGCCTTCCTGTGTGGAAGTGGAGGTAAACGGCCATCGCACCCTGCCCTACGACTGCCTGCAGCGTAAGATGATGCCGACGGCGATTCCCGAAGGCGCAAAAGGAGATAACCCGGCACTGGACTCCGCCGATGTCACCCGCCTGCCGCCCAACCAGACCGGGCAGTTCAGTCAGTCGGCGTTACGCAATCGTATGGGGAACGCGCTGGGAAGTG
The DNA here is from genome assembly GCF_025532145.1 of Alloalcanivorax balearicus MACL04. Classification (GTDB taxonomy): domain Bacteria; phylum Pseudomonadota; class Gammaproteobacteria; order Pseudomonadales; family Alcanivoracaceae; genus Alloalcanivorax; species Alloalcanivorax balearicus. Next base: position 13,609 of record NZ_ARXS01000002.1, on the reverse strand, counting down.
GCGTCAAACCGCAGCGTCCTCCGCGTTGAACCCGACTTGCCGGCATCGCGGGCAGACGCCAGTATAAAGACCCCGTCAGCGAGCACCGTGTTATGCCCGAATCCGTATCCAGCCTGGATCCTATTCAACTTGAGCACTGGGAAAGCGGCCTCTGTCTGGCCAGCGGCGGCTATTATCCGGAACGGACCCGGCTGGAGGATTTTGAACATCAGGCAGTGCCGCTGCCGGCGTCCCTGCAGGGCGCGGTGGAGAAGCGTCTGGCCGAATATCTGGCGGGGCGGTGCTGCGCCAGAGCCGCCATCGAGGCCATCACCCGTGAACCCGCCTTGCCCGGCTACGGGGAGGATCGGGCACCGGTTTGGCCACCGGCGGTATGCGGGGCCATCACCCACGCTCAGGGGCGGGCGGCGGCGTTGGTGGCCGACCGGAAGCGTTGGCGTGGCGTCGGCCTGGACGCGGAAGCGTGGATCGCCCCGCAACGGGCGCTGAAACTGCGCGAGCAGTTGCTGACGGAAGCGGAGATCGAGGCACTGTCGGACCTGGATCAGGAACAACAGGCACGCCGCGTTTCACTCACTTTCTCGGTGAAGGAGGCGTTGTTCAAAGCGCTTTATCCGCTCACCGGCCAACGCTTTTATTTCCAGGACGCGGCTCTGCTGGATGACCATCGCATCGTATTGCGCAGCACGTTATCGGATGAGTGGCGCACCGGTGTGGCGCTGGATTATCAATGGCGGGAACAGAACGGCGGGGTGCTCAGCTGGATTCTGGTGGCGCGGGTTTGACCCGTACCGTCATCCCGGACACCGATCCGGGATCCCACTCAGTTTATCGTGGCCTTGATGGTGGCACTGCCGGCGTCACGAGATCCCGGGTCAAGCCCGGGATGACGTACGGACATTCGCTTGCAGGCAAGCTCCCACAGCGGCTTCGTAGCATGATCTGTGGGAGCCAGCCTGCTGGCGAATCCCGGCCCTCCAGCGCTGGCACATTCGGCCTGCGGGCAAGCGGCCCGCCGCCCGGCTCCTACAGCGACTTCGTAGCCCGGGCTGTGCCCGCTTTTAACGCTTAAAACAAATCGGCGTCGAGGCTCATCATGGTTTCCGCACCGGCCTTCAACTGCCGCGCCAGGGCTTCGCTGCGCGGCAGCAGACGCTCGAAGTAAAACCGTCCGGTGATCATCTTGGCGCGGCCGAAGTCGTCATCACGCCCGGCGGCATTGACCATCATCATCGCCCACAGCCAGGCGTAGGTGACGTAACCGAACAGGTCCAGGTACTCCACCGCGCCGGCGTTGACCGCATCCGGATTATCACCCGCCTGACGCAGCAATTCCTCGGTGGCTACCTGCAGACGATCCACCGCGGCGACCAGCGGCTCACGCACGCCGTCCAGGCCTGCTTCCTGGCCATTTGCTTCGATCCAATGGCGCACTTCCGCCAGGAACGACTCCACGTAACGGCCACCATTGCGAGTCACTTTCCGGCCGGCCAGATCCAGGGCCTGGATACCGTTGGTGCCCTCGTAGATTTGCGAGATACGACAATCGCGCACGAACTGCTCCATACCCCACTCACGAATGTAACCGTGACCGCCGAACACTTGCTGGCCCAGTACCGTGGTTTCGAAACCGCGATCGGTGAAGAACGCTTTCGCCACCGGCGTCAGCAGCGCCACGCGATCCGCCGCCTTGCTGCGCACTTCCTCGTCCTCGGAGAACTTCACCAGATCCAGTTGGATACCAACGTATGCGGACAAGGCACGGCCGCCTTCATTGAGGGCACGCATGGTCATCAGCATACGGCGCACATCGCCATGCACGATGATCGGGTCGGCGGCGCCATCCGGATTGGCGGCACCGGTGGCGGCGCGCCCCTGGATACGCTCGCGGGCGTAATCCACCGCGCTCTGATAACTGGCTTCGCCCAGGCCCAGTCCCTGGATACCGATGGACAGCCGCTCGTAGTTCATCATGGTGAACATACACGCCAGCCCCTGGTTGATTTCGCCGACCAGCCACCCCTTGGCGCTGTCGAAGTTCATCACGCAGGTGGCGGAACCTTTGATGCCCATCTTGTGCTCGATGGAGCCGGCGGCGACGCCATTGCGTTCGCCGGCATCCTTGCCACTGACAGGGTCGGCGTCCGGCAGGAACTTCGGCACCAGGAACAGAGAGATGCCCTTGGAACCGGCCGGGGCATCCGGCAGTTTCGCCAGCACCAGATGGATGATGTTATCCACCATGTCGTGCTCGCCGCCGGTAATGAAAATCTTGGTCCCGCTGATCTGATAAGAGCCGTCGTCCTGCGGTACCGCCTTGGTGCGCAAAATGCCCAGGTCGGTGCCGCAATGCGGTTCGGTCAGACACATGGTGCCGGCCCATTCGCCGCTGTACAGCTTCGGCAGGTAAGCCTGTTTCAGCTCGTCGCTGGCGTGGGCGTCCAGACACAGGGTGGCGCCGTTGGTCAGCGCCGGGTACAGCGCGAAAGAGGAGTTGGCGCTGTGCATCATTTCCTCGAACAGCACCGCCAGGGATTTTGGCATGCCCTGCCCGCCGAATTCCGGATTGCCGGAGAACGCGCTCCAGCCGTTTTCGGCGTAGGTTTTGAAGGCTTCCTTGAAGCCTTTCGGCGTGGTGACGACACCGTCCTCGAAGTGACAACCTTCCTCGTCACCGTCACGGTTCAGCGGAAACAGCAGGTTCTCCACCATCTTGCCGGCTTCTTCGAGCACGGCGTCGGAAAGATCGCGGGTCACTTCGGAGATAGAGGGCAAGGAAGACCAGAGGTGTTCCGCCTGAAACACGTCGTTAAGCACGAAACGCATGTCTTCCAAAGGAGCCTTGTAGATCGCCATGGTCTGTCTCCCGATTGCTGACCGTGTGAAAGGCGGTCAGTTTAGCCACGACGCCGGTGCGGTAAACGATTATTTGTGACTCCCCATTCATCCGTGACCGCCCGGTTCCGGCCGTTTCCACAGCCAGATCAGGGTCACGCAGAGGAAGGCAGGCACGCTGATTTTCACCAACAAAGGGGCCGCTGACAGCGTGATCAGCAGCACGCTCAGTGCCATCATCAGAGTCGCCGCGACCTTGGCGCGACGGGATACCGCGCCATGTTCACGCCACTGCCGGATCGAAAAGCCGTAGCGGGGGTGATTGAGCAGCCAGTGCTCCAGACGCGGCCAACCGTGCGTGCCGGCCCAGGCCGCCAGCAGCAGAAACGGCACCGTGGGCAGACCAGGCACCACCACGCCGATCATGCCCAGCACCAGAGTCAGCAAGGCCAGTATTCGCCACAACAGAATCTTGATCATGGCGGGCATTACAGCATGAGCCGGGGGGCTTGTCTGCGTCGATCCGGGCTCATCGCGGTAGGCCAAATTTAGAAGGAAACAAGATTTCCCTCCATCAGGGACGCGGATCGGCAAGCGCGGGTGTTTTTCTGGCCTTGGAGACTTAGGTAGCGACAAAGCCGCGGTGGGAGCTTGCCTGGCTGTGGGAGCTTGCCTGCAAGCGAATGGGCTCGCTCGGGCGGTTTGTAATATTCGCTTGCAGGCAAGCTCCCACAGCCGGTCTGTACGGAGGCCTTCCGGGCCCCGGTTGTTCCGCGATGAATCAAAAAAAACCCGCCATCGAGGCGGGCTTTTTCGGGATCACAGCAAGTCGGAAATCAGAACGCGAAGTGCTCGGCGTCCAGATCCATTATGCTGTCCACGCCGCCTTCGATGGCGCCTTTGTGGCCGGCGGTGCGCGGCAGGATGCGCTTGAAGTAGAAACGCGCGGTCTTGATCTTGGCGTTGTAGAACGCTTCGTCGCCAGCACCGGCGGCCAGTTGTTCCTGAGCCTTGGAGGCCATCAGCGCCCACAGGTAAGCCAGGGTCACATAGCCGGAGTACATCAGGTAATCGACAGAGGCGCCGCCAGCGTATTCCGGATTCTGCATGGCCTGCAGGCCAATCGCCTGGGTCAGCTCGCCCCACTCACGGTTGCAACCGGCCAGCGGCTCGATGAACTCCTTCAGATCGGCGTTATCGGCGTTGGCTTCACAGAACTTGTGCACGATCTTGGTGAAGTTACGCAGCGCCTTGCCCTGGGTCATCAGCACTTTACGGCCCAGCAGGTCGAGCGCCTGGATACCAGTGGTGCCTTCGTACAGGGTGGAGATGCGCGCGTCACGCACGTTCTGTTCCATGCCCCATTCGCGGATGAAGCCGTGACCACCGTAGATCTGCACACCGTGGTTGGCGGCTTCCAGACCTGCTTCGGTGACGAACGCCTTGGCGATCGGGGTGAGCAACGCCATCAGTTCGTGGGCTTCTTCCCGCTCTTCCTCGGTTTTGCCCAGTTTCACGCTATCGCCCAATTGCGCGCACAGGTAAACCAGAGCACGGCCGCCTTCGGCGAACGCCTTGCTGGTCAGCAGCATACGGCGCACGTCCGGATGAACGATGATCGGATCCGCCGGGCCGTCCGGGTTTTTCGGCCCGCTCAGGCTACGCATGGCGAGGCGGTCCTTGGCGTAAGTCAGACCGCCCTGGAAACCCAGCTCGGCATGGGCCACGCCCTGAATGGCGGTACCCAGGCGGGCGAAGTTCATAAAGGTGAACATGCAGTTCAGGCCTTTGTTCTCCGGACCGATCAGATAGCCGGTGGCGCCGTCGAAGTTCATCACGCAGGTGGCGGAAGCCTTGATGCCCATCTTGTGCTCGATGGAGCCGCAGGCCACCGCGTTGCGCTCGCCCACACCGCCGTTACCGTCGGTGAGGAACTTCGGCACGATGAACAGGGAAATGCCCTTGGTGCCTTTCGGCGCTTCCGGCAGGCGGGCCAGCACGATGTGGACGATGTTCTCGGCCATGTCGTGTTCGCCAGCGGAGATGAAGATCTTGGTGCCGGTGATCTTGTAGGAGCCATCGGCCTGGGGCTCGGCCTTGCTCTTCAGGATGCCCAGGTCGGAACCGCAGTGCGGCTCGGTCAGACACATGGTGCCGGTCCATTCACCGCTGGTCAGCTTCGGCAGATAGGCCTGCTTCTGCTCGTCGGTGCCATGGGCCTCGATGGTGGCCACGGCGCCGTGGGACAGGCCCGGGTACATGCTCCAGGACCAGTTGGCGGTGCCGGTCATTTCGGAGATGGCGATACTGGCGGAACCGGGCAGGCCCTGACCACCGAACTCCGGATCACCGCCCATGGCCGGCCAGCCGCCTTCCACGTACTTGGCGTAAGCTTCCTTGAAGCCCTGTGGGGTGGTGACCACGCCGTCCTCGAAGTGGCAGCCTTCCTCGTCACCGGAACGGTTCAGCGGCGCCAGTTCGTTTTCCGCGAACTTGGCTCCTTCCTCCAGGAAGGCGTTGAGCAGTTCGCTGTTCACTTCTTCCAGGCCCAGCTTGGCGTAGTGGGCATCCAGGTCCAGCACCTCGTTGAGAACGAAGCGCATGTCGCGCAAAGGGACTTTATACTCAGGCATGTCAGGTCTCCCTGAAAACGGTCTGTCTGGGGTTCCGAGCGGGCACGCCCAAGGGCGCCGCCGTCATTGAAGGGCCACAATCTTAGGTGAGGGTGTCATCAGTGCCCACCTCTATTTGTGACCCATAAGTCAAACGACTGTTTGAATTCGCGCACGGGACCCCGAGGGCTGGTATAGTCGGCCCCGGACCATCATGACGATGAGGTATGAAGGCGATGATCGACCCCAATCTGCTCGACATTCTGGTGTGCCCGGTCAGCAAGGCTCCGCTGATCCTGGACGAGAAGGCCGGCGAGCTGAAATGCAAGGCCAGCGGTCTGGCCTACCCGATACGGGACGGCATCCCGGTGATGCTGGAAGAAGAAGCCCGCACCATGAGCAACGAGGAATTGAAAGGTCTTTGAGTTCCGCCATCACCACCAACGAGGACGGGGTATGAAGCGCATTTTGCTGGCTTGTCTGCTGTGCGGCCCGCTGGTGGCCCAGGCGCAGGAAAGCACGGAAACCACTGAGGCCGCCGCACGGGAGGCGGAAGCGAAACGCAATGAATGCTTGTTGCGAGGTGTTCAGCAAGGCGACCGCACCGTCACCCTGGAAGAGCTGCGCCGCTGGTGCGATCCGGAACAGCAGCAACGCAGTGCCCATGAGGATGCGCTGCGCGGCCGGCTGGCCCTGGAGCGGTCTGCTCTGAACAACCCCTTTGCCATCACGCCGCATCGCCGTAACTACCTGATGCCCTACTCTTATTGGTCGAATCCCCAATGGAACGACCCGGACCGGGAAGACGACGACCTGGACTCCGAGGAAATCAAATTCCAGCTGTCCCTGAAGGCACCGCTGTACGACGATTTCTGGAACGGCAGCACGCTGTACATGGCTTTCACCGGTACCTTTTTCTGGCAAGCCTACAACAGCAATCAATCCAGCCCGTTCCGGGAAATCAACTACGCGCCGGAAATTTTTCTGGCCAAACCCATGGACTGGAAACTGGGACCAGTCCGTACCGAACTGATGGCGTTTGGCTTCATTCATGAATCCAACGGCCGTGATGTTCCCGCGTCCCGCAGTTGGAACCGTGTCTACCTGCGGCACATCTCCCAGATCGGTTCCTACTACGTCTCGGTGATGCCCTGGTACCGGATTCCCGAAGACAAGAAAAAGGATCCGCTGCAAACCAGCGGCGACGACAATCCGGACATCGAAAAATACATGGGTCATTTCCAGTTGGAAGTGGCGCGCCCGTTCGGCAACCACGTGCTGGAATTGATGGTCCGCAACAACCTGCGCTCCGACAATAAAGGCGCCGGCGAAATCTCCTATTCCTTCCCGATCAACAAGCGCTTCAAAGGGCTGGTTCAGGTGTTTTCCGGCTACGGCGATTCGCTGATCAATTATGACGACTACGAGAACCGTTTCAGCCTCGGCATTTTGCTGACCGACACACTGTAACCCCCCCACCGGCGCCCGCCCGGGCGCCGAATTGATTCCCCTCCATCAATCTGGCCACAAAAATCTATTGCTACACTCCTTTTTTGCCCCCATATTAATGATTAACCATTATTTCCCTGCTGATTCCATTATTCCGACAACAACCGGTCACCACAGCTCACGAGGGAGAAGCCATCATGAGTTTCCGCCATCCCGCCGAACCGGATTTCCCCGGCAAGATTGGCCGCACCGTCGCCGATTCCGAACCGTCCTGGCCTGAGCCGCGCATGCCGCAAGGTGCTCCCAACATCGTGCTGGTGGTGCTCGACGACGCCGGTTTCTCCCATCTCGGCTGTTACGGATCCAGCATAGCCACGCCCAACATCGACCGGATCGCCAGCGAAGGCCTGCGCTACACGGGTTTCCACACCACCGCGCTGTGCTCGGCCACCCGCACCTGCCTGCTCAGCGGCCGCAACCACCACGCCGCGGGCATCCGCGCGATCTCCAACTTCGATACCGGTTACCCCAACACGCGCGGTGCCATTCCCCCCAATGCGGCACTGCTACCGGCGATCCTGCGCGATGCTGGCTACGCCACTTTCGCCACTGGCAAGTGGCACCTGGCCCCGATGCGCGAATGCTCCGCGGCCGGCCCCTTCACCAACTGGCCACTGCAGAAAGGCTTCGACCGTTTCTACGGTTTCATGCAGGGCGAAACGGATCAGTTCTACCCGGAACTGACCTATGACAATCACTTCGTGGCACCGCCCCGCTCGCCGGAACAGGGCTACCATGTGTCCGAGGACATCGTCGACCGCTCCCTGGATTTCATCCGCGACAGCGTCTCTCTGGTGCCGGAAAAGCCCTGGTTGCTGTATCTGGCGATGGGCGCCATGCATGCCCCGCACCAGGCCCCGCAAGCCTATCTGGACAAGTATCGGGGCAAATTCGATCACGGCTGGGAAAAGGAGCGCGAGCGCTGGTTCGAGCGCCAGAAGGCACTGGGGATCATTCCCCCGGATACCGCCCTGGCACCGCAAAATCCCGGCGTGCCGGACTGGGACACCCTGCCCGAGGACCACAAGCGGTTCGCCTCCCGCTTGCAGGAAGCGTTCGCCGCCATGCTCGAACACACGGACGCGCAGATCGGCCGGCTGATGGAGGGGCTTGCCGAGCTCGGCCAGGACCAGAACACTCTGTTCGTGCTGATCTCCGACAACGGCGCCAGCCAGGAAGGAGGCGCCACCGGCACCCTGGATGAAATGCGCTACTTCAACGGCATGAAGGAAGATGTGGCCACCGCCGTCAAACGGCTCGACGACATCGGCACGCCACGTAGCCACAGCAACATCCCCTGGGGCTGGGCCCAGGCCGGCAACACGCCGCTGAAGTGGTACAAGCAGAACACCCACGGCGGTGGCGTGCGCGATCCGCTGATCCTGCATTGGCCCGGCAGGCTCGGCAAGCCCGGGGAGATGCGCCATACCTTCTGCCACGCCGTGGACATCGCCCCCACCCTGCTCGACCTGATCGGCCTGCGGATGCCCGACACCGTGGCCGGAGTCCCGCAAATGCCGCTGCATGGCGTCAGCCTGAAGGCGACCCTGGACCAGGACGTGGACGTGCCGCGAGAGGCACAGTACTTCGAGATGCTCGGTCACCGTGCGATCTGGGCCGACGGCTGGAAGGCGGTCACCCATCACCGGCGCGGCAGCGATTACGACACCGAGGAGTGGGAGCTGTACAACCTCAACGAGGACTTCTCCGAATCCAACAACCTGGCACACAGCGAGCCGGAAAAGCTTGAGCACATGAAGGCGCTGTGGTGGCGCGAAGCGGAAAAAAACGGCGTACTGCCGCTGGATGACCGCAAAGCCGGCGATCTGTTCCGCGGCTCCCGCCGCAAGGGCGTGCCGACCAGCCGCAAGCATTTCGTCTACTACCCGCCGGTGTCACACATCGTTTCCGACGCCTGCCCGCCGGTGTACAAAGGCTTCACGCTCACCGTGGAGTTGCCGGATCATCCTGAGCATGGCGACGGCGTATTGGTATCGCGCGGCACCATCAATAGCGGCTTCGTGCTCTATATCCAGGACGGCAAAGCGCACTTCGACCACAATGGCTTCCATGACCATACCCACCTGGTCAGCGAACGGATTCTGGCGCCCGGCGAACACACCGTTACCGTAACCGTGACCCGTCGCGAGGATGGCGGCGGCGATGTCACTCTGGCGGTGGATGGCGAGCCCCAGGCCAGCGGTTCGATTCCACTGTTGCTGGTGATGCTCTCCAGCATCGGCATGGATTTCGGCCGCTGTCTGTCACCGGTCACCGAAGGTTACAGCGCGCCCTTCCCCTATCCGGGCCGCATCAGGCGGGTGATCTTCGATCTGCCTTCCAGCAGCGCACGCAAACTCGACCAGGACGCCGACAAGGCCAACGAGCGGGCGATTATGTCGCAGCAGTAGGTGCCCACAGGCTGTCAGACTCCCGGCGTCCTGCCCCTTTGCGCTTATGGGGCAATTCGCTGCCAAGGCCGCTTCCCACAAGGGGGTTACAACGCGGCTGTGGGAAGCAGCCTTGGCAGCGAATACAGCACGAGTTCGTGGCACAGCACCGCTCTTATCGGGAAAGCGCGTCCAGCGTGCGTTGGCGGAGGGTTTCCAGGCGCTCACTGAGGCTCACCGGATAAGGTTCCGGCGCCCGCTGAACGCCCCGCAACGGCTCCGGCAACGCCGCCAGTTCACCACGCAGCCGCTGGCGGGCGGCGTCGGCGTCCGGTGCCGCAATCACCGGCTCGCCGTTGGCGATGACCGTGCGCAACAACGGCTCGCCATCGCGTGCCTCATCGATACCGGTGATCTCGTCACCGGCCAACATGCCGTTCGCGTCGTGATGGCGCCATACCTGTTTGGCGCCGGGATAGACCGGCTTGCCCGGTGCGTTCTTAAGCCGGGGCTCGCCGCCGTACTCGGTGAGCTTGTAGGCGAAATCCAGAGAGGGCGCGTCGGCCACCGAGCCCATTTCCGTGCCCACCCCGAAGCCGTCCATGGGGGCGCCATCAGCCACCAGCTTCGCCACTTTCCATTCGTCCAGACCACCGCTGACGACAATGCGTATACCGCTCAGTCCGGCGTCATCCAGCCGCCGGCGCGCCGCTTTCGCCAAGGCACCCAGGTCTCCGGAATCGATTCGAATGGCGCCCACCTCGATACCTTCCTCCCGTACCAGGCCGATCACTTTGTCCACCGCGGCCAGAGTGTCGTAGGTGTCCACCAGCAGAGTGGTTCCCGGATACAGCCGTGCGTATTCGAGAAAGGCCTGCCGTTCATCCCCCACCGCCTGAATGTAAGAGTGCGCCATGGTGCCCTGGGCCGGCAGATCAAAGTCCCGCGACGCCAGCACATTGCTGGTGCCACTGATGCCCGCCACCCGGTAGGCGCGCACACCGCGCCAGGCCGCTTCCAGGCCGTGCATGCGGCGCATGCCGAAATCCATCACCGGCCGTCCGCCAGCGGCATCCACTACCCGGGAAGCCTTGGAGGCCAGCAGTGTCTCCAGGTTGATGTAATTCATCAGCAGGCTTTCCAGCAGCTGCCCCTGGATCACTGGCGCCCGCACCTCCAGTACCGGCTCGTGGGGAAAGACGAGGGTGCCCTCCGGCACCGTGCGGATCTCCCCGGTAAAGCGAAAACCGGCCAACCAGTCCAGAAACTCCGGTTGGAATTGCTTCAATTCCGCCAGGCGGGCCACTTGCGCCTCGGGAAAGCGCAGTTCGCTGACCAGGTGGGCGGCGTACTCCTGACCGCAGGCCACGGCATACTGACGTTGCTCGGGCAGTACACGGAAAAACAGGCTGAAAATGGCTTCGTCGTTGCGCTGCTGACGCCAGTAAGCCTGCGCCATGGTCAGTTCATAGAGATCCGTGAGCAGACACAACGCGTCTCGGTCCGGCCAAATGGCGGTCATCAGACTTCCTCATGCAGTATGCAGTGCTGTGGCCAGGCAGATTGGTTTCACTGTCCGGCGATGAGTATCACCCCGGCTTCCCGCAATGCCCGGTGGCACTCCTGCTGCCGATCGGCGAATACCGGCCGGGTGGCGGCCAGTAGCAAATGAGTGACCAAACCGTGGCGGCGGGCATCCAGAGCGGTATGGTAAACACAAACGTCTTCCGCCAGACCGCCCAGCCATAAGCGCCGCACTCGGCGGCGGCGCAACCAGTGGGCCAGGCCGGTACCGTCAAAGGCGGAATAGGCGTCCCGTTCGAAATGGCCCCCTTTGCTTACCCGCACCGCCTTATGCGGAATCCGCAGTTCCGGGTGAAAGGCGGCGCCCCAGCTGTCCTGCACGCAGTGTACCGGCCACGGCCCGCCACGAGTATGAAACGAAACATGGTCCACCGGATGCCAGTCCCGCGACAGAATCACCGGCAGATTGGCGTCGGTGGCCGTGCCGATCCAGTGATTGAGGACCGGCACCACCGCGTGGCCGTCGTCCACCGGCAGAGCGCCGCCGGGGCAGAAGTCGTTCTGCACATCCACCACCAGCAGGGCGTCTCCGGCGCGCATTGATGTGCCTGTCATGACTTACCTCCTTCATTGGCCAGCGCGGTCATCGGAATCAGCCCGCCGCCAATTCATCCAGCACCCGCCGATGCACCTCGCCCGCGGACGGATCAAACAATACGAAACGCACCTGTTGCAACGATGATCGCTGCCCGGTCACCGTCCGTACCGTTCGCAGCGCCACCCGGGCGGCCTCTTCCATCGGATAGCCGAAGACCCCGGTGGAGATGGCCGGGAATGCCACCGAGGCCAGCTCACGGGAAGCCGCCAATTCCAGGGCATTGCGATAACAGTCGGCCAGCAATCGGGCGGACGGCTGGTCCAGTTGGTAAACCGGCCCCAGGCAATGGATCACATACCGATTGGGGAGGTCAAACCCTTCGGTAAGCACCGCCTCTCCGGGGCGGATCGGCGCCAGAGGCGCGCAGGCCCGGGCCAGTTCCGGCCCGGCGGCGCGGTGAATGGCACCGGCCACACCTCCACCGGGTTTCAATTCCCGATTGGCGGCGTTGACGATGGCGTCCATGTCCGCTTGTCGGGTAATGTCTCCCACGGTAATTTCCAAGGAAGTCATGGTGACGTCCTCCCGATCGGTGTTTGATGTCCTCATGCTGCTGCTCATCAGGGAGCCTGTAAATGCGTTTTGCCGTTGTTATTTTCGCCCTGCTGCTGTCCGCCTGCCAGACCCTGAGCGGTCTGGAAAAACCGGAAGTGTCATTGTCCTCGGTACAACTGGAACAAGTCAGTGTATTCGAGCAGCAATGGCATCTGGTGTTGCGAGTACGCAATCCCAATGACCGGGAACTGACCCTCAACAGCCTCGACTATGAAGTGTTTTTCAACGGCGAGCGCTTCGCTCGCGGCCTGACGGGAGAACGGGTCACCTTGCCGGCCATGGGCGATGCTCTGGTCAGCACCCGCATCACCACCACCCTGCTGGGGACGTTGCAACAACTGCAAGGCCTGCAGCGGCTGGACGAGCCGCTGGACTATGAGATCAAGGGCAAAGCCCGGGTGGCCGGTGTCGGCTTCCCGCTGCATTTCGACCGCAAAGGCCAGTTCACCCTGCCCGATACCTTGCCACGGGCACGCTGATCATGGCCGGCACGTTGTTTCACCACAGTCCGCCAGGAGGCCGGGATGGGATTACGACGTGAACTGCTGGGCGGCCAGGCCACGCCCTTTCAGGCGGCGCTGGCCATGGCTCTGCGGGGGCTGTTGCGCTTCGGAGTACGCCCCGCTTTTCGCCCCGGCATACGCCTGGGGGTGCAGCGCTTCTGGCTGAACACCGCCAGCCGCGCCAGTCTGGTCGCCGGTGGGGTGCCGCGCCACCGGGCCCGCTTCGGCTCGGTGCCGGCGGAGGTATTGGGCCGTCCCCAGGGTCCGGTCTTGTTGTATCTGCATGGCGGCGGCTACGTCTCCGGCTCGCCCGCCACGCGCCGATCGCTGACGTCCCATCTGGCGCGCCGTCTCAACGCCACCGTGGTGGTGCCGGCTTATCGACTGGCGCCGGAGCACCCCTGCCCGGCGGCGCTGGACGACGCCCTGATGGTGTATCAACGCTTGCTGGACAAAGGCCATGACGCCAGCCACATCGCGGTGGGGGGCGATGCCGCTGGTGGCGGGCTGACGTTGGCGCTGCTGCAACGGATCCGGGATTCGGCGCTGCCGGCGCCGGCGGCGGGTGTGCTGTTGTCACCGTGGCTGGATCTGACGGTGAATCAGGAGCAGCGCTCCGACATTGGTGAAACCCTGCTGAACGTGCCCTGGCTGGCCCAGGCGGCACGGCTCTACGCCGGCGACGACCTCGCCCGGCCGCAGGCGTCACCGCTGTATGGCGATCTCAATGGTCTGCCGCCATTGCTGATTCAGAGCGGCGGTGATGAGTTGCTGCGAGTGGACAGCGAACGGCTGGCGGATCGGCTGCGCGCCACCGACACGCCGAGCCGCTATCAGTTGTTTCCACGCCGCTGGCACGTCTTCCAGACCCACGCCGGCCTCCTCGCCGACGCCGACCTGGCCGTGGCGGAGATCGGGGATTTTCTGCACCAGAAATGGGAAAAAGCAGTGAATAATGAACAGTTAACAGTGAACAGTTGAAAAAAGACGCAATGGACTGGCCCCATTTAAGTAGACACGGAT
>NZ_ARXS01000019.1 GCF_025532145.1 Alloalcanivorax balearicus MACL04 | reverse complement strand
GGTTGCGGGGCACCATAGAATCTCCCACAGCCAGGCGTGTTGCGTGTTACGTGCAAGCGAATTGTGGGACAGCAAAGCCTCCCAGCGATTTTTGAAGCCACGATATCAATCATCACGGCCGATGGTGATGCCACCAATCCGGGTGACACCGCGCAAGCGCAACAACGCCCAGATCATACCCGCCAGTCCGATGATCGGCGCCAGATAGAGAGTACGGTCGGCGAACAGCATCAGCGCCATGCTGGCGAAGAACATCAGCGCGAAAATGACGAAGAACAGATAAAGAGGCTTTTTGTTCATGCTCCGCTACTCCCGGGGAATACCCCATGGAGGGCCGTCCCTGAGAAGGACAGCCCCATTTTGTTATTATCAGCCCATGCAGGGACGTCAAGCGGACCTCCCCGGCCGGATTCATTAATCTTTTCATGGAAGCCGGCGCAATGCGATAGTCCGGCATTCGCTCTTTTCGACCACCCGGTCATGCCTCTTTTCCTCCGCTGTGGTCTGCTACTCTGTAAGAGCCGCACCGGAGTTCCCAACTGGAGTATTGGATGAGCAGTCCCTACGGCTTCCATTTTGACAACAGCTACGCCCGCTTGCCGGAGCGCCTGTTCGCCCGCTGCGAACCGACACCGGTGGCCACCCCTGTTGGGATCCTGTTCAACAGCCCGCTGGCCGGGCAACTGGGCCTGGACGCCTCCACTTTGGACAGCCCGGACGGCGCCGCTCTGCTGGCGGGCAATACTCTGGCCGAAGGCAGCGAGCCGATTGCCCAGGCCTATGCCGGCCACCAGTTCGGCTATCCGAACATGCTCGGCGATGGCCGCGCCATCCTGCTTGGTGAACAGCTCACTCCCGACAGCCAACGCCGCGATATCCAGCTCAAGGGTGCCGGCCGGACGCCCTTTTCCCGTGGCGGTGATGGCCGCGCCGCTCTCGGCCCGATGCTGCGGGAATACCTGATCAGCGAAGCGATGCACGCCCTCGGCATTGCCACTACCCGTAGCCTGGCAGTAGTGGCCACCGGAGAGCCGGTATACCGCGAAACCGTTTTACCCGGCGCTATCCTGGCCCGAGTCGCGGCCTCGCATTTGCGCGTGGGCACCTTCCAGTTCGCCGCCGGCCAGCGGGATCCCGAGTTACTGGAAACACTGGTGGACTACACGCTGCAGCGCCATTATCCGGATCTCAGAGAGAGCGACAACAAAGCCCTGGCGCTGCTGGACTCGGTAATGGAACGGCAACTGGATCTGATCGTCCACTGGATGCGGGTCGGCTTTATTCATGGCGTGATGAACACTGATAACGTGGCTCTCTCCGGCGAGACCATCGACTACGGCCCCTGTGCTTTCATGGATCACTACCACCCGGACACGGTGTTCAGCTCCATCGACCACCAGGGCCGCTACGCCTATGGCAACCAGCCGGCGATCACCCAGTGGAACCTGACCCGCTTCGCTGAAACCCTGTTACCACTGATCGACACGGACACCGACACCGCGGTGCAAAAAGCTACCAACGTGATCAAATCCTTCAGCGGACGCTATGACGCCAAATGGCTGGCGATGATGCGTGCCAAGCTGGGCCTGTTTGGAGAAGACCCGGTGGACGCCACGCTGGTTCAGGACCTGCTGGACTGGATGCAGCGACGCCAGGCGGATTACACCAACACTTTCCGCGATCTGATCGGCGAGACCGCGCCGGTGGACGGGATCTATCAGGATGAAGCCTTTGAAAACTGGCATCAGCGCTGGCAAGCGCGCTTGAGCCGCAACGCCAAACCGCTCAAGTCCTCGTTCTGTCTGATGCGCAACCACAATCCAGCGGTGATCCCCCGCAACCACAAAGTGGAAGAAGCCCTGAACGCGGCGGTGCGTGATGATGATCTGGGCCCCACGCACCGGCTGCTCGATGCGCTCTCCCACCCTTACCAGGATCGCGATGACATCGATGACTATCGGCAACCACCGAAACCGGCGGAGCGGGTACTGCAAACCTTCTGCGGCACCTGACCATCCGGCTCGGGATATAAACGCGAGTCGATACGAGAAGGAAGGAAAACACATGGAGAATACCCGGCGGATAGCCACTCCCTTGCTGGTCGCGCTGCTCATTCTGGCCGGCTGCGACAGTACTGGAGAAACCGGCACGAAAGCCTCTCCCAACGCCTTTCACAGCGATGAATACGGCATCGGCCTGGCCTATGACAACCATCAGGCCCACGCCGTAACGGAGACCGGCGGCTACTTCGGCGACCCGACCTGGCGGCTGGATGCCGAAGCGGATGCCCCTGGCGAGCGGCTGCTGGTGTTGCGCCTTAACGACTCCGACGAGATCCTCACCGGCGAACTGCGTTTGGGGGTCAGTCGTGATCCGGACCAGGTGAAACACTGCACCCGTCCCGGTGCCCTGGCGACATCAAGCGAGACCGGCACCACCGAGCTGGACGGCGCGCTCTTCACCACCTATCGCGGAGGCGACGCCGCCATGAACCATTTTCAGAACCTGCGCGCCTACCGTGCTGTCCACCAGAGCACTTGTTACGCCATTGACCTGGTCCTCCAGGGCACCAATCCGGAGGTGTACGATCCTCCCCGGGAAGCCCCGTTCAGCCGCGAGGAAGGTTTTGCAAGGCTGAAAGCCCTGCTCAGTGGAGTGGCATTCGATGAAAAGCCGAAAGGACGTAGTTAATCCCCAGCCCCGCCTTCCTTGAAAGGAAGACGGGGCGGCCTGTCTAACGCCGCAACTCTTCTATCTTCTTCCTGGAAAACAGGCCATAGAGGCTCGGCAGCACCAGCAATGTCAATGCCGTGGCCGAGACCAGACCACCGACGATCACCGCCGCCAGCGGTCGCTGTACCTCACTGCCGACACCAGTGGCCAACAGCATCGGCATCAACCCGAGCATGGAGGTCAACGCGGTCATCAGCACCGGACGCAGCCGCGATACCGCGCCTTCGAAGACGGCCTGATCGACGCTTTCGCCATCACGCAATCGCATGTTGATAGCTTCCACCATCACCACGCCATTAAGCACCGCCACCCCAAACAGGGTGATGAACCCCACCGAACTGGGTACCGACAGGTATTGGCCGCTGATCGCCAAGGAGAGGATGCCGCCGATCAACGCCAATGGCACATTAACCAGGATCAACAGTGCCTGAGCGACGGAGCCGAAGGCGAAGTACAGCAATAGGGCGATGAGTCCCACCGCCACCGGGACCACCATGGACAAACGTTGTTGCGCCCGTTGCTGGTTTTCATACTGGCCGCCAATATCGACGTTGTAGCCGGCGGGCAGATCCACTTCAGCATCGATCACCCTCTGGATATCCGCGACCACCGAGCCCATGTCACGGCCAGCCACATTGGCCTGGATCACCACTCGCCGCTGTACATCATCGCGGCTGATCTGCGGCGGCCCGGTGACCAGCTCCACCCGCGCCACGTCGGCCAGGCGCACCCAGGCGCCATTAGCGGCCTGCAGGCGCAGGTTGCGGATGGCTTCCGCATCGCGGCGGGCGCCCTGTTCAAAGCGCACATAAATATCGTAGCGTTCGTTGCCATTGATCACCTGGCCGGCGCTGCCGCCGCCGAGCCCATTGCTGACCAGGCTCATCACCTGATCAACGCTGAGCCCATAGCGACTCAGTGCATTCCGGTCCGGTTCAACCACCAACTGTGCCTCACCGGCAATCTGCTCAAGTTGCACATCCGTGGCACCCTTCACCTCGCGTACGGCCTGCGTAATGGCCTCGCCTTTTTCTTGCAGTATCTCCAGATCCGGGCCAAACAGTTTGATCGCCAGTTGCGCTTTGACACCGGAAAGTAATTCGTCAACGCGCATGGCGATGGGTTGCGAGAAGTTGAGCAACAGGCCGGGATGAGCTTGCAGTTTTTCTTCAATTTTCTCCTGCAGCTCCAATCGATTTCTGGCGCTGGTCCATTCGCCCACCGGTTTCAGTCCGATATAAATCTCCACATTGCTGACCGGTTCCGGATCACCGCCGATCTCCGCGCGGCCAACCCGGCTCAGCGCGTAGGTTACCTCCGGAAAAGTCATGATTTCCCGTTCCAGTTTCTCCCCCACTTCCAGCGCCGTATCCAGGCTGGATGACGGCGCCAGCGTAACCCGTAACGCCAACGTGCCTTCCTCCAATACCGGCACGAACTCGGTACCGATGAACGGCACCGTGGCCAGCGCCAATACCAACAAGCCGACCGCGCCGCCGATCACCACCTTGCGCGCAGCCAGAGCCCTTGCCAGCAGGGCGCGATAGCGTGCTTCCAGCCAGCCGACCAGTTTGTTGGGTTTTTCTTCCACACCATGCCGGAACAGGAAAGACGCCAGCGAAGGCACCACGATCAACGCCACCAGTACGGCGGCGGCCATGGCCAGCATGATGCTGATCGCCATCGGCACGAACATCTTCGCTTCCACCCCCTCGAAGGCGAACAACGGCATGAACACCACCAGAATAATGCTGGCGGCGAAAAACACCGGCCGAGCCACTTCCTGGGCAGCGTCCTTGACCCGCAACGCGATGCCGCCGGGCGCATCATCAGCACCCTCCCGGCGACTCAGATGTTTGAAGATGTTCTCCACCATCACCACCGAGCCGTCCACCAGCATGCCGATGGCCACCGCCAAACCACCCAGGGACATCAGATTGGCGGACATGCCCAGGCCTGCCATTACCAACAGTGCCAGGCCAATGGACAAGGGAATCGACAGCAGCACCAGTACGGTGGCACGCAAGTTCATCAAAAACAGAGCCAAAACGATAACGATGAAAAGGAACGCCAGCAGCAGCGCGTTGACCACCGTGCTTACCGCCTTTTCCACCAGATCCGCCTGATCGTAGAACACTTCGAAGCGCACCCCGTCCGGCAGCGCTTGTTGAATGCGTTCCACCCTCTCTTCGATGCCATCGATAGTGGCCTTGGTATTGGCGCCCATGCGTTTGAGAACGATGCCCGCCACCACTTCACCCAGAAATTCCGCATTGCCCTCGGCATCGCGGCGGGTCATGGTCAGCGCTCCCTGGCGGATCTCACCGCCGAATTCCACCTTCGCCACGTCACGCACCCGCACCTGAGTGCCATTGACTTCTTTCAGAGGAATAGCGGCGATATCGCTGAGCCCCTGCTCGCCGCTGCCGACCCAGCCCATACCACGAATCACCAGTTGCTCGGCGCCGCGATCCAGGTACCAGCCACCGGCATTACGATTATTCGCGGCGATGGCGCCCATCACCTGCTGCAATGTCAGATCGTAGGCCAGCAGGCGGGACGGTTTGACGTTGACCTGATACTGCCGCACCTCCCCTCCGTAGCTGAGCACGTCGGTGACGCCACCCACCGGCATCAGCAGCAGTTTCACCACCCAATCGTTAAGACTGCGCAATTGCATGGCATCAACACCGGAGCCGGGCTCAGCGGTGAGCAGGTATTGATACACCTGTCCGAGGCCGGAGGTGTTCGGGCCCATTTCCGGCGTACCAACCCCTTCTGGAATATCTTCCCGCGCTGCCTGTAAACGCTCGAAGACCAGTTGCCGGGCGAAGTAGATATCAGTGCCGTCCTCGAACACCACGGTGACAATGGACAAGCCGGTCTTGGAAATCGAACGGACTTCCGCCACCTGTGGCAATGCATACATCACCGCTTCAATTGGATAGCTGATCAGTTGTTCCACTTCCTCCGCCGCCAGCCCGGGGGCTTCGGTATTCACTTGCACTTGCACGTTGGTGACGTCGGGAAAGGCATCCAGCTTCAAGCGTGGCATTTGCCAGGCGATCACCCCCACGGTGATCACCAGCAAAAGCAGCACCACCAGGCGGTTGTTCACCGCCCAGTCAATACAGCGATTCAACATAATGTTCTCCTTGCCGGATCCGCGTTGGCCTTAATGAGCGTGGACATCGAAGCCCGACTTGGCCTGTTCACTGGCGAGAAAGAAGGCACCGCGGGTGACCACGCGTGCGCCCGCCGGCACGCCCCGGATCACGCGGGCGCCCTCCAGGGACTGCCCTGGTGAGACTTCACGGGCTTCGTAAACTCCCGGCTCTTCCTCCACGAAAACTTGCCAGTCGCCATCGCCGCCGCGGGTCAGGGCCTCCTCCGGCACCACCAGGGCGTTGTCCGGTAACGGCAGCACCAGCTCCACGTCGGCGAACATCCCCGGATGGAGCAGATGGTTTTCGTTGGGAACGCGAATACGGACTTCCATGGTTCGGGTGACCGGATCGAGCCGGTGACCGGAGAGAATCACTTCGCCGTCCACCTGAGTCTCACCGACCCGCACCCGGGCCGGTGTACCGGTATCGACTCTGAGTCCCGGCTGCGGCGGCAACGCCGCTTCCGCCCACAGTTCGCTTTCATCCACCAGCGTAATCAGTGAGCTGCCGGCGGCGAGCCACTGGCCTTGCTGGAAAGCGTCGCTGAGAACCAGCCCGGTATCCGGTGCACGCAACGTATAAACACCAGCGTCGCCTTTACCCTTCTCGATGTCCGCCAGATCAGCATCGGCAAGCCCGTAACCACGCCCCCGTGCCTTCAGGTCCTGATAACGGCCCTGCACATCCAGGTAGCGCTGATTGCCCACCGTGGCGCGGCCAAGACTACGAACCCGACGCCATTCGTCGGACACGGCTCGCAACTCAGCCTGCAGGGTAGCCATCTCGGCGCTAAACAGGGTGGCGACAGGGTCGCCTTTCTCCAGGTGCTGGCCCAGGGTGGCGGAGCGCGACAACACCTGGGAATCCACCCTCACCGGCACCTCCCAGGTGCGATACAGATTGCTGGTGATTTCCGCCGGCAAACGCAGCGAGCGGGTGGCTCCGGCACCGGATTGCAAGGTGATCACGCGCAGCCCGAGCATACGTCGCTGCGCCTCGGTCAGCGTCAGATCATCACTATGCCCATTTACTTCGCCGGCGGACTCTTCCGGGCCATGCTCATGTTCGGCACCAGCACCCTCGTCATGCCCTTCGCCTTGATCCGCCCAAACCGACGAAACGACCAATAACAACAGGCAGAGTCCCACTCTTTTTTTCGTGATCACGTTTTTCATGATTGTCCTCCCTGCCCCCGGTTCCCGGCGGCCAACATCTCGATCCAGCTATCCAATTGCGCGCTTTGATAAAGCCATTCCAGCCACGCCTTCTGCATCGACTCACGCAGAGCGATGCCGGCCAATAGCGCGTCCTGACGCTGGTTGAGGCCTTGCAGATAGTCCTGGGTGGTGATTTCCCCCAGTTGCCAGGTGCGCTGCAACAGGTCGGCGGCATCCGCCAGGCGGGTGGCGGACAGTTCCCGCCAGGACAACCAGCGGGCGCGGCGTTGCCGGTAATCAATCAGCGCACCTTCGACTTCGGCACTCAACGCCCGCTGCTGCTGATCCAGCAGGGCCTGTTGCGCGTCGCCGTCAGCCAGCGCCGCCTGGTACTCCGCCTTGCCGGTGTTGAACAGCGGCAGTGGCAGGCTGAAATCCAGCCCCCACAGGTTGTCCTCACCTTCCCGGCCGACGGTGACGCCAAGAGTGGGATCGGTGCGGCGCTGCTTGCCGGCCAGTTCCACCTGACGCTCCGCCGCCATCACCTGCAGACGAGCCAGACGCAGGTCGTAACTGTCCTTCGCACGGACGGCATCCATCACCACGGAACCGTCCGCCTCCCATAGCCCGGCATCCGGCAACGGGTAATCCGGCGCGGTCTGGTTGAATACGGCGCGCAAGCGGGTTTCGGCGGCGGTGGCTTCACTTTCCGCGTCGGCCAGAGCTTGCTGGGTCCGGCCCAGGGCCAGATACGACAACTGCGCGCTCACGCGTCCCAGATCACCGGCGCGCTCGCGCTTGCGCACCAGCGCCAGCAGATCCGACAGGCGCTGCTCCTGCTCGCGGACGCCCTGCAGCCGGGCCTGAGCGGCGTCATAGGCGGCCAAAGCGGAAAGCACATCCACCGCCAATCGTGCCCGCGCCTTTTCAGCGCGGACTTCCGCCAGCCGCGCCTGTACATCACCGAGGCGGGCACCGCTACGGCCCTTACCAGACCAGTCCAAGGTCTGCCCCAGACCGACGGTACGGGTGGTTTCGGCGCTGTTTTCGTAGCCGATATTCAGTTCCGGGTTGTACAGAGGCTGCGACTGGGCGCGGGCCTCGGCCCGATCACGTTGCAGGCGCGCCTCGATGGCGCGGCTGGCGGGCAGGTCCGCCATTTCGCGGTTGACCCAGCGCGCCCAGGTGGCATCGTCCGCCGCCGCTGCCACGGCGGGGATCGCCAGCAGCGCACTCAGACAGGCGCCCCCCATGACGCGCACAAGCCGAGGGATGACCGCCATGGAAGGCGGTCGTGACGAAGGAAGGTTCATAACCATGACTCCGGATTCGGACCCGGCGAAATCGGTTTACGGGTCCGGACCAATTGACACGGGAAGACTCCGGCCTAACGCCGGCAGTGGTGCCCGTGGACAAAAGCGATGTCGGGAGTCAGACGATGGGAGGCCGGTACGGTGAGGAAGGGGGCGGCACCGGCAGAGCAGGCACCCGGCTGTCCGCCAGTACCGGCAAGGGCGCCCGGGCGCTCTGCTCGACGGCGGGGGAGGCCATGAAACCGTGGCACTGACAGCAGTGCTGGGCACCGCCATGGTGCTCGAAACCGGTATTCTGGTCCGGCTGATCCAGGGCCACGGTCAGTTCATGGCCGTCCGTCACCGGCACCCGCTCATGGCTGGCCACGTCCGTCACCAGCACATGAAAGCTGGTCACGCACAGCAGCAGCAAAGCCATACAACGTCGAAGCACCATGGCGGATCCATACCGGTAAAGAAACACGACTCGCACGAAGTGCGGTCGCGTCTGAGTATGCTTGGAACCGACGTGCCATGACAAGTTCCCCGGCCCTCTTGCAGTTTCCTTCCGGCACGGCATA
Source organism: Alloalcanivorax balearicus MACL04 (assembly GCF_025532145.1). Classification (GTDB taxonomy): domain Bacteria; phylum Pseudomonadota; class Gammaproteobacteria; order Pseudomonadales; family Alcanivoracaceae; genus Alloalcanivorax; species Alloalcanivorax balearicus. The sequence goes on along the minus strand of NZ_ARXS01000019.1, from coordinate 72,561 downwards.
GTGAGCCGCCATGTTGACTGTGAGAGCGTCATGGACAAAAACACCCTGATTGATACTATCCTGGCCCGCCCTCTGCACCGCGCCTGCGGCCTGAACCTGGTGCGCAGCGCCGATGGCGAGAGCGAGGTCACCCTGGAACTGAACGAATTCACTCTCGGCCCCACCGGCGATCTGCACGGCGGCATACTCTACGCCTTTTTTGACGTAGCCAGTTTTCTCGCCCTGCTTTCGGTGTTGCCGGAGGACCGCTACGCGGTTTCCATCGAGACCCATACCAGCCTGCTGCGCGGCGCCAGCGGCGAAGGGCGGATCGTGATCCGCACGCGTGTGGACCGGCTCGGCCGCACTCTGGCGTCGATGCGTGGCGAAGCCTTCTTCCAGGCCGCGGACGGCGCCGAAAAGCTGATTGCCACCGGCTCGGTGACCAAGGCGGTGGTGGCCAAAGGCTGATACCTATATTGAGGAAACCCGATGACCGACAAGATTCTCACCGGCGACCGCCCCACCGGCCAATTGCATCTCGGCCACTACGTGGGCTCCCTGCGTGCCCGGGTGGAACTGCAGGACCAGTACCCGCAGACCATTCTGATCGCCGACATGCAGGGCCTCACCGACAACGGCCACAACCCGGCCAAGGTCGCCGAGAACATTCTCAATGTGCTGGCCGACTATCTGGCGGTGGGCATCGATCCGCAACGCACCACCTTGTGCCTGCAATCCGGCCTGCCGGCGCTGGCCGAACTGACCCAGTTCTACGCCAACCTGGTGACGGTCGCGCGGCTGGAACGCAACCCCACGGTGAAAGCGGAGATCGCCAGCAAGGAGTTCGGCGCCTCCATTCCGGCCGGCTTCCTGACCTACCCGATCAGCCAGGCCGCCGACATCACCGCGTTCCGCGCCACCCTGGTGCCGGTGGGCGATGACCAGCTGCCGATGATCGAGCAGACCAACGAAGTGGTGCGCAAGGTCAATAACGTGGTCGGCCAGGAGTTGCTGGTGGAGTGCCGCGCTTTGATCGGCAAGGCCTCCCGTTTGCCCGGCGTCGACGGCAAGGCGAAGATGTCCAAATCCCTGGGCAACGCGCTGGTGCTGGGTGCCAGCGAAAAGGACATCGCCAAGGCGGTGAAGAAGATGTACACCGACCCCGGCCATCTGCGCATCGAGGACCCGGGCAAGGTAGAAGGCAACGTGGTGTTCACCTATCTGGACGCCTTCCATCCGGACGAAGCCCTGGTGGCGGGCCTCAAGGAACACTATCAGCGCGGTGGCCTGGGCGACGGACAGGTGAAGAAAGTTCTGGAACAATGCCTGCAGGAACTGCTGGCGCCGATCCGCGAACGCCGGGAACGTTTCATCGCCGACAAGGGTGAATTGATGCGTATCCTCAAGGCCGGCACGCAGGCAGCACGGGAAGAAACCGGAGTAGTGCTACAGGATCTGAAAAAGGCTTTCGGTTTGCCGATCCTCTGACCCCTCCCGGGCGGCGAATTCGAAAGCAAGGAACGGAGCGTCACACCGTTCCCGCCGCCCTACTCTGGCTCTGTCCATGCCGGCACGCCCGGCGATCCGGTTTCCCAGGAGGCAGCCATGAACAGAGCAGCAAGCAAACAGCAACAGGCCGAGGCCATCCTTGCCGATCCGCGCTGGCAGGCACTGGTAGCGCGCGATGCCAGTGCCGACGGCCACTTCTACTACGCGGTCATCACCACCGGCGTTTACTGCCTGCCGTCCTGCGCGGCGCGGCGGGCACGGCCGGAGAATGTGCGTTTCTTCGACAACCGCGAACAGGCCGAGGCCGCCGGCTTTCGCCCCTGCGCGCGCTGTCGCCCGAATCGGACGGCACCGGCGCATCTGGCGGCGATCATCGACGCCTGCCGCCATATGGAACAGGCGGAAACACCGCCAACCCTGAATCAGCTGGCGGAACAGGCCGGCCTCAGCCCCCATCACTTTCACCGGGTGTTCAAACGGATCCTCGGCGTCACTCCCAAGGGCTACGCCAGCGCGATACGGGCACGCCAGTTACGCGAGGGTCTGCAACGGGATGGCCGTATCACCGATGCCATCTTCGACGCCGGCTACAACAGCAGTGGCCGTTTCTACGCCCAGGCCCGGGCTCTGCTGGGCATGGAACCGGCCCGCTTCCGTGATGGCGGCAATGGTGAACGTATCGAGGTGGCCGTGGGCCAGTGCTCACTCGGGGCCCTGCTGGTGGCGCGCAGTGGCCAGGGCATTTGCGCCATCGCCCTCGGCGACGACGCCGATGCCTTGCTGCGCGAATGTCAGGATCACTTTCCCAAGGCCGAACTGCAGCCCGGCGACGACCGGTTCGACGCCCTGGTGGCCCGGGTGGCGACCTTGATGGAGCACCCCGAACAAGAACCGGACCTGCCGCTGGATATTCGCGGCACCGCCTTCCAGCAAAAGGTGTGGCAAGCGCTGCGCCGGGTGCCGGCCGGAGAAACCCTGAGCTACGCCGAACTGGCCAGACGCATCGGTTCGCCGAAGGCGGTGCGCGCGGTGGCCGGCGCCTGCGCCAACAACCCGCTGGCGGTGGTGATCCCCTGCCACCGCGTGGTGCGCAGCGACGGCGACGTGTCCGGTTACCGCTGGGGCGTGGAGCGCAAACGCGCGCTGCTGGAGCGAGAGACCGGTGCACAAGAGGCCCGTTCATGACACCACGGCAACGTCTGGAACAAGTGGATTGGCCGGCACTGGAACAGCACCTCGATGATCAGGGCCACGCGGTTATCCCCGGCCTGCTCGACGCCGGCGAGTGCACCGGGCTGGCGGCGCTGTACGCGGAAACGGACCATTTCCGCTCGCGGGTGGTGATGGCCCGTCACGGCTTTGGCAGGGGCGAATACCAGTACTTCACCTATCCGCTGCCGACGCTGGTCGACACCTTGCGCCAGAACCTCTATCCACATCTGGTGCCGATAGCCAATCGCTGGCAGGCCCGCTTGGGCAAGCAGCGGCGGTTTCCGGTGGAGCACCGCGCTTACCTGGCTCAATGCCATGACGGCGGCCAATGCCGCCCCACGCCCCTGCTACTGCGTTACCGGCCCGGCGATTACAACTGTCTGCATCAGGATCTCTACGGCGAGAACTGGTTTCCACTGCAGGTGGCGGTGTTGCTGTCCGCGCCGGGCGAACAGTTCGAAGGCGGCGAGTTCGTGCTCACCGAACAGCGTCCGCGCCGCCAATCCCGGGCCATGGTGCCGCCGCTGCGACAGGGCGACGCCCTGGTGTTCGCGGTCAATCAAAGACCGGTGGCCGGGCAACGTGGGGATTACCGGGTCACTCTGCGCCACGGCGTCAGCGAACTTCGCCGTGGTGAACGCTATACTCTGGGGCTGATCTTTCATGACGCCGCCTGAGTGAGCCTGTTTCAGGGCCACCGGCGGCACTGACTCGGGAGCTCCACATGCAAATAAAAAACGCCGTCGCTCTGATCACCGGCTCGTCCTCCGGCATCGGCGCCGCCACCGCCCGCCTGTTCGCCGAATACGGCTGCAACGTGGTCATCAACTACAGCCGTAACGAGGGGGGGGCGCAGAAAGTGGCCGACGATTGCCGCGCCCTCGGCGTGGAAGCCCTGGTGGTGCAGGCGGACGTCAGCCGTGATGAGGATTGCCGGGCACTGGTGCAGGCCACGCTGGATCAGTTCGGCCGTCTCAACATTCTCGTCAACAACGCCGGCACCACCCTGTTCTGCGCTCATGAAAACCTGGACGGTCTCAGCGCCGACGACTTCCTCAACATTTACCGGGTCAACACCGTCGGCCCCTACCAGATGGTGCGGGCGGCGGAAAAAGCTTTGCGCGACAGCGGTGTCGCCCACGTGGTGAACATGGCCTCCATCGCCGGGCTCGCCGGGGTCGGCAGTTCCATCGCCTACGCCGCCTCCAAGGGCGCGCTGCTGACCATGACCAAATCCCTGGCCCGGGTGATGGGCCCGCAGGTGCGCGTCAACGCTATCTGTCCGGGCTTCGTGCAAGGGGAATGGCTGGCCCAGGGCCTGGGCCAGGAGCGCTATGACGCGCTGTTGGAGCAAACCAAAAGGGGCGCCGCGCTGAATGACGCCGCGTCTCCGGAAACCGTGGCTCAGGCGGTACTGGGGCTGGTCATCGGCGGCGACCTGAGCACCGGCGAAGCGTTGCTGGTGGACGGCGGGAGCCATCTCAACGCCAGCGGCGTAAAACGCTAGGGAACCTGGTCTGGGACTGCTGGCCTACACGTCCATTCGCTGCCGAGGCAGCTTCCCACAGGCGGAGCTACGGGGCCGCTGTGGGAAGCTGCCTTGCCAGCGAACGCCGTGCGAATTTAAGGACAGCACGAACCACGATTAACGCCGTGGCGGCCGTGCCGCCAGCAGCGCCAGCCAGTGGGGTCGCCAGGACAGTGTGAACGCCACGATCAGGGCCGCCCCGGCCAGGGACATGATCCACACCAGGGCCGCCATGGTCGGATGATCCACCTGCAGACACAGGATCAGCGCCAGCGCCAGCGCGACACCGCCGGACAGCCTCAACCCCCGGGCGGAAACCACGCCACGGGCCTGCTTGCCGCAGGCCTGTTTCCAATGCACGTCCAACGCCAGGGCAAACCAGCCCAGGCCAATCAGGCTGAGCAGCAACGCGGCCAGCAACAGAACGTTCTCAGGCATGGGCGGCCTCCCCGGACAGCTCGCTGCCGTCCGCCGACTGGGGACGGGGACGGCGCTGCAAACGCCGCGCGGTGAACACCGCCACCAGCGCGCTGACCAGCATGAACAGATCCACCCCCGCCACCGGCCAATAACCGGCACTCAGGGTTTTCAGCAGATGATCGCCGGTGGTGACCCAGTTGAGCACCACCGCGACCACCGCCAGCACCGCGATGGCCCAACATTGCTCACGCCAGGCCGGCGCCAGCTTGCCCAGAGCCACCGGCGCGGTACGCCAGAACGCGTGCGCCATCGCCAGCCCCCACACACCCCAGAAGCAATATTGCTCCCAATCGCCCCGGGCCGGCAGGTTCACCGGTAGCAACCGATTGGCGATCAAAATGCCAAGCGTGGCGATCAGCATGCCGGTGACCGTGGTCACCGCCAGGGCGTCCACTACTCGCGAGCCGATCTGGCCGCGTTTGGCATGCTGGCGCTTGCGTTTCTCCACGAAAAACAGGAAGCCCGTGGCGATGCACGCGCACCCGGTAAGGCCACCGAGCACGTACAGCCAGCGCAGCAACCAGTGGCGGAAGTGCTGCAAGTGCAAACCGGTGAGGAACTCATCGATCCGTTCCACCGTCGACGGCGGCGGGTCCTCGCGCAGCACTTCGCCGGTGGACGCCTTGAAGTGAATGCCTTCTCCGGTGAGAGCGATGCGGTCGGTACCGGCACGATAAATGCTCACGTAGCCATTAGCGTCGCCAACGTGCTGCAACGCCAGAAAGCCCACATCACCGGCCATGTCCCTGGCCGCCCAACGGCGCTGGGCTTCCGCCACCATCGCGTCCACCGAGGCGATCGGCGCGGCGACGCCGGACCGTTCGTGGGGCAAGCCGGTTTCCTGGGACTCAACCACTTCGTGCAGATCGTGCAGGGGTTCCAGTTGCGTGTGGGTGACCGGGAAATAGATACCCGCGAAAATCACCAGCCCGGTGAACGCGAACATAAAGTGAAACGGCAGCGCCACCACACCGGTCAGGTTGTGCAGATCGAGAATGCTGCGCTGATTGCTTTTCTTCGGCCGGAAGGTGAACAGCTCGCGGAACAGCTTGCGGTGCATGATCACGCCGGTGACCAGCGCCACCAGCATGATCAGTGCCGCCAGCCCGACGATCCAGTAGCCCAGATCCTTCCAGTGCAGATTGAGGCTGTAGTGCAGCGGATAGAAGAAGCGGCTGCCGATCTTCAATTGATCATCCGGCAAGGATTCGCCAGTGCGAGGATCAATGGTGCGGGTGCCCCAAACCAGCTCGTCCGGGTTGTTGGCGTTGGGCACCTGGTAGCCGGCGAACAGCCCCAGTACCGGGTCCCGGTGCGTGGTGTAGGCGCCCCAACGTACCGGCGTGTCGAAATGTTCCGGCATCGGCCCATCCACCCGGGAGCGCATCTGGTCGACGCTTTCCCTGGAGGGCTGCATGTCCTCGAATACCGGCTTGAGGATCTCGTCGAAGGACGGCATCGGCTGCGGCTCGAAGCGGCTCTCGGGAATCGCCCAGCGGTCGATTTCCCGATCGAACACCGACAGCGAACCGAAGAAGAACACCACCATCAGCACAAAACCCAGGAACAGCCCAAACCAGGTGTGAACCCAGGCCATGGCGAGACGGAAATTCTGAAACATGGGGATTCTCCTTCCGCTCACACCAGCGCGTGTTGAATGAGGGACGCCAGCACCGCCATCAAGGCGCCGCCACCGGCCAGAACCAGCCATACCCGACGCGGATCACGGGCGGCAAAGCTCCACAAAAAGGTCACCAGGTAGAGCAGAAAAGCCAGCAGGCTGAACAAATGCTCGGCGTCGTGAAAAGGCATGCCTGCGGCGAAGGCGGCGGCCACGCCCAGCGCGATGAAGCCCCAGGCCAACACATAGCCGCCGAGCAAGGCGGCAGCGATACGGGAAAGCAGTTGTGTGCGGGACACGATTGCGGTGCTCATGGTCTTCCTGTCCGGGACGTCGGGCGTCCTGTTCGCGGGTTGGCGGAATGCCGCAAATGATACTCGATCGCAAACACTAATGAAATTCGTCCCTGAATGACGGCGCCGGCAAGGGCACGCGGATCATTCGACAGGCCCGTCCATATATTTCAATTTTGAATATGTATTCAATTATTTATTACTTTTAAGTTGTTCAGCAAACGATACCCTGTGTGGACATCCATTCCGGCAGGAACCCACCCATGTCCCTCGAGCATCTGATCATCCCCGGTTGGCACGGCTCCGGCCAGGACCACTGGCAAAGCCATTGGCAGGCCCGATTACCCGCGAGCCGCCGCACCCGCGTGCGTGACTGGCAATTGCCGGACCGGGAAGACTGGATCGAAGCCCTGCACCATCTGGTCAGTACCAGCACCGCGGACCGCGTGGTGCTAATCGCCCACAGCCTGGGCTGCGTTACCGTCGCGCATTGGGCCCGCCGCCATGGCCAACAATGGGCTCATCGAGTAGCCGGAGCGTTGCTGGTGGCGCCAGCGGACGTGGAACGGGACACCGCACCAGCGGCGTTGCGCGGTTTTGCCCCGGTGCCCATGGAGCCGCTGCCGTTCCGATCGATCCTGATCGGTTCCAGCAACGACCGCGCCGCCAGCGCCGCCCGGACGGAACATTTTGCCGATGAATGGGGTAGTGATTTCGAGTTGCTGGAAGGCGTGGGGCACATCAACGTGGCTTCCGGCCACCATCGCTGGGACGGCGGCCGTCGTTATCTGCGGCGACTGACCGCGGAGCTTCCTGCGATGCCGACGGCGCCGCGCATCACTCCTTCCGCTGTCTCCCAGGCGTATTGATGGATCGCGGTCCAGGGGCGATGCATTGGCAACTACATTCGCGGCCAAGGCCGCTTCCCACAGAAGTCTCTTAAGCGCTGTGGGAAGCGGCCTTGGCCGCGAATAGGGCATATCAGTTGCGTGGACAGGGCTGCCCCACGATTGTGGGGCAGCTTTTATCCCGCCAAGGATCAGGCGGCGTCACTCACCGAGGTGCGGATCAGGTGGTCGAAGGCGCTCAGCGCGGCCTTGGCCCCTTCGCCCATGGCGATGACGATCTGCTTGTACGGCACCGTGGTGACGTCGCCGGCGGCGTAGATGCCGGGGATGGACGTCTCGCCGCGGGCGTCGGTGATGATCTCGCCGTGGCGGGACAGCTCCACCGTGCCCTTCAGCCAGTCGGTGTTGGGCACCAGGCCGATCTGCACGAACACCCCGGCCAGTTCCACGCGGTGCTCTTCGCCACTGTCACGATCCTTGTACAGCAGCCCGTTCACTTTGGTGCCATCACCGGTGATCTCGGAGGTCTGGGCGTTCACGTGCACGGTGACGTTGGCCAAGCTGTGCAGTTTCTTCTGCAGCACGGCATCGGCGCGCAGCTTGGTGTCGAACTCCAGCAGAGTGACGTGCTCGACGATGCCGGCCAGATCGATGGCCGCTTCCACGCCGGAGTTACCGCCGCCGATCACCGCCACGCTCTTGCCTTTGAACAGCGGACCGTCGCAGTGCGGGCAGTACGCCACGCCGCGTCCCCGGTACTCTTTCTCACCGGGCACGTTCACTTCACGCCAGCGGGCGCCGGTGGCCAGAATCAGCGTCTTCGTTTTGAGGCTGGCACCGGAGGCGAAACGGACTTCATGCAAGCCGCCTTCGCTGTCCGCCGGAATCAGTTGCTGCGCGCGCTGCAGATTCATGATGTCCACGTCGTATTCACGGACGTGCTGCTCCAACGCGGTGGCCAGTTTCGGCCCCTCGGTTTCCTTCACCGAAATGAAGTTCTCGATGGCCATGGTATCCAGCACCTGACCACCGAAGCGCTCGGCGGCGACACCGGTGCGGATGCCTTTACGGGCGGCGTAGATGGCGCTGGCGGCACCGGCGGGCCCGCCGCCCACCACCAGCACGTCGAAGGCGTCCTTGGCGTTCAGTTTCTCGGCGTCACGCTCGGCGGTGCCGGTATCCAGTTTGGCCAGGATTTCTTCCAGACCCATGCGGCCCTGGCCGAATTCTTCGCCGTTCAAGAACACACTGGGTACCGCCATCACCTGGCGCTGATCGACTTCGTCCTGGAACAGGGCACCGTCGATGGCCACGTGTTTGATGTTCGGGTTCAGTACCGCCATCAGATTCAACGCCTGGACCACGTCCGGGCAGTTCTGGCAGGACAGAGAGAAATAGGTCTCGAAGCGGAAGTCGCCTTGCAGCGCTTGCACTTGCTCGATCACCTCGTCGCTGACCTTGGGCGGATGACCACCCACTTGCAACAGTGCCAGCACCAAAGAGGTGAATTCATGGCCCATGGGAATGCCGGCGAAGCGCAGGCTGATGTCACCGTCCACGCGGTTCAGGCTGAATGAAGGCCGGCGCTCGTCATCGCCATCCTCACGCAACGTGATCTTGTCGGACATCGCCTCGATTTCGCGCAGCAGCTCCGACAGCTCCCGGGATTTGTCGCCATCATCCAGGGACGCGACCATCTCGAACGGTTGCGTGATGCGCTCCATGTAGGATTGCAATTGGGTTTTCAAGTTGGCGTCCAGCATGCTGGCGGTCTCCATGAACGATTAACAGGATGTCGATTAAAACCCGGGCCCGTGGGCCCGGGATTGATCCATGCCCGTGGCGGGATCAGATTTTGCCAACCAGATCCAGGGACGGAGCCAGGGTGGCTTCGCCTTCTTTCCATTTGGCCGGGCATACTTCGCCAGGATGGGCACGCACGTATTGAGCGGCTTTCACCTTGCGCAGCAGGTCTTCGGCGTCACGGCCGATGCCTTCGGCGGTGATTTCCATGGCTTGGATGATGCCGTCCGGATCAACGATGAAGGTGCCGCGGTTGGCCAGGCCTTCGTCTTCACGCAGTACTTCGAAGTTACGGCTGATTTGCATGGTCGGATCGCCGATCATGGTGTACTTGATCTTGGCGATGGTTTCGGAGCTGTCGTGCCATGCTTTATGGGTGAAGTGGGTGTCGGTGGAGACAGAGTAGATTTCCACGCCCATCTTCTGGAACTCTTCGTAATGATCGGCCACGTCGCCCAGTTCGGTGGGGCAAACGAAGGTGAAATCGGCCGGGTAGAAGAAGAACACTCCCCACTTGCCTTTCAGGTCGGCTTCGGTCACTTCGACGAATTTACCGTCCTTGAACGCCTGGGCTTTGAACGGCTTGATTTCGGTATTGATTACAGACATGTCTTGCTCCTTTCGAAAGGTTGTCAACTTGACGGAGAGAAGCATAACGCCGGCGAAACGATATTCATAATGGATAGGCAGAATGGTCGCGATTGGTTTTGCCTATCCATATTTCGTGCCGCCGGGCGCTCGGCTTTTCCCTGAAACGGGCGCTATCCGTGAGTCGCCCGTCCGGGCCCCATCTTCATTACCAGCAGTGACAGTGGCAAGACGATGTCCTGAATCAAGAACACTGGCGATCAATGCGCGCCGTCCCGCGCGAATACCCGCGCGGCGCACGGCAGCGCCCGCACCGGCTCACCGACCTGGAACGGCCAGTGACCGCCGTGATGAGGCAATTCCACCTGCAACGCGGTATCACCGTTCGGTATTCGCACGCCAACCCGCAGTGCCGCCCCAACCTGAGCCACGCTTTCCACCCGTACGGCCACGCCCTCCCCCTTGTCACCAGCCTGCAGCTGAATATCGTGGGGGCGGATATAGCCGGTCACCGGACGCGGTTCCGATTGCCCGAACTCGGGAGCGGGCACCCGCAGCCCGGCCAGTTCCGCCCAGCCACCGGCGGCGTGTCCGGACAACCGGTTGGCATCACCGATGAAGCCGTACACGAACGGCGAAGCCGGTGCGTTGTAGATTTCCTGAGGCGTGCCCACCTGCTCAACCCGCCCCTGGTTAATCAACACGATGCGGTCCGCCACTTCCATCGCCTCTTCCTGATCGTGGGTGACGAAAATCGATGTGATGTGCAACTCATCATGCAAACGCCGCAACCAGCCTCGCAGGTCCTTGCGTACCCGGGCATCGAGGGCCCCGAACGGCTCGTCCAGCAGCAGCACCCGCGGTTCCACCGCCAGCGCCCGGGCCAGAGCGATGCGCTGACGCTGGCCACCGGACAGTTGATCCGGATAACGGTCCGCCAGCCAGTCCAGTTGCACCAGTTCCAGCAATCGGTGCACGCGTTTGGCGATCTCCTCCCGTGAAGGTCTTTGTTTGCGCGGGCGCACGGTCAGACCGAAAGCGACGTTATCGAACACGGTCATGTGACGGAACAACGCGTAATGCTGAAACACGAAACCGACGCCCCGTTCACGCACATGGGTGAAAGTTGCGTCCTCGCCGGAAAACAGCACCGCGCCGCTGTCCGGGTATTCGAGCCCGGCGATGATCCGCAGCAAGGTGGTCTTGCCGCACCCGGACGGCCCCAGCAGCGCCACCAGCTCGCCGCTGTGAAAGGTCAGCGAGACATCGTCCAGCGCCTTGAAGTGACCGAAGGTTTTCCGCAAATCACGGACCTGAATACTCATGAGACCTCCTGACGGGCGGCGGCGTGCGCGGCACGCTCACGGTCCCGTTGATGCTTGAATTCGAGAAAGGACTTCGCCACCAGGGTGACCACCGCCAGCAACGCCAGCATCGACGCCACCGCGAAAGCGGCGGCGAACTGGTATTCGTTGTAGAGAATCTCCACATGCAACGGCAACGTGTTGGTCTTGCCGCGAATATGCCCCGACACCACACTGACCGCGCCGAATTCGCCCATGGCCCGGGCGTTACACAGGATGATGCCGTACAACAGCCCCCATTTGATCGACGGCAAGGTGACACGGCGGAAGGTTTGCCAGCCGCTGGCGCCCAGCGTCAACGCCGCTTCCTCCTGACTGACGCCTTGCTCCTGCATCAACGGAATCAGTTCCCGCGCCACGAAGGGGAAAGTGACAAACACCGTGGCCAGCACGATCCCCGGCACCGCGTAAATAATCGACAGGTTGTGCTCCTCCAGCCAGGGACCGAGCCAGCCCCGGGAGCCAAACACCAACACGTAGATCAGGCCGGCGATCACCGGTGACACCGCGAACGGCAGGTCGATCAGGGTGATCAGCACCTGCTTGCCGCGAAAATGGAATTTAGTCAGGCTCCAGGCAGCGGCAACGCCGAACACCACGTTCAAAGGTACCGCCAGGCCGGCGGCGATCAGCGTCAGCTTCACCGCATGCCAGGCGTCCGGCTCGGTCAGCGCCGCCAGATAAGCCTGCCAGCCTTTGGAAAACGCCTCCTGGAACACCAGCACCAGAGGCACCACCAGAAACACACCGAGGAACGCCAGCGCCAGGGCGATCAGCAGCCCCCGCAGCCAGGCTGCCTCGGTCACCGCCCGACGGCTGACCACCACGTTGCCCGGCGTGGACAGGGAAGACATCACACCACTCATTTCAACCTCCTCCCCGCCGGCGCAGGCTCCAGTACTGCAAACCGTTGATGGCGAGCAGCAGAACGAACGAGAACACCAGCATCATCATGCCCAGCGCCGAAGCACCGGCGTAATCGTATTGTTCCAGCTTGCTGTAGATCAGCAGAGGGGTGATTTCAGTGCGGTATGGCATATTGCCGCTGATGAACACCACCGAACCGTACTCTCCCACGGCACGAGCGAAGGACAGGGCAAAACCGGTGAGCAACGCCGGCACCAGCGCCGGCAGCAGCACCCGCCGAAACGTCTGCCAGCGATTGGCACCGAGGCTGGCGGCGGCTTCTTCCAGTTCCCGCTCCAACCCTTCCAATACCGGCTGGACGGTGCGGACCACGAAAGGCAGGCCGATGAACGTCAGCGCCACGACGATGCCGGCGGGCGCATAGGCTACTTTGAATCCCCAGCTCTCCAGGTGCTGTCCGAACCAGCCATTGCGACCGTACAACGCGGTCAGGGCAATGCCGGCCACCGCCGTCGGCAAGGCAAACGGCAAGTCCACCAGGGCATCGGCGATGCGCTTACCCGGAAAGGTGTAACGCACCAGCACCCAAGCCACCAACAGACCGAATATCAGATTGATCAGCGCCGCCACCAGGGAGGCACCGAAACTCAGTGTGTAACTCGCCACCGCCTGCGGATGACTGACCACCGCCCAGAACGTTTCCGCGCCCAGGGAAATCCCACTGGCGGCCAACGCCGCCAACGGGATGAACACAATCAGGCTGGTGTAAAGCGTGGCGTAGCCCAAGGACAACCCGAAGCCGGGTATGACTCGGTTTCGTGACATGAGGTTATCCGCTCACCGGGGTTGGTAGATGTGGTCGAACACGCCGCCGTCGTTGAAGTGCGTCTTCTGCGCTTCCCGCCAGCCGCCAAAGGCGCTGTCCACGGTAATCAGATTCACCTCGGGGAACAGGTCGGCGTACTCACGAGCCACCTCCGGATCGGTGGGCCGATAGTAGTTTTCCGCCGCCAGCTTCTGGCCAACCGGGGTATAGAGATACGCCAGATAGGCTTTGGCCACGTCGGTGGTGCCGTGCTTTTCGGCGTTCTTGTCGATCACCGTTACCGGTGGTTCGGCAAGAATGGACACCGAGGGCACCACTATCTCGAACTCTCCTTTACCCAGTTCATTGATCGCCAACAGCGCTTCGTTTTCCCAGGCCAGCAGCACATCGCCGATGCCCCGCTGCACGAAAGTGGTGGTGGCGCCACGGGCACCGGAGTCCAGTACCGGCACCTGCTGGTACAGCTTGGTGATGAAATCCCTGGCGGCATCCTCGGAGCCGTATTTCTGTTTGGCGTAGGCCCAGGCGGCCAGGTAATTCCAGCGCGCGCCGCCGGAAGTCTTCGGGTTCGGCGTGATCACCTCGATCCCCGGCTTCACCAAATCGTCCCAATCCGTGAGCCCCTTGGGATTGCCCTTACGCACCAGGAACACAATGGTTGAGGTATAGGGCGCGCTGTTATTGGGCAAACGTTTCTGCCAGTCGGCGGGAATCTTGCCGGTCTTCTCGGCGATGGCGTCAATGTCATAGGCCAGCGCCAGGGTGACCACGTCCGCTTCCAGACCATCGATGACCGCGCGGGTCTGTTTGCCGGCGCCACCATGGGACTGGCGCACCACCAGCGTTTCGCCGGTTTCTTCCTGCCAGTGTTTGATAAAGTCCTTGTTGAACGCTTCGTACAACTCCCGGGTGGGGTCGTAGGACACGTTGAGGATTTCCCGGTCCGCCAGGGCCGGGGAGGACAGGGCCAGGCCAAGTGCGGCCACGACGAAAAAGCGAGTGAACTTCACGGTACAGTCTCCACAAAAAACGAGGGTTACGAATGTGTTGGAGACCTCCGGTGGTCCGGTCGGCCGCAAGCCGGGTTGAGTGGCTTCAGCCGTTCAACGCGGCTTGTCGAAACGGTATTTTTCCTTGCGTTCCACCTGCACCACGCGGCCTTCGTGGACAATGATTTCCACGGCGCCAAAGCGCAGATCCTTGATCAGCGACGTCACCAGTGTGGCCAGATCCACCTCATCCGACGCCGGGTTGCGATGCGTGTCAGGCCGAGCCATGTCGCCTACTCCTTGGTTCCGTTGGTTAATGGGTGTCAGAATTTAAAGGCCAGACCGGTGCCGACGGCACGATCCTCAGCGCCGGCCCGGTCCCGCTCCAGGTTGGACAGATAGAGATAAGCCACGGTATTGCGACCCAGGCTGTAGTCGGCCCCCAGGGCCCAGAGCGTCAGCTTTTCGTCGCTTTCCTCTCCGCGGTTTTCACCGCCCTGGGCTTTCAGCGTAAACCGCTCATCCACATGCCAGGCGGCGCTGATCAGGTAGCCGCGATCTTCCAGGTCGCTGCCCGGCGCGGTATCCCTGGCCTGCTGGTAGAGCGCACCGAGTTCCAGGACGCGCCAGCGGTAGGTGGTGACCGCGCGCAGAATGTCGGCACGGCGAAAACCGTCCACCGCCCGCCGGGCCGCCTGATCCTTTTCGTAAGCGAGGGCGGCATAAAAACCGTCGCGCTGCCAGGCCAGAGCCAGGGACACCACATCGGCAAGATCGTCATCCGGCTCGCCATTGTCATCGGTGTCCTCCTGTTCCCCCGGCGAGAACGCGCCATGCACCGACAAGCCACCCAGCAGCGTCGGGCTCAGATACTGGACGCTGTTCTTGTTACGGGTCTGCCCGCCAAGGAAATGGTCAATGTCACCGTACAGGTCATTGAACTGATCGACCTTGCCCTCGATGCTTTTCAGCGGGCTGTCGATGTTGCCGGCACGCAGAGTGCCGAAAGCCCCGGCCAGGCCGGCGTAAATGTTACGTTTGCTGAAGGTGTCGTCATCGTCGCCGTCCACGTCGATGCCGTACTCCGCCAGGTAGAGGGCTTTAAGGCCGCCCACCTCAAGATCAAAATCCCCTTTGATCCCCAGGCGCGAGGCGTTGGAATTCAGTTCCCACTGGTCGTTGTCGCCAGCGCCGGCCAGGCTGGCGCCTTCGAAATCCACGTTCTCCAGCGAAACATTGATCTTGCCGTACAAAGCCGGGCCGTTGGCTCCCGCGACCCAAGGCAGTGCCCCCAACAGGCCGATCCCCAGTGCGTTCCCGAGTTTCATTCGGTGTTCTCCAAAACAGCGTTGCGCAAAAATGAAAAGCAACGCCTCCCGAGGTCGGGTGGGCATCCTTTGTCGATGATGAGGACGATGCTAACGAGAAAACAAAAAGATCAAAAAGGAATATATTTCTATTTATTTATTCTTTTTAAATATAATAACTTTTCCCTTATCCTGGTGGTTCCATTGACGTTTCATGGATGGACCCGCCATGCCCTTGAACGACCTCGTCGATTATTTCAATCGTGAACAACGCCGCCAATACGGTGATGCCATTGCCCCTAGAGACACTCTGCGCATGCAGGGTGATGTGGTGGTGGCCGACTACGCCGGCCTGGTTCTGAGCAGCCGCTTCCAACCGATCCTGCCTCTCTGCCAGGAAGGGGTTTACGGTCATGAGGCGTTGTTGTCGGTACACGGCAAGGGCGGTCCGTTATCACCGCAGGCGCTGTTCATGATTCCCACCAGCGCTGACGAGATTGTCTATCTGGACCGCCTGTGCCGCACGGTGCACGCGTTGAACTTTCTGCTGCAGCCGGACACGGGCGGCCTGCTCTCGTTGAATATCCACCCGCGCCACCTGGCCAGCGTACGGCAGGATCACGGCCTCGCCTTCGAACAGATTCTGCGCCAGTGCGGGCTGACGCCGGAACAGGTGATCCTGGAGATCCGTCACGATCCCACCGGTACCGGAGACCCGCGCCAGGCAGTGGAGAGCTATCGCCGCCACGGCTATCGCATCGCCCTGGATAACGTGACCTCGGCACCGACCGCCACGCTTTGGGACGCATTGGCCCCGAACATGGTGAAACTGGCCCCCGAACTGGAGGCGTCACGGCGTGACATCGTGCTTGATGCCGCCGCGCGATTCGGCACGCCGTTCACCCTGCAACTGGGCCTGGCCACTGACCTCGCCCTGCGGCACGGGCTCAGCCACGTGCAGGCGCGCGCGCTGGCACCGCCAGCGGAAGGCCTAACCGGCCCCACCTGGCGGCGGGGCGCCTTCCCTTGAAGGCGCCTCCACCCACCGGCGACACTGGAAAGGGCGGTTGTCATCACCTCTTCCCGCACCGGTAAAGAAAGCGACAACTCCCCTGCCTATGCTGACGCTCCCCCTCCTTATCAATGGGAGCATTGATAATGTCCGCCCGCGAAAACGCCCCCTTCCATGGACTGTTGGTGCCCGGACTGCATGGCAGCGATCCGGATCATTGGCAGCAACGCTGGCAAACCCATTTACCCTGGCTGCACAGCCTGACGCTGTCGGACTGGCAAAACACCGAGCTGGCCTTCTGGCTGGATGGGCTCGACCTGACCGCCGACGCTTTACCGTCCCCCTTCGTGCTTATTGCCCACGGCTTCGGTTGCGTGGCCGCGGCTCACTGGACCGCAACCCGGCCACGGCGGGTGGCCGGATTGTTGTTGGTGGCTCCGGCCCTGCCGGAGACTTCGCCGCGACGCCTGCCCGCCCCCCTGACCGTCCCGGCCCGTCTGGTGGCCAGCACCAGCGACCCCTGGATGAGCCTGGATGAAGCCCGCCGCCTGGCCCGGGATTGGGGCTGTGCTTTTCGCAATGGCGGCGATCTGGGGCATATCAACAGCGCCTCCGGTATCGGCGAGTGGCGGCGCGGCTTCGATGATCTGCGCTGGCTGCTCAGCCAGCGCGTTTCGCGCGGTACCGCCTTGACCGGATAGCGCCCTATCAACCTGAAGCCGCTTCTGCCGATAGCTCTCTTGGAGACAACAATAAAGAGGCTCAGATATGAAGCAGTGGACCATGACCCGACAACTGTGGGGCATGCTCGGGTTACTGTGGCTGGCGATGCTGCTCCTGGCGGGCTGGACCGCCTGGGAAAACCGCCAGACCATTCTGACCGAGCGCAAGACCGGGCTGTCCCAGTACGTGGATTCGGCCCTCAACGCCATTGATGGACAGGCCCGGCTGGCCGCTTCCGGCGCCATCAGCGAAACCGAGGCCCGGCAGCGCGCCGAGGAACTGATTCGCGATATGACCTATGACGAAGGGCGCGGTTATCTGTACGCCTTTGATGAAAATCATCTCATGCTGACCCACCCGGCGCTCGCCAAGGGCACCAACATGTGGGACTACCAGAACGAGGAAGGGCGCTATCTGTTCCGGGAGTTCATGGAGGCGGTGAAAAACGGCGACGGGTTCGTCGATTACCTCTGGGTGCATCCCGGTCAGGAGGGCCTGGCGAAAAAATCGTCCCTGCATGTGCATTACCCGCGCTGGGACTGGTACCTGGGCGCCGGCGTCTACATCGATGACATCAACGACGCCTTTTACGCCAGCCTCACTCAGTCGCTGCTGTTCCTGCTGGCCCTGGGCATTCCGCTGACACTGCTGATGGGCGCGATCATTCGCGGCGTGCTGCGCCGGCTTGGTGGCGAACCCGGTTACGCCGCCGAGGCGGTGCGCTATATCAGCGAAGGGGACCTGAGCCAACCCACGCGGTTGAAAGACGGCGACACCGGCAGCCTGCTGTTCGACATCGAACGGATGCGCCAGTCCCTCGGCGCCACCGTGGGCGACATTCACCGCAGTGCCGACATCGTCAATACCGCGGTGGAAGACATCAAGGCCGGCAACGACGAATTGGCCACCCGCACCGAACAGCAAGCCGCCTCACTCACCGAAACCGCCGCCAGCATGGAACAGCTCACCACCACCGTGCAGCAGAACGCGGACCACGCCGAGCAGGCACGGCACCTGGCCAACAGTACCGCCGGCGATGCCCGCCGCGGCAGCGACGCCATGGATACCGTGATCCAGACCATGGGCAGCATCCATGACAGCGCCGAGCAGATGAGCGCCATCGTCGATGCCATCGACGAGATCGCGTTCCAGACCAATATTCTGGCTCTCAACGCTTCCGTGGAGGCGGCCCGCGCAGGAGAGCAGGGCCGCGGGTTCGCGGTGGTGGCGGAAGAGGTGCGCAATCTGGCCAGCCGCAGCGCCGAGGCCGCTGGCGAGATCAAGACCTTGATCGAAAGCGCCGGCACCCTGGTCGCCACCGGCAGCCAGCAGGTGCGCGGCACCGGCGAGATCATCACCGGCATGGTGGCGGACATCAGCCGTCTCAGCACCCTGGTAAGCGAAATCTCCACCGCCTCCAATGAGCAGAGCCAGGGCATCGGCCAGGCCAATGAGGCAATCACGCAAATGGACATGATGACCCAGCAAAACGCCCGGCTGGTGCAGGAAAGCTTCTCCGCCGCCCAACGCCTGGCGGATCAGAGCCAGCAACTGCGCCTGTATGTGGCCCGCTTTCAGGTCAAGACCCCGCCACGGACCGGGACAGCGGACGATCACGACCTGCTCCAGAGCGAAAAAGCGGTTCCTGCGCCGGCATAAGGCTTGACCCGGGGGTGACCCCGGGGTTGTATAAGCACACCATGATTCCCGTTTCCGCCGCCTTCCGGCCCGTGGCAACGCTGCTCGCCGGATTATTGATAGCCTGGGCTCTGCTGAGCCCGGCCCCCGCCATGGCTTCCCACCATGGCGGCGATCACCCCTGCGCCAGCGGCGAAATGCGGGAGTATCATCCCTGCCCTCACCACGCCGGCGACGCGGAAGGCTGCACTTGCCTGCAGGCCTGTCAGGGCGGCGCCTTGACCACCGCGGCCAATTCGGTCCGGGCCCCTCAACGACCCGCCTCGGATCGCCTTGCCTCTCCGGGCCAGCGGTTCGCCGGTTTCCCCACGCCACCGTGGCGCCCACCGTCCATCTAGACTGTTTTCCCATCGAAACACGCGCCCCCGCATACGGGTGGCGTCTTTAGTTTTCTATTGAGGAGAACGTCTTATGACGACGTCTTTTTCCCTGCCCCGCCGTCGCTTCGTGCAGGGCCTGGCTCTGGGCGGTACCGCTCTGGGCCTGGGGCTCACCCCGACACAATTATTCGCCCGCCAGGGCCAGACCGGCGCGCCGGAGCTGCGTGGCAACCAATTCCAACTGAACATCGGCGCCGCCGATGTGAATCTGACCGGCCGCAACCGGCCCGCCACCCTGGTCAACGGCAGCCTGCCGGCGCCGACCTTGCGTTGGCGTGAAGGCGAGACGGTGACTTTGAGAGTGACCAATCATCTGCCGGAAACCACCTCGATCCATTGGCACGGCCTGCTGCTGCCGTTCCAGATGGACGGCGTGCCGGGGTTGTCCTTCGACGGTATCGCCCCCGGCGAAACCTTTACCTACCAGTTTCCGCTGCGGCAAAGCGGCACTTACTGGTATCACAGTCACTCCGGTTTTCAGGAGCAGAGCGGCCTGTACGGCGGCCTGATTATTGATCCGGCGGAACCGGACCCGCATACGGTGGATCGCGATTACGCGGTGGTGCTTTCCGACTGGAGCGACCAGGATCCCAAGCGCATCTACGCCACGCTGAAAAAACTCAGCCACTACTACAATTTCAGCGAACGGACGCTGTTCGACACGCTGAGGGATTTCCGTGAGAAAGGCGTGGTGCGGACGCTCAAGGATCGCCACATGTGGAACCGGATGCGCATGAGCGAGACCGATCTGGCGGATGTGACCGGTTACACCTACAGCTTCCTGGTCAACGGCCATACCCCGGCCGCCAACTGGCAAGCCCGCTTCGAGCCCGGCGAGCGCATCAAGCTGCGCTTCATCAACGCCAGCGCCATGACCATCTTCGACCTGCGTATTCCCGGCCTGGATATGACCGTGGTAGCCATGGACGGCCAGCCAGTGAAACCGGTGCGCTTCCACGAGTGCCGCCTGGGTGTGGCGGAAACCCTGGACGTGATCGTCGAGCCGAAGGATCACCGCGCCTATACCCTGTTCGCGCAAACCATCGACCGGTCCGGCTACGCCCGTGGCACCCTGACGCCGGATCCCTCGCTCAGTGCCGAAGTGCCGGAGCTGGACCCGGTGCCGCTGCTCGGGCACCGGGAAATGGGCATGGGCGCCATGGATCACGGAGCCATGGGACACGACAGTGGCGCCATGAAGACCATGGACCACTCTCGCATGAATCATGGCGGCATGGACCCTGGGGATATGAACCATGGCGATATGTCCGGCGGCATGGATCATGGAAGCATGAACCATCAGGGGATGAGCCACGGCACGCAGGACGGGATGGACCACTCGGCCATGGGGCACACCAACCACGACACCAACGCCGCCGTGCCCTTCGCGGTCTCGGCGGACAACCCGGATCTGCCGGCCCGACAAAGCGCCACGGAACACGCCGACAGTGAATACGGTCCTGGCGTGGACATGCGTGCCATGTCTCCGGTGCCGATGCTCGACGATCCCGGCATCGGGCTACGCGACCGGGACTGGAAAGTGCTCACCTACGCCGACCTGGAATACGCCCATGGTCTGCCCGACAGCACGCAGCCGGAGCGGGAAATCGTGTTGCACCTCACCGGCAACATGGAACGCTACATGTGGAGTTTCAACGGCATCCCGTTCGCCGACGCCGAGCCGCTCGAGCTGTATCACAACGAACGAGTGCGGCTGACCCTGGTGAACGACACCATGATGCACCACCCGATCCACCTGCACGGTCTGTGGAGTGATCTGGAACTGGGCGATGGGCGTCTGCTGCGCAAACACACCCTGTTGGTGAAACCCGGAGAAAAACTCAGCTATCTGGTTCGTGCCGATGCCCTGGGACGGTGGGCCTACCATTGCCACCTGCTCTATCACATGGAAGCGGGCATGTTCCGGGAAGTGCGCGTGGTGCCACGCCATCAACACCACACCGACGAGGAGAGCCGCTCATGAAAGCATCAATGACGTTAAGCGGCCTGCTGGTCGCACTGATCGCCGTGTTCGTCGGAACACCGGCTCTGGCCATGGAGGGCGTTCCCGCCCGCTTCGGTCAAATCCTGGTGGACCAGTTGGAAGCCCGTGACGCCGACGACGGCACAGTGGCGGCCTGGTCCGCCAACGCCTGGTACGGCGGTGATATCAACAAGCTGTATTTCGCCACCGAAGGCGAGCGACTCATGGACCGGGGCGGCGAAACCGAGAGTCTGGAAACCCGGCTGGCCTGGAGCCGTGCCTTCGCGCCTTACTGGGACTGGCAACTGGGTGTACGCCGGGACTGGCAACCGGACGATCCCAACCGGGATTGGGTCAGTGTCGGGGTGATGGGTGTTGCTCCCTACTTCTTCGAGACCGAGGCCAACCTGTTCCTGGGCGAATCCGGCCACAGCGAACTGCGTCTGGAAGCGGAATACGAGTTGCTGTTCACGCAGCGGCTGATCCTGACTCCGGAAGTGGAAGCCAGCCTATACGGCAAGGAGGATCGGGACCTCGGTATCGGCCAGGGGCTCGCCACGGTGGAAGCGGGATTGCGGTTGCGCTATGAAATCCGCCGCGAGTTCGCCCCTTACATTGGCGTACATTGGGAGAAGAAATTCGGCGACACCGCCGACTTCGCCCGTGACCACGGCGAGGACACCAGTGACACCATGCTGGTGGCCGGTATCCGGGTCTGGTACTAGAGGGGGAAGAGAGCCGGCGGACAGCGCTCCAGGCCCCGGGAGAAGCACGGTCCTGGAGCGCTGTCCGCCGGCTCCCAACAAGCAACCAAACCGCTCGCTTCGAATCCACCTCAGGACTACGGAGCCGCTGTAGCGGCTTCGATTCACGTTGGTGTACCCGTGAGTGCTGAGGTATCAGACCTCGAATTCCTGGCTTTCCAATTCACGCAGGTGGGCATTGTTGTCCACCTCAATGCCCAGATCACCGAGGCGGCCGTCACCGATGCCGTAAATCCAGCCGTGGATGGTCAGGGGCTGTTCGCGGCGCCAGGCTTCCTGCACCACCGTGGTATTGGAAACGTTGATCACCTGGCGGGCCACGTTCAATTCGCACATGCGATCAAGGCGGGCAGTGGGCTCCAGGTCCGCCAGTTGCTTGCGGTGGCGCAGATACAGCTCCCGTACCTGGCGGATCCAGTTGTCGATCAGCCCGTGAGGCTGGTCTTCCATGGCAGCACGCACGCCACCACAGCCGTAATGCCCCACCACCATGACATGCTTGATCTTGAGCACTTCCACGGCGAACTGCAGCACCGAGAGCAGATTGAAATCAGTGTGATGCACCAGATTGGCCACATTGCGGTGCACGAACAGCTCACCGGGCATCAGGCCGACGATTTCATTGGCCGGGACACGGGAATCGGCACAGCCGATCCACAGGAATTCCGGGTTCTGCTGGCCTACCAGAGTACGGAAGAAACCGGGATGCTCTTCCTCGATCTGATGGCGCCACTGTTCGTTGTTGGTGAAAAGCTGCGGCAGGGTTTTCATGGTCGGGCATTCTCCATATCCGACCCCCATGATGCCGGAACGGCTCCGTAAAGAAACGGCGAAAACCCTTTCAAAGTGTATCGGATCCGTCCGGTCCCCGGGGGAAAGGCACCAATGGCACAGGCCGGTGACGCGGCAAGCGGGGCCGATTATAACGTCCGGGGCGCTGGCGCGCAGCCGGGCGGCGATTGGTCACGGCCGTCGCTGCCCTGTTACCATGCCGGTATGCGGGCGCGGGGACGGTTCCCGCCCAAAATTCATCAACCCGAAAAGGGCATCCATGCAAATTGCAGACAACAAGGTGGTGGCGTTCCACTACACCCTGACCAACAACGCCGGTCAGACCATCGACTCCTCCCATCAACGGCAGGAGCCGCTGACCTATCTGCACGGTCACGGCAACATCATCCCCGGTCTGGAAAAGGCGTTGGTGGGCAAGGAAGTGGGTGACAAGCTGGACGTTACCGTGGCCCCGGAAGAAGGCTACGGCGAGCGTCACGACGGCCTGATTCAGCAGGTTCCCGCCTCCGCCTTTGAAGGCGCCGGCGATGAGCTGCAACCGGGCATGCAATTCCAGGCACAGACGGAAGCCGGCCCGCGCATCTTCACCATCACCGAGGTGAATGGCGATCAGGTCACCATCGACGGCAACCATCCGCTGGCCGGGGAAACCCTGAACTTCGCCGTGGAAATCACCGATATCCGCGAATCCAGCGAAGAAGAGCAGCAGCACGGCCACGTGCACGGGCCGGACGGCCACGACCACTAAACGCTGGCACGCCAATCGAGGCTGGTGAATCACTCCTGCAGGGAATGTGTAGGAGCGGCTCACCAGCCGCGATACCTCTCTTCGCCTAGAGGCTGAAGAAGCCCTCCGCTTTCCGTCTTCCTTCCCGATACTCATCCCTGAGCAACCGCTTCAGCAGCTTGCCATTGGGCTCACGGGGCAGTGTGTCGCGGAATTCCAGCGTGCGCGGACACTTGATCGACGACAGTTTCTCACGGCAGAAACTCAGCAACTCCGTGGCCAGTTCCGCGGTGCCCGGCCTGTCCTCGCGGGACTGGACGATGGCGTGCACGGATTCCCCCATCTCCTCATTGGGGATACCGATCACCGCCACGTCGAATACGGCACGATGTCCCATCAGGGTGTTTTCCACCTCCTGCGGGTAAATGTTGACGCCGCCGGAGATGATCATGTTGCTCTTGCGGTCGGTGAGATACAGGTAACCGTCCTCATCCAGCCAGCCGATATCCCCGACACAGGCCCAGCCCTCGTCATTGTGCGCCTCGGCGGTCTTGGACGGATCCTTGTGGTATTCGAACGGGTGGCCGCCGGAGAAGTAGATGGCGCCTTCCTGGCCGATGGGCAGCTCCTCACCGGTTTCCTCGTCGACGATATGCAGGGTGCCGTAGATTGCCTTGCCCACGGTGCCGGTGTGTTTCTTCCAGTCCTCGCTGTTGGTCATGGTCAGGCCGGCGCCCTCGGTGCTGCCGTA
Organism: Alloalcanivorax balearicus MACL04; assembly: GCF_025532145.1. Classification (GTDB taxonomy): domain Bacteria; phylum Pseudomonadota; class Gammaproteobacteria; order Pseudomonadales; family Alcanivoracaceae; genus Alloalcanivorax; species Alloalcanivorax balearicus. Next base: position 48,513 of record NZ_ARXS01000019.1, on the reverse strand, counting down.
GTACTCATAAATCACCGGCCCCCACCAGTCGATCATCGCCTGCTTGGTGGTCACCGGACAGGGCGCCGCCGCGTGCACCGCCATTTTCAGGCTGGAAACGTCATAGCGGTTACGCACTTCCTCGGGCAGGTGCAGCATGCGGTGGAACATGGTCGGCACCCACTGGCTATGGGTGACCTTATATTTCTGGATGTTTTCCAGTGCCCGCTGCGGATCGAACTTCTCCATGATCACCGCGGTGCCGCCGAGCACCAGCACGCCGCGGGTCCATTTCAGCGGCGCGGCATGGTAATACGGCGCCGGAGACAGGTAGACCATGTCGCCGTTGCCGCCGAACGCCAGCTCGATCAACCCCGCCAGGGTTTCGGTGCTGCCCACCGGCAGGCCGCTGATTTCCGGTTTCACTCCCTTGGGGCGGCCGGTGGTGCCGGAAGAATAGAGCATGTCGCTGCCTTCCCGGGCGCCGGGCAGCGCCTCCGGAGACTGCCCTGCCATGGCCTGTTCTAGGGATTCACATCCCGGTAGCGGCTCATCCAGCATGAAGATCTTCGGTGCCAACGGCAGTTCGCCAATGGCCTCAACCAGTTCCGGGGTGGCGGTTTGCGCACTGAGGATCACCACCCGGGCCTCGCAATCCTCGAGAATGTAGAGCACCTCTTCCGGTTTCAGCCGGGTACTGACGAAGGTGTAATACAGACCGGCGTAATGGCCGCCCCACTGGACCGCCGGGCACTCCAGGCGGTTTTCCAGCAAACAGGCGATATGCTCACCGTAATCCAGTCCTTCGTTCTGCAGCACCCGGGCCAGGCGGTTGGCGAAGGCGTCCAACTCCGCATAACTCATACTGCGGCCGGTATCCGCCAGAATCACGGCGGGATGATCGGGCTTCACCCGCGCGTGCAGACCCGGATGGCGCAGACTGGCTTCCGTGTTCATGAACCTCTCCTAGTGTTGTTGTTTTTTGGGTGTCGCCTGGCAGGCGTCGACCCTTGATGTTGCCTGGGAGAAAGCGGCGGGTATTCGTCAGAACCGACTATTTTGTCATGGCCAAACCGATCAGTACCGGACTACACCGAGGCCAACGCCGGCCGCGACGGCTCGTCCAGATCCGGTAACCAGGGCCCTTCCATGAAGGCCCGCAACGGCCGGCTCCAGGTATTCTCCTCGGCGGTGGCGATGGCCGTGGTCACCGCCGACAACGCTTCCGGCAAGGGCACCGAGTGCAGCGGATAGCGATGGCGGTACTGGCGCACCGTGGATTCCGGCAATACCGCCAGCCCCATACCCGAGCTGACACAGCCCAGAATGGCGTCCAGGCTGCCCAGCTCATGGATCGGCGCCGGGGGCGCGCCCTGCTCCGCCAGCAGCACCGACACCGTCTGCCGGTAACCACAGCCCTGACGGAAAGACAAAAAGGAGGTGCGTGACAATTCCGCCGCGCACGGCACGCCATCGAGCGGCCGGCCACTCACCAATACCAACCGTTCACGGAACACCGGCCTCATGATCAGACCATCGCCGACGTTACCGGCAATCACGAACGCCGCGTCCAGGCGCCCCTCGCGAAGTTCGTCCAGCAAGCAGGCGGAAGGACTGGTGCGCAAATTCAGGGAGACCGCCGGCCAGCGTCGACTGAAAGCGGGCAGCACTTTCGGCAAATGCACGGCGGCGGTGGTTTCCATGCTGCCCAGGCGCAATTCTCCGGTGGGTTCGCCACCGCCCTTGAAGTGGTTGAGCGCCTCATTATGCAAATCACCGATGCGGCGGGCGTATCCCAGCAATTGATGCCCCGCGGACGTGAGCGCCACCGGATTGCGGCGCTCCAACACACGCACGCCCAGCTCGCTTTCCAGCTTCTTGATATGGGCGGTGACGTTGGACTGCACCGTATGCAGGCTCTCGGCGGCGGCACTGAAACTGCCGCTCTCCACCACGGCCTGAAAGATTTCCAGGGATCGGATCAGCATGGCCTTCATCTCGATCAATGATGACTTTTAACCATAGCATCATCATTACAGATGACAAGACAGACTGTTCTGGCAGGAAAAAAACTTCCGGGGGAGTCCCCCGGAAGAACGCAGGGAAATCAGGCGCTGAGTTGCTCCCGCAACACATGCTTCTGGAATTTGCCGGTGGAGGTTTTCGGTAACTCGTCGACGAAAAACACTTTTTTCGGACACTTGAAGCCCGCCAAGCCTTCCCGGCAGTGACTGACGATGTCTTCCTCGCTCACCGTCTGTCCTCCCTTCAACGCGATGAAGGCACAGGGAATTTCTCCCCAATGTGGATCGGGGCCGGCCACCACCGCCGCTTCCAGCACCGCCGGGTGGGCATACAACACGCTCTCCACTTCCAGAGTGGAGATGTTCTCGCCGCCGGAAATGATGATGTCCTTGGAACGGTCCTTGATCTCCACGTAGCCGTCCTCATGCCACACCCCCAGGTCTCCGGTGTGGAACCAGCCGCCGGCAAAGGCTTTTTCAGTGCCCTGCGGATTGTTGAGATAGCCTTTCATGACACTGTGACCACGTACGAACAGCTCGCCGAGACTGACGCCGTCCCGCGGCACCGGCGTCAGTGTGTCCGGGTTCGCCACCATCATGTCGGTCATCGACAGCGACAGAATCCCCTGACGCGCCACCTTGTCCGCTTTTTCCTCCAGGGACAGATCCGCCCACGGGTCCTGGAATTCGCACACCAGACTGGGCCCATAGGTTTCGGTGAGCCCGTACAGATGGACGATATTGATCCCCAGGTTTTCCATGGCGGCGATGGTGGCGGCCGGCGGCGCGGCGCCGCCGGTGGCCACGGTCACGGTGTGATCGAAGGGCTGTCGTTGCTCTTCCGGTGCGTTGATCATCATGTTCAGTACCACCGGGGCGGCACAAAAATGGGTCACCTTATGCTCGCTGATGGCACGGAAAATCGGTTCCGGGTGCGGCTGGCGCAGACACACGTGGGTGCCGGCCACGGCGGTCACCGCCCAGGGGAAACACCAGCCGTTGCAGTGGAACATGGGCAGCGTCCACAGGTAGGCGGCGCCCTGAGGCAGACCCAGTCCGATGATGTTGCTCAAGACATTCAGGTAGGCGCCACGGTGGTGGTAGACCACGCCCTTGGGATCGCCGGTGGTGCCGGAAGTGTAGTTCAGCGCGATCGCCTGCCATTCATCCGCCGGCGCCTGCCAGGTGAAATCGTCGCGCCCGCGCGCCATAAGCTCACCAAAGGTCAGTTCCCCGACCCGTTCACCGCCCTCGAAAGTCGGATCCTCCACATCCACCACCAGAGGGGAGACCGAGCAGCGGGACAACGCTTCCCGGCTGCGTTCATGGAATTCCGGATCGGTGAAGAACACCTTGGCCTGGCCGTGATCCAGCATGAACGCCATGGATGCCGCATCCAGGCGGGTGTTCTGGGTGTTGAGCACCGCCCCCAGCATCGGGACGGCGAAATGCAGCTCCAGCATTTCCGGCACATTAGGCAGCAACGCCGCCACCGTATCACCGGGTCCCACGCCCATGGCCTGCAGCGCCGAGGCCAACCGCAAACAGCGTTGATGAGTCTCGCCCCAGGTGCGCCGCACCGGACCATGGATCACCGCGGTGCGATAAGGATGCGCCAGCGCGGTACGGGTCAGAAAGGTGAGCGGCGTCAGAGCCGAGAAATTGGCGGCGTTGGGCGTCAGGTCCGCATCGAAAGCAAGCGTGCTGGACATGATCGGAGTCTCCTGAATTGAGGGCGCCCCATGCCGATCACGGGGCGCCTAGTTGGTAGGTCACTTTGTTGTTTTCGCGGCACGGTGCCGTCTATTCGGAGCCGGCGGATTCAGCGGCGCCGGCAGCGGCGCGGCTGTCGCCGGCGAGCCAATCGCGCTCCAGTACCAGCCACAGTATCAGACCGGCGCCCAGCCCCCAGGCCGCGCCTTTAGTGGCCAGAATGGCGCCGACGATCACCGCCACGCCGCGCTGCAGATTGGTCCCCTTGCTGAGCATTTCCAACGCCAGATAACCGCACAGGTAGCCCTGGATCAGTAGCGTCAGCGCCAGACCAATGTTCAACCCTGGCTTGAACAGGGACACCACCGGTAACAACAGAAGGGCAATACTCATGCCCCAGTAAATGCTGTTGGCCCCGCCCCAATAACTGTCCATGGCCTTGCGATCGTTGTTCATATAACGATTCACCACCAGCGCCTGACCACCAGTCCAGGACGGGCCGGACAAGCTGATAAAGGGCGCGCACAGACCATGAAACAGATTGCGGAGCCCGGCGATGATGCTGTTACGGCGCGGGCTGAAAACCAGTTTTTCGTCCTTGCGCACCTTATCCGCGTTCTTGAACAGGGAATCGATCACCAGCACATCGCCAAAGGCGATGACATAGGCGGCCAGCGCCAGCGGCAACGCATCGAGGAAATACTGGAACGGCGGCCAGCCCAGACCGAACACGGTGTAATCATTGAGCATGTCGCCAAACGGCAGGGATACCCAGCCCCACTCCAGGGTTGGCGCCTGGACCTCGCCGATCAGAATACCGAACACATAGGCGATCACGAACGGTACGGCGATACCGTACTGTGCAATGAAACGGAACAGGGAATAACGCTCCCGCAAAGGCGCGGCGGTGCGGGAAAACAACATGAAAAAGCCGAGGACCGTACCGAGCAAAATGGTGATCGGCATGGTCCACACCCGCCCGGTGGCGGAAAACTCCGTCATTATGGCGGAGAAGCCGGCGCCCACCAGAATCCCCGCCTTCAGCGACATGGGCATCTTGCGAACCAGTACATCCGCGCCCTTGAACAAGCCCATGGCGAAAAAGAGTCCCGCCACCGTCAACTGCAAGGCAATCAACGCCAGAATGCGCGCATCCCCCTCCGGATAGCCGGACAGAAACGCCACATACAACGGAATCCCAGCGGTGATCCAACCGGATACCGCCGGATCACCGAAGTGACCATGCAGCATGAACAGGAAGTTGTTGATCACCACGAAAGCAACGGCGATCTCGAAAGGAATGCCCAGCACCGAGGTCATCAGTGCCGTGATACTCAGCGGCACCACACAAAGGATCGCCCCTTGCAGGATGTCCGGCAATTCCAGCTTGTAGTGGACAAAAGGAATGCGCAGCTTGAGGAAACCCAGCGTCGAGGGCTGTTCGCCCCCGTCCGCTCTCTTTCGCAGACTCATGTTGTTCTCCGTTATCGGGCTTTATTAGCGTTATCGATGCGGCAGAGATGCCGTTTTCTGAATCAGGGGTTTTCCCCTGAATACTAGGTATTTATACTTTTTTAATCAAGCATAAATACCCAAACAAAAGCCCGCCGAAGCGGGCCTTTCAACGGAGCCGAACGGGCCGGGCGGTCAGACCGCCACGCCACCGAGCTTGGTTTCCAGATATTCCAGCAGCCCTTCGCGGGCGCCCTCGCGCCCCAGACCACTCTCGTTCATGCCACCAAACGGCGCCGCCGCGCTGGTGGGGTTGATGTCGTTGATGCCGATGATGCCGAACCGCAGCCCTTCGAACATGCGGATCGCCCGGGACAGCTTCTCGGTATAGACGTAGGCCGCCAGCCCGTAATGGGTATCGTTGGCCATGGCCAGCACCTCCTCTTCGTTATCGAAGGGGATCACCGGCGCCACCGGTCCGAACGTCTCCTCGCGGTAAATACGCATGTCCGGAGTCACGTCCGCCAGCAGGGTCGGCGCATAGAAATGCCCGCGATCGGCTTCACCGGCGAACAGGCGCTCACCGCCCTGCATCAGGCGGGCGCCCTTGGCCACCGCGTCGTCCACCTGCCCGGCCACCTTGTCGATGGCCGCCTGGTTGATCAGCGGGCCGATGCTGATGCCCTCTTCCATGCCATTGCCGGCTTTCAGTTTGGCGATGCGATTGCTCATCTCCGCCAGGAACGGCTCGATGATGTCGCGCTGAACAAAAATGCGATTGGGGCTGATGCAGGCCTGACCGGTGTTAAGGAATTTCACCAGCGACAAGCCCTTGGCCGCATGCACCGGATCCACATCATTGAAGACAATGGCCGGCGCATGGCCACCCAGCTCCATGGAAACCCGTTTGAGATGGCCGCCGGCCAGCCCGGACAGGTACTTGCCCACGGGCGTGGAACCGGTGAAAGTAATTTTTTTCACCAGCGGATGAGTGCAGAACGCTTCACCCACCGGCTTCGGATCCTGTTTGGTGATCAGGTTCACCACGCCTGGCGGGAAACCGGCCTCGTGAAAAATCTCGAACATGGCCCGGGCGCACAACGGCGTCGCTTCCGCCGGTTTCAACACGATGGTGCAGCCCGCCGCCACCGCCGGCGCCAGCTTGCGGGTGATCATCGAGATCGGGTAATTCCACGGCGTGATCGCGCCGACCACGCCCACTGGATGCTGCTGTACCCAGAAGCGCTGATTGGCGCGGGCGGACGGAATGGTTTCGCCATACATACGCTTGGCTTCCTCGGCGAACCACAGCAGAAAGTCGGCGCCGTAACCCACTTCGTTGAGCGCCGCCTTGAGGGGTTTGCCCTGCTCGCGGGTCATCAACTCCGCCAGCTCCCGTTTGCGCGCCAGCATCAGCCCGTGGGCCTTGTACAGCAGCGCCGCTCGTTCATAGGCGGTGGTGGCGGACCAGGACGCGAAGGCGATGTTGGCCGCCTCGATGGCCGCCGTGATGTCGGCGTCATCAGCGTCGGCGACGGTACCGATCTGCTCATTGGTGGCGGGGTTGAACACCGCGAAGGTGTTGTCCTTGTTGATCCATTCACCGTTGATGTACATGGTTTTCTCCTGCGGGTTACAGCAGCTCTTCGGGTAGCGCCATCAGTGTATCGTCACCGAAACGCAAAGCCCGGGCGTGATGCAGATAACGGGGCAATATCTGCTCAAGGTAAAAGTGGACGTGATGCCGTTTGCGGCGAGCGAACGGGGAATCGTCTTCCGCCACGCTCAGCGCCGCGCGGCCCATTTGCCAGGCAGCCACCACGGTGGCGCTCAGCATCAAATAGTGGAAAGCGATAGCGCCGGGCAGCGTGGCACTGTCGCTGGCGCCCAGCAAAAATTCCGTGGCGTCGGCTACCGCCACCACCGCATCCGCCAACAGCGCTTTGCGTTCAGAGCCCAACACACTCTCCAGGTGCGGCTCGGCCAGAAACGCATCCATCTCCTCCAGCATCTCAAACATGGCGGTACCGCGATCACGCAAGGTCTTGCGCCCCACCAGGTCCATCGCCTGAATGCCGTTGGTGCCTTCGTAGATCGGCAGGATGCGCGCATCCCGGAACAACTGCCCGGCACCGGTTTCCTCGATGAACCCCATACCGCCATGACACTGCACGTTCAGGGACGTGACTTCCTGGGCCATCTCCGTGCACCAGCCTTTCACCAGCGGCGTGAGCAAATCCAGGCGCCGCTGATGACGGGCCCGGCGTTGCGGATCGCTTTCACCGTGCACCCGATCCACTTCGGCGCAGCCCACGTAGGCCAGCGCGCGCCCCGCCTCGGTGAGCGCATTCATCGTCATCAGCATACGGCGCACGTCCGGGTGACCGACGATCGGCCCCGCCTCACGTTGTCCGGGAGCCACACCCTGCACCCTTTCGCGGCAGTATTCGCGTGCCTGCTGACAGGCCCGTTCAGCGACGGCCACGCCCTGCAGTCCCACCGTGAGACGGGCGTTGTTCATCATCGTGAACATACAGGCCAGGCCCTGATTGGGCTTGCCCACCAGGTAACCAATGGCACCGCCATTGTCGCCGTAGCTCATGACACAGGTGGGGCTGGCGTGAATGCCGATCTTGTGTTCCAGCGAGATGGCCCGGCAATCATTGCGTTCGCCCGGGGAGCCATCCTTGTTGAGCAAATACTTGGGCACCAGGAACAAGGAAATGCCCTTCACGCCCTCCGGCGCATCGGGCAAACGGGCCAGCACCAGATGGACGATGTTGTCGGCCATGTCGTGATCGCCCCAGGTGATGAAAATTTTCTGCCCGGTGATGCGATAATGATCGCCTTCCGGGACCGCCCGCGCCTTCACCGCGGCCAGATCGGAACCGGCCTGCGGCTCGGTCAGATTCATCGTGCCACTCCAGGTACCACTGACCATGGACGGCAGATAAAGGGCCTTGAGAGACTCGTCGGCATTGGCGGCGATGGCTTCCACCGCGCCCTGGGACAACAGCGGGCAAAGCCCCCAGGACATGTTGGCGGCGTGCCACATCTCCTGCACCGCCACCGCCAGCGAGAACGGCAGCCCCTGGCCGCCGTACTCGGGATCGAACTGCAGACTGCCCCAGCCGCCTTCCACGTAGCGCTGGTAAGCGTCACGAAAACCGGGAGCGGCAACCACGCCATCCTCTTGCAGACGCACGCCATGGCGATCGCCGTCGGCATTGAGCGGCGCGATCACCGACGAGGCCAGTTTGCCGGCCTCATCCAGCACCGCTTCGGCCAGTTCACGGGACACTTCGGTAAACGGCGGCAATGCCGCCAGACCATCGATATCGGTCAGCTCGCCGAGCACGAAAGCCATGTCCTGCAACGGCGCTTTATATTCCGGCATGGGGCATCCTCTGTCTTTGTTGTTCGCGGAAGGGGTTCGCGGTGCCGTCAGCTCATGTACTGACCGCCATTCACCGACAGATTGGTGCCGGTGATGAAACCCGCCTCGTCGGCGGCCAGGAACGCCACTGCCCGGGCGATATCATCGGGCTGGCCCAACCGGCCCACGGGAATACCGGCGATGATACCTTCAAGAATGTTCTCCGGCACCTGCCGCACCATCGGGGTGTCGATATAACCCGGCGAGACGGCGTTGACGGTGACGCCCTTGCGCGCGCCTTCCTGGGCGATGGAGCGGGTGAATCCATAAACACCGGCCTTGGCGGCGGCGTAGTTGCACTGGCCGAACTGGCCCTTTTCCCCATTCAGGGAGGAGATGTTGACGATGCGGCCGAAGCCGCGCTGGCACATGCCGTCGAACACCGCCCGGCACAGGTTGTACATGGAAGTCAGGTTGGTGTTGATCACATCCTGCCAGAAGTGCGGCTCCATGCGCTTGATCGGCGCATCCCGGGTGATGCCGGCGTTATTCACCAGCACATCGATGGGACCGAGCTCCGCTTCCACACTGGCGGCAAAGGCGACGCAGGCTTCATAGTCGGTGACGTCCAAGGGACGGACGTGCACGGAATAGCCCTGCTGCTCCATGCTTTCCTGCCATTGCCGCGCCTGTTGCTCCTGTTGCGGGTCCGGATAGTAGGTCCCCACCACGGTGCGGCCCTGATCACACAGAGCCTGACACATGGCCACGCCCAAGCCGCCGGTGGCGCCGGTCACCACCGCCAATCGTTTCTCGCTCATAACTTTACGCCTTCAACAGTTTTTTCATGGATGCCGACGTGGCCACGGCCCCATCGACGGTGTAACTCTGGCTGCGCGCTTCGATACGCGGCAGCTCATAGCGATAATTAACCATCATGCCGACGGCCTGGCGCCGGCCTTTTTCGGACAGGTCCGCGGCCCAGTTCAGCCGGGCCACCTGAGCGCCGTTACTGAGATGGAAGTGGGCCACCGGATCCAGGGCGTAGCGGCCCCGGCGTTGCTCGCGGCACAGGTACCAGGCCATCAGCCGCCGCAGCGCCTCGGCACGCAAGGGATCCAGCCGCTCCGGATCCAGCAGAGCCCCGGCACTGCCGGTGTCCCGCCATACCGTACCGCCGGGCAAACCGGCCAGGACGTCGTCGGACAACCCCTCCAGCCAACGGCGGAATCCGGGGATCGGCGACAGGGTGGCGAACTGCTTCAGTTGCGGTAGTTCCTGGCGCAGCAGCTTCACCACCCGTTTGATCAGGAAGTTGCCGAAACTGATGCCCGCCAGACCGGCCTGGGCATTGGAGATGGAGTAGAAAATGGCGGTGTCCGCTTGCCGGGCATCCAGCACCGGCGCGTCTTCATCCAGTAGCGCCTGGATGCTGCCGGCCATGCCTTCCACCAGTGCCACCTCGACAAAAATCAGCGGCTCATTGGGCATGTTCGGATGGAAGAACGCGAAGCAGCGGCGGTCCGGGCGCAAACGGTTTTTCAGATCGTTCCAGCCACGGATCGCGTGCACCGCCTCATAGGCGATGAGCTTTTCCAGTAACTCGGCGCTGCTTTGCCAACTGATCTGTTCCAATTGCAGCAACCCCACGTCGAACCAGGCGCCGAGCAGCCGCTTGAGGTCCGCTTCCAGCGGTGCCAGTTGGGGATGTTCCTTGCGCAACGACAACAGTTCCGCACGCAGATCCACCAGGAACTTGACCCCCTCCGGCACGCCATTGAAACGGGTCAGCAAGGTCATGCGCGGCGGCTCCAGGGCATCACGCAGAGCCAGGGCGGCCTGCATGCGCCCCTCGCTGCCGGCCGCGCGCCATTGCTCCATGGCCTGCTCCACCCGCGCCTCGTCCACAGCGTATTGTTCCGCCAGCAACATCAGGAAACGGGCACGGCCATCGTGATTCAGAGCCTTGAATTCCCGCGCCAGGGTCACCGCCCGATCACGGGCCGCCACCTGCCCGCCATCGTCCGCCAGACAGGCGTCTATCCATTTGATCAGGCGCTCCACGTCACCGCCGTTCAGGTCCGGGGTCAGTGTCAGCTTGCCGTCCAGCAGCCGCCGCTCGTTCCAGGTCTCCAGCCCCAGCGGCACCAGTCGGCGAATGGCCTTTTCCCAAAGACCGTCATTTTGGTCCTGCATCATTGCTCTCTCCCACCAGGCCGCTCCACGCTGGTGCGGCACCGACGGCCAAGAGACTAGCAAAGCCTCATTACAAAACCAAGTATTTCTACTTGGATTCAAAAGTGTAAACCACTACACTTTTGAGTCACTGGCTTTAACTAAATGGCTTCGTGCCTTGTGAATGAACCAAAGCCACGACATAAAGAGTCACTACGTAAAATAAGGGATCCCAATGGACGAACTGCACGGTTACTACCTGGAAGACCTGAAAGTCGGCCTCAGCGCCAGCTACGCCAAGACCATTACCGAGGCCGACGTGGTACTGTTCGCCGGCATCACCGGTGACGACAATCCGGTGCACCTGAACGCGGACTATGCCGCCGGCACCCAGTTCGGCCAGCGCATCGTGCACGGCATGTTCAGCGCCGGCCTGATCTCCGCCGTGCTCGGCACCCGCCTGCCCGGCCCCGGCGCCATCTATGTGGACCAGCAGCTGTCGTTCAAGGCGCCGGTCCACATCGGCGATACCGTGGTGGCCACCGCCACCGTGCTGGAGATCGACGAAAGACGGCGCCGGGTGAAGCTGGAAACCGTCTGCCGCGTCAAAGACAAGATCGTAGCCCAGGGCGTGGCCACCAACATGGTGGACCGCCGCCCCTCCCAGTAAGACGTAGAGAGTAAGGATCCGACCATGCTGATCGAAGCCCAAGATTCCACCCTGCTGGTCATCGACGTTCAGGAACGTCTGCTGCCCGGCGTACATGAACACGAAACCCTGGTGAAGAACTGCCGCTGGCTGATTGAAGTGGCGCAGTTGATGGACGTGCCGGTGCGCTTCACCGAGCAATACCCGAAGGGCGTCGGCCCCACCACCGACCAACTACTGGAGCTGGCCGGCGACGCCAACCCCGCCATCGCCAAGACTGTGTTTTCCTGCGCCGACGCGCCCGAATGCGCCTCGCTGCTCTCGGAAGCCCGCGGCAAGACGTTCGTGCTGTGCGGCATGGAAGCCCACGTCTGTGTGATGCAAACCGCCTTGGGGCTGCACCAGGCCGGCAACAAGGTGTTCGTGGTGGCCGATGCGATCTCCGCGCGTAATCCGCTGGACACCGAGAGTGCCCTGCAACGCCTGCGTGACGAAGGCGTGCGCGTGGTCACCCGGGAAATGGTGGGTTTCGAGTGGGTTCGCGATTCCCTCGCCCCGCAATTCAAAACCTTCAGTCAGAAGTTCCTGCGCTGATACCCGAAAACACCGTCGGCGCCAATGCCGGCGGTGGTTGGGCACCGCACGAGGTACACTATGTTCCTTAGCCAGCAACCCAACCCCCCGCCCATGGACACACCGACACCGGAAGAGGGCTTCACCGCGCTCACCGACGATGCCGAGCGCAACCGCCTGCTGGCGGAGATGGCCGAGCAGTCCACCGACATGATCTCCCGGCACACACCCGGGGACTGGCGTTTCATTTATGCCTCACCGGCGGTGACTCATCTGCTCGGCTACAGCGTCGAGGAAATCGTCGGCGTCTCCGCCTATGACCTTTATCACCCGGACGATGTGGAGAATTTCCAGCGGCGCGCACCCAGCGTTCGCTACGAGCGCGGTCTGTACACTCACACCTACCGGTTCCGTTGCAAGGACGGCCATTACACCTGGCTGGAAAGCACCAGCCGCACCTTGCGCGACCCGGACACCGGCGACATCCGTGAAATCCTGGTGGTATCCCGGGACGCCAGCGGCCGTATCGAGGCGGAGCAGACCAACCGGCGGCTGGCGCGAGTACTGGAAAGCACCAGTGATCTGGTGATCTTCACTTCCCTGGATCATCGCATTACCCATCTCAACGAGTCCGCCCGCCAGGTGCTGGCCCTGGACAGCGCCACCCCGTCCGCCGCTTTGTCGGAGCTGTTCACCGAGACCAGCTACCGCCTGCTTGGCGAAGCCGCCTTCCCCACCGCCCTGCGGCGCGGCAACTGGAGCGGTGAGCTGGACATGTGTGATCGCCGCGGCCAGACCATTCCGGTTTCCCTGGAATTGCTGGCGCACCGCTCCTATCACGGCGACATGGAATACTTTTCCCTGGTGGCCCGGGATCTGAGCGCGGCCAAGGCGGCGGAAGCGCAATTGAAGGCCTATCAGGCGGAGATCGAACACGCCAGCCGGCTGGTGACCATGGGCGAGCTGGCTTCGAGCCTGGCCCACGAGCTGAATCAGCCGCTCACCGGCATCGTCAATTATCTGCGCGGCATCCAGCGCCGCTTCGGCGATCAGGCCGAGGTGCGCTGGCAGGACCTGCGCGTGCCGCTGGAAAAAACCGTGGACACCGCTCTGCGCGCTGGCGGCATTATCCACCGGATGATGGACTTCACCCGCAAAAGAGCCCCAGTACACGAAGCCATGGATTTGCTGCCGGTGGTCGACGATCTGCTGCAGTTCTGCGAACCCAACGCCGAACGCCATAATGTAGTGCTGGAAAACCGTATGACTCTGACCGACGCCCGGGTGGTGGCGGACCGCATTCAATTGGAGCAGATCCTGCTCAACCTGATCGTCAATGCCATCGAGGCCTGCCAGACTCCCGCCGGGCAACCACCGCTGAAAGTCTGGCTGGAAGCGGAGCGGCGCGGCAAACAACTGGAGATCCGGGTGCGCGATCAGGGCCCTGGCCTGCCGCCACACAGCTCGGATAAACTGTTCGAGCGCTTTTTCACCACCAAGAAGAACGGGCTGGGCATGGGCCTGGCGATCAGCCGTTCCCTGGTAGAATCCCTCGGCGGCGAACTGTGGCCCTGCGCCGTGGAAGAGGGTGGCATGGAAAAGGGAGGCGCCTGTTTCTGTTTCACCCTGGCACTGGCGGACGACGAAACGCCGACCACAACGAATTGACCCGGATCCCAATGGCAAACAGCGAATCGACGCAAACCATCCATATCATCGACGACGACGCCGATGTGCGCGACTCCCTGCAATGGCTGCTGGAGTCCGTGGGGCTGCAGGTGCGCTGTTATGAAACCGCCCTGGCGTTTCTTCAACGTTTCCAGCCCGGCGCTGGCGGTTGCGTGGTGATGGACGTGCGCATGCCCGAACTCAGCGGTATCAACGCGCAGAAGAAATTTCCCGAATACGGCATCGACCTGCCGGTGATCATGATCTCCGCCCACGGCAGTATCGACATGGCGGTGACCGCTCTCACCGACGGCGCGCTGACGTTCATCGAGAAACCGTTCGACGACCAGGTGCTGATCGACCATGTCCAGAACGCCCTTGAGCGGGACCGTCAGCACCGCCGCAAACTGCAGGCGCTGGCGGTACACCGGCAACGCTACGAAGGCCTGACCAAACGGGAACGGCAGGTGTTCGAGGAAGTGGTCAACGGCCTGTCCAATCAGGAAGTGGCCGATAAGCTCGGCATCAACCGCAAAACGGTGGAAGGCCATCGCGCCAACATGATGAGCAAGATGGCGGCGGATTCCCTGGCCGAACTGGTGCAGATCGCCATCAGCCTGCGCCAGCAGGACGCCGTTCTCCACGCCTGAACCATCCCATTCAGTTCAGTGATGCCGAGCATCTGTATAAATCATTTTTAGTGATAGGCGGACTCTGCTTAACTGGGCGCCTGCCAATGACCGCCTCTCGCTTTGGAGCCGCCCATGACCACCTCCGTCTCGCCCACCCGCCTGATATTAATGGGAGCGGCCACCACCCTGGCCGGGATCGGGCTGGGCCGTTTCGCCTACGCCGCGCAACTGCCGGGGCTGATCGAGGCCGGCTGGCTGAGCGCCCGTGACGCCGGTTTCGTCGGCGCCACCAACCTGCTGGGCTATCTGGTCGGCGCGGTACTTGCCAGCCGTCTCGCCCGCCGGCTCGGCCCCGGCGCGGTGATCAAGCTGTCCACGTTGCTGATTGCCGTCAGCTTCCTGGCCAGCATGTGGCAAGGGCCGGTGTGGTGGTTCAGTCTTTGGCGCTTCGTCGCCGGCGTCACCGGGGCCCTGCTGATGGTGGTGGCACCTTCCCTGATCGCCAGCCAGCTTCCGGAATCCAAACGCAAACGGGGCACCGCCTGGATCTTCACTGGCGTCGGCACCGGCGTGTTGATCTCCGCCACCCTGGTGCCACTGCTGATGCAGCAGGGGCCGGAACTGACCTGGCTGGGCCTCGGCCTGATCGCGCTGTTACCGGTGGCGCTGGTGTGGCGCCCCTGGCCGGGCCTGCCGCAGGCGCCCCAACAAGGACAACAGCAGGCCCGCGTCGGCCTGGTGCTGGCCGCCATCTATCTGGCCTACCTGCTGGACGCGGTGGGCTTCGTACCGCATACGGTGTTCTGGGTGGATTATCTGGAACGACAAAGAGGGTTCAGTACCTGGGCGGCGGCGATCCAGTGGGGGCTGGTGGCCCTGGGCGCCATCAGCGGCCCGTTCCTGGTCGGCGCCATTGCCCGCCATGCCGGCTGGCACCGCACCCTGTTCACCGCTTTGGCGTTGAAGGGCACGGCGGTCCTTCTGCCAATGCTAATACCGGGAACGCTGGTGGTGTCGCTTTCGTCCTTTACCGTGGGTGCACTGATCCCCGGCATGGTCGCCACCACCATGGGCCGCATCGGCGAGCTGGTGCCCGCCCATGTGCACGCCACCGCCTGGGGCCGGGCCACCGCTCTGTTCGCTGTCGGGCAAGCGGCGGCGGCCTACCTGATGGCACCGATTTACGCCAGCGCCGAACACAGCTCGCTGATTTTCATCATCGGCGGCACCGCCCTGCTGTGCGCCGCCACCCTCACTCTGGCGACGCCGTTGTTCGCCAAGCACAAACCGCTGACGGAAGCGTCCTGAACGACGAGCACGCAGGTATTCGCTGCCAGGGCAGCTCCCACAGCCGCTTCGTAGTCCCCTGTGGGAGCTGCCCTGGCAGCGAATGGCCGTGTGCATGCCTGCGTATTGCCTGTAAGCGATCCATTCCCTAACGATTCTCCACCACGATGCGCGGGAAGCGGGCTTTGTGGTCCAGCTGCCGGCAGGCCAATCGGCCGGCCATGGCCAGGGCCACGTTTCGATATTGCCGTGCCACCGCGCCATCCGGTTGTGCCAGCACCGATGGCAGCCCGGCATCGGCCTGGGTACGAATACCCACATCCAGCGGCAGTTGGCCGAGCAACGGCACCTGGTAATCCTCCGCCATGCGGCCACCACCGCCGCTGCCGAAAATCGCTTCCTGATGTCCGCAGTGGCTGCACACATGAGTACTCATGTTCTCGATCACGCCAAGCACCGGAATGTCCACCTTCTCGAACATACGCAACGCTTTGCGCGCGTCCAGCAGGGCAATGTCCTGGGGCGTCGTCACCACCACCGCGCCGGCCACCGGAATCTGCTGGGCCAGTGTCAGTTGCACGTCGCCGGTACCCGGCGGCAGGTCCACCAGCAGATAATCGAGATCCCGCCAACGAGTATTCTTGAGCAACTGCGTCAGTGCCCGGGTCACCATGGAGCCACGCCAGATCACCGGCGAATCCTCTTCCACCATGAAGCCCGCCGACATGATCTGCACACCGTGGCCGATCAGCGGTGTCATCCGTTTGCCATCATCGCTTTGCGGCCGCTCATCAACGCCCATCATGCGCGGCTGGCTGGGACCGTAAATGTCCGCATCGAGAATGCCCACCCGCGCGCCTTCCGCCTGCAAGGCCAGCGCCAGATTGGCGGTGGTGGTGGATTTTCCGACACCGCCCTTGCCCGACGCCACCGCGATAATGTTGCGCACTTCCGGCAACGGCTCCATACCACCCTGGACACGATGTGGGCGCACCTGCCACTCCATATCCACGGCCATCCGCATTGCATTGGCATGAACACGCAGATAGTCGATCAGGCCCGCCGCGCTTTCTTCTTTATAATTGTCCGCCGGGAATCCCAGGGACACTTTCAAAGTCGCGATGCCACCGTCCACCGATATGTTTCTGAGCGCTTTGCTGCTGATTAGATCCTGGCCCTGCATTGGTTCTTTCCAATGGCGCAGAAGATGGCGTAAGTGCGTGGTATCCAGGGTTGTCATGGGAGGCTCTCCTGACCGGTCATACCTTTTAAGGCAGCAATTTCCATGCCGCGAGGTGTGCCGTGGACAGAAAAGACGGATATCCATATTAAAAAACATTCTTTGATCTGTTCCTTCGCTCTTTCATACCCTGTTCCGCATCGTCCACCTCGACGATACCGCCTACCCGTCCGCGGGCGGCCCGACATCTCCGACGGGAATCACGCCGCGGCCAGCAACTTGTTCTAGTTGTCGTACCGTTACGCCTCGCCTTGTCCCGAAAACTGGCGTCATCACTGTGCATCTGCCCCAGCAAGGGGCAAGTGCACCTTGCGCCCGGATTCTGTCGCAAACACCAAACAAGAAAATTGCCCTTATAAAACATACGGATACGAACAGGCCTTCGAAAACTGGCACGTCTAATGCGTTTTATAAGCAGTGGTGATGTCTTGTTAGTACAAGTGAACTCTCAATGAGGAAACCGGACATGAATCACAAACGCTACGGCGTCGCGGCCTGCTTGAGCATTTTCATCGGGCTCGCTTCGACACCGGTACTCGCGGAAAGCATTCGCATTGGCATTGGCCACCAAAGCATGGTGACCAACACCGTGTCGGGCGGTGTTGTTCTGGAAAAACTGGATCTGATTGAAAAATACTTACCCAGGACCGGTAAGTACCAGGACGCGGACTACGATATTGTGTTCAAGGACTACGACTCCGGGCCACCGATCACCAACCAGATGCTGGCCGGGAAACTGGACTTCGGTGTCATGGGCGATTACCCGTTGATCGTCAATGGCGCCAAGTTCCAGGAAGGCGGCCGCGCCGAAACCCGCTTCATCGCCATCACCGGCTATAACAAGGAAGGCACCGGTAATGGCATCGTGGTACCGGTGGACTCCCCCGCCCAATCCCTCTCCGACCTTGCCGGCAAGGCCATTTCCACCCCGGTGGGCAGCGCGGCCTGGGGCATGACCCTGAAGGCACTGCGGGACGAAGGGCTGATCGACGAGGTCACCATCGTCAATCAGTCACCGCCGGTGGGCGCCGCCAATATTGCCGCCGGTAAAATCGACGCCCATGCCGATTTCTGCCCCTGGTCCGAGATCATGGAATTCCGCGGTACCGGCCGAAAAATTTACGACGGTCGCCAGGCCGGCATCCCCACCTTCCACGGCATCGTGGTGCGCGAATCCTACGCCCGGAACTATCCCGAGGTAGTGCAGGCGGTTCTGGAAGCCACGCTCGAAGCGCAACAATGGATCCGGGACGATCCAGTACGTGCCGCCGAACAGGTCTCCAAGTGGACTGGTGTGGAAAAAGAAGTGCTTTATCTGTACTTCAGTGACGGTGGCATCACCACCATGGACGCCAGTGTCAAACCGGACTGGGTGGCGGCCATGAAGTACGACCATGAGCTTCTGCAAAACGAGAAACAGGTTCCGGATCTCAACTTCGACGCCTGGGTGGACGACAGCTACCTGCGTAGCGCCTACGCCGCCGCCGGCCTCGACTACGACGAGGCGATCGCCACCATGGTCACCCCGATTCCGGATAATCCAGCATTGCAGCCGGCGGAAATCTGGTACGCCGACAACGGCATCAAAGGCTACCCCTCCATCGATGCCATGCTGGTCGCCGAACGGCGGGCGGATGAGACCGGCGCCGATATCAACGCCACCTACGTCTACGACAAGAACAGTGGTCTGAAGCTGTTTGGCAAAAGCGCCTTCTATGCCCGCAACGGCGAGCAACTGGCCGCGTTCATGCGTCGCCCGGAGGCCGAAGCCTTCGCCACCGACGGCAGAGTTTTCAGCTACCGGCAAATTCTCCAAAGCCCCAATGACAACGCGCTGGCCGAACGGTGATCGCGAGTCAGGGAGGAGCGCATAATGAGTTTGAACAATAGCGACATCGGCGGCGAGGCCGGCAGCCCGGTGATCGACCAGGTCGATACCCCAGCCGCCGACACCGTCGCCACCATGGCACGCCAGGCGCCGGTGCGTTTGCCGGAAACCGTGCGCCGTTATCTGGTTCGAGTCCTGGCCCTTCTGGCCGCTCTTCTGGTATGGCACTGGGCGTCCAGCAGGGGCTTCAATCTATTCATCAACTTCGAGAATGTACCCGGTCCGCTGGTGGTGGGCCAGGCGCTGATCGAAGCGCTGTCCAGCGCCGATTTCTACCTGCACATTCTGCACAGTTTGCGACGTATCGCCGTCGCTTATGTGGTGGCCGTGGTGCTCGGTGTCGGGCTGGGCATTCTGATGGGACGCTCGCGTCTCGCCGAAGACATCATCACCCCTTATATCGAATTGCTCAGACCGATACCGGCGGTGGCCTGGATTCCATTAGCCATCCTGATGATGCCCAGCGAAGAATCCAGCATTATCTTCATTACCTTTCTGGGCGCTCTGTTTCCAATCGTCATCAACACCGTGCACGGCGTCGAGCAGACGCCGAAAGTGCTGGTACGGGCGGCACGCAGTCTCGGTGCCAGCAACGCCGCTATCCTCCGGCATGTGGTGCTGCCCGGCGCACTGCCGAGTATTGTCGCCGGTCTCGCCATTGGCATGGGCGTCGCCTGGTTCTCCCTGCTGGCCGGCGAAATCATCAGCGGCCAGTACGGCATCGGTTACTTCACCTGGTCCGCTTACACCCTGATCCAGTACCCGCAAATCATCATCGGCATGTTGATGATCGGCGGTCTCGGCACGCTCTGCACACTCCTGATCAAGTTGCTTTGCCGGCCGCTGCTGCGCTGGCAGGTAGGGGAGAACGATCGATGAGACCAGCCACCAAATCGACCCCGGAAAGCGCCTTACAAGAGCAGACCCGTTCCCAGGAGAACACCATGACGTCCGCCATCGATATGATCCAGAGGCTGCCTCAACCACCGGAACGCAGCGCAAAAACTCCCGGCGGAGAACGCGGCCATATCGAGATTCGCGACGTCTCGGTGGAGTTCGAACGCAGTGGCGATTGGGCTACCGCGGTACACCGCGCTCAGGTGGATATCCGACCCGGTGAGTTTGTCTGCCTGCTCGGCCCCTCCGGCTGCGGCAAGTCCACGTTACTGAATGCGGTAGCCGGATTCGTCACCCCCACCCGGGGCGAACTTCTGGTGGACGGCGCTCCGGTCACGGCCCCTGGGCCGGATCGCGGCATGGTGTTCCAGCAGCATTCCCTTTTTCCTTGGAAAACCGTGCGCGACAACGTGGCTTTCGGCCCTTTGATGTCAGGGCTTGGCCGCAACGAGGCGATGAGTCTGGCGCGTACCTTTTTAGGCCTGGTCGGCTTGTCCGCCCACGCCAATGCCTTTCCTGCCACCTTGTCCGGCGGCATGCAGCAACGTGTGGGGATTGCCCGCGCGCTCGCCAACTACCCCAGCGTGTTGCTGATGGATGAGCCGTTCGGCGCTCTTGACGCCCAGACCCGCACCATGATGCAGGAGAGCCTGCTGGATATCTGGAGCGAGTTCGGCAACACCGTTTTGTTCGTCACCCATGACATCGACGAAGCCGTGTTTCTGTCCGACCGCATTCTGATCATGAGTGCCAGCCCTGGCCGCATCATCGCTGACATTTCCGTGGATCTGCCACGTCCACGCATTCAGGACCTGTTGACCCGGCCCGAATTCATGGCACTGAAGCGTGAGTGCCTGGATCTGATCCGCCGTGAAACCCTGCGCGCGTTCGAACAACAGAACGGACAGGCTGGCTGAGATGGTTTTCATGCCGCCCCCGTTTACGCCCATGAATGCCATGACCTGTCATAACAAGAGGACGGTACCGTGAGCAAAACCCTGACCCGGCCGCTATCGAACCGGTCGCCGCAACCGCTGTACTTACAGATCAAAGATCAGCTTCGGCGCCGCATTCTCGAAGGCGACTATCGCCCCCACGAGAAACTGCCATCGGAAAGCGAGTTGATGGGCGCCTTCGGCGTCAGTCGCATCACTATTCGACAGGCGTTGCGCGATCTGCATAACGAGGGCCTGGTATTCAGCGCCCAGGGCAAAGGCACCTTCGTCAGCAAACCCAAGGCGGTGCAGAGCGTGGAGCACCTGCAGGGCTTTGGTGAAGCCATGGCCGCGCAAGGATACGAAGCCTCCGCCCGTTTGATCAGCATCCAGCAGTTGAAGGCACCAAAGGCGGTGGTTGCCGCGTTGCGGCTCGGCGGCGGCGACGATGTCGTGGAAGTGACCCGGGTACGTTTCCTCAACCGTGAGGCGTTATCCCTGGAGCGCAGCTACTTCCCGCTGGATATTGGCCGACGCCTGTTCGGCATGGATCTGAGCGGCGACATTTTTCCAATGTTGGAAAACCTCTTTGCCATCCCCCTGGGTGAAGCAAGCATCCGCATCGAAGCGGCGCTCTCCGATCAGGACACCCGCACTCATCTGAACCTGCAACCCGGCGAACCGGTACTGCGGGTGGAACGCCTTACCCATGACCGCCGGGGACGCCCCATCGACTTCGAATATCTGAGCTTCCGTGGCGACTCTTTCAAATATCACTTCCGTGTGGATCGGAAATAGGAGGAAACATGAACTTCGACGACGTAGCCATCATCGATACCGATGTGCTGGTGATCGGCGGCGGCACCGCCGGTCCGATGGCCGCGGTGACGGTCAAGGAACGTTACCCGGACCTCGACGTGACCTTGCTGGAGAAAGCCAACGTCAAACGCTCCGGTGCCATCTCCATGGGCATGGACGGTTTGAACAACGCCATAGTCCCCGGTCACGCCACTCCGGAGCAGTATGTCCGGGAGATCACCATCGCCAACGACGGCATCGTCCACCAGCCGGCGCTGATGGCGTATGCCCAGCGGTCCTACCCGATGATCGAAAAGCTGGATTCCTGGGGCGTTCATTTTCAGAAAGACGAAACCGGTGACTACGACATGAAAAAGGTGCATCACCTCGGCACCTATGTCCTGCCAATGCCGGAAGGCCACAACGTCAAGAAAATTCTCTACCGGCGCTTGCGCCGCCACCGGGTCAAAGTGGAAAACCGCTACCAGGCCACCCGGCTGCTCAAGGACACCGCGGGCAATGTTTCCGGCATGATCGGCATCAACACCCGCACCGCCGAGCCCATCATCATCCGTGCCAAGGCGGTGGTGATGGCCACCGGCGCGGCCGGTCGCATCGGGTTGCCGCATTCCGGCTACCTGTTCGGCACCTATGAAAACCCGGCCAACTCCGGCGACGGCCACGCCATGGCCTATCACGCCGGCGCCGACCTGGCCAATCTCGAATGCTATCAGGTCAACCCGTTGCTGAAGGACTATAACGGGCCGGCCTGCGCCTATGTCACCGGACCGCTCGGCGGTTTCACTTCCAATGCCTTCGGTGAACGTTTCATCGAATGCGACTACTGGTCCGGGCAGATGATGCTGGAGTTCTTCAAGGAACTGGAATCCGGCAAGGGACCGGTGTTTCTGAAACTGGATCACCTCGCCGAGGAAACCATTCAGGAAATCGAAACGGTTCTGCACACCAATGAGCGACCCAGCCGCGGCCGCTTCCATGACGGCCGTCAGGTCAACTACCGCAAACGCATGGTCGAGATGCACATTTCCGAGATCGGCTTCTGCAGCGGCCACTCCGCCTCTGGCGTCTGGGTGGACGAGACCGGTGCCACCACCGTGCCAGGGCTGTACGCCGCTGGCGACATGGCCTCGGTACCGCACAACTACATGCTGGGCGCTTTTGTGTATGGCCAGATCTGCGGCGAAAGCGCCGCGGACTTCGCGCAACAGCGTAGCGAATTTGAACTGGACAAAACGCTGATCGAGAAGGAGCTGATCCGCCTTCGCGCGCCGTTGGAGCGGGCCGACGGTATCCCTCCGGAACAGATGGAGTACAAAGTACGGCGTCTGGTCAACGACTACCTGCAACCGCCGAAGGTCAGCCGCCGCATGGAGATCGGTCTGGAACGAATTCTCTCGGTCCGTGCCGACCTGCCATTGCTCAAGGCCGGCGACGCCCACGAGCTGATGCGCGCCATGGAAGTGCACTCCATCGTCGATTGCGCCGAGATGGCCGCCCGCGCCTCACTCTACCGCACCGAGTCGCGCTGGGGCCTGTACCACTATCGCGTGGACTTTCCCGAAACCGACGAACAGCAGTGGTTCTGTCACAGCCGTCTGTACAAGGACGAGTCCGGCGCGATGGCCAGCGGAACCCGTCCGATCGCCCCGTACATCGTTTCACTCGGCGAAGACAAGGACGCCTACAACCAGTTGCGCGTGAAACAAGCCGCCAACGCCTGATTCCGACGAGGAGATTCCCATGCCTATCGCCAATCATCACAGCGCCGTGCCCGTTACCGTCGATGCGGATAAATGCATCGCCGATAAAGGCTGCACCGTGTGCATCGACGTCTGCCCCCTGGACGTGCTCTGGATCGACGAGAGCACCGGCAAGGCCCACATGAAGTACGACGAGTGCTGGTACTGCATGCCTTGCGAAGCGGACTGCCCGACCGACGCGGTCACCGTGAACATTCCCTACTTGCTGCGCTGAGGTGCCCATGAACGCGTTTGACGATCCCGAACTGCAGGAACTGGCCGACCGCCTGGCCTCGCCGGATCCCGGCCTGCGCCGCGTGGCGGTACTGGACCTGGTTGACTGCCCGGAGCCGGAGGCGGTGACGCTGCTGATCCAGGCACTCCGGGACCCGGACCCGCAAGTACGGCAGGAAGCCGCCAAGGTGGTCGATGAGTTTGAGTCCGAGGATATGGCCGACGCTCTGATCGCCGCGCTCAACGACAGCGACGAGGTGGTGCGCAACGCCGCCGCCCATGCGCTCTCGGACCTCAAGGACCCGGCCGCGGCCAAACCGCTATTGGCCGCCCTGGAAGAAAGCCGCGACCCGTTCGTGGTGGCGGGTATTCTGCGAGCGCTGAAGTCCTTGCGCGAACCTGCCGCCCGCGAGCCGGCGCTGGCTCGTCTGAATGCGGCCGATCCCGGTGTCCGCCGTGAAGCCGTCGGATTACTCGGCTGGCTCAAGGAGGAAAGCAATCTGCCGGCGCTGATCGATCGTGCCCGCGATGACGACGATGCCGAGGTACGCCGTGCCGCCGTCGGCGCGCTGGTTTATGCCGAGCCCGCCTCGGTGGCCGAAGCGCTCCGGTACGTGGTTGGCGATCCGCACTGGCAGGTGCGTGCCGAAGCGATGAACAGCATTGGCAAACTCCATCATCAGGACAGTCTGCCTCTGCTCATCGAAGCCACCCGGGATAACACCTGGCAGGTGCGCGAAAAAGCCGCCGACGCCATCGGCAAGCTCGGCCGGGTGGAAGGCATTCCGGCACTGGGCGAGTGCAGCCGCGATGCCATGAGCAATCTGCGCAAGGCCGCCATCGGCGCGCTCGGCGCCATCGCTCACGAGCAATGCCGGCCCTACATTCAAACCGCTCTGGATGACCCGGACCCGGACGTTCGCAAACTGGCCCGTTGGGCGCAATCGAAGTTGAGCGCCGCCTGACCAACGGCCATCGCCTGCAAGGAGACGACGATGACATTCGTGGTGACCGAGAACTGCATTCGCTGCAAATACACCGACTGCGTGGAAGTGTGCCCGGTGGACTGCTTCCACGAAGGAGAAAACTTCCTGGTAATCGATCCGCAGGTCTGCATCGATTGCGCACTGTGTGTGCCGGAGTGTCCCGCCGGCGCCATCTATGCGGACAACGAACTGCCCGAAGGGCAGGAGATGTTCGTGGCACTGAACGCGGAGCTGGCCAGGGTCTGGCCGGTACTGGCCGAAACGTCGGAGCCCCTGCCCGACGCCGAAGTCTGGGAAGGCAAGGGCGACAAGCTTCAGTACCTGCAACGCTGAGTGCGCGACAACTTGTCATGACAAGTTATCCCAGGCAACAACCAACCCGGAGCCGGAAACGACAATGACATACCACACCGAGCTCAACGCCCCGGAGGAAATCCACCTGTGCAACGGCGGACGCACTCTGGAGCTGATCTGGGAACATGGCGAGATCTCCCGCCTCGCCAGCACCGCCCTGCGCCGTGCCTGCCGCTGCGCGTACTGCGAAGCGGCCCGGCGGCGCGGCACTGACCGGGTCGACGGCGACATTACGATCCGAAACG
This sequence comes from Alloalcanivorax balearicus MACL04, assembly GCF_025532145.1. GTDB lineage: Bacteria > Pseudomonadota > Gammaproteobacteria > Pseudomonadales > Alcanivoracaceae > Alloalcanivorax > Alloalcanivorax balearicus. The sequence goes on along the minus strand of NZ_ARXS01000019.1, from coordinate 23,648 downwards.
TGGCCATGGCCGATCTCGGCGCCCTGCAATTGACCTTCTCCGACGGCCACGACCGCGGCCGTTTTCCCTGGAACTATCTTTACCGTGTCGACGATCTTCACCGCCTCGGCGACAGCGCGGAGGCGTCACCGTGACAACGACCAGCGGATGCCGGCGCCTGCATCACGGCGTTCACGTTTTCTCCCCAAAGGGGGATCGAATTCAACTTTGCCTGTTATTGGAGGATAGACATGGCTGCCATTGGTAAAGAGAACGTACTGAGTGTGCACCATTGGAACGACACGCTGTTCAGCTTTCGCACCACTCGCGATCAGGCCCTGCGCTTCGAGAACGGCCATTTCGTCATGATCGGTCTGGAGCTGGACGGCAAGCCGCTGATGCGCGCCTATAGCATCGCCAGCGCCAACCATGAAGAACATCTGGAATTTCTCAGCATCAAGGTACCAGACGGTCCGTTGACGTCACGACTGCAGCATTTGAAAGAAGGGGACGCGCTGATCGTCAGCCGCAAACCCGTCGGTACCCTGGTGGTACACGACCTGAATCCGGGTAAGAACCTGTTCCTGCTCGGCACCGGAACCGGTCTGGCGCCCTTCATGAGCATCATCAAGGATCCTGAGATTTATGACCGTTTCGACAACATCATCCTGGTCCACGGCGTCCGTTATGTGAGCGAACTGGCCTATCACGATTACATTCACCAGGCGTTACCCGCACACGAATTTCTTGGCGAGTGCATTCGCGAAAAACTGATCTACTATCCTACCGTGACCCGGGAGCCGTTCCGCAACCGGGGGCGGATCACCACCCTGATCGAAAGTGGCAAACTCACCGACGACCTCAGTCTGCCGGCACTGAACCCGGAAACCGACCGGATCATGCTGTGCGGCAGCCCGGCGATGCTGGAGGAACTGACCAGGATGCTGGACGCCCGTGGCTTTCAGGCGTCTGCGCATCAGGGACAACCTGGCGATTACGTCATTGAGCGCGCCTTCGTGGAGCAGTGAGTCGGCCACGTCCCACAAGCCAGACGACGGCGGCGTCAGCCGCCTTCCGGCAAACCGAACAACAAAGCCCGGTGCGCGCCCATGGCCGCCATGGTGCCGTCCGCCATCGCCAGAGTAATGTTGGCGGCCTGAGCCATATCGCCACAGGCGAAGACACCGGGAATCGAGGTGGCCTTGATATCGTCGGTGACGATAACGGTACCCATGGGCGTTTGCTCCAGCTTGCAGCCCAACTGTTCCGCCAGCGGCCCGGCCGGCGCCACCTCGGTGGCCACGAACAGGCCCGCCAGGTCCATCGCCCGCCCATCCGCCAGCGCCACCGTGGCCTGATCGCCGGACACCGCGATCACCGGTTCGGCTTCCACGGTAACGCCCCGCTTCGCCAGGTCGTGTTGCTGTTCGGCGTCCAGGGTCAGCACGCCATTGGTGAAAAACGTGGTGGCCCCCCACTCCGGAATCAATTGCGCCTGATGCAGCGACATCGGCCCGCTGGCAAGCACTCCGAGCGCACCCCGGTTCAGTTCGTAGCCGTGGCAGTACGGGCAATGAAACACCGAACGTCCCCATCGTTCCTTCAATCCCGGCACGTCGGGCAAGGTGTCGGAGACGCCGGTAGCAAGGATCAGGAGGCGGCCGGAAAACCGATCGCCGTCAGCCGTGCCCACATCGAATCCGCCATCAAACGGGCTCGCCGATACAGCTTCGCCATCACGCCAGGTGAGATCCGGGTAGAGCATTAACTGCCGCTTCCCTTCAGCGGCGATTTCCCCCGGCGGGCGCCCATCCTGGGCCAGAATGCCGTGGGCGGCCTCCGCGAAGCGGTTACGTCGCAGCCCATTGTCGATCACCAGCACCTTGCGGCGGGCACGCACCAGCGGCAGCGCCGCGGACATGCCGGCATAGCTGCCGCCGATAATAATGACGTCAAACATAACAGCCTCCGGCGAACGTAGCCGCGGTCAGGAGGAACAGTGAGAGTGGTCCCGCCGTTGCAGGCCTTGATGAAAATCCCGGCTCAGATCCGCCAGGGTCACATCACGCAGTCGTGCCATCAGTACCGCTTCTGCCTGTTGGAACGCGTCGTTCATGTGAGCGTTGACCGCTTTTTCCACCAGGCAGCCAGGCGATTCCGTGCGGTTACCCATGGCGAACACCACCGGCTCACCCAGGGCCACATAGATGTCATGCAGGGTGACGGCGGCGAGGTCGCAGCACAGACGCCAACCACCACCATGCCCCTTGACCGAGGTCACCAGCCCCTGCTCGCGCAGGCCGGCGAGGGTGCGACGAATCACAACCGGATTGGTCTGCATGATCCCGGCCAGGGCCTCGGAGGTCACCGCTCCTTCCATCTCCGCCATGTGCAGAAGCACGTGGAGCACACCCGATAATCTGCTGTCTCTTTTCATGTAACAAACAGTATTACATTAAGGTGCGACATGCAAACCCTGACCACCACTCCAGGCCAATTATCGATTTCTGCGTCGGTGTGGAACCGTATGAGCGTACGCACCTGGTCGAGCAGGAACTTTGCTTCATCACGGTTTGGGAATGACTGTCTGCATTGAGGCACGGGTCTGTACGCGAATGTGCCAACACCGGAGGACCGGAATTCGCCAGCAGGCTGGCTCCCACAGCGGCTTCGTAGCTCCTTCTGTCCCCGACGGAGACGGTCAGGCATTTCCTGGATGGCGGCTATAGCCTCGCAGGAAAGACGCATTCAGGTGCGTTTCAATGGCGTCCGCCAGACGGTCCAGAGCCGCCTGCCGGTGTTGCTCATAATCCGTTGTGCTCTCTTGCGGTGGCTGTAATAACCCACCGCACACGCCGGCTCGGTCGAACAGGCCGTGCAGATAGCCCCCCATCACCTGGCCATCGTCGCTAACCGCACCGTCCAGGCGTCCGCCCACATCGAACAGCGGCCGTTGCAGCGCCGGCCCGGCAGTGACGCCGTTATGAATTTCGTAGCCGGACACCGCTTCGCCGCCCGGCAGCAAGCGCGCCTTCACCTGCCGCAGCTGCTTGCCGGCCACCAGCGTGGTTTCCATATCCAGCAGTCCCAGTCCGTCGCTGCTGCCAGGATGTCCTTCGATACCGTCCGGATCGTGTATCACACTGCCCAGCATCTGGAAGCCCCCGCAGATGCCCAGCAGTCGCCCGCCGTAACGTAAATGACGCTGTAAATAGGGCTCCCAGCCTTGCTCCCGCAACCATTCAAGATCGGCGCGGGTGTGTTTGCTGCCAGGCAGGATCACCCAATCAGCCGGTGGCGGCGTTTGTCCCGGTCCGATCAGGTGCAAGGCAATACCGGGATGCAAGCGCAGCGGATCCAGATCATTGTGATTGCTGATGCGAGGAAAGACCGGCACCACCACATTCAGTGCCTCACCGACATGCTCACCGGCATCGGCCACCGCGTCTTCCGCGTCCAAAAGCAAACCGTGTAGATAAGGCAGCACGCCAAGCACCGGTTTACCGGTGCGTTGCTCCAGCCAGTCCAGCCCGCTTTGCAGGAGTGCCGGGTCGCCACGAAAGCGATTAATGACGAAACCCACGACCCGGTTGCGTTCACTTTCGCAGAGCAGCTCCAGCGTACCCACCAATTGCGCGAAGACACCGCCCCGGTCAATGTCGGCCACCAGAATCACCGGGCAATCCACCGCTTCGGCAAAGCCCATGTTGGCGATGTCATTCTCGCGCAGATTGATCTCCGCCGGACTGCCGGCGCCTTCGGCGATAATCACCGGGTAACGCGCGGACAGATCACGCCACGCCGCCAACACTGCCTCGCGGGCGGTGTTTTTGTAATCGTGATAGGCAATGGCGCCCATGTTGCCGAGCACCTGCCCGCGCACAATCACCTGGGCACCACGGTCGGTCTGCGGTTTGAGCAATACCGGATTCATATCGCTGTGCGGCGCGAGACCGCAGGCCAGCGCCTGCAACGCCGTGGAGCGGCCGATCTCACCACCGTCCTCCGTCACCGCGCTGTTCAACGCCATGTTCTGCGGCTTGAACGGCGCCACCGCCACCCCCTGCCGCGCCAGCCACCGGCACAACGCCGCCACCACCGTACTTTTCCCGGCATCCGAAGTAGTGCCCTGCACCATTAATGTCACCGAGCCGCCGGTCACACGGAAAGGCGCGCTCTGATTTTCACTGTTCACTGTTAACTATTCACTGCCTTTAAAGCTCTATTCCTTTCTGCGCCTTCACACCAAGATCCTTGAACGCGTGCTTCACCACTTTCATCTCGGTGACGGTGTCGGCCAGTTCGATCAGTGGCTTCGGTGCGTAACGACCGGTGACCACCACGTGTTGCATTTCCGGGCGGTCCTGCAGGTCATCCAGCACCGTGTCCAGATCCAGATACTCGTAGCGCAAGGCGATGTTCAATTCGTCCAGCACCACCAGTTTGTAGTCCGGGTCACGCAACATACGGCGCGCTTCGGCCCAGGCGGCTTCGGCGGCGGCCACATCACGTTCGCGGTCCTGGGTATCCCAGGTATAGCCTTCGCCCATGACGTGATAATCCACCAATGGCTGCGCGCGGAGAAATCTCTCCTCGCCAGTTTTGAACGCGCCCTTGATGAACTGCACCACGCCGACTTTCATATCATGGCCCAGAGCACGCGCCGCCATACCAAAAGCGGAACTGCTTTTGCCTTTGCCTGGACCGGTCAGCACCAACAGCACGCCCTGGCTGTTCTGCGCACGGGCGATCCGTTCCTGCATGATTTTCTGTTTTTTCGCCATGCGTTCGGCATGGCGTTGCGGGGTTTTGGCGTCTTCACGCATGGTCTTTATCTCCAACAAACAACGCCGCCACCGCTTCCGGCGCCGACGGGAAATAGCCGTGAAAGTAACTGGCGGTCAGATTGCCTTCACGGAACACCGGCTCACCGCCGGTGCCACTTTGTTTTTCACTATGCTGATCCGGCACGCGTGGCGTTTCCAACCTGGAGTAGTGGAAGGTATGCCCCCGCAGCTGTCCCCGTGGCAACGACAAGGCGTGCAATCCAAGACCCTGCAAGCGCTCCATCATCAGCGCCTCGCCGGGCAGCAGGCCAAGCATGGCGTGGCGCCGGCCCTTGTTGTCCACCAATGTCTCCATGCAATACATCAGCCCGCCGCACTCCGCCAGGATCGGCTTGCCTTGTCGATGATGGTCACGGATCGACGCCCGCATGGCCAGATTTGAGGATAACGCTCCGCCATGCTGTTCCGGGTAGCCACCGGGCAACCAGAGCGCTTCCACCTCCGGCAACGTCCGGTCATTCAGCGGTGAGAAAAAACACAGCTCGGCGCCCATGGCGGTGAGCAGATCCAGGTTGGCCTGATAGAGAAAACCAAAAGCGGCGTCCCTGGCCACCGCGATGCGACGGCCGGCCAACAGCGCCGGGGGCGGCGCCGGACAATTCGCGCTCAACGTCACCGCCTCCGGCAACCGGTCCAGGCCCGCCTCCGCCAGCACCGCCGCCACCGCATCCAGGCGCCGGTCCAGGTCGATCAATTCCTCCGCCTGCACCAGCCCCAGATGCCGCTCCGGCAACGCCAGGTCCGGGTGGCGAGGCACCGCGCCCAGCAGCGACAGATCCGCGGACAGACCTTGCGCCAGCATCTCACCATGACGGGGACTGCCGATGCGATTGGCGATCACCTGTCGCAGGCGCAACCCGGGACGGAATCTCGCCAGCCCCAGGGCCAGCGCAGCGAATGTCTGCGCCATGCCAGCCGCATCAATGACCGGAATGACCGGCAGATCACACAGTTGTGCCAAATCAGCACTGGAGGGTGAGCCATCGAACAGGCCCATGGCCCCTTCCACCAGCACCAGGTCCGCGTCACGGGCGGCCTCGGCGAGACGCCAGCGGCATTCCGCCTCACCGGTCATCCACGGCTGTATTTGATACACCGGCGCGCCGCTGGCGCGGGCCAGGATCATCGGGTCGAGATAATCCGGGCCAAACTTGAATACCCGCACACGGCGGCCAGCGTTGCGGTGCAAGCGGGCCAGACCGGCGGTGATCAGAGACTTGCCCTGCCCCGATCCGGGTGCGCTGATCAGAGCGGCGGGCGCGCAGCCCTCCACTCGGGAAACCGCTTGTGTCATGAAGGGCGGTCCTTATGTCATTGCTGCCCCACGCCACTTACACGCAACACACTCTTTAAAGGCCGCTACGAAGCCGCTGTAGGAGCTTGCCTGCAAGCGAATTGTGCTTGCGGTCCAAGAGGTTCGCTTGCAGGCAAGCTTCTACAGCGGCTGCGTAGTCCGGCCTGTGAAAAGTGGCCGGCGTGTTGCATGTCTGTAAATTGTGGAACAGCGGTGGTCCTTATGTTCAGAGAATCACTCCGGCAGGAATAACCGGGTGCCGTTTATTTCGGTAACCATAAGCCGTTGCCGGTAGAGCTTCTCCAAAGCCTCCGGTATCAGCATGGCGTCGGCGGGCCCATGGCACAGCTCACCGTCGGGATAGAGCAGCAGGACCCGGTCACACCAGCGCGCGGCCAGGTTCAGATCGTGCAGGCACAGACACAGGCCCGCGCCCTGTTGCGATTGCCGCTCCAACAACCGCATCACCGCCACCTGATGATGCAGGTCGAGATGATTGGTGGGCTCGTCCGCCAACCACAGGGCCGGTTGTTGGGCCAGGGCCGTGGCCAGCGCAAGACGCTGACGCTCTCCGCCGGACAGGGTACTGACCAGCCGCGGTTCCAAATGGCTCAAATCCAGTTGACGTAAAGCGTCCCGGGCCCGTTCCAGATCCGCCGCGGTTTCCATGCGCCACGGCGGCAGGAACGGATGTCGGCCGATCAGCGCGGTCTCCAGAACGGTGGCGGGGAAACCGTCCTGCCGTTCCTGAAACACCACCGCCAGCCGCTGCGCGACTTGACGGCGGCGCCATTGAGACAGTGGTTTGCCATCCAGCAGCACCTGCCCGGAGCGCGGCGCGCGCAAGCCCGCCAGGGTATGCAGCAGGGTGGTCTTGCCGGCACCATTGGGGCCGAGAATGCCCCAGCGCTGCCCCGGTTCGATACGCAGACTCAGCGCGCGCCCGGATACCCGCCCGGGCACGTCGATGATCAGCTCGCGGGTTTCCAGCACGCTCATCATCGGCTCCGGTAAAGCAGGAACAGGAACACCGGCACCCCCAGCAGCGCGGTGATCACACCCACCGGCAACTGTTGCGGCGCCAACAGGATACGGGCCAGGGTATCCGCCAGCGTCAGCAAGATGCCGCCGGCCAGGGCGCTGGCCGGCAGAATCAAACGCTGATCGTTGCCCAGCACCAAACGCAGTAAATGAGGCACGATCAGGCCGACGAAGCCGACGCTGCCGGCGGTGGTCACCGCCACCGCGGTGACCAGGCTGGCCAGCACGTACACGGAGGTCTCCAGCGGCCGCACCGCAACGCCCAGAGCCGCCGCTTGCAGCGGCCCGCGCGCCAGCACATTGAGTGAGCGCCCCAACGGCAACATGGCCGCCACCGCGACCACCAGTACCAGCCAGGCCCAACCCGGAGCGCCGGCGTGGGAGAGATCCCCCATCAGCCAATACAGCATGCCGGGCAAACGTTCCGCCGGACTCATGGTAAGCAGAAAGCTGATCACCGCGCTCCACCCCGCCGCCACCACCACGCCGGTGAGCAGCAACCGGGTCGGAGTCCAACTGCCAACGCCCCGAGCCAGACCGAATACCAGCAACGTGGACAGCAAGGCTCCGGCGAAGGCGGAGCCGGATACCAGCACCGCCCCGGCGCCCAGCAGCATGGCGCCAAGCGCGCCGACGGCGGCCCCGCCGGATAATCCAAGTACGTAAGGATCGGCCAGCGGATTGCGCAACAACACCTGCATCAGGGCACCGGCCAGAGCCAGCAAACCACCGGTGGCGAACGCCGCCAGCGCCCGGGGAGCACGCAGCGACCAGATCAGATCCCGCTGCAGTTCGTTGCCGCCACCGGTGAATACCGCCCACAGATCGGTGGCGCCCAACGGCACGCTGCCCACTGCCACCGCCAGGGTCATGGCCAGCACACCTGCCAGCACCAGAACCCACAGAGCGGTCCAGGGGTAAGCGCGCGCCGGCGCGTCAACGCCGGGCACGGGCCTGCTCCAGGTGTTTGCACAGCCGGCGGGTCCCTTCCAGCATGCGCGGCGTGGGCCTTTGCAAAGTGGAAGGCGGAACGAAGAACAGGTTGTCGCGACGCACCGCGGTGAGCGAACCGAACTCACGCCAGGGATCGAGCCAGGCCGGGTTATCCTCGCCCATGCCGCCGGCGATAATCACCTCCGGGTCGGCGCCCAGCACCGCTTCGCGGCCGATTCGAGGGGTCAACGCCGGCAACCCGCCGAACACGTTGACGCCGCCACACAGACGAATGGATTCGCTGATCAGGTGCTGGTCGTTCACCGTCATCAACGGCTCTTCCCATACCTGGTAGAACACGGTGACCGGTTTGGCGTCGCCGTGGCGTTCGCGCAGCGCCTTGATGCCGGCGCGGAACTGCTCCGCCACCGGCTTGCCCACCGGCCCGGTACCGGCCAGTCTGGCGAACCGTTCCAGAGTGCCGCCGATCATTGCGAAGCGGACCGGTTCGCTGTAATAGACGGTGAGGCCGAGCCGTTCCAGCTGTTCGATCTGAGCGGCCGGATTACCGCTGCGCCAGGCGATCACCAGGTCCGGCTTGAGCGCCAGAATCGCTTCCAGGTCCAGCCGTTTATAGCTGCCCACCCGGGGCACCTTGCGCGCCGCCGGCGGTTCGTCGCTGAAGCTCACCGCGCCCACCACCTGCTCACCGGCACCGGCGGAAAACAGCAGCTCCACCGCGCCCGGCGACAGCGCCACGATACGTTGCGCGGGCCGCTCCAGGCAGACTTCACGGCCGACGTCATCCTCGACACAACGGGGTGCCGCCATGGCGGCCAGGGGCAGCAGCGCGATCAGTATCGTCGATACCATCCATGGTCCCATTCTGCATCGCCCCATCCTGGCCACCATAACGTTCTCCCGTTGCGATCAGCGGATATCGTAGCGCACGCTGACGAACACGGTGCGGCCGGCGTTGAGATAATTCCAGCCGGAATAATTCTGCGCCGTGGCGTATTCCTTATCGAACACGTTCTTCACCGAGACCCGGGTGGTCCAGTCCGGAGCGAAGCGCCAGCTGGCGCGCAGGTCCAGCAAGCCATAGCCCGGCAGGCGCTGGGTGGCGGCGGCGTCGTTGTAACGGTGATCCTGGAACACCGCGCTACCGCCCAGCGACACGGAGCCGAAATCCCGGTCCACATCGAAACGCACGCTCTTGCGGTTTCGACGCTGCAACAGCTCATCGGTTTCCTCATCCTTGGGATCCAGCACCGTTATCGCCATGGCCAGGCGCCATTGGTCCAAATCCAGACCGGTTTGCAGTTCGGCGCCGCGAATGCGCGCTTCATTGACGTTGTAGGGCAAATACTTACCGTCCCGCAGTTCCGAAGCGATCAGATCCTCAACATCATTCTGGAATACCGACAGGTCCCAGAAGCCACGGCCGTACTGCCCGCGAATGCCGACCTCCTTGTTTTCGGATTTTTCCGGCGACAGATCCGGATTGCCGAAGCCAGGGTAGTACAGTTCATTGAAGGTCGGCGCCCGGAAAGCGGTGCCGTAACTCACGCGAACGCGATGATGCGGGTTCAAGGCGTAACCGAGGGCCACACCGCCCGTGCTCTTGTGGCCAAAGGCTTCGTTGTCGTCATAGCGCACGCTGGCCTGCGCATCGAGATCACCGAAGGTGGTCATCAGTTGGGCGAAGGCCGCCTTGTTCTCACGATTGTCCAGACTGTATTGCGTGGTGCTTTCGATGTCGTCACGCAGATACTCGCCACCGACGATCAGTTCCACGTAATCGTTCACCGCGAAGTGGTTCTTCAGATTGACGGCGCGGGTCTTGGTGTTGAAGGTGCTGGTCAGATCACCGTCGGTGAAATTCTCGTTTTCATCCCGCGCCTCACTGACCTGCAACTGCATCAGCCAGTCGTCGGACACCAGCAATTCACCGCGCAGGGCGCCCACCTGGATCAGATAATCCGTGTCCTCCCGGTTGGCGGCGGTGCCGGGCTCGAACTCGGTGTTGCCCTCGGCGCGGAATCCCATCACGCCGATTTCCGCCCGCTCGCCGAACCGATGACTCAGTTTGACGATGCCGGAGGTATTGTCGTAACCACGATCATCACCGTGCTGGCGCAGGCGGGTGCCGTCGGTATCGAAACGGTTCACCGCCATGCTGTAACGGGTGCCGTCTTTCTCACCGGCGGCACCGCCACCGATGGAACGGGTATTGAAGCTGCCGCCGCCCAGCTCCAGCCAGGCGCCGGGTTCACCGTGCCCGTCCGGGGTGAACACCTGAACCACGCCGCCCACGGCGTCGGAACCGTACAGACTGCCGCGCGGGCCGCGCACGACTTCCACCCGATCGATCATTGATGGCGGCAGGAACTGCCAGGATGGGGTGCCGCCCGTGGCGGGGCGGATGCGCACACCGTCGAGCAACAGCAAGGTGGAGCTGCCGCCGGTGCCACGCATGTAGACGCTGGTGTTCTTGCCGAAAGCGCCGTTGCCGATGATATCCAAACCGGGCTGAGCGCGCAGAATGTCCGCCATTTCCAGCGGTTGCTGCTCACGCAACGTTTGTTCGTCGATCACCGCTACCGGCGTGAGACTGGCGCGGGCGGTTTGCGTGGTCATGCTGGGCGTCACCACCACCGGATCGAGCCGATTCTCGTGGGGCTCGACGTCCGGCAGCGACAATTGCGCCAGCAGTATGGGATCGGTTGGGCTTTCCCCGGCGTGGGAGGCGGTGGCGCACAGGCCGATAACGGCGGCGGCCACCGGAGTCAGTTTGAATCTGGACATGGCACGAATTTCCCCTGGCCGTGCTCACCCGCACGGCGAATGGTGTCGTGTCACGGCGGGACATCCGGGAGAGGCGGCGGAGGCAAGCCACGAAAGCAGGCGCGGGAAACGCCCTCGCATCACCCGGCGGCCGCCCACCGCGACGCCTGGCGGAGAGGCAAGCCTCTCCCCTTCGGGCCGGTATCCGGACTGATGAGGTGGAAGGCGGAACGCTCTTCCGCCGCGATCACCTTCCCATGCCTGAAGCACAGTGGTGGCGGCCGGCGCCGGACCGGTCGCGGATCGCGGTGTACTCAATCACCGTTGCGGGGGCAGTGCCGGATTCACCGTTGGGGGCTGCTCGCAACCCAAGGTTCACCGACTTCCCGTTTAACCCGTAGCCTGGCAGGCTCCCGGGCACCCGAAAGTGGCGCGAAACTATCAATCCGGCCGCGGCGGGTCAATGATTTCCCGCACCGCCGGCGCGGCCAGGGCTTGCTCCAGCCGTTTCCAGGCGGTGACCTCCTCCGGTGGCAGGCCGATGCGCAGGGCCGGCGGTTCAACGAAATCCCGCACCAGAATGCCTTGTCGGGCCAGCGCATCGGCCAGTGCCATGGCTCGTGAATGGGGGCAGTAAAGGAACAGATCCGTGCCGCCGGCCACGGGAAGCCCCGCACGTTCCAGCAGCGTGGCCAAGCGCCGCGCCGCCCGCCGCCGCTCTGTCCGATTTTCGTGTTGCCAGGCGTGGTCCGCCAGGGCGCCCGCCATCACCGCCTGGGCCGGGCCGCTCAGGCTCCAGGGCCCCAACGCCCGCGCCAGCCGTTCCAACAACGCGGCTTCGGCGAAAACCCAGCCGGCACGGACGCCCGCCAGCCCGAACACCTTGCCCAGAGAGCGCAGCACCACCAGTCCCGGTGTCCCGGTATCGGCGGCGACACTCAACGCCGGCTCATCCAGAAAGGCTTCATCCACCACCAGCCAGCCGCCACGGTCGGCCAGCCGCCGACACCAGGCCAACAGCCGCTCCGGCGGCAACCGCTCGCCGCTGGGATTATTCGGATTGATCCAGACCAGCACATCCAACTGGTCCAGCGCCGCCTCTACCTGCTCGCTGTCGAGACCGCGCACCTGATGGCCGGCCCGCCGCCAGCACAAGGCGTGCTCGCCATAGCCGGGCACCGGCACGCCGACCCGGCAAGGCGCGCACAACAGCGGCAGTTGCTGAATCGCCGCCTGGCTACCCGGCACCGCCAGACAGGCCGCCGTTGACGGCGCGCCCACCCATTGGCGGGCCAGCTCCGCCAGTGCCGGGGCCGGCTCCGGCAACCGTTGCCACACCTCCGGCGGCAGCGGCGGCACTGGCCAGCCGTTCGGATTGATGCCGGTGGACAGGTCCAGCCAGTCCGCCTCCGGGCGCCGCCAAAGCCGGGCCGCCGCCCGGCGGCGGCCGCCGTGATCGCGTTCCCAGTCCCGGCTCATGGGCTCCCCACCGACAGCAACACACTTCCGGTCACCGCCACCAGCAACCACAGCCCAAGAGCTCTGCGCAGCAACCGCAGCGACGCCTTGATGGTCGCCGCCTCCGCCGCCGGGCCGGCACCCAGCACGGGCCGTTGCCGCCATTGGCCGTGATAGGGCGCGCCGCCGCCAAGCGATACGCCCAGCGCCCCAGCGCCAGCGGCCATCACCGGGCCGGCATTGGGACTCGACCACTGCCCGGCTTGCCGGCGCCAACAGGACAGCGCCAGCCGCGTGCGTCCACACAGCACGTAGCTCAATGCGGTGAGTCGCGCCGGCACCCAGTTGAGCAGGTCGTCCAGACGGGCCGCGGTTTTGCCGAAATATTCGTAACGCTCGGTGCGATACCCCCACATGGCGTCCAGGGTGTTGGCGGCGCGATGGGCCACCACACCAGGTAGGCCCGCCAGCAGAAACCAGAACAGGCTGGCGAACACGGCGTCGGCGCCGTTCTCCAGCACCGACTCGGTGGCGGCGGTGGCGACGCCGGTTTCATCCAGGGCGGCGGTGTCGCGGCTCACCAGTTGTCCCACGGCGGCACGGGCGGCGGGCAGATCACCAGCGGACAGCGGCCGCGCCACCGCCAGAGCGTGCTCATGCAGACTGCGCGGCGCCATCGCCAACCACAGCACCAACACCTGCAGCGGCCATAACAGCAACGGCGGCAACCACCACTGGCAGAACACGGCCACCAGCACCGGGCCACCCACCAGCAACAGCGTCGCCTTGAAGCCGACTCCCGCGCTCCGGTCGGGCCGCCGGTTCCAGCGCCGCTCCAGGGCCGTGGCCCAGCCGCCGAACACCACCAACGGATGCCCACGCCGGGGTTCCCCCAAAGCGGTGTCCAGTAAAACAGCCAGTACGCACAGCCAGGCGCTCATGGATTGTGGAGACCATCGCAACGAAACAGGGCGCCAAGTCTAGCGTGGGTGGCGGGGGGCACAACACTTGCAGCGCATGGGGGCGCTCAGACGTTTGCAACATTCGCTTGCAAGCAAGCTCCCACAGCGGCTTCGTCGTTACTCCCGTACCCCTGTTTCCGGGTGAGACCATGATTTTGTGGAACACCAGTGGTCCACGGACCCCAATTCGCTTCTTCCCTTGACAGCCCCTCCGGGCGTGCCGACCATTTTGCTCTTTGCCACTGGATGAGCCCGTGTCCGTCACCCCTCCTTTCTGGCGACAACCGCCACCACCCCTGAACCCGGATTTTCTCCAGCAGGGCCATCAGCGTCAGGCCGGTCTGACCAAACCCGCCGGCTCCCTGGGACGGCTGGAACAGCTTGCCATTACCCTGAGCGCGCAACAGCAACGCCCCCACCCGGCGGTGGACCGCGTGCGCATCGTGGTGTTCGCCGCCGATCATGGCGTTTGCGCCGAGGGCGTTTCCGCTTTCCCTCAGGAAGTGACCGGTCAGATGATCGCCAACTTCGTCAACGGCGGTGCCGCCATCAGCGTACTGGCCCGCCATCTGGGCGCGGAACTGGAAGTGATCAACCTCGGAACCGCCCACCCGTTGCTCGCCCATGACGGAGTGGTGATGGCGGAAATCGCCCCCGGCACAGCCAATCTGGCGGCGGCGCCGGCGATGAGCTCCGAACAACTGCAGGCCGCCTTGCATGCCGGGCGGGACGCCGTGCAACGGGCGACAGAGGCCGGCGCCGAGCTGTTCATTGGTGGTGAGATGGGTATCGGCAACACCACCGCCGCGGCAGCGGTGGCCTGTGCCCTGCTGGACCTGGCGCCGGAGATACTGGCCGGCCCCGGCACCGGGCTTGATGCGGACGGCATCCGCCACAAGGTGGCGGTGCTGCATCGGGCGTTGCAACGTCATAGCGATACCGTTGCCGAGGCCGACCAGCCACTGCCGGTACTCGCCTCCCTCGGCGGCTTTGAGGTGGCGGCCCTGGCCGGCGCCTTCCTGGCCGCCGCCCAGGCCCGGATCCCGGTGCTGGTGGACGGTTTCATCGCCTCGGTGGCGGCGCTGGCGGCAACGCGCTTGCAGCCGGGCCTGACGGACTGGCTGCACTTTGCCCATCAATCCGCCGAGCCCGGTCACGCCCGAGTCCTGGCCGCGCTGGACGCCGATCCGCTACTGCGACTGGGCATGCGGCTTGGCGAAGGCAGCGGCGCGGCCACGGCGGTCCCTCTGCTGCGCCAGGCCTGCGCCCTGCATAACCAGATGGCGTCGTTCCAGGACGCGGGCATCAGCAAAGGACAGTAGCGATGGATACTGAAACAACCACCTGGGTGGACCTGATCCGCCACGGTGAACCGGAAGGCGGGCGCCGCTATCGTGGACACCGGGACGACCCGCTCAGCACCACCGGCTGGGCGCAGATGCGCGGCGCCATCAGTGCCGATGAGCGTTGGGACGCGGTGCTCTGCTCACCCTTGCTGCGTTGCCGCGCCTTCGCCGAGGAAGTGGCGCGACAACAGGGCTTGCCTTTGCATGTGGAACCGCAACTGAAGGAAATCCACTTCGGTGACTGGGAAGGCTTCACCCCCACCGAACTGGCGCAACGGGACGGCGAGCGGCTGGCGGCGTTCTGGGCCGACGGTGAGCGCCACCCGCCTCCCAATGGCGAATCCCTGACCGAATTCCACGCCCGCGTAGCCGGCGCCTGGCAACACTGGACCGACCGGCTATCGGGACAGCGCGTGCTGCTGGTCGGCCATAGCGGCATGATCCGCATGATACTGGCTTCGGTACTGGATCTGGCCCCGTCACGGGCCATGGCTCGCCTCTATATCCCCTACGCCGGCCGCAGCCGGGTACGGCTGGACGACACCGAACACGGCCGTCTCGGCTGCCTGCTCAGTCACGGCCTGACGCCATGATAGCCACACCGCTACGCACCGCCCTGGCGTTGATGACCCGCCTGCCCAGCGGGCTGAAGCAGACGCCTGACGACCGTGATCAAGGCCTGGCGGTGGCGTGCTACCCCCTGGTGGGCCTGATCGTCGGACTGCTGTTGTGGCTCGGCGCCGCCGCCGGCGGCTGGCTGCATTGGCAAAGCGCGCCGCTGGCCATTCTGTTGGTGGCGGCCTGGGTGCTGATCACCGGCGCCCTGCATCTGGACGGTCTGGCGGACAGCGCCGACGCCTGGCTCGGCGGCTACGGCGATCGCGAGCGCACCCTGCGCATCATGAAAGATCCGGCCAGCGGCCCCGCCGGGGTATGCGCCGTGGTGCTGGTACTGCTGGGCAAATCCCTGGCGTTGTGGACACTGCTGGATCTGGGCTGGTCGCTGCCGCTGCTGTTGGCCCCGGTGCTGGCCCGCGCGGCCGGCGCCTCACTGTTCCTGCTGTTGCCCTACGCCCGCCCGGAGGGCCTGGGCCGCGCCGGCGCGGACCACCTGCCCCGGGACAAGGTCACCGTGGCCCTGGCACTAACCACGCTGCTTGCCGTACTGCTCGGTGGACTGGCCGGTGCCATCTGGGTGCTGATCAGCGTGCTCATAACCTGGGCCGCCGTGCGCTTGCTCCGTCAGCGGCTGGGCGGCTTCACCGGGGACACCGCCGGCGCTTTGATCGAGGTGGTGGAAACCCTTGTTCTGCTGGCCGCCGCTTTGGTGCTGTAATCCCAGGCCCGCTGGTACTGCTCGAGAAACCAGGCCCAGTCCCGCTCCGGCATGACGCCACGGTGACGGCCGAACTGATCCAGATCGCGCCATGACGCGGTGGCCCGCCGGAGCCGGCGGCGGCTCTTTTCCAGATCGATCAACGCCACCCGCGGCCGGCCGCGCCCCACATTGACGAACACATGCTTGGCGTAAAGGCAGCCGTGTTGCCAACCGGCGGTGTGCAGTCGCACCAGAATGGTGGCCAGATCATGGAGCATGGCATGCCGCTCCTGTTCCGCGCGCGGCGCCTGCTCATACCATTGATCCAGGCTGATGAAGCCGGTCAGCGCTTCGGTGACCAATAGCGCACGCCATTGTCCCTGTTCGCGCCGGGCGCCGGCGTAGCGAAGCACCGGCAAGGGAATGTCCAGAGCCTGCCAGGCCCGGTAAGCCTCCGCCTCGCGGATCACCGTGGGTCGCCCCAGCGGATACCGCAGCGAGCGATACAGATGGCCGGTTTGCCGTTTGCAATACAGCCCCGGCGCGCCATCATCCTCGACTTGCAGGTACTGGACGCCGCTTTCGCCACCTCGCCGCTGGTTGGCGGGCTCCACCCAGGGTCCATGGCGTTGCCACCAGTAGCAGAAAGTTGATTCACTCATCTCTGCTCCCGGCGGCGGTATCGCTCTTGCGCAAAGTGTAGACCCGCCACATGGCGTAACCCGGCAGAAAATCCTGGTGACCGACTATGGCGAAGCCGGCGTCATGGAATTCCCGTTCCACTTGCTCCCGGGCGATGATGAAACGGTTGCGGCTGTAGTTGCGATCATAGTTGCGACCCTGCTCGCGACGTTGTTCCAGACGGCGGCGGCGCCACGCTTTGTAGTTGCCATCCATCCACAGGGACAGGATCACCGTATCGCGGCTGACCCGATAAAACTCGCGCAGCATGGCCGTGCGGTTTTCGGCGTCGGCGACATGATGAAGCAGACGCATGCAGAACACGCAATCAACGCTGGCGTCATCGAGATCGATGGAGAACGCCGACGTTTGCAAGGTCCGCACCCTTCCCTGGCTTTCACTGCCCTGATAGCGGCGGGCCACATCCAGCATGTCGGCGGAGTAGTCAGCAGCCAGGATCTCCCGGCCCGGATGCTCGGCCAGAGTCGCCCAGAAACGACCCGCGCCGCAGGGCAGGTCCAGCACCAACCTGGGCTCGCCGGCCTGTTTCAGAGCGCGCCGCGCAAGCTGTTGATCGCGCCAGTTGGACAGCCGGCGGGACCAGCCATCCTGGTGTTTTTTCAGATAGTGCTCGGCGTGTTGCAGGTCGTACTTCCTGGAAAATTCCAGTTCCACCGGCCCGGAATCCGACATGGCTCTACTCCATTGGAAATATCAGCCATAACAGTAGAAAAACCCGCCTGAAACACTCGTCAAGGAGATGTCAAAATTTCGTTAAGTGGGCATTTTTCGGAAAAAATCAGGACGATGACAACGACACATGAAAACAGCAGCCGCCCACTGGCAGGGAGGTGACCGAGATACGCCAACCCTGACTGGCACAGATGCGTTTCACCAGCGAGAGGCCGAGCCCCATGCCCTCGCCCCGAGCGCTGCTTCCCCGCACGAACGGCTGAAAAACCGTCACCTGCTCCGCTTCGGGGATGCCGGATCCGCTATCTTCCACTTTGAAGCCATGCGTCGACACCGTCAGTATGACACCGCCGTTCTCGGTGTAATGGCAAGCATTGCGCAGCAGGTTGCCCAGAACCGCTCCCAGTAAAGTCTGGTTATAGGCCTTCACGCTACCGTCTCCACCGTTCTGGTAGCGCACCTGAAAATCCAGACCCTTGGTACGCATCAGAGGCGCCCAGCGGGCACATTGTTCTTCCACCACCTGCTCAAGAGTGGCGTCGGCGGCGAAGGCCGAGTCCTTTGGATCATTACGCGCCAGCATCAGGAAAGTATCCACCAGGCCGTGCATTTCCTTTACCGAACGGGCGATGCGCTCCACCTGTTCCCGTTCCCGCTCCGCCAGTGGCCGGGCGGCCAGCAATTCACAGCTGCCGGCGATCACCATCAGCGGCGTGCGCAGTTCGTGACTGACATCTCCGGTGAACAGGCGCTCGCGCTCAAGGGATTCATGCAAGCGCCGCAGCGTGGCATCGAAGGCCGCCGCCAGATGTCCGATTTCATCGTCCGCGTAATGCAGGGCCAGGGGCGGCGAATGGGAAAGCAAGCGATCTTCCTGGCGTACCTGCCAGGCCAGCCGCACCAAAGGGGCCATCACTTTTCTTGCCAGCAACCAACCGAGCAAGCAAGCGGCCACCACGCTGAGCAGGAAACCAACCGCGACCACCTGGAACAATGCCTGCTCACGGGCTTCAAACTCCTGCTGCTCCTGCAACAGCAAATAACGATGTCCTCTCTCATCACGCACATAGGCGTAATACGCTTCGCCGCCGCGCTCCAACTCGTGAAACCCGGCAGCCAGCGTCATCATCCACGGCGCCGACGGCAAACCCGCGCCGGCATCACTGTAGAAACGGGTCTTCACGTCCAGCCGTGACGAAGAACGTGCCGACGCATCATCGGAAAGAATCGCCTCCATTTTACGATCCATTTCCTCCGACATCAGATGCTGCTCGACAAAATGAACGGAGAAGAAAATGCCAAAGGAAAACAGTCCGCTGACCACCAGTGTCATCAACGTAAAAGCAATCACCAAACGCCGGACGAACGGCTGCCGGCTAGACATCGGCACGGTCCGAGAGTCGATAGCCGATACCATGAACGGTCTGAAGAAGCGCCCGCTCGAAGGGTTTGTCCACCGCCTGACGTAATTGATGGATATGGCTGCGTAAGCTGTCGCTGTCCGGAGGATCTTCCCCCCATAACGCTTCCTCCAGCGCGTCCCGGCGCACCACCGCCGGGCTTTTCTGCATCAGGATCGCGAGCAACTTCAACGCCAACGGGTTCAGACGTAAAGTCTGATCTGCGCGGGTGACTTCCAGGGTATCCAGGTCGTAATGCAGGTCCGCCACTTGCAGATGCCGCTTCAGCTCACCATGACTGCGACGCAACACCGCTTCGATACGAGCCACCAGTTCCGACAATGCGAACGGCTTGATCAGATAATCATCCGCGCCGGTACGCAATCCCCGGACACGATCATCCAGAGCATCGCGTGCCGTCAGCATAATGATCGGCGTGGCCACGCAAGCGTCCTGACGCAGCCGTTCGCACAGCTGATAGCCGTCCATACCGGGCAGCATGATATCCAACAGAATCAGGTCGAACGGTTGGGTTACCGCCAGGTGCAATCCGCTGACCCCGTCCCGGGCACAATCCACCGTGAACCCCTTCAGTTGAAGGTAATCCATGACGTTGGCCAGAATATCCGGGTTATCCTCGATGACCAGAATACGCACATCTCTCTCCGACACTTCAGGTCAGACCGACGCCGCGCGAACGGCGGCCTGAGTGGCAAACACTCAGAAAGAAGACCTTCCAGTCCCCGATTACGTTCCATCGAACCCGCTCTGCATCCGCAATTCTTCATCCATTTTTCATCCCCTCGTCACCTTTAACTGGGCCCTTACAAATCGATACATGGCACTACCGTACTAAACGCAAGTGCCACGGTGCCGGTGCAATTCCCTGCTTACCCTTGGGGCGTTTATTGACCGTCTTTCAGCGGGGATCAGCATGGATCACAGGCGTCGCGCTCTGGTACGAGCGCTCGGGGCAGGCAGCACTTTGGCATTGGCCGGCTGTGGCGGAGGCAGCGGTGGTGACGGCGGCGCACCCACCGGCAATCCCGAAACACCCAACCAGCCCACGGACCCCGACACGCCGCCACCCTCACCGGAGCCGGAAACCCCGGTACCGCCCAACGTCCGTTTT
This sequence comes from Alloalcanivorax balearicus MACL04, assembly GCF_025532145.1. Taxonomy (GTDB): domain Bacteria; phylum Pseudomonadota; class Gammaproteobacteria; order Pseudomonadales; family Alcanivoracaceae; genus Alloalcanivorax; species Alloalcanivorax balearicus. The sequence continues at coordinate 3,777 of NZ_ARXS01000019.1, read as the reverse complement.
CTTCATGGCGTGGCATCCGGCGACCCGCTCTCCACGCAAGTGATCCTGTGGACCCGGATCACTCCCGAGGAAGACGTCGAGGTACCGGTCACCGCCACCGTCGCCACGGATCCCGCCATGACCGCGGTGGTGGCTCAATACCAGGCCGTGGCCAGCGCCGATGGCGACTACTGCGTCAAGGTGGATGCCACCGGACTGCTGCCCGGCCGCTGGTATTACTACCGGTTCGAGGTGGGACAGCGGCGCTCCCCGATCGGCCGCACCCGCACTTTCCCGGCGTCCTGGAATGCTATTGACCGGGCCCGCTTCGCGGTGGTGTCCTGCTCCAATTTCCCCAACGGCTATTTCTCGGTCTACAAAGCGGTGGCGGAACTGGGCGACCTGGATTTCGTGCTGCATCTGGGAGATTACATCTACGAATACGGCGCCGGCGAGTACGGCGACTTTCCTGAACGCGTCCCCGATCCGCCTCATGAAATCGTCACCCGCGAGGATTACCGGCGGCGCCATGCCCAGTACAAAACCGATGAGGATCTGCAGGCGCTGCACCAGCAGTTCCCCATGATCGCGATCTGGGACGACCATGAGTCCGCCAACGACAGCTGGCACGGCGGCGCCGAGAACCACGACCCTCTCACCGAAGGTGTCTGGGAACAGCGCAAAAGTGCCGCCCGCGAAGTGTATTTCGAATGGATGCCGATCCGTCCCCACAAGCCGGGCAACACGGACATCATCTACCGTCGCTTCCACTTCGGCGACCTGCTCGATCTGACCCTGCTGGATACCCGGCTGGAAAGCCGTGACCAGCCGTTGCCGGCGGTGGCCGGCTCACTGGACCCGAACCGCAATGACCCGGATCGCCGTCTGATCAGCGAGGCGCAAATGGACTTCCTGCTCACCGGGCTCGACAACGCGCGAGGGCACTGGCGCTTCATCGGCCAGCAGGTCATGTTCGCGCAACTCAATATTCTCGAAATCCCCGGTCTGACCCCGGACATGAAGGGCCAGTTGCTGGCCGTCAACATGGATCAGTGGGACGGCTATACCGCCGACCGTGACACCATTCTCAAACACCTCGAAGACAACCGGATCGATAACGTGGTCGTGCTCACCGGGGACATTCACACCTCCTGGGCCAACGAGTTGTACCGCAATCCCGCCGTGCTGGTGGGCGATTTGTTCGCCCGACCGTTGGCGGCGGAATTCGTGGCGCCGTCGGTGACCAGCCCCGGCTTCCCCGACGGCCTGGCGGAGCTGGCCTCGGTCGCGCTTCCGGTGGTCAATCCGCATATTCGTTACACCGAACTGAAAACCCACGGTTTTATTCTGATGGATGTGACCCGCGGCCGCGCCCAGGCCGAGTTCCATTACGTCAACAGCATCGAGGCCTATGACCTGCGCGGTCAGCTCAATGATCGACTGACCAAGGTCGTGGCGGTGGAAAGCGGTAGCAGCCGCATCAAGGAAGACCTGCCGCTATCCCGCCCCCGAACGTTGCGCACCGCCCTGTTCAATCCTCCCGTCGAGCACAACCAGGAAGAGGTAATGTCATGAAGCCCCTATGGACGCTGCTGCCCCTGCTGGCAGCTCTGACTCTGGCCGCCTGCGGAGGGGGAGGTTCTTCCGGCAGTGACTCCGGCGGCGGCGCCAATCCCGATCCCAACGTGCCTGGTGACGGCGATGGCGGCAACGGGGGACCGGATCCCGAACCGGAGCCCGAGCCAGAGCCCCTGGCGGCGCTGCGCTTCATCGTGATCGGCGATTCCGGCAGCGGCTCGTCGGGCCAGTACGCGGTGGGGGAAGCCATTGCCGCCGTCTGCGATCACAAAGGCGGTATGGACGAAGCTTCCCCGTCCGCCGGTTGCCACCTTGCCCTGGGACTGGGCGACAACATCTACGAATCCGGGGTCACCAGCGTCGACGATCCCCAGTTCGAGGATAAATTCGAAAAGCCCTTCGAACCGATCCAGTTGCCGTTCTACATGGTACTGGGCAACCACGACAACACCGGTTACGTCGGCGGTGACGGCGCCGGCAATGCCCGCGGCGAGTTCCAGGTCGACTACCATTATTTTGATGGCAGGCTCTCAAACCGTTGGAAAATGCCGGACCGGTACTACCGGCACACGCCGGCTCCGACCACCCGTGACGGCCGCCCGCTGGTGGACTTTTTCGCCCTGGATTCCAACCCCATCGCCGGCGGCTTCGCTGACCCGAACATCGCCTACGCTTACCACACTTATGGCGTGGACCAGCGCAACTGGGCAGTGAACGCGCTGGCCGGTTCCAATGCGGTGTTCAAGATCGCCATGGCGCATCACCCTTATCTTTCCAATGGTTCCCACGGCAATGCCGGCAACTACGACGGCGTACCACATCAGATTTTACCGGTGCTGGCCGGCACCCGCTGGAAGGCGTTCATGGAAGAGACGGTATGCGATCAGGCCGACTTCTTCCTGGCCGGTCACGATCATGATCTGCAGGTGCTGTCGGGTGTGCCGTCCTCCTGCGGCCGCACTGAATTCATGGTCAGCGGCGCCGCCGGCAAACATCGCTCCATCGACGATCCGCAACGCAACGAGGCACTGTTCCAGCAAGGCGACGAGTACGGTTTCATGTGGCTGCAAGCCAGCGAAGCGGATGAGGACAAGCAAACGCCCGCGTCTCTTTGCCTGGAAGTTTACGTGGTGGATAAAGACGCGGCCGGGCTCGGCGTCATCAACGGCGACGACGAACTGACCCCGACGTTCACGTACTGCTATGACAAACAAGCGAAAACCGGTCTTACTCCCGGCAATGACTTTACCGGCCAGCCGATCGGCGACGGCGCCTTGCCATTGCCTCTGCCGGAGGACTTCGACGCCACCTTCACCGGCCCGTTGAAGGAATTGCGCGAAGCCCTGGTGTCGAGCTTCACCGAAGCCGGCGCGGACTTGCCGCCGGAAATGCGGCAAACGCTGGATCAACTGATCGCCGGCATGGACATTCTGTTGAACGCCCTGGATGCGGCCACCGCCGCCATCGTCAACGGTGACAGCAGTGAAATCACCCAGTCGGTGGAAGCGGTACTGGCCGCGGCCGAGCAACTGCAGGCCATCGATACCAGCAGCCTGCCGGCACCATTCGATCAATTGGGCGGTGCCTTCCAGGCCCTGGCCGCGGGGATCGGCAGCGGCGAAACCGAGCCGGGAGAAGGCAGCACGGTGGACGACATTGCCTTCATTGCCGGCCCCCTGGTGGAGCTGTCCCGCAATCTGCATAACATCCTCGATGGCATTGAAGAAGTCATGCCCGAAGAAGTACCGGTGTTCGCCGGGCTCACTTCAGTACTGTCCACCGTCACCCTCGGCCTGGCCAACACTCTGGAACAGCTGGTGGCCCTGGACGTCAGTGCCGGCGGTGACGAACTGGTGGGAACGGTTCAGCAAACCCTGGAGCATCTGGTCAACGATGTGCTCTGGCTCAACAAGATTCCTGGAGCCGGGGATTACCCCGCCCTGCCCGGGGATTTCCTCTCCTCGGTGCTGTCCACCCTGGTGCGGGAGATCACCACGATACTGGATACGGTGCTGGAAGGGCCTTTGGATTTTCTCCGCGATCTGCTGTCGCCGATCACCGGATTATTGCGGGACCTTTTGTCCGGTTTATTTGGTTAGGGAAAACATTATTGCTCCACAGAGCCGCGTTATAACGAGACCACTACGAAATCGCCGTGGGAGCTTGCCTGCAAGCGAATTTTTGGGCCGGGAAGCCCATTCGCTTGCAGGCAAGCTTGTA
>NZ_ARXS01000018.1 GCF_025532145.1 Alloalcanivorax balearicus MACL04 | reverse complement strand
GTCATTCCGCGATGAACCTTTTTTATGACCGGGCCGTTGCTGGCACGCATACACGCAACACGCTGACACGCTAACACGCTAACACGCTAAAGTCGGAGCCTGCTTGCGGGTTTTGGTGACATGACTTCAGAGGTGGCCTCGAAGTCCCGTCTGTGGGAGCGGCTTTAGCCGCGAATGGCTTAGCGTGCCAGCGTGTTGCGTGTAAGCGTGTTGCGTACCAGCAAACACCAATGGCTCCCGACGACTTATCTTCCCTCTCAGTGCGGATGAGGATGATCATGATCCAGCGTCTCCGGCGAAGGCATCGCCCGGGCCCGATCCAGCCAGCGCTGACGCCAGCCGGCCAGGGTATCGCTGGCGGCGCTCCGGGTTCCGGTCAGCAGCGAGGGCGTTTCGCCCACCGCGCTGTCGGCGACGCGATAAAACACCCTCCAAGTGGGATCCCGCTGCGCCAGGGCACCCCGGTCCGACGCAAACACCACCTGGTCACCGGCCGCCCGGGGCCAAACCGCGTTGCCCGTACCGGACAGCCGCCGCGCGCTACTCCAACCGGTCTCCGCATGCCAGGCACTCCCCCATAAGCGATGGCGCCAGTCACTGTCCCGAGTGTCCATCCAAATGGCCTGAACCGCGCCGTCGCCGCGAACCGCCAGCGTCGGCCTCTGGCTCATGGCTTGATCATTGCTGCCCACCGGCACCGGTTCCGACCAACTCAAGCCCTGATCCTCGGACACACTGGCCAGAATCGCGCTGTTGACCCCGGCGCTGCGCAGCACCTTGGCGTCCCAGGCGGCGATCAGGCGGCCATTGCCGTCCGCGACCAGACTCGGGTGGCGATCCGCCAGCGCGGTTTCGATGAAGGCGTCATCCGGGCTGCCGTTGTTGGAGACCCGAACCAGCGGCGACCAGACACCACTGTCCGGGTCGCGCCGGCGAGCGACGATCTCCCAATTGTCCGGATCGGTACGATCAAGCCCTTCCAGTCCATCGTAAAAACCGGTTTGTCCGGTCCAGCCCGGATTGACGTCGAAGCGATTGTCCTGGAACACCACCACCACGGTATCGTCCGCCAGCACCGCCAGCGCCGGATGCAGAGACGCGGGATCACGGGTACTGCGGGTGTCCAGCGCATGGCCACCGTCACAGCTTTTGTCGTCGCTGAGAGACTCCACGGCACCGTCAATACCGATCCGCACCATCAGGTCAAAGCAACGCCGGGCGTTGTCGCTCCACGCCATCACCGGCGTCCCGTCGGCAAGCACCGCCAATGCCGGCCGGATCGCCCGGCCCTCAGCGGCGGGCAGATGCACTTCCGGCTCCCAGGTCAAACCACCGTCGGCGGAACCGCGCAGAATGATCTGCGGCCGACGGGGTTGCTGCCCACGACGCTCATCCTGCCAGATCACCCACACCCGGCCGCCGCCGGTGGCGATGCGGGGGAAGCGCGCGGCGCCCGCCAGCGCATTGAGCACCACCGGCTCGGCCTGATCACCGCGCCGGAACAGGATGTCGGTTCCCTCGGCGTCGTGGCGTTCGGCCACCACCAGAGGCACGCCCTCCGCCGTTTCGGCTACATCGGCAAAGCCGGTGAAGACGCCGCGTTCCCCCAACGCCAACGCGGCGCCGTCTTGCCATTCCAGGGACGCCGGCACCGCCCGTTCCCCTTGAGGTGCACCGCCCGCGTCGGAGGCACGCAGGAATACCGGCGAGGTCAGCGCTTTGCGCACACCCAGCAAGTCGGTGACCTCGGCATAAACCCAATAAGGCGTGTCCCCCTCGGGCCGGCTCACCGTGGTCACGAAGGTGTCATCGGAGGAGGAAGGCCGGAAGGTGGCCAAAGGCCCAGCGTCCCTGCCCGGCGCCGCGTACAGCCGCAGACGGTGCGCCAGCCCCCGCCGGCTGGCCCGCCGGCGCCATCACCGCATCGCCCGGTAACGCCTCGAAGACGCCGTCGCCCTGGGCGTCCGCTTCGAGCGTCAAAAACGGGGCCAGAGCGCCGCCCTGGCTCAATACGGTATGGCCGCGCCGGAGTGCCCCGAGAATCGCCCGCTCGGTAACCACCGGAGCGAACACATGGGTTTTCACCGTACCCGGGCCGAATCCCAGCCACAGCTCGCGAAAATGGTTGTCGGAACTGGCGGTGACGCCGGTTTCCAGACCCAGATTCCAGCGGCTCTCGGCGTAGGCCAGCTGGGCATCCTTGTCCTGGGCGATGTTCCAGACCTCGATCAGGTCACCGCCGATCAGGCTGGCATGGTCATTGGGCGTGCCGTCGTCATCGCTCCAGTCCCGATCCGGATGGTTCGATTGCCACACCGCGCCCTGGCCGTGAGCATCCCAAAGGCTCTGCTGGGTAGGCCGGTGCTCCGCGCCTTCAGCGCCATCCATGCCATCCAGGATGGTATCCACGGCGCCGAAAACATTGGCGTGGGGCCGGCCATTGGCCTCCTCTCCGGGGATTAACAGCAAATCGCCGGAGGTCCACAGCGGGTCCCAGTGCTGGTCATAGGTGCGATGGTCGGTCAAAGCCAGGAAATCCAGGTCCTGTCGTACCGCCTGGCCGATCTGATCGGCCGCCGCCACATTGCCGGGCAAGGCATCATCGCTGGCCTGACGCCACATGGAACCGTCCGAGGAATGATCGGTATGGACATGGGTGTCGGTGGCCAGCCACTGACCCCGCGGCGCCTCCAGCGGCGCCGCGGGCAGCGGCTCGTTACGCCACTCCGGGTCAAAATAGACCGGCTCAGGCTCTGGTTCAGGTTCAGGTTCCGGCTCAGGGTCCGGGTTCCCCTGCCCCGGCGGCGTGCCCGGGTCACCACCACCGTCATCCGGCTGGCCGGCGCCCCCCGAACCACCTCCACCTCCGCAACCGGCAAGCGCCAGCAGCAACAGCCCCAGGCCAAGCCATCGATTGATCCCGCTACCTTGTTCCACCGCCGATTACTCCTTGCCCTGCCCAGGCACCATGGTTCCAGGTTTAAAACCAGCGGCACTTTAAGTGCGCCCCATGTTGTCCCGATGACAGCAGGGTTATCGAAACCGGCAACTGTGTTGTGAAAATGTAAGGTTCATCGCCAAATAACGGAGATAATTACCTCCATCGAGGCGCGGCTCTGTACGGAGGCCTTCCGGGATCGCCGTGAATACGTCCCTGTAGGCTCCCGGTTTGACGTCCCTGTCAAACAGGGTCCCGGAAGGCCTCCGTACAGAGCCGCTTCGAGTGAACTGCAACGTTCCGGGCCCGAACAACGATGAACCTTTTGGGAAAGGAGAGAACGCGTTATCAGCGCATCGTGGTTTTCGGGAGCGGCTGGAAGGACACGCAGGCCCGCTGGTTACCTCGAAGCGGAGGCGCGTTACGCTTTTGCGGGACCCTGTCGAACAGGGACGTTCGACCGGGAGCCTACAGGGACGTATTCACGGCGTTCCCGCGAAAGCGTAACGCGCCTCCGCTGTCCCCGATGGAGGGAAACGAACCAACAGCAAATAGAAGGCGTCTGAGGCCTCAGCGTGACCAGACCGAGGCGTCATAGGCCAACGGCCGTTCGACCCGGGCGATGTCGGAAAGCAGATCGCTGCGCAGGTGGTAATCCAGATCAAAAGGGTGAATAGACAGACGCAGCGGCGTGCCGGTAACGGCGGCGAGACCGCGATTAATCGCGTTGCACAGGCGCAACACACGGGCACGGCCAGGGGTGTCCGCTTCGTACCCCAGCAACGGCAACAGCCGGAAGCGATCCTCGCGCAGATCGTGGATACCGGTCAGGGTCTCAAGGTAACGGAATGGCAGCTGTGCACGCCGCCGCCGCGACAGCGCACCCAGCGCCCAGGCCGGCGGCACGTACAGATCACTGACCGGAACCCGGTGTCGCCCAAACCAGTCATGGCACTCCCCGATCAGAGCGGCCACGCCCTCGCCATCCAGGGACAGATGCTCGGCCACATCGCGCGACAGCAGCGCGCTGTGCGCACGATGATAGAGACTTCGGGGAGGATCGCAGCGATGGCGCCAGCCATGGCCGGCCAGCGGGTACCCGCGCGCCGCCAGACCACGCAGCCAGGAAAGGTCGTCATCGCTCCAGTCCCGACCCGGCACCACCAGCAGGGTCACCGCTTGCGCCGGCAGCCCGTCCAGCACGGCCAGCAGCGACGACACCGCGGCGCGGGTCTCTGGCATCACGTCATGCACCGAAACCAGAACCGGAGCCATCAACTCACCCGTGCCTGAGTGGAAAGCCGCCGCAACAGCGCCAGGGTCGGCGACGGCCACGGCTTCGGCAACGATTGGGCCTGGCCGGCGCACTGTTCCAGCACCCGCAGCCAGTGCCCCACCGCCTGTTCGTTCATCAGCACGGCGGCGGAACGGCCGCTACGGGCACGCAGCGTCCGGCTGCCGACGCTTTTCGCCTCCAGCTCCGCCAACGCCTGCGCCAGACTCTGATCGCGGCCCTGCACCACCAGCGCGGCCCCCAGCGCCGGCCATTGATTGATACCGCAGGCCGGCGCCGTGATCACCAGACGCTCCCGGGCCAGCGCTTCCAGCGCCACGGTGCCGAACGCTTCCACCGTGGAAGGCAGGATCAGCACCTGGGCGTCATCCAATGCCCGCACCACGGTGGCGCGATCGCACCAGCCCAGATACCGCAGGTTCGGATAGCGTTCGGCGGCGGCCTCCACTTTGTCCCGCTGGGGGCCGTCCCCGGCCACGGTGAAGGTCATCTCCGGGCGGGCCGCCGCCAGTTCCAGGAAGCGGTCAATGTTCTTCTCCGCCGCCAGCCGGCCTACATACAGCACCGAGGACACCGTGTCGGCCAGCGGCGTCACCGGCGTGTGCACGAATTCCGGCGCCAGCGGCGTGCCCACCAGTTGCGGATGGCGGGCGCCTGCCTGTCGCGCCTTGGCCAGCATGTCCTCGCTGATAGTCACCACCGCGCTGCTGCCACGGAACAACGTCCGATTCAGCCAGTTCAGAAAACCGCCGGCCAGACGCGCCAGGCGCGGCCCCCAATAGAGCCGCACCAGCTTGTCGTAATCGGTCTGGAAGGTGACACAGACGGGAATCCCCAACTTGCCGGCGGCCCAATAGGCCCCCAAGGAAAAGATCCCGGGACCGGGGATCACCACCACATGGGGCTTCATTTCCCACATCAGCGCGGTCAACTCACGCATTTTGGGAAAGAAAAGCCGCTGGGTGGCATCGCCGGGAATGGGAATGGACGCCCCCTGACAGGGGTGCGGATCCTCGAGGCTGGGCGAGACCAGTTCCACCCGCGCCACCCGATCCTGCAAATGCGCCACCAGATCCTGGAAGTAGGCACCGACCCCATTGCGTCCCTTCATGGCGTCGACGACGAACAGCACGCGTAAATCGCTTTGTTTCACCATAGGACTTTGCCTCGTGAATACGCATCGCGCTGGCACATCATCGTGACGATACCAGGGCGATGCGTGTTCGCGGGCACAGTATGGTGAGAGCCGATGTCGATTTTGTGACAATCCACTTTCATCCACTCTCTCCTTCCGGCAACGGGAATGAAAAGCGCTGATAAACCCAGCCAAAGGTGCGCCGCAACGGCTCCACCTCCAGCCCCAGTTCGCGGGCATCGTAATGATGACCGCTGCGATAACGCCGGGCACGTTCCGACTCGGCGGTGAGATAGCTCTGGTACTCCTGCGAAGGCGTCCAACCGAAGCGCCGGTAGAACGCTTCCACCGTGTCCCGCGGATCAGCGGCGAGTGACTCCATTACCGACAGCGCCTGACGGGATTGCGGCAGCGCGTCGAGGCTGTCGAGCAGGTGACGGTAGTAGTAATCGAGCATCGCCATGAAACCCTCACGCCAGTAGGCGGCGGTGTCACGGCCGTCGAAAAGGCGGGCGCCGACGACGATGGAGTTGATCTGTGAGGGTACCGATTGAGTGGGGTTACGCAGACAGCCGATGAAACGGGCATCCGGAAAGGTCTCCGCCAAGGCCTGGATCCAGGGCGTGAACGAGGGGTTCTTGGACAGGAACACCCGGTCCTCGCCATGGAAATACAGGTGCCGCTGCACGAACCGGCGGTAGGCCGCCATGATCCGGCGTTTTTCCCGCACTGGCAGATCACGGTCGGCGAACGTCAGGCGCCAGAGGCGCTCGTCCGGCACCACCAGCACCAGCAGGAAACAGCCCAGCACCGGTAGCAGCGCCAGGTAATCCTCCTCCGGATCACGCAGCCCGGTCTTGTGAATATCATCCAGACCACCGAGCAGCCGCCGCTCCAGCCAGGCCAGCAGCCGGCCCAGCGGCTGACCGAGCCGGCGGTCCAGGAGGCCGATGCCGTGAAACAGGTAACGCTGGCTGATGGAGGGCGCGAAAATCAGTTCCCACAGGGAGGTGGTGGTGAAACGCTGGTCATCGCCGGCCAGCAGGCGATGCAAAAAAGTGGTGCCACTGCGCGGAATACCCACCACGAACAGCGGCTCGCGCACGGCGATCTGGCGATAACGGGGAAACAGCACCCGATCCAGCAGCAAAGCCAGGCCGTTGATTGTCTGCAGCAGCAAGAAAGCGGGCCAGAACAGCGCCATGGCCAGTAGCCGTCGCGGCGACCAACCACTCACCCTGCCCTGATAATCCGGGTTCCAGGATTTCAGGAACAACCGCCCGTACAGTTTGGCCACATGCCACATATGGAGGTTTCCCGATTCACGCCATTCGCGGTGATCCTAGGGTTCAAGAATGACCGTTTTATGACGTTTTGCAACCCCCGCGCCGACGCTTGCGGCGTTCCCCAGCGCGCTGCACAATGCCGCCAGCTTTTTTATTGCTCCGGGCAATTTTTTCATCAGGCCGTACAGGATACCCGCCATGTCCCAGCCCTTCCCCACCATCGTCGGCCATCGCGGCGCCCGTGGCGAAGCGCCGGAGAACACCCTGGCGGGCTTTCAGGTGGCGGTGGCGGCGGGCGCCGGAGAGATCGAGCTGGATGTGCGCCTTTCCGCCGATGGCCATCTGATCGTTCTGCACGACAGTGACCTGAAGCGCACCACCGGCCAGAAAGGCCACGCCCGGCATTTCACCCTGGCCCAGCTCAATCTGATGGACGCCCGTGTCAACACACCCGGTTGGCACAGCACCGTGGGTGTGCCCTCGCTGCGCGAAGTGGTGGCTCTGTGTGGGCCGGCCATGCGCTTTCAGTTCGAGGTGAAGGGTGCCGACCGTGCCATCCTGCACCAATTGGCCCATCAGTTGACGCATATGATCGACCAGGACGGTCTGCGTGAGCGGGTGGTGATCACCTCCAGCCATACCGGCTTCCTGCGCATGGTCGCCACCATGGCCCCGCATCTTGATCGCGGCTATGTCAGCGAATACCGCTATCAACAGCCCACCCGGCGCGCCGCCGCGCTCGGCTGCCGCTGGCTGATGCCCCACCACAGTCTGGTCTCGCCGCGGCTGATGCGCAGCGCCCGCCGGCGTGGACTCAAGGTCTCCACCTGGACCGTCAACGATCTCAATGAGGCGGAACGGCTGGCGCGGCTGGGCGTGGACGGCATCATCACCGACTTTCCCACCAGCTTCCTGGCCCACTTTCGCGGCAAGGGTCAACACCACGCGGCGGCCCCCGCCGCCCAGGCCGAGCTGGACCCGAGTCTCAGGGATCCTTGAAGAAGTCGCGGATTTCCTGCTCCCTGGCCATCGCGTCCCGATAACCCAGCTCGATCAGTTCGCGGGTAAAGCCGGGCTCGAACAGCAAATAGCTAAGCGCGCCGGCACCCGGCGAACGGGTTGCACCGGAACCGCGCAAGAAGAACCGCAAAGTGCGCGGCAACTCGCGCGAATGCCGGCCCGCGATCTCGTCGATGGGCTCGGAGGGATAGATCTTCAGAACGTCCACGGGCCGCAGTTGGATGCCGCGCTGACGCCTCTGGCCAGCGTCGGTGACGGCCAGGGTGTTATTGATGCGTTCGAGCCGTTCCACGTCCCCCTCCAGGGTATCGACGAACACGCTGTTCAACACATGCCCGAGCACCTGGGCCAGGGAGGGATAGCCGCTGAGCGCCTGTTGCTGTCCCGGACTGTTGCCGCCGGACACGCCGATCACCAACAGGCGGTTGGCGCCCAGATGCAATGCCGGGCTCACCGGGGCCAGTTGGCGTACCGCGCCGTCGCCGTAAAAACTGCCGTCCACCTGCTCCGCCGGAAACAGTAGCGGAATCGCCGCCGAGGCCAGCATGTGCTGCACACCGATCACGGAGCGGCGCCCGAGGCGGCGGGCCCGGGTCCATTCCTGCAGATCATCGGCGCCCTGGAAAAACGATACCGATTCGCCGGTGGCGTAACTGGACGCGGTGATCGACAACGCCCGCAAATGGCCCTTGTCCACGCTGTCGCCAATACGCTGGAAATTGATCAGCAAGCGCAGCAGCCGTTTCAGCGGCGTATTGTCAAGCAAGGCGCTGCGGGTCTTGGCCTGGCCACCGGTGGCGGCGGAAAACATCCAGCGCAACAGACTGCTGGTGAACGCGAAAATATCGGTGCGGTAAACCTGCTCGGCGGTCATGTTGGACCACACCCGGTCCAGGCTGTGCACCGCGGTGGCGTAGTTGTGAGCCCCGGCGGCCAGACCGGCGGCGTTGATGGCGCCGGCGGAGGTGCCGCAAATGATCGGAAACGGATTGGGCGACTGCGCCGGCAGCATTTCCGCCACCGCGCGCAATACCCCGACCTGATAGGCGGCGCGAGCGCCGCCACCGGACAATATCAACCCCCGCACCGGGGGCGTTGGTGATGCCATGAATGGTTCTCCTCGAAGCGCCTCAGTATGCCTTTGGCGCGCCTCAGCGTCATCCGCTGGCGTCACTGTTTCGGCTGTCTTATGCTGCCGTCGTGGCCGTCTTCCGCGGCCGCTGACGAGCACCCGCTAAAATGGCATTACGCACCGCCCGCGCCGACGATCTGGACGCCCTGTGCGCCCTGGAGCAACGCTGCTTCAGCAGCGACCGGTTATCCCGCCGCAGCTTCCGCCATTGGCTGCGGCAGAGCCCTTGCGGTCTGATCGTGGCGGAGCAAGAAGAGCACGGTCTGGTCGGTTACGCACTGGTAATGCTGTACAACGGCACCCGCCTGGCGCGCCTCTACTCCATCGCGGTGGACGCCGGCCAGCGCGGCCAAGGGCTCGGCGAGCAGTTGCTCGACGCCGCCGAGCACTACGCGCACCGTCATCGCCGGCTTTACCTGCGCCTGGAAGTCCGCAAGGACAACGCCGCCGCCATCCGCTTGTATGAACGGCGCGGTTACCGGCTGTTCGGCCAGACCGCTGACTACTACGAGGACCATCAGGACGCCCTGCGTTTCCAGAAACGGCTGCATTACCGGCCCGACGGCGGCGAGCGGCTGGCGGTGCCATGGATCCGGCAGAGCACCGACTTTTCCTGCGGCCCCGCCTGCCTGATGATGGCCCGTGCCGCGCTACAGGGCGAACCGCCCAGCGACAGCGAGGAACTGCTGCTCTGGCGCGAAGCCACCACCATCTTCATGACCGCCGGCCACGGCGGCTGCCACCCGCTCGGCCTGGCCCTGGCCGCCCGCCGACGCGGACTCGCCGCCGAGGTCTGGTGCAATCAGCGTGGCCCTCTGTTTCTTGATTCGGTGCGTGATGCGCACAAGAAAAGGGTGATGGAAACGGTCCACCATCACTTCGTCGAACAGGCACAGGCGCAAGCCATTCCGCTGCACTATGCGGAATTGAGCAGCGAACGGCTGGATCAGGCGCTGGAAAACGGTGAAGTGGCCATGGTGCTGATCAGCACCTGGCGGCTGGACGGACGCAAAGCGCCCCACTGGGTGGTGGTGGCCGGCGGCGACCGGGAATGCTTCTACATCCACGACCCGGACCCGGCGGAGGATCAGATCCCCCTGGACTGCCAATACATCCCCATCGCCCGCGACGGCTTCGACAAGATGGCCCGCTATGGGCAGTCACGGCTGCGTACGGCAGTAATTGTTAAGGCAGGTAACAGTTAATAGTGAATAGTTAACAGCGAAAAATACAAACAGAGGAGCTTTAGCCGCTGTGGGAGCTTGCCTGCAAGCGAATGGGATTCGCTCGGGCGTTTAGCACTATTCGCTTGCAGGCAAGCTCCCACAGAAATCGTATTGGTGAGATTTTTCTTTCGCTGTTAACTATTCACTATTAACTCTTAACTGCTTTTTTTTCAGGTTTTCAGCACGTCCTTACCCAGGCTTCCGGCGCGTTTGCTGTTTTCCTGGCGAGTGTTTTCCTCGCAGGCGCTGCGGTCACCGCCGCAGATTTCGCAGCCGTCCTTCATGCCCAGCGTTGCCAGGCCGCCACAGGAACCCTTGATCGGCTTGTTGGAGAAGATCACGCCAACGGCCATGGCGGCGAACAGGATGCCGATAACGACAAAGGCGGCAATCAGAGTGGCAAACATATCACTTCTCCTGTTTCTGGCTGTCCAGAACGGCCTGGAAAGCCGGGGTCAGAATTTCTTTTGGCCCCTCATTGGTTCTGACAATGAACAGCACCGGCAGTTCATGCTCACGGGCGAAGGCGACACCCTCTTCCGGCCCCAGCACGGTCAGCGCGGTAGCCAGGGCATCCGCCATCATACAGGACTCGTGCAGCACGGTAACCGATGCCAGATGATGAATGACCGGGTAACCGGTACGGGGGTCGATAGTGTGGGAGAACAGCTTGCCGTCCTCCTCAAAAAAATTGCGGTAATCACCGCTGGTGGCAATGGCGATATCGTGCAGTTTCAGCACTTTCTCCACTTCCCGCTTGCCCACTTCCGGGCGCTCGATGGCCACGCGCCAGGGCTGGCCGTAGGGTTTGGTGCCGGACGCCACCAGTTCGCCGCCAACTTCCACCAGATAGTTGCTGATGCCTGCCTCTTCGAGCACTCCGGCCAGCTTGTCCGCGCCAAAACCCTTGGCGATGGAGGACAGGTCCACATACAGGCCGCCGGGCTGGGTGGCTTCCCGGCCCTGCAGCGTCAGCCGCTGCCAGCCGATACGCTTCAGCGCCGCCTGGACGTCCTCGTCCGCCGGCGGTTCGAAGCGGTCCGGGTCCGGGCCAAAGCCCCAAAGGTTCACCAAAGGCCCCACGGTGACGTCATAGGCGCCGTTGGTGTCCCGCGACAAGACCTGTGCCGCCGCCAGTACTTTGGCGAAATCCTCCGGCAGGGTCTGGACGGTCCCCGCCTCCGCCTGATTGAACCTGGACAGGTCCGAATCCGGCCGATAGGTGCTCATCTCCTGGTTTACTTGCTCCAGGGCCGCTTCCAGCTCGGTTTTGAGTGCCGGAATACCGTCACGTGGGGAACCGGTGAATTTCACCGACCAGGTGGTGCCCATGGTCGGTCCGGACAGCGCCGAAAGCCGTTGTTGAGCGTCGTCGCAGGCGCTCAGCACAAACAGCAGCAACAGCGTGAAGGGAATCAGTAAGAGACGGGATTTCATGGCTGCTCCGGGGTCGGGGCCCAAACGCCAATACGCTGTATCGATAAACAAAGCCCGGCCGTGGCCGGCCGGGCTGTCGTCTGGTCGTAAATCGTGCTGCGATATGCCACTGGCATATCGGCGGTGGATACCACCAGACTCGGAGTCGCCATCCCTGGCGCGACACCCGGAGTTTCGCCAACCCCCGGCCCGGCCTTCCCTGGCCGGTCGTAAATCGTGCTGCGATATGCCACTGGCATATCGGTCACGATTTACCCACCAAAGTCATCGAGAAGGATATTCTCGGGCTCCACGCCCAGATCTTCCAACATCTTGATGACCGCGGCGTTCATCATCGGCGGACCGCACATGTAGTACTCACAGTCCTCCGGCGCCGGGTGATCCTTCAGGTACTGTTCGTACAGCACGTTGTGGATGAAGCCGGTGAGGCCGGTCCAGTTGTCTTCCGGCTGCGGATCGGACAGCGCCAGGTGCCATTGGAAGTTGTCGTTTTCCTCGGCGAGCTTATCGTACTCATCGTTGTAGAACGTCTCACGCCAGCTGCGCGCACCGTACCAGAAGCTCATCTTGCGTTTGGAGTTCAACCGCTTGAGCTGGTCGAAGATATGGCTGCGCATCGGCGCCATGCCCGCGCCACCGCCGATGAACACCATCTCCGCGTCGGTGTCCTTGGCGAAGAACTCACCGAAGGGTCCGAACACGGTGATCTTGTCACCCGGCTTCAGGCTGAACACATAGGAGCTCATCAGCCCCGGCTGGATGCCGGAGGAGCCCGGAGGCGGCGTGGCGATCCGGATGTTGAACTTGAGAATGCCCTTCTCTTCCGGATAGTTGGCCATGGAGTAGGCGCGGATCACCTCTTCGGTGTTCTTGGTCTTCAGATCGAAGAACTTGAAGTGCTCCCAGTCGCCGCGATACTCCTCACCGATATCGAAATCGGAGAAGTTCACCTCGAACGGCGGCGCTTCCAACTGCACATAGCCACCGGCACGGAAGGCCACTTCCTCGCCTTCCGGCAGCTTCAGGGTCAGTTCCTTGATGAAGGTGGCGACGTTGTCGTTGGCGATGACCTCGCACTCCCACTTCTTCACGCCAAAGAACTCTTCCGGCACCTTGATCTTCATGTCCTGCTTGACGTTCACCTGACAGCTCAGGCGCCAGCCGTCGCGGATCTGGCCCTTGGTGAAGTGGCCTTCCTCGGTGGGCAGGATGTCACCGCCGCCATCGAGAACCTGGCACTTGCACTGGGCGCAGGTGCCGCCGCCACCACAGGCGGAGGACAGGAAAATGCCCTGGTTGGCCAGAGTACCCAACAGCTTGCCGCCGGCGGGCGCATCAATGCCCTTTTCCGCATCACCGTTGATATCGATGTGAACGTCCCCGCTGGCCACCAGCCGGGAACGCGCCACCAGGATCACCGCCACCAGCGCCAATACGATGGCGGTGAACATGGCGACGCCAAGAATGATCTCAAAACTCATAATCTGGCTCTCCCCTTTCCCTTAGAGCTGCACGCCGGAGAACGACATGAAACCCAGGGACATCAGCCCCACGGTGATGAAGGTAATACCCAGCCCCTTCAGACCGTCGGGTACATCGCTGTACTTCAGCTTTTCCCGGATTCCCGCCAGCAGTGTGATCGCCAACGCCCAGCCGGCACCGGCGCCAAGGCCGTACACCAGCGACTCACCGAAGGCGTAGTCCCGCTCCACCATGAACAGGGAGGCCCCCATGATGGCGCAGTTCACCGTGATCAGTGGCAGGAACACGCCCAACGCGTTGTAAAGCGCCGGTACGTATTTATCCAGGGTCATTTCCAGGATCTGCACGATCGCCGCGATCACGCCGATGTAGCTGAGCAGCCCCAGGAACCGCAGATCCAGAGTGGCCAACGCGGGAATGCCGGTCCAGGACAGCGCCCCTTCATTGAGCAGGTAATGCAGAATCAGGTTGTTCACCGGCACGGTGATGGTCAGCACCACGATCACGGCGATGCCCAGACCGATCGCGGTGGAGATCTTCTTGGAGATGGCGATGAAGGTACACATCCCCAGGAAGAAGGCCAGCGCCATGTTCTCGACGAAGACAGCGCGGACGAACAGACTCAGATAATGTTCAAACATGCGGCTTCTCCGTTCAGAACGCGTCGCTGGTGCGGGTGTGCGGCTTCATCTTGAAGACGTCCTCTTCCACCTGCTCCGGCTTCCAGGCGCGGATCGCCCAGATGAACAGGCCGATCAGGAAGAAGGCGCTCGGCGGCAGCAGCATCAGACCGTTGGTGTTGTACCAGCCGCCGTCCACGGTGCGCTCCAGAATCTGGTAGCCGAACAGGCTGCCGGAACCCAGCAGCTCACGGGTGAAACCAAGACCCAACAGGATCACGGAGTAACCCAGGCCATTGCCGACACCGTCGAGGAAGGACGGGATCGGCGGATTCTTCATGGCGAACGCTTCCACCCGGCCCATGACGATACAGTTGGTGATGATCAGCCCCACGAACACCGACAGCTGCTTGGAGATGCTGTAGGCGTAGGCGCGCAGGAACTGATCCACCACGATCACCAGCGAGGCGATGATGGTCATCTGCACGATCATGCGGATGCTGCCCGGAATCTGATTACGGATGCAACTGACGAAAAAGTTGGAGAACGCCGTCACCGCCGTCAGTGCGATACACATGGTCAGCGTGGTGTTCAGGTTACTGGTTACCGCCAGGGCGGAGCAGATACCCAGGATCTGCAGCGCGATGGGGTTATTGTCGAAAATCGGACCAAACAGAATGTCCTTCGTTTTCTCCGCCATTACGCTTCTCCTCCGTTGTCGGCTTCGACGGCGGCGGAACCGGCGCCGTCATTGGCCGCTTTCATGCGATCCAGATACGGACCGAACCCGTCTTCCCCTACCCAGAAACGCACCAGATTGTTGACGCCTTTACTGGTCAGGGTGGCACCGGCGAGGCCGTCCACCTTGTGTTCGGCTCCGGCGGCGCCGGAATCGACAGTGCCTTTGACCACTTGAATGGCCACGTCACCGCTGTCGTCATGCAGTTTCTTGCCCGGCCACAGCCCCTTCCAGGCGGGGTTGTCCACTTCACCGCCCAGGCCCGGGGTTTCACCATGCTGATAGAAGCCCAGGCCGGAGACGGTCTCGGCGTCCGCTTCCAGAGCCAGGAAGCCGTACAGGGTGGACCACAGGCCGTAACCGCGCACCGGCAGAATGATGCGGCTCAGGTTGCCATCATCATCCCGCGCCAGATACACCTCGGACACGTTCTCCTGGCGTTTGATGCTGGCGATGTCCTGATCAGCGCTCAGACGCTCGCTTTCCGCCGGATCCTTGGCCGCCTTCAGCGGATCATAGGACTCCGGCTTGTCCACGTACTCGCCGGTCTCCAGGTCGACGAATTTGCGCTCGATGGTATCGAACGCCTGCTGCACGTCCATGCCCGGCTGATACAGCCCGGCGGCCTGGAGAATGTTCACCTGGCGGTCGAGCACCTGGTTCTTCTGCTGTACCGGCCGCAGTGACACGGCGGCGGTGGACACCACCACCGCGCACACCAGACAGACCAACAGGGCGACCAGCAGCGTTCTGCCGACACTTTCGCTATTTCCAGCCATTACGCTACTCCCCCGGTCCGACGCAGGCGACGACGCACGTTCGCCTGAGTAACGAAATAATCAATCAACGGCGCGCACAGGTTGCCGAACAGGATCGCCAACATGATGCCTTCCGGGAAGGCCGGGTTGACCACCCGGATCAGCACGGTCATCACACCGATGACAATGCCAAAGATCAGTTTGCCGGTATTGGTCATGGCGGCCGATACCGGGTCGGTGGCCATGAACACCAGACCGAAGGCAAGACCGCCCACCGTCAGGTGCCAGTACCAGGGCATGGCGAACATCGGGTTGGTGTCGCTGCCGATCATATTGAACACGGTGCTCATCGCCACCATGCCCAGCAGCACGCCCAGCATGATCCGCCATGAGGCGATCTTGGTGAACAGCAGGAAGAGCGCGCCCAGACCGATGGCAATCAGGGAAGTCTCACCGATGCTGCCCTGGATGCCGCCCAGGAAGGTGTTCATCCAGCTCAGGCTCTGGCCGGCATCGGTGCCGATCAGGGCGTTCTGGGCAAGACCGGCGGAAAAGTCCAGATTGCCGCTGGCCGCCAGCGACAGCGGGGTGGCGCCGGAGAAGTTGTCCACCGCGGTCCAGATGGCGTCACCGGACATTTGCGCCGGATAGGCGAAGTACAGGAACGCCCGGCCCACCAGCGCCGGGTTGAGGAAGTTCTTGCCGGTACCGCCAAACACTTCCTTGCCGATGACCACGCCGAAGGATACACCCAGTACCACCTGCCAGAGCGGAATCGCCGGCGGCAGGATCAGGGTGAACAGGATACCGGTGACGAAGAAGCCTTCGTTCACTTCATGGCCGCGTTTCCAGGCGAACAGGGCTTCCCAGAAGAAACCGGTCAGGTAGACGGCGATCAGGATCGGCACATAGTAGGCTAGGCCATGGACCATGTTGGCCCAGAAGTTCTCCTGGCTGAAGCCGGTGAGCGCCGCCACCAGCTCGGTGCGCCAGCCCGGGATCGGATCGAAACCGAACTCGGTAATTTGCAGGTTGGCCTGAAAACCGGTGTTGTACAGACCGAACAGGATCGCCGGAAAAGTGGCGAACCAGACCGTCATCATGATGCGCTTGAGATCGATACCATCACGTACGTGGGCCGCGGACCGGGTCACCGAGTCCGGGCTGTACAGCATGGTGTCGAACATCTCATAGAAGACGTAGTACTTCTGCAGCTTGCCACCCTCGTGGAAGTGGGGGGCGATTTTGGTATCAAGGTAATTCCGCAGACCCATATCAGCTCTCCACTTCAATGGTGGTCAGGTTGTCGCGGAGGATCGGGCCATACTCGTATTTGCCGGGGCATACGAAGGTACACAGGGCCAGATCCTCTTCCACCAGTTCCAGCGCGCCCAGGGCGGAGGCGCTGTCGGTATCACCCACCGCCAGCGCGCGCAGCAGTTGGGTCGGCAGAATATCCAGCGGCATCACTTCCTCGTAGGCGCCGATCGGCACCATGGCGCGCTCACTGCCGTTGGTGGTGGTGGTGAAGTTGAAACGCTTGCCCGGCATCAGCCTGGAGAGGTAGATGTTCATCACCGAGAAGCGGTTGGCGCCCGGGGAGACGTAGCCCAGCAGGTCGCGCTCATGCCCTTCACGCAGCACGGTCACCTGGTTGCACAGACGGCCCAGGTGCGCCACCGGGCCACGGGCGTGGTGGCCATTGAACACGGAACCGGAAATCACCCGGTTTTCGCCCTCCTTCAGCTCGCCACGGCAGAAATCATCGCTCTGTGCGCCCACACGGGTGCGCAGCAGGCGTGGCGTTTTCACCTGTGGGCCCGCCAGAGCCACCACCCGCTCGCTGCTGATACGGCCTTCGATGAACAGCTTGCCGATGGCGATCACTTCCTGATAGCCCACGGTCCAGACCTGTTTGTTCAGGCTGACCGGATCGAGAAAATGAATATGGGTCCCGGGATTACCGGCCGGGTGCTTGCCGGCGAAGCTTTCTTCACGGATCTGACCCTGGGCGAAGGATGGCAGCTTGGACTTGGCCGCCTTGCACACCCACACCGGCCCTTCGGTGAGACGGGACAACACAGTCAGGCCGTGGCGGAAGCTCTGCTCGTTCTCCTGGATCACCAGGGAGGGATCCTGACACAGCGGATTGGTGTCGATGGCGGTGACGAAAATGGAATTCGGCACGCTTTGCGGTGCCGGCACCTTGCCAAAGGGGCGAGTACGCAACAACGTCCACTCACCGGAGTCCACCAGTTGGCTCACCACGGCTTCGCGATCCAGGGAGGCCAGCTGATCCGGCTGATAAGCGGTGAAGGTCACCTCTTCTTCCTGGTCGGCCACTTCGATGACCACGGACTGCAGGACGCGCTTGTGACCGCGATTGATGGCGACCACCTTGCCCCCGGCCGGCGCGGTGTATTTCACGCCGTCGGTTTTTTTGTCCGTGAAGATCAACTGACCTTTCTTGACTTGGTCCCCTTCGCGGACTTCCATAGTGGGTTTCATGCCCACGTAGTCGCCGCCGAGCACGGCGACAGAACGGACTTGGTGGCCTTCCTCGATCGCCTGGCGCGGCGCGCCGGCGATGGGCAGGTCCAGTCCCTTCTTGATTTTGATCATAGTGTCTCGCCCACGTTGCGTGTTGCTGATGTCGGGCTGCGCCTTCCTCGGAAGCACTGCACAGGCAGCGGATGGGGGAATTCGCGCAATAACCGGTAATAGCGTCAGGATCACCCGTGAATGAGGATTCAAGGGCCCGGCCCGTCGGCCGGCGCGCGACATTATAATGACCACATGAAAAGTATGCCAGAGAGGCAAGCCCCTCCGATGGTCCCGTATCGCTTCCCGATCGCTTCCCCGCCCCCGATTTCCGGCCGCTGACGGCCCGATCCGGGGAGTCGGACGAAAAAAAGCCCGCTTTGGCGGGCTTTTTTTCTCTTACTCCGGCGGATACACCGGGTACTCCACTCCGGAGATCTGCTGCAAAATCCGCAGCACCTGGCAGCTGTAGCCAAACTCGTTGTCATACCACACGTACAGCACGCAGTGGCGGCCGTTGACGATGGTGGCCCCGGCGTCGATGACGGAGGCATGACGGGAGCCGACAAAGTCGGTGGACACCGCGTCCGGGCTGCTGACGAAATCCACCTGGCGCTGCAACGGAGAGTGCAGGCTCACCCAGCGCAGGTATTCGTTCATCTCCTCCAGGCTGGTTTCCTTCTCCAGGGTCAGGTTCAGGATCGCCATGGACACGTTCGGGGTGGGAACGCGGATGGAGTTGCCGGTCAGCTTGCCGTTCAGGGACGGCAGCGCCTTGGCCGCGGCGGTGGCGGCACCGGTTTCGGTCAGCACCATGTTCAGCGGCGCGGCGCGGCCACGACGGGGACCTTTGTGGAAATTATCCAGCAGGTTCTGGTCGTTGGTGTAGGAGTGCACCGTTTCCACGTGGCCGTATTCGATGCCGAATTTGTCCTCGATGGCCTTCAGCGGCGGCACGATGGCGTTGGTGGTGCAGCTGGCGGCGGAGATGATCTTGTCGCTGTCGTCGATCATGTCGTTGTTGACGCCGTGCACGATGTTCTTGAGGTTGCCTTTACCCGGCGCGGTCAACATCACGCGGGCGATGCCCGGACATTGCAGATGCTGGGACAGGCCTTCCTCGTCACGCCACTTACCGGTGTTGTCGATCAACACGGCGTTTTCGATACCGTATTGGGTGTAGTCGACGGACGCCGGATCGTTGGAGTAGATCACCTTGATGTAGTTGCCGTTGGCGATGAGCGCGTTGTCTTCCTCATCCACGGCGATGGTGCCGGCGAACGGGCCGTGCACGGAGTCACGGCGCAGCAGGCTGGCGCGCTTCTGCAGGTCGCCCTTGCCGGACTCACGCACCACGATCGCTTTCAGGCGCAGGCCATCGCCGGAACCGGCTTTCTCGATCAGCAGGCGGGCGAGAATACGGCCGATACGGCCGAAGCCGTACAGCACCACATCGGTGGTACCGGCCAGTTTGGCCTTGTTTTCCACTGCTTCGGAAAGCGCTTCGCGGACGAAGTCTTCCACCGACAGGCCGCGATTGTCGTTTTTGTACTCAACCGCCAGCTTGCCGATGTCCAGACGGCAGGGGCCCAGGTCCAGCTTGACCGCTTCCTGGAGAATGGGGAACGAATCCACCACGGACAGACCGCTGTCGGACAGGCCGTCTTCAATCTGCTTAACAAAACGGTGGGTCTTGAGGATCTGGATAACGGATTTGTTGACCAGGGAACGGCTATAGACCGTGGTGGTCACGTTCTTTTCCCGGTACAGCCGACCGATCATCGGAATCATCGCCTCGGCGATTTCCTCACGGTTTTTCCATCGTCCGAAGTGGTCTTCCAGTTTGTTCACGGATGAGCCCCTCTCAATTGGGTTCCTGGGGGCGCGCATAATAGCGCCAACGCGGGGGTTTATCCACCCGCCACGCCCTCCGCCCCCGGCTTTCTACACCGGCTTGGCGCTGGGCCGCAGCCGCATCAGTCCTTCCTGGGCCACCGATGCCACCAGAGTGCCGTCCTGACGGTAGATGGCGCCGAAAGTCAGCCCCCGGGCACCGGCGGCGCCGGGACTCTGGCAGTCGTAAAGCAGCCATTCGTCCACCTGGAAATCATCGTAAAACCACATGGCATGGTCGATGCTGGCGCACTGGATATCGCTCTGCCAGAAGGTCATGCCGTGGGGCTGCATGGCCGTGCCCATGAAACCGAAATCAGAACAATAGGCGAGCAGCGCCCGTTGGGTCATACGATCGGCGGTGACCCTGTCGCTGACCCGGAACCAGAAGCGTTTGAGCGGCTCCCGGCTTTCCGGCGCGAACAGGTCCTTGGGGGTCACCGGCCGAAACTCCACCGGCCGTTCACGCAGGAAAGCGCCACGGAACTGCTCCGGAATCTGCTCCACCACCCGCATGCGGGCGCTTTCATCGCTTTCCAGGCTGTCCGGCTCCGGCACGTCCGGAATGGTATTCTGGTGCCGGCCGCCCTCTTCCTCCACCTGGAACGAAGCGGACAGGCTGAAGATCGGCCGGCCGTGCTGGATCGCGTTGACCCGACGGGTGGTGAAGCTCTTGCCGTCACGGATCCGGTCCACGTCATAGATCACCGGCACGCGGATATCCCCGGGCCTCAGGAAATAGGCATGCAGGGAGTGGGCCGGGCGGTCCTCCGACACTGTCATGGACGCCGCCAGCAACGCCTGGCCGGCCACCAGGCCACCGAAAATACTGCGCTGGCCATTGGCCTCGGTCTGGCCGCGGAACAGGTTGTCCTCCAACCGTTCCAGGGTAAACCGGTTCATTAGTTCCGCGACGGACTCTCTCATAGCTCTCCCCAGCTGTGGTGCGCGCATAGGCGCGCAATGGTACCGCAATGGTGAAAAGCTGGCACGCTGATCGATCTCCCACCGAATGGGCTACGAAGCCACTGTGGGAGCTTGCCCGCAAGCGAATTCGGCTTCCGGCTAAAAGATTCGCTTGCAGGCAAGCTCCCACAGTGGCTTCGTCCGATCCCTCGCCCCTGCTACAATGCGCCCGCGCTGGAGACCTTTGATGACCCTGTTACCCGATTCTTCCCTGTTTTCCACCGGACGTGAACACTACCGCGACTGGCGCGACCCCGGCGCCGGCGGCTTGGCGGCGGTACTGGCGGAGCTTGCCCGCCGCGAAGAGGGCCTGCTACTGGTAGCGGCGCCGTCCAGCAACCGTGCCCAGCAGTTGGCCGACTCGCTGGCCTTCTATTTGGCGGGCGACGGGCTATCGGATAGAAAAGAAGTGCCGGTGCGGTTGTTTCCGGACTGGGAAACCCTGCCCTACGATCTGTTCAGTCCCCACCAGGACATTGTCAGCGACCGTATCCAGGCGCTGCACTGGCTCGGCCAGGCTCGCAGCGGCGTTCTGGTGGTGCCGGTGAATACGTTGATGCAGCGGTTGGCGCCGCCGATCCATATCAATGGCAATCATTTCCAGCTCAAGGTCAACGACACTTTTGATATGGAAGCCACCCGTCAGCAACTGGTGGCCTGTGGCTACCGGCAGCGCGACAACGTCTATGAACACGGCGAGTTCGCCGTGCGTGGCGCCATCATGGACATCTTCCCCATGGGCGCGACGCAACCGTTCCGGGTGGAACTGTTCGACCAGGACATTGAATCCCTGCGTCTGTTCGACCCGGAGACCCAGCGCTCCACCGGCCAGGTCCAGGAAATCAATCTGCTGCCAGCGGCGGAGTACCCGCTCAGCCAGGACGGCATCCGCCATTTCCGCGGTGCCTTCCGGGAAACCTTCGACGTGGAGCCAAGAAAAGTCCCGCTCTATGAAGAAGTGTCCGAAGGCATCGCCAGCCCGGGGCTGGAGTACTACCTGCCGCTGTTCTTCGAGCAACTGGCCACTTTGTTCGACTATCTGCCGGCCAACGCCCGGGTGGTGGAACTGGCCGAATGCGAAGAGGCCGCCAACCACTTCTGGGACGAAGTCAATCAGCGCTATGAATCCCGCCGCCACGACATCCGCCGGCCGGTGCTGCCGCCGCACAGCCTGTTCCTGCGCCCGGACGAGTTGGCCGGCGCCTGGAAAACCCTGCCCCGGGCCCGGGTGCGCGACTCCGAACAGGCGCTGACGTTCAACCTGGCGCCCTCACCCCGGCTTGCCGCCGACCCGCGCAGCGGCAATGTACTGGCGCCCTTGCATACCTTCTCCGATGCTCACCCGGACACCCGCATCCTGGTGGTCGCGGAAACCGCCGGGCGCCGCGAGGCGCTGCTCGAACTGATGCAAAAGGTCTCGATCCAGCCGGCTTTGAAAGAAGGCTGGCGGGACTTCCTCGACGCCCCCGAGCACTGGAATCTGACCCGGGGCGAGTTGGACGCCGGCTTTTACGCGCCGGACCACGAACTGCTGGTGGTCAGCGAAAGCGAGCTGTACGGCGAGCGGATCATGCAGCGGCGGCGGCGGCGCACCAGCGAGGACAGTGGCCAGGATCTGGCGGTCCGCTCCCTGGGCGAGCTCACCATCGGCGCTCCAGTGGTACACCTGGACCACGGCGTCGGCCGTTATCAGGGCCTGGTACACATGACCGTGGATCACCAGCCCCATGAATTCCTGCTGCTGGAATACGCCGGCGGCGACAAGCTCTACGTGCCGGTCTCCTCGCTGCACCTGATCAGCCGCTACGGCGGCGGCGAACATCCGCCATTGAATCGTCTGGGCAGCGAGCAATGGAGCAAGGCGCGGCAAAAAGCGGCGGAAAAAATCAACGATGTGGCGGCGGAGCTGCTCAACACCTATGCCCGCCGCGAAGCCCGCGAAGGCCGGGCTTTCCCGCTGGAGCAAGAGGATTACCAGCGCTTCGCCAGCGGTTTCCCGTTCGAGGAGACCCCGGACCAGGAAAACGCCATCAACGCGGTGATCGCCGACATGCAACGGCAAAAACCCATGGACCGCCTGGTCTGTGGCGACGTCGGCTTCGGCAAAACCGAGGTGGCCATGCGCGCCGCTTTCGTGGCGGTCCAGAACGGCACCCAGGTGGCGGTGCTGGTCCCCACCACCCTGCTCGCCCAGCAGCATTACGATTCTTTCGTCGACCGTTTCGCCGACTGGCCGGTGCAGATCGAAGTGCTGTCCCGCTTCCGCAGCGCCAAGGACAAAAGCCAGGTGCTGGCACGGCTCGCCGAGGGCAAGGTGGATATCGTCGTCGGCACCCACCAGTTGCTGCAAGAGAATGTCAGCTTCAAGGACCTGGGTCTGATCATCGTTGACGAGGAACACCGCTTCGGCGTGCGCCACAAAGAGCGGCTCAAGGAAATGCGCGCCGAGTGCGACATCCTCACCCTCACCGCCACACCGATTCCGCGCACCCTGAACATGGCGCTCAGCGGCATGCGCGACATTTCCATCATCGCCACGCCGCCGCAGCGGCGCCTGTCGGTGAAAACCTTCGTGCGGCAGCGGGACGACACCTCCCTCAAGGAAGCCATTCTGCGGGAGCTGCTGCGTGGCGGCCAGGTCTACTACCTGCACAACGATATCGACACCATGAGCCGCGCCGCCGAGCAGATCCAATCGCTGGTGCCAGACGCGCGGGTCGGTATCGCCCACGGCCAGATGCGCGAACGGGAACTGGAAGCGGTGATGGGCGACTTTTACCATCGCCGTTTCAACGTGCTGGTGTGCACCACCATCATTGAAACCGGCATCGACGTACCCAGCGCCAACACCATCATCATCGAGCGCGCCGACAAGCTCGGCCTGGCTCAGTTGCACCAATTGCGGGGACGGGTCGGCCGCAGCCACCACCAGGCCTACGCCTACCTGGTCACCCCTTCCCCCAAGGCCATGACCAAGGACGCGCTGAAACGGCTGGAAGCCATCGAACAAGCCACCGACCTGGGCGCTGGCTTCGTGCTCGCCAGCCAGGACCTGGAAATCCGTGGTGCCGGCGAACTGCTCGGTGAAGAGCAGCACGGCAACATGGAAACCATCGGTTTCACGCTCTATATGGAAATGCTGGAGCAGGCGGTGGAAGCACTCAAACGCGGTGAGCAACCGGACACCGCCAAACCGCTGTCCGGCGGCCCGGAAGTCAACCTGCGGGTTCCGGCCCTGATTCCGGAAGACTACCTGCCGGACGTGTTCACCCGCCTGACCCTGTACAAGCGCATCGCCGGCTGCAAAACCGGCGACCAGTTACGGGAATTGCAGGTGGAGATGATCGACCGTTTCGGCCTGCTGCCGGAACCGGTGAAGACTCTGTTCAAGGTCACCGCTCTGCGGCAACAGGCGGAAGCGCTGGCCATCACCCGGGTGGACGCCAACGCCGCCGGCGGCAAACTGGAGTTCGCCGAGCGCACCCCGGTGGACCCGCTCACCGTGGTCAAACTGATGCAAAACGCCCCCAACCGCTACCGCCTGGAAGGCGCCCACACCCTGCGCTTCCAACTGCCGTCGGAAACCGCCGATGAACGCGTTCAATTAGTCGAGCAGCTGTTGGAACATCTGGCGGGGAACGGGAAAGCACCATGAGAAAGCAAGGAATAGGGAACAGTGAATAGTGAATAGTGAAAAAAACGGCGTTGCGGATTTGCAGAGAGGCTTTGCAAATTCGCAACGCCGACCTCCACCCTCTTACTTTCTTTAAAAACGATGAGGCCGCACCCAACTCCTGAGCGCGGCCTCGTTGTCTTCCGATCACTCCGCTCTATTTCGCGTCACTGTTCACTATTAACTGTTCACTGCCTTCTACCTTATTAGATAGGACACGCCAAAACCGGACTCATAATCCGTGCTGTCGCTAGTGATGCCGAAATCGCTGTAGAGATCCAGCTGCAGTTTGTCGGTCACCATCCAGGTGACGCCGCCGCCGGCCAGATGGTCTTCATCGTCGAGGTCGCCGAAGGATACCTTGTATTCCAGATAAAGTGCCCAGTCTTCATCAAGTGTGGTCTGCCAGCTGGGAGAAAAGGTATAAACGTCATCCTCATCGGTGCGGGTGACGTCCAGGTAGGCAGCCACCGATTGGCGATCGTTCAGCTCCCAACCGCCGGTGACGCCGAGATAAACACTGCGGGCTTCCTTGCCGTCGCTGCCGTAGTTACGAAACGCCGCTTTTCCGGTATTGAATTCAACACTGGTCATGACACCGAAGGACGCGCGTTCGTTGCGGGTCGGTATGTTCATCTTCAGGGCAATGCCCGCGTTGCCCGGACCGTCCACGTCGCCCGCGCCGGAAGTGGTCATGCGCCGATAGGGGTCGCCAAAAAACTGCACTTCCAGTTGATCGGTCAAGCCCAGACGCAGACGTGAGTCATACTGGTAAAGGGTGCTGGTGGTGCCGTCTTCCTTGTTGCGCGTCACGTCCGGCAACCCCTGCTCCCAAATCATGCTGCCCGGTGCGAGCACTTCCGGGTTGAAGCCGGCGCCGGGCCGGTCGAAGGCGGGCGCCGCGTAGGCGCTCCCCGCCACGCCCGTCAACAGCAGTGCGGCAGTGGTTTTCTTCATGTTTTTCTCCAAAGTTCCTTGTTATGGCAAACCCGCTCCATCAGCGACTGGAACACGGACTACCGTGCCTGAACCGCATCGCCTGTCGATCCTCGGGAACATTTACCCAGAATTGATTGTGACAATCAAAAGACAGAAACGAATCGTCACTAATTTAACGTTTCGGCCAACGCGTTGGCCGACGCCCAGGCCCACTGGAAGTTGAAACCACCGAGCTGGCCGGTGACGTCGAGTACTTCGCCGATGAAGTACAGGCCGGGAACGGTTTTGACTTCGAAGGTTTTGGAGGAGACGGCGCCGGTGTCGACACCGCCTAGGGTGACTTCGGCGGTGCGGTAGCCTTCGGTGCCGGAGGGTTTGAAACGCCAGCCTTTAAGCACCGCGGCAATGCTGGCCAGGCGTTCGTTGGCGTGGTGCTGCAGGGGCCCTCGCCAATCGAACCGCGCCACCAGAGCCGCCGCCAGACGCTGGGAAAAAAACGAGCGTAACCAGCGCTCCACGGTGCCGTTGGGATGTTGCTTGCGCTCTTCCAGCAGAGCCGCGTACGGGTCCGCCAGCATCGGCAACCAGTCCACGGTAACGTCGGCGCCCGCTTGCCAGAACGCGGACACCTGCAGCATGGCCGGCCCGGACAAGCCCCGGTGCGTGATCAACATGGGCTCGGAGAAAGACCGGCCCCCGGCTTCCGCGCGAACCTCGGCGCTGACACCGCTGAGTTCCGCCAGCCACGCCTTGTCCGCGGGTTGCAGAGTGAATGGCACCAGCGCGGCGCGGGTCGGTAACACGTTCAGACCGAACTGTTCCGCCACTTTATAGCCGAACGGGCTCGCCCCCATGGTGGGAATGGAGAGCCCGCCACTGGCGATGACCAGTTTGCCGGCTCGCACCACGCCATCGTTGGTGCGCAGCGTGAAGCCTCCTTCCGTTCGTCCTGATCCCGGTTTGCCCACCGGCTGATCGTTGATGTGCGTTACCGTCGTGTTCAACCGGACCCTGGCGCCAGCCCATTCGCACTCGGTGAGCAGCATCTCGACAATCGCTTTGCTGGAGTCGGCACAGAACAGCTGCCCCGGCGCCTTTTCCACATGCTTGATGCCATGCCGCTCCACCAGCTCGACGAAATGCCAGGGGGTATAGCGGCTCAACGCGGATTTGCAGAAGTGCGGATTGGCGGAAACGAAATGGGCCGGCGTGGTGTTGAGATTGGTGAAATTGCAGCGCCCGCCGCCGGACATGAGAATCTTCTTGCCGGGCTTGTTGGCGTGATCCAGCACCAGCACCGAGGCGCCCCGATAGCCGGCGGTGGCGGCGCACATCAGCCCGGCGGCACCGGCACCGATGATCACCACGTCGTACTGTTCCGCCATGCCGTTACGTCCTCATTCGCTGAAGCCGCGCAGCATAACGGGATGCCGGCAGGGGTGCCAGATGCGGGTTCTGGACGGAGGTAACGACAAGGCGCCTGTAGCAGCTTGCCCTGCAAGCGAATTTTATCGGTGCAGCCCATTCGCTTGCGGGCAAGCTCCCACAGCGGCTTCGTGGCGCAATCCGTGGGAGCCAGCCTGCTGGCGAAATACCCAACCCCGCTAACCCCTCCCCGCCATATAACCAATCGATCCAAGCACCCTCTCCAAACCCGCGCTATGGTTTAAGCAAAGGGGCCGTGATCCGGCCCCGGAACCGCCCACAGCGGGCTTACCGGCCCCCGGGACGACAAGGAGAGCGTTGCCATGTTCGCTAACCTCGAACGGACCAACGTTGCCGAGCTGCACCTGCATCGTGATCCGCACTCCGGGCTGCGTGCCCTTATCGCCATTCACTCCACCCAACTGGGTCCCGCCGTCGGCGGCTGCCGCTGCCTGCGCTACGACGACGAGGACGCCGCTCTGCAAGACGTCACCCGCCTGGCCCGGGGCATGAGCTACAAAGCGGCCCTCGCCGGACTGCCCCTGGGTGGCGGCAAGGCGGTGATTCTGGAACCGCCGGACGGCTATGACCGGGGTGCCCTGTACCGGGCCTTCGGCCGCGCCGTGGACAGCCTCAATGGCCGCTACACCACCGCCGTGGACGCCGGCACCCGCCTCGAGGATCTGGACCAAGTGGCCCGTACCACCCGTCATGTCTGGGGCTACAGCGGCGACGGCCTGGACCCTTCACCGCTCACCGCCCTGGGCGTGTTCGCCGCCCTCGACGCCAGCGTGCGCCAGCGGCTGGGCCGGGACAGCCTGCGCGGCCTGCACTTCGCCGTGCAGGGCGTGGGGCACGTGGGCAGCCGCCTGGCGCTGCTGCTGACCCGGGCCGGCGCCCGTCTCACCCTGGCCGACGCCGATGCCAAACGGGCCGGCGAACTGGCCGCCCGGCTGGGGGCCAGGATCGTGCCCCCCGACGCCATCTACGACGTGCCCTGCGACGGCTTCGTGCCCTGTGCCCTGG
The DNA here is from genome assembly GCF_025532145.1 of Alloalcanivorax balearicus MACL04. Classification (GTDB taxonomy): domain Bacteria; phylum Pseudomonadota; class Gammaproteobacteria; order Pseudomonadales; family Alcanivoracaceae; genus Alloalcanivorax; species Alloalcanivorax balearicus. The sequence continues at coordinate 77,268 of NZ_ARXS01000018.1, read as the reverse complement.
GCGCCGTGCTCAACCGCGGCACCATCGCCCGGCTGCACGCGCCGCTGGTGGCGGGCAGCGCCAATAATCAATTGGCCGGGGAAGAGGACGGTGAACGGCTGCGCCGGCGGGACATCCTCTATGCCCCGGATTATGTCACCAACGCCGGCGGTCTGATCGCCCTGGCTCTGGGGCACTCCGGTGCTGGCCGGACCCGCATCCGCCAGCAGGTGCTTGCCATTGGCACCACCCTGACGCAGATCTTTCGCGAGGCGGAACAGGCCGGCTGGTCCACCAGTGCCACCGCCGACGATCTGGCGGAACAACGGCTCAATGGCCACCGCAACGTGGCCTGAGGAGGTGCTATGAGAACCGACCATGACGACCGCCGGGTGGCGGGCTACAAGACCATGGCGTTGATCCGTCACTTCGATAAAAAAGCGGTGAACCTGCAACGCACCGGGCGGCTGGGCACCTACGCCTCCTGCCTGGGCGCCGAGGCGATCGGCACCGCCGCCGGACTGGCGCTGACCCGGGATGATTACTTCGTGCCCTACTACCGCGACCACGCCACGCTTTATCTGCGCGGCGTGCCGCTGCATCAGATCCTGCAGTACTGGGGCGGCGACGAACGCGGCAACGCCTTTCCCGCCGACAGCGCCGCCCGCCGCGACCTGCCCTACTGTGTGCCCATCGCCACCCAACTGACCCAGGCCGCCGGCATCGCCAGCGCCGCCAAGCTGCGCCACGAACACGCCGCGGTGCTCGCCACCTGCGGCGACGGCGCCACCTCACGGGGTGATTTTTACGAAGCGCTCAACGTGGCCGGCGTCTGGCAACTGCCGCTGGTGGTGCTGATCAACAACAACCAGTGGGCCATCTCCGTGCCCCGGGGATTGCAGACCGCCTGCGCCAGTCTGGCCGACAAAGCGATGGCCGCCGGCATTCCCGGTGTGCAGGTGGACGGCAACGACCTGGATGCCCTGATCGAAGTACTGGACCACGCCCTGGAGCGGGCCCGTGCCGGCAAGGGCGCCACCCTGATCGAAGCGATCAGCTACCGGCTCAGCGATCACACCACCGCCGACGATGCCAGCCGCTACCGCAAGGCCAGCGATCTGCACCGGGCCTGGCAGAACGAGCCGGTGCGGCGCCTGCGCGACACCCTGGCCGAGGCCGGCCTGTGGGATGCGCAGCGGGAAACCGACTGGCAGCAACAGTGCGAGCGCACCGTGGAAGAGGCCATCGATACCTATCTGAATCTGCCCCCGGCCCCGGCCACCGACATGCTCGATTATCTTTACGCGGAATTGCCCGCCGCCCTGCGCGACCAGCGCAGCGCTCTGGCGGCGGTGGATCAGGAGGTGCGTCATGGCTGAACTGCAAACCCACAGCGCCCACGCCGTACCGATGAACCTGCTGGAAGCGGTCAACCGCGCCCTGGCCCGAGCCATGGCCGAGGACGACAGCGTGGTGCTGCTCGGCGAGGACATCGGCACCAACGGCGGCGTGTTCCGCGCCACCGAGGGACTCAAGCAACAATTCGGCTTCCGCCGGGTGATGGACACGCCGCTGGCGGAGAACCTGATCGCCGGTCTGGCCGTGGGCATGGCCAGCCAGGGGCTCAAACCGGTGGCGGAGATCCAGTTCATGGGCTTCATCTACGCCGCCCTGGAACAGATCCTCAGCCACGCCGCCCGCTTGCGTAACCGCACCCGTGGCCGGCTCAGTTGCCCGCTGGTGATACGCGCCCCCTACGGTGGCGGCATTCACGCGCCGGAGCACCACAGCGAAAGCACCGAGGCGTTATTTGCTCATATCCCCGGCCTGCGTGTGGTGATGCCGTCCTCCCCGGCCCGCGCCCACGGCCTGCTGTTGGCCGCCATCCAGTGTCCGGACCCGGTGATCTTCCTGGAACCGAAGCGGCTGTACCGGCTGAAACGGCTGCCGGTGGTAGCGGACGGCGATCCCCTGCCGCTGGATACCTGTTTCACCCTGCGCACTGGCGACGATCTCACCCTGATCAGCTGGGGCGCGGCCATCCACGAAACCCTGGGTGCCGCCGATCAACTGGCGGCGGAAGGCATCAACGCCGAAGTGATCGACGTGGCCTGTCTCAACCCATTGGACCGGGATACCCTGGTGGCATCGGTGAGCCGCACCGGCCGTGCCGTGATCGTTCATGAAGCCCCCGGGCATGGCGGCATGGGTGCTGAAATCGCCGCCACCCTCGCCAACCAGGCGCTGCTGCACCTGCGCGCTCCGGTGGAGCGGGTCACCGGCTATGATTGCCCGATGCCCTATTTCCAGTTAGAGCCGCATTATCTGCCGGATGAGGAACGGATCGTGGCGGCGGCGAAACGGACGCTGGCGTATTGATGAGGTGCTTGCACGCAGCACGCCAACACGCTGACACGCTAAAAGACCGGGTAGTCTGATCGTCTCCCCGCTCTCCAAGCGAACCCGCCAGGAATGGACCCGCGGCCTGGCAAGTATGGCGTGATAGCGTGCAAGCGTGCTGCGTGCAAGCGCAACTGACCAAGGAGCACACCCCATGAGCTACTTCACCCTGCCGGACCTGGGCGAAGGCCTTCAGGAAGCGGAAGTGATCGAATGGCACGTCAAGGAAGGCGATGAAGTGAACGTGGACCAGGTGCTGCTGAGCGTGGAGACGGCCAAGGCCATCGTCGATATTCCGGCGCCCAAGGCCGGTGTCGTCGCCCGCCGCTTCGTCGCCGAAGGCGATCTGGTGCACACCGGAGAGCCGCTGCTGGCCTTCGAGGGCGAGGAGGACACCAGCCAGAGCGTGGTGGGTGAGCTGGCCAGTGAACAGGACGGCGACCGTGATGACTTTATCATCGGCGCCGCCGCCGACAGCCAGGGCGGCCCTGGCGCGGCGCCAGCGATCCGCGCCCTGGCCCAACATCTCGGCGTGGATCTGCAACGCCTCAAGGGCAGCGGCCCGGGCGGCACCATCACGCTCAACGATGTGCAACAGCACGCCAGACTGAAACAAAGCCACGGTGACAGCACCCCGCTCAAAGGGGTCGCCCGCAGCATGGCCAAAACCATGGCCAGCGCCGGCCAGCAGGTGGTGCCGGTCAGTCTGTTCGACCAGGTCAGCATTCGCCATTGGGCCGCCGGCACCGACATCATGCTGCGCCTGATCCGCGCCATCGTCGCCGGCTGCCGGGCGGAACCGGCGGCCAACGCCTGGTTTGACGGCGATCAACTGAGCATGCGCAAAGTGGAAAAGATCGATCTCGGGATTGCAGTGGACACCCCGGACGGCCTGTTCGTGCCGGTGCTGCGCGACGTCGCTAACCGGGATGACGACGATCTGCGCGAAGGCCTAGACCACCTGCGCCGGGATGTGGAACAGCGCAAGATCCCGCCGAAGGAACTGCAAGGCGCCACGCTGTCACTGAGCAACTTCGGCACGCTCGGCGGCCGTTTCGCCACGCCCGTGGTAGTGCCACCACAAGTGGCCATTGTCGGTGCCGGCAAGGCCTTCACCCAGCCCGGATTCAACAACGGCGAGGTGTTCGAGGACAAACAACTGCCGCTATCGCTGACCTTCGATCACCGGGCCCTGAACGGCGGCCAGGCGGCGCGCTTTCTCGCGGCCCTGCTGCAATCGCTGGCAAACTAGCGCAATATCGCCGCATCAACCAGGGAGAGGTGTTTAAGGAACATGGAGCACGTCGAGACCCGCACTTTCTCAATCGATATCCCCGGCCAGTTCGGGTTCGTCCGCCCACTATGGGAAAGTGTGCGGGCGGAATATGAAACCGATGACGACATGGTGATGATCAATGCCGGCGTCGACGATGACCATCTACTGCGGCAACATCACGGCGACCATTTCGCCACGCGATTCCGGGAATACTGTCTATCCCGGCGGGGCCAGGTGGAGATCACCGCCGAATACGCGCTTACCGTGCACGGCCGCGCCGCCCAGGTGATCACCGCGCGGAACGGTCAGGGGGATGCGTTTTACTTCACCGGTATCGAGATGGACGCTGGCCATCACTTCGAACTGACCGGTGATTGCCTGGTTACAGAGGAAAGGATCTGGTTCCCATTGTTCGAGCAGACGCTGATGAGTGTCCAACTTTTCGGTGATCCCGCCGCCGCGCTCGCCGACCAGAGACAAGGCGTGGAGGCCCTGCTCGCCCGACCTCAGTCCAAAACGCGCGAAGAGGCCACCCCCGATCCACCGCCATTCAACGTGCCCGCGGATCACCGCGAGTACTTCGATATCGATGATCACGGCTTCGACTTTCTGCCGGAAAGCGAATATTACATCAGCGCCCACGGCCACACCGGCGGCGATCTGATGATCGACCTAAAGGCCCGGGCGCGAGACCATGACGACGCCGTTCATGGCGCCTTTCTCAACGACTATGACGACGGTGAGATCGCCCTGCGCTTTTCCCTGAATGGCGTCTATCACCCTGATTCGCCACAAGGCCGGATTAGCTTCGAGGCGGATCGGGATACCGCCGGCGCCGCTTACCTGTGGAAAGAGGGCTTCCATTACAGCGTCGAGCTGTACGGCGAGCTGACTCTGATCAACGGCTGGGTGGGCTTCGAGGGCTACCTCCGTGACGACTTTGAAAAACGAAGCCATCGGTTAAGGATCGCCAAGCGCCTGCCACTGGAACAGTTGGACTGGCATCACTACCGATTCACCGCCATGGCGGAATTACGGCAAGCGCCGAAAACCCTGCCCCGTCATGTGTCGCTGAGCAACCTCACCGGCGTGGACTTGCCCCCGGACCTGTTCGGCTATACCTCGCTGGAATCGCTCACCGTGCAATACAACCCGGCGGATCGGAGCGCCGATGGTTTGCGTGTATTGGCCGACGACATCGCCCGGCTGCGCCATCTGCACACCCTGTATTTGAGCAATGCGCGGGCTCTCGACAGCCTGCCTCCGGCGCTGGCGACCTTGCCCGAGCTGGAGCGTCTTATGATCAGCGGCAGTGGTATCACCGCCATAGCCGGTGGGATCCTGGATTTACCGAAACTGAACACCTGTCTGCTCGACGGCAACCAATTGCAACGGCTTCCCGGCACCTTCTCGCCCAGCCTGCGCAGCCTGTCTCTGGCACGCAACAAGCTCACCACGATACCCGCCGCCCTGGCCGCGCTGCCCGAATTGCGTCACCTGGATCTTCAGGGCAACCCTTTGACCGCCTTGCCACAAGACCTGCGGGATCTGCCCGGCCTGAAACTGGAGCTGGAAAAAAGGCAGACGCTGTTCGACTATCGCTACCCGGGCGCCGACGGACTCGGTACCGTGCCATTCGATGACGGTGTTTTCCTGGCCCGCCACGACGAAGCCCTCAACACGCTATTGGCACAGGCTTTGCGCGACGAGCAATGGGCGCCGTATCGACACGACCTGATCAAACTGGCCCGCCGGACCGTGGCGCTGGCCACCACCGAGGCGGATGATTATAGCGAGGTGGGCAATACCCGCTTCGGCGGGCTGCCGGACCTGCCCGCGGGCGAGTCCTACCCAAGGTTGCACGGCAACGACAGCCCCGGCTACCAGTTCATCGCTCAACTCCATTGCGCGGAACTGGCCCCGTATCAGGACTACTTGCCCCGTAGCGGCCTGCTGTATTTCTTCATCAGTGATCAGGAAGATCCCCGGGCGCTGGTGCGCTATCAGTCCGGCCCCGTTTCAACGTTGCGTTCCGCCGCCGGCCTGAACCTGAGCGACGATGATATCGGCGATGACCACGGTCTCTACTCCCCATTCCGGGCCCGGGCTGGCCTGAGCGTCAGCCTGCCGCACTTCTATTCCGATCAGGACTACTATCGCGACGCGCCCTCCCTGGCGCCACTGGAAGACCAGTTCGAATTGACCGAAACATTGACCGAAACATTGAAGAACGCGCTCACCGAGACCGCCGCCGCCCCGCCGGTACACGCCGTCAACAGTTTCGTGTTCAAGCAGCACGACACCCCGGAAATCGAAGCCGCCCTGGCTCTGGGCGGCGAACAGGACGACTTCATGGTGCTATTGCGGGTCTCCTCCGACAACAACCCCGGATTCTGCTTCTGGGATGCCGGAGAAATTTATTTCGTGATTCACAAGAGCGATCTGGCCAAAGCGGATTTTTCCAACGTCTATTGCGGACTGGAGAGCAGCTGATGTTCGATTCCACCGAAGAGGCCGTTGAAGCCCTGGAGCCGTATCTGGGGCCCGAGGAAACGGCAGCGGTGACACAGGCGCTGATCCCCGCCATCCAATTGCAGCCGCTCGCCACGACGTCGCGGCCTGGTGAAAGCCGCCTTGGCGGCGTGCCCGACCTGCCGGCCGGCAGCGACTGGCCACGGCCGTCCGCTCCGGAGGATCCGGAAGCCATCGCCCGGCGCGGTAACGACGATGCCGCCGCCGAAATGCGCGCTCATTTCAAGGCCGCCCTGCCCTACGCCTTCATCGCCCAGATCGATCTGGAGCAGGCCGCCGCTTGTCCCGCGGCGACGTCACTTCCACAACAAGGCCGTTTGCTGTTTTTCTACGATATGGCGGTGGGCCCCTGGGAATCCGGCACCCGGGTGGCGCGGGTGATCTGGGACGACAGCCCCCGGGATCGGTTGCGCCCTTTACCCATGCCGGATGATCTGGCCGAGGCCGCACAACGGGAACGGCACGAACGGCAAGCGATTCAGGCGCAATTCGGCTCACCATCCGTCGGCGCGCCCGGCGGCACCAATTACCACGCGGAGGCACGAACGATCCAATTGCAGGGGACATTGAGACTGCCGCTGCCGGCGGCCTTGGAGATGGATACCCTGCCGCATCTGTATGCCTTCTACCACGGCGAAACGGCGGATGATGACACCGCCGAATTGGCGGACGCCTATGACCAGGCACTGGAAGAACTGGGACTCAACTATCCCGAGCCGGGCTGGCGGCGTCATCAATTGCTGGGCAGCCCGCAACCGGAACAGAGCGACCCACGCTACGATGCGGTGTTGATCACTCACTTCGAAAAGCCGTTCCTGGACCGAGCCGACTGGGACCAGCATCGTGCTCGTATTGGATCCCTGGCCCGCCAATGGCGCCTGTTATTGCAAGTGGATCTGTCGGACTGGATGCAGGACTCTCTCACCGAGGGCACGGTTTATTTTCTTATTCACCAGGACGATCTGGCCGCACATCGCTTTGATGGGGTGATGGCGGTCTACCAACAAACCTGAGCGGGCCTTCTGCTATGCAAACCGACACTTTACTCACTCCCGAAGACGCCATTCTGATCCCCGTCGATGTGCTGGGCAGTGATGATCCGGACGATATCATCGGCGCCAATATCGATGTGTTGAACGCGCTGTTTTCAGAGTATCTGGGGATTGATGAAGTCTCCCGTGAGGCGCTGGTCAGCTATTACGTCGATTATTATCTGGCCCAGATCAACAACGGCGGTTTTTCGCAATTCGTTTACAACAGCGGCTGGGCCGACGACATTGTCGAGCGGGTTCGCGGCGGACTGGACGCCATGGGAGCGCGGCGACACCAATCCCTGTTCGAACAAGGTGTTGCTCTGGTGGCCGAGTTGGGGCCAGATCAACTGCAGACATTCTTCGAGAGTGATTATTTCGGTGACAATCCGATCCGCGATCGATTCGAAGCGCTTTCCGATCCTTTTTACGCGGCGCAGGAGACTGAAAATCTGTCCCGGTTGAACGCGGACTGGCTCAAGGCTCACCCCAAACTGCTGGCGTTATCCGACCCGGATCTGGAACGGGAAATCACCCGCCGCGCCGAAGCGATTCCCAATCGGGCCGAACGTATAGCCCAGGCTCTCAACAACGAACCGGACTACATGAAACGGATAAGAGCCCTGTGCGCCGAAGCGGGCCAGGCACTGGAGCAGGTTACCGCTGGAGACCCCTCACACGAATATCAGGGACACACCGTGCTGGCCTGGCATTTCCTCACGGATCGCGGGCACCATTTCATGGTGGAAGCCGATGGTAAAGCGATGATGTTTGACGGTACTTCCGGCACCAAAGTGGCGGAAATCCCGTACTGAGCGTTCCGCCGGAGGCCGCCTTCATCCGTCCCCTTTCAACCAACCCTGGATCAGGCGGCCGGCGGAGCGCTTGCGGCCCGCACGGACATCCGCCTGAGTGATATCGTAAGCAATGCCGTGCCGCTCCCGTAACGCCCGCAACCAATCCGGAAAGCGCGCCAGGTTTCCCGCGCCGAGCCCGTCCATGTCCATGTCATTGCGCAGTATCCCTTTGCACCGCTCACTGAAATGACGGCCTTTGGCGTCGATAATACGAATATCCCAATCCAGGTCCGGCTCCGGCATCAGGGTCAATGCCAGATTCGGTGGTCGCCAGCTCAAACCGTCGGTGCCTTCCTGTGCAAGCCGTATGCTGACCTGCCAGTCCTCGTCGGGATCAAACGGCAAATTCAAAGAGCGTGCCAGCGTCGCGCTCTCGGTGGCTTCCCGGCGGGTCCGGTACAGGTCGGCAAGCCGCCCGGCCAATCGGCGAAAGTCCTCTTCCTCCGGCGTGCAATACTCCAGCACTGCCTGAACCGTTTTGTGCAATATGTCCATATGAGTCTCCCGGTTGGGAAACGCCATATTGCCATCGAGCATGTCGCCGACCAGATCAGCACGCACTTCCGGACTCAGCAATGCGGTCAACACCATGGCCCAGAATCGCAGATTCACGGTATTGTAAAGATCATCGCCGTAACGGCGGTCATGGCGATAGCGTAAATGACGCAACACTTGCAGAATTCGCTCGCCCTCATTGGCAAAAGGAAGAAACTTCGATTTTTTTTCCCGCTGATTGGGTAACGTGGTGTACTTGCCAAGCTGGGTCACCAGCTTCAGGCGGGCTTTGAGCTCCTTCGCCGAGGACGTTGCGCCCATCGGCAAGGGCCCGTTGTCATCGAAGCCGAATACCAACAGGTTGATATGCCGAGTGCTGCTATTGATCGGGTGGCCCTGATCCTGCAGCGGCAGCACTTGCCGGTAAGCCTCATGCAATAACGGCAGTTCCTTGTTGGAGACCGCCGGGATACCCCCGGCCACGCGCAGATAATGAAAATAGAAACGGGTTCTTTGGTCCAGCGTCAGAGCCGCCGGCAGTTTGGCGGCATGAGGTCTCAATAAATGATGATTTCGCGGCCAGAAAAGACCCTGCCGCTTCTGCTCCAACGCCTCATCTTCATCCGCTATAAACGCCCGGCACAGGGCTTCGATATCCGATCCACTCATTTTGGGTCACATCCCTTTGTAAACGTCCTTCGCACGGAACCTTAGCAGAACCGTAGGCGAATTCCCCGACACCGGCCCTGTCACCATTGCATCAAGCCGGCCCGATCCGGGCTTGTACCGCCTCCGCCAGCGCCGCCACTGACAATGGCGAACAGCCTTCTGCTTTATTACTGAGCGTCACGTAAGCCGGTTGGCCCGCGCCCACGGTGCCGGCGATCACCTTTGCCAGAGCGTTGCGGGTCTCCGGGTCCGGGTCCACCAGCCGGTCGAATGGCGAGTACTGATCCCGCGCTTTCTCATAACCGTAGGCGCCGTGCTTCAAATTGAGGTTCCAGCGGCACACCAGGGGTCCCGGCCAGAGCGCGCGCAGGATGGGCAGTTGTTCGGCAATGGGCGGCATCTTGCCGTGGAGTCCGAGGCAATAAGTGGTCCCGGTGTCTTTCAGAGCGTCAACAAACGCCGGGGTGAGCCATTGCCGATCGCGCACCTCCACCGCCACTACCGCATCCGGGCAACGGGCCTTGAGCTCGGAGGTGTTCCGCAACAGCGTATGCAGCCCTTCGATCAGCCGTTCCATTTCATTGAGCCAGTGAGAAGGCAACGGACTGATTTGAAACACCAGCGCCCCCAGCTTCGAACCGAGCCCGATGCCGGCCGGTTCGATGAATTCGGCTCGGGCGGCCGCCGAATCCAGAAAATCAGGGTTGATCTTCTGCCCCTTGCCGCCGGCGCCACGCAACAGAGGATCGGTCACCCGGCTCGGTGCCTTGACCACGAAGCGGAAATCGTCGGGCACCTGGTCCGCGTGATCGATGTACTGGTCCACGGTCAGCGGCCGATAAAAGCCGCGGTCCAGGCCAACGGCACGAAATAACGGATGTCTGGCGTAGGCGTCCAGCCCACGACGGGACAGCTGCTCTTCGCTGTAGAGCTTGTCCCAGACCAGCCCGGCCCAGCCCGGATAGTGCCAGGACGAGGTGCCCATTCGGAGCGTCTCCGGCAAATCCGCCGCCAGCGGGATCAGCGATGGCTCCGGCGTGGCCGGCCGTACTTCGGAAGCGGTGCCACCGTCATCTGAGAAAAGTGCACTTTGCATGACGCCCTCATTCCTCCGGATATAACGCCTGCCGGCGAGCCCCGTCCCGCGGCTTACCGATAATAAAAAATCGACCAGAAACGGAACGAACTGCCCTGTTTCTCACACCATTGCGGAAACGTTTCCTCACACTCAACGGCTGCGTAATCGCGCCAGGCCGCGAGCAAATCGCGGAAATAATCCACTTCCTTTTGACAGGCGGCGCGCTTGTCCTTGTCCTCAAGATACGCCAACAAGGACTCGGCCCGGTCCAGGGCCTGCTCGGCCTCGCTTTCTTCGCCGAGGAAGCAGGATTCACAGAGATGGTGGGTCTGGAAATCCACTTGGTTGAGTTGTTCGCCAAAAAGCGCGCCGAGGCTGATTTCATCCCCGGGATCCAGATCATGGGCCCGGCGCGATGCCTCCAGGTCCTTTACCAGATAGCCCAGCCATTTCCACGGTACCGGATTGTCCGGTTCGGCGTCCGTCCATTGCTGCAATATGACTTTCAAGGACATTCGCAGTGGGTGCGGCAGCAACCGGTGCACCTCGGCATGTCGGTACGACAATGCGGTCAGTTCCTCGGCGCAAGCACGCTGTTGTGTCACCGGCAGAGCTTCCATCCCGATGATGAACTCCCGGGCGGCCGCCAGCGCCGGTTTTCTGAGCCCTTTTTCGGCAAGCAGACAATAACGGCTGAAGGCGGCGAACCCGCTCCGATCAGCGTACTGCTCGCCGATCGACTTCAGTCCCTCGAAATTGCTCTGGTTCCAGTAATGCATGTTAGAAACTCGGACATCACGATCCGTGGACCTACTGTGGGAGCTTGCCTGCAAGCGAATGGGATAGGCTCAGGTGTTTGCGATATTCGCTTGCAGGCAAGCTCCCACAGCGGCTTCGTAGCAGCCAAGGATGATGCTGGCAGGACGGCGGCCGCTCCTTACCAATGCCCGGCCAGATCCGCCAGCACCCGGCATACGCCAGCCATGCCATCGTGGATCACTGCTTCGATCTCGGCCATGGTGATCTCCCGGTCGGATTTGCCGGCACCGGGGTTCACCACCAGGGACAGCATGGCATAGGGAATATCCAGTTCCCGGGCCAGAACGGCTTCCGGCATGCCGGTCATGCCGACCACGTCACAGCCGTCGCGCTCCATACGCAGAATCTCCGCCGCGGTTTCCAACCTCGGCCCCTGGGTGGCGCCGTAGCAACCGCCGTCCGTCCAGGCCAGGCCGCTGACGGCGAGCCGTTCCTTGAGCGCGGCGCGCAGGGCGGCATCAAAGGGCCAGCTGAAATCCACGTGCACCAGCGGCTCGTCCGGATCATCGAACAGCGTCATGTCACGGCCGTAGGTGTAATCGATGATCTGATCCGCCAGTACCAGTGCACCGGTGGGCGCTTGGCCAGTGATTCCGCCCACTGCATTGACGGCGATGATGGCGCTGGCGCCGGCTTCCTTCAGCGCCACCATATTGGCCCTATAGTTGACCTGGTGCGGCAGCAGCACATGGGGATCCCCGTGACGGGCCAGGAACAGCACCTGACGACCGTTGAGCTGCCCTTCCACCACCGGCGCCGAAGGTTCACCGAAACGGGTGCTCAGGGTCTGGCTGCCGGTGATGCGCAGGTTGTTCATGCGCGTAAGGCCGGTACCGCCAATGAATGCCAGCATCACTGTTCCTTATTCTTCCACGGCGAAGATGCCGGGGGCGTTACGCCAATAGCCTTTGTAGTCCATGCCCATGCCGAACAGGTAAAAATCCTCGGCGTCCAGGGCGGTGTAATCGGCTTTCAGACCCGGCCGCGCCTTGCGGTCATGCACCTTGTCCACCAGCACGCAGGTTTTCACATTATTGGCCCCCTGGGCGTAACAGGCATCGACGATCGCCAACAACGTGGAGCCGACATCGAGAATATCGTCGAGGATGATCACATCGCGGCCGGACAGACTGGCGCCCGGAGTGACGATCCATTCCACTTCCCCGCCCTGGGTGTCTCCCAGATAACGGGAGGCGTGCAGATAGTCCATTTCCAGCGGAAAATCCAGGCGCGTGAGCAAATGCCCGGCGAAAATCATGCCGCCGTTCATGATGGTGACCAACAACGGGAAACGCTCGCTGTAGTCCCCGGTCAGCTGAATCGCCAGTTTGGCGATGGCCGCTTCCACCTGATCCTGGGAGTAGAGCTGGCGCGCATCGCGGCGCACCTGCATCAACTCCTGCTTTACCTCATCCGCGATGGGCATGTTGTGCCTCCTCGGCAGCCGGCGCCGACGGGGTGTCCTGTTGATCGTCATCGCTGACCATATGCAGGGTACGGGTCGGGAAGGCGAACTCGGCGCCATGCTGCTCGACAATCTCCATGATCTTCATCAGCACATCCTGCTTGATCTCATGGAAGCGCACCCAGTTGGTGGTTTTGGTGAAGGTGTAGATAAAGAATTCGATGTGCGAAGCGCCATAGGTATCGAAATTGACGATCAGAGTACGGGCGTCGGTTTCGATGTCATCGTGATCGATCAGCATTTGCCGGACCTCGGCGACAATCGCCGGCATTTTCCGCCAGTCCTGATAGCGGATACCGATCTTCTCGTTGATCCGCCGGTTGAACATGCGCGCCGGGTTCTCCAGCACGATGGTGGTGAACAACGAGTTGGGAATATACAGCGGCCGCTGATCGAAGGTGCGGATGCGGGTCAGCCGCCAACCGATGTGTTCCACCGTCCCTTCGATGGTCCGGTCCGGCGAGCGTACCCACTCCCCCACTTTGAAGGGCTTGTCCATGTAAATCATCATGCCGCCGAAAAAGTTGGCGAGCAGATCCTTGGCGGCGAAGGCCACCGCCATGCCGCCGATACCGCCGAAGGCGAGCACCCCGGATACGCTGTAGCCCAGCGCCTGCAAGATGATCAGCACCGAGGTGATGATCACCGACACCCGCAGCAGCTTGGACACCGCCGCCGCGGTGGTGGTGTCCATGGGTTTCTTCATCCGTCCGGGATCGGTCAGGTTGTGCTCGACGCCGGAGATCAGGCGATTGAAAAACATGGCGATGATGGCGATGAACGCCACCCGGCGGACCATGCCCACATGCTCGAACAAAGCGCTTTCGGAAACGTCATAAAGCATCTCCGCCGCCACCGACAAGCCAACGACCCAGGTCACCAGCCGTAACGGCAGGCGCAAGGCCTCGATCAGCACATCGTCCCATGTGCTGGCGGTTTTCTTGCCCAGCACGGTGAGGATGTCCAGCACCCGCATCATCATGAAGTTCAGCGATACGGTGCAAAATACCACCACGAACACCTGCGTCAGCCAGATGATCGTCTGTGTATCCGGGCCGGGCCACTGGAGCAACAGGTTCCAGTTCAGCAGGGCCTCCCAATTCATGCGCTTTCTCCTGACAATTGTTCGGCAAGGTCACAGGCCCGTTGGCGGCGGACCGGATTCATTGGCCGGCGCGGGCGCGCCCGCAGGGCACTGGCCGGTACCACTTTCGGCAGCGATTGCTGCTCCAACCAGGACAGCACCGCCAGGGCACCGGCTCGATCGTTGCACACCAGCACCATGTCGCAACCGGCGTTCAGTGCCACCTCCGCCCGCTGTGCGTAATCACCGGCGGCGGCGGCACCAGCCATGGTCAGATCATCAGAGAAGATCACGCCGCGGAAGCCCAGCTCCTCGCGCAGCACCTGCTGCAACCAATAGTGGGAAAATCCGGCGGGCTGGGCATCCATGGCCGGATAGCGCACATGGCCCGGCATGATGCCGTCCAGGCGTGGCGCCAGGGCCCGGAACGGCGCCAGATCGGCGCTCATCTCGGACAGCGTGCGCGGGTCTTCCGGTAATTCCAGGTGAGAGTCCGCCTGTACATGACCGTGACCGGGGAAATGCTTGCCGGTGGCACACATACCCGACCTCTGCATACCGTCCAGGAAGGCGTCCGCCAGGGTGATCAGGGTGTCCACATCATTGCTGAAGCAACGATCGCCGATCATTGAATTGCGCTGATAGTCCAGATCCAGCACCGGAGCGAAGCTGATGTCGATATCCACGGCGCGCACTTCGTCGGCCATCAATTCGCCCAACAGCTCCGCCGCCTGACGGCCCTCCTCGGCATTTTGCCGGTACAAACGGCCGAGACTGGCCATTGGCGGCAGCCGGGTAAAACCCTCGCGCAGGCGCTGCACTCGCCCGCCTTCCTGATCCACGGCGATCAGCAATTCCGGCCGCAGCGCCCGCATGGATGCCACCAGATCGCGTACTTGTAGCGGGTCCTGATAATTACGGCTGAATAAAATCACCCCGCCGACGGCGGGATGAACGAGTAAATCGCGCTCCTCACTGGTGAGCGCGACGCCTTCCAGATCCAGCATCAGCAGAGGCTGGGTGTTATTGGCCTGATTCATGTGATTACTCGGTGATGGAGACCGCGCACCCCAATGGCACGCGGTCGAACAAATCGATGACGTCGGCGTTACGCATGCGGATACAACCGAGGGAGGCGGGCTGCCCCATGGGCTCGTGGTCCGGCGTGCCATGAATATAAATAAAGCGCCGGAAACTATCCACGTCACCGCCCTGGTTTTTACCCGCCTCCAGACCACCGAGCCAGAGGATCCGGCTGAGTATCCAGTCCCGTTCCGGTTCCGCCGCGGCCTGTTCCGGCGTCAGAATTTCGCCGGTGAAGCGGCGCCCGCGAAACACCGCGCCAGCGGGAAGCCCCTCGCCAATACGGGCACGCACCAGATGTTCTCCGCGGGGCGTGCCGTTACTGCCGTTGCGCTCATCGGCACCAACCGCGGCGGTGGAGACCGAATAACGACGCTGGCCGGCGCCATCCACATCCAGGGTCAGGGTTTGAGCAGAGAGGGAAATAGTGATGTGCATAGGACCAACAAGGGAAAGTTGACAGTTGATAGTGGACAGCGAAAGACGAAAAACAAAAACCGGTGATCTTCAGCCGCTGTGGGAGCTTGCTTGCAAGCCCCCACAGCGGCTAGAGATCAGGCTGCTTTATCTTTTCGGTTTTAACTGTCAACTATCAACTGTCAACTATCAACTGTCTTTTCAGCTGCCTTTTATCCCGCCCACCACGAAGGGCAGCAGGTGCTGGGCGATGTCGCTGGCGGACACCGAGCGATTGAAGTCCTTCTTGCTGATTGTCTGCAGGGACTCCATGCCGGAGAGCGTGAAGATCACTGCTCCCAGGCTGAAGTGCACACGCCAGAACAGTTCCACCGGGGGCACATCCGGCGCGGTGCGGCGCAGCAAGGTGGTGAACTGGTTGAAGACATCGCCGTAGTGCTTGCGCAGATAGGCCCGCAGGTGATCCTGGGGCTGGCTGTAGGCCTGGCCGGCGAGGCGGAAGAAGATCATGGCGCGGCGCGGCTCCTCGGTGCCGGAGCCCAGCGCCAGTCGCGACGCCACGGTCAACAGCCGTTCCAGACTGAGCGGGTCATCGTCCAGCTCCAGTTCCCGCAATTTGACTGACAGCGCCTGGCAGAACGGCGTCAGATAACGCTCGAACACCGCCTGAATCAGTGCTTCCTTGGAGCCGAAATGGTAGTTCACCGCCGCCAGATTGACACCGGCCTTGCCGGTGATGGCGCGCAGGCTGGTTTCCGCGAACCCCTTCTGGGCAAACAGCACTTCCGCCGTATCAAGGATGCGGCGAACGGTATCGGATTGGGACATGGGGAACCTGCCGGGATCGAAGCAAACGTTTGAAACATACGTTTGGCGGCGATCAGCGTCAAGCAGAGGCGCTATTCCGGGGCGCCCTTGCGTTTGAGTTTGCGGCTCCAGCGCTGGCGGGCATAGTGGCGCAGATTGGCCACATTGTCGGTTTCATCCATGATTTCCTGGCCGAGGATGGTTTCAATGATGTCTTCCATGGTGACCAGGCCCACCCAGGTTCCCAGGTCATCGTAGACCAGACCCAGGTGTTGCCGGTCACGCAGCATCTCACCGAACACCGCCTCGATATTGGTGTCGGTGCGGAACAAGGCCATGGCACGGGCCAGCTCACCCACGGTGCGCTCGTCCTCCACTTCCAGCAGATCGCTTTTGTGCACATAGCCGAGTGCTTCATCCTTGTCATTCAGCACCGGATAGCGGGAAAAAGGCGTCGACACCAGGTGATGGCGCACTTCCGCCACGGTCTGTTCCGGGCGCAGCGATTCCACCACCGTGCGCGGGGTCATCACCTTGTCGACCCTGATTTCATGGAGGCTGAGAATATTGGCGATGACCCGGCGCTCGCCCTCATCCAACGCCTGCTGTTCGTGGCCGATGGACGCCATCGCCTTCAACTCCGCCCTGATGTCGGTATCCGGCTCGCCGTCGCCGATCCGCCGGGTGATCATTTTCGATAACCACACGAACGGCTTGAGCACCCAGATCATGACATTGAGCACCGGCGGCAGCAGCGGCGCCAGGGCGCGCCAGAATTTGGCGCCGATGGTCTTCGGAATAATCTCGGAGACGATCAGGATGGCCAGGGTCATGACCGCCGAGGCCACGCCCAGCCAGGTTTCCCCGAACAGCACCGCCACCTGGGCGCCGACCCCGGTGGCGCCGGCGGTATGGGCGATGGTATTGAGCGTGAGAATGGCCGCCAGCGGGTCGTCAATATCGTCCTTGAGGTGCCGCAGGCGTTCAAACAGCTTGGGGTTGTCGTCCTTGAGACCGGCGATATAGCTGGGCGTAATGGACAGCAGAGCGGCTTCCAGAATCGAGCAGAGGAACGAGAACCCCAAAGCGACGGCGGCGAAGATGATCAGTAACAGCATGGCGCTCCCCGCTTACCATTCGTCCATATAAGTACCGAACAAACCGAGCAGTTCCTCCACCCGGTCGGCCGCCTTTTGCAAACGCTCCAGATCACCATCGGCCAAGGGCGCATAAGGATCCTCGGCGCGTAAAGCCAGGGCATTGGTTTCACCGGGAGGTGTGGCCCGGCGGGCCAGACCGGCGGCACCCACCGCGGCACGCAGCTCCAGATCCAGCCAGCATACCGGATCGGAGCGATCCTGCCGGGCCTGGATCAGCAGTTGCATTTCCGGGGCGTGGACGTCGCTATCGGCGAAGGCCCGCTCCAGGGCGGCGAGACTGATCAGGTCGTCGTAACCGGGCACCTGGTAAGACTTGGCGGACTGCCGCGCCATGCCCACCAGCACCGAATAGAGATGAAACACCACCGCACCGCGCAGCGCCAGACGGTGCCCCATCGGACTGCCGGCCTCGGCCCGCAGTGTCTTGAGCAAGTCGCGGGCGAAGAACAGCCGCTCACGCAGGCCGCTGATTTCGTTTTCCCGCACCATTCGGGACATGGTTATCTCCGGCTATTCGCTGCTAAAGCCAGCTTCCCACAAAGAGAACGACGAAGCCGCTGTGGGAAGCCAGCTTGCTGGCGAAGAGGGCCGCGCTGTTTCATGATCTGCGAGCGGCGGCCTTCTTCCTGGCGGCGGTTTTCTTCTTCGCCGCCGCCTTCTTCTTCGGTGCGGCTTTCTTCTCTTCCACTTCCCACTTGCCGTCCCGATAGAAGGCATACCAGCCGGTGGGCTTGCCCTCTTCCTCGGTCATCACATACTGCTCCTTCGCCTTGCGGCTGTAGCGCAGTATCGCCTTGCGGCCCTCGGCGTCCTCGCCGGGCGCTTGCGCGAGATAACGGTGTTTGGGATCCAGTTGCTCCGCCACGGACTGGATTTCCTCCACCAGCGGCGCCCGCGTTTCCCGGTTCTTGGGGAACTTGCTGGCGGCCAGGAACAGGCCGGAAGCACCGTCGCGCAGCAGGTAGTGATCGTCCACTTTCTCGCACTTGAGATGCGGCATGGGGATCGGATCGGCGCGGGGTGGTGCCGGTTCGCCGTTCTTCAGCAGCTTGCGGGTGTTGCCACAGTCATCATTGGTGCATTTGAAGAATTTGCCGAACCGGCCGGTGCGCAGCTGCATCTCACTGCCGCACTTTTCACACTCCAGGGTCGGACCGTCGTAGCCCTTGATACGGAACTCGCCCTGCTCTACTACATAGCCGTCGCAATCCGGGTTGTTACCGCAGACGTGCAGCTTGCGTTTCTCGTCGATGAGGAAGGATTCCATCGCCGTGCCGCATTTCGGGCAGCGCTTTTTGCGGCGCAGTTCCTGGGTTTCCGCCTCGTCATCGTCGGCCCGCACCGCCTCCTCGCCGGGAAGCAGATTGAGCGTGGCGGTGCAGCGTTCCTTGGGCGGCAGGCTGTAACCGGAGCACCCCAGGAAGACCCCGGTGGAGCCGGTACGGATCTGCATCGGACGGCCACAGGTGGGACAGGCGATGTCGGTGTCCGTGGGCAGATTGGCGCGCATGCCGCCCTTGGCCTGCTTGCCGCTGCCTTCGCCTTGGGCGGCATCCAGCTTGGCCTGGAAATCCTGGTAAAAATCGTTGAGCACATCGCGCCAGTGACGTTTGCCCTCGGCGATCTCGTCGAGGGTTTCCTCCATTCGCGCGGTGAAGTTGTAATCCATCAGATTGGGGAAACTTTCCACCAGGCGATCGGTGACGATGTCGCCCATTTTCTCCGCGTAAAAACGGCGGCTTTCCTGCCGCACATAACCGCGATCCTGGATCGTGGAAATGATCGAGGCGTAGGTGGAAGGCCGGCCAATGCCGCGTTTTTCCAGTTCCTTGACCAGACTGGCCTCGGTGTAACGGGCCGGCGGCTTGGTGAAATGCTGGGTCGCATCCACCTGATCGATGACCAGCACGTCGCCCTGCTTGAGGTCCGGCAGTACCGTGTCTTCCTGCCCCTTGCGCGCCGCTGGCGGCAGGATCCGGGTCCAGCCGTCGAACTTCATGATGCGGCCCTTGGCCTTGAGTTCGTAGCCGTCCGCCTCGGCGGTCAGCGTGGTGCTCAGGTATTCCGCCGGCGGCATCTGGCAGGCGATGAACTGGCGGCGGATCAATTCGTAGAGGCGCTGGGCGTCGCGTTCCATGTCCTTGAGCGACTCGGAGGTGCGATTGACATCGGAAGGCCGGATCGCTTCGTGGGCCTCCTGGGCGCCTTCCTTGCTGGAATAGGACAGCGGTTTCGCCGGCAGATATTTCTCGCCCAGCTTGTCGTCGATCCAGGCCCGGCACGCCGTCACCGCGTCCGCGCTCAGGTTGGTGGAATCGGTACGCATGTAGGTGATATGGCCGGCTTCGTAGAGACGCTGGGCCATCATCATGGTTTTCTTCACCCCGAAACCCAGACGGGTACTCGCCGCCTGCTGCAGAGTGGAGGTAATAAACGGCGCCGAGGGTTTGGAGCGGGTCGGCCGCTCCTCGCGCTGGGAAATGGTCAGCTGGCCAGCGCGGCGCAGGGCCTCGCGGTGGCGCTCCGCATCCTCGCCGTTGTTCGGGCGGAAGTTTTCGCCCTGGTGGCGAGCCACCTGCAGACGCAGCTCATCCGCTTTCTGCTTGCTGTCGTGAGTGTCGGCGTGCAGCTCCCAGAATTCCTCCGGGGTGAACGCACGGATTTCCCGTTCGCGCTCCACCACCAGTTCCACCGCCACCGACTGAACCCGGCCGGCGGACAGGCCGCGGGCGATCTTTTCCCACAGCAGCGGTGAGATCATGAACCCCACCACCCGATCGAGGAAACGGCGTGCCTGCTGGGCTTCCACCCGGCTCATATCCAGCTTGCCCGGTTCCTGGAACGCGGCCTGGATCGCCTTCTTGGTGATCTCGTTGAACACCACCCGGTCGAAACGCTCATCGTCGCCGCCGATCACCTCACGCAGGTGCCAGGCAATGGCCTCCCCTTCGCGGTCCAAGTCAGTGGCCAGATAGATGCGCTCGGCGTTGACGGCCAGGCGCTTGAGTTCGTCAATGACCTTTTCCTTGCCGGGCAGGATCTCGTAGTGCGCCTTCCAACCGTGCTCCGGGTCCACCCCCATGCGGTTGATCAGCTGAGACTGCGCTTTCTTCTTTTTATAGGCCTCGCGCTCTTCCTTTGGCAGCGAACGGGTATAGGCCGCCTCCTTGGCCCGTTCCTGGGGCGTGGACTTCTTGCCACCGCCGCTGACCGGCAGATCGCGCACGTGGCCCACACTGGACTTGACGATGAAGTCATCGCCCAAATAGCGGTTAATGGTTTTCGCCTTGGCCGGCGACTCCACAATTACCAGGGACTTACCCATTACGTTCGTCACCCACAACTGAATTACCGAGAAGTCGGTCGATCCGGCCTTCCCCGGCCGGATACGATGTCCAGGCCCCGTTTCGGGGGCCCTCAGGGGCGCCTATTTAGACAGCGGCGCTAACGTCCGGTCAAGCTTCGGGGTGGTACAATCCTTTTTTTGCGCCTCCCAGGGGGGCTGTCCATGGCTTTCGGCGAACCGCTCCCGCCCGGGCCGGATCACCCGCCGGGCGGGCCTTGATCAGCATCAATCGACCGCTTCCCGGGAGCGGGCTATACTCGGTGAAAAGCGTTCGAGGGAGATCGCCGTGACTGCTCCGTATCAAAGAATTCTTGTCGCCATCGATTGCAGTGACGAGTCCGCCGACATCCTGTGCCGTGCCGCCGGGGTGCTGGAAGGTAACGCCACCGGCGAGTTGCACCTGATTCATGTGATCGAGCCGCTGGCCCTGGCCTATGGGGCGGACGTGCCCATGGACGTCACCGACCTGCAAAGCGGTCTGGTCAAGCAGGCCCGCGAAACCGCCCTGGAATACGCCCGTCAGTACCAGATCGGCGAGGATCGCATCCACGTGGAGCTGGGTTCCATCGAAAAGACCATCGTCGACAAGGCCGATGCGCTGGGCGTGGATCTGATCGTGGTGGGCAGCCACACCCGTAGCGGCCTGGCTCTGCTGCTGGGCTCCACTGCCCGCGGCCTGGTGCCCGGAGCCCATTGCGATGTGCTGGCGGTGAAAGTCCAGCGCAAGGACAAGAAAGCGGACTGACGGCTCCGGCCAGCCTCACCAGCCCGCGAATCATGCGATAGCCTGGCCACCAGCCTGGCCGGGTTAATCCGTCACGTCATTGCCGGCCCGGCACGGGGATGGTCGTTCCAGCGGCATAACAGTGCCGCCAGCTCCCGCGCCTGTTCACGCAGCGCCGCCAGTTCCTGTGCGGTTTCCTTCTCGCCCTGATAAACCGGGATCTTGCGCAGGGCCGCCTCCAGTTCCGCGTCCGGCGCCGCCAGGCGCTGCACCTCCACCGCCCAGCGAATCTGATGCACCAGCATGTGAAACAGCGCCAGGCGGGTTGCAAGACTGAATAACGCCACCCGCGGCTCATCGAAATCGGCGAACGACAAGCGCGCCAGCACCGCCGGTTTCGCCCGGTCTCCCTCCGCCACTTTTTCCGCCACCTTCAAGGTGGCGCTGCGCGGCGTCGCCTGCAGCAGGGACAAAGCGCCAAACACCTCCCCCGGAGACACCCGGTACACCACTGGCGGCGGTGTGCCCTCGCCAAGCACCCACAGCTCTCCACGCAGCAGAAAATAGAGCCCGCTGGCCTCGGCACCGGCCCGAATCACCACCTCGCCCGGCGCGGCTTCAAGAATCCGGGTCCCGGCCAGCAACAAGGCTCGCTGGTCGGCATCGTCACGGGATACTTCATTGAAAAACGGCACGCCGGAAAGTAACGACTCCACCCGCGCCTGCTGAGAACGTTGCCACTCGGCCTGCTTCATTTCCCCCCCAATCACAGCAGCCCCACCATTCGCTGAAATGGCTGCTGTAGGCGTTTGCCCTGCAAGCGAATTCCTGGAATGCAGCGCTATCGGCTTGCAGGGCAAGCTCCTACAGCGGCTCCGTAGCCCTTCCGTGGGAAGCTGCTTTAGCAGCGAATACAGCGCCACGACGACGCCTCCCCCCCGGGAAGCGCCGAGCGCATAGCCTAGCCCGGATGGCCGTGCAAGGCGAGCGGAGAGCGCCTTGTAACAACATCGGGGATGACAAAAACACTGGACATATTGTACTGTTCGTATTACCAGTATGCCATTCCCGTTGTGGCGACCCACAGGAGACCGACATGAGCAGCAAACTGACCCTCCGCCAGCAGCAGGTGCTGGATTGCATCCGTGATTCACAGGCGGACACCGGCATGGCCCCCACCCGGGCGGAAATCGCCGAACGAATGGGGTTCCAGTCCAAGAACGCCGCCTCCGATCACCTGCGGGCGCTGGAGCGCAAGGGCTATATCCGCCTGCACAGCGACCGCTCCCGCGGCATTCAGCTCCTGGAGTCCTCCCTCGGCGACGAGGACGAATTGCCGGTGGTGGGCAAGGTGGCCGCCGGCACCCCGATCGAGGCGGTGGAAAACGTGCAGCGCACGGTACCGGTGCCGCGCGGACTGTTTCGTCAACGGCCCACCTACCTGCTCAAGGTGCAGGGCGACAGCATGGTCGACGCCGGCATTTTCGACGGCGACCTGATCGCCGTGCGCAAGAGCGAAACGGCCCGTTCCGGTGAAATCGTGGTCGCCCGCATCGGCGAGGAAGTGACGGTGAAGACACTGAGGCTGAACAAATCCGACGCCACCTTGTTGCCGGCCAACGAAGACTACGAACCGATCCAGGTGCCCGCGGATCAGTTGATCATCGAAGGCGTGTTCGTCGGCCTGATCCGCGACCCGAACGCGCATTAAGCGGCCGTTTGCCGCCCCCGAAGAGACAAAATGCATTAGTGCCGGTTAGACTACGCACGCATTTGCGTTTTCTCCATGGCACCTGTGGTCCTGTTGTCGCCACATTGATGGCCAGGGAATGAAAGGCCATGACCTTCCGTAGACGCCATGGAAGCACTCTGAGACGTACCCTGAGACAGAGCCTCCATGAACAGGACGGTCAGGACCAAGGATAAGAAGTACAGTGATAACGGCGACACCAGTCGACGTGCCAGGGAGGGTCGGGCGTCCCAGCGGATGCCAAGCGCCGGGGGCGCATCACGGGTTCTCTCACGGCATGTCCGCCGTGTTCTCTGTGCCTGTGGTTTGTTATTGCTGAGTAGCTTTGCCATGAACGACACCCGTTTGCTAGCGCCCTGCCCGTCCTCGCCCAATTGCGTGTCCAGCCTGGCCACGGATGAACGGCATCGGGTGGCGCCTCTTCCCGGCTACGCCGATCGTGCCGGCAGTCTAAAACTGCTGAGCGCAGTGCTGGCCACCCTGCCCCGTGTCAGTTTCGAACAGGTGGGCCCGGCCCGCTTGCAGGCCCGCTTCACCAGCCGCGTACTTCGCTTCGTTGATGACGTCACTTTCTATGTGCACGAGAACGGCGGTATTGAAGTGCGCTCCGCCTCCCGGGTCGGATACTACGATTTCGGCGCCAACCGGCGCCGGGTGGAGGATCTGCGTGAGCGGCTTGAGGAACGGCTGGGCGGCCTGACACCGGCGCAGGGGCAAGGCGCCGGATGAGTATGCCGGAATCCAGTGAGTTCCCCTCCAGTGAATGTGAATGGGCGGATATCGGCGTCAACCTCACCGATCGCCAGTTCGCCGACGACCGTGAAGCGGTACTGCAACGGGCCCGGCAGGCTGGCGTCAGCCGCCTGCTGCTGACCGGCACCAACGTCGAGGAATCCCGGCAGGCACTGGCGCTGTGCCAACGCTACCCCGATCAGGGCCTGCTCTGTACCGCCGGCCTGCATCCGCATAGTGCCCGCTTCTGTAACGACGGGGTCCTGTCGGAATTGAAAGAGCTGCTGGAGCAACCCGCGGTGGCGGCGGCTGGTGAGATGGGCCTGGACTTTAACCGGGATTTCTCCCCGCGCCCGGATCAGGAAAAGGCGTTCGAAGCGCAGCTGGCACTGGCCGCCGGGCTGAACAAGCCGGTGTTTTTGCATCAGCGGGACGCCCACGATCGCTTCCTGCCCATGCTCAAGGCCTGGCGGGACCGTTTACCCGCTGTCGTGGTGCACTGTTTCACTGATCAGCGCCGGCCCCTGTTCGACTATCTGGACCTGGATTGCTTCATCGGCATCACCGGCTGGGTCTGCGACGAACGGCGCGGCCGGCAACTGGCCGAGCTGGTGCCGCATATTCCCGGCAATCGGCTGCTGCTGGAAACCGACGCCCCTTACCTGTTGCCACGGGACCTGCCGGAACCTCCGGCGAAAAAACGCCGCAATGAACCCTGCCTGCTCCCCTGGATCGGCGAACGGGTGGCGACCCTGCGGGGCGAAACAACGCAAACCCTGGCCCAACAAACCCTGGCCAATACTCTGGCGTTTTTGCAGCGGGATTGGCCGGCGGCCTTGTAGCACTCCAAGCCCCCTCAAGCCAGCCGTTCCCCCATCAGAAACGCGCGCACGTCCAGCAGTCCGAATGGCCAGGCCAATTCCTGCTCCCCCCGGCGCAAGACCGGAATACGCTCACCGTACCGGGCGATCAGATCGTCGTCCTCGGCGATATCGACGGCCTCGATGGCCAGCAGAGGGTCCACGGTCAAGAGCATATCCCGGGCCCGCTCGCACAAATGGCATCCCAAGGTGGTGTAAAGCGTGACGGTCATGGTGTCTCCCCGTGACGGATGGCGAAGCAATGGTGCAGTCCGTGGCGGCGAAAGTCCTCCGGGGTGCTCCATTGGGTAAGGTCTTCCACCTGGTACCAGCGGCGAATGCTTTCATCCAGCTCGAAACGGCGGAAGTTGCAGGAGAAGTACAGGACACCGCCGGGCTCGAGCCGTTTGAGAATACGGCGGATCAATTCGCCGTGATGCTCCTGGACCACGAAGTCCTGGCGGCTTTTGTTATTGGAAAACGTGGGCGGATCACAGAACACCACATCGAACTGTTCGCGGCAGGTTTCCAGCCAGCTCATTACATCCGCCCGCTCCAGCGGGTGAGCGTCACTGGAAAAGCCGTTCAAGGCCAGATTACAGGCGGCCCAGTCCAGATAACGGCGCGAGGCGTCCACCGTCACCACCCGGCGGGCGCCGCCCACCAGGGCGTGAACACTGGCGGCGCCGGTGTAGGCGAACAGATTCAGGACGCGCTTGCCGGCGGACTCCTCCGCCAGCCGCAGCCGCATCGGCCGGTGGTCCAGGAACAGACCGGTATCCAGATAATCATTGAGATTCACCAGCAGATGGGCACGCCCTTCGCGCACCACCTTGTATTGGCCCCGGCTGTCCAGCTTCTGATACTGACTGTGCCCCTTCTGCCGCTCACGGGTGCGCAGATGAACCTGCTCCCGATGCACCGCCAACGCCGAGCGCACCGCGCTCACCGCCCACTGGCGACGTTCCTTCGCCTTGTCCGGATCAATCGTGGACGGCGCTTTGAATTCCTGTACCAGCGCCTGATCGCCATAGATATCCACCGCCACGTTGAATTCCGGCAGATCACGGTCATAGAGACGGTACGACTGAATATCCTCACGCTCCAGCCAACGGCGAAGGTGCTTGCCATTCTTGCGCAGCCGGTTCAGCAGCGGCACCGCCCCTTCCGGCGGCGCGAAGCCGGGCTCCGGCGCCACCCGCAGCGGTGACTCCGCCACTGGCGGCCGTGGCCGGTAGACGCGGATATAGTTCTTCATCGGACCGTTGAGCAAGCGGTGCTGGCTTTGCAGGTCCATACCGCAACGATCCAGGGTGGTGACATCGGCACCCAGCAACACCGCGGTCCAGTTGAGCGCCCTTTGCCCCATCAGGCGGCCAAGACCGGCGTGCAACCAGGCGGAACGCTCCCGCTCCTCCAGACGCTCGCCCCAGGGCGGGTTGGTCACCAGCAGGCCGGTGTCGCCCAGATCCCGCTGGCGCAAGGCCCCCAGCTCGCGCCGCTCCAGGTGCAACGAGCGCCGCACCCCGGCCCGCTCGGCGTTATCCATGGCGAACTGGATCGCCCGGTTGTCCACGTCAAAGCCCTTCAGCGGCGGCAACGGCGCCAGGTTTTGCAAGGTGGCGGCGGCCTCCTCGCGCAGCCCTTCCCACAGCGCTCGCCGGCACCCACGCCAGGCCATGAAACCGAAGTCCTGACGCAAAGCGCCGGGCGCCACGCCGCCGGCCATCCAGGCCGCTTCGATCAGCAGGGTGCCGCTACCGCAGAACGGATCCAGCAACATGGAAGGACGGTCCTGGCGATGCCAGCCGCCGGCTCTCAGTACGCCCGCGGCCAGGTTCTCACGCAGCGGTGCCCGGCCACCGGCCAGGCGATAGCCGCGCCGGTGCAGCGGCGTGCCGGCCAGATCCAGCCACAAGTGGGCCTGATTCTCGTCCAGACGCCCACGGACGCAGCACGCCCCCAGTTCACTGTCCGAGACGCGCAACGACGGGGGCAGTGCCCGCGCCAGCCGCCGGGTGCTGATACGGTTGTCACCGCGTACGCCCTTGCCGTGCTCCAGATTGAGAAACAAGGGCGCGCCGGCCGCCACCAGGGCTGGCCAGTCCAGCGCCGCCGCCAGCGCTTCCGGGGCTTCTTCCGCGCTGATCTCCAGGGTCACCAGCGGCAGCAGCACACGCTCCGCCAGGCGCGACCACAGGCACACCCGCAAGCCGTCTTCCTGGCGCCCATCGATGATGACATGGGCGTTACCGGTCTCTGTTACGGATATGCCCAGCTCCACCAGTTCCTCGGCCAACAGCGGGGCCAGGCCCGGCAGGCAAGTGGTCACGAACTCCATGGGGAATGCCTCGTCGGTGTCTGCACGAATTGGTATCTCGAAACAATTATCAACTAAATCAAGGAGATAGGCGAACTTTCACGAAACCGTCAAATATGCGGCATCCGTTTAACCACGCCGTCACATATTGCCGTTCGTTATTCGACACGGGCTGGCCCCTTTCCCATACTCGAAGAACGGCTTGCGTGATAACGGACGCGGGCCAAGGCACTACCAATACCTGATCACTCGTGTTCGCCACCGGCATCACGGGCCTTTGAGCCAGGGACAATCACCCGGAGCCATAATCCGGGAAGACAAAGGGCTCGCCCGCCCCGCCGGAGAAGGTTCCGTATGGACTCAGGGCGGCGCATTGTGACACAGAGAAGATCAGCAGGATATTCCCAGTCACTACGATGAAGGAAAGAGGAAAGTGTCCATGAAAAGACAGAAACGGAGTCGTGAGGAGAGGGCCTACAGCCGCGGATACCAGGCCGGTTATAAAGGAAAATCCAAAGACTTTTGTCCCTTCGACGCTTTGCAGGCCCGCAGCAGCTGGCTGAACGGATGGCGAGAAGGGCGCGTTGATCAATTACATGGCCTGGTGGGTGTCGCCGGCATCCACAACCTCAAGGATCTCCGCTGAAGAAAAGGGGGAAATGAACCGGATATGATGAACCGATAAAGCAACCCGTTCTCCACAGCGCCGGCACTCTTGGTGCCGACCCCATAGGGCCCCACCCGGGCCCTTTTCTTTAGAGCCTGTTCGCGATCTTTACGCCTCAGTCCTTTGGCCAGCCCCGGGCGATCTCGCCGATCAGTTCCGGGCCCCGATATATCAGTCCGCTGTAGATCTGCACCAGATCGGCACCGAGACGCCGTTTTTCCAGAGCATCCTCGCTGTTCATGATGCCGCCGACGCCGATCAGCGGCACGCGGCCGTTCAGGGTGCGGCTGACCACGTCCAGCGCGCGGTGAGCGATCGGTTTCAGCGGGGCACCGCTGAGACCGCCCTGCTCGTCAGCGTGCGGCTCGCCGGCGACACCGGGCCGTTGCAAAGTGGTATTGCTGACACAGACCCCATCGATGCCGTGACGGACGAAGGCTTCCGCCATGGACGCCAGTTCCTCGTCGCTGTTATCCGGGGCGATCTTGACCACCAGCGGCACCTTCCAGCCATTGCGCTGGTCGAGCTTGCTCTGCTCCTCGCGCAGCGTTCCCAACAGTGCGTTCAACGCCTCGCCATGCTGCAGCTCGCGCAGGCCCGGCGTGTTCGGCGACGACACGTTGACCACCAGATAGCTGGCCAGAGCGTGCACTTTGCGCTGACAGTGCAGGTAGTCCTCCACCGCCTGCTCCATCGGCGTGTCCTTGTTCTTGCCGATATTGATGCCGAGAATGCCGTTGTAGCCACTGCCACGGACCGCTTCCACCAGGTAATCCACGCCTTTGTTATTGAACCCCATGCGATTGATCACTGCCCGGGAGCGGGGCAACCGGAACAAACGCGGCCGCGGATTGCCCGGCTGCGGGCGTGGCGTCACCGTTCCTACCTCGAGGAAACCAAAACCCAGATCCGCCAAGCCGCGGATGCAATCGCCGTTTTTATCCAGCCCCGCCGCCAGCCCCACCGGGTTGGGAAAATCCAGCCCCATCACCCGCACCGGCCGGTCCGGTACCCGGCCCGGATAGAGCTTGCCGGCGCCGTGGCGCAGCGCCGCCAGCGTCAAGTCATGGCTGCGTTCGGCGGACAGGGAAAACAACAGGGGACGGGCGAGGGAATACAGCATGGGCGTTCCGGTTCCTTCGTGGGCGACAACGGCCGGGGATTATATCGGGAACCGCGCCGCCCTGCCCGGTTTGCAAAACGCCGGCACGCTGAGCCGCTTCACGAAGCCGCGGCAGGAGCTTGCCTGCAAGCGAACTCATCTCTGGCCCCAAAAATATTCGCTTGCAGGGCAAGCTCCTTCAAGTGCCTTGTAGATACCCTACCTCAGGTCGGGCAAGGCGGAAGGCAGGAAATCCCGCGCGTCCGGCAGTGTTTCCGGAAACACCAGGCCACCGGGTTCGCTGGTCTCGGTGAAGCGCAAGTGATAGCGGCCCTCGCGCAGGTCATGATAGGCATCCAGGGCGGTCCAGACCGCCGGGAGCTGCGGATAGCATTTACTGTAAGCCAGGCTGACCCGCCACAGCGCGCCGCTGAGGTCGTACTGGTCCGCCACCGCGATCTGCCAGCTGTCTTCGTCGATATAGAAACGGCGGCGCGAATAAATATGCCGCTCGCCTTCCCGCAGGCGCCCTTCCACCACCCACACCCGATGCCTTTCCCAGCGCGTCCGCGCCGGATTCAAATGCCCCCGGCGCAGGGATTCGCCCTCCCGCTCCAGATCGATATGGAAATCATTGTTGTACGGGATGAAGCGCTCCACCGGCTGTGGGTAGAGCAAACGCCAGCGGTATTTGTCCAGCGCCCCGTTGAACAGATCCGCGTCGTCAACGGTGCGCAGACCATCACTGCCCGCCAGCACGGCGTCGTAAGCGATTTCCGGCGCCCGGCGCACGCGCTGCCGCCCCACGTCATACCCCCAGGACTGGCGCGGCATCCGCGCCGGGTCGAGGGTGTCGTACATCAGTACCGCGCCACCAGCCAGCCGCGCCGGCGCCAGTATCCGCGAGTAGTAGTACAGGTAACGGGGCCCAATGCGCTCTCCGTCGAGGCGCTCATCGTAATAGGGAAAATACAGACTTTGCCGCGAGCTGACGCGGCGGTAGCCGCCGCCGGCGCGCACCGACAGCTGACTGGACTGGCGCTCCATGAAAACACCGCGCCAGCGCAACAGATGGTTCCACATCGCCTGACGGCCCCGGGCGCCAGCATCACCGTGCGGTATGGGGAAAGGAATGCC
This sequence comes from Alloalcanivorax balearicus MACL04, assembly GCF_025532145.1. Lineage (GTDB taxonomy): Bacteria > Pseudomonadota > Gammaproteobacteria > Pseudomonadales > Alcanivoracaceae > Alloalcanivorax > Alloalcanivorax balearicus. Next base: position 47,478 of record NZ_ARXS01000018.1, on the reverse strand, counting down.
GCCGAACGCTCCCGCAACGCCGCGCTCGGAAAGCGTCGCCCGCACCGCGTTGGCGGCGGTATTGCGATACACCCAATCCGGCGCCGCCGCGGTGCGGCGGCTGCGGTAGACCGGCAGGTAAAAGCTGTCGGGATAGCGGCGGATCATCGCCGCCACGCCCTGCGGCAGGTCCGCCTCGTACTCGGCCAGGTTGCCGGCGTCGATGCGCAACAGCGGCTGATCCGCCGCCGGCACCCGACAGCCCTCGCCGCGCCAGGGAGGGATCGCCAGCGGCGATGAGAGTGGCTCGGTATTGCCGGCCCGTTCACCGCCCAGCGGTGTCAGATCCGACGACAGCCGCCGCGCCTCCTGCTCGCTCACCGCCGCCGGCACCGGCTGCGCCGCCAGCCCGAGGGCCAGCCCGGCGAGCAAGAGCAGCGGATAGCGGTTCATCAGGCCCCGAGAATACGATCCAACACTTCCGCCAGATTGGCGGAGGCACCTTCACGCACTTCGCTCAGCGCGGTGCGCAGCGACGTCGACAGATCCTCCCGCAGACGATCCAGCCGCGCGGCGCCGTTACCGAGCCGGGCGGCGATCTGCGGATTGATGGCGTCCAACGTCTTCAGAGCCTCCGCGAACAAGCGATGGCCGCTGCCATCCTCGGCGTGGAATGCCGAGGGGTTGCCGTTGACCAGAGTGCCGATCAGCGCCCGCACCCGGTTGGGCAGGGTCCACTCGAAGGCGGGATGGGACATCAACGCCTTCGCCCGCGCCACCGTGGCCGGCCCGGGCACCGCCGCCTGTACCGCGAACCACTGGTCCATCACCAGCGCTTCGTCCCGCCAGCGCTCGGCGAACTGCTCCAGCGCCGTCTCGGCGCCGTCCAGGCCGTTGCTCACCAGAATGCCCAGGGCACCGATTTCCTCGGTCATGCAGGCGGCGTCGCGGAAGGTCCGTTGCAGGTCGCCGGCAATACCATCGGCTTTGGCCAGGCCCAGGTAGGACAGGGCCAGCATGCGCAGACGGCGTTTACCCATGGCGTCACCATCGGCGCGATATTCCGGCTCCCGCAGGGATTCGGCCAGACGCCGCCAGTCTTCGTCGAGAGCCCGTCCCAGGGCCACCTTGAAAGCATGAGCGGCGCGGTGCACCCGGGCCGGATCCAATGGCGCATGACGGTCGCCGATGGCGGTCTCGGTGGGCAGGGTCAGCAGCAACGCGGCCTGGGCCGGATCCTCGGCGGCACGCCGGATCACCCCTTCCAGGGCCGGGCGCAGCCGTGCCAGTTGCTGCTCGGCGCTCTCGCCCTGTTCGATGATGCGCGCCAGCGCCGAGAAGTACAGGCGTTGGGCGGCATCCCACCGGCAGAAACCGTCGCTGTCGTGGGCCAGCAATGTCTGCAGTTGGGTTTCGTCGAAGTCGTAGCGCAGGATCACCGGCGCCGAGAACCCCCGCAGCAGGGAGGGCGTCGGCTTGACCGGCAGCGGGAGTGAGAAGGTCTGCGTGGCTCGCTCCAGAATCACCACGGTTTCGGTATCGCCCTGATCGTTCAACGCCAACGGCTTGCCCCGCGGGTCCAGCAGCGCCAGTTTCACCGGAATCATTAGCGGCTGCTTGTCCTCCTGTCCCGGGGTGGCCGGGGTGTGCTGGCTCAGCGTCAGGCTGTAGAGGCCATCCACGTAACTGTCTTCGGCGTTGACGATGGGGGTGCCGGCCTGGCTGTACCAGCGCTTGAAGCCGCTCAGGTCACGTCCGGATACCTCCTCCATGCAGGCGACGAAATCATCACAGGTCACCGCCTGCCCGTCGAAACGCTCGAAGTACAGATCGGTGGCGCGACGGAAGTCCCCGGCGCCAAGCAACTCATGCTGCATGCGCACCACTTCCGCGCCTTTTTCATACACGGTCAGGGTGTAGAAATTGTCGATCTTCTGATACTGCGCCGGACGCACCGGGTGGGCCAGCGGGCCCTGATCTTCCGGGAACTGGTGGTTGACCAGGAAGTTCACGTTTTCCACCCGCACCACCGCCCGCGAATTCATGTCCGAGGAGAATTCCTGATCGCGAAACACGGTGAAGCCTTCCTTGAGGCTGAGCTGGAACCAGTCCCGGCAGGTGACGCGGTTGCCGCTCCAGTTGTGGAAATACTCGTGGGCCACCACCGATTCCACCCGCTCGAAAGCGGCGTCGGTGGTGGTGGCCGGGTGGGCCAGCACACAGGCGGTGTTGAAGATGTTAAGCCCCTTGTTCTCCATGGCGCCCATATTGAAGTGACTGACGGCGACGATCTGGAAGATATCCAGATCGTACTCACGACCGTAGACCCGCTCATCCCAGTCCATGGCTTTTTTCAGCGACACCATGGCGTGATCGAGTTTGTCCAGATCCCTGTGTTCAGCGTACAGATGCAACGCCACCTCACGCCCGGACGCGATGGTGAAGGTGTCCTTGAGGCAGGCCAGATCGCCGGCCACCAGGGCGAACAGATAGCAGGGTTTGGGGAACGGGTCTTCCCAGGTGACCCAGTGCCGGCCGCCCTCCTCTTCGCCTTGGGGCTCTTCTCCACTGGCTACCGGGTTACCGTTGGATAGCAGCAGCGGGTAGTGTTCACGGTCGGCCCGCACCGTGGTGGTGAACCGGCTGAGCACGTCCGGGCGATCCGGGAACCAGGTGATGCGGCGGAACCCTTCGGCTTCGCATTGCGTGCAATACATGCCATTGGAGCGATACAGTCCCTCCAGAGCGGTGTTCTTTTCCGGCTCGATGCGAACCACCGAGGTCAGTTCGAAGCGCTCCGGTACCGAGAACACAGTCAGACGGCCGTCCGCCTCGCGATAGCGGGAGGCCGGCAGCGCCGCGCCGTCCAGACTCAGTGACAACAGTTCCAGATGCTCGCCGTCGAGCACCAGGTCCTCTGGCCGGTCGTCCCGGGCCGGGTTACGCTCCAGCGTCAGGGTAGCGGTGACCAGCGTGTGGCCGTCACGGATGTCCACATCCAGATGGGTTCGCGGAACCAGATAGGCTGGCGGCAGATAGTCCGCCAGACGAGTGACATTGGCCGGGCTGCCATCACGCATCAGTGCTCTCCTTTCCGCTCGGGCGCCGGTTGCAGGTCCACCGGCTGCTCGCTGTCCGCCGCACTGCTCTTGCTGTGTGGAGGCACATAACCGGTACGCTCCTGTTCCGGCAGATTCTTGGTTTCCCAGGCGATGATCGCCTGCAGACACAGCTCACGCTGCTCGGCGGAGACCCGGCGGCCATCGGGCCAGCGCCCCAGCTCCACGGCGCGGCGCAGGCCGTGCCACACTTCCAGGGTCATGGAATCAATCAACTGCTCGAAATTGGAAAAATTCATCATCCCTCTCGGGTCGTGACATGGGTGGGACAGCGGTCGGTCATCAATTATCCCCCGGACGGGTGCTCCAGCCCAGTTTGGAACGGCAGGCCTGATAGAAATCGTGCCCCGGCGGGTGGATCAACTGCAGACGGTGGGGCTTCTTGCGAATGGCGATGACGTCGCCCAGCTGCAATCGCACCCCGGAAGTGCCGTCGCAGCTCACCAGGGGCTTCACTTTCTCGGTGGTGATCTGGATCTTGATCTCGCTGTTGCCGTCCACCACCAGCGGCCGGCTGGTCAGGGTGTGGGGGTTCATCGGCACCAGCACCATGGCGTCCAGACGAGGATGCATGATCGGGCCGCCACCGGACAGGGCATAGGCGGTGGAGCCAGTGGGCGTGGAGATGATCAGACCGTCGGAACGCTGCCCATAGACAAAATGGCCGTCGATGATCAGCTCGAAGTCGATCATATGGACACTGTCACCGGAGAGCAGTACCACATCGTTGAGAGCGCTGCCCTCGCCCATCACCAGATTGCCTCGCCGCACCTCCATATCCAGCAAAAAGCGGCGCTCGGTGGTGTATTCGCCGTCCAGCACCTGGCCGACCCGGGACTCGATTTCCGAGGGCAGAATGTCGGTGAGAAATCCCAGGTGGCCACGGTTCACCCCCAGCACCGGCACATCGTAACGGGCCAGGGTACGGGCCGCGCCCAGCAGGCTGCCATCGCCGCCGACCACGATCACCAGATCACAGGATTCGCCCATCTGAGCGGCGCTGGCCGCCTGCAGTCCCATCTCCGGGAGGCTGCCGGCGATGTCCTTTTCCAGAATGACGGTGCAGTCGCGACCGTGCAGAAAGTGAATCAGTTGGCGCATGGAGTACAGCGCCTGCTCGCTTTCGGAACGGGCAATCAGGCCGATATTGCGAAATTTGTCTTGCGCCACATTAGTCCCGGGTTGGGCCCCAGCCCCGGATCCCCGGGACGGGCTATTCGAGATACTCGTGCAGATGGTCGGCGTTGCCGTTGAGGCCGCCTTCCAGCACGAACACGTCCAAGCCTGCGTTTTTTAACAAAAATGCCGCCGTGGCGCTACGCCGACCGGTGTCACAGTAGGCCACGTAGGCCTGTTTCGGGTCCAGCAACCGCGATTTCAGGCGCAGCACATTCAACGACATATTAGCGGCTCCGGACAACCGATGACGGTCAAACTCATCGCCGGTGCGCACATCCAGCCAGCGGGCGCCGGCGGCGATCTTATCCCGGGCCTTGTCCACCGGCAGGGTATGGATGATCGGTTCACGCAGCAGTGCGTCGAAATCGTCCCGCCCCAGCCGCATCAGCACCCCGTCCGTGGCCATGGTGATGGTGGCGTTACGCGGCGTGCCGGACAGCAATGCCTCCTCACCGAACCACTGCCCTTCCTCCAGCATCGCCACCGGCGTCGCCACTCCGGGGTTACCCAGTTCGATGGACACCTCGCAGACCCCTTCCTTGATGATGTAGCAGCAATCCGCTTCCTCGCCCTGGCGGATGATCACCTCACCTTCCTTGCAGCGGCGGGCGTGCAGGCGGCGGAAGATTTCCAGAATGTTGGCCGGCGGCACCCGGTGGAACAGATTGGACTTCAGCAACCGGATCATCCAGTCGCGGTCATGCTGATAAGCGGCATTGGCATTGATGTCGAGAATCACGTAACCGGCGGACTGATCCCAGGACAAAATGGTGTCCAGCCGGAAACTGTCGAAACGCACCACGCTGACCTCGGTCAGCGCCCGGGCGTCATCCCGGCGTGGCTGGAAATGGCCGAGCGGATGCCAGGACGCGGCATCCCCGGCCCGCACCACACCGCGCTGCCCACTCTCGTTGAACAATTCCACGTCACCGCTGAGCAGATAGATGGTAGCGTTATCGCGGTCGCCCTGACGGAACAGAATATCGCCGGGCTCGTAACGGCAGACTTCCTGCTGATCCAGCAGCCAGTCGAGCTGATCGTTGGACAGCGCATTGACCGGCACGAACGCCTGCAATAAACGCTTATCGATGGACTCTTGAGCCATGAATGGCTTCCCCCCCTTATTATTTGATCGTGCGAGTCCCCCCGACCCGCGCGATCCGGCATGCTTAGCGTTTGTTTAACAGTCTTGAAGCAAGATACTTACCAGTTCGCGGCACGATTACCGGAACTTGAGCACATTATCGATGGCGGCATCCGAACGGCAGTGCGGACAGCGGTTGGAATTACAGTCGGACACGCCCGGCTTGAACTGATTCGGCACGTCCACCCGAATCACTCTTTTGCCACAGGCACGCGCCTCCGGCCCCACCGCCACCTGGCATACCGGATTCTCATAGTGAGCCAGCCAGGCACGGTAGTGATCCTCGGTCACCAGGCATTTACGGGCGGCGAACGCCAGCGGGTTTTCCATGTAATCGGAAATCTGATCGGCGCCGATGGAGACATGGCCGGCACCGGGATGGAAGGCAATGAAACTGAGCCCCAGGCTCTCCAGTTTACGCAGCATCTGCTCGCCGCCGGCATTGCTCACTTTCATCTGTTGATGCTTGAGGCCGGCCACGTCCTTGCGCAGTTGAGCGATCAGGTCGTCCCGGTTGAGCACTTCCATTTCCTTACTGTGCAATTCATCGGACAGGCGCGCCCGTTCTTCTTCCAGGCGCTGCTCCAGCTCCAACTGGTACTGCTGGCGCAGCCGCTCCGTTTCACTGCCCTGATCGCGGTCCTGAGCGGCTTGCTCCTGCTGATCCCGGCGCAGCGCCTCCAGCTGTTCCTTGAGTGAGCCGCTCTGTTCGCGCAACGCCGCGTTCTGGGACTTCAGTGTCTTGAACTGCATCAGCACCTTTTCCAGCTGCGTATTGAGGATTTCCTCTTTCTGCTGCTGGGCATAGCGCAGTTGCGCCATCTCTTCCTTCTGTCCGCTCTCCAGGGTATGGATGCGCAGACGCAATTCCTTGATGGTGCGGGCCAGCCTGACCCGTTCCGGATCCGGCTCGGCGGCGCCGAGAGTGGGAATGTCCTCCTCGGACAGCACCGGCGGCGCCGTCGGCGGTGGCAGATCCTCGTCCATCTCCAGGCCCATCTTCGGCCCGCGCTGGCGCAGCAGATCCCGCACCGCGACAAAATCGTTGGCGCCGGGCTTCATCGACGGATCCCACAACTGGTCCTGGTGCCAGGCCACCGGGCACTGGCTGCGGCAGGCCAACCGGATCGGGCCACTGCCCATGTCGGGGCCGGGGCCACCGTGCTCGGCCAGGTGGCGCAATGGGATATTCCAGGTGGTATCGGCCATGCCGTCTTCGTCGAAGCCGATCAGAAACAACACCAGCGCCTTGACCTTCAACTGTCCGTTGATCAGACAGTAGCCACCGCGCATCTCTTTGCGAGCGAACTCCGGCACCCCCACCATGCCATCCAGAATCGCCTCGAAGTCGGCGTAGAGCATGCTTTTGGTGATGTGGTGCTCGGCAAAGAACACTATTGCTTCAGAGGTAACGGAGGACCCCGCCATCTCGCCTTCCCCGGGTCATGTCTTTATCGTTTTATCCGCCTTGCGGACCGTCAGGTGACCAGGCTCGTCACAATCTGTCGATCACAGACAGCTACGACAAAAGTGTGAACCGGCTTTTAGGTAAAAGAAAGGGGTTGCTCGGGAAAGGTAATCAGAACGCTGAGTGCTTCACAGAATCGGGAGGGGTTGGCCCATCGGGCCGGAGGGGTGACGACGACGGGGGATCAGAGCTCCACACCGTCGTCGTCGTTTTCCCAGTCGCCTTCAACCAGCTCTTCCAGGGTTTCCAGCCACAGTTTTTCCTGCAGTCGTTCTTCGAAATAATGATCCATGGTTATTCTCCTTTACGTTTCATCCCGTATTGTCTAATCAAAAGTTGTTGAATCAAGAGTTGTCTAATCAAAGGTTGTCGGATCAACTTTAGCGTCCCCTTGGTGACCCTTTCATGACAGGGGTCAAAAGGCGCTTACAGGATAAGAACATCAGGAGGGAAGGAAGTTCCGCGGTGGCCTGGCGCCACAAAAGAAAAAGCCGCATCGAAACACTCGATGCGGCTCCTTAATACATGGAAAAAGGCTAAGATCATGAAAAACATTGGCGGAGCGGACGGGACTCGAACCCGCGACCCCCGGCGTGACAGGCCGGTATTCTAACCAACTGAACTACCGCTCCGAACTTTCCACTAGGGAAACTGGTGGGTGGTGACGGGATCGAACCGCCGACCCTCTGCTTGTAAGGCAGATGCTCTCCCAGCTGAGCTAACCACCCGCATCGCGTTGCGAAGTGGGCGCCATTTTAGGGATTGGCCCCGGAGTGTCAACGGCTTTCTGCGAAAAAACCTGCCGTTCGTTCATATTTTCGTCGCACTGTCGAATAAACGCCCTTTTTGGCTGCATTTCAGCCGGAATCAGCCCCCGACTCCTGTTCTTCAATCCACTTTTTCGCCTGCTCCAGGGTGAAGCGCCCGGGCACGGTCCGGCCACTGGGCTCGGCCACCAGATAATGGCTGACCTTCAACTGCCAGGTGGCGCGGTCCAACTCCCCTTCTTCCATGATGGTGTAGCCGGTGCGTCCCCAGGCGAAGCCATTGCCGATCACGCCGCGCCCTCCTCACTTTCCTCGCCCACCACCCGGTCGACGATCAGGTCCGCCAACCCTTCCACCGACAGACTGCGGGACTGATCAAACCAGTTATGGGTCCAGCCGGTCATGCCAGTGATCAGCCGCCGCATGATAAACGGATCGGCGCGGAAACGGCCTTCCTTATGAAGATCCTCCAGCACGTCCAGCCAGAGCTGCTCATAAATGTCCCGCAAGGCCAGTGCCTCGCGTTGCTTGTCCGCATTGAGGCAGCGCCACTCGGTCACCAGCACCGTCATCGCCTCGCTGGTATCGCCGACAATGGCGGTCAATTCCGCGCGCACCAGTGCCCGCAACCGCTCCACCGGCCGGTTCTCGGCGGCGATGGCGGCGCGCAGACGCTCGGTGTTGAAGTGGATCACCTCCTCCATCACCGCGAACAGGATCTCTTCCTTGGTTTTGAAATGGTGGAAGATGGAACCGCTCTGGATCCCCACCACGGCAGCGATATCACGCACGGTGGTGCGTTCATACCCTTTGTCTCGGAACAGCTGGGCGGCGGCACTGAGCAGACGCCCCCGCGGGCTGTCGTCTATGCCGTGTACAGCGCGTGCTTGTGTCATGGTTCCTCCTGATCGGACGGCATTATACGCATTACACAATTAGGCATCAGACAATGCCGCTGGCCCATTTGGCCGCGGACCTGAGCGTTTCGGTCAATGGTCGTGGCCGATCCCATATTTACATACCAAGCGCTTGCTTGGTAGTGTTGAGCCACTCCGTTACCGGCCCATTTGCCCACTTGCCCGTTTGTAATGAAGGAAGGAACAACACCATGAGCGACCTGACCCGCATCGGCTGCGCCGCCGGTTTCTGGGGCGACACCAACAGCGCCGCCTTCCAACTGGTCCGCCAGGGCAATATTGACTATCTGGTGTTCGACTATCTGGCCGAGGTCACCCTGTCGATCATGGCCGGGGCGCGCATGAAGGACGCCAACGCCGGTTACGCCCACGATTTCGTCACCCAGGTGATGGCGCCGCTGGCCCGGGAGATCAAGGACAAGGGCATCAAGGTGATCAGCAATGCCGGCGGCGTGAATCCCCGCGCCTGCCGGGATGCCCTGCGAAAAGCGTTCGCCGAGGCCGGCGTCGAGCTGAACATCGCCCTGGTGGAAGGCGACGATCTGAATCCTCGCCGGGCCGAATTCGCCGACTGCCGGGAAATGGACACCGGCGCGGCCTTGCCGCCGATCACCGTGACCATGAACGCCTACCTTGGCGCCCTGCCGATCAAGGCCGCTCTGGACGCCGGCGCTGACCTGGTGCTCACCGGCCGCATCGCCGACTCCGCCCTGGTATTGGGCCCGTTACTGCATGAGTTCCAGTGGCCGGATACCGACTACGACCGGCTGGCCCAGGGCTCCCTGGCCGGCCATCTGATCGAGTGCGGCGCCCAATGCACAGGCGGCAACTTCACCGATTGGCGCGATGTGCCCGGCTTCGACAACATGGGCTTCCCGATCGCCGAATGCCATCGGGACGGCACCGTGGTGATCACCAAACCGGCGGACACCGGAGGCCTGGTCACCCCTGCCACGGTCGGCGAGCAACTGCTCTATGAGATCGGCGACCCGCGCCAGTACATCCTTCCCGATGTGGTCTGTGACTTCACCAACGTCACCCTCACCCGGGACGGGACGGATCGGGTCAAAGTCAACGGTGCGCGCGGGCTCGCCCCCACCGACACTTACAAAGTGTCCGCCACCTACCCCGACGGCCAGCGCATCACCGCCTCTTTCCTGATGGGCGGCATCGACGCTCCCGCCAAGGGCCGGGTGGTGGCGGACGCCATCCTCAGCAAGGTGGCGGCGCAGTTCAAACAGGCGGGGCTGGCTCCGTTCCGGGATGTCAGTGTGGAAATCCTCGGCAGCGAGACCACCTACGGCAATCAGGCGCGCCGCCAGGACAGCCGCGAAGTCGTGGTGAAAATCGCCGCCCTGCACGACGACCGCAAAGCCCTGGGTCTGTTCGCCCGGGAAATCGCCCAGGCCGCCACCGGCATGGCCCCGGGCCTGTCCGGTCTGGTCGGCGGCCGGCCCAAGCCGATGCCCCGCATTCGTCTTTATTCCACCCTTATCGCCAAACAAAAAGTGCCGGTCACCGTGGACGTCAACGGCGAAACCCTGCCGGTGGCCATTCCCGCCGGTAAACCGCTGGCGGAGCCAGCCCCGCAAGCAGACGGCGAGACTGCCTCCGGTGACATCGAGGTACCGTTGGTGAAACTGGCCTGGGCCCGCTCCGGCGACAAAGGCAACCACGCCAACATCGGCGTTATCGCCCGGGACCCGGCTTACCTGCCCTATTTACGCGCGGCACTGAGTGAAACCGCGGTGGCGGACTACATGCGGCATGTGCTCGATCCGGAAACCGGCTCGGTCCGCCGCTGGGAACTGTCCGGCATGCACGCCTTCAATTTCCTGCTGCGCAACGCCCTGGGCGGCGGCGGTATCGCCAGTCTGCGCATTGATCCGCAGGGCAAGGCGTTCGCGCAACAGCTGCTGGACATGCCGGTGGCGGTCCCCAACACCCTGGCCGCGGCTCTGCATTGACTCCGTGGCGGCCTGCCCCGGCGGCGGCCGTCACCTGGCTCATTGATAAAGGAAAACAAACCATGTCCTACCGTTCCGTCTTTCGGGAAAACCTGTTCGCCGACCGCAACATCATTGTCACCGGCGGCGGTTCCGGTATTGGCCGTTGCTCCGCGCATGAATTGGCGGCGCTCGGAGCCCGGGTGATACTGATCGGCCGCGGCGAAGACAAGCTGCGAGAAGTGGCCGGGGAAATACAGCAGGACACCGGCCGCGAGGCCCTGTATTTCAGTTGCGACATCCGTGAGGAAGAACGGGTGCGCGCGACAGTGGCCCAGATCTACCAGGCAGTGGGCCAGGTGCACGGCCTGGTCAACAACGCCGGTGGCCAGTTTCCCGCTCCGTTGGCACTGATCAGCCAGAAAGGCTGGGAAACGGTGATCCGCACCAACCTCACCGGCGGCTTTCTGATGGCCCGGGAAGTGTTCACACAAGGCATGAACCAACACGGCGGCGCCATCGTCAACATCGTCGCCGACATGTGGGGAGGCATGCCGGGCATGGGGCACTCCGGCGCCGCCCGCGCCGGCATGGACAACTTCACCAAGACCGCCTCGGTGGAATGGGGATGCTGCGGCGTACGGGTGAACGCGGTGGCTCCGGGCTGGATCGCCTCTTCCGGCATGGACACCTATCCGGAAGCGTTTCAGAACATTCTTAAAACCCTGCGTGCGGCGGTGCCATTGAAACGCATGGGTGTGGAGGCGGAAGTATCCTCGGCGATCTGCTTCCTGCTCAGCGACGCCGCCGCCTTCATCAGCGGCGACACGCTGCGTATCGACGGCGGCGCCAGCCAGGGCAACGTGGCCATCTTCCCGTTGCCGGAGCACCAGCGCAGCGAACCCTATGACGGTTTCCACCGCGCCATCACTCCCGCCATTTTCAAACAAGACTGATTCCGCGCCAACCGACAGGACCCGATCATGCCCGTACTCGAAACCAGCCTGGACGTGAACAGCGACAGCTTCCGCGAAAGCCGGGATGCCATGCTCAAGGCAGTCGAAGAATTTCGCGCCATCGAACAAGGCGTGGTGGACGCCTCCGAAGCCAAACGCGCCAAATTCGAAAAACGGGGTCAGCTATTGCCCCATGAGCGGGTCGCCCGCCTGCTCGATCCGGGTTCGCCGTTCCTCAGCCTGATGAACCTGTCCGGCTATCGTATGCACGACGACAAGGACGGCACCGAAGCCGGCGGCGGCAGCATCGCCGGTATCGGTTACGTGGCCGGAGTGCGCTGCCTGGTCACGGCGTCCAACTCGGCCATCAAGGGTGGCACCATCACCCCGTCCGGCCTGAACAAAACATTGCGTCTGCAACGCATTGCCCTGGAGAACAAGCTGCCGGTAGTGAGTCTGGTGGAATCCGGCGGAGCCAATCTGAACTACGCCGCGGAAGTGTTCGTCGAGGGCGCGCGGACTTTCGCCAATCAGGCACGGCTGTCCGCTGCCGGCATCCCACAGATCACCGTGGTGCACGGCAACGCTACCGCCGGCGGCGCCTACCAGCCGGGCCTCTCCGATTACGTCATCGTAGTTCGTGACCGCGCCAAGATGTTCCTGGCCGGGCCGCCCTTATTGAAAGCCGCCACCGGCGAGATCGCCACCGACGAAGACCTGGGCGGCGCGGAAATGCACACTGGTGTGGCCGGCACCGCTGAGTATCTGGCCGACGACGACGCGGATGGCATCCGCCAGGCGCGGGACCTGATGGGCGTGCTCGGCTGGCGCGACGATGCGCCAACCGCCGATGATTGGGCGCCGCCACGCTACGATGAAAAGGAATTGCTTGGCGTGGTGCCCAACGACGCCAAGAAACCCTACGACGTGCGTGAGGTGATCGCGCGGATCGCCGATGACTCCAATTTCGTCGACTTCAAGAACGACTGGGACGCCGCCACCGTGTGCGGCTGGATCACCATCGAAGGCCAACCCGTGGGTGTGCTCGGCAACAACGGGCCGATCACGCCGCGCGGAGCGGCCAAGGCGGCCCAGTTCATTCAATTATGTGACCAGAGCAATCGCCCGTTGCTGTTTCTGCACAACACCACCGGCTTCATGGTCGGCACCGACGCCGAGCGCAACGGCGTGATCAAACACGGATCGAAAATGATTCAGGCGGTGGCCAACGCCCGGGTGCCGAAAATTTCCATTGTCATCGGCGGCTCCTACGGCGCCGGCAACTACGCCATGTGCGGCCGGGGTCTGGATCCACGCTTTATTTTCGCCTGGCCCAATTCCCGGGTGGCGGTGATGGGCGGCCAGCAGGCCGGCATGGTGCTGCGTATCGTCGCCGAGGCCAAACAACGGGCCAACGGCATTGAACCGGATGAGAAAGTGCTGGAGATGTTGCAGCAAAGCACCGCGCAGAAACTGGACGCGCAATCCACCGCGCTGTACGGCACCGCCCATTTATGGGACGACGGCATCATTGACCCACGCGATACCCGCCGGGTGCTGGCCTATGTTCTGGATATCTGCCGCCAGGCGGAACACCGCCAACTCAATGGCAACACCTTTGGCGTGGCACGACTTTAAAAAAAGTTGACAGTTGATAGTGGACAGTTGACAGCGAAAGACAAAAAAGCCGGTGCTTTTCGGCCACTGTGAGAGCTTGTCCGGGCGGCGGGCCGCTGCAAGCGAATCGGGTTCGCTCGAACGTTTAGTGATATTCGCTTGCAGGCAAGCTCCCACAGCGGCTAAAGAATCAGTCTCGACGTCAGTCAAATCGAATAGAACGCATAGCAGGAGTGTGTCATGAAGTTTACCCAGGAACATGAAGAACTGCGCCGCACGGTACGCCAATTCGTCGACAAGGAAATCAATCCGCATGTAAAGGAATGGGAAGCGGCCGGCCGCTTTCCGATTCATGAGGTGTTCAAGAAAATGGGCGATCTCGGCCTGCTCGGGGTCACCAAGCCGGAGGAGTACGGCGGCATGGGGCTGGACTATTCCTACGGCATGGTGATGAGCGAGGAGATGGGCACGGTGCATTGCGGTGGCGTGCCGCTGGCGGTGGGCGTGCAGACCGACATGGCGACACCGGCCCTGGCCCGCTTCGGTTCCGACGAGTTGCGCCGGGACTATCTCGCTCCCGCCATCGCCGGTGACATGGTGGCCTCCATCGCCGTTTCCGAGCCACAGGCCGGTTCCGATGTGGCGGCGGTGAAAACCACGGCGAAAAAAGACGGCGACGATTACGTCATCAACGGCACCAAGATGTGGATCACCAATTCGCCCAGCGCCGACTTTTTCTGTCTGCTGGCGAACACCTCCGATGACAAGCCGCACATCAACAAGTCCTTGATCGTGGTCCCCAAGGACGCCGCCGGCATCACCGTGGACAAACCGCTCGACAAACTGGGCATGCGCTCTTCGGAAACTGCCCAGGTGTTCTTCGATAACGTGCGCGTGCCGCAACGCAACCTGATCGGCCAGGAAGGCATGGGCTTCATGATGCAGATGATGCAGTTCCAGGAAGAGCGTCTGTTCGCCGCCTCCAACAGCCTCAAGGGCATGGAACACGTGATCAGCGAAACCATCGAGTACGCCCGCGAGCGCAAGGTGTTTGGCATGAGTCTGCTGGACAATCAGACCGTGCACTTCCGGCTGGCCGAATTGCAAACCGAAGTGGAAGCCCTGCGCGCCCTCACCTACCGCGCCTGTGATCTCTACATCAACGGCCAGGACGTGCTGCAACTGGCGTCCATGGCGAAGCTGAAGGTGGGCCGGCTGGCACGGGAAGTGGCGGACTCCTGCCTCCAGTTCTGGGGTGGCAACGGCTTCATGTGGGACAACCCGGCCAGCCAGCTCTATCGTGATGGCCGGCTCGGTTCCATCGGCGGCGGCGCCGACGAAATCATGCTCGGCATCATCTGCAAGACCATGAACACGCTGCCGGGCAAGAAACGCTGATAGGGACACGCTGGCACGCTAACACGCCGTTCGCTGCTAAAGCAGCTTCCCACAGAGGGGCTACGAAGCCGCTGTGGGAGCTTGCTTGCAAGCGAATACAATACCGAACGAGACCAACCATGACGCTACCTGAAACCGAAACGATCACTCTCAACCGGGACGGCTCCGTCCTGTTCATCACCCTGAACCGGCCGCAAAGCCGCAACGCCATGAGCCTGATCATGGTTGATGAACTGATGGCCGTATTCGACTGGGTGGAAGCCAATCCGGATGTCCGTGCCGTGGTGTTGCGTGGCGCCGGCGGCCATTTCTGCGCCGGCGGCGACATCAAGGACATGGCCGGCGCCCGTCAGCAGGCGGCGGCCGGCGACGATCAGGCGTTCTTCACCCTGAACCGGCGTTTCGGCGCCATGGTCAGCCGCGCCGAAAGGCTGCCGGCGGTTTTGGTGTGCGTGTTGGAAGGCGCGGTGCTCGGCGGCGGTTTTGGTCTGGCCTGCGTCTCCGACGTGGCGCTGGCTGCCGGTGATGCCCGCTTCGGGCTGCCGGAAACCGGCCTGGGCGTGATCCCGGCGCAGATCGCCCCGTTCGTGGTACGCCGCATCGGCCTGACCCAGGCCCGCCGGCTGGCGCTCACCGGTGGCCGCTTCGATGGTCACGACGCCCAGGCGCTCGGGGTGGTGCATGAGGTAGCCGATTCCACCGAGGAGCTGGAGCAACGGTTGCGGCAGGTACTGGAACAAATCCGCCGCTGCGCGCCCCACGCCAACCGGGTGACCAAGCAATTGGTGCTGAGCGTGGACAAGCAGCCGCTGGACGCGGTGCTTGATCAGGCCGCCCGGGACTTCGCCGACGCCGTCACCAGCGAGGAGGGTCAGGAAGGCACACTGGCCTTCGTACAGAAACGCGCACCGTCCTGGTCGACGGATAAGGAATAACCATGAGCTTCGACAAAATTCTGATCGCCAACCGTGGCGAAATCGCCTGCCGCGTCATCGCCAGTGCCCGGGCCCTGGGTTATCGCACCGTGGCGGTGTATTCCGAGGCGGACCGCGATGCCCGCCATGTACGGCTGGCGGATGAAGCACTTTGTATCGGGCCGGCCAATGCCACCGCTTCCTACCTCAACATCGACGCGCTGCTCGACGCCTGCCGCCGCAGCGGCGCCGACGCGGTCCACCCGGGCTATGGTTTCCTTTCCGAAAACGGCGACTTCGCCCAGGCCTGCGAGGACGCCGGCCTCACCTTTATCGGCCCGCCGGTGGCCGCGATCCGGCTGATGGGCTCGAAACGGCTGTCGAAAATCGCCATGGAAGAGGCCGGAGTGCCCTGTGTGCCCGGTTATCAGGGCGAAGATCAGAGTGACGATACCCTGCTGCAAGAAGCGCGGCGTATCGGCCTGCCGCTGATGATCAAGGCCAGTGCCGGTGGCGGCGGACGCGGCATGCGCGTGGTCACCGACGAGGCGGAGATTCCGGCGCAACTGAACAGCGCCCGCCAGGAAGCCCGCAACAGCTTCGGCAACGACGAGCTGATCCTGGAGCGGGCGGTGAGCACGCCGCGCCACGTGGAAATTCAGGTTTTCGGCGATCACCATGGCAATGTCGTTCACCTCGGCGAGCGGGATTGCTCGGTGCAGCGCCGCCATCAGAAAGTGGTGGAGGAAGCCCCCTCCCCGGCCCTGGACAAAACCTTGCGGCAGCGCATGGGCGAGGCGGCGGTCAGTGCCGCCCGCGCCTGCGGCTATGTGGGCGCGGGCACGGTGGAGTTCCTGCTCGGTGCCGACGGTGAGTTCTATTTTCTGGAGATGAACACCCGTCTGCAGGTGGAACATCCGGTCACCGAACTGGTCACCGGTCAGGATCTGGTGGCCTGGCAACTGAAAGTGGCCGCCGGCGAAGCCCTGCCGCTGACCCAGGACCAGGTCACCCTGACCGGCCACGCCATGGAGGTCCGTCTCTATGCGGAGGATCCCGCCCAGGGCTACCTGCCGCAAACCGGCCCGGTACGACGCTGGCGCCCGGCCAGCGGAGAAGGGGTCCGGGTGGATCATGGCCTGCGTGAAGGCGACCAGGTGGGCAGCCACTACGACCCAATGCTGGCCAAGATCATTGCCTACGGCGCCACCCGGGACGAGGCCCGGCGCCGGCTGCTGCGCGCGGTGGAAGACACCGTGCTCGCCGGCGTCAATGACAACCGCGCCTTCCTGGCCGCCATCCTGCGCCACCCGGTGTTCGCCGCCGGTGAAGCCACCACCGCCTTTATTGGCGCCGATTTCGCCGCCGACCCCAGCCTCACGCCGACGCAACCCGGCGATGCCCTGTGGTCGGTGGCGGCCCTGCTGTTCGCCCGGCAACAGGATCGCCGCCGGGGCGGCCCCGGCCGCGGCTGGCAATCCAGCGCCCTGGGCGCGCAGCCCCTGACGCTGGGCTGTGGTGAGTACAGCCGGACGCTCACTCTCCAGGGCCCTCGTGTCGTCGGTGACGTACCGGTGGTACTGGAGGATGTCGACGACGAATCCGTCATCGCCGAAGTGGATGGCATCCGCCGGCGCTTTCAATGGTGTCGACACGGGGATCAGTTGTGGCTGCAACATGGCACCGACAAGGCGCTGTTTCAGGACCTGACCCACCAGCCGGCCGCCGGCCGGGACGGCCCCGGCTCCGGCCGGCTGAGCGCGCCCATGGACGGCGCCGTGGTGAGCCTGGCCGCCAGCGTCGGCGACCGGGTCCAGCGCGGTCAGGTACTGGCCGTCATGGAGGCGATGAAAATGGAGCATGTGCTCAAGGCCGATTGCGACGGCACCGTGACCGAGGTGGCGGTGGCGGTGGGCGATCAGGTACGGCGCCAGCAGCTGCTGGTGGTCCTGGACCCGGACGTGGTCCCGACCTGATGGCGTTGCTCCCCGGCGGACGGGCAAATGCCCCGGCCTCCGGGCTGTGCTTGAATGGCGGCTGGCGTGGGGTTCCATTGTCGCGATTGGCGATGTTTTAACCAATCAAGACGGTGACCGATGGGTCCGTTCGATCACCGCTTGCCCGCCTCCGGAGCGCCGGTTATGGTAGCCCCATCCGCGGTCAACTTACGATTGTTCGCCGCGAATATTTGGTCATCTCCGGGTCACGACGCACCTCCCCCTCCGTTGTCGAGGGCGGTAGCGGCACGCCTTCGGAGAAACCCTTTTCAGCCCTTTGCTGGTAGTGGACTCCCGGCGCGACCCGGGTATTCCAAGAACATAGAGAATCAGAGAGTGGAGATGCCATGAGCAGCGCCGACGTCATTACGTTGCCGAAGATTCTGTCGAAGGTTCCCGAGATCGTTGCCAATCTGCCCGGGCTGTTGAAGGGCTCCAAGATGAGCAAGATCACCGACACCACCAAACCGCTGGGTCTGGGTGTCGAATTCGAGGCCGCCACCGCCGCCAACCCCAACGGCATCGCCGTTATCCACCAGGATACCGAACTCACCTACCGGCAATTCAACGCCTGGGCCAACCGCATCGCCGACTACTTCGCCTCCATCGGGCTGAAGAAAGACGACACCGTTGTTGTGGATATCGAGAACCGCCCGGAACTGGTGGCCACGGTGCTGGCCTGCGCCAAACTGGGTATCTGCGCCGCCCTGGTGAACACCTCCCAGCGTGGCAAGGTCCTCACCCACAGCATCAATCTGGTGGAGCCCAAGGCCGCCATCATCGGCGGGGAATTGATCGAAGCCGTCGAGGAAGTCCGTGACGATCTGGATCTGAAGACCAACTTCTTCTACCTGGCCGATGCCGACACGCTGCAAAACCCGGGAGAAGCCCCGGCCGGCTACAAGAACCTGGCCACCGAGATCCAGAATTGCTCCAGCGAGAACCCGGCCGGCACCAACCAGAGCCGCCTCAAGGATCCACTGTTCTACATTTACACCTCCGGCACCACCGGTCTGCCGAAAGCGGTGGTCTTCAACCACGGCCGCTGGCAAAAAGCGTTCGGGGCTTTCGGCTATTCCGCCGTGCGCCTGGACAAGGACGACCGCCTGTACTGCACCCTGCCGTTCTACCATGCCACCGGCATGGTTATCTGCTGGGCCTCGGTGATCGCCGCCCGTGGTGGCCTGGTGCTGGCGCGCCGCTTCTCCGCCAGCCGCTTCTGGGACGATATCCGTCAACATAACTGCACCGCGTTCGGCTATGTCGGCGAGTTGTGCCGGTACCTGCACGAGCAGCCCCGCAAGGCCGACGACAGCAACAACCGCGTGCATACCATCGTTGGCAACGGTCTGCGGCCGGGTATCTGGAAAGACTTCAAGGAGCGTTTCGGTATTGAGCGCGTGGAGGAGTTCTACGCTTCCTCCGAGGGCAACGTGGCCTTTACCAACGTGTTCAACTTCGACAACACCGTGGGCTTTTCCCCGGTGAGCTACGCCATCGTCAAGTACGACAAGGAAGCGGATCAGCCGGTGCGCGACGCCAAGGGCTTCATGATCAAGGTGAGCAAAGGCGAGTCCGGTCTGATGCTCGGCGAGATCACCGATAAAACCCCGTTCGACGGCTACACCGACAAGGAAAAAACCGAAAAGGCCATCTTCCGCGACGTGTTCAAGAAAGGCGATGCCTGGTTCAACACCGGCGATATGATGCGGGACATTGGTTTCCGTCACGCCCAGTTCGTCGATCGTCTCGGCGACACCTTCCGCTGGAAAGGGGAAAACGTCTCCACCACCGAAGTGGAACAGATCCTGGATGGTTTCGAGGCGATCATCGAGTCGGTGGTTTACGGTGTGGAAATTCCCGACACCAACGGCCGCGCCGGCATGGCCGAGCTGCGTCTGGACCGTCCCCACGACGACGTGGATTTCCAGGCCCTGTGCGACTATCTCAAACGTGAGTTGCCGCCCTATGCCATTCCGGTATTCCTGCGCATTACCGACCATGGAGTGGAAACCACCGGCACCTTCAAGCACCAGAAAAACAAGCTGAAGGACGAGAAATACGATCTGAGCAAACACGACGATCCGGTCTACGTTCTGCTGCCCGGCGAAAACTGCTACCAACGCCTCAGCGAAGAAATGCAGAAGGGTATCGACGGCGGCGAATATCGTTTCTGAGTGAAATTCGTTTGCAGGGCAAACTCCTACAGCGGCCTCATAGCCTGGCCTGTAGGAGCCAGCCCTGCTGGCGAATCCGGTGCGGCGGCCCTACCCCACCTCATCCCGTAACCGCCGTTTCAGTATCTTGCCCACCGGGTTACGGGGTATCGCATCGACGAGGCGCAGTGCCTCCGGCAGCTTGTAGAGGCTCATGCCGGATTCGCGCAGGAAGCCGGTAATATCGTCAAGGGTTGGCGGCGACGCCGGTTCCCGCGCCACCACGCAGACACACACTCGCTCCCCCATCACTTCGTCCGGTTGCGGAATCACCGCTGCGTCCAGCACCGCCGGGTGCGCCTGCACAGCATTCTCCACTTCCGCGCTGGAAATATTGAAGCCGCCCCGGATCACCATGTCCTTTTTGCGATCATGGAAACCGACATGGGCGTCATCCCGGATCACGAACAAATCACCGGTGCGGAAATAGCCATCGGCGGTGAATGCTTTTTCGGTTAGATCCGGCCGCTTGAAATAGCCGGCGAACAGGCTCGGCGCCCGATAGCACAGTTCGCCGATGTCTCCCGGCCCGCTCACTTCCCGGTCCTCGTCATCGAGCAGCTTGACGTTTACCCCGTCCACACCGGACGGCCAGTGGCAACCGGGCTTGCCCCAGAACGGCAGGTGATCCACCCGCCGCTCCAGTTCCGGCACATCCGCCGGCCCGGCGATCAGACAGGTGCCCTCGTTCTGCCCCCAGATATTGATGATCTCGATACCCCAGCGACGCTTGAATTCTTGTAACGTCCACAGTGACGGCGGCGCCGAACCGGTGGTGATGGCGCGCACCGAGGACAGATCAATCCGATCCACGTCCGGCAGCTTGGCGATCATGTTCAGTACCGCCGGCACCAGAATGGTGAAGTGAATGTCCTGCTCGGAAAGTTGCTCCAACAGCACCGGCATGGTCAGCGGGTGATGCAGAACCAGGGTGCCGGCGGAAACCAGCCAGGATACGTAATTGACGCCCAGGGCGGTCATGTTGACCAGCGGCGCCACACACAATTGCCGGTCTCCTTCCCGCAGCCCGGCGGTCCGCATCAGCGGCCCGATATGGGAGAACCAACTGTTGTGGCTCATCGGGCAGCCCTTGGGGCTGGACTCGGTCCCGGAGGTCCAGCACAGGGTGAAGATATCGTTGGCGTCCACCGTCACTGGCGGTAACGGCCCCACCGGCCCTTCGGCGATGGCGGTCAGTTCGGCCAGGGAAAGACATTGCTCGAAACCCAGCGCCCTGCCCATGGCAATATAATCAAAGCCCTTGGCGTGATCGGCGGCGATATACAAACGCGCGCCGGTGAGTTCCGCCACATAGCCCACATCGGTGGCCCGCCATTGCAATGGCAACGCGGTAAGAACGCCACCGGCGCGGGCCACCGCCAGGTAGAGCATGGCCAGCTCCCAGATATTGGGGAGCTGGGCCACCACGATGTCGTCCTTAGCCAACCCACGCCGGATCAGTTCCGCGGCGGTGGCGTCCACCGCCTGGCCAAACTCCCGATAGCTCAGCGAACGGGCCGGCGTGCCGACCAGATCCGGCCGGTCAGGCGGATCCACCACCGCTTCCCGGTCCGGGTTGGCGTCGCGGTTATGTTCGAACTGGTCCAATAAGGTGCGTTGGCCCCAACGCCCCTCGCCGATGTAGTGATCAATCCACTGCCGGGAATGCAAAATCATGACTTGTCCTTGTTATGGCCTGACCTGCCCCATTAAACCCCTTGCCGGCACCGCTACCATCGTCGGATCGAACGAGCTCCATGGGACAGAACCGTTATCGCGATCCAGCGGCCGGCCCGGAGCGCTTTCATAATCGTCCATTCCGACGACGTTAATTGCCGCCGCCCACCGACAGGATGAAAGACCCATTTCGGGTTATATAAGAAGGAGAACATTCCCATGTCGGTATTTCGTTCACGGGGCGCGGCTTCCCGTCGCGGCCCCGCATTCTCTGTCCTGCTTGCCGCTCTCGCTGCCCTGCTGTTCAGCTCCGGGGCCAGCGCGGAACAGCTGCGTTTCGCCACCGGGTCCGCCCCCAACTCCATCGGCGGCCTGTCGGCGGAGCAGTTCGCCAAGTCCCTGAAGGAGCACTCCGGTGGCGACCTCACCGCCAAGGTTTATATGATGTCCCTGCTCAGCTTCGCGGAGATGTCCGGCGGGGTGGAAAAAGGCATGACCGACATCGGCTCCATGATCTATCCCTATTTCCCGTCCGAGTATCCGCGCACCAACCTGGTGGCCGAGCTGACCATGCTCACCGACCTGATGGGCGCTCCGAAATCCCTGTCCAACCTCGCCTACGCCGGCGCGGTCAGCGAGTTCGTGTTCGAGCACTGCCCGGAATGTGTCGCGGAATGGGAAGCACACGACCATGTTTTCAGCGGCGGTTCGGCGGCATCCCCCTACTATTTTCTCTGCAACAAGCCCGTGGATACGCTCAAGGATCTCAGCGATAAGCGGGTCCGCGTGGGCGGCGCGCAATGGGCCCGGGCAGCCGAAGCGCTGGGCGCCACGCCGGTGACCATGTCGGTGAACGAGATTTACGAGGGCCTGAGCCAGGGCGCCGTCGACTGCACCATGCAGGCCGCCGCCGAACTGATCAGCTTCAACCTGATGGAAGTCACCACCGACATCACGCTGGGCGCCCCTCTTGGCATCTACGGAGGCCTGTCCCTGAGCACCAACCGCAAAGTCTGGCAGGGGCTCACCGAGGCGCAACGCAAAGCGCTGCTGCATGCCGCGGCCGACTCCAACGCGCACACCACCTGGGGTTACCGGATAGATGACGAGCGCGCGCTCAAGGAAGCCAAGGAAAAAGGCATCGCCATGCACGAAGCCGACGACGCCATGGTCACCACCACCGAGCAGTTCATCGAAAAGGACATGGAGACCATCGCCGCCAACTACCAGAAGAAATACGGCGTGGACGACGCCGCGGAGATGATCGCCACCTTCCGTCCTCTGCTGGAAAAATGGATGACACTGGTCAAGGACGTGGACAGCAGCGAGGCGCTGGCGGACCTGTACTGGAACGAAATCTACTCGAAAGTGGACGTCAGCCAGTACGGGCTGTAACCACCCTTACTGCCCTGCTTCCCCTCGCACGGCCCGCTGAAAGCGGGCCGTGCTTTGTGAGTCCAAGCGTAAGTCGGCATCGGCGAAAGCCTCGTCTTCCGGCAACAACAGCGCCACCCCGGCCCCCCTGTCCACGGACACGGTCAGGTCTTCACCACGCAGGTCCAGCAGATGACCGCCCCGGCGCCGCTCCCAGTCAATGAAGTGAAAGTGATAGCCGGCACCGCTGACCGCGGCCAGGTAATCCGGCAACCGGAACCCCACCAGAGTACCCGTCACATCAGCCAGCTCATACACGTTCTGCTCGGCTACCACCTGATCAATGGGCCGATATGGCGGCTTTTGCCTGGGCACGCTGCGTAATTTCAGAGCTTGGAAACGCCCGTCCAGCCGCACCGCGTAAACGCCATTGACCGACGGCAATCGGGCATCCAGGGCACGGGCCAGATGCGCCATCCCCCGCACTTGCGGCAAGGTGAAGCGTTGATCCCGGGTAAACCGCTTGACCGTCAGGAACGGGGTTTGCTCCTGCTCCGACAACGCCCTGATCCGGCCTTCCAGGTCGGCCTGGTACGCCTTGCCGCCCAACACGATGACCTCGCCGTCCACCGGGCTAAGAGCGCCGAGGCCAAAGTCCCCCAGTGCCAGCATCCGGCTGAAGCGAGTGCCGCCCTCCAGGACACCGGCACTCAACGCGGCGGTCGGCGCCAACTGATAGACCAGATCTTCCGGCGCCAATTCCGCCCGGGCGCCCGTTGCCAACCCTATCGACAGTAGAAAAATGCCCGCCGCTTTTCTCATCCGTTTCTCCTCGAGGTTCATGAGCCCCCCAGACTAGGCGGCGGCGGAACCATGAAACAGCCCCGGTGCCTCAAGGCATTCTTGCCGGAGGCTCATCAATCCTACAGCTCGCGGCTCATGGGCCACTGTCGCTCCATATACCGCCGCGTAGCTCGGGAGGTGGGTCGAAGCAGGCGGTTTCAGAGCTCGTGGAGAGTCGGCGGGCAGCGTTCCAGGACCGTGTTTGGCCAGGGAAGGCCAAACCCGAGCCCACATGGATGTGCTTGCAGCGTGTCCTGGAACGCTGCCCGTCGACTCTCCCCACCTGGCAACAGGCAGCTTGATCCGTATCCGTGCCGCCCCACACATCAGGGCGTCGGCTCAAACCCCACCACCTTGCCGCGCAATGCCAGATCCCAGGACGGCGGCCCCGGCAAGGATTCCGCCAGGAAGTCCACCACCGCCCGCACCTTGCGCGACAGTTGCCGCGCCGACGGGTAAACCGCATGCACCGCCGAGGGCTCGAATTCGTATTCCGGCAAGACCCTTACCAGATCACCTGAAAGCAGCGCGTCAGCGATCGAGAACGTCACCCCCATGGCGATGCCCAAGCCGGCCTTGGCGGCCTCGGTCAGCACCTCACCGTTATTACAGACCACGGGCCCCGCCACCGGTACCGACACCGTGCCCTCGGGCCCCTGCAGCCGCCAATGGCGCGGCTTCTCCAGCGCGGTGAAGATCAGGCACTGGTGATCGCTCAGTTCCTTCGGCTCACGGGGCACGCCATGGCGGCGAATATAAGCCGGACTGGCCACCAGCAAACGCCGGTTGGCGCACAGCCGGCGCGCCACCAGACGGGAATCCTCCAGTGCGCCGATGCGAATGGCCAGGTCCACGCCGTCGTCGATGAGATCAATAAAGCGATCGCTCAACGCCAGTTCAATCGACAGCTCCGGATAGCGATCACGCAGCGGTTTCAGCAACGGCACGATGTGCTGCCGCCCGAACACCACCGGTGCGTTGACACGGACGACGCCCTTTGGATGCCGGCTGGCGGCGGTGACCTCGCTTTCCGTCTGTTGCAGTTCTTGCAGAACACGCTGGCCGCGCCGGAACAACACGGCACCGGATTCGGTCAGCGACAACCGCCGGGTGGATCTCTGCAACAGGCGTACCGCCAACCGCTCCTCCAGGCGGGATACCACGCGGCTGACTCCGGAAGGGGTCATGCCGTGCTCCTGCGCGGCACGGGCAAAGCTGCCCAGTTTGACGACACTGACGAAGACACTGATTTCCGTGGTTTCCAGGGACATGAAGACCGCCTTGCCAAGCATGCATTAATGACTCGGAGTCAAAAATACCATGCGATCGGCCCCATTTATCCCCGCTTTGCTGGAGGGCATGGTGGGAATCCCCCTTTTTCACCGCGAAGGTATTGAATCCATGACCCCGGATCGTCGACGTTTTCTCAAGCTGGGAGCCACCGGACTTGCCGCCAGCGCCGCCCTGGCGGCATCGCCTCCTGCACAACCACGCCAGCCAGGCCGCTTCCACGGCAAAGTCGTTGCCATCACCGGCGCCACTTCGGGCATCGGTGCCGCCGCCGCCCGCCTGTTCGCCGCCGAAGGCGCCCGGGTTACCTTCTGCGGCCGGCGCACCGAACTGGGCAGACAGGTGCAACAGCAGATCACGCGACAAGGCGGCCAGGCTCTGTATATAGAAGCGGACGTCACCCGGCCGGAGCAGGTGCGCGCCTTTATCGATAAAACACTGGATCACTACGGGCGCCTGGACGTGGGCTACAACAACGCTGGCGAGGTGTTGTTCAAACCGCTGCACCAATTGACGTTGGAGGATTGGGAGCATATTCATCACACCAATCTGCGCGGCGTCTTCCTGGCGATGAAATACCAGATTCCGCCGCTGCTGGAGAGCGGTGCGGGACGCATCGTCATCACCTCCTCCCAGCACGCCTACGCCACCCGCCCGGGCGGCGCCGCGTACGCCAGCAGCAAGGCCGCCCTGGAAGCACTCGCGCAAAGCGCCACTCTCGACTACGCCGATCAGGGCCTGCGCGCCTGCGTGGTGGCCCCGGGCATAACCGATACGCCCATGTTCCGGCGTGCCACCGGCAGCAACCCGGAAGCGGTGGCACGGGCCAATAAACTGGTTCGCGGGGTGCGCCGCATCGCCTCAGCGGAAGAGGTGGCCAAGGTCGCGGTCTGGCTGGCTTCCGATGACGCCTCTTACGTCACCGGTACCTCGTTCCTGGTGGACGGGGGATTACTGAGCGGCTTTGCCTGAGCAATTACCCACAACTTCTGTGGATAAGCCGGTGCATAACCGGTGCGAGAAGACTCACATCCCAGACAGTACGCCGGTACCTGTTCATTGGTGTGATTTTGACCGTCCCAACGGCGGGAAAATCGGGGACCTGGAACGACCATGCCGGTTTTCCACAGTTCCTGTGGATAACCCTGTTGAGAAAGTGAGGAAAACAACCCATGACAGCTTAATAAGGGGAGGTTGCGCAATTTGACGTTTTTTTGACCAATTAAAGAAAATCTTTATTTTTCAAATAGTTATCACGTCATCTTTAAGCAATTTAGACCTTTTGGGAAGTTTTGTTACCGGCTTTCACATCCCAACAGGTGCTGTGCACAGTTTCGGACCGATTTGTCGATGTCAATAGTGAACAGACGCCAATGTCCCGATTTTGCCCTCCTGCGCTGTTCCAGGTCATCCGCGTGGATGAATAGCGTTATTTTTCATAGCTTGATGCGCCCCTGTGGAGCACTTTGAGCGCATCTGTGGATAACTATGTGAATAAACTGGCAATAGGCGGGGGAAAAGTAAGGGCGCGGCTGTCCCAGAGTCGTGGGGCAGCCGGTTTACACGTCGATTCGCTGCCAAGGCAGCATCCCACAGAAACGGACCACGATTTATTCCGGGTCCCGGGGTTTGGAGTCGGACTCCGGCTCCTCGTCTTCCATCCGTTCCAGGGCATCGGTCAGTTCCTGGACCCGGCGTTGCAACGCCTCCACTTCCCGCTTGTTGGGGATACCCAGCCGCGACAGCGCCTTGCTAAGACGGTCATCAAAGGCTTTCTCCATGCGGTCCATGGTCTCGCCGGTGTGATGACGCACCCGTTCCTTGATGTCCTCCACCCGCGGGGCTTTCTCGCGGGTATGCTTTTCCACCTGGCGGCCAGCTTCAACCAACGCATCGAAGAAACCACTGCCCTCTTCCTCGGCACGGGCAAAAGCGCCAAGCCCCGCCAGCCAGATCTGGTGAGTGTACTTACGCAGATCCCGGGAGGCGCCGGTCAGGGTGCGCAAAGGGCTGCGTTCGTCTTTTTTATCCTGGTTATTGTCCTTGGGTTGATCGGACATGATGCTTCTCCCGAAAGCGGGCGCCGTCCTGGTCATTACCGGCGCGCTGTGAAAAACGCCCTACAGTATAAGGGAAAGCACTTGGAAAAACGGGGGAATTGTCCTACAGCCGGGCCGGCATCAGGCGTCCGGATCGGCATCATCTTCCCGGCCGCGACGCCCCACCACCAGGCCGCCGACGCCCCGGGCCAGGTCCTTGGCCAATCCGCTGACGCGACGGCGCAGACGCTCTTCCAGACGGTCCGCCGCCTGCTCCAGCCGCTGGTCGATATGGCGTTCCAGGGCCGGCCAGAGACGGAACTTCACCGCCAGCCCCACCACACTCAGAGTGATCAGGGAGGAGATCAGGGCGCAGCCCACCAACAGCATGGCCAGGGTCGCCGGAGTCAGGCTCAGGGATGCCATGGTCAGGCCACTCCAAACACGAAGATCAGTTGCGCCAGCCCGGCCATGGCACCGAGGAAGCCCCCGACCAGGATCAGGATCCACTCATCCTCCTGGAAGGCCGGTCGCAGCAAGTCCTGGAACTCCACGGAACTGAGCGCCTGCATGCGATCGCACATCAGCCGCTCGATAATGGAGCTGCGCTCGCGATTGAAGTTGTCGTCCTCGAACGGCTCCACCGCCAGATCCACGGCTTTGTCCTCCACCGCGCGCTTGAGGTCGGCGTAACCACCCGGCCCGACCGTTAACTGCGCCGCGGTACGCACCACCCCGCCGCTGAGCAGCGGCTTCAGATGACGCTTGATCAACGCCTTGGTGCGGTCACCGCGTGGTCCGTTGACCACCTGGTACATAATATTGCGCAGCGTCACCAGTTCTTCCGTGGTGAGCTTGGCGAACGACTCCGCCACATCCTTCTGGCGCTTCAGGAACAGTCCCTGAAACCGGAACGGCCCCACCCGCACCGGGTTCAGCGGCCGGAAAATCACGTTCAGCGCCAGCCAGTTGGTGGCGATACCGACAATAAAACCGAACAGCGGAAGCACCCAGTTGCCGGGCACGAAAATAAACACCGGCACCTGGATCAGACCGAACAGAAAACCGAAATAGAAGCCGGAATTGGTGACGAAACGGAACTCGGGCTCGCCCACTTCCTTGAACATCTGCACCATCAGCGCCTTATCCTCGCGCATGCGGCTGACGATCATGTGCTTCATGTCCACCAGGCTATCCAGGTTGCGGCTGATGTCCTCGACCACATTGTCCATCACCGCCGGAATCGCCCGCCGGGCGCGGCTGTAAACACGGCGGCGCACCACCAGTGGCAGGTTCTCCCAGAGCACGGAATTGCGCTCGGTCATCACCTCATCGACGTATTCCTCCATCCGCGCCTGGATGCTTTTGGTCAGGTGGGCGGCGATTTTCTCCGGTTCCATCTCGCGGAAGAATTCGTCCAGACTGCCGAGCTTCTGCAGGGTTTTCTCCACCACGATGCCGGCCATCTTTTCCACCTTGGATGGAATGATGCCCTGCCAGCCGAAGATCGGACGGATACCGATGAACTCAAGGGGATAGAAGGTCATCTGCACGGCCGCCCAGTTGGTGATCCAACCGACCGCCCCGGCGATGAACGGAATACTGAATAACTTCCAGAAGTCCGGGTGGGAAAAAAAAGAATCCAGCATCTGGGTAAAGACTCCCCTGGCATCGGTCACCAATGGCACGGCAGGCGCCAGTCTGGAGTACTCTAACGATCAAGCTTCGCGACGAACAGTTTGTGTAACCGCCGCACCGAGTCAAAACAGCCAATGTGATATGCGTAAAGCCTGTTTAGGGTCTCATTAAAGTACCTAGTATAGGCACGAGGGTGGTCCCGGATAACCACCATCGCGTAATTTTTGGCAACTCCGCCGGCAAAAGGCCATACTTCGGGATGGTTTTTTCATTCACGCGACCAGGTACACACCACAAGGACAGGCATGCCCGCTTCACCCACCACCACCGGCCTTTCCGGGCTGCTGCTCTACGGCACCCTGGAAACCCTGCTCAATCAGGTGCTCACCGCCCACAGCCGCGGCCGGGATCAGTTGGCGGCGCTGGACGGCACCGTGGTGCGTTTGCGCGGTGACCAGCCGCACTGGGTGTTGTATGTGCTGATCTACGCCGACGGCATCGAGTTGCTCACCGATTACGAAGGCCAGGTGGATATTCGCATCCGCGCCCCTCTTGGCGCCCTGCTCCACTGGCTGCTGGCCCCCAACAGCAGCAGCGAGGAACTGCGCATCACCGGGCCCGAGGATCTGCTGCTGCGGCTGGAGCAGATGATCAGCGAATTCAGCCTGTGGCCGCTGGTCCGGAACTGGCTCGATGATCACGTGCGCCTGCACGATCTGCTCGCCTTGCTGCGCCGGGAGGATCCGGCCTGGCTGGAACGCCTGGCCACCCTGCCCACCCAGGTTGGCGAACTGGCCGCTCAGTTGGCGGAGCAGCGGCTGCTGCAGGAAGATCTTCTGGATGAGCTCCGACAGATGCGCCGGGAGCTGCACCGCTCACGCCGGCTGGACCTGGCTTTTCTGCTGGTCGGCCTGGGCCTGATCAGCGCCGCCTTCATGCGCGTTCAGGGCGACTGGCACAGCCTTTGGCAAACCCTGTCCCACGACTACCTGTCCCTGACCCTGCTCAGCCTGGGCCTGGCGTTGCTGCTGGGAAGGCTGTGGGGAAACAAGAAAAGCAGTTAATAGTGAACAGTGCACAGTGAATAGTTGCGCGAAAGAGGAAGGCGTGACCGGGAAGTAACGAGGCCGCGCCCAAACCCAGGGCAGCTCCGTTGTCTTGAAAGGAAAAGGTAACCAATAGCACCGGATTGCTGATACGCAATCAGCCCTTGCAGAATCGCAATGCCCTTTGCTTTTCGCTGTTAACTATTCCCTGTTAACTGTTCCCTGCTTTTTTCATCTTTCTTTCTTCCCGAAGAATTTCCCCAATCGCTCGCCGACGATCTCGCTGCCGGAGCGGGCCAGGCTGCGGCTGGTTTCTTCCAGGATTTCGCGGGTGGGCAGGTTGCGCAGGCCGTCGGCGAGGCCACGCTTGACCGCCGCTTCCACGCTTTCGCCGATCACTTCGGCGGCCTGGCGCGCCTGTTTTTCCATATCTTTTTCCAGGGTCCGGCGCAGTTTCGGCTGAAAATAGAAATGCCCCCACAGGGACACCACGATCAGCGTCAGGGCGGAACTGGACAACGCAATGACAAGAACAGACAGCATGGCAACCTCGCACCCCGTGTGAATAGCGCCATGATACTCCTGTGTTCCGTCGCTGGCATGGCTGCCGGGACGGCCCGGCGAAGAGCAGCGGTCAGGGAGCGCGGCGGGCGATCATTACCGCCCGGCGCGGTGCCGGCAGCCCTTCTCGGGTGCGGGACGGGTCCGCCGGATCGAGGAAGTCCGGCAGTGACTGAAAGCGCATCCATTTGGTGGCGCGCTGCTCGTCGGTGGTGGTGACGCACTCATCGACACAACGCACCTGATCGAAGCCGCTGCGTCGCAGCCAGGTCGACAAGTGGGCGGTGCTGGGCAGGAAGAACACATTGCGCATGGCGGCATAGCGGCCTTCAGGGATCAGTACGGTACGCTCATCGCCTTGCACCACCAGGGTTTCCAGCACCAGTTCGCCACCGGGACGCAGCGCATCGCGCAACTCCAGAAGATGGTCCAGCGGCGAGCGGCGGTGGTACAGCACGCCCATGGAGAACACCGTGTCGAACGCTTCCAGAGCCGCCGGCAATTCCTCCATCCGCAATGGCGCGAACGAGAACGGCGCCCCCGGTGCGTAACGGCGCACCGCCAGATACTGCACCAGGAACAAAATGGTGGGATCGATGCCGAGTACCCAGTCGGCGCCGGCGCCGATCATGCGCCATCCGTGGTAGCCGCTGCCGCAGCCCACGTCCAGCACGCGTCGGCCACGCAGGTCGCTGAGATGCGGCGCCACTCGCTGCCATTTCCAGTCCGACCGCCATTCAGTGTCGATGTGCTCGCCAAAGAAACAAAAGGGCCCCTTGCGCCAGGGGATCAGCCCGGTAAGCCCCTGGTGCAGGGCCTCCGTATCCCCGGCCGCGCCGGGTTCGCCGAGGGTCACCGTATCCCGGGCAAAGTCACAGGGCGCCGGCCCCGGCGGCAACCGCTCCAGAGCCGCCAGCCAGCGCGGCAAATCCCCGTGGGGGCGTTCGACCAGACGCTCCCGGCTGAGCGCCTGCATCGGCGCCGCCGCTTCACCAAGATGCTGCTCCAGGGCCACGCCCAACGCCGTCAGGTAAGTCTCCATCAACGTACCGCCACCAGCGACATGAAATTGAAGCAGCGGAACCAGACCCGCACCTCGCGGTAACCGGCCCGGCGCAGCCGCTCCTCATGGACGGCCAGGGTTTCCGGCAACAGGACCTCCTCGATGGCGCTGCGCTTCTGGCTGATTTCCAGATCCGAATAGCCGTTGTTGCGTTTGAACGCATGATGCCATTCGCTTTGCAGGGCGTTTTCGGCGGCGTCCTCAAAGCGGATTTTCTCCGACAGCACCAGAATGCCGCCCTCGCGGGTGGCATCGGCAAGACGCTGAATCAGCGCGTCGCGCTGCTCCAGTGGAATGAATTGCAGAGTGAAATTGAGCACCGCCACCGAAGTAGGTTCGAAGTCCATCCGCGCGACATCTGACTGACGCAGAAGGACCCGGTCCTGCAAGCCCTGGCCCCGCAACAGATCCCGTGCTTTCTCGATCATCGCCGGAGAGTTGTCCACCGCCACCAGAGTACCTTTGTCCGTCGGCGTCAGGGCCGCCATGGCCAGAGTCGCGGCCCCCAGGGAACAGCCCAGATCATAGAGGCAGGTATCCGGCTGGGCGTAGCGCGCCGCCAGCACCCCGATCATGTCGATGGTGGTGGCGTACCCGGGCACCGAGCGCTTGATCATGTCGGGGAACACACGCACCACCCGCTCATCGAAGGAAAACCGTTCGATGCGTTCGCGCTGCTGGGCGTAGATGTCGTCTCGTTGCTCGGTCATGGGGCGCTCCCGGTTGTGCTCGGCCCGGCCATTCGGGGAGCGCATTATGACGGATCAATGGGGCCGCTCCAATGGCGGATCGGCCCCGCTTTTGGCCCGAGAGGACGCGGCAAAGCCGGCCTCAATGGGCATCATGAGCCCATCGAATCCACCGGAGTCCCGAGATGACCGTGACCCTTGACCAGCCGCTACCCCTGCCCTGTGGCGCGACCCTGAAGAACCGCCTGGGCAAGTCGGCGATGAGCGAAACCCTGGGCACCCCGGGCAACCGGGTGACGCCGCGCCTGGTACGGCTGTACCGCGAATGGGCCCGGGGTGGCACCGGCCTGCTGGTCACCGGCAATGTCATGGTGGACCGCCGCGCCATCGGCGAGCCCTGCAACGTGGTGCTGGAAAACAACCGTGACAAACGGCTGCTGGAACGCTGGGCCCTGGCCGGGCGCGAGCAGAATACGCACATCTGGATGCAGCTCAATCATCCCGGCAAACAAGCCCCGAAGGCGCTCAATCGCGGCGCGGTGGCCCCCTCGGCGGTGCCGTTCAGCGATCCCAAACTGGGCCGTTTCTTCCATCTGCCGCGGGCTTTGACGCAGGCCGAAATCGCTGACATCGTGCGGCGCTTTGGCGAATCCGCCGCCCTCGCCCGTGACGCCGGTTTCACTGGCGTGCAGATTCACGGCGCCCACGGTTACCTTGTCAGTCAGTTTCTGTCACCGCTGTCCAATCAGCGTGAAGACGAATACGGCGGCAACGCCGAAAATCGCCGTCGCTTTGTTCTTGAGGTGTACGATGCCATTCGCGCGCGGGTCGGCGACGACTTCCCGGTATCCATCAAACTCAACTCCGCCGATTTCCAGAAAGGCGGCTTCGAGGAAGGCGAATCGCTGCAAGTGGTGGAAGCGCTGGCACAGCGGGGCATGGATCTGATCGAGATTTCCGGCGGCACTTATGAATCGCCGCGCATGGCCGGTCAGGGCGTGAAGGAATCCACCCGCCGGCGCGAGGCCTATTTCCTCGATTACGCCGAACAGGTACGGCAACGGGTGACGGTGCCGCTGATGGTCACCGGCGGTTTCCGCACGCTGGAGGGAATGAACAGCGCCCTGGCCGACGGCGCCACCGACATGGTCGGCCTGGCCCGCCCTCTGGTGGTGGAACCGGACTTGAGCCGGCGCCTGCTGAATGGCCGCGCCCGCGACTGCAGGGTGAAGCCGATCCGCACCGGCGTCCGCATGGTGGACGAGGCGGCCATGATGGAAGTGTCCTGGTACACCCTGCAGCTGGGACGTATCGCCCGTGGCAAGGCGCCGCTACCGGACGCCGGCGGCCTCAGTTCTCTGTTGAAAGTGGCCGGCGTGGTGGGCTGGCGCCGACTGCGGATGGGGCGGCTTAGAGCCTGAGCATCGATTCGCTGGCCGAACTACGAAGCCGCTGTGGGAAGCTTGCCTGCAAGCGAATGTCCCGCGTCGGGTGCCAATTCGCCAGCAGGCTGGCTCCCACAGATCATGCTACGAAGCCCCTGTGGGAGCTTCGTAGTGCCCAGGCTCACGAGCCGCGCTGTCGGCCTCAAGGCCGGTCTGTCAGGCCGGAAGACACACCACCCAGGTAGTGTTGTAATGCCGATTGTAGCGCGCTCAACGTCAGCGGTTTGATCAGCTGGCCGTCCATGCCGGCGTCCCGCAGCCGGTCCGCGTATTCCGGCAGAATATGGGCGCTCAGCGCCAGGATCACCGTTGGCGGCCAGCCTTGTTCCTGTTCCAGCTCCCGCATCCGGCGGGCACTGGTGAAGCCGTCCATCACCGGCATGTCCAGGTCCATCAATACCAGCCGGAAGCCGCCGGCGGCGGTGGTGAAGGCCTGCAACGCCTGGGCACCGTCATCGGCCAGATGCGGCGCCGGCACGCCCAGCCGCTGCAGATAGCCCCGCGTCACCATCTGATTGACCGGGTTGTCCTCCGCCACCAGCACCCGCAGCCCCCGCGCTTCCTCTCCGAAAGCATGAGACGACAACGGCGTCGCCGCACTATCCCGGTCACACAGCAGTTCCTGCAGCTCACTGACACTGAGCACCGAACGGCGCACCAGGGTAACGTCGTCCCGCATACTGAGATCATCGCTTTGCCTCATGCCGCACAACAGTACCACCTGAAGACCGGTGCCACTGCGTCGGATCGCCTGCAGAGCACTATCCAGTTGCGCGCTGTCGCGCACCCCGTTGATCAGCAGCGGTGTGTCCCGATCCACCGGCAATGCCGACAAGGACGCCAGCGAATCCAGTATCCGTACCGACTGGAAGCGCGAGTCTCCTTTCAGCAGCGCTGCCAGATTCCCGCTGCGATCCCACATCAGCGCCGGCCGCATGGGGATTTCCGCCATCGGCACCGGCATCGCCGAGATCGGCAGGCGAATGCGAAAGCGGAACCGGGAGCCCTTGCCCAGGGCACTACGGACATGAATCTCGCCGCCCATCAGCCGTACCAGTTCCTGGCTGATGGAAAGCCCCAGACCGGTGCCGCCGAATTGTCGCGTCACCGAAACGCTGGCCTGGGAAAAGTGCTGGAATAACCGCTTCTGCTCCTCGCGGCTCATACCCATGCCACTGTCACTAACGGCGAATTCCAGCAACACCTGGTCGTCACCGTGCTCCAGACAGCGGGCGGAGACGCGGATCCAGCCCTGGCGGGTGAATTTGACCGCGTTGGACAACAGATTGGTGAATACCTGACGCAACCGCGGTGCATCCCCGATCACCAAGGAAGGCATGACCGGGTCCACGTCCACCAGAATCAGATTGCCGTTGTCACTGGCCGGCAGACTGAACATGCGCGCACAATCGCTTAGTTCCGCCGCCGGGTCGAACGGCCCCGGTTCCAGTTCCAGCTTGCCGGCTTCCAGTTTGGCGTAGTCGAGCACGTCGTTGATCAGCGTGGTCAAGGTGCGGCCGGCGTTCTCGATCAGGCCGATGTACTCCCGTTGACGTGGCGACGGATTGGTCTCCCGCAACAGTTCCGCCAATCCGAGCACACCGTTGAGCGGCGTGCGGATTTCATGACTCATGCGCGCCAGAAAACGGCTTTTGGCGCGCAACTCCGCCCGCCCGCGGATGGCCTTGGTAGTGAAATGCAGAAATACCCCGCTCAACACCAGCACCACCAGATACAGCACGGCGATGCCGCCCATGGTCCAGAGCGTGTCGTAACGGGCGTTTTGATGAGCCTGCAATACCAACCGGCGAGCCAGGTCCACGGTAAGTCCGGCGAACTCATGCACCTGCCTCTGCCGCTCGCCGCCCTGCTCCAGAGCTTCACGCCAAGGCACGGTGACGCGGGGCGTGGCCACCAGTTGTTGATCCACCCACTGTAAATAGCTCATCAATGAATCGCGCAACGGCCGCCACTGCTGACGTAAGGCGGTGTCCTCCGCACGTGCCGCCAGCGCCTGTACCTGCCCGTCCAGAAGCAGAATCTTTTCTTCCAGTTTGAGGCGGGCGGATTCCAGGCGAAGCGCATCGGAGCCGCTCAGGTAGCCGCCGCGCAAACGGGTGTACATGGCGATGGAGCGGATCAGGCCAACGTGCAGTGTCAATTCGCGCAAGCCGTTGAGTGGCAGAGACAACGCTTCGCTGGGTTGCGGTCGGGTGCCGGTGGACAGATCGGACATATACAGCACCGCCGCCAGAGTGGCGTACAGGCGCTCATTGATCTGCTCGACGTTATCGAAAGGCCCGGCCACGTCTTCCACCGACATGCCGGTGCGCACCGCCGAATCGCGCCACTCCCGGCGCAACACTCCGCCCTGATCCAGCAGTCCCGGCGACGGCAGCGCCACCAGGGCATCCAGGAAAGCGGTAATACGCTGATCGGTCCGCTCCCGGGCGCCGCGATAGCGAATGTTCAACTCGGCGGATTCCAGGTGGACCATGCCCACCGCCAGATCCCGGACTTCCTCCAATACCGGCGCCACCGCCAGACCGGCCTCGAAAGCGCGAATATCACCGAGCATGCGTTGGTAGTTGTCGTGTACCGCCAGGCGGTGTTGCAGAATCAACAGCGCCAACAACACGAACGGCACCGTGATCAACGCCGCCATCAACGCAATGGCGGGAAAGGCTGTTCTTTTACTGGCCAACCGCTTCTCCCATCCAGGGCCAACCGGTGCTCTTCCCGAGCCGCTCCATTGTGCCATCCATCACCGACGATGACGACGCATCGCCGCACACTGTGCGCCCGCGGGCAGCCGCGGCGGGAACGACTATGTCATCATAGGCGCTTCATCCATAACGACGGAACCACCGTGCCCGTGAGGATTCTTTTTTTTACTTTCCTGCTGTTCGCCTTGGGATTGAGCGGTTGCCAGAACATTACCCAGACTTCGTCGCCACCCCATTTGCTGGCTGGCGATCCCGACTGGAACGTGCACCGCTTCCGCACGCCGGACACCCTGGCCGGCCTGGAAGCCGATGGCGAGATTACCGCGCCACGGCGGCGCCAGTGGCGTTACCGTCTGCCGGCCCCGGCCCGCGAACGCGTTACCGTGGCGGTGGCGCCGATGCCGGGAGGCTGGGAGCGGATGTCGCCACAACGGGCAGTGTCCGGCCGCTACGGTCAACTGCGGCAACGGCGCCTGGACCACCTGATGCAACGCCCGGATCTGTCGCTCACCGTGGATGAGGAACGGCTGTTCGATCTGGAAGGCCATGCCACCGCCAGCAGCCGCTGGCATTGGCTGGACAACAACGGCAACCGTCGTGACCAGGCACTGCTGCTGATGCACATGGGCGACCACTTTTTGCTGTTCGAGGGCTATTCGCGGGACCAGAACAGCCGCTGGCTGTTGCTATTGCTGAAGCGGGCTCAGGCGGAATTTCGCGCCGCGCAGACCAAACCCAATGAGTAGCCGTTTTTTTCCTCGCCGCGCCAATACCCGTCCCAAATGACCCTCCCTATTTAGGGTATGCCCTTCCGGTTTCCTCCCTGGCAAAGTGGTAAAGACAAAGAGGTAAAGACCCCGCCAAACATTAAATGCACAGGGCGCCTTGGGGGGCGTTTTATGGATTGACGGACATGGACGTCTCTATTACTCAGTCCGCTGACGCACGATTTATGTTGTTGGCGCTCCATGACGAAGTGTAAAATTCCGTCAATCACAAAAAAGGCATGGATCGCGCCCTGGGGGAAAATCTGATGTTCCAAGCACTTCGCTGTGGCCTTGCGGCCGTTGTGATATCCCTGTGTCTGCTCACTCAGAGCGCTGCCGCCGATGTCCCTTCCCGGCTGGTGATTCAGGGGTACCTTACCGACAACAGCTACCAGCTTCCTTTACACGGAACCCACACCTTCACCGCAACCCTGTACGACCTCTCCGGGCGCACCACCGATTACCAAAGCAGCGGCGGCACCGCCACCGATCCGCTGGGCCTGGGCGCCGTACTGTGGACCGAGACGATGACGGTCACGGTGGATAATGGCCGCTACAGCCTGTTACTTGGTGCCGAGGCCGCCAATCCCCTGCCCTCCGATCTACTCGCCTCGGACCAGGTCGAACTGGGATTGGCCATCGATCAGGACAGTGAAATGACACCGCGCCTGAAACTCACCGAAGGCAGCGTTCCCTTCGCGCTGCGGGCCCGGGAGGCGGAACGGGTAAACGGTGACATCAGCCCTCGCTCGCTGACCGTGGGCGGCCAATTGGTGATCAATGAAGCAGGCGAATGGGTCGGCCCGGACAGCGGTCTGGTCGGCCCGGAAGGCCCGGAAGGCCCTGCCGGCGCGCAAGGTGAAGCAGGCCCTCCGGGGCCCGCCGGAGCGACCGGCGATACCGGGCCGGCCGGCCCGCCTGGCGAGGCAGGCCCCCAAGGCCCGAAGGGGGATGCCGGCCCCGCAGGCCCGCAAGGACCAGCAGGCGATACTGGAGCGACCGGGCCGCAAGGGCCTCGAGGCGAGGCCGGCCCGATCGGCCCCCAAGGCCCCCAAGGCCCCCAAGGTGATACCGGACCGGCAGGCCCCCAAGGTCTGCAGGGCCTTCAAGGCGTGGCCGGTGCCACAGGTCCACAGGGCCCGGCTGGTGATACCGGACCGCAAGGTCTCCAGGGCAATACCGGGCCGCAGGGGCCGGAAGGTCCGATGGGGCCCAGCGGTCCGACGGGCCCGGCCGGACCTCCCGGCCCCGCCGGCTCTCTGAGCACGGATAATCTCCAGCAGGGCAGTTGCGACAATGCCGGTGTCTGCCAGTGCAGCTCCGGCGTGGTGATCTCCGGCGGTGTGGTGTGTAGCACCAACAGCTACATCACTGCCAGTTACCCCAGCAGCACTTCCGCCTGGAGCGGAAGCTGTGAAGTGTGGCAGACCGGTGCCGCCTCCACACCAACCCGTATTCATATTACCTGCGCGGTGACTGACTGATGGAACTGACGCGCCGACAGTTCCTGGTGGCTGGAAGCGGGATCACCGGCGTTCTAATGACGTCACCGCTGAGTGCCGCCACCGCTGGTACCGGAGTCGAAATGATTCACGGCGCCCTGGCCCTGGCACTACCCGGCGGCGAGCGGGTTCTGGTGCGGGACTTCGGTCGCGAGGTTCATTGGCAACGCGCCGATGGTCTCCACCGCCTGGACCTGGGCAGCCCGTTCGAAACCCGCGTGGTCGCGGCCGCCCGGGACCAGCGGACGCTGTGGTTGCTGGACCGTCACAAACGCCTGCTGCACGGTGTGAACGAACGCGGAACCGTCCAACATCAGCTGTCACTGCCGACCCTGCGGGAACCCGCGGATATGGTGATTCACCAAGGGCAGGCCTTTATCAGTGATGTCTCCGGACACCGTATCGTGCGTCTGGACCTGCATGAAGGTTCGATGAGCGAGCTGCACAGTGATCGCCCGTTGAACGGGCCTTCATCCCTGGCCATCGGCCGGTCCGGGCTGAGCGCGCTGACGCTGGGGGATCACCGCCTTCATCATTTCACCGCCAATGGTGAAAGCCTGGGAAGTCAGACCTCTCCAGTGGCCACGCCGGCGGCGCTAAGCAATGTGAATGGAGCCTTGCTGTTGCTGGATCGCTGCCGCAACCAGCTGTGCTGGGCCGGCCATGCCCGCCCCGCCCTGGCTTTACCCAGCGCCGGGCCGGCACGGCTTGGACACATCAGCTGGCAACCCGGCGGCGATCTGCTGGTCAGCCTGTGAGGACATTATGAGCGAACCTTATATTGGAGAGATCCGTATGTTCGCCGGGCATTTCGCCCCAACGAACTGGGCGTTTTGCGATGGGCAGCTTATGTCGATTGCGGATAATACCGCTCTGTTTTCCATTCTCGGCACTATCTACGGCGGTGACGGCCGAATCACCTTCGCACTGCCTGATCTGAGAGGCCACTCTCCCGCTCATGCGGGCCAGGGTCCGGGGCTGACTCCTCGGAACTTGGCAGAAAGGACCGACTTCTCCACCGTAACCGTGCTGACAAGTGTGCAGGCTGAGCGGGGGCTGGGACTTAATCCCAGTGCGCCGTTTCAAGCTCAATCCCGGTCACCCTACCTGGCGGTGAATTTCATCATTGCACTGTTCGGCGTTTTCCCTTCCCGTGCGGACTAGGAGCCCATCATGAGCGA
Organism: Alloalcanivorax balearicus MACL04; assembly: GCF_025532145.1. Classification (GTDB taxonomy): domain Bacteria; phylum Pseudomonadota; class Gammaproteobacteria; order Pseudomonadales; family Alcanivoracaceae; genus Alloalcanivorax; species Alloalcanivorax balearicus. The sequence continues at coordinate 8,020 of NZ_ARXS01000018.1, read as the reverse complement.
ACCTTTTATCGGCGAGATCCGCATGGTGGGTTTCAAGTTCGCACCCAGAGGCTGGGCCTTCTGCGATGGCCAACTATTGCCCATTAATCAAAATACGGCGCTGTTTTCCATCCTGGGCGCGACCTACGGGGGTGATGGCAAAACCAACTTCGCCCTGCCCGATTTGCGCGGCCGCCTGCCGGTGCATCCCAGCGATGCGATCCCACTTGGACAGGCCGGAGGGGCATCGTCCGCTTCAGGCAACAGGATGTTGACGACACTGTCCCCTGAGCGCGGCTTGGGCTACACCCCGTCGACCGTCAACGCGGCCACCACATCCACTCCGATGCTCGGGCTGTACTTCACCATCGCTCTGCAAGGTATCTTCCCACCCCGCTCATAGGAGAACTCATGGACCCTTTTATCGGCGAAATTCGCATGTTTGCCGGAAACTTCGCACCTCGCGGTTACGCTTTCTGTGACGGCCAATTGCTGGCCATCAGTCAGAACACCTCCTTATTCAGTTTGCTTGGCACCACCTTTGGTGGCGACGGACGCACCACGTTCGGCCTGCCGGACTTGCGCGGCCGCTCCCCTGTTCATGCTGGAGACGGCCCCGGCCTGCCTTATGTCGTGCAGGGCCAAAGGAGCGGCAACGACACTGGCTGGGCGGTCCTTGGCGATGTCACCCTGGCACGGGACCTGCCCACAACCAAGTCCTTCGATGATGCCGCCGGCTCGCAGGGTACCGCGCCGCAAACCTTCGTTCATTTCATTATTGCGATACAAGGCCTCTTCCCAAGCCGTAGCTGATGATCGACACCCAGCTAAGAACAGTCACGGATGCCGACACCGAAATCCTGTTGGCGATTTACATCAGCACCCGCCGGGAGGAAGTGGCGCAAACCGGCTGGCCGGAGTCCCGGCAACAGGCATTTCTCGCCATGCAGGCCCGTGCTCAGCACGAGCACTACGCACGTCATTATCCGGAAGCCGAACGCAGCCTGATTTTGGTTGAAGGTAAGGTTGCCGGCCGTCTCTACGTAGGCCACTGGCAACGGGAAATTCGTATCGTCGATATCGCCCTGCTGCCGACTTTCCGGGGAGCGGGCATCGGCTCACGGTTGTTGCAAGCCTTGCAGGAGCGGGCGCGGACAGACGGCAAGCCCCTAAGCATTCATGTGGAAAAAACCCATCCCGCGCTACGGCTGTATCAGCGCCTGGGCTTCACACAACAGGAAGACAAGGGGGTGTATCTGCTTATGGACTGGCGACCTGGCGATTGAACACCGCCTCGAAGCGCTGCGTACCGTCGGTGGCACCGAAAGGGCCCAACGGAACCAGAAACACCGCCTCTTCCCCCAACGTTGGATGGCGCAGTGTCCGCATGCCTTGCTCCAGGTCGCAGGGCGCCGCGAATAACAGCGAGAAACACTCCCAGCCGTCCGGCGCCACCGGCATGGAAACTGACTCCAGAACCAGAGTGTTACCGTCAGGCAGAGTGAATGACTGCCCCTCACAATCCCGCCACTGTTGCAACGTTATCATCGCGTTCCCCCTGGCGACGTCAGCGAATTACCGATACTTCCGTGGTGGCCGAGAAATTCTCGCTGCTGGCCTGAACCGACGCGGCGCCATTGGGGACCTGGACTTCATTGCGGTGGCGGCCACTGCTCATGACCTGGTCCGCCGGCACGATACGCGCGCCAGGCTGGGTATTGGCAACCGGTTGAGTGGTTTCATGGCTGCCGCCACCGTCCCCGCCGAAACAGCCACTCAACAAAATCGCCCCGCTCAGCATGGTCAGCACTTTGATATTCATTATTCTGCCCCCATAAAAATGAAAGCCGGAAAGCGGCCTTCCGGCGCCAGTTATACACCGATGGCCCCCGGCCTGTACACCGGCCCGCGCGGACCGCTCTATCCCATCGCCACCATCAATAACAGCGGCAGAGTCACGAACGACAAAGCGGTGGAACACATGACCATGGCCGCCACCTGTTCCGGACCCTGGCGGTACGTCTGCGCCAACAGGTAATTGAACACCGCCACCGGCATGGTGGATTGGATCAGCACGACGCCGCGCACCATGCCTTCGGTGCCAGTCACTTCACAGATCAGCCAGGCCAGCGCGAATCCCGTTCCCAGTCGCAGTACGGCAAAAGCGGCGCCAGGGCCGAGGTCGTTGACGCGCAGTTGCGACAGGGACACGCCCAGGGTGATCAACATCATCGGAATCACCAGATCGCCAATCAGACTGACGCTGTTGAACAACCACTCCGGTAAGCGGATGCGAAAAATCACCATGATCAAAGCAATCACCACCGATATCAGAATCGGGTGCATGAACAGCTTGCGCGATATCCCCTGGCCACTGACCACCGCCAGTCCGAAGGAGAACTGCAGTACCGACGACAGCATCATCCAGGCCAGCGCCAGGGCCAGACCATGGTCACCAAAAGCCAGCAAACACAGCGGCAGCCCCATATTGCCAGTGTTGGGAAATAACAGGGTATCCGGATTATCTGGTTGGTATGCGAGAGAGAAAGGTGGCCGACAAACTCAACCCACAACGGATTAGCTGGTTGATGGCTCGCTCAGTACGCTCACTTGCTAGAGAGCAGATACTTCACCAAACAGGCGATGCCCAGGACCAGCAGCAATAGTAGGGCAATTCCGATCACTGGCATTATCCAGCCCATCGCCCCCATCATCCCGCAATCGGGTAGTGTCGTGTTCATCGTGACAGAGCTCCCTGTGGTGTCCATGCCCAAAACCCGTGGTGCCGCCGCCCAGTGGCACCACGGTCGCGCTCATATCGTTCACCCGGCACAGCAGGACAACTGCGTCACATCCTTGGTGAAAGTCTGGGCACAGAGCTTGAGCCCTTCCACCATGGTCAGGTAGGGAAATAGCTCATTGGCGATGTCGTGTACGGTCATGCGTGCGCGTAGCGCCATCACCGCCGTCTGGATCAGCTCACCGGCTTCCCCCGCCACCGCCTGCACCCCCAGCAACCGGCCCGAGTCGCGTTCGGCCACCAGCTTGATGAAACCACCGGTGTCGAAATTCACCAGCGCACGCGGCACGTTTTCCAGGTCCAGCTCGCGGGTATCGACGCTGAAGCCTTGCTCGATGGCCTCGGCTTCCGTCAGGCCGACGGTGGCCACCTGGGGGTCGGTGAAGATCACCGCCGGCATGGCGCTCAGGTCCAGGGTGGCTTCGCCCCCGGTCATGTTGACGGCAGCCCGGCTGCCCCCGGCGGCGGCGACATAGACGAACTCCGGCTGATCGGTGCAGTCACCGGCGGCATAGAGCCCCGGCACCGTGGTGTGCAGATGCTCATCGACCAGAATCGCCCCACGTGCGGTTTCCACGCCGAGGCTCGCCAGGTTCAGGGCCTCGGTATTGGGTGTCCGTCCGGTGGCCACCAGCAGTTGATCCGCCCGCAAGGTGCCGGCGTTGGTGTCGACAATGAATTCATTGTCGGTGTAGTCCACGCGGCTCGCCTGGGTCTGCTTGAGGACCTCGATGCTCTCGCGGCGAAACGCCGCCTCCACCGCATCCCCTACCGCCGGGTCTTCCTGGGAGAGCAGGCGGCTGCGGGCCAGCACCGTGACCCGGCTGCCCAGCCGGGCGAAGGCCTGGGCCAGTTCCAGGGCCACCACCGAGGCGCCGATCACAATCAGCCGCTCGGGAAGGGTGTCCAGGGCCAGCGCACTGGTAGAGGTCAGGTAGGGGGTGTCGGCAAGACCCGGGATCGGCGGTACTGCCGGTCGGGCGCCAGTACCGATTAAGGCGCGGTCGAAGTGGACGACCTGCTCGCCGCCCTCGTTCAGCTTGACCATCAGGCTATGGGCATCGATAAACCGGGCCTCGCCGTGCAGGACCGTGATGGCCGGGTGGTCGCGCAGAATCCCCTCGTACTTGGCGTCACGCAGTTCCTCGACACGTCGCTGCTGCTGCTCGAGCAGCTTGGCCCGATCCACCACCGGCGCCTGGGCGCTCAGGCCTGCATCGAAGGGACTTTCCGTACGCAAGTGGGCAATATGGGCCGCGCGAATCATGATCTTCGAAGGCACACAGCCTGTATTGACACAGGTACCGCCGACGGTGCCGCGTTCGATCAGGGTGACCCGGGCGCCGCGCTCGGCGGCTTTCAGGGCCGCCGCCATGGCGGCGCCGCCGCTGCCGATCACCGCGATGTGCGGGGCGTCTTCATCACGGCCCTTGGACACCGATGCGCCTGCCGGGGAAGTGGGCCCACTGTTGGCCAGTCGAGCTTGGTAGCCAAGTCGGGTCACGGCAAACGTCAACGCCGAGGCCGGTGTCTCCGGATCAACGGCTACCGATGCCGTCCCCTGAGGATAGGATACCTCCACCGACTGCACGCCGGGCAGCTTCTCCAGGGCTTCCCTGACATGATCCGCACAGCGGTCACAGGTCATGCCACTCACGTTGAGTTCAATCATCACGTTTCTCCGAGTCTTCATTAGTAAAGCCGGCATCCTGCTTCCGCTTGTGGTATCGCGCGTAGAGAGGTAAGCCGATGGCCAGGGCGGCAAACAGCAGGTAATCGAGATAGCCTGCCAACGCGGCCAGGCCCGCCGTACCGAATAGCACCAGGGCGATTGGCGCGGCGCAACACAGCACCATCAACCCGGTGCCAAGCACGACGCTTAAAAATTTCTGCGAATCTTTCACGCTTATTCCTTCACCGTGGCGGGCAAGCTCGTAAACAACTCACCCGATGACCGCGATGTGCAGCTGCTTGATGTCACTCAGGGGGCGTATTCCTTGATTTGATAGAGCCGTTGTCACAACAGGCGTCGAACTGCTTCTTACGCCAAATCGCATAAATGGTCAGGCCGATGAAGAAGGCCAGGGCCGGCAATAACACAACGTCGAGATAGCCCGTCAGCCCCGCCAGGCCCACCGTGCCAAGCAGGATCACCAGGATCGGCGTAAAGCAGCACAATGCCACCAGGACGGTGCCGATCACGCTCACGCGCAGCAGGGGCTTGGGATTCTTCATGATCACTCTCGATCCGCTTGCGAGGATGTCGGGGTTGATGGATACCCAGCGTTGATGGTGGCCTCGGTCAATGCCTCCACCGACGTTCGGGCGTCGTCAAAGGTGACCACGGCCTCGAGATCCGCGTAGCTCACGTCGACTTGCGAGACGCCGTCCACCTTGTTGAGGGCGGCCTTGACGGTGATCGGGCAGGCGGCACAGGTCATGCCCGGCACCGACAGCGTCACGGTCTGCAGGGCCGCTAAGGCGGGCGTGCTGAGCAGGGCGAGTAGCGCGATGAAGGCGAAACGAGCTTTCATGGTAGATCTCCTTTTAATAGAACAGGGGCAAGATGTAGGGGAATACCAGGGCGATTAGCACCAGCAGCGATACGAGCCAGAAGATCGCCTTGTAGCCCGTCCTGACCCGTGGCACGGCACACACCTCTCCCGGCTGGCACTTTTCCACTGGCCGAAAGACGCGACGCCAGGCGAAGAACATCGCCACCAGCGCGACGCCGATAAAGAGCGGGCGATAGGGCTCCAACGCCGCCAGATTGCTGATCCAGGCGCCGGAAACGCCCAGCGTGATCAGCACCAGCGGGCCGAGGCAACACGCCGAGGCCAGGAGGGCCGCGACTCCTCCGGCGGCCAGGGGCCCTCGCCCCGTTTTAGATGTCCGCATTGACGATTCTCCTTTCGGGATGGGGGGAGCTACGATAAGGTTACTTCCGTAGCTTGGTACGGAGTCAAGCATCATGAAGAGACATGCAGATAAAGTGGCGGACACCATGACCATTGGCGGCCTGGCCAAGGCGGCCGGCGTCAATGTCGAGACAATCCGCTATTACCAGCGACGAGGGCTATTATCGGAGCCCGAACGCCCTCCCGGAGGTATTCGACGCTATAGTGCCGCCGATATCGACAGGTTGACGTTCGTGAAAACGGCGCAGCAGCTGGGCTTTAGTCTGGATGAGATCAGTGACCTACTTCGGCTGGAAGATGGCGCCCACTGTCAAGAAGCCAGTGCTCTCGCAGAGCACAAGTTAGGGGACGTTCGCGAGAAGATCGACAGGCTTGAAAGAATTGAGAAGGTGCTGAGCGAAATGGTCGACAGATGCCATGCACAACAAGGCAATATCACTTGCCCGCTAATTGCGTCATTGCATGAAGGGCTCAGAGAAGCAGAAGACCCAAGGGAGTAACTCACCTTCAGTTCGTTGAAAACAACGCGGTCAAAGAGTCGCGATCATCTATGGACCATGTCGACAAGGAAAGTTTGCATGACTAGCTTGCCTGACAACATCCTTCACCTTCCCGAGTACCACGTCCTAGGCACCAAGATGGAAGAGCATGATCTCCACTACCAGGTCGAAGCTCCTGAGCCTCTAGCTTGCGAGGAATGCGGCGTTGAGAGTGAGTTTGTCAGGTTCGGCAAGCGCGATGTGGCCTATCGCGACCTACCCATCCACGGAAAGCGGGTCACCCTCTGGGTGGTCCGTCGCCGCTACACCTGCCGGGCGTGTGGAAGGACGTTCCGGCCAGCTCTTCCGGAAATGGTAGACGATCACCGCATGACGCGGAGGCTTTACAACCACGTCGAGAAGGAAGCCTTCAATCACCCCTACGCCTACGTGGCTGATACCACGGGCCTCGACGAGAAGACTGTCCGCGAGATATTCAAGAAGAAGGCTGAGTTCCTGGCAGCCTGGCATCGTTTCGAGACACCCCGCTGCCTGGGGATCGACGAGCTGTACCTGAACCGCCGCTACCGCTGCATCCTGACCAACCTGGAGGAGCGTACCCTACTGGACCTGCTGCCCGGTCGCCAGCAGGACGCGGTGACGAGGCGCCTCATGAGCATGACCGAGCGCCACCAGGTCGAGATCGTCAGCATGGATATGTGGAAACCCTACCGCCGTGCTGTCCAGGCGGTACTGCCGCAGGCTCGCATTGTGGTCGATAAGTTCCATGTGGTGCGGATGGCCAACGAAGCCCTGGAGAAGGTGCGTAAGGGACTCAGGAAGGATCTGAAGCCAAACCAGCGGCGGACCCTCAAGGGCGATAGGAAGATCCTGCTGAAGCGTGCCCACGACGTTTCAGATCGCGAGCGGCTTATCATGGAGACATGGACAGGGGCCTTCCCTCAGCTCCTGGCGGCCTACGAGCACAAGGAGCGGTTCTACCACATCTGGGACAGCACCACCCGGCGTGATGCCGAAAAGGCGCTGGCCCGCTGGATTGACGACATTCCACAGGGGCAGAAAGAGGTGTGGAAGGATCTCGTCAGCGCCGTCAGCGGATGGCGCGAGGAGGTGCTGGCCTACTTCGAAACCGACACCCCAATCACCAACGCCTTCACGGAGTCGATCAATCGGCTGGCCAAGGACAAGAACCGCGATGGCCGGGGCTACTCATTCGAGGTGATGCGGGCCCGGATGCTCTACACCACCAAGCACAAGAAGAAGGTGCCGCAGATCAAGGAATCCCCCTTCCTGGGCAAGGCCACCATGACCTACAGCATGGGTCTTCCCGAGCCTGAGAAAAACTACGGCGTCGATCTATCAACCTTCTGGGAGAGTTAAGGGTTCGAAGGAGCAAGGGGGCTCCATCTACCACTTAATCCGGATACCCAAATAACATTGCCGGCAGGAACACCCGTGGCGAGCGGCCACTGATACGAATCACCGCCAGGGCGATCAGCGCGGTACCGATGAACACCGCCGCGTAGAGCCCGGCCATTTCCATCAGGGCCGTCAGCGACAGTCCGGTTTTACCCAACGTAGCAACGATCAAGCACGGCGTGGCCACGGTGGTCACCAGCGTGCTGACCATGGCAATGTCGTAAGGACGGCCGCTACGCCCCCAGAAATAACCGACGCCGGCACACGCCACCACCGGCGCCATTACTGACCAGATCAAAGCTATCTCCCGAGTTCAGAAATCACGAACAACTAGCTACGAAGCCACTGTGGGAACTTGCCTGCAAGCGAATGCGCCAACACCGGAGGACCGGCATTCGCCAGCA
>NZ_ARXS01000017.1 GCF_025532145.1 Alloalcanivorax balearicus MACL04 | reverse complement strand
TGCGGGGCACCATAGAATCTCCCACAGCGGCGTTCCCGCAAAGGCGTAACACGGCCCCGCTGTCCCTAATGGGGGACAACTCTTTTTGTCACGCCACGCCGAGGATATCGTCGGCGGCTTTTTCGGCGATCATCACCGTCGGGGCATTGGTGTTACCGCCGATCAGCGTCGGCATGATGGAGGCGTCCACGACCCGCAGGTTTTCCAGACCGTGCACGCGCAATTGCGGATCCACCACCGCCATGTCATCGACACCCATCTTGCAGGTGCCCACCGGGTGGTAAATGTTGTCGCACTTCTCGCGCAGGAAAGCGCGGATCTGATCGTCGGACTGCACCTGGCTACCGGGAAAGATCTCATTGCCGCGCCAGGGGCCGAGGGCTTGCTGGGCCATGATCCCGCGCATCACCTTGACTCCGCGCACCATGCCTTCCATGTCGTCCTCGTGCTCCAGGAAGCGCGGATCGATCAGCGCCGGTGAGCGGGGGTTGGCGTCGCGCAGCCGGATGTCGCCGCGGCTCTTGGGGCGCAGAATGCAGACGTGGCCTGAATAACCGTGCCCGATACTGAAGGTCCAGTTCAGGCCGTGGTTATCCAGCTTGGCGGCGGTCAGGTGCAATTGCAGGTCGGGGATCGGCTCTTCCGGCCGTGATTTGATATAACCGCCGGCCTCGGCCACGTTGGATGTCAGTTGGCCGGTACGGCGGTAGAAAAAGTCCCAGACCGCGCGCAGGCCGGAAGTGAGCAGATCCCGAGGCGACAGTGTCAGCGTGTCGCGTTTCAGGTTCTGATGCACCACCAGCACGTCCGGATGATCCTGCAGGTTCTCGCCGACGCCGGGCAGATCGTGGACCACGTCGATGCCGTGCTGTTCCAGTTCCTGGCGCGGACCGACGCCGGACAATTTCAGTAACTGTGGTGAATTGATGGTGCCGCCGCAGAGAATCACCTGACCGGCGGACAGCGTTTGCACTTGCCCTTGATGCTCCACGTCCACGCCAGTGGCGGTGCGGCCTTCAAAGCGCACCCGGTGCGCCAGGGCACCGGTCATCACGGTCAGATTTTCGCGCTCCAGGGCGGGGTGCAGATAGGCCCGCGCGACGCCGCAGCGTTCACCGTCCTTTTGCGTCACCTTGTAGAAACCGACCCCTTCCTGGGTGGCATTGTTGAAATCATCACTGGCCGGATAGCCGGCTTCCTGAGCCGCGCTGACGAACGCCTCGCTGACCGGGTGCCGGAAACGCAGATCGGCCACGTTGAGACGGCCGTGGGTGCCGTGGAAATCATCTTCGCCGGCTTCGTAATGTTCGGAGCGCTTGAACAAGGGCAGGACATCCTGGTAACCCCAGCCGGGGTTGCCCAGGGACTCCCAGTGATCGTAATCCCAGGGGTGGCCGCGGGTGTAACACATGGCGTTGACCGCGGAGGAGCCGCCCAGGGTTTTACCACGGGGAATGTAGATCTGACGGTTGTTGAGCGCCTTCTGTGGCACGGTGTAGTAACGCCAGTTCCGGCTGTTGGAGCGCATCAGCAGGATGATACCGGCGGGAATGCGGATAAAGAGGCTGTTGTCCGGTGGCCCGGCTTCCAACAGGCACACCCGGTTGTTGGGGTTCTCTGACAGTCGGTTGGCCAATACACAGCCGGCGGAACCCCCGCCGACAATCACGTAATCGTATTGCATGCCGCTCGCCCTTGGTTGTTGTCGGCTCTCTGACCGGTCCACTACCCCCGGCAGTGAACCGTGGGGGCGTCCTGTCTCACTATCCTCGCATACTAGTCCCGCCGCGCCTCGGTGTTATTGGCCGAATCCGGACACCGCCAGGCCGGCAAAGTCAGCGACAGCGCGCTTGCGGGGGCGCGGAACGCTGTTTATGATCAATACAACTTTTTTTACGCGGCTTGCCGCGAGGCACTGCTTTCTGCTTAGCCGGTTTGGGTCGGTTAAGCAGAGACCAGGGTAAAGGAAGTTCGTCGCACAGATCCCCTTTACGGGGGCGGGCCCATATTCCCGCCGACGCTTTTTTCCATTCCCTGTCGCAGAATCGTCACGATAACAGGCTTTCATGGTCCCGCCACAGCGGGAGAAGTTCGTCGAGCAGGCGAGGGTGCCTATGAGTGAGCGCATTCTGCGATTGGACAAGGCCGGCACGCCGGTGGAATGGCTGGATTGGCAGGCCGCGGCCACCCTGTACGCGCGGGGTCTGGTGACCTGGACTCTGGGCGATGTGATTTATCGCCTGCGCGGCGGATTCTGCCGTGTCACCGGCGACCGCTCCCGTTTGTCCCTGCATTCCATTATTGCTTGCGATGGACTGGCCAGCCCGCGCCGCCGCACCCGTCCGCCGTTGACCAATCGCGCGCTGTTTCGCCGTGATCAGCATGTTTGTCTTTACTGCGGCAAGCCGTTCCCCGAATCGCAACTGACCCGTGATCATATTCGCCCCACTTCCCGTGGTGGTCGCGATCACTGGCTCAATGTGGTGGCTGCCTGCCGTCGCTGCAATCAGCACAAGGGCAATCGCCTGCCGGAGGAAATCGGCATGGAATTGCTGGCACTGCCTTATGTGCCGAACATGGCCGAGTATCTGGCACTGATTAACAGCCATCGTATTCGTGGTGACCAGATGGCGTTTCTGCGCAATCAGTTCGGCAAGAACAGCCGGTTGTTGTGAGAGCCTGTTTCGGCTGTCCAGACCACCAAGCCCCATGCTCCCCCTGTTCTCGATGCAAAAAAAAACGGCGCCCATGGGGCGCCGTGAATCGTTTGGCTCGGGAGAGCTATCACGGAGTACAACTCCGATGTCAACAGATGGGACCTCGTTGACGGTTTTGAGTATGGCGCCACTGAAATGCAAAAACATTTGCTTTATCGCCCGGGATTTCGGCTTGAGTGGTCAATTCTTGTGCACAGACGACAGCATGGGGTCAGGTTTGGAAGTGTGCTAATTTAGCCTCATTACACCATCCAATAAGGTAGGCAAGGAATGCAAAGCTCCGCTCTACGCCTGATTGGCGTGTCTCTGCTGCTGCTCGGTTTATGGGCTTGTGACACTTCCGACGAATCGGCGTCGTCCGCCAGGGATGAAAGCGAACAGGCCGAACCCGCGGCGGCGGCCGACAGCGAACCCGATCCCCGTTGGCGTACTCATCTGGACAGTTGGCCACGGGGGGAAACCGGTTCCCGCTCCCCGCTGGTATTCCGTTTCACCCATCCGGTGGTGGAGCAGAGCGCCGTCAATGAACCGCGGGAAAGCGTGGTGAAACTGCGCCCGGAGCGGCCTTTCACGGCGGTATTCACCGCCCGTGACCGGCTTGAAGTACAGCCTCTGGAACCCTTGCGCAGTGATCAAAGTTTCACTGTCACCTTGTTTCCTCAGGGCCTCTCCGGAGTCGATGACAGCTTGCCTCCGCTGGAAACCACGCTGACCGTATTGCGCCAACAACTAACCATTCGGGTCGAGGCATTGGCGCCGGTTGAAGGGGCCGACACCATGGTCCTGAAAGGGCGGATCGATACCCTGGATCTGGTGGATAACCAGGCGCTGGAATCGGTGCTCTCAGCCAGACAGGGTGAAACGTCGTTGCCGATGGTTTGGGAACACCCGTCCGGCAGCCTGATTCACCGCTTTCAGGTTACCGGGATCCGCCGTGATGTCGGTGAAGAAGTCCGCCTGGCCTGGGACGGCGAGCCAGTGGGCGAGTCGGGGTCGGGCGAGCAGAGTTATTCAGTGCCTCAGCCTGGCCAGTTCGCCATTACCTCGGTCCGCTCGGAGAGCTTTCCTGACCGTCATGTGGTGGTGCAGTTTTCCGAGGCCCTGCAGGCGGGGCAGGACTTCCAGGGGATGGTGGCGCTGGGTGGCAAGAGCGCCCGGGTGCAGGTCGACGGCTCCCGATTGCTGGTGTATCCGAGCGACGAGGTGGACGAGAAGGCGGTGTTGAAGATCGCTCCGGGCGTGGTCAGCGCCGCCCGCCACACTTTGGAGACGGAGTATCAGCAATCCCTGGTATTGAGTATGTCCAAGCCCGGTGTGCGGTTCGTTGGCGAGGGGGCCATCCTGCCACGGGGCGAAGTGCTCAGCGTGCCGTTCGAGGCCGCCGCCGCCGGCGCCGTCCAGGTGCAGGCGTTCGAGGTGTTCGAGAACAACATCACCTCCTATCTGCAAAGTCGTGATCTCGAGAATCAGCATCCGGATACTCGCTCCGGCCGTTATCTCTGGCAAAAAACCCTGGAGTTACCGCCGTCCGAGGAACGGGGATGGCAACGGTACCGGCTCGATCTGACCGAGCTGATGGCCAAACACCCCAACGGTCTGGTCCTGCTTACCCTCAAGGTGGACCCGCGCAGCATCCACTACCAATGCGGTGATGGCGGTCCGCAGCGTGAGAATAAACTGCCGGACAACTACGAAGGGCCGGGCCAGGACGACGAAGTACAGCGGTATTACCACGATGCCGGCTACCTGCGCTGGGACGAGCGCGATAATCCCTGCAGCGACAGCTATTACGCCTATAACAATGAGGCGGAAAGCTCCCGCGCTTTTATTGCTTCCAACCTCGGTTTACTGGCCAAGCAGGGGGAGGACGACCAGATGCTGGTGGTCACCACCGCCCTGGATACCAACACGCCCCTGGCGGGCACCCGGGTTACCGCCTACAACTACCAGCACCAGTCCCTGGGCAGTGCCAGCAGCGGCGACAATGGCATTGCCGAGTTGAAATTATCCGGCACGCCTTTCTATCTGGTGGCGAAAAACGGCAAGGAAAAAGGCTATCTCAAGGTGGCCCGCAATCGGGCGTTGCCTTCCAACCAGTTTGATACCGGCGGCGAGCGGGTTCTCGATGGTCTGAAAGGTTTCTTTTACGGCGAGCGGGATGTCTGGCGGCCCGGTGATGATATTCATCTGACGTTCGTACTGGATGACCCGCAACAGCGGATGCCGGCGGATCACCCGGTCACGGTGGACTGGTTTGATCCGCGCGGTAACAAGGTCGCCAGTTATACCAACGACGAGCCAGTGAACGGGTTCTACACCTTTACTCTGAAGACCGAGGAGAGCGCCCCCACCGGCAACTGGCGGGCGGTGGCGCGTCTGGGTGAGCGGGACTTTGATACCCGGCTGCGGGTGGAAGCGATCAAACCCAACCGGTTGCGTATTGAGCTGACCGCCCCCGAGCAGGTCTTCGCCGGTCAGAGCACACCGTTGGCGCTGCACGGACAATGGCTCAATGGTGCCCGCGCCAGTGCCCTCAAGGCCGATGTGAAGGTGCGCCTGCTCAACGGCGCCGATCCGTTCCCGGGGTATGCCGGCTACACCTTCAAGGATCCGTCCCGCACCCTGCAGGCGGAGCCGTTCACCGCTTTTGAGGGGCGCCTGGACGACGCCGGCGACGCCACCGTCAACCTGGCGGTGCCGGCGGTCACGCCGCCGGGCATGGCGGCGGCTCTGGTGACCACGCGAATTTTCGAGAATGGCGGGGATTACAGTACCCAGGTGCAGCGATTGCCAGTGGCGCCGTATCGGCACTGGGTCGGACTGCGGGTTCCGGACGGTGACGGCTGGGGCGGTGCCCTCGGACGTGACCAGAACCATAACCTGGATCTGCTCACCCTGGACCAGGACGGGCAGCCGGAGTCCCGTTCCGTCACCCTGAGCGTCTATCGTATCGACTGGCGCTGGTGGTGGGATCGGGGCGCCAATGATCTCGCCAATTTCATCAGTAACCCGCATACCCGCAAGGTGAAGGCCACCCAGCTCACCACCAATGACAAGGGGCGGGTGCAATGGCAATTGAACGGCCCGGATTACGATTGGGGCCGCTATCTGGTACGGGTATGTGATGACAAAGGCGGGCATTGCGCGGCACAGACCGTGTACCTGGGCTGGAGCGGCCAGCGCGGCGGTGGCGGGGACGCCGCCTCCCGGTTGGCTTTGTCCACCGACAAGGAACAGTACCAGGTCGGTGAGATGGCCAGGGTGAAGGTGCCGGTGTCCGGCACCGGACGCTTGCTGGTCAGTCTGGAAAGCGGCTCACGGGTACTCCGTCACTACTGGGTCAAACCCGGTGACCAGGAGAACTTCACCCTGGAGATTCCGGTGACCGCGGACATGGCGCCCAACGTTTACGTGCACGCCACTCTGCTGCAAGCGCACAAGGACCGTGACAATGACCGTCCGATCCGCCTTTACGGCATCGTGCCGTTATTGGTGGAAGACCCGGACACGCGTTTGGAGCCGGACATCGAGGCTCCGGAGGAAGTGCGTCCGGAAAGCGAGTTGACGGTGACGGTGTCCGAGAAGCAGGGCAGGGCGATGACCTATACCCTGGCGGTGGTGGATGAAGGCCTGTTGGGGCTGACCAATTTCCAAACGCCGAACCCCCATCAGACCTTTTTCCGCCGGGAAGCGCTGGGCGTGCTCACCTGGGACCTGTTCGATCAGGTGGTGGGCGCCTACGGCGGGGAACTGGAGCGGATGCTGGCGGTGGGTGGCTCGGAGGGGCTGATGGATGGCTCCGAAGCCCAGCGCCGCCGGTTCCCGCCAGTGGTGTATTTCGCCGGACCGTTCGAACTGAAGGCCAAGTCGGAGCAGGAACACAAGGTCCAGTTGCCGGCCTACATGGGCGAGGTCCGGGTGATGGTGGTGGCGGGGCATCACGACGGCCAGCAGCGCGCCTACGGCAAGGCTGATACCCCGGTTACCGTGACTCAGCCGTTGACGCTGCTGTCGACGCTGCCGCGGGTGCTGGGGCCGGGGGAATCCCTGCAGGTGCCGGTGAATGTCTTTGCCACCGAGGACACCATTACCGATGTGGATTTGAACCTGAAAGCGGAGCCGCCCCTGCAAGTCACCCGTGATACCGCCAGGCTGACCTTCGAGGAACCCGGAGACAAGATCGCCACGCTGTCACTGGAGGCCGGTGACCAGGTGGGGATCGCCCAGGTCACGGTGTCGGCCAAAGCGGGTAAGGAGCAGGCCGAGGAGCAAGTGAATCTGCCGATCCGTACCGCCAACCCGCCCACCAGCCGGGAACAGCGCAAGATGCTGGAGCCTGGAGACAGTTGGGCGCTGGACTGGAGCCCCCATGGTCTGCCGGGCACCAACCAAAGCGCCTTGACGGTCAGCAGTCTGCCCGCCATGGGACTGGAGCGGCGGCTGGAATACCTGATTCGCTATCCTCACGGCTGCGTCGAGCAAACCACCTCCACGGTGTTGCCGCAACTGTACCTGCACCAATTGGTTGGCCTCAGTGACGCCCAGAAACAGGAAGTGCAGAACAACATCGCCGGCGCCATTGACCGGCTGCGCCGCTTCCAACTGAACGACGGCGCCTTCAGCTACTGGCCCGGCAGCGGCCAGGCCAGCGACTGGGGCACGTCCTACGCCGGTCATTTCCTGGTGGAAGCGCGCCGCCTTGGCTATGCGGTACCGGCGCAAATGATCGACAGCTGGCGGAACTATCAGCGGCGGCTGGCCAGCGACCCCGGACAGTACGCCTGGCAATGGGCGAGCCAGGCCTACCGGCTCTATACCCTGGCCCTGGCCGGGGAACCGGAAGTCGGTGCCATGAACCGCCTGCGCGGCGCCCTGACGGTAAGCGACAGTCGCAACCGGTATGGCCGTTACACCGCCCGTTGGCTACTGGCCGCCGCCTATCAGCAAATGGGGCTGACCGATGTGGCCGGTGAATTGATCGCCATTGATGGCGAGGTGGGCGACTACGATGAGCCCGGTCCCACCTTCGGCTCCGCTCTGCGTGACCGTGCCATCAGCATGATGGTGCTGGAAGCCCGCGGCGATCAGGCGCGGGCCTGGGACGAAGCCCGTGTGGTGGCCGATGATCTGGCCTCCGACCGCTGGTTCTCCACCCAGAGCCTGGCCTGGTCGTTGATGGCCATGGCGCGCTTCGCCGGCAACGAAAGCGCGGAGGACGGCTATGATCTGGCCTGGCGGCAGGCTGACGGTGATTGGCAGGAAACCCACGCCACCAGCCCGGTGTTTCAGCAGCCGCTGGCTATCGATGAGGATGGCGAGTCCATCGTGGTCCGCAACGACAGCGACCGCCGTTTGTTCGCCACCATGACCACCGTCGGCACCCCGGCCCCGGGGCAGGAAAAAGCGGTGTCCGAAGGCCTCGACCTGTCGGTGACGTTCCTGTCGATGGACGGCTCGCCGCTGGATCCGGCGCGTCTGACCCAGGGCACGGATTTCCGCGCCCGGGTGAAGGTGACCAACCGCACCAACCGCCGCCTGGAAAATCTGGCGCTGACGCAAATCGTGCCCTCCGGCTGGCAGATCGCCTCGCGTTTGTCGTCCGCTGGGGTGGACGATGCCAAGGACGAGAAGGAAACTCCGTTGGATTACCAGGACGTGCGCGACGACCGGGTGCTGAGCTATTTCTCCCTGAAACCCGGCGCCACGCGTACCGTGAATGTGGAGCTGAACGCCTCGTTCGCCGGCCGTTTCTATCTGCCCGGCTGGCAGGTGGAAGCGATGTATCAGGGCTTCATTCAGTCCCGTCAACGTGGCCAGTGGGTGGAAGTCGTGACGGAATGACCCTGGCGGGTCGGGCATGGAGGTCCGGCCCGTATGCTGGACGCCGCCCGAAGATGCCTGGAACACGATGACAAAACCGTCTCTCTCACGCCGCCGGCGTATCCTGGCGGCACTGCTGCTGGTAGTGCTGGCGGCGTTGGCGCTGCTGCAGTTTTCACCGTTGCCGGCGTCGCTGCGGCAGACCGACTATGCGGTGCTGATGCTGGATCGAAGCGGGCGGCCCCTGGCGGCCCGTATCGCCGCGGATCAACAATGGCGCTTCGCCCCCGTGGCGACGCTGCCGGACAAGTACCGTGAAGCCCTGCTGACCTTCGAGGATCGCCGTTTCCGCTGGCACCCGGGTGTCGATCCGCTGGCGCTGGCCCGGGCCACCGTGGCCAATATTCGCGCCGGCAGGGTGGTCAGCGGCGGCTCCACCCTGACCATGCAATTGGCCCGGCTGTTGCGGGACGATCCGCCCCGCACCTTGTGGGAAAAAGCCCGCGAGGCGTTGCTGGCGTTGCAATTGGAATGGCGCCTTGGCAAGTCCCGGATCCTGGTGGAGTACGCCAGCCGGGCGCCGTTTGGTGGCAACACGGTGGGATTGAGAGCGGCGGCCTGGCGCTATTTCCAGCGCGCGCCGGACGATCTGAGCTGGGCGGAAGCGGCGCTGCTGGCGGTGCTGCCCAACAGCCCCGCACTGATTCACCCGGGGCGCCAGCGCCAGCAATTACTGGCCAAGCGGGACCGTCTGCTGGAAGCCCTGCGGCAACGGGGCCTGATTGATGCGGACGAGCTACGACTGGCGAAGCTGGAACCGCTGCCGCGCACCGCGCGGTTGCCGTCGCTGGCACCGCATCTGCTCGACACCCTGGCGGCCGACGCCACCTCGCCGCTGATTCACACCACTCTGGATGCCGGGCTGCAGCAGCGGGTGAACGCCCTCGCCGGGCAGCATGGACGGCGTTTGGCCAACGACGGCGTGCACAATCTGGCGGTGGTGGTGATCGACCATCGTGATCTGGCGGTGCGCGCCTATGTGGGTAACGTCACTCACGGTAACCGCCGTGAATATGGGGCGGCGGTGGATATCGCCGGGCGTCCCCGCTCCACCGGCAGCGTGCTCAAGCCGCTGCTGTACGGTTTGATGTTACAGGAAGGCCTGCTGCTGCCGGATACCCTGGTGCCCGACCTGCCCACCAACTACGGCGGCTACAGTCCGGAGAATTTCGACCGTGAATACCGGGGCGCGGTGCCGGCCCACGAAGCCCTGGCCCAGTCGCTGAATATCCCCGCCGTGCGCATGCTGCGCCACTACGGCGTGGCCCGCTTCCACGACCGGTTGCGCGCCATGGGGATGAGCACGCTGTTCAGGGATGCCGAAAACTACGGTTTGACTCTGGTGCTGGGCGGTGCCGAAGGCAAGTTGATGGAGCTGACGGCGCTGTACGCCCGGCTGATGGCCAGCGCCCGTGACGGCCAGGCGGCGCCGGTTACTGTGCTGAGCGATGTCCAGCCGTTGCCGGAGCCGTTTCCGATCGGCGCGGGGGCCGCCTGGTTGACGCTGGAGGCGCTGCGTGACGTGGCCCGGCCCGGCACCGCCCGGCAATGGCGGCTGTACCGTTCCAGCCAGGCGATCGCCTGGAAGACCGGTACCAGCTATGGCTTGCGCGACGCCTGGGCGATCGGCAGCAACGGCCGCTATACGGTGGGCGTCTGGGCCGGCAACGGCAACGGCGAACCGGCCCCGGCGCTGGGTGGCGCCACCACCGCGGCGCCGCTGATGCTGGATCTGTTCAGCCTGTTGGGGCCGGCGGAGTGGCCTCAGGCGCCGCTGGGCGATCTGAAGGAACTGCAGGTATGCCGTGACGATGGCTATCTGGCCGGCGGGCAGTGCTCGGCGCGTACCGTGTTGGCGCCGCTGGACAGCCACTTCCAAGCTGTCACGCCGCATCATTTGCGCGTGCATGTGGACGATCAGGGACGGCGGGTGCACAGCGGTTGCGAGAACGTGGCCGCCATGAGCGCCCGCGACTGGTTCGTGCTGCCGCCGGCGCAGGCCTATTTCTACCGCTTCCGCCACCCGGAATACCGGCCCCTGCCGGCCTGGCGGGAAGACTGCGCGGACGGCGCCCGGGCGCTGAGTTCACGGGCGCCGATGGCGGTGATCTATCCCCACGCCGGCTCCGCGCTCTATCTGCCGGTGGAACTGGGCGGGCAGCGTGGTGGGGCGGTGTTCCGGGTAGTGCATGACCGCGATGACGCCGAACTGTTCTGGCACCTGGACGACCGCTATCTGGGGCGCACCGCCCACTTCCATGAATGGGCGATCCAGGCGGCGCCCGGTTGGCATACGCTCACACTGGTGGACGATCAGGGCTTTCGTCTGCGGCGCCGCTTCCAGGTGTTGTCCCATTAGTGGACGACAAGATGGTTCACGAACCGAAAGCGCGGCTCAGGGCCGTTCGACCTCCAACAGGAAATTCCGCAGAATCCGCCGGCTTTGTGCCAGTTTTTCCGCTTTCTGGTCGGCCAGGCGGATCTGTTCATGCAGGACGGTACGAAGCTCATCGCAGGGCTCGAACACCGGCCCCTCACCACGCACACACGGCAGGAACTCGCGAATCGTCGCCAGGGTCATGCCCCCGGAACCGAGCAGCTTGATCCGCTCCACGGTACGTTTCTCCGCGGCATCGTAGTCGCGGTAACCGCTTGCGGTGCGTCGCGGTTTGAGCAGCCCTTCGGCTTCGTAGTAGCGCAGCATGCGGACGCTCACGCCGGTACGTTTCGACAGCTCGCCTATTTTCATCTCATCGCCTTGACTCTGACAGCGCTGTCACAGTTTAAGGTGCCGGCTCCTTCATGTGAATCAGGAGCAGCGTGGCATGTCCATTGAAAATCGTCCCTATCAGGCCGCTATCAACGGCCGTCTGGTCACCGTCGCGGACGTGACGCCCCTGGCGTTCGCGGGGTTCGCGCACTTCACCGCGATGCAGGTGCGAAGCCGCAAGGTCAAAGGGCTCGATCTGCATCTGACCCGCCTGCGTGAAGCCTCCATCGAATTTTTTGGCGTGGCGGTGTCCGATCAACGGATGCGTGCCTATATCAAAGCAGCCATCGACGCCGGGCCGGCGGATCAATCACTGACGGTCACGGTTTTTGTTGGTGGTGGTGAATTCAGCAGCCACAGTATGGATACCGAGCCGGAGGTGCTGGTGCGCACCGATACTCCGGCGGAGGGCCCCGGAGGGCCGCTGAGGTTGAGCGTGGTGGAGCATGAACGCCCCCTGGCGGCGATTAAACATGTTGGCGAAGCCGGCAAGACCTACTGGCTGCATCAGGCCATCCGTCAGGGCTTTGACGACGCCGCTTTTCTCGACCGGCAGGGACGATTAAGTGAAGCCACCATCTGGAATCTGGTGTTCTGGGATGGCGAGGCGGTTGTCTGGCCCAGGGCGGCGATCCTGAACGGCACCATGATGGGCATGGTTCAGCGACAACTGGATCGCCTTGGCATTGCCCAGCGCCATGAAGAGATCACTCTGGAGCGTCTTGGTGATCTGGCCGGGGCGGCGGTGATGAACTCATGGACACCGGGTATCGCGGTCACCGCCATTGGCGGGAACACGATCCCCGAGGCGGAGTCTTTCATGCGCTTGTTGCATCGGTGCTATGAAGCCGAACCGGCCGTTTCCCTGTAACGGCTGGTCTTGGACCGGTAGCTACAAGGCCGCTGTGGGAGCTTGCCTGCAAGCGAATCTTCTGGCTCGAAAGCCGATTCGCTTGCAAGCCCGCTCCCACAGCGGCTTCGTAGTCACCTCCGCAAGGGCGATTGGTCAGCCCGGCGGCGTGCGATTCACCGTGGTCAGGCGCCGGCGAATCTTTTCCTCCGGCGCCAGATCGGTGAATTCCTCCGCTTCGAACGGGTCGCCGCCCACCGGTGTGCCTTCATTGCGGTGATACAGGTCCAGCAGCATGTTGCGGCGATCCTCGCGCAGCTCACGCACCAGCACGATCACCATCAGAAACAACACCAGGGCGAACGGCAGGGCGGCCAATAGCGCCGCCGATTGCAGGCCTTTCAGCCCTCCGGCTGATATCAGCGTGATGCAGATGGCGGAAATCAGCACACCCCAGGTCAGGCGTTTTTTCAGCGGCGGATTGAGAGAACCCTGATCGGTCATCTGCGCCACGATGTAGGTGGCCGAGTCCGCCGAGGTGACCAGGAAGATGAACAGCAGCACCATGGTCAGGCCGCTGAGGAGATGGCCATAAGGCAGCAGCTCGTACATTTTGAACAAACCGCTGGCAACGTCGTTGTCAACCACGGCGGCGAGGCCGGCGTTCTGGGTCAGGTCCAGGTCCAGCGCCGTGCCGCCGAATACGGCGATCCAGACGCAGGCCAGCAGCGGTGGCACCAGCAGCACGCCGAACACGAACTCCTTGATGGTGCGCCCGCGCGATACCCGCGCCACGAAAGTGCCGACGAACGGTGACCAGGCGATGACCCAGGCCCAATAGAACACGGTGAAGCGGTCCATCCAGTCGCCGCGCTCGAACGGGGGAATGGTCAGCGCCATTTTGATGAAGTTGCCAAAGTAATCGCCCAGGCCGTTCACGAACACGTCGAAGATCCGCACGGTGGGGCCGGTGATCAGCATATAGGCCATCAGCGTCAGGCACAGCACCATATTCAGATTGCTGAGGATGCGGATGCCACGGTCCAGGCCGGTGTAGGACGACGCCATGTAACACAGGAACATGGTGCCGAGGATGCCGACTTTGCTCCAGACATCATTGGGCCAGCCGAACACCGATTCCAGGCCGCCGTTCATTTGCAGCACGCCGAGCCCGAGGGACGTGGCGACGCCGGTGACGGTGGCGATCACCGCCATCACGTCGAGGGTATCGGAGGCGATCTGACGGCGTGGCAGGTCGCGCAGGGCCGGTTCCACCATGGTCGACACCAGCCCGGGGCGGTCTTTTCGGAACTGGAAAAAGGCGATGATCAGGCCCACCAGGGTGAACGCGGCCCATTGATTGACGCCCCAGTGGAAGAAGCTGTACTGGATCGCCAGGGCGGCGGCTTGCCGGGTGCCGGGTTCGGCGAGACCGTGGGGCGGCTCCTGTAAATGCAGCATGGGCTCGGCCATGCCGTAGAACACCAGCCCGACGCCGAAGCCGGCGGAGAGCAGCATGCTGAGCCAGGAAAACAGGCTGTAGTCCGGCGTGCTGTCCTGGGGGCCGAGGCGGATCTTGCCGTACTTGCTGAATGCCAGCACCAGCAGGAACACCACGAACACGAAGACGCTGAGCAGGTAGAACCAGCCGAAGTAGCGGCTCAGGCTGGATAGCAAGGTGGCGGCGGTACTGGCGAAGGCTTTGGGGAAGGCGGCGCCGAGGGCGACCAGGGAAACGATGATGGCGGCGGAGGTCAGGTAGACCCGCTGAGTCGATAGCATAGCCTCGTCCTTGGGGCGGAACGAACAACGAAGAACCAGTCCCCTAGGGTGGCAGATCCGGCGGTGGAATGCATCCCGCCGGACCTCCGGCCCGGTCAGTCCCGCTGGCGGTCGTCCGGCTCCTCCGGCTCTTCGTCTTCCACGCCGGTGTCTGTGGCGGCCGGTTTTTCCTCCGTCGGTGCCGTCGAAGCGGGGGCTTCGGAATGCTCCGCTTGCGCCGGTGAGTCGTCGTCGGCGGGCTTCCCGCTCTGTGCCTGCTCCGCCTTGGCCTCCACTTCCTCCGGGGTTTGCTCTTCGCCAAGCCGGTAAGCGGCGAAACCGGCGTGCACCACCTGGTTGATGGCCATGCCCAGAATGCGGCCGTCGTAGGGCGCGATGATGGCGCTGCCGGTGTTGGTGATCGGGTCGGTCACGGTGCCGAGGATTTGCCCCTTTTTCACCTTGTCATTCAGTTTGACTTCCGACAGCAGGATGCCGCCCTGACTGGCGCGGATCCATTGCGATTCATAGAACACCGGCTGCGGCGCGCCCCAGAACCGGCGCGCTTTGCGCATGCCGAGATTTTCCAGCAGGGTTTCCAGCGCCTGGACGCCGTAGCTGACCGCCTCTTCTTCCAGGCGATTGGGCCCGCCAGCCTCCATCGTCACCGCCATGATGCCGTCGTCCACCGCCGCCCGTCGCAGGGTGCCACGGGCGCCGCGTCCATGCAGCACGGTCATGCCACCGAAGTGTTTGGCGAAAGCCAGAACATCCGGGTTTTTCAGATCGGCGCGCAACTGCGGCTGGTTGATGCGTTTGAGCGAACCGGTGTGCAGGTCCACCAGATACTGGCAATGCCGGATGATTTGATCGTAAAGGGAATGGGCCACGCGATCGGCGGCGCTGCCGGTGCCGCGCCCCGGGAAGTGGCGATTGAGATCGCGGCGGTCGGAAAGATAGCGCGAGCCGTTGCGGAATCCTTCCAGATTGACGATGGGCACGCCGATCAAAGTGCCGGAGAGGGTTTCCGGTTCCAGGTCGTACATCAGGCGGCGCACCATCTCGATGCCGTTCAACTCATCGCCGTGGACGGCGGCGGTCAGGCACAGGCGCGGGCCGGGTTTCTTGCCGTGGGCCACCAGCACCGGCACCGGCGTGGCGATGGAGGCGAAGGATTGATCCGGAGTCCAGTGCAGCGTGGCGAAGCTGCCGGGCACCACGTTGCGGCCCAGCAGTGATAGCGGACGCACCGCTGGCGGTTGCTCCTCGGTGGAAGCGGGTGCCGGCTGGTTTGCGCTGTCGGCGTCCGCCGTGTCCACCACCTGCGTGTCGTCCACCACCTGTTTCGCGGGCGGATTGGCCGGGGTCGCGTGCGCCTCGGGCTCGGTGTCGTCGACGGGACTTTCGTCGGCGTGCAGAGCCGGCCAGGGCGCCAGGGCGGCCAACAGGGCAATGGTCAGGGACCAGCGTACGGTCATGGTGATGTCTCAGCTGTTGAGCTGGTCGAGCGCCTCCCAACGGACATAGGCTTCGGCCAGCGTGTGTTCCAGTTCGGAGAGCCGTTTCTGTTCGGCGGCGATGGTATCCGCGGCTTCCTTGTAAAAGGCCGGGTCCGACATCGTGCTCTGCAGCGCCTCCAGCGCCGCTTCCAGCTCTTCGATGCGAGCCGGTAAATCGCGCAACTCGAGCTGCTCCTTGTAACTCAGCTTCTTGCGCGCCGGTTTCGCCGCTTCGCTCCGTTCGGGGCGGGCGGCGGGCCTGGCGGCTTTGACGGTTTCCGGCGCGGACGGTTCCGGACGTTGCCGTAACCAGTCCTCATAACCGCCCACATACCAATGCGGATCGCCACCCTCGAACACCAGTGTCGAGGTCACCACATTGTCGATGAAAGCACGGTCATGGCTGACCAGGAGCAGGGTACCCTGGTAGTTCACCAGTTGCTCTTCCAGCAATTCCAGGGTCTCCACGTCCAGATCGTTGGTCGGTTCATCCAGGACCAGCAGATTGAACGGCCGCGTGAACAGCTTGGCCAGCAGTAGACGGTTGCGTTCGCCGCCGGACAGGGACTTGACCGGCTGACGGGCGCGGGCCGGCTCGAACAGAAAATCCTGCAGGTAACCCATGACATGTTTCTTACGGCCATCCACTTCCACCACATCGGAGCCTTCCGCCAGGTTGTCGATCACGCTTTTTTCGCCGTCCAGGCTGTCACGCAATTGATCGAAGTAGGCCACCTTCAATTGCGTGCCTTGCTTCACGGTACCGTCATCGGGCGCCAATCGGTCCAGCAGAATACGGATCAAAGTGGACTTTCCACAGCCGTTGGGGCCGAGAATACCGACCCGGTCGCCGCGCAGCAGGGTCAGCGAGAAATCCCGCAGCAGCGTCTGTCCGCCCACCGCGTAGCTGAGATGTTCCGCTTCGATTACCGTTTTACCGGAGCGATCACCCTGCTGGATGGCAAGGGCCGCCGTGCCCTGGCGCTGGCGCCGCTGCGCGGCCTCTTTACGTAATGTTTGCAGGGCCCGCACCCGGCCCTCATTGCGGGTGCGCCGGGCCTTGATGCCCTGACGGATCCAGCGTTCTTCCTGGGACAACCTCTTGTCGAACTCGGCCTGGTTTCTTTCTTCCACTTCCAGCGCCGCCTGCTTGCCTTCCAGGTAACGATCGTAGTCCCCGGGCCAGCTGGTCAGTTGGCCACGGTCCAGCTCGATGATGCGGGTGGCCAGGGCGCGGATGAAAGCACGGTCGTGGGAGATGAACACCAGGGTCGCCGGATAGTCCCGCAGGAAGCTTTCCAGCCAGCGGATCGAGTCGATATCCAGATGGTTGGTCGGTTCGTCCAGAAGCAGCAGGTCCGGTTCCTGCACCAGCGCACGGGCCAGCAGAACGCGGCGCTTCATGCCACCGGAGAGGCCGGCGAAGCGCTGCTCGCCATCGAGTTGCAGTTTGGAGAGCACCGTCTCCACCCGTTGGAACAACTGCCAGGCGCCGGCACTTTCGATACGGTCGCTGAGCTGCTGGAAACGGGCCATCACGGCGTCGTCGCCATCGTTGAGCCGATGGCTGAGGCGATCGTGTTCGGCCAGCAGACGGCCCAGCTCGCCAAGGCCCTGGGCCACCATCTCCTGGACACTGTGGTCCTGGTCCTCGGGGACCTCCTGTTCCAGGCGCGCCACCACCAGTCCCTGGGTGCGCTCGATCTGGCCATCGTCCGCCTGCACCTGCCCATCCAGTACTTTCAGCAGGGTGGATTTGCCGGAACCGTTGCGGCCCACCAGGCACAGCCGTTCGCCGGGCTCGATGGTCAGGTCCAAATGGTTGAATAGAGGCTGGTCGCCGTAATCAAGCTGCAGGTCACGCAGGGTCAGCAATGGCATGGTGTCCGGGTACCGTGGTGTCGGGGAACGCGAGTCTAGCATTTTCCCGGGGCGTCATGGATGGGGGGGCAAGCCAGACCGAGATGGGACAGGACCCAGTCGCGGCGTTCTCTTATCGTTCCCCGGGGCACCAGGAGCGGGCGGTAGCCCTGGTCAAGGTAAGTGTCCCATAACACTTGGAACGTACGCTCGGCTTCTGCCAGCGTCTGCTTGCGTTCCTGGTCGTGCCGGTAGATGTCGGGCCAGGGTGGCAGCATCAACACCTCCGGGGTGTAGCGGTAGCGCCGCGCGGTCCAGCGCATGGCCGCGCTCTCATGCAGCCGCTCCAGCCGTGCATAGCCGAGCACGTCCACCACTCCCCGGTCGAAGAATACCGGTCCGCCACGGCCGCTGTGCCGCCGGTACTGGCGCCGGTCCCGGTCCAGCATGGCGGTGGCGAAGGCCTGCCGGTTTCGCCAGGGCAGGGCATCGCCGGCGCGCGCTTGCTGTTGCCGGATCACCGCCCGCCCCGATTCGGCCACGGTGATGTACCCAAGCCCGGACAGGGCCTGGAGCAAACTGGTCTTGCCGGCGCCGGGACCGCCGGACAATACAATAGCCCCGCCATGGGGGAGGCGGTGAGTGAACATGATGGGGTTTCCTGGTTAGAGAAGAGGAGTGGTTCATCTGTGGGAGCTTGCCTGCAAGCGAATCTTCTCGCCGGAAGTCCATTCGCTTGCAAGTCAGCTTCCCACAGCGGCGTTGTAGCGGACGCCGAATTCATGCTTCCAAGGCCAGAAGAGCATCCGTGCTCGCTGCTAGAAGGGAAGCCTGCTGTGTACCTGATTTTCCCGCCGGTGGTCAGGCGTCCGTCTGTGGGTCGTTGTTTCCGGATTCGCGGCGCTCGCCGGGGATGGTCAGGTTGTCGCCGCCATTGATACTGCGAATGTGAATATCCATCTGGCTGATGGCGATTTCCACTCCCTTTTCCCGGCACAACTGATCGATACGGCGATTGAGTTCGTCGGTGGTGCTCAGGCGGTCGCCGATTTCCTTCACGTAGACCCTCAGTTCATGATCCAGCGTGCTGGCGCCGAAGCCCATGAACAGGATCATCGGCTCCGGGTCCTTCATCACTTTAGGATGATCGCGGGCCACGGTCTGGAGAATCTCTCGACAGGTGTTCAGGTCCGAGCCATAGGCGAAACCGACGGTGATGATCAATCGCGTTACCGTGTCACTCAGCGACCAGTTAATCAACTGTTCGGTAACGAAGGTCTGGTTGGGGATGATGATTTCCTTGCGGTCGAAATCGATCACCGTGGTGGCGCGTACCCGCACCCGGCTGACGGTGCCGGACAGCGTACCGATGGTGATCACGTCACCGATACGAATCGGCCGCTCGAACAGAATAATAATGCCGGAAACAAAGTTGGCGAAAATCTGCTGCAGACCAAAGCCCAGCCCGACGCCGAGAGCGGCCACCAGCCATTGCAGTTTGTTCCAGGTCAGCCCCAGCGAACCCAGCACCACCATCACGCCCACGGCGGTGATGACGTAGGACAACAGCGTGGTGGTGGCGTAACTGCTGCCCTGTTTCAGGTTCATCCTCGATAGCAGTAGCACCTCCAGCAGTCCGGGCAGGTTCAGTGCCAGCATCAACGTCACCACGGTGGCGGCGAGCGCGAACATGACGTCACCGAGGCTGATAGGAACCTGGGTGAGAGTGCTGCCGCTGCCCTCGGTGGTTTCCCACAGGAGAATGTTCTCGGTATAGGAGAACGCACTGAGGATGTCCGCCCAGACCCAATAGAACAGGAGGCCGAAGACCACCACCAGAGCCATGCGGATCAGACGCAGGGACTGCTGATTGACCCGCTCCAGATCCAGTTGCGGTTCTTCCACCTCGATGCCTTCCACGCTGGTTTCCTTGGCGTCGCTGTCACGTTGCGCCAGGGCCCTTTTGTAGGCCAGCCGTTGCGCCGCCACCGCCAGACCGCGCACCGCGGTGGCGTCGATCAGGGTCCACAGCAGCAGCAGGTAGAAGCTGTCGATGATGCGCCCGGACAAGCGCACCGTGGTGTAGTAGTAACCCAGGCCGATCACCACGATCAGAGCGGAGGGAAGGCCACCGCATACCAGTGCCGCTATGGTTTTGTAGGCGGTGGAGAAACGGGTGATGGGAAAGTGCAACGCCACCCGGGTGAGCATGATCCCCATTACCGCCAGCCCGAACACCATGATGACCAGGCCGATGCGGTCGTTGTTGAGCTGTGCCGGCCATTGTTCTCCGAAGGCGATGATCAGAGTCATCGGTACCATCGCCAGCCCTACCGCCAGCAATCGCCGCCGCAGTTGTGTATTGCCATCGGCGGACCAGCGGAAATGCCGTTGTGCGATGCCGTCGCGGGCCAGTAACCGGTAGCACATTTCGAATACCAGCCACAGCAGTGCCACTTTTAACAGGGCCGCGCCCAACACCGTGGACAGAGTGCCGGGCTGAATCCACAGTCCCCAGGCGAGCAGGCTCAATACCAGCGGCCCGGGGGCGCACATCAGCGCCGTCATCAGGATCGCCAGTGGCGTATGCAACTGACTGTCCCGTCGGAGAAAACCAATGTCGCTGTTCAGTTTGCGGATGCGGGTACGCAGCCGTCGGCGCCACCACATCAGCGCCGCCGCGAATGTGGCCGGCAGCAGCAGCCAGGGCCACTTGTCCTTCAGTAATGCCAGGGCGTCCTTGCCCATCCGCAACCAGGGCATGGCGTTGACCTGATCCCGGACCTGAATCGGAAACTCCCGTAGCCAGGATAGATTGACCGGTTGGGTGCTGGGCATCCAGAAGGTCTGCTCCGAGATGGTATCGTGCAGGTTGCGGGAAACATCCACCAATTGATCCTGCACCAGGTTGAGCCGAACCAGCAGATTCAGCTTGCGCCCCAGTTCGGTATCCAGTTGATTGAGAAATTCCACGTGGATGTCATGCAGACTCCCCAGAGCATCCTGCAAAGCGGCACGGTCTTCCGGTGAAATGTCCTGATCATCGATCCGGATAATGTCGGCTTCTGTTTGCTGGCGCTGCTGGCCGATCTCGAACTGGCGCAGACGGGTGTCGCCGATGGCTTTGGGCAGACCTTCCCGGGGTTTGAAATCCGGCAGGTTCTTTTGCTGCTCGTACAGAATGCGTGACAGTAAAAGACTGCCGTCGAGCATGCGGATCTGGTCGTTGACGGTGGTGGACAGTGCCCGTACGCGATCCAGTTGGGTCTTGGTGGCCACGTTTTCACGCAGCAGATCGTTGACTTCCTCGCTGGTCTGAATCAACTGTTTGCGCAGGGTTTTGTTACGCTCTTCCGCCGCCGCCAGTTGGGGGTGATCGGCCACCTCGGCGGGCAGGTCCACGGAGGCTGCTTGCAACTCGTCCTGCAGTTGTTGCTGGCGCCGCTGGTTGATCAGCGGTTGCAGCACATCCAGCTGTTTCTGGATCAGTTCCGCGTCCGCTTCCAGTACCCGCTGCTGCAGACGTGAGCGCTGTTCGCTGGCGCTGGCCACGGCCAGCTCCTGGTTGCGCAGTTCAATACGGGAATCCAGTACCGCCAGTTTCACTTGCAGGTTCTGCACTTCCATCTCACTCAGCGTCTCTTCCACCGAGGGGCGGTTCAACTGCCGACGAATATCGTCGGCTTCCGCGAGACTGTCGCTGATGGTGTTTTGGGCCCGCTCCGGCAGGGTTTGAGAGCTGGTCACATCGCTGGCGGTGGCCGCCAGTTTTTCCTGGTTGCGCTCCAACGCTTGCAGCTTCTGCCCCAACTCCTCCGCCAGAGCGGAAATCGACAAGCTCTGATAGCGTTCGGCCCAGTCGATGGTGCTTTCGCGACGAATCTTTTCCAACTCGTCCTGAAGCGCGGCTTTCTCCCGTGGTAGCGCGTTTTGCTGTTGCTCAAGCTTCTTGATCTGCTCGTGATTGGCGTCGATTTCCTTGCGCAGCTTCAGCGTCTCTTCCAACAGCGTGCGTTCCGGTGTTGGTTCGCCTTCCTTTTGGGTATCGGCGTTGTCGCCACCCCCGGTAAGTTGTTTCTCCAGATCGCCGATGCCGGGCAGAGAAAAGCCGCTGCTTTGTGCCGCGGCCACACCACACAGCATCCAGAAGAGCAGTAGGGAAAGCAGTAACCGTGATCGACCGGGTCTCATAGGGAAGCGCGTAATCCATTGTCAGAGAATGAACGGGAGCTTAGACAATAGCGATAAAACGGAAATGACGCCATTTCCCTGGCGTTGTCCGGAGCCTGTTCATGATCTCAGGGGCAGCCGGTACCGTCGGTGATTTCGGCGACACTGCCATCGATGTTGGCGTCATCCGGCGCCAGCGTGCGGGCCCGGCAGACCGCTTCCCGGGCGGCTTCACGGTGACCCTGGTCGAGGCGGGCGTAGGCCAGATTATTCCAGGCCGGAGCAAGAGTGGGGGCGAGTGTCACGGTCTTTTCGAAGGCCTTGAGGGCATCCGCTTTCCGTCCCGCCTGCCACAGCGCGTTGGCGTAGGCGAAATGGAGTTTGCCGTCGTTGGGGAACCGGGATACCGCGGTTTGCCAATGGCGCAAGGCATCCTTTTTCTGCGGGGCAAGAGCGTGTAGAAGAGGGCCGGGGCGGGCGCTGGCGGGTAACTCTCCGGCGGGCAGCAGCACCATGCCCCAATAGTCGGCGCGCGCCCAGGTGCGAATGAAGCGATTCCAATGGCTGGTGGTGGTTTCGCGGGTGCCGCTGTGCAGAATCAACCGGTCGCCGCCGTCGCGGTAGCCGGTGACCACGGCGAAGTGCCACCGCGGCCAGCGCTTCAGCGCCAGGTTCTGCAGAATCAGCACCGGGTGGCCGGCTTGCAGCTCACTGAACAGCGCTTCCGGCCGGTTGACGGGATACGCCAGCAAACCGCGGGCGCGGCCGGCGGCCATCAATTCGATGCCCAGGCTGCCTTTGCGTTCCGGCAACCAAACCTCGTCCACCAGCGCCTCGGCGTCGCCGGGCAGGCTGTTCCATTGCAGCATCATGCCCAGAGCGGCGGGGCCGCACTGATATTTTTCCTGGGCAATGAAAGGGACGTCCAACTGCTGGTCGGCGGGCTGCCGGGCCGACTGCGGCGGGGGCAGTGTCTGGCACCCCGCCAGCAGCAAAACCAGCCCGACGATGATCTTGCGAAAGGTCACGTCAATGGATTGGTCAGATCGCCGGGAACACGTTGGTGGCGCCGAGCAGATCCAGCAGCACGAGAATCAGAATCACCGCCAGAATGACACCGAGAACGCCCTGGCCGGCGGGCAGGTCATCGGCCTGTTCGGCCAGTTGGGTCAGTTCCTGATCACTGAGCCGGTCCAGACGGTCCTTTACTTGTTCCGATTCGACACCATTGTCCGCCAGTACTTTGGCGGCGGCTTTATGCTCGAGTAGCGCAAGGACCTTCTGCTCCATGGCCGCCCGTTGTTCGCTGGCTACCAGGGTATCGGTACCGACCATGGCGGCGTGAGCCATGGGGACGAACAGGGCCTGGGTGATGAGCAGAACGGTGGCGGTAAAAACGCCAGTGAGACGCTTGTTCATGGGCTGTCGCTCCCTGTTTGAATGATGCTTCAAGAGTAGCACGAGCGGCTATCCATACAGCGTGATAGTGGCGGAGGCTTTGTGATTTTTTACAACGGTTTGACCAATCGCGACGGCATTGACGCCGGCCCGATGCAGGGCTTCCAGTGTGGCGTCGAGACGCTCCCTGGTCACCGCCAGCAGCAGGCCACCACTGGTTTGCGGGTCGGTGGCGGCGACCAGTTCCGGCCGGTCGAGCAGGGTGGGGGCGATCTCGCAGTGGCCCAGCACTTGATCGTTGCTGTCCCGCAAGGTGCTGTGAATGCCTTGGCGTATGTGCTCCAGGGTACCGGGCAGTATGGGCAAAGTATTCAGATCAATGCGGGCACTCACCCGACTGTGCTGGCACAGTTCCAGCAGATGTCCGAGCAGCCCGAAGCCGGTGACGTCGGTGCAGGCGTGGGGCGGCAGGGTGGACAGCGCGGCGCGGGCCGGGCCGTTGCTTTGCAACAGGGTTGCCAGGGTGGCGTCCAGATCCGGCCCCCGATGGACGTTGCGCGTCCAGGCCGCCAGTTGAATACCGATGCCCAGTGGTTTGGTAACAATCAGAACCTGCCCCGGCCGGGCACCCTCCTTGCTCCAGGCGGTTCCGGTCAGAGCGCCGTTGATGGTGAAGCCGGCGGCCATTTCCGGACCCTCGATGGTGTGGCCTCCCACCAGCGCGCAGCTTGCCCGGTTCAACTCTTCCGCCGCTCCGGCCAGCAGGCGCCGCAGGTCCCGGCCTTGCAGACGCGGGTGGTGGCGGGGCAGGCACAGAGTAGCCAGTGCCGAATGGGGATCGGCGTTCATGGCGTAGATGTCACTGAGACTGTGCAGGGCGGCCACCCGGCCAAACAGGTAGGGCTCGTCCATGAAGGCGGGGAAATAGTCCACGCTTTGCACCAGCCGGTGTTGCCCGGACCAGCGGATCACCGCCGCGTCATCGCCCTGGGCCACGCCGGCTTCGATATCATCGCGGACCATGATCTGAAGATCAGCGAGAGCGTGATTCAGGGTGGCGGCGCCAACCTTGGCGCCACAGCCGGCGCAGTGCATTGCGTTGCTGTCGGCGGGCACGGCGGGCATTGGTGCTGGCAGGTTCTCAAAGCGCTTCATGAAGGCGCGGTCGATGCGATCCTTCCAGTGCCAGACCCAGGGCCCCGCCAGCGCCGGCCAGGGCGGTCTGGAGGCCACCGCATCACCCGCCCCGGCGGACAGCAGTGAGAGGAAGCGCCGTTGCGGGCGGTAGCGCCGTTTGCGTCCTCCCCGGGTGGCGGCGAGTAAATTATCGGCGAGCACCGGCGCCTGACGTACCGCGTAGACGCCGGCCTTGGGCAAAGGCGAAGGAAACGAAGCGCAGTCACCGGCGGCGTGGACGTGCGGGCTGCCCAGGCTGGTCAGGGTGCTGTCCACACGCAGGAAGCCACGTTCATCGCAGGGCAGGCCGCTGGCGGCGAGCCAGGCCGGTGCCCGGGCGCCGGTGCACCAGAACACCAGATCCGCCGGCTGGGACTGGCCGTTGTAGTGGAGCTGCCCTTCGCCGACCCGTTGCACCGGGGCTTGTTCCACGATGCGGACCCCGGCATTGAGCAGCCGCGTTCGCATCAGCGAGCGCGCCCGGTCCGGGTAGCCGGGCAGCAGCTCGCTGGCGCTGATCAACTGAATCTCGGTGGTAGCACCAAGCCGTTGGGCCAGGGCGGCGGCCAGCTCGGTGCCGCCGGCACCGGCGCCCACCACCGCGACCCGGCGAGTCGCGGTGGGGTCGGCCAATAGATGGTGCCAGCGTCGCTCGAAGGTCGCCACTGGCTTTACCGGCACCGCGTGGGCGCGGGCGCCGGGTACGCTGTCCAGATCCGGGGTGGCGCCGACATCCAGACTGAGTGTGTCGTACTCCACTTCGTCACCGTTATCCAGTTGCAAGCGGCGCCGGACGGGGTCCAGCCCAAGCACGCGTTGCGGCAGCCAGCGGGCGGCGGCGGCCCGGCTCAGCCGGCTCAGATCAATGTGGGTTTCCTGCCGTTGGTAATGGCCCGCCAGCATGCCTGGCAGCATACCGGAGTAGGCGGTGAGGCTGTCGGGGGAAATCAGTGTGAGGCGCAGCCCCGGCACCGGCCGCATGCTCAGACGCCTCAGTACCAGCGCGTGGCTGTGCCCGCCTCCCACCAGCACCAGGTCGTGATGCGCGACCGTCGTCATCACCGTGGGCGGCCCTCCGGTCGTGCCTGCTCTTCGCGTTCCCATTCTTGCAGAGTGGCGATGACTTGGTCGCGGTTGCCGCGAAAATACACCGGTCCCTGGCGATGGCGGAGCATGTAGTCATACATGGGGTCGTAGTAGTCGCTTAGCAGAGTGCGTATCCAGCGGCGGTGCTCGTCGCTGCCATCGCCACGGCGATGTTGTTCCAGTGCCCGGATCATGATTTCGCGCAGGGTCTGGTGACGGGCGCCGCCGAGGCGCTTGCGGATGCGGTCCAGCGCGCCGAGCAAATGCTCGGCGAACAGGCTGCGGGCCTGCTCTTCGTCGTGGCCGTCGAGGAATTCCCGCAGCGGTGTGAGGACATAGTCTTCCAGGATCACTTCCACCCGGCTTTCCAGCGGCTCTTCGATGTCGATGCGCGGCATGCTCCGCAGCCGTTGGTTCAAGGACAGTGGCAGCGCGCACCGGCCGATCAGCCGCCCTTCGTCCTCCACCAGCGCCGGCGCTCGGTCCCCGAGTTTCAGTAAGCGGATGGCCAGGGCGTTTTCAAAGTCGATCTGCGCCGGTTGCCCGCCAGGCCGGCGGCCGAAGGCGGAGCCGCGATGATGGGCCAGCCCTTCCAAATCCACCGCCCGGTGCAGTTGATGCAGGACGCGGGTCTTGCCGCAACCGGTGCGGCCGGTGAGCACCCATAACGGCCCCTGGAGCACATGCTGTTCCAGGTGCTCCAACAGAAAACGCCGCAGGGCTTTATAGCCACCGGTTACCAAGGGCGCGTCGATACCGGCCTGACGCAGCCAGTCCTGGGTAGTGCGGCTGCGCAGGCCGCCACGAAAACAATAGAGATAGCCATCGGGATGCGCCCGCCACCAGTCGCGCCAGGCGCGCAGACGGCGTTCCTTGACCTCGCCACGAACCAGCTCATTGCCGAGATCAATGGCCGCCTGTTGCCCTTGCTGCTTATAGCGCAGGCCGATCAGATGGCGTTCCTGGTCGTCGATCAGAGGAAGGTTGGTGGCATGGGGAAACGCGCCCCGGGCGAATTCCACCGGGGCGCGGACATCCAGGAGCGGCGTGTCGTCCAGGAACAGTGCTGCGTAGTCGTTGGTGTCGTCACGGGTCATGGGCGGCAGTGTACACCGCCCTTATTTATGGTTCATCGCGGAATGACGGGAATGAGCGTCTCCATCGGGGGTACGGGTCTGCACGGAGGCCTTCCGGGATCGCCGTAAATACATCCCTATAAGCTCCCTGCCGTGTTAGGCCTTTGCGGGACCCTGCTTCACCGCGTTCCCGCAAAGGCCTAACACGGCTCCGCTGCCCCTGATGGAGGGTAAGGAAGGCTGTTTCCCACTATTTGAGCAGACAGCGATTGAGTAGACGGACGCCGGTTTAGTCGCTGACCGGACGCACCTCTCCGCTCAAGTGGGGTTTGACGCCGTCGGCGGCCAGCAACTGGAAATCGAGTCCGTCATTCTGGCGGGTACGGGCAAACTTTACCTTGGCGGGAATGAACATGGGCAGCTTGAAGCGCACATCCACAGTGAAAGCCTGCTCTGGCAGTTCCGGCTGTAAAGCCGCCAGGCAACGTGCCTTGGACCACATGCCATGGGCGATCTGGCGCTTGAAGCCGAAGGCCTTGGCGGTCAGCGGGTACAGGTGAATCGGGTTGCGGTCGCCGGACACGCTGGCGTAGCGCCGTCCGGTGTCGCCGGGGACCTCCCATTCCTCGACCAGATCCGGAGCAGGGGCAGTGGTTCGCGCCTCTCTTTGCGCATCCGGGGCCTTTTTCTCACCGTGGCCGCCGCCGCGATGGAAATTCACCGATTCACTCTGCCAGACTCGCTCACCGGCGGTGCTGACCACGGTGAAGATGGAGAACTCATAGCCTTTTTCCACCTGGGTCAGATTGCCGGTATAGCACTTGATATTGAGCTGTTCCCGTTCTCCGATCGGGCGGAACTGGGTGATGCGGTTGCGCACGTGAACCAGCCCCATGGCAGGGAACGGGAACCCGTCACCCAGGATCAGTGCCATGTGCAGTGGAAACGCGTGCATGTGCGGGTAGGTGATGGGCAGATGACCGTCGGCGCTGAAACCGCATACCTGGCGGTAGGCCGCCAAATGGCGAGATTTCTGAGCAACATCGTTGAGCCGCAGCCCCTCGTCGGGCAGTACCGGAGCGTTGCCCGGGCGCACCCGTGCACGCAGTACGGCTTTGGCGAAATTCACCGCCATGGGCGGCGCGTGACGCAGCTCCTTGAATCGAACCTCACTCATAAGGACACCCTTCTCCCACGAACATTTAGCGCAATGTCGTGGCAGTATAGGCAGAGCGCCGGAGAGGCTGATTGGCCGTATCGCCGACGGCTCAGGCAATCCTGTCGGGTTCGGAACGCCATTGGGCCACCCCGAAATAAATCAGACGGACTTGTTTCTCCGCCATGATCAGCATTTCGTTTTGGCCGGCTTCATCGTCCTCGCTCAATTCCAACATTTCCTGCGTCAGTGCCACCACGCTATTGACCACCAATGTGGCCATCATCTGCAGATCCTGGGAACTGACATTGATAAGGAAAGGGAATCGCGCCATGTCCATGGCCAACTCACTGACGAACAGACGGATTTCCCGCCGGATCGCCTGCCGCATGGTGGCGGAGCCACCGTACAGTTCCTTGGAGACAAAAAGAAAATAAGTGCGATTGTTGCGCACATAATTGAAGTAGGTCTCCATGGACCCGCGGATCATCTGCTCATTGGGCAATTGATGCTGGCGGACCTCGCGCATCATCTGCCGCAGAGTACGAAATGACTCATCCAGCAGGGTCAGGCCAAGTGCGCTCATGTCGGTGAAATGACGATAGAACGCGGTGGGCACAACACCGGCTTTCTTGGTCACTTCCCTGAGGCTGAGGGAAGAAAAGGGGGCTTTTTTCGCCACCAGATCCAAGGCCGCGTCCATCAGCGCCTGGCGAGTCCGTCCCTTTCTGGCTTTCCTTCCCCGGGGGGCGGTTTCTCTGGTCATGTGTCAGACAGTCTCCCGAATTGTTGTTTTAACCAACGAATCAAATCTAACCAATCAATAAGCAGTGATGCGGCCTGGGTATTGTCGTTGCGCTTTTGTCCCGGGCTCCGGCGGCAATGGTATTCAATTTCCGCCTCGGGATATAGCAAAGCGCTTGACAACTCCGTTCACAATTATTTTTGTGAACAAGTGTTGACTATAAAATCAGCTCCCTGTAAAAAGTGTACAACTGTTCACTAAATTGATAGGAAATGCCGTATGCAGACCATCATCGAGCCTCGTCGGGGCTGGTTTGGCCGCCTCGGCCAGGCCCTGACCAGCCCGTTTCAGCCGGAAGACTACCTGGCGCTGATCAGCCCGGTGGCCTCGGCCCGGGAGATCCGTGCCCGCGTCACCAGTGTTCACCGGGAAACCGATCGGGCGGTTTCCCTGACGTTGCGCCCGAACCGTCTGTGGCCGGGATTTCAGGCCGGCCAGCATGTGATGCTTGGCATCGACGTGAATGGTGCGCGGCAATGGCGCTGCTTTTCCCTGTCCAGCGCCCCGCAATCGGGGACCTTGACCATCACCGTCAAGTGTCACCGGGCCGGCGGCGTGACCGAACATCTGCTTGAGCGTGCCCGCCCCGGTGACGTGGTGACGCTCAGCGAGCCCGCCGGTGAGTTCCTGTTGCCGGCCCGGATTCCGGACCGGTTGCTGTTCCTGACCGCCGGTTCCGGCATTACACCCGTTCACAGTATAGCAAGATACCTGGAAAACACCTCCTTTGACGGTCAGGTGGAATGGCTGCATTTCGATCGCCGTTACGAGGATGTGATTTTGTTGGAGTCCCTGCGGGAACTGGGACGCCATTCCCAATTGAACGCCCGTGTGGTGCTGGGGCATCAGGCCCCGCTGCCCGGTGATGAACAGGGCCGCTTTGACGCCGCGTTGCTGGCTGCCCTGGTTCCGGACGCCGCCGACCGTCAGGTCTACGCCTGCGGGCCGGCCGGCTTCCTCGACGCGGTCAGCGAGTGGCACCGCGCGGAAGGCCGGGCGCCGTTGTTGCATGAGCGGTTCCAGCCGCTGACCAAGAATACCGGCAACGGTGGCCGGATCCGCTTTTCCGGCAGTGACCTGGCCACCGAGGCCGGTGGCGGCGAGAGCCTGTTGGAGGCCGCCGAGCGCAGTGGGCTGAATCCGGCCCATGGCTGCCGCATGGGCATTTGTCACACCTGCCGCTGTTCGGTGCGGGGTTCGCTCCGTGACTTGCAGACCGGCGAGAGCCGGACGGTGGACAACCAACGGGTAAGACTTTGTATCCATGCCGCCGAAGGCGACGTGGAAGTGGCGCTGTAAGAGCCTGTTCACGATCTTTACGTCACCGCGTTGCCGCTGGAAAAGCCGCCAGAGGGCGTTGGGGTCTGCCGGCTCTGGTGGTTCCAAAGTCAAAGGCCCCAGCGTCGTCTGGCGGCTTTTCCAGCGCAACCCGAAGGGCCGGGCCCCTTTTTCCGTCAGGCTGCGATTACGCTTGTTTATGTAGATTGACTACACGGCACAATCGGAATCACAACCTGACGCAAAAATGAACTCCGGCGCGGCTGCGTAAAGATCGTGAACAGGCTCTAAGCGACGCAAACACAAGGAGTTGAACAATGGGATACGCAATGCAACAAGAGCACGATCCAATCGTCTTTCAACGTGACGGTGTCAGCCTGACCCGTTCCCAGGTGGATGCCTTCGGCGAGGAAATCGACGCTCTGCGCCAGCAGGTGATGGCGGACCGTGGCGAATCCGACGCCCGCTACATCCGCCGTGTGGTGCGCTTTCAAAAAGGCTGTGAAGTAGCCGGCCGGGGACTGCTGTTCCTCGGCTTTCTGCCGCCGGCATGGTTGGCGGGAACCGGTCTGTTGGCGCTCTCCAAGATTCTGGAGAACATGGAGATTGGCCACAACGTGATGCATGGCCAGTGGGACTGGCTGGGCGATCCGAATCTGGACTCCGCTCACTACGACTGGGACAACACCTGCCCGGCCGAGCAATGGAAGCACTCCCACAACTATATGCATCACACCTACACCAATGTGGTGGGCAAGGACCGTGATGTCGGTTACGGCATCATGCGCATGTCCGAGCACCAGAGCTGGAACCCGGCTTATCTGTTCCAGCCGATCTATAACTGGGTGCTGGCGCTGCTGTTCGAGTGGGGGGTGGCGTTCCACGATCTGGAGATCGAACGGGTGATCCGTGGCGACAAGAGCCGCGCACAATTCCGCAAGGAGCAGAAACTGATCTTCAAGAAGGTGCGCCGTCAGGTGCTCAAGGATTATGTGCTGTTCCCGCTGCTGGCGGGGCCGTTTTTCCTGTTCGTGCTGTCCGGTAACTTCACCGCCAACATCCTGCGCAATCTGTGGTCTTACCTGATTATTTTCTGCGGCCATTTCACCGAGCGCGCGGAGATGTTCACCGAGGAAGAGGTGGAAGGCGAAAGCCGTGGGCAATGGTATCTGCGTCAGCTGCTCGGCTCGTCCAATCTGGAGGGCGGTCGGTTGTTTCATATCCTCAGCGGCAACCTTAGCCATCAGATCGAGCATCATCTGTTCCCGGATATGCCGTCCAACCGATACCAGCAGGTGGCGCCCAAGGTGCGCGAGATCGCCGAGCGCTACGGTTTGCACTACAACTCAGGCAGTTTGCGCCGTCAGTTCGGCTCGGTGATGCGGCGCATCCACCGTTTGGCGCTGCCTTCCCGCCGTGGAGCAGCGGTGGTGAACTGATGCTGTTCCGGCCTCCCCGGGCATGTGCTACTCTCGCTCGTT
Organism: Alloalcanivorax balearicus MACL04; assembly: GCF_025532145.1. GTDB lineage: Bacteria > Pseudomonadota > Gammaproteobacteria > Pseudomonadales > Alcanivoracaceae > Alloalcanivorax > Alloalcanivorax balearicus. The sequence goes on along the minus strand of NZ_ARXS01000017.1, from coordinate 76,870 downwards.
GATACCAAAAAATTCGGGGAAGTCGCGAAAGGATGGCAGAGCTTACCGACTCCGGCGTGTTGTTGCGCATGGCCTACCGGGCCATGGTCAACGCAGGCATTGATGCAGACGCGGTTCTTGCTGAAGTGGGCGTGGACCGCGCCATTCTCCAGGTGCCTGACCTGCGTACGCCGCATGATGCCCAGGAATGGTTCTGGCAGGCCGCGGAAAAGGTCTCCAAGGATCCGCACATCGGTCTGCACCTGGGCCAGCACATGCCGGTCTATAAAGGTCAGGTCCTGGAATACCTGTTTCTTTCCAGCCCCTCATTCGGGGAAGGCTTGCGGCGGGCGCTGAATTATCAGCGTTTGCTGTCCGATGCCGCCCGGGCGGAGCTGATGGAAGAGGAGGGAGACCGTGCCTTCCTGCGCCAGCCGTTCTGGGGCCGCCGCCTGGCCCATCTCAATGAATGCGTGATGGTGGGGGTGATCAAATTCTTCCGCTTCGTCACCGATGGCGCCTTTGAGCCGCTGGAAATTCACTTTGCCCATGAGCGCCACGCGGATCCGAGTGAGTACGAACGTGCCTTCGGTTGTCCGGTGAAGTTCGAGATGAACTCGGTTGGCGTGTACTTCGATGCCCGCCTGATGGCCCTCCCGTCGGCTCATCACGAGCCGGAATTGCTGCGCCTGCACGAGCAGCTCGCCAGTGAGCAGGTGGCGCGGCTGGAAAAGCAGGATCTGGTGGCTCAGGTGAATCGCCTGATCGCCGAGCTGCTGGAATCCGGACATGCCAATCTGGAGGAAGTGGCGGAACGTCTCGGCATCAAGGCGCGTCAGCTGCGCACCCGCCTGGCGGATGCCGGCACCAACTTCAACCAGCTGGTGGCGGATTATCGCTGCAAACTGGCCAAGCGATTGCTGGCCGGTACCGACGAGTCCATCGACGAGATCGTCTATTTGACCGGTTTCTCGGAGCCTTCCACTTTCTATCGGGCCTTCAAGCGCTGGGTGGGTATGACGCCCATCGAATACCGCAAGATGAAAGCCGAAGAGGATGCCGCCGCTCGCGGTTGACGCGGGCGGCGGCGTAAAGATCGTGAACAGGCTCTAAGGCGCCGTCGCTCTGGAACCATCCCCGAAAACACCTCTCTAAGCCTGTCCTGACGGGAGTGCGGTTTTGCACTCCAGCATGAGTAAGAGGGTGGGGTTTTATGGGGAAACTTTCCTTCAATCGTCGTTCCCGGCGCTCCACAAAAGCGCGCTGGTGGCTCGGTGGCGCGCTGGTGATGGGGTTACTGGCCGGCGTGGCGTATTGGCAGCATTGGTATGAACCTCTGTTTTTCCATCTGAAGGAACGGATCGAGGGGCCGCGGCAGGGATTGCGGCTGGAGGAATATCACGTAGTCATCGAAGGCAAGGCCGTCGCCGGGGTGAGCCGCAATCTGTCCGCGATCAGCTATGACCGGGAGCGGGACCGCTTGCTGGCGGTGACCAACGATCCGCCAGTGATGCTGGAGTTGGATCGCCAGGGCGAGGTACTGGACCGCCATCGGCTGGAAGGGTTCGGCGATATCGAGGGGATCGCCTCACTGGGTAACGGCCGCGTGGTGGTGGTGGACGAACGTCGCCAGCGTTTCAGTGTGTTTGCCATGCCGGAGCCCGGCGCGGCGGTGGACCAGCAGCGAATCCAGTCGTTATCCCTGGGCATGGAAGAAGATGGCAACAAGGGGTTTGAAGGCATTTCCTATGATGCCGAAGGTGATCGGCTGTTCGTGGTGAAGGAAAGCCGCCCGCGGAAGCTCTACGCCATTGAAGGATTCGGTGCCAGTCTGGAGCAAGGGCTGTCCCTGCACATTCGTGATCTGACCGGCTGGATTGACGGGCTGGTGTTCAACCGGGATCTCTCGGATGTGTTTTACCACGGCGCGACCGGTCACCTGCTGTTACTGAGCGACCGCTCCCATTCCCTGGTGGAACTGGACCGGGAGGGGCGCTACGTCAGTTATCGGGCCTTTTTGCGTGCTAATGAGGATATGCAACGGGACGCGCCGCAACTGGAAGGGGTGACCATGGATGACCAGGGGGATCTCTACCTGGTCAGCGAGCCCAATCTGTTCTACCGGTTAAAGAAGACCGGCTCTTAGCTCCGCCGGTTCGGGTCATGCTCCAACGGGTCGCGACTTTCCGCTTCTTCCCGCGCCTCGCCATCGATGACCACGCCGTTGCCCGGATCGCGGTCCGCGCCGAAAGGCGCGCCGCCGGGGCCGAACGGGCCGCCGTTGAAGGTACCGCTCTGATAGAAGAATGCCGAGCCCTGTTGCCCGCCGAAGGTTTGCAGGGTGCCCCGGCGTACCAGCGTGGCGGCGAGCCGGTGGCGGCTGAACGGCAGCAGCATGACAAAACCGACAATATCGCTGACGAAACCGGGGGTGATCAGCAAGGCGCCGCCGATCAACAGCAGCAGACCTTCCACCAGCTCTTGGCCTGGCATCTCGCCGGATTGCATGCGCTGATTCAGGCGCGTCCAGGTTTGCAGACCCTGGCTGCGGAACAACCAGGAACCAATGATGGCGGTGGCCAGCGTCAGAATGATGGTGACCGGCCAGCCGATCACATCGGCCACTGCGGCCAGAACCAATACCTCCAGCAAGGCGAAGGCGAAAATCACGAAAAACAGGCGGCCAAACGTCATGGGGACCTCTTGGTGACGGCGTCGCAGCCGGGAGACGTGTCGCGGCACGGTTTAACCTTGCCTACGACGACCTGTCCCAAGAGATGGCGGTAAGGACGGGAAATTCAACCCCGCAAAGGCATAATGCGGCTCCGCTTCGAGGTAACCGGCAGGCTCAGGAATCATTCCGACCGCTGCCGAGGCGTTCTCTTGTCCAGCAACATTGACCGCTGGCACAGAAGGGGCCACGAAGCCGCTGTGGGAGCTTGCCTGCAAGCGAATACCCCAATACCAGATGCCGTATTCGCCAGCAGGCTGGCTCCGACAGATTGCGCTCCTACAGCGGCCTCCGAATGTATCTCTCCAAGGCAGGTAAAAAGAGGAGAGACCGGGGAAGCCCCGGTCCGGTATTGGATCAGGCGCCGAGCATCATCTGCCCGCATACGCGGACCACATTGCCGGTCAGGCCCTGGGCGGCGGGGCTGGCGAAGAAGGCGATGGTTTCCGCCACATCCACTGGCTGGCCGCCCTGATTCATGGCGTTCATGCGCCGCCCGGCCTCGCGGATGGTGAACGGGATCGCCGCGGTCATCTGCGTTTCGATGAAACCCGGTGCCACCGCGTTGATGGTGATGCCCTGGTCCGCGTATTCCTCGCGATAAGCGTCCACCATGCCGATCACCGCCGCCTTGGAGCAGCCGTAGTTGGTCTGGCCGGTGTTGCCGGCGATGCCGGCGATGGAACTGATGGAGACGATGCGTCCGCCTTCGCCCATGGCGCCGTCCGCCAGTAATTGTTCATTGATGCGCAACTGGCTGGCGATATTGATATTCAGCACCATGTCCCAGAGGTTTTCCGGCATATTGCCGAGCATCTTGTCGCGGGTGACCCCGGCGTTGTGCACCAGAATATCCAGTCCGCCGTGCTCCTTGGCAGTCCGGGCGATAACCCCCGGCGCTTCGTCGCTGGTAATGTCCAGTTCCAGGGTATGGCCACCGATTTCACCTGCCACTTTGTTCAGGTCCTCCGCCATGGGCGGAATATCCAGCACGATCACCTCGGCGCCGTCGCGGGCCAGGACCCGGGCAATGGCGGCGCCGATGCCCCGGGAGCCACCGGTGACCAGTGCTTTCTTGCCGGCCAGCGGGCGTTGCCAGTCAAAGCTCTCGGCGTCGAAGCCGGCCTGGCGGGCGCGCACCACCTGACCGGAAACATAGGCGGATTTCGGTGAGAGGAAGAATTGCAGCGGCGCGGCGAGCTGGCTCTCGGCCCCGGCTTCGGCATAGATCAACTGAACCGTGGCACCGCGTTTGATTTCCTTGCCGACCGAACGGGTAAAGCCTTCCAGGCCCCGTTGGGCGACCCGGGCGGCACCGCTCAGCGTTTCCGGGGTGCGGCCGATCACCAGCACCCGGGCGCATTTATCCAGTTTCTTGATAACCGGGTGGAAAAAGGCCCACAGTGCTTTCAGTTGATCCGGGTTCTCGATGCCGGTGGCGTCGAACACCAACCCTTTGAAGCGGGCATCGTCTTCACGGGTGGCGGTGTAATTGTCGGCGTTGACACCAGCAGCGGCCGCCTGCTTTTGCAGTTCGCTGGCGTTGCCGTTATTGGCCAGTACCGCCAGTTGCGCACCGGAAGCGGTTTTCAGGGTGGCCAGGATGGTGTCCATGGCGCTGCCGCCCTCGGCGGCACCCACCAGCACGCGGCCATCGATGAACGACGCCTGGCCGGGCTGCCAGCGCTCCAGGATCACCGGGATCGGCAGATTGATGGCGTTGAAAAGGGCCTTGCCCACGGAAGAGTTGGCAATCGTCTGATAGGTATCGTTCATGATCCTGTCCTTCGCCGTGCGATGTGCGGAATGTCGACCCTTGGTGCGGAACACGCTTGCGGGTCACTGTTGGCTGCGTATTGAATCACCCGTCCGTGACACGCGGATTGACCCGCCTGGGAAACGCCAGGGGCGCCGTAGCCAATGAGGCGCGTCAACGGAACGATAGACTGCGCTCATCTGTTAATCTTGGCGGAAACGCCATTGTGGAGGATTTGACTATGCTGGCAGGCGACGCGGTTCGCAAGGTGGCCGTGGTGGGGGGCAACCGGATTCCCTTTGCCCGTTCCAATACGGTGTATTTCGGCGCAAGCAACCAGGACATGCTCACCGCCGCCCTCAACGGCCTGGTCGATCGCTTCAAGCTGCAGGGCGAGCGGGTTGGCGAAGTGGCCGCCGGTGCGGTGATGAAGCACTCCCGGGATTTCAATCTGGTGCGCGAGTCCGTGCTGGGGTCCCGTCTGGCGCCGGAAACCCCGGCCTATGACTTGCAGCAGGCCTGTGGCACCGGCCTGGAAGCCGCCATTCTGGCGGCCAACAAGATTGCGCTGGGGCAAATCGACAGCGCTATCGCCGGTGGCGTGGACACCACCTCCGACGCACCGCTGGGTGTGAACGAGGACGCCCGCAAGGTGTTCATGAACATCAACAAGGCGAAGACCAATGGCGAGAAAATCAAAGCGGCACTGAAACTGCTCAACCCGAAAATGATCGTGCCGGACATTCCCCGGAACGCCGAGCCGCGTACCGGCCTGTCCATGGGCGAGCATCAGGCGATCACCGCTGCCGAATGGGGCATCAGCCGTGAGGATCAGGATGAGCTGGCTTGGCGCTCCCACCAGAATCTGGCCAAATCCTATGAGGAAGGTTGGCAGGAAGACCTGATCACGCCGTTCAAGGGCCTGGAGCGTGACAATAACATGCGTGGCGATTCCACCCTGGAAAAACTGGCGACCTTGAAGCCGGTGTTCGGCGGGCCGGAAGGCACCATGACCGCCGCCAACTCCACGCCCTTGACCGACGGAGCGTCCGCGGTGCTGCTGGCTTCCGAACAGTGGGCCGAGGAGCGCGGTCTGCCGGTGCAGGCGTACATCACCCACTGCGAAGTGGCGGCGGTGGATTTTGTCGGCAAGAAAGAAGGGCTGCTACTGGCGCCGGCTTACGCGGTACCGCGCATGTTGGCCCGCGCCGGTCTGACCCTGCAGGATTTCGATTTCTATGAAATCCACGAGGCTTTTGCCTCCCAGGTGCTGAGCACTCTGAAAGCCTGGGAAGACGAAACCTTCTGCAAGGAGCGGCTCGGGTTGGACAAGCCGCTGGGCAGCATCGACCGTAACAAACTCAACGTGAAGGGCTCTTCACTGGCCGCCGGCCACCCGTTCGCCGCCACTGGCGGGCGGATTCTGGCCAACGCCGCCAAGCTGCTGAACCAGAAAGGCTCCGGCCGTTGCCTGATCTCCATTTGCGCCGCCGGTGGGCAGGGCGTGGTGGCGATCGTCGAGAAGTAATAAGGAAAGACGTCGCGGTCCTCTCCATAAGGAGCCTATCCATAACAGGAAAGGACCGCGACAGGCGCGTCACATCTTCCGCATCAACCCTTCCTGGGCCACCGAGGCCACCAGTTCCCCCCGCTGATTGAAAATCTGACCGCGATTGAAGCCGCGGCCATCGGTGGCGATGGGGCTGTCGCTCTGGTAGAACAGCCAGTCATTGATATTCACCGGACGATGGAACCACAGAGCATGGTCCAGGCTCGCCATCTGATGGTCACGGGTGAGGAAGCTCAGGCCATGGGGCAGCATTGCCGTGCCCATCAGACTGTGATCACTGACGTAGGCGAGAATGCACTGGTGCAGCACCGGATCCTCCGGCAGTGTTTCCGGCGCGCGCATCCACACCTGGCGCAATGGCGGCGCTGGTTCCGGGCGCAAAGGATGGCGTTTCACCACCGGCCGCATCTCCAGCGGCTTTCTTCTCAGCATGGCGTTGCGGAAATTCTCCGAGATATCCTCATGCTCCAGATAGCGCCGGTTCAGTTCCTGTTCGGTGAGCAGACCGTCCGGGCCCTCGGGGACCGGCGCGTCGCATTGGTGTGAAGGGCCTTCCGCAGGCAGGGTGAAGGACGCCGACAGGTCGAAGATCGGCCGGCCGCGTTGTTCCGCGACCACCCGGCGGGTGGAGAAGGTCTGGCCGTCGCGCACCCGTTCCACCCGGTAGATAATCGCATCCCGCGCGTCTCCGGGGCGTAGAAAATAGCTCTGCAAGGAATGAGCGGTGCGGCCGGGTACGCTTTGGCAGGCCGCGCGCAGCGCCTGGCCGAGCACCTGGCCACCGAAGATGCGGGGACCGACGATATTGCGGCCTTCGCCTTGATAGAGATCGGGTTCCAGTTCGGTGAGGTCAAGCAGTTGCAGCAAATCGGAAAGATCGGTATGCATGGAATCGCTCTTGTTCTTTGACGGTCTGGACAGCGGCGTGGCCGCCGGAAAAGGCTCAAAGTGACCGGATGTGGCGGATTTTGCAAGAGGGTAAAGGGGGTTGACGATCTTAACAATGAGTTAAGATTCCATTCAGGGAAGGTTAAGCGGTGACGAATAAAGTGATTCCCGTACCCCAACGGAAGTGACTCAAAGGAGATACCCCCATGCAAGCCAAGAAAGCGATTCTGACCGCCCTGTTTCTCGGTACCGCCACCCTGACCGCCGGCGCCTACGCCGACGATGTGGGTCCCGACCAGGCAATGAAACTGGTTCAGGAAGGCAAAGTGAAGTCCTTCGAGGAACTGAACAAAGCCGCCCAGGCCCAACATCCCAACGCCAAGATCGAGGAAACCGAGTTGGAGAAGGAGTTTGGCGGTTATGTCTACAAAGTGGAGCTGCGGGACCAGGACAACGTACAGTGGGACGTTGAACTGAACGCCGCTAACGGTGAAGTGATTCGTAACGAACGGGACGACTAATGTCTTTACCCCTCCGCAGGGCGGCAACCGCCGCCCTGTTGGTCTTGAGCGGTTCGGTGCCGGCGCTGGACGTGGGGCACGATGAAGCCTTGCGCCTGCGGCAAGAGGGCCGCATCCGGCCGTTTGAACAGATTCTGACGGAAGCGCTGCGCCAGTACCCCGGCGGACAATTGCTGGAGGCGGAACTGGAGCGCGAGGACGGTCATCTGATTTACGAGATCGAGTTGCTGACCCCGGATGGTGTGGTGCGGGAACTGGAGCTCGACGCCCGTACCGGCAACATTCTCAAGGACGACGTGGACGACTGATGCGCCTGCTATTGGTGGAAGACAACGTGGCCCTGGCCGACCAGCTCAATCCGTTGTTGCGTGATCACGGTTACGCGGTGGACTGGCTGGCGGATGGCCGTGACGCTCTGGTGCGCGTACATGATGACCCTTATGACCTGGTGATTCTGGATCTGGGGCTGCCCGGCCTGGGTGGCCTGGACGTGTTGAAACAATGGCGCGGGGAAGGCGTCACGGTGCCGGTGCTGATCCTCACCGCCCGGGACAGCTGGGCGGAGCGGGTGGATGGTCTGCGCGCCGGCGCCGATGATTATCTGACCAAGCCGTTCCATCCCGAGGAGTTGCTGTTGCGAGTGCAGGCGGTGCTGCGCCGTAGCCATGGCAGCGCCAACCAGGCCTGCCTGAACGTGGGCGGCGTGGAACTGGACGAGGAGCGGCAAAGCGCCTGGCTGGAAGGCAACGAAATAGCGCTGACCGGCGCGGAATTCCGGTTGCTGCGTTATTTCATGCTGAACGCCGGCAAACTGCTGTCGCGGATGCAATTGGCCGATCATCTTTATGACGGTGAGAGCGAGCGGGACAGCAACGTGCTGGAAGTCCATATCAATCGCGTACGGCGCAAGCTCGGGGCTCCGGTGATCCAGACCCGGCGCGGGCAAGGCTACGTCTTCACCGGATTGCCCCGGTGACCTCCATTGCCGGCCGCCTTGGCGTCAGTTTGTTCGCCAGCCTGTTACTGGCCGGCATTCTGGTCGGGCAGGGCGCGCTGTGGTGGCTGGACCAACGCCAACGGCAAGTGATGACCGCCAACCTGCGCGATGAAGCGGTCAGTGTGCTGGCCGCGATTTCCCAAGGGCCGTCCGGGCTGCAACTGGAGCAGCCGATGCTGGATCCGGCCTATCGCCAGCCGTTTTCCGGCCGCTATTTCATGGTGTCCTTTGATGACCACATCTGGCGTTCCCGGTCCCTCTGGGATCAGCGGATGGCGGACACCGAAAGCCGTGGCCTCGACAATGAACTGGTGCCGGGGCCGGATGGCCAGCAGTTGCTGCGTTATCGTGGTGACTACGAAATTTATGGTCGCAAACTGGCTATCGTGGTGGCCCAGGATTACACCCCGCAGTTGGAGAATTTCCGCAATACCCGCTCCGTGAGCCTGCTGGTATGGGTATTGATCCTGTCCGGCCTGGCGGCGGCGCAGCTTTGGTTGATCCGTCGCGGTCTGCGACCGCTCAACGAGGCTCGCCGCCAGATTGAGCAACTGCGTGACGGTGAGCGCACCGAGCTGGATTGCGACGTGCCCACGGAATTGCGGCCGCTGGTGCAGGAAGTGAACCGGTTGTTGGGGCACACCGACCAGCAGTTGCGTCGTTCCCGTCACGCCATTGGCGACCTCGGACACGCCTTGAAAACGCCTTTGGCGGTGCTGCGCAACCGCTGCGATGAAAACCTGCAACGTGATCATCCGGATCTGTACCGTTTGCTGGATGAGCAACTGGCCCAGGTGGAGGACACCGTGCGCCGGGCGTTGAATCGGGCGAGAGTGGCCGCCGGCGCCACCCCGGGGACCCTGTTTCACCCGGACCAGGACCTGGTGGCGCTACGGGACACCATGATCCAGGTTTACGGGAATCGCTGCCGCATCGAACTGATCGGCACCGAGCTGCCGCCGCAGCCGGTGGAGCGGGATGACATGCTGGAAGTGCTGGGCAATCTGATGGATAACGCCTGCAAGTGGGCCGGCGGCCGGGTATCGGTGCGTCTGTGGCGGGAGCCCGAGGCGTTGTGGCTGAGTGTGGAGGATGACGGCCCTGGCATCGAACCGGCGCGCCGCGACCAGGTGATCCGCAGAGGCGAGCGCCTCGATCAGCGCGTGGCCGGCCACGGCCTCGGGCTGGCCATTGTCAGTGACACCGCCGAGGCCTACGGCGGTGAATTGACGCTGGGGCACAGCGAGGCGCTTGGCGGTCTGATGGCGCGAGTGTGCTGGCCGCTTACCCGTCGGTGACGTCTTCGCCGAGGCGCAGGCCGGCGATCATCAAATCCACCGCCTGATCGCTGACCGCCTCCATGTCATCCTGGTCCAGGTAGATGCCGTCCAGCAGCAGCCGGCTCAGACCGTGCAGGGTGGCCCAACTGGCCTGGGCCAGCCGCAGCGGGTCCACGCCCGGCGGCAGGCGGGTGGCCAGCGGCGGCCGGTACATCAGATCGATATAGCGGCGGAAGCAGCCGTGAGCCACCCGGGTCAACGATTCGGTGGGTTGTCCGGTTTTCCACAGAGTGCGACCGAACATCAATTCATACTGCTCCGGGTCCTGGCTGGCGAAGCGCAAATAAGCGTGGACGAAGCGGCGCAGCCCCCGGGCCGGTTCCGACTCCAGATCCCCTTCCTCCATCAGCGTTTCCAGCTTGCGGAAGCCCTGTTCCGCCAGCGCGCACAGCAGCGCGTTCTTATCCGCGAAATGATGATAGGGCGCGGTGCGTGAAACCCCGGCCCGCTCCGCCAGACGCCTGAGTGACAGCCCCTCTACGCCCTGTTCACGTAGTAGCACGGCTGCTTCGCGCAGCAGCGTGGCATGCAGGTCGCCGTGGTGGTAGCGGGCGGTTTGGCTCATCGGGACTCCCGGGTATCTTGACAGTGTCAAGACAGTATCCTAACTTGACGGCGTCCAGATCAAGCCGCCGCCAATTTGGAGAGCACTGATGAGCGATTACTCGCGACTGCTTTCGCCCCTGGACCTGGGGCACACACAGCTGAAAAACCGGGTCATCATGGGGTCCATGCACACCGGACTCGAGGACCGTTTCTGGCAATTTCCGAAACTGGCGGCGTATTTCGCCGAGCGCGCCCGCGGCGGTGTCGGCCTGATCGTCACCGGCGGCTTCAACCCCAACCGGCGCGGCTGGTTCTATCCGTTGGCGGGTACCTTCAACAGCCGCCTGGATGTGCGTAATCATCGTCTGGTCACCGACGCGGTGCATCGCGAGGGCGGCAAGATCGTGCTGCAGGTACTGCACGCCGGCCGCTACAGCTACCATCCGTTCTCCGGTTCCGCCTCGGCGATCAAAAGCCCGATCAACCCGTTCAAACCCAAGGCCCTGTCCACCCGTGAAGTGCGCCGGACCGTGCAGGATTTCGCCCGTACCGCGGAGCTGGCCAAACAGGCCGGTTACGACGGTGTCGAGATCATGGGGTCGGAAGGCTATCTGATTAACCAGTTCACCGCGCCGCGCACCAACAAGCGCACCGACCAATACGGCGGCTCGGCGGAAAACCGCCGCCGCTTCCCGGTGGAAATCGTGGCCGAGACCCGTCGCCGGTGCGGCGACGACTTCATCGTCATGTACCGGCTCTCCGCCATTGACCTGGTGCCGGACGGCTGCACCCGGGAAGAAGTGCTGGCATTGGCGCGGGAAGTGGAAGGCGCTGGTGCATCGTTGATCAACACGGGTATCGGCTGGCACGAAGCACGGGTGCCGACCATCGTGACATCGGTGCCGCGGGCCGCCTTCGCTGAGATCACCAAACAGATCAAGGATCAGGTATCGATCCCGGTGGTGGCGTCAAACCGTATCAATGACCCGGATGTGGCCGAGAATATTCTGGCTAACGGCTGGGCCGATGCGGTCTCCATGGCGCGGCCGATGCTGGCGGATCCGGAGTTCGTGCGCAAGACCGAACAGGGACGGGTGGATGAGATCAACACCTGCATCGCCTGCAACCAGGCCTGTCTGGACCACACCTTTGAGCTGAAGCGGGCGTCCTGTCTGGTCAACCCGCGCGCCTGCCACGAGACCGAACTGGTCTACCTGAAGACCGCCAAGCCGAAACGGGTCGCGGTGGTGGGGGCCGGCCCGGCGGGGCTGGCCTGCGCCACGGTGGCGGCGGAACGGGGGCACCGGGTCACGCTGTTCGATCAGGCGGAGGCCATTGGCGGCCAGTTCAATATGGCCAAGCGTATCCCGGGCAAGGAAGAGTTTCACCATACCCTGCGCTACTTCCAGCGGCGCCTGCAGGTGACCGGTGTCGAGCTGCGCCTGGGCCAGCGGGTCACCACGGAGGAACTGCGGCAGCAGGGTTTCGAGGAGATCGTGGTGGCCACCGGCGTGGTGCCACGCACGCCGTCAATCCCGGGTGTCGATCATGCCAAGGTGGTGTCCTACGTGGACGTCCTGCAGGGCAAGGTCGAGGTAGGAGAGAAAGTCGCCATTATTGGTGCCGGCGGCATTGGCTTTGATGTGGCGGAATTCCTCGCCGAAGCCCCCCGTGAAGGCCATCAACCGTTACCGGAATGGATGGAAGAGTGGGGTGTGGATTTTACTTCCGACGCGCCCGGTGGTCTGGTGGAAGCGGAACCTCCGAAACCACAACGGCGCCTGTATCTGTTGCAGCGCAAGGATAGCTCCGTGGGCAAGGGTCTGAACAAGACCTCGGGCTGGGTGCACCGGGCTACCTTGAAACAGCGCCAGGTGGAAATGCTGCCCGGCTGTGATTACCAAAAAGTGGATGACCGGGGGTTGCATCTGACGGTGAACGGCGAAGTCCGGTTACTGGATGTGGATCACGTGGTGCTTTGCGCCGGTCAGGAGCCGCTTAAGGAACTGTATCGGGAAGGTGAGGAGAATCTTCACCTGATCGGTGGCGCGCAACTGGCGGCGGAACTGGATGCCAAGCGGGCCATTCGCCAGGGTGCCGAGCTAGCCGCGTCGCTATAAAACGACAATCGCGGTCCTCTTCCTTGATAAAGAAAAGGACCGCGCGGCTTTATTTCAGTTCTTTCGAACTCAACCCCAGCACCCGACGGGCAATCACCAGCTGCTGGATTTGCTGGGTGCCTTCGAAGATGTCGAGAATCTTTGAATCGCGGGCCCATTTTTCCAGCAGTTCGTCCTCGGTGTAGCCGAGGCTGCCGGCCAGTTCCACGCAGCGCAGGGTGATATAGTTACCGACCCGGCCGGCCTTGGCTTTGCTGATCGAAGCTTCCAGCGTATTGGCTTTCTTGTTGTCCGCCATCCAGGCGGCCTTCACCGCCAGCCAATAAGCCGCTTCCCAGTCCGCTTCCATTTTGTAGATTTCAGCTTCCACGGCGGAGCAGTTGTCCACCGGTTTGCCGTAATCGTAGCTCATCTGTTTTTCGAGCAGTTCCTTGATACGTTCCAGTGAGGCTTTGGCGCAACCGATGGCCATGGCGGCCACCAGCGGGCGGGTGTTGTCGAAGGTCTCCATCACCCCGGCGAAGCCCTTTTTGGTATCGATCTCCGGGCTGCCCAGCAGATTCTCCGCCGGTACCCGGCAATCGACGAAGTTGATGGCGGCGGTGTCGGAGGCGCGGATGCCGAGCTTTTTCTCCAGGCGGGCCAGTTCCATGCCCGGTGTGCCCCAATCCACCACGAAGGACTTGATGGCGGCGCGGCCCAACTGTGGATCCAGGGTCGCCCAAACCACCACGCAGTCGGCGCGCTGGCCGGAAGTGACGAAAATTTTCTCGCCATTGAGAACGTAGTGATCGCCATCCTTTTTCGCGGTGGTGCGAATGGCGGCGGAATCGGAACCGCAGCCCGGCTCGGTGATCGCCATGGCGGCCCATTTGCCCTTGAAACGCTCCAGCTGTTCGTCATTGGCGACGGCGGCGATGGCGGCATTGCCCAGCCCCTGGCGGGGCATGGCCAGCAGAAAGCCGGTATCGCCATAGCACATTTCCATGGCGCCCAGACAAACGCCCATGTTGGCGCCGTTTTTCACACTGCCGCTGTCCTCCACCTTGCCGCTGCCGGTGGTGGCGGCCCCGGCGGAGTTGGCCGGATCGCCTTCGTTGAAGCCGTCCAGCACGGCGGCCAACATGTCCAGCTCCTTGGGGTACTCGTGTTCGCCGCGGTCATACTTGCGGGAAATCGGGCGGAGGGTACTGCGCGCCACCTGGTAGGCGTTATTGATCAGCGGTTTGAACTTCTTCGGAATCTCGATATTCATGTGCGGTTCCTCCTTACAGGTGCAGACCGCCAAAGGCGACGCCAACGGCACGCAAATCACGGTACCAGCGTTCCACCGGATACTCCTTGGTAAAGCCGTGGCCGCCGAGAAGCTGAACGCCATCGGTGCCGATCTTCATGGCTTTGTCCTTGACCAGAGTTCGGGCCAGATGGGCCTCGCGGCGGAACGATTTGCCTTGCTCGGCGCGGCACGCCGCGCGGTAGGTGAGCATGCGCATGGCGTCCAGTTCGATGGCCATGTCGGCGATCATAAAGGCCACCGCCTGACGGTGGCTGATCGGCTCACCAAAAGCGGTACGCTCATTACAGTAAGGGACCACATAATCCAGTACCGCCTGGGCGGTGCCGATGGCCAGAGCGCACCAGGCCAGAGTGCCGAGGTCGACGAAGGCGCGATAATCAAACTCCTCGTCGCCCAGGCGGTTCTGTTCCGGGACCCTCACTTCATTGAGGTGCAGCGGCCGCTGGGCGCTGGCGCGAATCCCCATGGCGGGATCCTCTCCCACGGTCAGTCCCTCGGTGCCACCTTCGACGATGAACACCGCTGGCCCTTCCTCGGTGGCGGCCGCCACCAGAAACAGCTCGGCTTCCGCGGCCAGCGGAACCAGGGACTTCTCACCGTTGATGACCCAGTCGTCACCATCGCGGGTGGCGTGGGTGTTCAGCACCATGGGATCGAACAGCGGACGCGGCTCCGTTACCGCGATGGTGGCCAACGGCGCCTGTTCCTCGGCGAAACTGCCAAGATACCTGTCCTGCTGTGTGGCCGTGCCCCAGCGAGTCAGGGCGTTGGCGACGCCCATGGGCGCCAGAATCGCTACTGCCTGGCCCATGTCCCCCCAGCCCAGATCCTCGGCCACCAGCATGCTGGTGATGGTGGTGCTCTCATTGGCGGCGCCACCGAGCGCTTCGGGGACGGCGAAGAAATTCAGACCCAGTTCCCGCGCCTGACCCAGCACCTCCTCGGCGATACCCTGGCCATGATCAGCCCGTTCGGCCTGTTCCCTCAGTACCTCGCCGGCGAAAGCTCGCACGCTATCGCGGATCATCTGCTGTTCTTCGGTGATATTGAGATCGAACAGGTCGGTGGTGGTGCCCGGCGCGTTGAGGCGCTCGGGCCGGTCCACTTTACGGGCCGACTTGAAGGCGCGGGCGGAAGTGGTGAGTACCTGGAAACCGCCCTTGGTCAGGCGATAGGCCAGCCGCTCGGCGGTATGGCGCATACCCAGCCGGTCCAGCAGCTCGGAGGACGCCAGACGGTTAAGGGCAGTGAGTGCGTAGCCAATAGCATCTTTGGCCATGAGAATCCCCGTGGTCGTTATCGAATGATCTGATTATGAGGCAGGCGGCCTCTCAGGGATTGACTGCCTCGACCAGGGGCGGCGGCAGCGCAGCCGCGACAGTGACCGAGCAGTCTTGACGCTGACGGATTCGGGGCTGCCGGGCAGGGGGCAGAGAGAAACGGCATTCCCCTCCATCGTGGACAACGTCGCTGTGGGAGCTTGCCTGCAAGCGAATCTTGGTGCCCGGAAGCCCATTCGCTTGCAGGCAAGCTCCCACAGCGGCTTCGTAGCCCTTTCCGTGCCAGCGGTTGTCCGCACAGACCCGAGCCCTCCATTCCCGTTATTCCGCCATAAAAAAGCCCGGCGCGAAGGCCGGGCTTTTTCCAAGAGTCGAGGACTCTCTGTTTGAAGCGGTTCCGATTAGTCCTGGAACTGAGCTTCTTTCACGGTCGCTTTCATGATTGCTTCCACGCGACGGTTCTGAGCGCGGCCATCGCGAGTGCTGTTGTCAGCAATCGGCTTGGCTTCGCCGTAACCTTCAGCGGAGATGCGGCTGCTGTCCACGTTGAAGTGGTTAACCAGCACGTCTTTCACGGCGTTGGCACGCTGCTCGGACAGTTTCTGATTATAAGCTTCAGCGCCTACGCTGTCGGTGTGACCTTCCAGAACCAGGTTTGCGGACGGGTACTCGCGCATGCGGGTAGCCAGGCCTTCCAGCTCGGGGTAGGAGGTTTGACGAACAACGGCCTTGTCGAACTCGAATTCCACGTACAGGGTTTCTTTAATGTCTTCGGTCAGGTAGAGCTGGCAGCCCACCTCGTCGACTTTCGCGCCTGCCGGGGTGTTCGGGCACTGGTCAGCGCTGTTCGGCACGCCGTCACCGTCGTCGTCCAGCTCACAACCGCGGGCATCGACTACCGCACCGGCCGGAGTGTTCGGGCATTGATCACGATCATCCGGAACACCATCGCCGTCGCTGTCGGTGGCCACGTCGGTTACCGGAGCCGGCTTGGCAGCGCTGGAAGCGCCGATCAGCAGGTTCAGGCCGGCGTAGATCTGACCGTCCCAACGCTCGCTGCGGAAGCTGTAGGTCGGGCGAGCGCCTACGTCCAGCAGGAAGTTGCGGGCCAGAGCGGTTTGCACACCGAATTCAACACCACCAACGGTTTCCTTGAAATCGTCGTCGCTTTCGCTGTTGAACTCAGTACGGGTTTCACCGGCGTTCAAACCGACATAGGTTTCGAACGGGGAAGCATCACCACGAAAGTGCTTGCGCAGGCTGACGAAGTTGTTACGCAGGTCCACGTGCTCGTAGTTGTTACGCTCCCACCATGCCTGGATGGACCAGTCACGGTTGAAACGGTAACCCAGTTGGGCACCCGGCAGGGTCACGGTGTCGTTACCCATTCCCGGTTGGGTGTCGCTGATGTAGTTGTCTTCTTCGTAGTGATCGCCAATATCCATCCAGCTTTGGCTGACGTGACCACCGAGGTAGAAATACCGGTCGGGGATATCCGCGGCCGTAGCGACACTCGCAACGGATACCGATGCCAGTGCAATGCTGGAGGCAAGAAAATGTTTAGCGTCCATAACTCCTTCCTTTTTATCGTGTAGGCAGAACAAACACTGGAACAGTTTGTCATGCATATTTTAGGAGTAAATGGGGCGGCGCTTATTAATAAGAAAATTTACAAACACATGTCATACCGCGACATGAAAGACGTCAGTTTGTTAATGATTGGTACTAGAAGGTTGTGTTATTCATAGGTAATTAGGATTAGTTTTGGTCGGCACGGTGACGGAGATCATTCCGGCTTTGATAGAGCGTGTAGTCGGCCTCATTCAGTAGAGCGTTCAGATTGGGGCCGGTGTTCTCCGTACTGGCCACCCCCAGACGAACTTCAAACTGGAGGCTGTCCTCTATCCCCGGCACCTGCATGCTGGTGACCAGCGCGCGCAGGCCCTCCGCCATATGGAGGGCGTCGAGCTGGCTGGTATGAGGCAGTACCAGAAGGAACTGGGCGCCGTCGATGCGTCCGAACAGGTCGCTTTCGCGAATCTTGTCCCGGATGCGGTCGGCGAACACCCGCAGTAGACGATCAGCGGCGCGGCGGCCGTGACGGTCGGCCAGATCGGTGAAATCGGCGACATCCAATAGTAAAACGGACACCACGTAATCGTGGCGCTGGCTCAGGGAAAGCTCACGTTCCAGCATGCCCAGCAAGTGCGGACGATTGAACAAACCGGTGAGATGATCTTCGCGAACCTGTTGCTGCAGAGCGCGATTTTCCCGGCGCAGGGAGGACAGGCGCAACAACAACGGATAGCCCAGAGGGGGCAGCAGCAGCAGGGGGATCAACAGGGCCAGACAGATTGCGGACAACCAGTCCCGTTCACCGGTAAGCAAGACACCAATGCTGGTGATCAGAGAGGACAGCAGCAGACCGCAAAAGGTGATCAGAGCGGTCATGCGCAAGGCATAGAAGCGGTCCCCGGCCCCGACTGGTGTCGGCGAATCCGAATGAGCACTATGAGCCGACGCCATGGTTTCCCCCCAAAAAATACGATTATTTCTTAGAAGTTGAGAGTATCCGGTCAGGTGGGGATGGGTGCAAGTTCCCTGGCGGGAAGGGCGCTTCGCGGTGGTGCCTGGAGGTAACTAAGGCGGTTCTGGAAAACGCCCGTCATCCCGGGCGTGACCCGGGAGCTCCCTCAGCAGGGCGCACCACTTCGTAGAGAGAGATGCCGGATCAAGTCCGGCATGACGTTATTTGGTAGTCCGGCATGACGTTTTCCAAAGGCTCCCTAATGGACCGCGCTGTGCAACAGCACCTCGGGCTGGAGGGCACCGGAATTGAGGATCAGACTCTCCGGCTCGCACACCACCGGCAGATCCTTGGCGGCGAGGGCATCGAGGATACGCGCGCGCATGCGCAGGCTTTGCATTATCGAGGTTTCGGCGAGCAGTATCGCGAACTGGCCATGGCCGAGATAGGCCACCATGTCCTGTTCGCGCACCAGGGCGGCGAGAGAGTCCGCCAGCCGCTGACGACGGTCGCACCGTTCCAGGCCGGTGCCGTGCAAACGCAGAATAGTAGCGCCGAGACCGTAGTTGCGGCAGCGCTGGCGTTCTTTTTCCAGAATCCGCGACCAGCCGGTGACATCAAGGATGCCGGTATCCGGATCACGGCCGTCATCTTCGAGAAAATCACTGACCCTTTGCTGGTTGAGCAGCGAGAGGTTCCACGACAGGGCGGTTTCCAGCAGGAACGCCTGACGTTGCAAAGAAGGAAGCAATTGCTCGGTCAGATGGGGCTGCGGCTCCGGATCCAGCGCGCAAAGCACGGCGAGCAGACGATCCCCGTCGCCGTACAGCGGCAGGCGCAGACAGGCTCCGACTTTCATCGGCCGGTTCACCGGGTAGGGCGGTGAATGGGCTTCGGCGTCCAGCAGCACGCCGGCGTTGGTGTGGATTGAAGGACCGGTTCGGCCACGGGCTTCCGGCCATCTGAAGTGCTCGCCAGTGGTCAAGGCATAGCCGCTGCCGTTGCTGCGCAGCAGGCGCCAGTCGTCGCCGGTTTTACGAATCAGCATCCACAGGGACAGGCCGTAGCGTTCGCGCAGATCCCGTAGCTGAGTATCGACAAACCGATGAAATGAGTGTGTTTTCCCCCACAACATAATTAAACACCGCTTGTTTGTGATATTTTTTGTATATTGTGAGGTGAGAGCCGCTTCCTGACAACCGTCACCTTCGGTCTCCACGAAATGCCTGGCCCGGTGGCGGCGGTATTACCTCCGCCGGCCGGATACTCGAAGCCGCGCCCCCCAAAATGCGTCGCGTTCATTCTCGAAGCCAAGGATCCGCCTACCCCACAACACCCGTTTTACATTCGGCATCGTTCGAGCCGCAAATATCGCCGTTCCTGGGAGTATTTCCCTGGAACCGGACGGGATAGTGGCAAAAACGATCGCCTCCTGCGCCGGGCGGCATCACAACTTCCACGAAATGAGGATGCGCACCGGCGTTAGCCGCTTCCCCCGACGTCCTTACGGAAATAACGCCGCGCCGCCTGGTTCACCTTGGGTGCCAGCGCCAGAGAAGCGGTCATGGTGGGGATCGCCATGAGTGCATACATGGTGTCCACCACACTGATCACCGTATTCAGCGATGCAATGGCGCCGAGTACTATTAAAAAAAGGTAAAACCATACGTAATGATGCTGATGGCGGGCCCCGATCATGAATCCCAGGCATTTGCTGCCGTAGTACCAGAACGTCAGCACCGTGCTGAACGCCAGCACACTCACTGTCAGCGCCATGACCACCGAACCGGCCTCGTCGAACAGGCTGCCGAAGGCGGCGGCGGTCAGCGAGACGCCGTCATTGTCGCCGCTGGTCCAGGCGCCGCTGATCAGAATCACCAAAGCGGTGCAGGTGCACACCACCAGGGTGTCGATGATCGGGCCGAGCATGGCCACCAGTCCCTCGCTGACCGGTTCGCGGGTGCGAGCGGCGCCATGGGCCATGGCTTCGGTGCCGATGCCGGCCTCATTGGAGAAAGCGGCGCGGCGGACCCCGGTGATGATCATCGCGCCAATAGCGCCGCCGACCATCGCCTGCCCGGTGAAGGCATCGACGACGATCAGCTTCAGTGCGGGAAGAATCTGGTCGCTGTTGCCGATCAGCACCACGCCGGTGAGGCTCAGATAGCTGAGCACCATGGCCGGCACCAGGGTGGAGGTGACCCGGGCCAGACGCGGCAGTTTGCCGGCCACTACCCCCAGTACCAGGATCGCCAGCAGCGCCCCGAGTCCGAGGTCGAACAAAAAGTGCTGGTCATCAGTGGTCCAGCCGGCTGGTGTGGCGATCACATCCCGTACCACCTGGACCAATTGATTGACCTGGAAGATCGGCATGGTGCCGAGCAGGCCGGCGAAGGCGAAGAAGTAAGCCAGCGGGCGCCAGCGCCGCCCCATGCCCTCGCGGATGATGTACATCGGGCCGCCCTGGAGCGTGCCTTCGCTGTCCTTGCCCCGGTACATCACCGCCAGGGTGCAGGTGTAGAATTTGGTGGCGATGCCGAGCAGGGCGCTCATCCACATCCAGAAAATGGCACCCGGACCGCCGGTGGCGATGGCCACCGCCACGCCGCCCACATTGCCCATGCCCAGAGTGCCGGACAACGCCGTGCTCAGCGCCTGAAAATGGGACAGCGAGCCCTGGTCGTCATGATCCGGCGGTTTGAACAGCAGGCGCAGGCCCCGGCCGAGATGGCGATAGGGCAGCAGGCGGGAGTAAAACAGGAAGAACAGGCCGCCGCCCACCAGCAAGGTGACCAGTGGCGGGCCCCAGACAAAGCCGACGATCTTCCCCAGTATCAGTTCGAGTTGTGATTCTGATTCATCCATGAAGCTTCACTTTAAGGAGTGAAGCCTGGAATTGCACGCCTAGGTCAGTCGCGCAGGGCGCCGACGCGGGCGAAACGCTGCCGGTAATGGCTCGGTGACAACCCGGTGTGGCGTTTGAACAGCCGGGAGAAACTGCTCACGTCCTGATAGCCGACCTGCTCCGCCAGGGTGCCCAGATTGGTGGCGCCGCGCTCCAGCATTTTGCGTGAGGCCTCGATGCGCACCCGCTGCAAATACTGCAGGGGCGGCTCGCCGAGCGCGGCGATAAAGCGCCGCTGCAACTGCCGGGGGCTGAGGTGCACGCGCTGGGCCAGGTCGGCCAGGGTGGTGGGCTCGGCATAGTGCTCATGTAGCCAGGACTGGACCTGCTGCACCTGCTCGTCGCGGTGATAGGTCTTGGCCGGCAGACCGGCGTAGATGCTTTGCGGGTCGTTACGCACGTCGATAACGAACGCCTTGGCCAGCTCCCGCGCCATGTCGGCGCCGCAATAACGCTCCACCAGCAGGATGGTCAGGTCGCGCCAGGCGGTACCGCCGCCGGCACAGAAGATGTTGCCGTCCCGGGTGATCAGCTCGCGCTCGTTGAGGTTCACCTGCGGATAGCGTTGGCGGAACAGTGGACTGTAGCCCCAATGGGTGGTGGCGCGGCGGCCGTCCAGCAGACCGGCCTCGGCGAGCAGGAAGGCGCCGGTGCAGTTACTGGCCAGATCGGCACCGCCCGCATGCAGAAAACGCAGCCATTCCAGAGTGTCCTGTTCCGCTTTGAGCACACTGGTGATCTCGTTGCCGATGGTGGGCACCAGCACCAGATCGCTGCTGTCCACCCGCTCGATGGCGTTATCCACCGCCAGCCGCAGACCGGCGTTGCAGCGCACCGGCTGGCCGCCGCGGGAGACCACCTGGACCTTGAATTGCCGGTCCAGGGGCAGACCGTGGATGCGGTTCCAGGTCACGCCGGTAAGATTGAGCAGATCCACCACCCCTGCCAGGGCGGAGGCGAAAACGCCGTCATAGGCCAGGACGCTGACTTGATACATTGTTGTCCTTGGTAGGTTTGTCGCAAATCACCATGAATAAGTCATAGGCGACAATACCAGCCCTGGAGGAAGGGTGCCATTATTAGTTTGATCACTCCTGAATCCTGTGGTCATTGCCGGTGCGACGTTGCCAGATGCCGGTGGTGACCTTGCCAACAGGCGCTGATTCAGCCGGGCTGGTTGCCCGCGTAAGTCGTATATCGTCATCAGGCTCGGGAGCCTGCTTCGCAGGCATGCTGTGACGGTACTTTAAACCCCGGACCCAGGTCCGGGGTTTTTTTTGTTTATCGCACCCCGCCATGGTTTGACGGTGTATCGTATTACTGGCGGGTTGATAACGTCGGCATTCCGTACTTGACCCAATACAGGACCTTTGCCTGCCGTTCACTCTCATTCAGGTGCGAATTGGTGTCGCCTGCCTCCTGGATGAAGAGCTTCGCCGCCTTGACACTGGCACTGGGCCGCCCCTTTTTCACTGCTTTTTCAAAGTAGGACAGTGCCGTGTACGGTGCTTTGATGGCCGGCTCTCCTCCCACGGCGTAGTAAGTACCGATCTGCTGAAGGGCGAACGCATTGCCTTGTTGGGCGGCCCTTTGGAACCAGGGGAACGCCTCTTCCTGTTTCCCGTCAATGAGAAGGAGCTGGGCGAAGTTGGCCATGCCGGTGGCATCGCCGGCATCGGCGGATTTCCGGTACCAGGATTTGGCCTTGGAGCGGTCGCCCCAGCCATCGCGCTGGTAGAGCGTGCTGCCCAGATAATTCATCGCCCCGACGTGCCCGGCTTTGGCGGCTCTTTGGTAGGCGTTGACGGCCTTGTCGATATCCTTTGGCGTGCCTCTGCCGTACCGGTAGGCATGGCCTTGCTGGATCAGCGCGTAGAGACTGCCCGCCTCGGCGGCCTGGCCACTGAGCCTGAAGGCTTCGTCATAGCGGAAGGCTTCGGCATAGGCGCGGGCCAGTTCCGCCTGCAGGCGGCGGTGACCGGGGTGTTCGGCCAGTGCTTTTTCGCAGGCGGCAATCGCGGAGGCGATATCGATATCCTCACCCTCCACGGGAGAGATGCCCTTGACGCGATCCCAGTCGTCTTCATGGGTTGTCAGTTGATCACAGTGGGTGATGCCGATATTGGCCACGGGCTGATCCCTGGCGGCCGCCTGGTCGCTGCTGAACAGGCTGTCGAGAGAGAGATCGGGCATTTGATAACCCGCGCTGGCGCAACCGGCTAGTAACCAGGGTAGCAAGCCGGCGATAAGACGCCAGTGGGAGGCAATGCTTTTGGGGGCGAACGTGTGCATGGTTAGCCGCCTTTTTGGTTTTTTTATGGTAGCCGGCTAGGACTAATTACTGTAACCGACTTCGCACTTCCCAGCTGAATCCCTGGGCGTCCCTCCCGGGCAGGTGCCGGAGCCGCTTGGGCTCCCTCCGCCTCCCGAGCCTGACATGGCTCCCGCCGCGGTGCCTACTGCATTGGATACGCCGATCATGATGTCACTGAACGTGCTCCAGCGGGCGGCTTTGCGGGCCTCGGCTTCGGCCTCGGCACGGCCCTGGGCAATCCGCTTTTGACGCTCGGCGATCGCCTCCGATGGGGGCGCCGGTCTTTCGAGGTCGGAGGGCGCCAGGCCGAGTTGGCACTCCATCGCCTGGATAATCGACATTTCCACCACATTGGTTTCCCAGCCCTGCCGGTACACCGACTGGACTTGAGGCAGCAACGGCGTGCCGGGATCGGCGACCAGGGAGGCCATCTCGCTCAGCCATGCCATGTTGGCTTCGTATTGCCGGCGGCTGACTCGCAGAAGGGCAGCGGGGCCGCCGGCCCTGGCGGCCAGCGCCGCCATGTCCAGCTCATACTGGCCATTGGGCAGCCGGGTCATGCCGGCCTGTCTGGCCAGCTCGGGGGAAATGTGCGGAATGGTCGAGGTGACGCAACCGTCCCGCGAGGGGATTGCCTCGGCCAGGGCTGGGGAAATCCAGATCGTCAGGAACAGGGCCGAAGCGCTCATTGTCGCCCGGATCAGGGGGGATGGGGCATATCTACTGCTATTGCGGTCGTCCGGCTCCATGGGTAGCTCCCGCTCAGCGTGATGCGTTCCTCATTGTAGGACTGCCGGATTTCATATCGCAACGCCCGCCACTGTTAAAGATTCTCATAGCGGTTCAGGTCCAGCACCCCGGCCTGGGTCGGTTCATGTTCCAACAAATAGTCCCCGAGATCGTCGAAATAACGCCAGAATTCCGGGTGGGTACGGCGCACGCCGAAACGCTGAACCAGCCGTTCGAAGCCACTCTCATCGCCCGCCCGCTCCATGGCCCGCACAAAGTCTCCCAACTCGCCCTCACGCAGATGGAACATGAAATTCGGATAGCTGGCGAGAACGCCGGGGTAAATTGTCACCGTGTCCAATTCGGGCTGATAGCGCAGTGATTCGCCCATCATGAACGCCACGTTGCTGTGGGCACGGTTGCGCAGCAGTGTGTACACCGCCAGGTCACCGTCCTCGCCACGCACCTGCAGCAGGGACACTTCCGGCAGATGATCGATCACCGGCAGATCGTCGGCCCGCCGCGACGCCAGCACGCTCAGTGCCTGCTGCACGCGCTGTTCGAGACCGTTGGCGCCGGGCAGGGCGCAATGCTCGTCCTGGCAGCGGTTCAGCGGGTCCGGGCGGGCATTGAGATGGGCGAAACGGGTCAGCAGCTTACCGTCGAATTCCTGCTTGGGCGTGCTGGTGCCATAGTCAATGCCGGTGGGGGTGTCGGTATCGACGCTGGCGTAGCTGATGAACAACTTGAGTTTGCCGGTCTTCTGATACCAATCGTCCAGCACCGGCTTGCGCGCCGCCGCCGGCAGGTAACGCAGCATGTTCTGTTCGGCGCCGTTGCGGATCAGGTCGAAGTACAGGCGGGTCTGGGCCTGATGGGACACCGAGCCGAACACGTCGAAATTCACCACCAGGGCATAGTAAGTGCGCTCGAACAGCGGGTAATCCATGACCCAGGTGGTCAACGGCAGGTCGCCGATCAGGCCGCGGCGCACCGAGGCACTATCATGATGGCGGAAGATAGTCAGCAGCGCGTTGCCGTTGTCGCCATCGCCGTCCCAGAGCGTTTCCCAGGTGGGGCCGCCAGGGGTGTGCCGGGCGTAGGCCTGCTGACGTTCGCGCAGGTAGCGATTGCGTTTGTGCTTGTACTTGAGCCATTGCGGGCCCAGTGAAATCAGATCGTCGTGCTGGCCGGGCAGGCCCAGTAGCGGCGTCGCCTGACGTTGATAGTCGGCATCGTCCACATAAAGGTCATGGTCCGGATCCTGGAACACTGTCCAGAACTGGTCGCGGATCACATCGGTGGCGATTTGTCCCCGGCATACCGGACCACGAATAAAGGTGCGCACGAAGTACTCGGCGTCGTCCAGCATGATCTGGTAACGGGCGCGGGCGGGAATGGCCTGAAACGTCTCGAACGGATTGGCGCGGGCATCGGCGTCATAGTCGGGCAGCGCACCGGGCTCCCAGGGTGTATCGAAGAACAGCGTCTCCATGCGTTCGCGCTTGGCGTCGGTGAGCGCGTAGGTAATATGGGTCTTGTGGACGATGGTCTCGGTGATCGGCCGCAACCGGTACCAGGACGGTGCACCGGGATCACCGTTGGGGCGGCGGGTGGCCACCGGCTCGATGGGTTCCCCCGGCGGCGTGTATGAGCGAACCAGGGAAAAGAAGTGGCGCGGCCGGCTCTGGCGGCCATCGTCGAAGTAGAGGTGAGCCAGGAACAGGTGCTCGTAGACCCAGCGGGCGACCAGACGCTGGCGCGGATTTTCCCGGTTGAGCCAGCTTTCCCAGGCCCGGATCCGGCCTTGTTCTTCCAATGTCAGCTTCACCGGCGTGGCCTCCAGCGGCGCGCCCTGGGCCAGCCAGCCTGTCAGCAGATCGAATTCCCGCTCGCTCAATGGCGGCAGCCCCAGCGGCATGCCTTCCAGCGGATGCTCGCGGGCGTAGTCCGCCATGTCCTCCGGTGCCGGGCAAACGTTGGCGCGGCCCAATCCCAGTTGAATCTCTTCCGGCAGCTTGCTGTTCGGCTCGAAGCGGTGGTGCCGGCCCAGTACCAGCATCTGATAAAGCAAGCCTTCGTCCATGGTCTGGCGGCCTTCCAGTACCGAGAAGAAGCCGCGATTACGCCATTCGCCGGAACTGCTCGCGTCAATGAACAGACGGGACGGCGCTGCCGCCGAGGTGCGCTGGCCGTTATACACCGGCGTCTGGTTGGCGCCCCGGGCCAGCCCTTCCGGCGATTCCAGTTTCAATTGGCAAGGGGCGTCATAACAGCCGTGGCAGGCGATACAGCGCTGCTCCAGGACCGGTCTGACCTGCTGCTGAAAGGAAACCGGCTGTGCCGATCCGAAGGAGGAGGGCGCGGCCGCGCCGATGCCGATCAGAGGCACAAAAAAAGCCACGGCTCCCAACAGAGCCTTTTGCAATCTTGTCACCTGGGTTCCCTCCGGTCGTGATTCGGTCGTCGCTCACCGGCAGTCTAGCGGATCGGAATATTGTCTGACCACGATGGCGAAAACGTGAATCAGCGGCGGCCGGGCCGATCGGGCCGGTTGGCAGGCATAACCGGTGGCATCGGAATCGGCTTGAGCGCTTTCGGCAGGTAAAGCGGATGAGCGGGTTCCCCCGAGCCGTTCATGCGCAGACAGTGCAGGGCGTCGCCGAGGCGGTCGCGCACCTGGGCGGCGCGATTGCCATGACGGCCGTGATTGCCCCAGCCGGCCACCACCAGACTGGCGTCGCGGGACAGCTTGTTCAGCCACTGATCGTTGCGCGGGCCCACTGGATCGTCGGCGGCGAACAGGTCGCTCGGATAAGTGGCCCGATAGGCGAACAGGTTGGCCACACACAACGCTGAATAACCCCAATCCCGGGCGAAACCGATGCAGCGGCGAATGGTCGGGTCATCGCGGCGGTGATCGGCGGTGGACGGGTTCAGTGCCACCAGCAGCACATAGTCGTCGCCCTCGGCCCAGCGGCGCCAGAGGGCGTAGCGGTATTGGCGGCAGCGGGAAAAATGGGCGCTTCGTTGCATGGCGGTTGGCGGGGACTGATTTCCGGGCCGGCGATTATAGCGTCTGGAGTGAGCAATGCCGAATCGGCAAGTCTGCCATCCGCTGCTAAAAGCCGCTTTCCCGGACCGGACTACAAAGCCGTTGTAGGAGCTTGCCTGCAAGCGAATCTTTTCGGATCGAAAGCACAATTCGCTTGCAGGCAAGCTCCTACAGCGGCCTTGTAGAGACTAGTGTGGGAGTGGTCTTCTTCATGAAAGGAAGAACTGCGATGGGCGTCTCACCATCACTTTGACCTGATGGCCTTTGGGGTTCACCGTGAAACGGAACAGATGGTGTGCTTAAGGAGGACCTTATGAGCGAGCATGTATATAAAAAGCTGGAACTGGTCGGTTCATCCAAGGACAGCATCGAAGGCGCCATTCATAACGCCATCGCCGCCGCCGGCAAGAGCGTCAAGAACGTGGAATGGTTCGAAGTCCGGGAGACCCGCGGCCACGTGGAAAACGGCAAAGTCGCCCATTTCCAGGTGGTGGTGAAGGTGGGCTTTCGGGTTGATGTCTGAGCTGGCCTGAAGCACACGCCAACGGAACTATCCGTTGGCGTGTGTCGGCGTCAGAGGGCTTCCAGAGAGAGCGGCCGCTGACAAACGCGGGTGCGCTTGAGGATGTTGAGCTGCTTCGCGGTGAGGTCGTGCGGCAGCGCTACGGTGCTGTGTTCCTGGTGAATCCGGATGGCGCCGATCTGGCGGCTCGGCAGACCCGCTTCGTTGGCGATGGCGCCGACCAGATTCCCCGGCCGCACACCGTGGGCGTGGCCCACTTCCACCCGATAAACCTGCATGTCACCGTTGGCGTCGCCGTCGCTGCCGGAGGCACGGCGTCGATTGTTGGCCGGACGGCCTTCCTTGCGCGGGCCTTCCTTGCGCGGTGAGCTGGCGCGCGGCGGTTTGCCCACCGGGGCCGGCTTCAGAATCACCGGTTCCTTGGCCACCAGCAGCGCCGCCAGGCCCAGGGCCAGCTTTTCGTCGTCCAGATCCAGCTGTTCGCGCAGGGCGCTCAGCACCGTCTCCGCCTCTTCGCGGTGTTTGCTTTCCAGGCCCGCCACCAGCTGTTCCTGCAACTTGGCCAGACGCTTGCTGTTGAGCGCGTCGACGCTGGGCAGGTCCATGGATTCCAGGCTCTGGCCGGTGGCGCGCTCGATGGCGCGCAGCATGCCCCGCTCGCGGTGCGACACGAACAGGATCGCCTCGCCATTACGTCCGGCCCGGCCGGTGCGGCCGATTCGGTGCACATAGGCTTCGGTGTCGGCGGGCATGTCGTAGTTGATCACATGGCTGATACGCGGCACGTCCAGGCCACGGGCCACCACGTCGGTGGCGATCAGCAGATCGAAGCGGCCTTCACGCAGGCGGGCCACGGTTTTTTCCCGCTGCGCCTGGGGAATGTCGCCATTCAGGGCTTCCGCGCGCAGGCCACGGCGTTGCAATTGCTCGGCCAGTTCCAGGGTGGACTGCTTGGTGCGGGCGAAGACGATGACGCCATCGTGGGTCTCGCCCTCCAGGATACGGCACATGGCGTCCAGCTTGTTGAGGCCGGAGACCGGCCAGAAGCGCTGGCGGATGCCGCTCTTGGTGGTGGTGTCGTTTTCAATGCGAATCCACTTCGGCGACTTCAGATGACGCTCGGCCACGCGCCGGATCACGTTCGGCATGGTGGCGGAAAACAGCGCCAATTGCCGTTCGTCCGGGGTGTGTTCCAGGATCCATTCGACGTCGTCGATAAAACCCATGCGCAGCATTTCGTCGGCTTCGTCCAGCACCAGCGCTTGCAGGCGATCCAGGTTCAGACTGCCGCGCTGCATGTGGTCCATGATCCGGCCAGGGGTACCTACGACCACCTGGGCGCCGTCTCGCAACGCGCGCAATTGGGTGCGGTATTCGCTACCGCCATATACCGCCACGACCTTAACGCCGCGCAACTGGCGGGCGAAGGTTTCCATGGCGTCGGCCACTTGCAGGGCCAGTTCGCGAGTGGGGGCGATCACCAGCAGCTGTGGGCAACGCTGCTCCGGATCGATACGGGCGAGCAACGGCAGGCCGAAAGCGGCGGTCTTGCCGGTGCCGGTTTGTGCTTGGCCGAGCAAATCATCGCCGTCCAGCAGGACGGGGATGCTTCGCTCCTGGATCGGCGACGGGGTTTCAAAACCCAGTTTGCCGATGGCATCAAGAAGGGGCGCGGGCAAGCCCAAAGCGGCGAACCCGGAATCGCTATGCAACATGAAGGGGACCTTTCAGTGAAAAGGACGCAGGCCAGTATGGCGGGGGGCACGGACTATACGGTAAATAGCGGGAGAATGCATCTTTTTCTTTGTCGGCACGCCTGCAGGAGGAGGATCGCTCCCACAGCGGCTTTGTAAAACCCGTTGTGGGAGCTGCCCTGGCAGCGAGTAGCGTGTGGTTGGCCTTACAGCGGCAGCACCTCGAAAGTGCCCAGGTACTCCAGGCGGCGGCGTTCGGCCTGTTTGTGGCTGGTGTTCTGATCGCTGGCTTCCGCCTCCAGGAAGAAGCGGCCGGCGTGGGGCCAGTCGATCGCCACTTCGCCGTTATCGTCGCTGGTGACGGTCCAGTCTTGCTGGGCGTCGCGGTAGCGGGTGCCGGCGGGCAGCAGGTGGACTTCCAGGCCGGCGGCGGGCTGGCCGTCGACGACGAAGCGGAAGCGCGCGGTTTCACCGCTGTAGAGATCGTTCGGGTGGGTCACTGGCACCAGCTCCAGACCCTTGCCGGTGGGTTTCAGCGCGGCGGTGTCGGGTGCGCCGACGGAGGCGAAGGTCTCGATGCGGCTGACTGATTCCAGCAGGCGTACCTCGTCGGCGCCTTTCGGTACTTTCTTCAGCAGCGCCTTGGCATCCTCGCCGAACAGCCGCTTGCGCTCGCCATCCTGCTCGAAGAAGGCGAGGAAGAAATGGCCCGGCAGGGCAATGCGATAGCTGCCGGTTGCCGCCAGATTGACATCAAATACGCTGCGCCGGTGCATCTCCAGAAGATGATCGGTTTGCGCCGCCTTGCCATCGGGACCGGTGACTTGCAGGCGTTCCAGGGAGTAAGCGCGATCCGGGTAGAAGATGTCGTTGGAAACGCTGGCGTCAACGCTGATCCATTGCGCTTCGGAGACCACGGTGTGGGTCGGCAGCAGCCAGCGCTTGTGGGCCTGGGCGGCGGGGGAGAGCAGTAGCAACGCGGAGACCGCGGCGGCGGCCAGGGAAACGGGTTTCATGGTTTGGCTCCTGTCAATGCCGGTATTTAAAGGGAAAGAGCTAAGGAGTAAGGGTCAGAGTGACGTCATGCAGTTCTTCCGTGCCTTGGGCGCGGAGCTGTTGGGCGCTGGCGGGAGGCCATTGGAACGGAATCCGCACCACTTCGCGGCCGCCCACTTCGCGGGCGGCCTCCACCACCAGCTGGTAGTCGCCAGCGGGCAGTTCGGCCATCGCCGGCAGATCGGAAAAGTCCACGCTGTGCTTGCCCGGTGAACGGGTGGCGCCGGTGAGGCCGTCATAAGGGGCGCTTTGCGAGCGGCCGGTGCGGCGCCACCACTGGCGCAGGTCCTTGAGCCATTTTTCCTGGTCGTCGTACCAGAGTCCCAGTGGGGCGGCCACGGTGTTTTCCGGCGTCTCGATCCAGAACGCCACATAGGGCGCGTGGTATTCCGCCACCCGCAACCGTGGCACTTCCACTTCCACCTGGAACTGGGCGGCCTCGGCGGCGAAGGCCAGGGCGGACAGCATTACTATCGGGATCAAACGCATGACCATCTCCTAGTGCATGAAAAAGGCGATCAGCAACCACGGCAGCACCAGCCCCAGCGCCGTTACCGGCCAGGTGGCCGGGCGCCGGCGGGCGTGCAGGAACATCAGAGCCAGGCCGGTGAAGGCGAACAACAGGGTGGCGACGGCGAAAATATCGATGAACCAGCGCCATACGGTGCCGGTGTCGCGGCCTTTGTGCAGATCATTGAGAAAAGCAATCCAGCCCCGGTCGGTGTTTTCGTAAAGCACCTCGCCACTGCTTCGATCTATGGCCAGCCAGGCGTCACCACCGGCCCGGGGCATGGCCAGATACACCTCCTGGCCGGACCATTCCGCCTCGCGGCCGTCCACCCCGATGTCCAGGTCCTGACTCAGCCAATCCCGTAGTGATTGGGGCAGGGCGCCTTGATCCTGGCGGTTCAATGCGGCCAGCAGCGGTTCGGGCAGCGTCGCGGTCAGCTCTTCCACTTTCGGCTCGCCGTCGATCTGGGCGGCATGGTTGAGGGTGATGCCGGTGACGCTGAACAGCACCATGCACACCAGGCACAGCGCCGAACTGACCCAGTGCCATTGGTGAAGCTGCTTGAGCCAACGCGCTTTTGCTTTCTTGTCCAAGCCGGAGATCTTCCACTGCCTTGGGATTTGGGATGGAGGGTATGTTATTGCGAATGGTTCGCACTAACAATGAAAGGCACGGGTAAAGAATGTAAGCAGGGAACCTTGCGGCGAAATCAGGGACGAACCAGCCATTCCCTTTGTGAATGATAATTCTTATTCTTTACAAATGACTGCGATATCCCCCTGCCCGGCCCGTCTTTTGGTGATCGAGGACGACGCCGTGCTATGCACCCATTTACAGGACTTTCTGGCCTCCCGGCAGCACCAGGTAACGGTATGCCGCGACGGCCGGGCCGGCTTGCAACAAGCGCTGGACCAGCCGTTCGACCTGGTGTTGCTGGACATTCTGTTGCCCGGCATGAATGGCCTCGACTTGCTGGCGGAGCTGCGTCAGCGCAGCGGCGTGCCGGTGATCGTGCTGTCCGCCCTGGGCGACGAGCAGGATCGTATCAGCGGCCTGATGAAAGGGGCCGACGATTATTTGCCCAAGCCCTTCAGCTCCGCCGAGCTGGCGGTGCGGGTGGAAGCGGTATTACGGCGGGTGACGCTGGAGCGGCGTCAGAGTCAGGGCGTGGCGCCGGTGGGCGCTTTGGTCCTGCGCACCGAGGATGAAACCGCCTGGTACCGGGAGGCGGATCTGGGACTGACCACCACCGAGTTCCGCCTGCTGCAGGTGTTCCTGGAGCATCGTGATCAGGTGCTGAGCAAGGCTTTTCTGTATCAGGCGGTGTTGCATCGCGGCTATGGCCGTCATGATCGCAGCCTTGATCTGCACGTCAGCCATCTACGTCGCAAGCTGCGCGATGTCGGCATGGCGGAACAACCGCTGCGCACGGTCTGGGGCCAGGGCTACACCCTGGTGTCCGAGGCGCTGTAATGCCCGGCCGTCATTCCCTGTTCTGGCGCCTTGCCCTGGTGTTGTGTCTGAGCGCGGTGGTGATCGTGGCCTGCAGCCGCTGGGTGACGATCTGGGTGGCCAACCAGGTGGTGCTGCTCAGTGATCAGGCCAAGGTGGAAATGCTGGGCTACGCCCATGAGGCGGAAGCGGCCTGGCGGGCGGGTGGCGAGCAGGGCGTGGCCGCCTGGCTGGCGGAGCTCCACCAGCGGGTACCGGGGGAGGCCATGGTGGTGGACACTTCCGGACGTTCTTTGAGCGGCACCCCGCTCACCGACAGCCAGATCGCCGGCTTTCGCTTTCAGCGCGAGCTGGATTGGCGCATGAGCTTCCGCTACCGCGACATGCCGTTCATCGGCATGCCTTTTCCCGGCGCGCCGGACCAGGGCCGCCTGGTAATGCAGCTACCGCCGGAACACATGCCCGGCGGCGCCTGGCCGCTGCAACGCACTCTTATTCTGACCTTGCTGCCCGGCATCATGGCGCTGTTGGCGGTGATTCTGATCTATTGGCGCATCATGGTGCCGTTGCGGGCGCTGGAAGCCCAGGTGCACCGCTTCCGCGACGAGCCCGCGTCCCGGGTGGAAACCACCCTTACCGAACGGGGTGACGAATTCGGGGAACTGGGGCGCAGTTTCAACAGCATGGCGGAACGGGTGTCCGGTTTGCTGGCAAGCCAGCGGCAGCTCCTGCACGACATGTCTCACGAGCTGCGTACGCCTTTGAGCCGGTTGAACGTGGCGCTGGACAGCCCGCTGGACGAGCCGGCTCTGCGCCAGCGGGTCGCCGTGGAAGTGGACAAGATGCGCACATTGGTGGACGACACCCTGGCCCTGGTGTGGCACGACACCGAGCAGCACGACTCGGAAACCGGCCCGTTGTCGGTACGGGAAATCTGGGATCTGGTGGTGGACGATGCCGCCTTTGAAAGCGGCTGGGACCCGTTGCGGTTCCGTTGCCAGTTGCCCGAGCACGCCATGGTGCTCGGCAACCTCAATGACTTCGCCTTGACCCTGGAAAACCTGGTACGCAATGCCATCCGTCATTCTCCAGTGAACGGCGAAGTGGTGCTGCACGGGAACCGGGAAGGGCAATACTGGCACCTGTGGCTGGCGGACCAGGGTCCGGGGGTGCCGGAGGAACGGCTGGAGTCGATCTTCGCGCCGTTCGTACGGCTGGATCCGGCCCGCACCACCGACAGCGGCTTCGGGCTGGGGCTCAGTATCGCGCGCCGCGCGGTGATCCGGCAGGCCGGCGAGTTGTGGGCGGAGAATGGCCCCCCCGGTCTGCGAGTGCATGTGCGGCTGGCGGCGGCCGAGAATGTATAAAGTGTAATCCCGCCTTTTTCATTAAATAAGAATCTATATCATTCCTGTTCGCACTTTTACGTCCGGGATCGGGTCTTTGGACGCCATTGGGAAACTGCGGGAGTTCAGGAATGAAATTACGTTGTGCCTTGACCGGGGTGGTACTCGGCTTGGGGTCGGGGTCGGTTCTCGCCGATGACACCGTCAACCAGATCGAACGGGTCACGGTGACCGCCGCGGGACGCATCCAGCAGTTGGAGGACGCGCCGGCTTCGATCAGCGTTATTGATCGCGAACAACTGGAACAGCGCTTCTACAAGGACGCCACCGATGCGCTGCGGGATATCCCCGGTGTCATCGTTACCGGCGGCGGTTCCGGCGACAATGGCAACGACATCGTCATGCGCGGGATGCCGGCTCAATACACGCTGATCCTGGTGGACGGCAAACCGGTATCCTCCCGGGAAAGCCGCCCCAACGGCAGCGCCGGTTTCGAACAGGACTGGCTGCCGCCGCTGCAGGCCATCGAGCGGATTGAAGTAGTACGCGGTCCCATGTCCACGCTGTACGGCTCCGACGCCATTGGCGGCGTGATCAACATCATCACCCGCAAGGTCGCCGAGGAGTGGGGCGGCGGCATGCAGTTGGATACCATTATTCAGGACGACGTTCGTTCCGGTGATCAGCAACAGGCGAACTTTTTCCTCAATGGCCCGGTGAAGAAAGACCTGTTGGGTTTGCAGTTGTACGGCAAGTTCAGCAACCGCGATGAAGACCAATTCGTGGATGGCTTCGAGGACAAGAGTCTGCGCAGCCTGACCGCGCGTCTGGCCTATACGCCCAGTACGGATCACGACTTCATTCTGGAAGCCGGGGAAACCCGCCAGCGGCGCCGGCAAACCGTCGGTGAAACCGTTGATGCGGACCCCACCGCCTGTCGTGGTAACCCCTGTACGGATAGCGATGACGAGACTCGCCGTGAAGTTTTGTCCCTGACCCACACGGGCCGCTGGGCAGTCGGTACCTCGGACAGTTATGTACAGCGTGAGGAAACGGAAAACGAAAGCCGTGAGATCACCATCACCAACACCATGGCGAAGAGCAGCCTGTTGATGCCATTGGGGGATCACCTGCTGACCGTGGGGGCGGACTTCGAGAAAGAAGAGCTGCACGACAAGACCACCAATCAGATTTCTGATCGTACCCGCGTGGACGGTTCCAAATGGGGCTTGTTCGTGGAAAACGAATGGATGCTGCCGCACAACGTAACGCTGACCGGCGGTGTGCGTCTGGACGATGACGAAAACTACGGCAGTCACGTCAGCCCCCGTCTATACGCGGTATGGGGTTTCGCGCCGCGCTGGACCGTGAAAGGGGGTGTTTCCACGGGTTATCGTTCCCCCAACTTGCGGGAAATTACTCCGAACTGGGGGCAGACCAGCCGTGGTGGTGACATCTATGGCAACCCGGATCTGGAACCGGAGACCTCGCTCAACAAGGAACTGGGGCTGTACTTCAACGCCGGCCGGATTCTTACCGCCAGCGTCACCGTGTTTCATAATGACTTCGAGGACAAAATTACTCGCGTGGCTTGCCCCGCCAGCCGGTGTCCTGATGGCCCGAACGACTTTGGCTCCGACCCGACCTATCGCATCAACGTGGATGAAGCCGTGACCAAAGGGGTGGAAGCCACCCTGGCCACCACCCTGTGGCGCCAGCTGGATCTGACTTTCAGTTACACGTACACCGACTCCGAGCAAAAGTCCGGCGAATACAAAGGGCAGCCGCTGACCCAGATTCCGGAACATCTGGCGTCCCTGCGGGCGGACTGGCGCGCCACCGATCGGGTATCGCCCTGGGCGTCGGTGCATTATCGTGGCAAGGAAAGTCAGCCGGTGAGCACGCCCTCAAGCAGCGACATTATCGCGCCGTCGAATACGCTGATGGACGCTGGTGTGGCATTCCGTCTGTCACCGCAGACCACGCTGAACGCCGGTATCTACAACCTCACCGACAAAGAAATCTTTCAGGATGAATACGGCTACGTGGAAGATGGCCGCCGCTACTGGCTGGGCATGAGAGTGACGTTCTGACCTAAGGCGCACGTCTGAAGGTGGAACCAAAAACAAAAGGACCGGCACTCGCCGGTCCTTTTGGGTTATGGACGTTGCGTTCCGGGCAGAGCCGTTACTGGGACTCGATGCGCTGGCGCAATTCGTTGTCGTACTGGGCCAGCTGCGCGATCTGGTTGTACTGCTGCACATCCATGCCGCTGTCCTCTACCGCCTGCACCATCTCCTGTTGAGCCTCCTGCTGTATTTCCATGGCTTTCTGCGGATCCTGGGCACTCTCCTGCAACTTGCCCTGGTACTCCTGCTTGATGTCGTTCACCTTGCCCTGGGCTTCGGCGAAGCGTTGTACATCCTGATCGGAAATGTCGGCGCTTTGTGGCATGGCGCCTTGCTGTTGCGGGGCCTGCTGCGCGGCTCCGGCCGGTGGCGCCGCCGGGTTTTCGGTGGTGTGCTGTTGCGCCAGGGCGAGGCTGCTGGCACCGGTGGCCAGAACAAAGGTGGCCACTGCGACCATCGGACCCTTGAACGAAGCTTTCATGGTGTTTCCTCCTGATTGCTTCCGTGACAACGGCATGCTTTCCAGGCATGCCACTGAAGAGTCCGACAGCGATCATAACGAAGGTTCGATGGACGTTTCCGGAATGTGATGGGCTTATCTTTTATATTTCAGTTAGGTATAAAAGTAGCACTATTTATTTCTTTATAATGTGTCCGGCGCCCTTATCATGGCCACTCCAGATACCTAAAGCGACTTGAGGTACAGCGACGTCATGGGCAATGCACAACTGATTACACGGGTAGGCGACAACAGCGCCGGTCTGTCCCGGGAGACCCTTGCCGACCTGAACCGGATCTACCGTTCGCTGAGTTTCGCCGAGCGCATTCGCCGTGTGTATCAGGATTTCGCCCCGGACCGGATCATGGTGACGTCGTCCTTCGCCGCCACCTCTGCGTACTTTTTGCATATCATTTCCACCATCCGGCCGGAACAGAAGGTGCATTTCATTGATACCGGGTACCATTTCCAGGAGACCCTGGATTACAAGGATTACCTGATCAAGCGCTTCGATCTGGATGTCATCGACGTGACCCCGGACCCGCAGCATCATGAAGTGTCCCAGCAGGAACGCATGTGGGAAACCGACCCGGACCTGTGCTGCCAGGTGAACAAGGTGGCACCGCTGGAAGAGGCCAAGGAGAACTATGACTTGTGGATCTCCAGCCTGATGTCCTGGCAGACCGAGCATCGCGCTGGCCTGGAGATCTTCGAGGAGCGTCGCGGCATGATCAAATTCAACCCGATGATCGACGTGACCCGGGAAGAGCGTGACGCCTACATCGCCGAACACGACCTGCCGTTCCACCCGCTGGTCAAGGAAGGCTACCACTCCATCGGCTGCAGCCACTGCACCTGGAAAGGCGAGGGCCGGGAAGGCCGCTGGCAGGGCCAGGGCAAAACCGAGTGCGGCATCCACCTGTAACCCTCCACCGGTAAGAAGGTTGGGGCCGCACACTGACCACCACTGTTCGCTGGCAAGCCAGCTTCCCACGACCGCTTCTTAGCCCCCTGTGGGAAGCGGGCTTGCCAGCGAATTCATACCCTTCACACTCTCACTCCCGAACGCTCTCTTTCTCGCCGGGATCGAAGCGGCGACGACCGCGACCGCTCCGGGTTACCCTGTTTTACGGTTTTGTCTTCCGTTTTCAGGCAACTTGTTCTGTTCCCCCGGGTCTATGCCTGGGTGGTTGCATCAGGACGAACGGAAAAGGATGACGATGAGACGCATTATTAAGCCCGTGTTGGCGTTGTTGTTGCTGGCGGGGCTGGTGACGGTGTTTCTGTGGCGCAATGCCAGCACCCCCGAACCGGTGGACGGTCTGGCGGTGGCCCTCGACCAGGACGGCGACACCCGGGTAATGCGGGTGATTCTGCACGACGCCGATCAGCGGGTCCGCTGGCAGGGCAAGGGCGACGACTATCTGGTGGACGTGCGTCGTGATGGCGCCGACGTTTACCACCTGATCGTGGTGTTGGTGGACGAACGCAAGCGCTACCGGGTCAATTCCACCGTTCGTCTGGAACCCGGCAGCCGCACCGTGGTGGCCAACTTCGGCCCGGAAACCCGGGTCAGCCAGGAAGGCAAGGTCCGGATCAGCGGGGGCCGCCGGATCGTCGTCGAGCTGCGCTGATCCGAACGGCGCGGCGCCGCGACAATATGCCACATTCCCTTCTTCCCCCGTACCGCTAGGCTTGCGCGCCAAAGTGTCCGCGTTCGCCTGGAGGTTTTCTTGTCGCTGCCGTTCCCAGTCTCTCCACGTTCCATCTCTCCACGTCACACCTCTCCGCGTTACGCCCTGTCCGGTTGTTTGTTCTGCGCGGCCCTGTGGCCGGGGGCGGCCTGGCCACAGCCGGAGCCCTATGTATTGGAGTCGGTGGAAGTGGGCGCGGACATCGAGGCCCAGCCCCGGCCGACCACCACCGCCGGACGGCTGAGCCTGGAACCCCGGGAGGTTCCGGCCACCGTCAACAGCGTGGACCGCGAGGACATCGAACAACAGGGCCTGCGCAACCTGATCGAGCTGTACCGCAGTGCCCCCGGCGTCAGCGCCGGCAACATCCCCGGCTCACCGGCTTCCGCGGTGATGCGCGGCCTCACCGACGTGGGCTACCTGTTCGATGGCGTGCGGGTGGCGGATCCGGGCATGGTGGCGCGCAACCTGGACACCTGGAACCTGGAGCGGGTGGAGATTCTCAAAGGGCCCGCCTCGGTGCTGCACGGCACCGGCGCCCTCGCCGGCAACATCAATCTGGTGCCGCGCAAGGCCAGCCTGGCAGGAGACAGCCGCGAAGGGATGATTTCCTATGGCAGCAATGACACCGTGCGTCTCGGCATTGGCGGCAACAAAATGGTGAGCGACCGGTTGGCGTTGCGCGCCGATCTCAGCCACGGCGAGAGCAACGGCTACATCGACGACACCTCGTCTCGCACCAACGCCCTGACCACCAGCCTGTTGTTCCAGGCCACCGAACGGCTCACCCTCAGCGCCGCCTTCGATGTCTACCAGGACCGTTACACCACCCCGTACCAGGGCACGCCGTTGCTGCCGGCCTCGGTGTCGCGGGACCCCGGCGATGTGGTGTCCGGCGGCGATCTGGTACTGGACGAATCGATCCGCGACAACAACTACAACGTCCGTGACGGCGCCATGACCGCCGACAGCCGGTGGCTGCGCGCCAAGGTGGATTACGAACTGACCTCCACCTGGCGGCTGATCAACGAACTGGGCCTGTACAACGCCAACCGCGACTGGGCCAACTCCGAGGATTTCACCTATAACGATGGCACCGGATTACTGGATCGTGGCACCACCCGCATCAACCACCATCACCGCTTCGCCTCCGAACGGGCCTATGCCGCCTATGACGGTTACTGGGGCGAGCGCCGCCATCGCTTCACCGCCGGCGTGGAATACCAGTACACCGACTTCGACACCCGTCGCCGCTTCGGCACCACCACGGCGGTGGACCCGTTCAACCCGGACCGGGGTTATCTGCCGCCCAACTCGCCGGCGAACTACACCTCTTCCCGGGTTGACTACGACAGCACCGTGTCCGGCCGCGCCCTGTTTGTGGAGGACGCCCTCAACCTGATGCCGCGCTGGCTGATGGTGGCGGGTTTGCGCTACGAGTACCTGGATCTGGACCGGGGCATCGACGATCTCGACGCCGGCAGCCGAGAGACCTTCGGCCAGACTTTCGAGGATCTGTCCTGGCGGCTTGGCACCGTCTATGACCTGACCAACACCACGCAGGTGTTCCTGCAGTACAACCGGGCCTCGGCTCCGGTGGGCGGGCTGTTGCTGAGCAACGCCACCAATGCCCGTTTCGATCTGACCACCGGCCGCTCCATGGAAGCCGGGGTCCGCGGCAAGTTGTGGGATAACCGTTTGACGCTGATGACCTCGGTGTACCGCATTCGTCAGGACGACATCATCACCCGTGACCCCAACAATGCCGGCCTCTCGATCCAGGGCGGCAGCCTGGAATCCAGAGGCGTGGAAGTGGATCTGACCCTGCGCCCGCACTCGCGCTGGTGGCTGAACCTGAACGGCGCTTTCAACGACGCCGAGTACACCCGCATGACCAGCAGCAGCGGCGCCGACCAGTCCGGCAACCGGCTCACCAACGTGCCGGAGAAAACCTGGAACCTGAGCAGTGCCTACACCTTCGCTTCGTTGCCGGTCACCGTCGGCGGCGCGGTACGCTACACCGGCGACTTCTTCACCGGCACCGCCAACCAATACCGGGTGGCCAGCCGCACTTTGCTGGACGCCTGGGTCGGCTACCCGCTGGCCGGCGGCACCCTGACCCTGCGCGGGCGCAACCTCACCGACGAGTTCTACGCCGAATGGTCCGGCTACAGCCCCACTCAGGTGTATATCGGTGAACCGCGTACCGTGGAACTGGGCTGGACCGGCCACTTCTGATGGCGCGCAACGGGTACGCCACGGTGTGGCGCTGGCACTTCTACGCGGGGCTGTTCACGGCCCCGTTTCTGCTGATCCTGGCGATCACCGGCGCCCTTTATCTGTTCAACGATGAACTCAACGACCTGATTTATCCGCAACTGCGTTTCGCCCCCAGCGGCGACGCCGTGCTGCCCGCCGGCGATCTGGTGGCGGCGGTGCGCGAGGCTTATCCGCGTGACACCGTCACCCGTATCGACATGCCGGTGAACCCCGGCCGCACCGCCATGGTGTTCGTGACGCCGGAGCAGGGCGAGTCGCTGCGTGTGTTCGTCGATCCGGGGGACGGGGCGATTCTGGGTGACGTCATTTATGCCCGCACTTTGGTGGGCTTCGCCGATGTCATGCACGGCTCGCTGCTGCTGGGGCGCGGCGGTGACGCGCTGGTGGAACTGGCCGCCAGTTGGGCGCTGGTACTGGTGATCACCGGGCTGTATTTGTGGTGGCCGCGCGGACGCCGGAGCAGGGCGTTTACGT
This sequence comes from Alloalcanivorax balearicus MACL04, assembly GCF_025532145.1. Lineage (GTDB taxonomy): Bacteria > Pseudomonadota > Gammaproteobacteria > Pseudomonadales > Alcanivoracaceae > Alloalcanivorax > Alloalcanivorax balearicus. Next base: position 36,657 of record NZ_ARXS01000017.1, on the reverse strand, counting down.
TTGATCGGCGCACCCGGGGCCGCAAACGCTGGCGGGAAATTCACCGGCTGGTGGGCGTGTACACGGCGGTGATGATCGTGTTCCTGATCATCACCGGTCTGCCCTGGGCGTCGTTCTGGGGCGACCGCGTGCTGAGCCCGGTGAGCAATGCCATGGGGCTGGGTTACCCGCCGCAGCTGCGCCATCACGGTGGTGGAGAAGCATCCGCCGAGCCTGTTAAAACCATGGTGGATACGCTGGGTGACGCGCCCTGGGCGCTGCAACAAGCGCCGCTGCCGCATGTCCACCATCATCACGGCGAGCACGGTGGTGAGCTGGATACTTCGACGGCGGCGATCAACCGTGTCCATGACATTCTTGCCGGGCAGGGGTTGCCTTACGGCTATCGGCTGTCGATTCCCTCTGACGCGGGGGAACCCTACAGCGCCTATACCTACCCGGACCGCCCCCAGGGCCAGCGTACCCTGCACGTGGACAGCGGCGGCCACCGGTTGCTGGTGAACGTGGGCTTCGACGATTACGGCGCCATCGCCAAGGCGGTGGAACTGGGTGTGGCGCTGCACATGGGCAACTACTTCGGCCGCGCCAATCAGATCGTCATGTTGCTCACCTGCGTCGCCATTGTCGCGCTGGTGATCACCGGCGTGGTGATGTGGTGGCGCCGGCGGCCCGCCGGTGGCCTCGGCGCGCCGGACTCGCCGCCGATCCGCAAACGCTATTGGTTGGCGATCACGCTAACGCTGCTGGCGCTGTTGCCGCTGGCGGGGCTCAGTCTGGTGCTGGTGTTGGCAGTGGAGAAAGGGATGATGACGCGGTGCCGGTCAGTGGCCGGCTAACCGGTCCTCCTTGCGGACATGGACCAGCAGGGCGTCGAAAGCGACCTTGAGCGCCTTGAAGTCCCGATAGTCCGTCACCGGCTGATGCGAAAACCAGTGAGCTTCCTGCCGTTCCCATAGGCGGCTGTCCGGCCAAATACGAAGTTCACAGGCATCGCCGATCACCACCAGATAGAAATCGCGCTGCCCGTCGGTGAAGGATATGTGTCGTGGAATGTAGGCCTCCACATCGCAGGGCAGGGTGTAATGCAATGCCTCGCTACGCCACATGATGTTGCCCATGGTCGCCTTCACCGAGCAGCCGAAGGAGTTGTGGTGGTTGTGGAGCACGCGGTTGATGTCGTCCAGGGGAAACGCTTCCCTGATCCTGGCCTGCCGTGGCCGTTCCAGCAGCCGGTCCAGCCAGCTTTGCTTTCCCCCGTTCCCGGACAAGCCGCCGCACAGGCGTTCCTCGCGGTAATAGATGTTCATCGTGGCGCTGCTCCCCTGGCCGGGTGTCCTGGCTTCCGTCTAAACACGGGGGCAACTTATAAGGGCCGGGAAAGATTGTCCACGGACGTCGCGGTTCGTGGATCATTGCTGCGCCACGATTCGCTGCCAAGGCAGCTTCCCACGGAGGGTGGCTGCGGAGCCGCTGTGGGAAGCTGCCTTGGCAGCGAATAAAACCCCTGGCAGTGTGACCCGGGCCGGCCTCTGTGCCATAATCCACGCCGCTTTTCTCTTTCCTCTCCATTCGCTCTTCGATCCGGAATCCGACCTTGCTGACCACCGCCAATATCACCATGCAGTTTGGTGCCAAGCCGCTGTTTGAGAACGTCTCCGTCAAATTTGGTGACGGCAACCGCTATGGACTGATCGGCGCCAACGGCTCCGGCAAGTCCACCTTCATGAAGATCCTCGGCCGTGATCTGGAGCCGTCCGCCGGCAATGTGTCCAAGGACCCCAACGAGCGCATCGGCAAGCTGCGCCAGGACCAGTTCGCCTACGAGCAGTACTCGGTGGTGGACACGGTGATCATGGGCCACGAGGAACTGTGGAAGGTCAAGGAAGAGCGTGACGCCATCTACTCGAAAGACGAGATGAGCGAAGAGGACGGCATCCGCGCCGGTGAACTGGAAGCGGAATTCGCCGAGCTGGACGGCTACACCGCCGAGTCCCGCGCCGGCGATCTGCTGCTCGGTGTCGGTATTCCGGTGGAGCAGCATTTCGGCCCCATGAGCGAAGTGGCGCCGGGCTGGAAACTGCGCGTGCTGCTGGCCCAGGTATTGTTCTCCGACCCGGACATCATGTTGCTGGACGAGCCCACCAACAACCTGGACATCAACACCATCCGCTGGCTGGAAGACGTGCTCAACCAGCGCCAGTGCACCATGATCATCATTTCCCACGACCGCCACTTCCTCAACAGCGTGTGCACGCACATGGCGGACCTGGACTACGGTGAGCTGCGCGTCTACCCGGGCAACTACGACGAGTATATGACCGCCGCCACCCAGGCGCTGGAACGCAAGCGCGCGGACAACGCCAAGAAGAAGGCGCAGATCGCCGACCTGCAGCAGTTCGTCAGCCGCTTCTCCGCCAACGCCTCCAAATCCAAGCAGGCGACCTCGCGGGCCAAACAGATCGACAAGATCAAACTGGAGGAGATCAAACCCTCCAGCCGTCAGAACCCGTACATCGTGTTCGAGCAGGAGAAAAAGCTGTTCCGCAACGCGCTGGAAGTGAAGAGCCTGGCGAAAAGCTTCGACGAGGAGCTGTTCTCCGGACTGGATCTGCGTGTGGAAGTGGGCGAGCGCATCGCCATCATCGGCCCCAACGGCGTCGGTAAATCCACCTTGCTGCGCTGCCTAGTCGGCGACCTGGAACCCAGCGCCGGCGAAGTGAAATGGTCGGAAAACGCCACCCTGGGCTATTACGCCCAGGATCACGCCGCCGACTTCGAGGAAAAACTGAACCTGTTCGACTGGATGGCCCAATGGGGCAAACCCAGCGACGACGAGCAGGTGATTCGCGGCACCCTGGGCCGGCTGCTGTTCTCCTCCAGCGAGATCAACAAAACCGTGGACGTGATTTCCGGTGGCGAGCAGGGCCGCATGCTGTTCGGCAAGATCATGCTGCAACGGCCCAACATCCTGCTGCTCGACGAACCCACCAACCACCTGGACATGGAATCCATCGAGTCGCTCAACCTGGCGCTGGAAAACTACCCCGGCACCTTGCTGTTCGTCAGCCACGACCGCGAGTTCGTCTCCTCCCTGGCCACCCGCATCATCGAACTGACGCCCACCGGCATCGTCGACTTCCACGGCAACTACGAGGACTACCTGCGCAGCCAGGGCGTGGTTTGAATGACGCAGTGCCGCCCGGGCCTCTAGCTACAAGGCCGCTGTAGGAGCTTGTCCGGGCGGCGGGCCGCTGCAAGCGAATCTCTTGGGGATCGAAAGAATAATTCGCTTGCAGGCAAGCTCCTACAATTCGGTTACGGCGTTGGCTTGACGGCTGAGGTGGTCAAACCACATCCACCAGCACCACCTCGCTGTCCGCCTCGGCGCTGACCGTCAGCCGGGTTTCGTCGTCAATGGCGAGACCATCTCCGGCTTCCGCCAACACGCCGTTGACGCGCACCCGGCCCTTGGCCGGCACCAGATAGGCCTTGCGCCCCGGCGCCAGCTCGTAGACCGCCTCCTGACCGTCATTCAGCGTCGCCGCCACCACCCGGGCGTCGGCCTGGATCGGCAGCGCTCCGTCTTCCGCCGGATCACCGCTGGCCAGGGTCACGAACCCGCCGGCCCGGTCACCCTTGGGAAACGGCTTGCTGCCCCAGGTGGGCGGCAGGCCCGTGGCGTTCGGGATGATCCAGATCTGGAAGATGCGTGTCTCGGTCTCCTCCAGGTTGTACTCGCTGTGGGTGATCCCAGTGCCCGCGGACATCACCTGCACATCGCCGGCCTCGGTGCGGCCCTTGTTGCCCAGGCTGTCCTGGTGGGTAATCGCGCCTTCGCGGACGTAGGTAATGATCTCCATGTCCCGGTGCGAATGCGGCGGGAAGCCGGTCCCCGGGGCGATGGTGTCATCGTTCCACACCCGCAGTTCGCCCCAGTGCAGACGCTCCGGATCATAATAGTTGGCGAAGGAAAAATGGTGCTTGGTATCCAGCCAGCCGTGCCGGGCACCGCCCAGTTCATTAAAGGGTCGCAGTCTGATCATAACGTCCTCCTTATGTCCTCCCACTTAGGCACAGGCATCGGTGCCTGACCGTTCGATGGCGTCACTCTAGAATCGGACGGGCTGATGAAAAACAGAGAAAAGTGACGACATTGAATCGGATTATTCGATGGTTTGCTCCGGCGTGCGGCCAGTGTCGAAATGGCCGGCCGGCAGCCGACTAACCGGCATTCAGAGATCAAAAAAGGAGAACACCCATGTCCGGCAACACTGTTCGTCTGCACCGCGTCCTGCGCGGCACCCCCGACCGCGTCTACCGCGCCTTCATCGACCCGGACGCCATGGTCAAATGGCTGCCGCCCCATGGCTTCACCGGCAAGGTCTATGACATGGACGCCCGCGAAGGCGGCGGCTACCGCATGACCTTCACCAACTTCACCACCGGCAAGAGCCATGCCTTCGGCGGCCGCTTCGTGGAACTCAAACCCAACGAACTGATCCGCTATACCGACCAGTTCGAGGACCCCAACCTGCCCGGGCAAATGCAGGTCACCGTCGCCCTCAAACAAGTGTTGTGCGGCACCGAAGTGCACATCACCCAGGAAGGCGTCCCCGAAGCCATCCCGCTGGAATTCTGCCACCAGGGCTGGCAGGAATCCCTGATCCAACTGGCGCAACTGGTGGACCCGGAAATCCCGGACGAGGGGTAAGTTGAGCAACCCGTCCACTCGCTCCCCCAGTGGGAGCCAGCCTGCTGGCGAATTTCTTCTCCCGAGAGCCCTGATTCGCCAGCAGGGCTGGCTCCTACAGCTTCATACCAACCAGCCCCGCCGTAACTCAGCCCCGAACTCCCCATGCCCGCCCTCCCACTGGATGTGGTAGCGTTCGTGAAGCGCCCGCTCACAGGAGGCCCCATGCCCGACGCACAGCTCCCGCCCAACGCAAAAGAATGGCTGCAGGCCTTCATCGGCGGCTTCATTGCCACGTTGTTGTTCCATCAGGGCATCGTCGCCCTGTTCTGGCTGGCCGGCCTGATCCCGGCGGCGCCCTGGAATATGAGCCCGGTGCCGCCGTTCGGCATTCCCAAAGTTTTGTCCCTGGCGTTCTGGGGAGGCGTCTGGGGGCCCCCGATCTGGTGGCTGATCCGCCGCTGGCGGGGCCTGCGTCATTGGCTTGGTGCCCTGATCGCCGGCGCCATCGGCCCCACCCTGGTGGCCATGCTGGTGGTGTTTCCCCTGAAAGGCCTGGACGTCAACGCCAACACGGTGGTGGGCGGCCTGATCGTCAACGGCGCCTGGGGGTTGGGGTTGGCGGTGTGGATGCGGCTTGTATTCATTCGAAAAATGGTTTGAGGAAAAAGGTTTTTGCGGCGAAAAACGCCGCAAATTATTTGACTTTCAAACTTCAAGGGACAAAATGGTTTGGTGTTCTTCAAATTTGCGTCGATTTTCGCCGTAAATAGGGATGAGGGTAAACCATGAGTCTGTCTTCCCCCTCGGAATGGGCCGCCAGCCTGCCCATGGGCCAGGTGGCCACCCGCCAGTGGCTGCAGGCCCGTGGGGCGTCCCGCCATGCCCTGGACAATGCACTGAAATCCGGACGTCTGATCGCGCCGGCCCGCGGCCTGCTGGCGCGTCCGGGCCTGTCGGTGACCTGGGAAGGCGTGGTCGCCTCGCTGGACCGCATGATGCCAGACCCGGTCTATGTGGGCGGACTGTCCGCGCTGGAACGGTCGGGGCTCGGCCATTACGTGACCATGGCTTCCCGGGTTCACCTGTATTCGCCCGGGCCGGCGCCGGCCTGGCTGGCGCGGCTGCCGGTCGGGGTGGACTGGGTGTGGCACGTCACCACGCGGTTGTGGGACCAACAGGCCCTGCAAGACAGCGGCAGTGTTCGCGAACAGCGCACGCCTACCCTGGAGGGCTGGCCCATGGCCTCCCCGGAACAGGCGTTCCTGGAAGTGCTGGCGGACGTCCCCGAGAGCGTCAGCTTCGAGCACGCGGATAATTTGATGCGCGGCCTGAGCGCCTTGTCGCCACGCCGGCTGGATACCTTATTGCACGCCTGCCGCCACGTGCGGGTAAAACGTCTTTTCTTCTTCTTCGCCGATCGCCATCCCTATCCTTGGCGCAAGCGCCTGGACCCGGCGGACTACGACCTGGGCTCGGGAAAACGCAGTGTGGTCAGGGGAGGGCGGCTGGACCGCACTTACCTGATCACCGTCCCGGAAGCCTTCCATGGACAGGAATAACCCCTACTACCGGCAGGTGGCACTGCTGCTGCAAGTGCTGCCCTTTGTGTTCCGGGAATCCTGCTTCGCCCTCAAGGGCGGCACCGCCATCAATCTGTTCGTGCGCGACCTGCCACGCCTGTCCGTGGACATCGACCTGGTCTACCTGCCGGACGGTGACAGGGAGCAGGCGCTGCCGGCCATTCACCAGGCCCTGGACCGCATCGCCGACGACCTGGAACAGGGGCTGGCCGCCACCGTGACACGCAGCTACCGGCACAAAATCGACTCGCTGCATCTCACCGTGGAACGGAACAACACCGCCATCAAAGTGGAACTGTCCCCGGTGATGCGAGGCACGGTTTTCCCCGTCGTGAACCGCGAAGTGGTGGCGACCGTGGAAGACGAATTCGGCTTCGCCGAAGTCCCGGTGGTGGCGCTGGCGGACCTCTACGCCGGCAAACTCTGTGCCGCCTTCGACCGGCAACACCCACGGGACCTGTTCGATGTCATGCTACTGCTTGAGAACGAAGGCATCGCCGATCAACTGCGCAAAGCGTTTCTGGTCTATCTGATCAGCCACCCCCGGCCCATGGAAGAACTGCTGCAACCGCATTGGCGGCCCATGCGCGACGTCTTCGCCGGCGAGTTCAGCGGCATGACACTGCGCCCGGTCACCCTGGAGGAATTAAGAAAAGCCGGAACCCAGGCCTTGAACCAGCTCCTTGCACAACTGACCGACCCGGAAAAACGCTTTCTCTGCAGCCTCTACCAAGGGCCTCCGGATTGGGCGGCGCTGGGCATCAGCGGCATCGAGAAGCTGCCGGCGGTGCAATGGAAGGTGCGCAATATCGAAAAGATGACGCAAGAGAAGCGGCGCGGCGCGCTGATGGCGTTGCGGCGTGTGCTTTCTATGGGAGATGCCGGGTAGGCAGGTTTTTATCGAGTCGGAGGCGCCTTGGAAGGGGGTGACTTGACGATACCCATTTTGGGGATGATAGTACCCAAAATGGGTCTTAAAGAGGCATGCAATGGCTCTGACACTGGGCGATGCCCTGTTTACCAAAACACAGCAGCGCGTGCTGGGCCTTTTCTTCAGCGTGCCCGACACGCGCTTCTACACCAACGACATCCTGCGCCGGCTCGAAATGGGGCGGGGTACCGTGTTGCGTGAACTCGATAAACTGGCCCAGGCGGGCATCCTGTCGCGGACCCGCGAAGGCAATCAAAACTACTATCAGGCCAACACGGACTCTCCGGTGTACCCGGAGTTGCTGGCGATTGTCCGTAAAACCTTCGGTGTTGCCGAGGTATTGCGCGGAGCTTTACAACCGATTGAAGATCGGCTTGTGCTGGCGTTCGTATATGGATCGCTGGCCAAAGGGACGGAAGATAAGAACAGTGATATTGATCTGATGCTGGTGGGGCAGGATCTGGCCTACAGCGAGGTTATGAACTGCCTGCTGCCACTGGAGTCTGAACTGATGCGACCGGTCAATCCCTCCATCTATACACCGGAGGAGTGGAATCAGAAGCGGAAGCAGGGGAACAGTTTTATAGAACGGGTTATGGAACAACCTAAATTATGGGTGAAGGGAAGCGATGATGACCTGCTGGCGGATTCTCTCATGCCTTGCTTTGGTGGCTCGATAGAGCGAGATTAAGCTCTGGAGCAAACAGGTCCAGGGTTACAATGTATCACCCTGAGTGCGATAGATCGCATAACCGCTAGTCTTGGGGCCTGATAACGCTAACGGTGAGGGGACTATTTCGGAGTGTTTCGGCATGCCAGAGGGTTTCGAACCTCAGCGAAAAATTGTTGGTTTTTTCTGGCTCCATTCTCTCAGATAAGATGGCTTCCTCAAAAAACGGGGTGATTTACTAGTCAGGAGGGTAATTGTTTTGATAAAAAATATTAAAAGGCGGCTTTCTTCAAGACGACTATCGAATGAAATTCGTTATGAGATCGCCCTGAGCGAGTTGGAAGACGGTAAATTTCGGTATGGCATATGGTCCGAAGCTTTATCAAATGCCAGAGGCGATGAAGCAGCTGCCCGGGCGCTGTACATTAAATACCGGGTGCGTTCTCTTCGCGATGAGGAACTACTAATAGATCATGCTGCCGCTAGCAGGGAGGAGAGCCAGAATCAAGAAGTTGAAGAGAAAGAGTTGAATTTCAAGGATAATGCCGCTGCATTTGAGTATGCATGTAAATTCCTAAATACTGAAATTCGGAAAACTATTTGTCTGCCGGCGATGGTTTTGGAAAAAAAGAATGGATCCTCATACTGTATGGCTCAACTAAAAATAGCATCTGAGGATGGAGGGTTTGCCCTTTCTCAACCTTTTCCTGAAAATTTGTACGAAAATATTGGTGAAGATGATTTGGTATTATGGCGGGCCGTGGCATGCGGTGATAGAAACTTAGGGGATCGAAGTGCTTGGTCTGGCTCAATTGACGCTCTGCTTTCTCCCATCTATGACGTCGATAGGGAAGCATGGGTTATAAAATATCATTTTTGAAAATAAAGGATTAGAAAAAGCGGAGGAAAAACCTAGATCGCGCGGACCTTGAGCGGATGCTCGGACTGGATTAGGGTGGAAACATGCTGAAGAAATCGCCCCCCGTCGTGGAATCGACCCCGTTTTCTGATTTCATCCGAAACGCCTCCTCCGCGGAGCGTAAACGGGTGTATGGCCGTGTGCTCAAACGGGCATCCGAACGACAGAATCGTCTTGTCGAGGAAGCCCGCAAGGCAGGGTGATAAGTGTTCAGACTTGTAGATAAAGCAAACCCCGGCGGATAACCGGGGTTTTTTGTGCCATGCCATCCATGGCGGGCACCCTTCCTCGAACTGTTAGGAAGGCGGGCGTTAAACCCGCTCAATCACCGTAGCAATCCCCTGACCCAAGCCAATGCACATGGTCGCCAGGCCAAGCTGGCCGTCTTTCCATTCCATGACGTTGAGCAGGGTGCCGGTGATGCGGGCACCGGAGCAGCCCAGGGGGTGGCCCAGGGCGATGGCGCCGCCGTTGAGGTTGACCTTCTCTTCGACTTTGTCGATCAGTTTCAGGTCCTTCAGCACCGGCAGGGACTGGGCGGCGAAGGCTTCGTTGAGTTCGACGTAGTCGATGTCGTCGATGGTCAGGCCGGCTCGGGCCAGGGCTTTCTGGGTGGCCGGTACCGGGCCGTAGCCCATGATGGCGGCGTCGCAGCCGGCCACGGCCATGCTGCGGATCTTGGCGCGCGGTTTCAGGCCCATGGCCTGGGCTTGTTCGGCGCTCATCACCAGCATGGCGGAGGCGCCGTCGGACAGCGCCGAGGAGGTGCCGGCGGTGACGGTGCCGCTGACCGGGTCGAACACCGGGCGCAGTTTGGCCATGTCCTCGATGCTGGCGCCGGGGCGGATTACTTCGTCGATGTCGCACAGCACTTTGTGGCCGTCGGCGTCGTGGCCTTCGATCGGCACGATTTCGTTTTTCCAGCGGCCTTGTTCGGTGGCTTCCCAGGCTTTCTGGTGGGAGCGCACGCCGAACTCGTCCTGCTGTTCACGGGTGATGCCGTGCATGCGGCCAAGCATTTCCGCGGTCAGGCCCATCATGTTGGAGGCCTTGGCGGTGACCTTGGACAGTTCCGGGTTGAGGTCGATGCCGTGATCCATGGCCACGTGGCCCATGTGCTCCACGCCGCCGATCACGAACACTTCGCCGTTGCCGGTCTGGATCGCCTGGGCCGCGGAGTGCAGCGCCTGCATGGAGGAGCCGCACAGGCGGTTCACGGTTTGCGCCGCGGTGGTGCGGGGCAGGCCGGCCAGCATGGCGATGTTGCGGGCGATGTTCATGCCCTGTTCCTTGGTCTGGTTCACACAGCCCCAGATCACGTCCTCGGTTTTGCTCAGGTCCCAGCCCGGGTTACGGGCTTGCAGCGCTTCCACCAGCAGGGCGGACAGCTTTTCCGCGCGAACGTGGCGGTACTGGCCGTTTCTGCTTTTCCCCATGGGGGTACGGACAGCGTCGACAATGACTACGTCTTTCGGATTCAAACTCATAAATAAATCTCCTCTGCCCGTGCCTTACGCGAAGAAGGACTCGCCCTTGGCGGCCTTGTCCTTGAGCATTTGCGGCGCTTCATAAAGGGCGCCCAGGTGTGCGTACTTGTCGCACAGGTCGGCGAATGCCTTGGTACCGATGCTGTCGATATAACGCAGCGGCCCGCCACGGAACGGCGGGAAGCCGATGCCGTAGATCATCGCCATGTCCGCTTCGGCGGCGGAGCCGACGATGTTGTCTTCCAGACAGCGAACGGTTTCGGTGCACATCGGGATCATCATGCGGGCGATGATCTCCTCGGCGTCGAATTCCTTGCGCTCGGCGGCGATCGGTTTGAGCAGCTCGTAGCTGCCTTCGTCGGCCACTTTCTTCGGTTTGCCCTTCTTGTCCTGCTCGTAACGGTAGAAGCCAATGCCGTTCTTCTGGCCGTAGCGCTCGTTCTCGAACATGATTTCGGTGGGGTCCTTGAAGTCGTGCTGCATGCGGTCCGGGAAGCCGTCCGCCATCACTTTGGCGGCGTGCACGCCGGTGTCGATGCCGACCACGTCGAGCAGGTAGGCCGGGCCCATGGGCCAGCCGAATTTCTGCATCACTTTATCCACTTGCTGGAAGTCGGCGCCGTCGCGTACCAGCATGCCGAAGCCGGCGAAGTACGGGAACAGCACGCGGTTCACCAGGAACCCGGGGCAGTCGTTGACCACGATCGGGTTCTTGCCCATTTTCTGGGCGTAGGCGACCAGGGTGGCGATGGTTTCGTCGGAGGTTTTCTCACCACGGATCACTTCCACCAGGGGCATCATGTGCACCGGGTTGAAGAAGTGCATGCCGCCGAAGTTTTCCGGTTTTTTCAGCGCTTCCGCCAGCTTGGTGATGGAGATGGTGGAGGTGTTGGAGGCCAAAATAGTGCCGTCCGCCACTTTCTCTTCCACTTCCGCCAGCACGGCTTGTTTCACCTTGGTGTTTTCCACCACGGCTTCGACGATCACGTTGACGTTTTCAAAGTCGCCGTAGTTGAGGGTCGGGCGAATGGAGGAGAGCACCTTGCCCATCTTGGCGGCGTCCATCTTGCCTTTGGCGACGCGCTTGGCGAGCAGCTTGGAGGCTTCGCTCATGCCCAGGTCCAGCGCCTTGTCGGCGATGTCCTTCATGATGATCGGGGTGCCTTTGAGGGCGGACTGGAAGGCGATGCCGCCGCCCATGATGCCGGCGCCCAGTACCGCGGCCTGCTGGATGTCCTTGGCGGTCTTGGCGACCTTGCCGTTGACCTTCTTCACTTGCTGGTCGGCCAGGAACAGGCCCACCAGGGCGGTGGCTTGCGGGGTCTTGGCCACTTTGGCGAAGCCCTGGGCTTCCACGTCCAGTGCTTCCTCGCGCTTCATGCCGGAGGCTTTCTGCATCACCTTCACGGCTTCCACCGGCGCCGGGTAGTTCTTGCCGGCCTGCTGCATGACCATGGCGGTGCAGGTCTGGAACGCCATCATGTTTTCCATCGGCGGCAGTGTCAGCGGCTCCAGTTTTTCCTGGCGCTTGGCGCGGAAGTCGATTTTGCCGGCCAGGCACTGCTTGACCAGATCGATGGCGGCGTTGTGCAGGTCGTCGTGCTTGACCACCGCGTCCACCACGCCGTCCTTCAGGGCTTTTTCCGGTCTCTGCTGGGCGCCGGTGGCGATCCACTCAACGGCGTTGTCCACGCCCACCAGACGCGGCATGCGCACGGTGCCGCCGAAGGCCGGGAAGATGCCCAGTTTCACTTCCGGCAGGCCGATCTGCGCCTGTTCGCTCATCACCCGGAAGTCGCACACCAGACACATTTCCAGGCCGCCGCCCATGGCGAAGCCGTTGATCGCGACCACCTTGGGAATATCCAGATCCTCGAAGGCGCTGAAGATGTTGTTGGCCTCGCGGGACCATTTGGCGATCTCCGCTTCTTCCTGGGCGAACATTTCGGTGAATTCGGTGATGTCCGCGCCAACGATGAACACCTTCTTGCCGGAGGTGACGATCAGACCCTTGATCTGGTCACTGCCCTTGATGGCGTCGATGGCTTTCTGGAAGTCTTCCAGGGTGGCCCGGTTGAACTTGTTGACGGACTCGCCCTGAAGGTCGAACTTCAGCTCGGCGATGCCGTCGTCAAGCAGTTGTACGCTTACGGCGTTGCCTTGATAGATCATAAGATTGCTCTCCAGTCCCAAAGTCCGCGGCGTGTCGCCGCATTTGGTGAGCCTGCTTCCGCCTCCGTGGAGGCCCGTGTGCCAGCACGTGAGTAAACACTCACATGAATGGCGAAACCGATTAAGGGGCGCCAAGTATAAGAAAGCGAAGGCGGTTTATTTAGCCTCTTTTGTGACTTTATGGTCGGCCACCGTGTTGTCATCGGTTCCACCAACGCCCTGGCCCTGTAAATGCATTGACCCAGTATACCCGTCGACCCTGTATACTCAGCCCCCGCTTCAAATTGATGAAAGGTTGTCCGCCGTGGTCCGTGCTTTCCCCACCATTCGCCGCCGTCTTGTGGAAATCCCCGCCGGGCTGGCCGAGGTGCCGCCGTTGCTGGCACGAATCCTGGCGGCGCGGGGCATGAGCGGCGCCGAGGAGTTGGACCTGAGCCTGAACCGCCTGCCGCACCCGCGTCAATTCGGTGGCCTGGAGCAGGCGGTGGCGCTACTGCTGCAAGCGCGGCGCGAGCATTGGCGGGTGTGCGTGGTGGGCGATTACGACGCCGACGGCGCCACCGCCACCGCCGTGATGGTAAAGGGCCTGCAACAGCTCGGCTTCGTCCGTCCCGACTATTTGGTGCCGGACCGCTTCGAGTACGGTTACGGCCTGTCGCCGGCCATTGTCGATCTGGCCCGGGAGCGTTACCAGCCGTATTTGTTGATCACCGTGGACAACGGCATCGCCAGCATCGATGGCGTGGCGGCGGCCCGCGCCGCCGGTCTGCGTGTGCTGATCACCGACCACCATTTGCCTGGCGACACGCTTCCCGACGCCGACGCCATTCTCAACCCCCGTCTCTGCGACGAGGGCTTTCCCGCCGCCAACCTGGCCGGTGTTGGCGTGGCCTTCTATGTGTTGATGGCGTTGCAGAGCGCGCTGGAATTGCGCGGCCGGGTGGTGGACCTGCTCGATCTGGTGGCGCTGGGCACGGTGGCGGATGTGGTGGTGCTGGACGGCGCCAACCGCATTCTGGTGGAGCAGGGGCTGCGCCGTCTGCGTGCCGGCCAGGGTTCACCGGGGGTGCGTGCGCTGCTGAGGGTGGCGGGCCGCGATCCCGCGCGAGTCGTGGCCGCCGATCTGGGCTTCGCCGCCGGCCCGCGCCTCAACGCCGCCGGGCGCCTCTCGGACATGAGCCACGGCATCGAATGTCTGTTGGCGGAGAGCGACGCCGAAGCCGAACGCCATGCTCAGGAGCTGGACACCATCAACCGCGAGCGGCGCGGCATTGAGCAGGGCATGCGCGAGGCCGCCATGGCCGAGGTGGCGCGGCTCACCGGGCCGACGCCGCCGGCGCTGTGCCTGCACGGCGACGACTGGCACGAAGGGGTGGTGGGGATTCTCGCCTCGCGGGTCAAGGAAGCGCTGAACCGGCCGGTGATCGCCTTTGCTCCGGCCCGGCAGCAGGGGCTGCTGAAGGGCTCCGGCCGGTCCATTCCCGGCCTGCATCTGCGTGATGTGCTGGACGCGGTGGCCACCGGCCATCCCGGTTTGCTGCAGAAGTTCGGCGGCCACGCCATGGCCGCCGGGCTGACCCTGGAGCGCCGCCATCTGGCCGAATTCACCTCGGCGTTCCAGGCGGCGGTGGCGGCCCAGGCCGACGAGGACGTGTTCCTGGACGTGATCGACACCGACGGCGAGCTGGGCGAGCTGGACATCACCCTGGCCAACGCCGAGCTGCTCAGCCACCGCTTTCCCTGGGGGCAGGGTTTCCCGCCGCCGCGTTTCGATGGTGTGTTCGAGGTGCTCAACCACCGGGTGGTGGGCGAGCGTCACCTCAAACTGACCCTGGGGCTGCCGGCGGCGGGCGCGGCGGTGGACGGTATTTTCTTCAACGCGCCAGTGGCGGATCTGCCCACCCGGATCCAGCGGGTGGAGGGTGTCTATCGGCTGGAAGTGAATGAATTCCGCGGCCAGCGCAATCCGCAGCTGTTGTTTGAGTATTTGCAGGTGGTGTGAGGGAGGAACAAACGCGACCCTCGGGCCACTGGTGCCCCATGATCGTGGGGCCCCGCCGCCACGCCGATTCGCCGCCAGGGCGGCTCCCACAGCCGCTTCGTAGCCGTCCTTGTGGGAGCTGCCCTGGCGGCGAATACAGCCGTGAACCACGAACCGCGATGTGTGTTTCGCCCGCCCTCCCGCATATTAGGTGTCTCGCCCCGGCGACTTTGCTAGCATTGCTTCTCGCGCCTGCCCGCGCCTCGATGATTGCGCGCCCCGCCGCCCCTGCGGCCTGGCGCTGACGCCGGCCCAAAAGGCCGGATTGACCATCCCCCGGCGGCTATCGCCATCCCGGGGAGCTGCGACCCTTAACGGAGGGGAGACATGAAAACAATTCACAAGCATCGCCTGGACATTTCGAGCCAGGTGCAGGAGCTGCGTTTGCCCGAGGACGGTACCGTCCTTCGCGTGGACTACGTGGCCCAGGAAGCTCTGATTTATATGTGGGTGGAAGTGGACGCCGACACCGTCATCGACACGCCGAAGGAAATCCGACGCTTCAAGGTGTTCGACACCGGCAGCGGCATTCCCGACAACGCCCGTTACATCGGCACCACCCTGGATACCCTCAAACCGGAGGCGCACCACGTTTTTGAGTTGAAGGATTAGACGACGCTTGCACGCAACACGCAAAGGACAAAACCCAGGACTCGCCTGTTGGCATGGCCGAATGATCGGACCCTTCCGCCATGCCGCGGGGCAGGCAAGTATGGCGTGGTAGCGTGCAAGCGTGTTGCGTGTAGGCGTCTCGTTGAACCCCACCCCTCGTCAGTGGCGGCGCAAACCGCTAAAATCGCCGCCTTTCCCCATTCATTTGAGACGATTCGAGTAGACGCCATATGGAAGTCAATCCGCTGCGTACGCACCTTGCCGACCTGTCCGAGCGCGTGGAAGCGCTTAGGGGGTATCTTTGACTACGCTGTAAAAAGCGAGCGACTGGTCGAAGTAGAAAGGGAGCTGGCCACCCCGGACGTGTGGAACGAGCCGGAGCGGGCCCAGGCCCTGGGCAAGGAGCGGGCGCAACTGGAGTTGGTGGTGAAGACCCTCGACGAGGCCGGTCAGGGCATCACCGACACCGGTGACCTGCTGGAACTGGCGGTGGAAGAGGGCGATGAAGACACCGTCCCGGAAGTGGAAGCGGACCTGGAGCGGCTCGAACGGCTGGTGGCGGATCTGGAATTCCGCCGCATGTTCTCCGGCGAAATGGACGCCAACAACGCCTACCTGGATATTCAAGCCGGGTCCGGCGGCACCGAAGCCCAGGACTGGGCGGAGATGCTGCTGCGCATGTACCTGCGCTGGGGCGAGGCCCACGGCTTCAAGACCTCCCTGGAGGAAGCCTCCGCCGGTGACGTGGCCGGCATCAAGTCCGCCACGGTGCGTTTCGAAGGGCCCTACGCCTACGGCTGGCTGCGTACCGAAACCGGCGTCCATCGTCTGGTGCGCAAGAGTCCGTTCGACTCCGGTGGCCGCCGCCATACGTCGTTCACCTCGGTGTTCGTGGCGCCGGAAGTGGATGACAACATCGACATCGAGATCGACCCGGGCAAGCTGCGCACCGACACCTACCGCGCCTCCGGTGCCGGTGGTCAGCACGTTAACCGGACCGACTCCGCGGTACGTCTGACCTATGTGTTCACCGATCCGGATACCGGCCAGGAACACACCGTGGTGACCCAGTGCCAGTCCGAACGCAGCCAGCACCAGAACCGGGACAAGGCCACCAAGATGATGATGGCCAAGCTCTACGAACTGGAAATGCAGAAGCGCAACTCGGCCAAGCAGGCACAGGAAAACGCCAAGTCGGACATTGGCTGGGGCAGCCAGATCCGTTCCTACGTGCTGGACGACGGCCGCATCAAGGATCTGCGCACCAACGTGGAAAGCCACAATACCCAGCAGGTTCTGGACGGTGATCTGGACCGCTTTATCGAAGCGTCCCTTAAAAGCGGGTTGTAAAGAGAGACGCGGGCTGTAATACCAGGGTCCGCCGCCGGACCGCGAAACAGGTTAGAGAGATAATGGCTGACGAACAGAACACTCCCAACGGTAGCGCCAACGACAGCGCCGATGAAAACCGTCTGATCGCCGAGCGCCGCGCCAAACTGGCGGCCTGGCGCGAACAGGGCGCGGCTTTCCCTAATGACTTCCGCCGTGACGTGCTGGCCGCCGATCTGCAGGCACAATACGGTGATCTGAGCAAGGAAGAGCTGGAAGGGCGGGACATCCAGGTGGCGGTGGCCGGCCGCCTGATGCTGGACCGCAAGGCGTTCAAAGTGCTCCAGGACATGTCCGGGCGGATCCAGATCTACGCCAGCAAGGACGTGCAAAAAGACACCAAGCACTGGGACCTGGGCGACATCGTTGGCGTGCGCGGCAAGCTGTGCAAATCCGGCAAGGGCGATCTGTACGTGATGATGGACGACTACCGTCTGCTCACCAAGGCGCTGCGGCCGCTGCCGGAAAAACACAAAGGTCTCACCGACACCGAGGCCCGTTATCGTCAACGTTATGTGGACCTGATCGTCAACGACGACAGCCGCCGCGCTTTCCAGATCCGCTCGCAAGTGGTGGCCGGTATCCGCAACTATCTGGTGGCGCAGGGCTTCATCGAAGCGGAAACGCCGATGCTGCAGGTGATCCCCGGTGGCGCCACGGCGCGCCCGTTCATCACCCACCACAACAGCCTGGATCTGGACATGTACCTGCGCATCGCGCCGGAACTGTACCTCAAGCGGCTGGTGGTGGGCGGCTTCGAGAAAGTGTTCGAGATCAACCGCAACTTCCGTAACGAAGGCCTCTCCACCCGGCATAACCCGGAATTCACCATGCTGGAGTTCTACCAGGCCTACGCCGGCTACCAGGACCTCATGGACCTCACCGAGGACATGCTGCGCACCCTGGCGCGGGACGTGCTGGGCACCACCGAGATCCAGTACCAGGGCGAGGTTTATGACTTCGGCAAGCCGTTCGCGCGGCTGTCGGTGTTCGACTCGATCCTCCAGTTCAACCCGGATATGGACGCCGCCGAGCTGGCCGACGAGCAGGGAGCACGCCGTATCGCCGAAGGGCTGGGTATTCCGCTCAAGCCGATCTGGGGCCTGGGCAAGGTGCAGATCGAGATCTTCGAGAAAACCGTGGAGCACCGGTTGAAGGACCCCACCTTCATCACCGACTACCCCACCGAAGTGTCACCGCTGGCCCGGCGCCGGGATGACAACCCGTTCGTCACCGAGCGCTTTGAGTTCTTCGTCGGCGGCCGCGAGATCGCCAATGGCTTCTCCGAGCTCAACGACGCCGAGGACCAGGCCGAGCGCTTCAAGCAGCAAGTGGCGGAAAAGGAAGCCGGTGACGACGAGGCCATGTTCTTCGACGAGGACTACATCAACGCCCTGGAACACGGCCTGCCGCCCACTGCCGGCGAGGGCATAGGCATCGACCGGCTGGTGATGCTGTTCACCGATTCACCGTCGATCCGGGATGTGATCCTGTTCCCGCATATGCGGCCCCAGGGGCGTTGACAGCCAGCGAGACCGCCGGCTTTGGTCACGAAGCGTTGCAAAGTGAGGCCTTACTAAGCTTACACCTGCTGGTAAGCTGGAATGGCCATCATTAGCAGAACAACGAGTCGTCCTATGACCACGACCATTCAATACCAAGGCCGCAAGGCCCGCCGCGCCGGCAGCGAACAGCGCCGGCGCGCCATTCTCGAGGCTGCCCTGACGATCATCGTCCGCGACGGTATCCGTGCCGTGAGGCACCGGGCCGTGGCGCGCGAGGCCGATGTGCCGCTGTCCGCCACCACCTACTATTTCAAGGACATCGGCGATTTGATCGCCGATACCTTCACGCTGTTCGCGGAACGGGCGCTCAGCGACGTGATCGGGCCGTTCCGGGATCAGGCCTTCGCCCTGATCCGGCAGCTCGACGGCGCGCCGATCAATAATGCCGCGCAAAGGGACCAGTTGATTGACCAATTGGCGGATCTGACCACGCGCTTTATCCTTGATGAGCTGCAGAACCGGCGCGAGCACCTGATCGCCGAGCAGGCGTTCCTGCAGGAAGCGATCCTGGACCAGCGGCTGCGGGAGCTGGCGGACCTTTATTTGCAGCAGCAAACGGATATTCTGGTGGAGGCCTGCCGGGCCTTTGGCTCGGACAAGCCGCAATTGGACGCGGAACTGATCCACGGCCAGATCATGGTCATCGAGGTGCGTCTGCTGGCGCACCCCGAATGGGTGGACGAGTCGTCCCTGCGTAACCGAACACGACATTTATTGGACAGGTTGGTACCCCATGTCTGACGCCAAGGCCGCCCTGGAACCGGGGTGGATGAACGTCCTCGCGACGGAGTTCGACAAGGATTACATGGTGCGTCTGCGGGCGTTCCTGCGTGAGGAAAAGCAAAAAGGCGAGACCGTGTTCCCGCCGGGCCCGGACATCTTCCGGGCCTTCAACGATACCCCCTTCGAGGACGTCAAGGTGGTGATCCTGGGCCAGGACCCTTACCACGGGCCGGGCCAGGCCCACGGCCTGTGTTTCTCGGTGCAGCCGGGCGTGCGGGTGCCACCGTCCCTGGTCAATATCTTCAAGGAAATAGAACGGGATCTGGGCATTCCCGCCCCCGATCACGGCAATCTGGAGCCCTGGGCCAAACAGGGCGTGCTGTTGCTCAACGCGGTGCTTACCGTGCGCGCCGGCCAGGCCGCCTCCCATCAAAAGCAGGGCTGGGAAGAGTTCACCGACCAGGCCATCGACCACATCAATCGCGAGCGCGAGGGCGTGGTCTTCATGCTGTGGGGCAGCTACGCGCAAAAGAAAGGGCGCCTGATCGACCGTCAGCGCCACTGCGTACTGACCGCGCCGCACCCGTCGCCACTGTCGGCGCATCGCGGTTTTCTTGGGTGCGGCCATTTTTCCCGCGCCAACCAGTATTTGATTCAACAGGGCAAGACTCCGGTGGATTGGGCCCTTTAACGGCTTTTTGCAACACCCGGGTGCTTTCCGTGGTTTGATACTTTTCAGGACGCCTCTGAAAACGTCATGCCGGACTCGATCCGGCATCTCTCTCTACGAAGCGATGTGCCCTGCGGAGGGAGATCCCGGGTCAAGCCCGGGATGACGGGGTGTTTTTCAGAGGTTCCCTGGATTGACTCTTTTTCTATCGGGATTTCTATCGGAAAAAGGAGCCCGTGCCGGCATGACCGACACCGTTCTGTTTCAGGAATTGCCCACCGCCTCCGGCCATGTGATTGGCCGCGCCACCCTTAACGCCCCCGCCGCTCTCAATGCGCTCAGTCTGGAGATGATCGAGTCACTGAGCCGGCGGCTGGACGACTGGCAAAACCGCGATGACGTTGTCGCGATCTGGCTGGAAGGCGCTGGTGACAAGGCGTTTTGCGCCGGCGGCGATGTGGTGGCTCTGCATCGGGCCATGGTGCGCCACGCGGGCAAGGACCGGAACCCGGAAGTGGAGGCGTACTTCGCCGCCGAATACCGGCTCGACTACCGTCTGCACCGCTCGCCGGTACCGGTGATCTGCTGGGCCGACGGCCTGGTGCTCGGTGGCGGCATGGGCCTGATGCAAGGCAGCACTTTCCGGCTGGTGACGGCAAACAGCCGGCTTGGTATGCCGGAAATCAACATCGGTCTGTACCCGGACGTGGGCGCCAGCTGGTTTCTCAATCGCCTGCCGGGCCGTACCGGTTTGTTCCTGGGCCTCACTGGCGTTCATTTCGATGCCCGCGATGCTTTGAATCTGGGGTTGGCGGATCGCTGCCTGGACCAGGACGCGGAGCACCTCCTGGATGACCTCGGCGGCCAGAGCTTCACTGGCGAGCGCGCCGCCGACCATGCCCTGCTGTTTCGTTTCTTCCGCGATGCCGCCCACTATCCGTTGCAGCTGGACGGCGCCGTCAGTGCCCGCCGTAATCTCATCGACAACTGGTGCGACGGCGCCGACCTGCCGGAAGTGGTGGACACTCTTCTGGCGGCGAAGGAGTGCGACAGCTGGCTCGACAAGGCCCGCGCCAACCTCACCGGCGGTTGTCCGCAAACCGCTTTCCTGGTGTGGGAGCAACTGCGCCGGGCGCGTTATCTGTCGCTTGAGGATGTGTTCCGCATGGAATGGACGCTGTCGGTGCAATGCGCGCTGCACGCGGATTTCCGTGAAGGCGTGCGCGCGCTGCTGATCGACAAGGACGGCAAACCGCGCTTCCGCCACCGCAATGTGCATGAGGTGCCGCCGGGGTACATCGATGCCTTCTTCGAAAACCCGGCGCCGCGGCATCCGCTGGCGGATTTGGGATCCTAGCGGCGAAAAAACCACGATTCGTGGGCACGCCTACACGCGACACGCCGGCACGCTATATCCAAAGCCTGCTAACTGGTTTTGGAGAAGACGGGCCGGGATTCGCCAGCAGGCTGGCTCCCACAGATTGCGCTACGAAGCCGCTGTGGGAGATTCCATGGTGCCCTGCAAGCGAATTTCCCTATGTCGGAGGGCCGGGATTCGCTTGCAGGCTGGCTCCCTCAGCTTTACTACAGAGCCGCTGTGGGAGCTTGCCTGCAAGCGAATGGCGTGTTAGCGGGTTTACCTTCTCCGCCCATAAATACCAGTGATAATGAGTATGCCCGCGTTGTGCTGGTGCCCCGCGCCGCCCGGCGGTAGGGTTAGGCTCCTTCTTCGTTCCAAGCAGGGAGCCAGGCATGTCTTTCCAGCATTACAGCTTGATTCAAGCGCCCATGGCCGGCGGTATCAGTGGTGCCCGTTTCGTCGCCGAAGCGAGCCGGGCCGGCGCGCTCGGTTCGGTGGGCGCCGGCTATTTGAGCGGCGCCGCGATCCTCGAGTCGGCCCGTGGGGTACGTGACGCCGGTGGCGATGCGTTCGCCATCAATCTGTTTATCCCGCCGTCACAAACGCCGGACGCCGAACAAGTGGTGAAAGCAAAGGCGGCGCTGCGTTCCTGCTATGCCGCCGCTGGCGTGGCCATGCCGGAACAGTTCGCGCCGCTGCCGTCCTTCGACGAGCAGTTCGAAGCGGTGCTGGAAGCGCGCCCGGCGGTGTTTTCCTACACTTTCGGCCGTCTGCCCAGGGATCGCATGGACGCCTGCCGCGCGCGCGGTATCGCCCTGGTGGGTACCGCCACCAGCGTGGCGGAGGCGCAAGCGCTGGCTGAGGACGGTGTTGACGCCGTTGTCCTGCAGGGCGAAGAAGCCGGCGGCCATCGCGGCAGCGTCGACCCGCTGGCACCGGGCATGGCGCTGGACGCTCTGCTGGCGGCCTGCCGGCAAGCGGTGTCGCTGCCGTTGATCGCCGCCGGCGGTTTGATGGACGGCGCTGACATGGCGCGGGTGATGCGTGCCGGTGCCGCCGCCGCGCAACTGGGCACGGCGTTTCTGCGCTGCCATGAAGCGGACACGGCGGAGGCGGAAGCCGGCCCCGGCGCCACCGGCGTCACCCGCGCGGTGTCCGGCCGCTGGGCACGAGGCCTGGCCAACGCCTGGATGGATGAGCGCGCCCCTCAAGACATCGCCCCCTACCCGGAACAACACCGCCTGACTTCCCCCTTGCGCAAAGGCGCCGGCGCCGACTGGAAAAGCCTCTGGGCCGGCACGGGGGCGCACCGTTCCCGGGAGATGCCGGTGGCGGAGCTGGTACGGACGCTGGAAGAAGAATGGAAAGAGCAGTGAATAGTTAATAGGGAACAGTGAATAGTTGCGCGCGCTACGAAAGGCGCTGACTAAAACCAAAGAGGCCGCGCCCAAACCTGGGTGCGGCCTCTTTGATTGGAAAAATAAAAAAGCGGGCTATTGCGGATCGGCAAACGGCCCTTGCGTCATCGCAACGCCGCCTTCTTTTCGCTGTTCACTATTCACTGTTCCCTATTAACTATTCACTGCCTTTCCCATATGGCAGTGCCATCGCCGCCGCCCCCAGCGCCTGATCATCAGCGAACAACTCTCCTTCATGGTCCAGGCGCACCACCGCGAGCAGGCGGGGGGTGGGTTCGCCGCGGGCGCTGTCGACCACCTCGCCGACGGCGCGGCCGTCGGTGTTGCGCAGAGGTTGTCCCGGGGAGAGGGGTGGGCCGTTGTAGGTGAAGGCGGCCATGCGTTGCTTGAGCTTGCCCTTGAAGTGCATGCGCGCCACCACTTCCTGGCCGGTGTAGCAGCCTTTGTTGAAGCTGACGCCGCCGAGCAGGTCGTAGTTGAGCACCTGCGGCAGGAACAGATCCTCGCCGCCAGGGTAGATCTGGCCTTCGCCGGCGCCGATATCGAGAAAACGCCAGCCCTCGCCGTCGATCGGGGTGCGGCTTGCCCGCTTAAGTTGCGCCCGGCTCAGTTCCGCCAGGGCGTCGTCAGCGCCGATCACCAGCAGTTGCTCGGTGAGCGGATAACGCAGCAGGGTCAGGCCATCATGGTGGCGGCCGTGGCCTGCTTCCGGCAGCGGCAGGCCGGTTTGCTCCAGCGCTCCGGCCAGTCCGATCACGCGCAGATCCTCCGCCACTTCAAACGTCACCTTGGCACGCAGGCGGTATTTTTCCAGGCAACGGATCACCGTCTCGGCCATGGTCGCCGGGCATAGGATCAGATAGCCCTGGTCATCGCGGATCAGGCGCAGGCTCACCAGGCCTCGGCCTTTCAGCGACAGATGCATGGCGGCATGGTGCTCGCCCTGGTCGATCCGTTGCAGGTCACAGGTGAGTTGCCCTTGCAGATAGGACCCCGCTTCCTCGCCGCGCACCCGCACCACCGCCAGATGGTCGCAGATCGCCAGGGCCGGTGTGGTAACGCCGCCGTTGGCGGGGGAGAGTTCCGCGATTAAAGAGGACCAAGCGCTCATAGTGTTCCCGGTTATTGGCTGGTCACACATGATAGGGAATCGGAGCGGGTGCTGTCAGCTTTCGCCCATATCGCCGGATGATCCGCTGACATACAATTGCCGTTCGCTTAATCGTTGGGGAAAGACATGTCGCTGGCCGATCTGAAACGTCGTTATCGCTGGCAGTGCCGTCGTGGCGCTTCCGAGGTGGAGGTGGTGCTGTACGGCTATCTGGATCATCACTTCGAGCAGGATAGCGAGGCCAACCGGGCACTGTTCCCGAAACTGCTGGAATGCGCGGACGTCGACATGCTGGAGTGGTTCACCGCCCGTTCGGAACCGCAAGACCCGGAGTTACGCGCCTATGTCCGCCACATACTCGGCCTCGTTTCCGCCCCGTCTTGAGCTGCGCCCTTCGGCCTGGCCGCGCCGTCTGCGCCTGGCCGCTTTGCTGATTTCCGCTCTGGCGCTGTGGCACAGCGCGGTGCCGGGGTGGGCATTACCGCCGTTGCTGGCGGGGCGGCCGCCGCTAGTGACGGCGGTGGCGGTCACCGCCACGGAAGTGACTCTGGTGTTGGGAAATGGGGACCTGGAAAATCCGGACCTGAAAGAGAGCCGGATCACCGTGACGGCGCCGTTCCGCGCCTGGACGCCCGGGCCCTGGCTGGCACTGCGCTGTCCCGGCCGGGGCTGGGTCTGGATCTTCGCCGACCAGGCCGGGGAGGCGGCGCTCACGCCGCTGCGTCAGGTGCTCTGGCTCAATCGGCGGCGCTGATCGGCGAAAGGGCGCCCTCGTGCAAGGGGCTGTTGTCCGGCACCAGCACGCTGTCCCGTGGCGGATCCTGGGGGCCGGGAAACTCGCGCATGAAATGCAGGCCCCGGCTTTCCCGGCGCTGCAGCGCCGAGCGGATGATCAGGTCGGCGATCACCACCAGGTTGCGTAACTCCAGCAGATCGTTGCTGATGTGGTAGTTGCTGTAATACTCGCTGATTTCCTTCTGCAGCAAATCCACCCGGTGCTGCGCCCGCTCCAGCCGTTTCACCGTACGCACGATGCCCACGTAGTCCCACATGAAGCGCCGCAACTCATCCCAGTTGTGGCTGATCACCACGTCTTCGTCGGAGTCGGTGACCAGGCTGTCGTCCCACTCCTCGGCGCCGCGCGGCAGCGGCAGACCGGCAAGGTGCTTGCTGATGTGGCGGGCCACGGAGCGGCCGTACACCAGGCATTCCAGCAGGGAATTGCTGGCCATGCGATTGGCGCCGTGCAGGCCGGTGAAACTGGTTTCGCCCAGCGCGTACAGACCGGGCAGGTCGGTTTCGCCGTTTTCGTTGATCATCACCCCGCCGCAAGTGTAATGGGCCGCCGGCACCACCGGGATCGGATCGCGGGTGATGTCCAGACCCAGTTGCAGGCACTTGGCGTAGACGGTGGGGAAGTGCTCGATGATGAAATCTGCCGGCTTGTGGCTGATATCCAGATACAGACAATCGGCGCCCAGGCGCTTCATTTCGTGGTCGATGGCGCGGGCCACCACATCCCGTGGCGCCAGTTCCGCCCGTTCATGGAAGCGCGGCATGAAACGCTCGCCGTTGGGCAGCAGCAGTTTGCCGCCTTCGCCGCGGATTGCCTCGGTGATCAGGAAGCTCTTGGCCTTGGGGTGGTACAGACAGGTGGGGTGGAACTGCATGAATTCCATGTTCGCCACCCGGCAGCCGGCGCGCCAGGCCATGGCGATGCCGTCGCCGGTGGCCACGTCCGGATTGGAGGTGTACAGGTACACCTTGGAGGCGCCGCCAGTGGCCAGCACCACCGAGCGGGCCAGAATGACATCGGTTTCGCCGCTGCGTATGTCGTGCACATAGGCGCCGCAGCAGCGCCGCTCGCCATTGTGCACCTGGGTGATCAGGTCCACCGCCACCCGGTGTTCGAACCGTTCCACGTTGGTCTTTTCCTTGACGCGGTCGATCAGCGTGCTGGAGATCGCCACGCCGGTGGCGTCGGCGGCGTGGATGATGCGCCGGTGGCTGTGGCCACCTTCGCGGGTCAAATGATAGGGCAGGGGCGCGTCCTGGCCACCGGGCATGCGGGTGAAATCCACCCCTTGTTCAATCAGCCAGCGGATCGCTTCCGGGCCGTTTTCCACGGTGAACCGCACCGCGTCGTCGTGGCACAGGCCGGCGCCGGCCACATGGGTATCCTGGACATGGCTGTCCATGGAATCGGATTCATCCAGCACCGCCGCCACGCCGCCCTGGGCGTAATAGGTGCTGGCGTGGGTCAGTTCGCCCTTGGAAAGCAGGGCCACCCGGGCGTCGCCGGGCAGGCGCAGGGCCACGGTCAGGCCGGCGGCGCCGGAACCGATGATCAGAACGTCGTAATGGAAGGTTGCCATAGCTATCCGCGGTTATCCGCGCTGCCGGCTCGACACCGTGACCGGGGACGGTACGCAAAGCGGCGCATTATGGAGGTGAATTGTTGAACCATTGTGAAAACCGGCCATGTTCAGGGAGGCCAGTATAGCGGTCCAGGCAACTCCTGTTACAATACCGCGCTTCAATCCTGGCTGGCGGGGCCGAATCCGCTCCGGCACGGCCAGGGCAAGGCGAAGATCGCGACGTTCCGGGGGGCACAGTGCTTCTGCAACACCAGCTCACGACGGGAAAAACAGGGCCATCGGCGCCTGGTCGGTATGCGCCGTGCGTGCCGTGCCGACGGGATGTCGCCGCTCGTCTTGCCACGACCACCCCGAAGGAGTGCTAGGTGTCCGACGAACAGTTGGTCAAAAAAGCCAAGATTGGTGATCAGCGCGCCTTCGAAGTGTTGGTACTGAAGTACCAGCAACGCATTTTCGCTCTCATCAGCCGTTACGTCCGCGACCAGGATGAGGTCCAGGACGTGGCCCAGGAAGCTTTCATCAAAGCCTGGCGCGCCTTGCCGCGGTTCCGCGGTGACAGCGCCTTCTATACCTGGCTTTACCGCATCGCCGTCAATACCGCCAAGAACCATCTGGTGGCCCAGGGGCGCCGTCCTCCGGGCACCGACCTGGATGCCGCCGAGGCGGAACAGTACAGTGGCGCGGAAATCCTGCACGAGATTGGAACCCCTGAGTCCCATGTGTTGTCTGAGGAGCTGGAGGCAGTAATCCACCGGGCCATCGAGGCACTGCCCCAGGAACTCAAGACCGCTGTGACCCTGCGTGAATTCGAGGGCCTCAGCTATGAGGACATCGCGGTGGTCATGGAATGTCCGGTGGGAACGGTGCGTTCGCGCATCTTCCGGGCTCGGGAAGCCATCGACGAGGCGGTGCGACCCCTGCTAGGGTCGCAACGTGGAGACAAAGGGTGAGGTCATGAAACGGGACTTTGAAGTGTTGTCCGCCCTGCTGGACGGTGAAACCAATGAATTCGAGACGCGGCGGGTGCTGCGGGATCTGGATACGCTGAATGAGAGCGATCTGGATACCCTGGCCCGTTGGCAGCTTACCCGTGATGTGATGCATGGCCAGGCGGTTCGGCCGGTGCCATCGTCCTTTAACGCGCGTCTGTCCGAGGCGCTGGCGGCGGAATCGGCGCCGGCGCGCCGGTCCGGCCTGGTGGGTGGTTTCGCCCGGGTGGCGGTGGCCGCCTCCGTGGCCGCGGCCACCGTGGTGGGCTGGCAGTACTGGAGTGGGCCCTCCGGCTCTTCCGTGTCTTCCGGCGCGCCGCAAAACACCCTGGCCGCCAATGATCAGCGCATGAGCCGTCCGTTCGGCGATCTTTCGCTGGTGTCGCAAAGCGCCCGTGGCGGTGCCAGCACGGCACCGGTGCAGGTCAACGCGGCCCAGCCGCGGGTCAACGCCATGCTGATGCGGCACAGTGAGTTCGCCGCGCGCCACAGCGGTCAGGGCATGATGCCTTATGCCCGTCTGGTGAGCATGGACGCCCGCAACGGAGCACGCTAACGAATGCTGCGAACCCTCGCTTTTGGTCTGACCCTGATAGCGCCGCTGCCGGCGCTGCTGCTCGCTCCGCCGGCCTCGGCTCAGGAAGCCCCCGCGGCGACCCTGCTGCAATCCATGTCCGAGGCGTCCCGGCAACTCAACTATAAAGGCCGTTTCCTCTATCAGTTTGGTGCCGAAGTGAGCACCATGGAGGTAAGCCATGCGATCTTCGACGATCATCAGTATCAGCGTCTGACCCATCTCGACGGTCGCCTGGTGGAGGTGTTGCGGCGCGGACCGGAGCTGGTCTGTCTGCATTCCAACGGCACCTTGACCCGGATCTCCGATGCCAACGGCTCGCCACTGGAATTCCAGGACCGACTGGCGAGCGCGATCCCTTCCCAGTACAACGTTCTCCTCGACGGTGACGGCCGCGTCGCCGGCCGCCCGACCCTGCGCGTGCGCGTGGCGCCACTGGACAACCACCGTTACGGCTACCGGCTGTGGCTGGATGACGAAAGCAAACTGCTGCTGAAGTCGGAAATGGTGGATGGCAACGGTCTGGCACTGGAGCGGGTGGAATTCGTCACCCTGGATTTGAATCCCGGGCTGCAACGGTCGGACTTCGATGTGCCCGAGACCCACAGCGAACGGGCCCTGGAAAACGTGGCGTCTTCCCGGCCCGGTAATTTCGTCATCGAGGCGCAGTGGCTGCCCGGCGGTTTCGAGGCCGTGGATCAGGATTGGCGCCGCGTCGACACGGTGGCGGATCCGGTGGCGGCGCAGAGTTACAGTGATGGTCTCGCCACCTTCACCGTTTTCGCCGAAGCCACCGACGGCGCCAGCCCCGAAGAGGGGGTCAGCCGGGTCGGTCCCACCGTGGCGATCAGCCGCCACACCCAGAACGGGCCAGTTACCTTCCTTATGACCCTGGTGGGTGAAATCCCCCAGCCCACGGCCGAACGGGTCATGCAATCAATACAGGTCTCCACGGCGCAATGATCGAGGAGCACGGGCGCGTGGTGGCACGGGAGCCCGGCGCGATCTGGGTGGAAACCGTGCGGGCCGGTGTCTGTGATGCCTGCCAGGCCCGTAAGGGTTGCGGCCACCGCCTGATCAATCAAAGCGGCGGGCAGCGTGCCCGTCTTCGCGTGCTGACCCGCGACACTTTCCAGGACGACGAGGAAGTGGTGGTGGGCATTCCCGAAGGCGCTTTGCTGCGCGGTGCTCTGTGGGTTTACGCTTTACCCCTGGTTTTACTGTTTTCGGGCGCTCTGCTCGGCGGCGCCCTGCCGCTGCCGTTCGACGGCGCCGCGCTGTTCGGGGTGCTGGGCCTGCTGCTGGGTTTCATCATCAATCGCTGGCGTGATCGTGGTGATCGCGGCCGGGCGTATCAACCAACGGTCCTGCGCCGCTGTCCGGCGCGGGAAGATGGGGCGGTCAGGATCGTTTCGTCATAACGGGTGTCAGCACAAGACACACTGACCGGGGTTTGTTTGGGGTAGAGAAGCCCTTTTAAGGGTGGCAAGAGACTCCATCGATGCACAGGGAGCTTTCCATGGGAATGATTCAACACTATTTGTTGCCGCCGCTGCTGGCGGTGGGGCTGGTGATCGCCGGTTGCGGTGGTTCGGAGCAACAAGAGGCGCCGGCGGAGCAGCCCCAAGCGGCCCCGCCAACCCAGGCGCAGCCGTCTTCCCAGCCGCTGGTCACCGGCCTGCCGGACTTCTCCGCGCTGGTGGAGAAAGAAGGGCCGGCGGTGGTCAACATCAGCACCGTCACCCACCGTGACGCCAGCGACCAGCAACAGCAGATGGAGCAGTTGCCGGAATTCTTCCGCCGCTTCTTCGATGAATTCGGCGGCGGCATGCCGGAACAGGAGGACGTCCGCTCCCTGGGCTCGGGCTTTATCATCTCCAGCGACGGCTATGTGCTGACCAACAATCACGTGGTCGCCGACGCCGACGAAATCGTGGTGCGCCTGCAGGACCGCCGCGAGCTGGATGCGGAACTGGTGGGCGCCGATGAGCAGAGCGACCTGGCCCTGCTCAAGGTGGAAGCCTCCGACTTGCCGGTGGTCAACATCGGCTCCTCCGAAAATCTCAAGGTGGGCGAATGGGTGCTGGCGATCGGCGCGCCGTTCGGCTTCGACAGCTCGGTGACCGCCGGCATCGTCAGCGCCAAGGGGCGCAGCCTGCCATCGGACAACTATGTACCGTTCATCCAGACCGACGTGGCCATCAACCCGGGCAACAGCGGCGGGCCGCTGTTCAATCTGAATGGCGAAGTGGTGGGCATCAACTCCCAGATCATCAGCCGCTCCGGCGGTTACATGGGGCTCAGCTTCGCCATCCCCATGGACATGGCCATGGACGTGGTGGAACAGCTCAAGGACACCGGCAAGGTGAGCCGTGGCTGGCTCGGCGTGCTGGTCCAGGAGGTGGACCGGGATCTGGCCGAGTCCTTTGGTCTGGAGCGGCCCATGGGCGCGCTGGTGGCCCAGGTGGTGGAAGGCTCGCCAGCCGCCGCCGGGGGTTTGCAACCCGGTGACGTGATCATCGAGTTCGATGGCCACCAGATCGAGCGTTCCGGTGACCTGCCGAAGATCGTCGGCACCATCAAACCGGATAGCGAGGTGGCTCTGACCGTGATGCGTGATGGCGGTAAGAAAGACTTGTCGGTGACCGTCGGCGAACTGCCCGAGGACCCGCGCCTGGCCGCCGCCGGCGGTGGTGGTAGCGAGAGCGCCCAGGGCGGCGTGCTCGGCCTGCAGGTGCGCGACGCCAGTGCCGCTGAGCTGGCCCGCGCCAAGGCCGAATCCGGTGTCGTTGTCGCCAAGGTGGAAGAGGGCCCGGCCCGCGCCGCCGGAGTCCGCAACGGCGATATCCTGGTGTCCCTCAATAACCAGCCGGTCAAGGACATCGAGGCCTTGCAGGACATCGTCAAGAGCCTGCCCGAGCAAGGCACCGTGCCGGCTCTGGTCAACCGTGGTGGTAACGCCCGTTTCATCGCCCTCAAGCTGGGGCAGTGATCATCGCCGGTCCTTTCCATTCCTTTCCACGGACGAAAGGACCGCGATCGGCCTGCCTGATGCGGTTTATGGCGCCCGGCGACCAACAACTTTGGTTGCCGGGTGCATAATCCGCTAGAATCGCCCTCCATCGTTTCGTTCCTTGGCGGCAATCTGTGACCGACATTACCCATATTCGTAACTTCTCCATCATCGCCCACATCGATCACGGCAAATCCACCCTGGCGGACCGCTTCATCCAGACCTGTGGCGGCCTCAGCGATCGGGAACTGAAGGAGCAGGTTCTCGACTCCATGGATCTGGAGCGCGAGCGCGGCATCACCATCAAGGCGCAAAGCGTGACGCTGCACTACACCGCCCGCAATGGGGAAACCTACCAGCTCAACTTCATCGATACCCCCGGCCACGTGGACTTCTCCTACGAGGTGTCCCGCTCGCTGTCGGCCTGTGAGGGGGCCTTGCTGGTGGTGGACGCCGCTCAGGGGGTGGAAGCGCAGTCGGTGGCCAACTGTTACACCGCCATCGAGCAGGATCTGGAAGTGCTGCCGGTGCTGAACAAGATCGACCTGCCGCAGGTGGAGCCGGAACGGGTGATCGAGGAAATCGAGGAGATCATCGGCATCGACGCCATGGACGCCTGCCGGGTATCGGCCAAGACCGGTGTTGGTATCGAGGACCTGCTCGAGCAGCTGGTGGAGCGCATCCCGGCGCCGGAAGGGGAGCGCGGCGGCCGTTTGCAGGCGCTGATCATCGATTCCTGGTTCGACAACTACATGGGCGTGATCTGTCTGGTGCGGGTCAAGCACGGCCGCCTCAAGAAAGGCGACAAGATCGTGGTCAAATCCACCGGCCAGACCCATGTGGTGGACAGCCTGGGGATTTTCACTCCCAAACGCACCGAAACCCGGCATCTGGAAGCCGGCGAGGTGGGCTGGGTCAGTGCCACCATCAAGGACATTCACGGTGCGCCGGTGGGCGATACCCTGACCCACGCCAACAGTCCGGACGTGCCGGCGCTGCCCGGCTTCCAGAAGGTCAAACCGCAGGTCTACGCCGGTATGTTCCCGGTCTCCGCGGACGACTACGAGGATTTCCGTGACGCGCTGTCCAAGCTGGCGCTGAACGACGCCTCCCTGTTCTACGAGCCGGAAACCTCGGACGCCCTGGGCTTCGGCTTCCGCGTCGGCTTCCTCGGCATGCTGCACATGGAGATCATCCATGAGCGGCTGGAACGGGAATACGACATGGACCTGATCACCACGGCGCCCACCGTGGTGTACGAATTGATGCTCAGTGACGACAGCCTGCTGTACGTGGACAACCCGTCCAAGCTGCCCGAAGGCAACAAGATCGAGGAATTCCGCGAGCCCATCGCCCGCGTCAATATCCTGGTGCCGCAGGAATACGTGGGCAACGTGATCACCCTGTGCGTGGAGCGCCGCGGTGAGCAGAAGGGCATGCAGTACCTGGGCAAGCAGGTGTCGTTGGTGTACGACATTCCCATGGCCGAAGTGGTGTTGGATTTCTTCGATCGGCTGAAGTCGGTGAGCCGGGGCTTCGCCTCCCTGGACTACGCCTTCGAGCGTTTCCAGGCCACCAAACTGGTGCGGGTGGATGTGCTGATCAACGGCGACAAGGTCGATGCGCTGGCAATGATCTGCCACCTGGATCAATCCGCCCATCGCGGCCGGGTGCTGATCGAGAAGATGAAGGAACTGGTGCCCCGGCAGATGTTCGATGTGGCGATCCAGGCCGCCATCGGCAGCAAGATCATTGCCCGCCAGACGGTGAAGGCGCTGCGCAAGAACGTCACCGCCAAGTGTTACGGCGGTGACGTGTCTCGTAAGAAGAAGCTCCTCCAGAAACAGAAGGAGGGCAAGAAACGGATGAAGCAGGTGGGCAACGTGGAAATTCCCCAAGAGGCCTTCCTTGCCGTGCTGAAGGTGGATGACTGATGGATATAGATATTGGCTTCTGGTTGACCCTGGCGCTGCTGGTCACCGTGGTGGTATGGATACTCGACCGGCTGTTTAAACTGCGTCAGAGAGGCGGAAGTCTGGGCAGCACGGTGGAGACTTCGAATTCGTTGATTTCGGTGTTCTTCGTGGTGCTGGTGATCCGCTCCTTCGTGGTGGAACCGTTCACCATTCCCTCCGGATCCATGCTGCCGACCCTGGAAGTGCATGACTTCATTCTGGTCAACAAGTTCTCCTATGGGCTGCGCCTGCCGGTGACCAACACCAGGATCCTGGAGACCGGCGAACCGGAGCGCGGTGATGTGATGGTGTTCAAGTTTCCGGAAAACCGCGCGCAGAATTTCATCAAACGAGTGATCGGTCTCCCCGGTGATGAAGTGGAAGTGCGTGATAATGTGGTGTACGTCAACGGTGAAGCGGTGCGGCGCGACCTGATCAAAAACGGCAGCAACAGCCAGGCCTGGCGCCGTGAGTACATCGAGATGCTCGGCGAACACCCGCATCTGATCCGCCAGGAAGGCCCGGTCAATCCGTACACCGGAGACAAGGTCATTCCCCGCAACACCCAGGGCAAGTGGCAGGTACCCGAGGGGGAGTACTTTGTCATGGGTGACAACCGGGATAACAGCAACGACAGCCGTTTCTGGGGCTTCGTCCCCGAGAATCTGGTGGTGGGCAAGGCGTTCCTGATCTGGATGCACTGGGAACCGTTCTTCTCGCTGCCCAGCTTCTCCCGCAACGGCGCGATCGACAAAGTGGAGAAATAACAACATGAAAGGGCGCGCACGTCAGGGGGGGCTTTCCCTATTGGGCTGGATCGTGGTGTTGATCGTTCTGGCGGTGTTTGGCACCGCCGCGTTCCGCATGGTGCCAGCGTATATGGAGTACAACACGATCAAATCGGCGACCGTCTCCTTGCTTGGCGACAGCAAGACCGCGCTGATGTCGGAGCGGGAAATCCGCGACGCGCTCAGCAAGCGTTTCATCATCAACCAGGTCAATGCGATCACCGCCAATGACCTGGTGGTGAGCAAGGAAGGTGGCCGTGTTTCGGTGGCGGTGGATTACGAAGTCCGTGAGCCGCTGTTCTACAATGTGTCCGTGGTGATGACATTCCAGGACACATTCAGCAAATCGGCGGCGCCGTGATCGAACACCGTGAGCGTTTGGAAAAGGCCCTGGGCTATCGTTTCAGCGATGGGGAGCGGCTGGAACTGGCGCTGACCCATCGCAGTGTCAGCCGGCGTCACAATAACGAGCGGCTGGAATTTCTCGGTGACGCCCAACTCAGCCAGATCATTTCCACCGAACTGTTCCACCGTTTTCCGGACGCGGCGGAAGGGCAACTGACCCGTATGCGTGCCTCGCTGGTGCGAGGCCAGACCCTGGCGGAAGTGGCCCGCGAGCTGGGTCTGGGGGAGTACCTGATTCTGGGCGGTGGCGAGCTGAAAAGCGGCGGCCACCGGCGTGACTCCATCCTGGCCGATACCCTGGAAGCCCTGATCGGCGCCATGGTCATCGACGGCGGTGAAGACGCCTGCCGCGAAGTCGTGCTGAGCTGGTTCGAAGCCCGGCTGGCGGCGATCAGCCCGCAGAGCGTGCGCAAGGACGCCAAAACCCGCTTGCAGGAATGGCTGCAGGCGCGCAAATATGAATTACCCGTCTACGGCGTGCTGTCGATCAGCGGCCAGGCGCCGAAACAATCCTTCGAGGTGGAATGCGAACTGAGTGGCTTGAAGAAAACCTTCCGTGCCAGCGGCCCGAGCCGCCGGCGTGCCGAGCAGCAGGCCGCGGAGCAGGCTCTGGAGTGGCTGGAGCAGACTCATGAGTGAATCCCGTCGCTGCGGTCTGGTGGCGATCATCGGCCGTCCCAACGTGGGTAAATCCACGCTGATGAACCATTTGATCGGTCAGAAGGTGAGTATCACCTCGCGCAAGCCGCAGACCACCCGTCACCGTATCCACGGCATTCTGACCCGGGACGACTGTCAGATCGTGTTCGCCGACACCCCGGGCATCCATACCGGCCAGCAACGGGCGCTCAACCGTGCCATGAACGAAGCGGCCATGTCGGCGTTGTCCGATGTGGATGTCATCTGTTTCATGGTGGACAGCGACAAGTGGAATGAAGGTGACGAGCACGTGCTGTCATTGCTGGCCCGGGCCGGCGACATTCCGGTGATCCTGGTGGTGAATAAAGTGGATCGCCTGGACGACAAAGCGGCCATGCTGCCGTTGCTGGACAAACTCAACCAGCGTCACGATTTCGCCGAAGTGATTCCGGTGTCCGCGCTGGGCGGACACAACCTGGACGTGTTGGAACAGGCGCTGGTTTCCCGCTTGCCGGAAGGGGATTTCTGGTTCGACGAGGACCAGCTCACCGATCGCAGCCTGCGTTTCATGGCGGCGGAAATCATCCGCGAAAAAGTGGTTCGGCAGCTGGGCCAGGAAGTCCCCCATCAGGTCACCGTGGAAATCGACCTGTGGGAGGACGGACCCCGTGTCACCGACATTGCCGCCACCATTCTGGTGGAACGGCGCGGGCAGAAAAAAATTCTCATCGGCGATAAAGGCGAGCGCATCAAGAGCATCGGCACCCAGGCCCGCCGCGATATCGAAAACCTGATCGAGCGCCGCGTCATGCTCAATCTGTGGGTGAAGATCAAGGCCGGCTGGTCCGATGACGATCGCGCCCTGCGTTCCCTGGGCTATGACAACTCGCGACAATCCTGACGGCGCCAACGGCCTCGAACCGGCCTGGTTGCTGCACCGCCGGCCGTTCCGCAACACCAGTCTGATTCTCGACCTGTTCCTGCCCGGCGGCGGCCGGGTCGGCGCCGTGGCCCGCGGCGGCCGTCGCAATCCGGCGCTGGCCCCGTTCGTACCGTTGTGGGTGCAATTGCAGCGGGGCAGCGGCGAACTCCGTACCTTGCGTCAGGTGGAACCGCGCGGCGCCGCCGTCTCCCTGAGCGGCACCGCCTTGTACTGCGGCTTCTATCTCAATGAGCTGCTGGTACGCCTGCTGCACCGCGACGATCCCCATCCGGACCTGTGGCCCGCCTACGAACACACTTTGAACGAGCTGAAAGGCGATACGCCCCTGGACGTGACCCTGCGCCGTTTCGAAATGGTGCTGCTGGAGGAGGTGGGCTACGGCCTGGTGCTCGAACACGATGGCGAAGGGCAACCGCTCTCGCCGGAACTGCGCTACGGCTGGGTGCCGGACCTGGGGCTGATAGCCAACAAAAACGGCCACTCCGGCGCCGACCTGCAAGCCCTGGCCGAAGACCACTGGACCCCGGCCGTGCGCCGCATGGCCAAACAACTGCTGCGCGAAGCCCTGGCGCCGCACCTGGGCGGAAGACCGCTCAGGAGCCGCGAATTATTTCGCGGCACCAGCTGATAGTTAACAGTGAACAGTGAATAGTGAATAGTGAATAGCGAAAACAAGTGCCGCCGAAGATACTTTGCGTGTATCGCAAATACAATTATGCGTTTCTGCAACGATGTTTTGACTTTAGCTGTTCACTATTCACTGTTCACTATTCACTGTTAACTGTTCATTGCCCGTCCGTTATTATGGCTGTCCCACCAACCACCCACGGTGCCAATCCCCATGCCTTCTTCCGTTCTTCTCGGCGTCAACATCGACCACATCGCCACCTTGCGTCAGGCGCGGGGCACCCGCTATCCGGAGCCGGTGCAGGCGGCGCTGGTGGCGGAGCAGGCGGGCGCCGATGGGATCACGGTGCATTTGCGCGAGGACCGGCGGCATATCCAGGATCGTGACGTGGAACTGTTGGCGCAGACCCTGCAGACGCGCATGAATCTGGAGATGGCGGCCACCGAGGAGATGGTCAACATTGCCCGCCATATCGGCCCGGCCCACTGCTGTCTGGTGCCGGAGAAACGGGAGGAGTTGACCACCGAAGGCGGCCTCGATGTGGTCGGCAACGAAGCCTGGATCAAAGCCTGCTGTGATCGCCTGGCGGAAGCGGGGATCGAAGTATCCCTGTTCATCGACGCCGACCCGGCGCAGATTGAAGCAGCTCATCGCTGCGGCGCTCCGGCCATCGAGATCCATACCGGCCATTACGCCGACGCCACCAATGAAGCCGCGCGGCTGGCGGAACTGGAGCGCGTGCGTGAAGGCGTGGCGCTGGGCCTCAAGGCAGGCCTGATCGTCAACGCCGGCCACGGCCTGCACTACCACAACACCCGCGACATCGCCGCCATCCCCGGCATCAACGAGCTCAATATCGGCCACGCCATCATCGCCCGAGCGGTGATCAGCGGCCTGCACGAAGCGGTGCGGGAAATGAAGAAAACCATTGAAAGCAGTTAATAGTGAACAGTTAACAGTGAATAGTTGCGCGGATGGACCGGCCCCAAAAAAGTAGACACCTT
>NZ_ARXS01000016.1 GCF_025532145.1 Alloalcanivorax balearicus MACL04 | reverse complement strand
GGAGACTTGCTCGCAAGCGAATGTCCCAACGTCGAAAAGGCGATTCGAGCAGTGCCCCTTACTCCGACAAAAACACCCGCCCCAGCCGTTCCGCCTCCTCCACGCTGGCCACTACCCGCAGCGGCACATTGAACAGCCCGGCCAGGGCCGCGCTCTGGGTTTGCATCACCAGCCGTTTGGTGGCGTTCGGCTGCACTCCGACCATGCCCTTGCAGGCACGGGCCAGCGCGTCCCGGTTGCGCTTGAGCCACAGCGTGCGCCGCTTGCGGTCCTCATGAGTCTCTTCCGCCACCTCGGCGTTACCCAGCAGCACCACGAACGGTTCCGGTTGGGTAATCAGAGCATCCATCTCTTTCTCCCAGCGCAGCGCGTAACCCTCCGGCAGGGACTCGGGGAAGAAACGCACCACCGGAAAGGCGCTGATGTCGTGAATCTCGAAGTCGTCCAGCGTCATCATCGCCCCTCCCGTTGATCATCCAGCCACTGGCGCAGGCTGGGTTGGCGCACCTGCAGGATATCGAACAGTCCCAGCGCATCCAGCGCCGGCAGCAATTCCGCCAGATCCCGTTCCGCTTCCCGCCGTTGCGGCTCCGGCGTGGCCGGGTCCAGCCACAGGCGGGCATTGACCAGAAACGCGCCCACCGACCCCTTGCGGATGGTGACGCCGTCGAGATTCAGGGTGCTTTGCTCGTCGGGCAGTATGTCATTGGCTCGCATGGTTAGGTCCTTTCAATGGAAGGGCGGGAACAAGGGGGTGAAAACAGACTAGCGCGAAGCGGATGACTGAAATACGGTATGGAGGTCATTCAATAACGGAAACTCGCCATCATGGCTTTAACTTCTGGCAGCGGCTCCTTCCCCGCCTTTCCCGGGCCTCTGGTGGCTCGTGTCTGGAGCAAACGGGACGCCGAACGCGAGGCGCGCATGGCTGGCGTGCACAGTCATGACGAAGGCCAGTTGTGCGGTGCCATCGAAGGGCTGTTGACCGTACGGACCGGCGCCACCCTGTGGGCGGTGCCGGCGGTTCACGCGATCTGGATTCCACCGCGCTGCGAGCACGGTATCGACCCCCATGGCCGGTTCGATGGCTGGGCGCTACTGATGCGTGAGGATCTGTGCGCGGGGCTGCCGGAGGAGCCATGCACGGTGCGGGTTTCCGGGCTGTTGATGGAAGCGGTGAAACGTGCCGCCAGCTGGGACCAGGAGAGCTGGGAGCGTCGGCGCGATCCGCTGGCGGCGGTCATCGCCGCCGAGATTCGCGAGCTGCCGGAAGCGCCGTTGGGGTTGCCCATGCCCACCGATCCACGCCTGCTGAAAGTGGCCCGCGCCCTGCTGGATGATCCGGCGGACCGGCGCGACCAAAGCGAATGGGCGTGTTGGGCCGGGCTCTCGGCGCGCACCCTGTCACGGCGCTTTCCCCAGGAAACCGGCCTCAGCTTCCAGCGATGGCGGCAACGGGCGCGGCTGCTGCGCGCCTTGGAGCGGCTGGCCAACGACACCCCGGTGACCACCGTCGCCCTGGAACTCGGTTACGACAACGTCAGCGCCTTCATCGCCGCCTTCCGCGACAGGTTCGGCGTAACACCAGGGAAGTGGCGGGGGTAGGGGGCGATACCATTCGCCAGCAGGCTGGCTCCCACAATTTGTGCTACGAAGCCGCTGTGGGAGATTCGCCAGCAAGCGGAGCGCCGCCCGGCTGGTCTCCCACAATCTTTCTACAGGGCCGCTGTGGGAGCTTGCCTGCAAGCGAACGGGGTTGCTATCCGTCCAATGGCGTTTTTTCCACGACGACCGGTATCCGTATCCCGACGCTCACCCTGCTAAGTTCAGAGTCCCATCAAGAACCGGAACACCGACATGCCAGGGAAGGCACAGTCACATCGCCTAAGGGCAGGCCGCCATAGCGAAGCCGGGCGGATTTATCATGTTTCAATAACGTGCCATCACCGACACGCTAATTTTGCGCAGCTCGGCCAGGGGCGCTGTGCGGTAAGAGCATTGCGGGCTGTTTCGGATTATGCCGATACCCTGTGCTTCGTGGTGATGCCGGACCATCTGCACTGGTTGCTGCAATTGCGACGTGATGCCGGCCTGTCCGGAACGGTACAGAAGGCGAAGTCAGTAGCAACGAGATATTGGCGCCTTGAGGAGGGGACAAAAGAGCCCCTTTGGCAAAGGGGCTTCCATGATCGGGCACTCCGAAAGGACGACGATGTCGTCGCCGCGGCCAGATACATCATCGCAAATCCTCTACGAGCAGGTCTGGTCCGCTCCGTGCGCGATTATTCGCTCTGGGATGCGGTTTGGATATGAAGACATTCGCCAGCAGGCTGGTTCCCACAGAGTATGCTACGAAGCCGCTGTGGGAGACTTGCTTGCAAGCGAATGCGCTAACGCCGGAGGTCGGGGATTCGCCAACAAGCTGGTCTCCCACAGCTTTTCTACAGGGCTGCTGTGGGAAGCTTGCTTGCAAGCGAATAGCCCGGGTACCGTTAAACCCTTTTCGAACTCGGGAGAACAACAATGGCGAAAGCCTTGGTAATGCGTGAAACCGGTGGCCCGGAAGTGTTGCGGGTGGAAGAGGTGGACGTGGGCGACCCCGGTCCCGGGGAAGTGCGGATCAAACAGACCGCCATCGGCGTCAATTTCCACGACATCTATGTGCGCTCCGGTCTGTATCAAACCTTGCCGCTACCCGGCATCCCCGGCCTGGAAGCCGCCGGTGAGATCACCGCGGTGGGCGAGGGCGTGGGAGGCTTCGCGGTAGGCGAACGAGTGGTGTACGTCTCCGGCAACTACGGCGCCTACGCGGACGAACGGCTAATCAGCGCCGATACCCTGGTGAAGATTCCCGATGGGGTGGATGAGATCAGCGCCGCCTCGATGATGGTGCGCGGCTCCACCGCCCACGTCCTGCTGCATCAGGTGTTCCCGCTACAGGCCGGCCAGACCATCCTGGTGCAATCCGCCGCCGGAGGTGTCGGGCAATTGCTGGTGCAATGGGCACACCATATGGGCGCCACGGTGATCGGCACCGTCGGCAGTGAGGAGAAAGCGGAGCTGGTACGCGCCCGGGGCTGTGACCACGTGATCCTCTATCGCCAGGAAGACATCGTCGAGCGGGTCCGGGAGATCACCCAAGGCGAGGGCGTGGCGGTGGCCTACGATTCCGTCGGCAAGGACACCTTTTACAAGTCCTTGGACTGCCTGGCACCGCTGGGACATTTGGTGAACTTTGGCCAGTCCTCCGGCCCGGTGGAACCGATGCCGGTCTCGCTGCTGGCGCGCGGTTCCAACACCGTGGTGCGGCCCATGCGGGGCCACTACACCCGTGACCCGAAAGAGCGGGACGCCACCGCCGCCGCCTTCTTCGAGGCCCTGAAAAGCGGCGTGCTGACACCGGAGCCGCCACGCGTGTACCCGTTCGAACAGATCGGCCAGGCGCACCAGGATATGGAGGATCGCCTCACCAGCGGCGCGGTGGCGTTGAAGGTGTAAGGCCTGGCGCCGCTGCGTTCGCCCGATTGTATGGCGACATGAATTCGCTGCCAAGGCAGCTTCCCACAGCGGAGGCTACGGAGCCGCTGTGGGAAGCTGCCTTGGCAGCGAACAGGCGAAGCAGGCTGTTCACAACCCTGGGGTAACAGGGAAGAGGCCGGACACAAAGGCCGGGACCCCGTACAATGCCGCCATGACGGAACCGGCCCCCCCTCCTTATCCGGTCCCCGCCGCGGCGGTGGATCGGGAGATTGAAATCAACAAAAGCCGCTTCATCGCCTGGCTGCGACCGGTCACCAACCGGGCGGCGGCACAGGCGGTGCTGGCGGAAGCCCGTGAGCGTTACCCGGACGCCACCCATCACTGCTATGCCTGGCTGATCGGGCCGCCGTCCTCCGCCCAGGGCGCCGCCAACGACGACGGCGAGCCCTCCGGCACCGCCGGACGGCCAATTCTCAACGTGCTGCAGCACAAAGGCGTGGGCGACGCCATGGTGGTGGTGATCCGCTACTTCGGTGGCGTCAAGCTGGGCGCCGGCGGCCTGGTGCGGGCCTATTCCGCCGCGGCGGAAGCGGTGCTGGCGGCCATGGAAGTGATCGAGCAGGAGCCCACCAGCGAGGTCACCGTGAGCCTGGACTTCGCCGGCGAGCAACCCTTGCGCCACTGGTGCGGCCAGCATGAAGCCGAGCTGATGGAGATCCTGTACGGCGAGGGCGTGACCGCCCGCCTCAGCCTGCCGGACCTGGCCCTGGCGGATCTGCGGGCGTTCTGCGCGGCGCATGGGTTTGCCATCGAGAAGTTGTAGGGAGATAGAATCTTCGCCAGCAGGCTAGCTCCCACAGACCATGCCACGAAGCCGCTGTGGGAGCTTGCCTGCAAGCGAATGGAGCAACGTCGGAGGCTGGAATTCGCCAGCAGGCTAGCTCCTACAGACCGTGCTACGAAGCCGCTGTGGGAAGCTTGCTTGCAAGCGAATGGGCCACGCCAGGGGCGGAATTCGCCAGCAGGCTGGCTCCCACAGACCGGGATTCGCCAGCAGGCTGGCTCCTACAGAGTCAGGGAAGCCCCAAGCCAAACACGTGACGCCTTTCACCATGGGCTAACCATCCCACTCCAGGCACTCTCGAAAGCCCCATTCCGATAATAAAAGGAGAGACTCATGTCCATTGTCGATCCGGACAAAGACCGCCTGCCGGAGATCCTCGCCGGCATTCCCGCCGATACCCCCATCGTCATGCTCAATCTGCTGCGTTTTCGCGCCGTGGCCCACTACCGGAAAACCGGTGACGCCGACTACGATGGCCGCGAAGCCTACCGCCGCTATTCCGAAGTGGCGTTCCGCAAAGTCGAAGGCGTGGGCGGCAAACTGATCTGGTCCGGGGACGCCCTGGCCGGGGTGATCGCGCCGCCGGATGAGCACTGGGATGAGGTGCTGCTGGTACGCTACCCCTCGATCCAGGCCTTCGCCGATATGCTGGCGGACCCGGAATACCGGGAAGCCACCCGTCACCGCACCGCCGCCCTGGAAGAAGCCCGCCTGGTCGCCATGAAGCAACAGTCCGCTTAATGCTCTGTAACAATTCCGGATCCGGGGCCGCCCCGGCC
Source organism: Alloalcanivorax balearicus MACL04 (assembly GCF_025532145.1). Taxonomy (GTDB): domain Bacteria; phylum Pseudomonadota; class Gammaproteobacteria; order Pseudomonadales; family Alcanivoracaceae; genus Alloalcanivorax; species Alloalcanivorax balearicus. The sequence goes on along the minus strand of NZ_ARXS01000016.1, from coordinate 103,150 downwards.
CCGTGCGCTGCGGCCCGCTCGCCGGTACCGTCCTGGCTTGCCGGGCCCCGGGGGTGGTCATAAACCGGTAACAGTGAGTCCTGACCCTGTTGCTCCGTGGTCCGGGGAGCAGGGCACCTTACCAACCGTGATTTCTGTCGAACAGAACACAGCGCGCCGAGGCTCGCGATGGCGAAATGATCAGGGCCTCGGGCCGGGCCGGATCGGGGAATCGCCTTTGGAGTAGCCATCCGGTGGTAAAGTCGATGTAAAATGCCGCCTGCCGCCGTATTCACGACGTAACGGCCGGGTCATAATCCCGCTCCGGAAGGAGTGTCAAAACGGGTTGGAAAAGGATCCCCAGTGGTTGATTGGGCTAAGTGGTTAAAAGGCAGCGCCGCCGTCGCGCTGGTCGGATGGGTGTCCGGGGTGCAAGCCGCGCCCTGGGTGGAAACCGGTGACCTGCGCGCCAGGCACCACGTGGAAGCGCTGTCCGCCATGGGCTGCTTCAAGGGGCTGACCCTGACCTGGCCGCTGAACTGGTCGGCGATTGCCGTGGGCATGTCCGGCATGCCGGAAGAATGCCGCAGTTCCGATCACGCCGCCTACCTGCGCGCGGCCATGGATCAGGCCAAGGGCCAGACCCGCACCGCCACCCTCACACTGGGCGGCGCCAACCAGGAACCGCTGTTCTCCCATTTCGGCTCCCAACCCATGGGCGAAGCCGATGCCCGCATGGCCGTCAGCTACACCGGCCGGCGCTGGGCCGCCAACATCGAAGCCCAATACATCGACAACGACCGTGATGAGCGCGAAGTGCGCGCCGACGGCAGCTACGTGGCCGGCCGTTTCGGCAACTGGCAACTGGGCGTCGGCGCCATCGACCGCTGGTGGGGTCCGGGCTGGCACAGTTCCCTGGCCTGGTCGTCCAATGCCCGGCCCGTGGCCGGTTTCTGGGTCAGCCGCCAAACCCCCTATGCACCCCAGTCCCGCTGGCTCAACTGGATCGGCCCCTGGGATCTGCAGATGTTCGGCGGGCAACTGGAGCAGGATCGCACCGTTCCCGATACCAAGCTGTTAGGTGGCCGCTTGACACTACGCCCGGCCTCTTTCCTGCAAATCGGCTTTACCCGGCTGTTCCAATGGGGTGGGGATGGCTTCTCCGAGAGTTGGAGTTCTCTGGGCGACGCCATCATCGGCAAGGACAACGGCCAGACCTCCGGCTTCGACGAAGGCGAGGACCCCAGTAACCAGGTTGCCGGTTTTGATTTCCGTGCAAACTTCCCGTTGTTCGGTGTGCCCACCAGTTTCTATGGCCAGGCCATGGGTGAGGACGAGGCCGGCTATATGCCGTCCAAGTACGCCACCCAGTTCGGCTTCGACTTCCTCACCCATATGGGCAAGGGCAGTCAGCGTTTCTTTATCGAGGGCGCCAACACCGTTGCCGGCGATCTGTTCGGCAACGCCCGTGAAGGCGTGATGTACGAACATTCAAGATATACCAGCGGCTTCCGATATTATGGACGCAACCTGGCCAGCACCTGGGAAAGCGACGCCAAGGTGGCGACCCTGGGGGTACAGCAGTTTTTCCGCAGCGGTGTGGTATTCACCGCGGCCCTCAGCAGCGCCACCCTCAATGTGGACGGCGGCAAACGGGCGCAGGTGCACCCGGACGGCGCCGAAATCCTCCAGGCCGTGGATGAGCAGGATGTGATCCTCGGTGAGCTGCGTCTGGAACACGATTTTCTCGGTGGCCGGCTCACCTGGGCGTTGGCCGCCACCGACGATCCGGTGGAAACCTTCGCTGGCGAGAGCGAACGTTTGACCGCCATGGCGCAATGGCGCCGTACCTTTGACTGGTAACAGGATTTTCCGGTGACTATGACGACAACTACCAAGTCCCTGCTGATCGCCGCCCTGTTGGGTGCGTTGGGCGGTTGTGCCTTCGCTCCGGGCGCGCACATCTCCAACGCGCCGGGCTGGTTCAGCGAAGACGACGGCGTGGAAGCCGAGGCGCTGCCCGATGTGGTGGAAATACACGAGATCAGCACCGCCATTCTGCGGCAGACCGAGCAGGAAGGGCCCTTGATGCCCCCCGAAGCGTTGCTGGACGAACCGGAAGATTACGATTACCGGGTGGGCCCCGGTGACGTACTGCAAATCACCGTTTGGGACCATCCGGAACTGACCATTCCCGCCGGCTCCATGCGCAGCCCCTCTGAGTCCGGTAACTGGGTGCACAACGACGGCACCATCTTTTACCCCTATGTGGGGAAAATCGACGTCAATGGTCTGAAGGTCACCGAGATCCGTGATTTGATCGCGAGCCGTATTTCTCAGTACATCGAAGACCCGCAAGTAGACGTTACCGTGGCGGCGTTCCGCAGCCAGAAGGTTTACGTCACCGGTGAGGTCAAACAGCCGGGGGCCTACCCCATCACCAACGTGCCCATGCGTTTGCTGGACGCGGTGAACGCCGCCGGCGGCCTGGGCGAAAACGCGGACTGGACCGATGTGGATCTGAGCCGTGATGGCACGGACTATCGTTTGAGCCTGAGAGCGGTTTATCAGCAAGGCAATCCGGCCCATAACGTGCTGATGCGCCCCGGCGACGTGGTGCATGTGGCCCGCAATGAAGACAACAAAGTCTTTGTGTTGGGTGAAGTGAAGGAAGCTCAGCCGGTGCCGATGACCCGTAACGGACTGACACTGGCGGAAGCACTGTCCACGGTGGGAGGCTTCAATCAAGATACCGCGGATGCTTCTGGCGTGTTCGTGGTGCGCCGGGCGCAACCGGGCTCCGAACACCTGATCGATGTCTACCAATTGAATGCCAAGGACGCCACCGCGCTGGTGATGGCGGACGCATTTCATCTGCAATCCCGTGATATCGTCTATATCACTGCGGCGCCGGTGGCTCGCTGGAATCGCGTGATCCGGAATATCCTGCCGACAGCTCAAGTCATTTACTATGGTGCTTTGTCACAGGATCGGTTGTGGGACAATGACAACTGATGTTTGACCATATCCTTGTGGTGTGCGATGGCAATATCTGTCGAAGCCCTACGGTGGCGGCGCTACTGCGTGAGCTAAAGCCGGAGAAGGCGGTGAGTTCCGCTGGTCTGGTGGGCCTCGAAGGGCACGATATGGACCAGATGGCCCGGGACGTGGCCCGGGCCAACGGCCTCGATTGTGGCGACCATAGCGGCCGCAAGCTCACCTCCGCCCTGTGTCGCGATGCCGACCTGATCCTGGTGATGGAAACCCGCCAACGAGACCGCATTATCAGTGAGTTTCCCGAAGCCAGTGGCAAGACCTTCCTGTTGAGCCACTGGAATGGCGGCCACGATATTCCCGACCCTTTCCGCCGTGGGCGGGAAGTGTTCGAACGCATCTACCCCATGCTGCGGCAGGCCACCGAGGCCTGGGCCGGCAAACTTTGATCAAAAGGAACGATCTCTCCCTATGAGCAGCCCGCAAACCGACAACTCCGGCCGCCTCAACGTGATCAACGACGAAATCGACCTGCGCCGCCTGTGGGGGCTGCTGATGGACGCCCGCTGGCTGGTTATCGGCACCACGGTGCTGGCGCTGTTGCTGGGGCTGGCCTACGGCTTTGTCGCCACCCCCATTTACAAAGCGGATGGTTTGCTACAGGTGGAACCGAAAACCGGCAGCATGGCGGGCATCGGCGATTTGAACGAGCTGTTGAGCCAGGAATCTTCTGCCGAGGCCGAGATCCAGTTGATCCGTTCCCGCATGGTGCTTGGCCAGGTAGTGGATCAGTTGCACATGGACATCGGCCTGGCGCCAGACCGGCTGCCACTGATCGGTGGTTTCAGGGCTCCGGAGCCGACCCCGGAAGGCGCTCCGGTGCCGCTGTTCGCCGGTTTCCGGGATAGCGAAACTTACGTCACCGTGAATCATTTCAATGTGCCGGACGGTTTGCTGGATGAGCCCTTTACCTTGCAATCCGAGGACGGCCAGCCGGCGCTCTATTACGACGGGGAACTGGTGGCCAAAGGCCCGGCGGATCAACCTCTGCGCAGCGAAGATGGCGGCATCCATCTGGAGTTAGGTGAATGGCAGCCCGGTGGAGAAGATCTCATCCTGACCAAGTATTCGATACTGACCGTGGTCAATGGTATTCGCGCCAACCTTGCTGTCAGCGAGGTGGGCAAACAGACCGGCATCATCAATATGAGTTATACCGGCCCAAATCAGGGACGTATCCGTGCCGTGCTCAACGCCATCGCCGATAACTATGTACTGCAGAACATTCAGCGTACCGCCGAGGAAGCGGAAAAGAGCCTGGAGTTCCTGGATCAGCAACTGCCGGAAATCAAAAGCACGCTAACCAATGCGGAAGAAAAACTTAACGCCTACCGGCTCAAGAGCGAGTCCGTGGACCTGAGCCTGGAAACCCAATCGGTATTGGAACGGCTGGTTTCCATCGAAGCCAAGCTCAATGAATTGAAAATCAAGGAAAGCGAAGTCTCCGCCCGTTTTACCCGTGAGCACCCGGCTTATCGCACCCTGCTGCAACAGCGCCGTTCCTTGGAAGGCGAGAAAGCGGAGATCAACAAGCAGATCAATGAATTGCCGGAAACCCAGCAGGAAATCCTGCGGCTGATGCGTGACGTGGAGGTGAACCAGGAGATTTACGTTGCCTTGCTGAACAAGGTGCAGGAACTGCGCATCATGCGTGCCAGCACCGTGGGTAACGTGCGTGTTATTGATAGTGCACTGGTGCAACCGGAGCCGGTGAAACCGCAAAAAGGCCTGATCGCTGCACTGGCCGGGCTATTGGGGTTGATGATGTCAGTGGGCCATGTGCTGGTGCGTGCCGCTTTCAATCGCGGCGTGGAAACTCCGGATCAGTTGGAAGAGCAGGGCATTTCGGTTTATGCGGCGGTGCCGCTGTCCGAAAGCCAGCAAAAACTGGACCGGGTGATGGCGGCATTGCGCCGTCGCAAACGCGGTAAGCACGAGCCTATTTCCCTGCTGGCGGAAAAAGATCCGGGCGACTTGGCCATCGAGGCGCTGCGCAGCCTGCGCACCAGCCTGCATTTCGCCATGATGGAAGCGGACAATAAAGTACTGATGATCTCCGGCCCCAGCCCGGGGGTGGGTAAATCCTTCGTCACCGCCAACCTGGCGGCGGTGCTGGCCCAGGTAGGACAGCGTGTGGTGGTGGTGGACGCGGATATGCGCAAGGGCCACCTGCACCGCTACTTTGAAAACGATGGCCAGACCGGGCTGTCGTCGTTCCTGTCCGGCCAGGCGGATCTGGATCAGGTGCTGGTGCAAACCAAGGAAGAAAACCTGTCCTTCATTTCCCGTGGCCAGATTCCACCGAACCCGGCGGAGCTGCTGATGCACAAGCGCTTCGGCGAGCTGATGGACAAACTCTCCGAGCAATTCGATCTGGTGCTGGTGGACACGCCGCCGATCCTGGCGGTGACCGACGCCGCCATTGTCGGCCAACTGGCCGGCACCAGCCTGATCGTGGCCCGCTACGGCCAAAACTCGGTGAAGGAAATTGACGTCACCATCAACCGCTTCGAACAGAACAAGGTCACCATCAAAGGCGCCATCCTCAACTGCATCGAACGCCGCGCCTCCAACGAATACGGTTATTACAGCTACTACAAGTACAGTAGCGATAAGAGCTGAGCTTCTCTCTGTGGGAGCTAGCTTGCTAGCGAATGTTTTTATTCATACGTAAGAGCAATTCGCTAGCAAGCTAGCTCCCACAGTAAATCCACACATAAACCCAAACGCTATATCCCCATAGCCAATCAATCATTGAATGGAATATGCGAGCCAGTACCATGGATGGCTTTAAGGTAATCCGCTACCTGACCACGGGCGCTCTCTGACCTATGACTCCGGAAATCCTGTTCACACTGCTGATTGTTCTGGGCGTGCTGGTCGCCCTGGCCAGTAACCGGGTACCGGCGGAAGTGACCATGATGGGGGCCATGGTGATTGTCCTGGTCTCCGGCATCATCACCCCGCAACAGGCCCTGGCCGGGTTCGCCAACCAGGGGTTGATGACCGTCGGCGTGCTGTACATCGTGGCCGCCGCGCTGCGGGATACCGGCGCCATCTATTGGGTGGCCCACAAGCTGCTCGGCCAGCCCAAAACCGCCTTTGGCAGCCAACTCCGTCTGATTGCTCCCACTGCCTTGCTCAGCGCCTTCCTCAACAACACCACCGTGGTGGCGATGATGATCCCGGCGGTGCAGGAATGGGCCCAGCGTCTGCGTTTGTCCGCCTCCAAACTGCTGATGCCGCTCAGCTACGCCGCCATCCTTGGTGGCACCTGCACCCTGATCGGCACCAGCACCAACCTGGTGGTGGACGGCCTGGTGCAGCAAAAAGGACTGCCCGGGTTCCACATTTTCGACCTCACCTGGGTGGGCTTGCCGCTGCTGGTAATCGGATCCGTGTTTCTACTGTTGTTCGGGCGGCGTCTGTTGCCCAGCCGGGAAGGGCTGGTGGAGCAGCTGGAGCACGCCCGCGAATACCATGTGGAAATGCGCATCCCCGAGGGCAGCCCGCTGCATAACAAGACCATCCAGGAAGCCGGCCTGCGCAATCTCACTCACGGTTATCTCACCGAGATCCAGCGCGATGGCCATCTCTATACCGCGGTGGGCCCGGACATGCAGCTGCAGACCGGCGATCAGTTGGCCTTTATCGGTGCCCCGGAGACCGCCCGGGAGTTACAACGGATCAATGGCCTGGTGCCGGCCCACGGCGCCGTGCACAAACTGAACCTCAACACCCATCAGCGCTGTCTGGTGGAGGTAGTAATCGGGCCGGAATTCCCCGGCGTCAACCAGACCGTCAAGGAAGCGGCTTTCCGCACCCGTTACCAAGCCGCCATTCTCAGCATCAGCCGCCATGGTCTGCGCCTGCCCGGCAAGGTGGGGGAAATGGTGCTCAAGGTGGGGGATACGCTGCTGCTGGACACCGGCGAGAGCTTTATCGAACAGTACCGCTACCGCCGCGACTTCATGCTGGTGAGCCCGCTGCGGGATTCCACCCCGCCGGATTTCCGCAAGGCGCCGCTGGCCACCGGCATCCTCGGGCTGATGATCCTGATGAACGTGCTGGGCTGGTTCTCGGTACTGGAAGCGGCGTTCCTGGCCGCCGGGCTGCTGCTGGTGACCCGCTGTGTCACCGTCAACCGCGCCCGTATGAATGTGAGCGTGAACCTGCCGGTGCTGGTGGTGATCGGCGCGTCCTTTGCTTTGGGGACGGCGCTGGAAGAGAGCGGGGCGGCGGGCTGGATCGTGGACAGCCTGTTCCGTGCCCACATCACCTCGCCGTGGATGGCGCTGGTGCTGATCTATGTGATCACGGCGCTGTTCACCGAGCTGATCACCAATAACGCCGCCGCGGTGCTGGTGTTTCCGCTGGCGTTGGGAGTGGCGGAGCAGTTGGGCGTGAGCCCGACGCCCTTCATCGTCGCGGTCATGTTCGCCGCCTCGGCCAGCTTCATGACGCCGCTGGGTTATCAGACCAATCTCATGGTCATGGGGCCGGGCGGTTACCGCTTCACCGACTACCTGCGCATCGGCGTGCCCATGAGCCTGCTGGCGGGGGCGGTATCCATCACGCTGATCCCGCTGGTCTGGCCGTTCTGAGAAAAACATTCGCTGGCAAGCCCGCTCCCACAGCGGCTTCGTAGTTTGTCTCACACAACAAGCATGACTACGAAGCCGCTGTGGGAAGCTTGCTTGCAAGCGAATGTCTTAAACCCCAATCCCTTCAATCAACTGCTTCACGCAGGTCTCAATATCATTCTCCGCGGTGTTGATCACCACCTCCGGCTTCTCCGGCGCCTCATAGGGGCTGTCGATGCCGGTGAATTCCTTGATGATGCCCTGGCGCGCTTTCTGGTAGAGCCCTTTGGGATCACGCTTCTCGCATTCTTCCAGCGGCGCATCCACGAACACTTCCACGAACTCGCCATCCTCGAACAGCTCGCGGGCGGCATCGCGGTCGGCGCGGAACGGGCTGATGAACGCGGTCACCACCACCAGGCCGGCGTCCACCATCAGCTTCGCCACTTCGGAGACACGGCGGATGTTCTCGGTGCGGTCCTCGTCGCTCATGCCCAGGTTCTTGTTCAGGCCGTGGCGCACGTTGTCCCCGTCCAGCAGATAGGTGTGCTTGCCTTGCTGAGTCAAAGCCACTTCCAGAGCGTTGGCCAGAGTGGATTTGCCGGAACCGGACAGACCGGTCAGCCAGATGCACTTGGGAGTCTGGCCCTTGGCCTTGGCCCGGTCGGCCTTGGTCAGGTGGGACTGATGCCAGATCACTTCGGCCTTGGCGTCGTGCTCACGCTTCTGATAAGGGCTGTCGCTCATTGAATCCTCCATTGATGGTAAATGCCGGCTGGCAGCCCGCTATGGTAGGGCTTTGGCCGGGGGGTTCAATATCTATTGGTTCTTTGCTTAAACCTTCGCCAGCAGGCTGGCTCCCACAGCAATCCACGAAGCCGCTGTGGGAGCGAGCTTGCTAGCGAATGTATGCCGTGCCCCCTTCGCATCAAAAAATGCCAGGATAATAAAAAAGCATTGCCAAACATTTTTCCTTAATCCTTTAGGATTAGAAAAAAAGAGCACCATCGTCCAGCCCAACCCCTTGAAGCGGCAACACTTTTACGGAAATCGGCACTGTCAGGAAAGGGTCACAAAAGACTACCAGAATCGCCAACTGACAATATTGTGAAGGCACCTGGGTATCGGTAGTATCGTGCCCGGGCGGTGAATGCAAATAATAGAAACCGATGAAGTGTTACAGGGGTGTAAAAACTTCACAAACCGGTATCCGCTCAATGTTCAGGTCAGGGGGATCCCAGTACAGTGCGGAGCGGCTGGCGCGATTGGAATGATCGCGGACCAGGCCGAGTAGTTGGTAAACAGCCAGGACGTAAGGATGCGATCGGCATGAGGAGGCAAGCAACTTGGGACGCCCCGCGACAGCCACAGTTCGGCACCCCATGCCGGCCCGCTTGTAGAGGCTTCGGGTAACCTATGTTGGACCCCAGCTCATCCGTGACGAACACCGCCGCCGGCCAGGATGCCTGGTACGTGGTGCAGTGCCGCGCCAACCAGAACTACCGGGCCCGGGAAAACCTGGAAAACCAGGGTTTCACCTGCTTTCTCCCGGAACTCTCCGTGGAACGCCTGCGCGCCGGACGCCGTATCCAGCGCGAGGAACCGTTATTCCCCGGCTATTTATTTATCCGTCTCGATCGCGCTGGTGGCTGGCACACGGTGCGCTCCACCCGTGGAGTGCAGAAACTGGTCACCTTCGGCAACCAGCCGGTACCGGTACCCGACCGCGTGGTGGAAGAACTGCAAACCCGTACCGAAAGTAAGGACCAGGAGCAGGCCTTTGCTCCCGGCGATACCCTGCGTATTGAAAACGGCCCCTTCAAGGACCTGGAAGCGGTATTCCAGCGCTTTGATGGCCAGGAAAGAGTGATCGTTCTGATGGGCATGCTGCACAAGCAGCACCAGTTAACCCTGTCCATCAAGGACGTCAGCCGCCATTAGCCCCCCAAATGGGGGATGGTCAACCGGATTGGCGGCCATACAATGCAACCGGGCCAACACCGCCCACCCGTTCTCAGGGAACCGACGGTAAACCCTGTGGCGGTAGCGTGCCCGGAGAGGGTGAATAGCAGCTTCACGGCGTACCCGAATTTGCGCTATATTCATAACTGCTCAATATGAATAGGAGTCAGCCATGGCTACGACAAGTTTGACCTTGGGCTCCCATTGGGAGCGCTTTGTTAAAGAAGAGGTCGCTAGCGGTCGGTACGGATCCGTCAGTGAAGTGATCCGGGACGGGTTACGTACTCTGGAAATGCGCCAGACAAAATTGGCGACCTTGCGCGCTCATCTCTTGGAAGGCGAAGAGCAGGCGGCTCGTGGTGAATACGTTGACAACTTCAGCATGGATGAGCTGATCAGGGATCAGGATGATGCCAAACAGCACTCGATATCGGGTAACACTCCGGGCCAGGGATGACCTCATTGCTATTGCCCGATATACAGCAGCCAATTGGGGCCGGGCGCAGCGCGACATATACATGCGGAACATGGAGCAACGTTTCGTGTGGCTTGCGGAAAATCCGGCGCGGGGGCGTCATCGACAGGATATCAAGAAGGGCTACCACTGTTATCCTCAAGGGAGCCACTTAATCTTCTATGTAATCAATGAGTGGGGAATCGACATCATCGGCATTCCCCACAAACGCATGGATATAGAAGAGCACTTCTAGCATTTCCTGCTGACCCTCTACATCGCCGCTGTGGGAGCGGGCTTGCCAGCGAAGTAGGCACGCCGAACGCCGTATTCGCGGCCAAGGCCGCTTCCCACAGCGGCTTCGAGGCCCCCTGTGGGAAGATTGTCGGGCGGCGCTCCGCTCGCAAGCGAACATTGAAAATGCCCGTATTCATAAAAAGGTGTACACTTAACCCCCAATAAAGGGGTGTAAATGTGCACTTATGACCCGAGACGAACTACAGAAAACCTTGAGCGAATGGGACAAACGTGGCCGGTACGTCTTCTCCCGCCACGACATGCGGCGCCTGTTTCCCAATGAATCGGAAAAGTCATTGGAAAAGGGGCTGGCGCGCATGGTAGAGCGTGGCTTGCTACAGCGCGCCGCTCGAGGGGTGTATCTGAACCCCTACGCCGGCAGCCAGGACGGCTACGCCATCGAGCATATCGCCAAGGCGCTGCGTCCCGGTGAGTACAACTACGTGAGTCTCGAATCCGCCCTGAGCGAATACGGCGTGATTTCGCAGATCCCCATCGACCGGCTCACCGTGATGACTACCGGTCGCAAGGGCACCTACCGGACCCGTCACGGCACCATCGAGTTCACTCATACCAAGAGAGGGCTCGACGAGATATTACAGAGCATGGTGCCGGTACCGGGGCGGCCATTGCGCATCGCCACGCTAGCCGCCGCCCGCCGGGACTTGCGCCGTGTAGGCCGCAATTGCCATCTGATGGAACAGGAGGGGGCCGGTGATGGCCAGTAAGGATTTCGAGGCGCTGGTCACCCGGGCCATGGCGGTGCCGGGCCGGACCCACATGCGCCCGGTGGTGGAAAAGGAGCTGTTGCATTACGACATCCTGTTCGCCTTGGACCGGCAGGGCCTTCTCGACCGGTTGACGTTTCAGGGAGGGACCAGTCTGCGGCTTTGTCACGGTGCCCCCAGGTTCTCGGAAGACTTGGATTTCGTCGCCGGCACGGAGTTCGGTGATCCGGAACTTCAGGACATCAAAGTCTGCCTGGAACAGTATCTGGGCGAGCGTTATGGGCTCCAGGTGTGGGTCAAAGAGCCGCCGTCAGGTGACGATACCCGGCCGGGCGTACAGGTCCGGCGCTGGCAGGTCAGTATTCGTACCGCTCCGGAGCGGCCGGATCTGCCACACCAGCGGATCAAATTGGAGGTGGTCAATGTGCCCGCCCATACCCGGGTACTCATGCCGCTGCGCCACAACTACGATTTTCTGCCCGATGGCTATGATGAAACCCTGGTCGGCGTGGAAACGCTGGACGAAGTGTTCGTGGACAAGCTGATCGCCTATCCGGCAACGGCGCACCCCCGCTACCGGGACATCTGGGACTTGCAATGGCTGGCCCAGCGGGAAGCTAAAATGGACGAAGCCGTACTGCGCGCCAAAATCGATGATTATGGGCTTGAGGATTATCCCGGCAAGCTGGAACAGGCCATCAAGGAACTGCCGGGACGTATCCAAAGCCAAGCGTTCATGGATACACTGAGCCGTTTTCTGCCCGAGGATACCCTGGATCGGACCCTCAAAAGAGCAGGGTTCCTGGACTATCTGACCAGCGCCGTCGGCGGCCATTTGCAAACCGCCCTAAAGGCGTTGCGAGCGGGCTCCGCGCCTGAACCACCGTTCAATATGTAAGTATGCTGTCCGTGGCAGCACCTGCAACGCAAACTAAGCCGCCTGCTCCCCCAGCCCTGCTGGCGAACCTGCTCTCTACACCGCCGCTGTGGGAGCTAGCTTGCCAGCGAATCCGTTCTCCCGAACAGGGAGAACGGACAAAAAACAAAAAAGAAACACCAAGGGGGAAGACGGTGCGCTGACCCAGCACCCGCTGGTCCGGCTCCGGATGGCACTGTCCATGTGTCCATGTCAGAATTGGAGCCATGAAAGAGACAGAGGGCAGAGAGATGGACTTTCAGACCATTGAAACCGAGGCGCTCCACCTCTCCAGAGAAGAGCGAACTCGTCTGATCAAGCAGCTTGTTTTGAGCCTGGATACGCCCTCCAAGGAGGAATTGAGAGACGATTGGCTCAGAGAAGCCCGGCGTAGAGCAACGGAATGGGACGAGGGTGTGATCCAACCCACGCCCGGAGATGAGGTATTGAAGAAGGCCCGAGCACTGATTCGATGAGCTATGAATTCCACCCGGCAGCGGAGGCCGAATTCCTGGAATCTGTTGGGCACTACGAATCCCGGGTTCCAGGATTGGGTGGCGCCCTGATCGAAGAAGTCGAGGCAGCTCTGGTCCTGATTGAAGAAACCCCTACCGCTTGGCAAATTGAATGTCAGCCGGATATTCGAAGGGTCCCGCTACATCGTTTTCCTGTTTCCCTGATTTACCGGGAACGAGAGGGTGAGCTGCATATACTGGCATTTGCTCACCACCGACGCCGTCCCCAATACTGGCTGGATCGTCGGTAACAAGCCCAATTCTCGGAATAAAGCGCCCTCTACACCGCCGCTGTAGGAGCGGGCTTGCCAGCGACCCCGCTCTCTACATCGCCGCTGTAGGAGCCAGCCTGCTGGCGAACCCGCTCTCTACATCGCCGCTGTGGGAGCTAGCTTGCTGGCGAATCCGTTCTCCCCAACAGGGAGAACGGACAAAAAAACATAAAAAAGGCAACACCAAGGAAGGGGGGAACCACAATGCACCAATCCAGCACCCGCTGGCCGGTAATCCGCCACCACGGCGCCGTCGACGGCGTCACCGGATCCGCCCACGAACTGTGTTTGGACCACCAGCACAGCCTGCTGGTGGACTGCGGCCTGTTCCAAGGCCGCGACCAGGGCCCCGGCGGCGCCAACGCCGACGACCTGACCATCGACTTCCCGGTGGCTCAAATCAAGGCCCTGGTAATCACCCACGTGCACATAGACCACGTGGGCCGAATACCCTGGCTGCTGGCGGCGGGCTTCAAAGGCCCGATCCTCTGCAGCCAACCCTCGGCGAAGCTGCTGCCCATTGTCCTGGAGGACGCCTTCAAACTGGGCTTCAGCCGCCGGCCAGACGACATCGACCGCTACCTGCGGGTGATCAAACGGCGCCTGGTGCCGCTGCCCTACGACCAATGGCACACCGCCCTGGACGCCGGCCACGGCCAGATACGAATAAGGCTGAGACGAGCAGGGCACATCCTCGGCTCCGCCTACGTGGAATGCGACGTAAAAGGGCCGCCGGGCCGGCACCGGGTGGTGTTCTCCGGCGACCTGGGCGCACCGCACGCCCCCATGTTGCCGGCACCCAAACCGCCCCACGGCTGCGACACCCTGGTGATCGAAAGCACCTACGGGGATCGCAACCACGAAGACAGGAAGGAACGCCAGCAGCGGCTGCAACGGGTACTGGCCCGCGCCCTGCAGGACCGGGGCACCGTCCTGATCCCGGCCTTCAGCATCGGCCGCACTCAGGAACTGTTGTACGAACTGGAGGACATCCTCCACCGCAACCAAAAGAGCAGAGTGCACAACGCTCTGCCCTGGAAGGAACTACCGGTGATTCTGGACTCCCCGCTGGCCAGCCGCTTCACCAGGGCCTACCGGGAACTGAGGCCCTACTGGGAGCAGGAAGCGCTCAAGCGGATCACCAAGGGCCGCAAGCCCCTGGGCTTTAAACAACTGCTCACGGTGGACGACCACGACGCCCACCTGAGAATGGTCCGCCACCTGGTGGACAGCGCCCGCCCCGCCGTGGTGATCTCCGGCAGTGGCATGTGCACCGGTGGCCGCATCGTCAACTACCTGAAGGCGATGCTGCACGATCCGAGGCATAATGTGCTGTTCGTGGGCTACCAAGGCAAAGGCACACCGGGGCGACAGATACAACGGGAAGGGCAGGGCGGCACTGTAACCCTGGACGGAGAAACCCACGCCATCCAGGCAGGCGTGGACAACCTGGGGGGCTACTCCGCCCATGCCGACCAGCGAGGGCTGGTGCGATTCGTTCGCAGCATACGGAAAAGGCCAAGGATTATCCGTATTGTGCATGGTAGTACTCACGCGAAGCGGCAATTGCGAAATGCTCTTACCCAACAATACCGGAGGCGAGATCTAACGTCTGAAATTGAAATCCCTATCTAAAACTAATGCTTGGTCAAATTTCACTATTTTAAATAATGGCTTTTATAAGGCGGTGCTGACTATTGGTTATTGATATGGAGGTTGGCTAAGTGCTGTATTATATATTTAAGTTAATGGATAGAGTTAAGAGAAAAGCGTATTCAAAATACTATAAGAGAATTCTTAATATACATAGAAGTGTGTCCTTGGGTGAAGTTGTTTTAGATAAGAAAAATATAACTATAGACAAAGGCTCTTATATTAGGTCGGGAGAGGTGGCCTCCGGTGAGGCAAGCGTCGTTATTGGGAGATATTGTGCGATTGGGAGCAATGTTAGTATTCGAGCTAGATCCCATGACTTTAGAGTCCCAACGGCTAGCGACTTTAATGAAGAGAACCTAAGGGTGCACGGAGATATAATAATTGGGGATTATGTATGGATAGGAAATAATGTTTTCATAAGGCATGGAGTGAAAATAGGGGATCATGCCATAATTGGTGCAAATTCAGTGGTGGTTAGTGATGTCCCCGATCGAGCTATATATGCAGGTGTGCCAGCAAAGCTCATAAGGATTAATGAAGAATTAATTGAGCCTGAGTTAAGGTCTAGTGTGGTGGGCGAGAATGAAGTTTAATAGGTTTCGAAGAATGGCTCCGGAAATGATGGTCAGATCAATCGATAAGATGAGGAGTCCTGGTGCGGCGTTGTGGAGAGATAAATATAGTATTTCTGACTCGGAAGATGCCCCTTTTTTTATTGTAGGGGCAGGGAGATCTGGAAACACGCTGTTAAGAAAAATGATATGCGAAAATACACTAACCGCAATTCCTCCAGAGCTGCCAGGGTTGGGGAATATTGTAAGATTGTATGATCGTATGCGTAAGTGTTCGTGGGAAGATTTTTGTTTCAATATAATTGAGGAGTTTAAGTTTCAATGCGAAAAGACTCCAGGGGTTGTGGAAGAAGAGTCAAGATGGGATGAGTTGGGGGTTAGGTTTAGCGATATTATTGAAAGATGTAAGGAATCTGAATCTAAGTCTTTGGCATCGGTAGTAAGGGCACTATACAAAGAATATATGGAAAAGAACATGCCAGGAAGCACTAAGTATGGGGATAAAACTCCGTGGAATGCTTTCCATGTAGGACGAATTGATCGGATGTTTCCAAATGCTAAGTATATACATCTGATTCGAGATGGTAGAGCAAGCGCATTATCTTATAGAGAATCTCTGAACTATAATTATCAGGATGCAGTGGATAGATGGATAGATGCAAATAAGAAGATCGAGAATTTTAAAGCAAAACGACAAGATCGTTTTATAACTATAAAATATGAGAATCTCGTGTCTGAAACTGATGCTTGCTTGTCTGTAATGGTGGAGTTTTTAGAATTAGAAGAAACTGTTCCCGAGAATCGAGTCAATATGAACTACGGTGATATGGGGGCGAAACATCACAGAAATGCTGAGTCAGGAAAAATTATGGAAGGTAGAAAAGATGCATGGAGAAAGAGAATTACTAAGGAAGAGATGCTTTACTCTGAAAAAAGAATGGGGAGATTGCTAAAGAGCTATGGATACGATGTTTCCTAAAAAAGTGATGTTTTTGGCTAATGCCACAGTAGGGCATACTATTAAATGGGTCAATGAAATATCTAGGTCGGGAATCGACGTTGTCTTAGTTAGCAAGGAGGATCGATCGCCAGAAATTGAAGATACAGTTAAGTATGTTAGATTAAAGCATAGGGGAGGGTTAGGTTATGTCCGCAATGCTGGTCAGCTTCGTGCTTTAGTAAAGAAACATAAACCAGATATTATTAATGCGCACTATGCCTCAGGGTATGGTTTGTTGGCGCGTTTGGCTTCTGTTAAAAAGTATGTTCCCTACTTGTTGTCTGTATGGGGAAGTGATGTATATCGCGTCCCCGGACGAGGGCGGTTTTGGAAATGGCTTGTTAAAGGGAACCTACGATATGCGTCAGCCGTTGGCTCAACAAGTCATGATATGGGGCATGTGGTAAAACGGCTTTGTCCAACTAAGAAGGTATTAATCACACCATTTGGTGTTGATATTGATGTATATAAAAAAAGCAAAGAGGACATGAAGGAAGATCAATTCGTTGTGGGAACTGTGAAGAAGCTTGAGTTTGTATATGGAATGGATGTATTAATAAAAGCTTTTTCCCTTGCTAAAAGTCAGCGTCCTCATATGAATCTGGAGCTGAGAATAGCTGGAGGGGGAAGTCAGCTCGCAGAGTTGAAAAGGCTATGTAATGAGTTGGGTTTGAAGAAAGATGATGTCAAATTTCTTGGAAGGCTGGAGCAAGAACAAGTGCCAGCCGCACTGAATGATCTGGATGTGTATGTTGCAGTTAGTAGAAGTGAAAGCTTTGGTGTTGCTGTATTAGAAGCGTCGGCATGTGAAGTCCCTGTTATTGTGAGTAATGTAGGGGGGTTGCCTGAAGTTGTGGCAGATGGTCTAACCGGCTATATTGTCGAATCAGAAAACGCAGACGCGCTATCAAGAAAATTAATTAAAATGATGGATTCTAAGCAAGATGCCAGGTTTTGTATGGGGAAAGCTGGTCGCGCATTCGTGAAAGATAACTACGAAATTGGTCATACTACGAGTATTATGATTCAGGCTTATAAGGAATGTATAAGGATTTATGATTGCAATTAGCTTCTGGGTCTTTTTGTTCCCTTCTAAATATGCCTATGTTTATTATGTCGGCTTGCTTTTCCTATGCCTTCCTCGGATTGTTATATCCAGTCGCATTAGGATTGATCGGCCAACTTTGTTTATATTGATTTTATTTTTCTTGGTTAGTGTTTCTGCTTTGCTAAGGTCTATTGCCGACTCTGTATATATTGAGAACCTTGTGGAGCCTTTTAGGTGGTTTTGTCTTTTTGTTTTGTCTCTTGTGGTTTTGATGGATTTGCACTCCAAAAATAATAATGTCTTGGTTTCAGTAATGTCTGCGTGCCTTGCATATGTGATTGTTAGTGCATTAGTTTCATATTTGCAGATAGTGAACCCAGACTTGGTGTCGCCAATAAACTTATTATATGGCGTGGAAGGCCACTTGGAGCGCTCTTTAGCTTTAGACAATAGAGCAACAGGGATATCTAGTGGCCCCGCACAAAATGCACTTTCTGTGGCGATAGCATCGTTGTTTGTTATCAGCGCCTCTTTTTATAAGAAAGACTCTAAGTTGGGGAAGGCCGCTAAATGGCTGTCTTTGATTTCTGCCATCGTTGTTATTTTCTATGCACAATCGAAAACGGCTTTTGTTGTTTTCCTGTTCGGTGTGCTTTTGACATACGCCCTTCAGTTTAGGGGGCGCATTAAGATTATTTCGCTGCTATGGCAAGCTCCGTTAGCTGCTTTTTTCACTCTATATATTTTTATGAAAGTTATGGAGTTCGGATACTTGTCAAAGGTTTTCACCGAAGGGCTTGATTCGAACTCTTATGTGTCTCGAATTGAAAAATGGTCTTATCTCTTTGATATGGCTATTAAGGAACCATATTGGTTTTTGTCTGGCTTTGGTAAAAGCTATTTTGGCGAATACGCTGGAGCTATGGATAATGAGTATGTTTTTATGTTTTTGGTCTATGGGGTTGTTTTCTTTTTAGTATATATATCGTTTATTCTCTTTATGATGTATGAGGCGTTAAGGAATTACTCACATATCAGAGGCGCAGACAGATTTTTGGTCTTGAGTTTCATGGTTGTCACTATGGTTGGCTTAATTGCGGCTTGGCCTAGTATGTTCGTTACTAATTTGAAAACAGCATTTCTGTTTGTTGTTTCAATGGTTCTTGCTGAGTCAATTATAAGACAGCGCTCTACTGCCACTGCATCCAAAATAGGAAGCAACCCTTATCGGAGTGCCTGGTGAAGATATTGATTATATCCCATGGAGGCGGTTCGCCTTATCATGGCCCTAATATGAGATGGTACTATTTGGGGACAGCCCTAAAATCGATGGGGGTGGATGTGTCTATAGCCTCATCCTCGTATTTTCATAAATTTTTCAACTTTCCAGAGGTTAACTCTTCTTACTCAGTGGAAGAAATAGACGGAATAGAGTATGTCTGGCTGAAAACGAATAAGTATTCGGGGCGTATGTCTCAAATTATTAATCAGGCTTGGTTTTCTTTGAAATCTTTTTTTTTGTTGCCGCAGTTAGCAAGAAAAGAAAAGTATGATGCTGTAATTGCGTCTTCACCGCACCCGTTTGTGGTGTTTGCGGCTAGACGGTGTGCGAATGTCCTTGGGGTTCCTTTTATTTATGAGGTTCGGGATCTTTGGCCTCTCGTAATTCAGGAATTGAGTGGGGCGTCGGATAGTCACCCCTATATTCGACTGGTTTCTTTCGCGGAACGTTATGCAGTGCGTAATGCGAATGCTATTGTTTCTGTTAAGCCTGGTGATGGAAAGTATTTTGGTGAAAGGTATGGTGTGAGTGAGAGTCGGTTTCATTACATTCCTAATGGCTTTTTGCCTAGTCGAAATGTTCAGCTAGAAAAAAATAGAGATCAGAACGCTCCTTTTGTGATTGGATATGTTGGCGCCCTTAGCTCCTATTACTGCATAGATAATTTGATTGGTGCGGCAAGAGTCCTTAAAGATCACCAAGATGTGCACTTCAGAATTGTTGGTGGTGGTGAAGATCTTGGGAAGTTAAAAAATTTGGCCTTCCAATATGGTCTTGAAAATATTTCCTTCACGGGGAAGGTTAGCAAAGACAAAGTGGTCGAAGAGTTAGAGCGATTTGATGCGTGCTATGTTGGGTTGAAGGAGGTTAAGGCGAACCTCTATGGTATATCCTGTAATAAGATTTTTGAGTATATGTATGCGGCTAAACCAATAGTGGCGAGCTATATTACTAATTATGATCCGGTCCAAATGGCCGGCTGTGGAGTGACTATTCGATCAGGTACACCTGAGCAGCTTGGCGAGGCAATTTTGAATTTGAAAGAGAACCCTGAGCTTGCACGGGATATGGGAAAGAAAGGCCGCGAGTTCTTTGATCAGAACCACGACTTCAAATTGATTGCTGGCCGTTATAATGAGCTATTATCCAGTCTTATATCCAGGAGAAATAATGCTTGATGTGGTTATTGTTGGTGCTCCGAGATCAGGAACCAACATGCTGAGAGATGTTTTAACGTCTTTCGATAAAGTCGGAACTTGGCCATGCGATGAAATTAACTACATTTGGCGACACGGTAATGTTCGTTATCCGTCCGATGAAATTCCTCCTGATCGAGCTACCCCGGGAGTGTCTGCATACATTCGGGCTCGTTTTGACGATATTCGCCGGACCCAGGATTTAGATATCGTCGTTGAGAAGACTTGTGCCAGTTGCCTGAGAGTGCCGTTTGTGGATCGAGTCCTGCCTGGCGCGAAGTACATCTATATCTACCGTGATGGCATTGATGCCACCGGCTCGGCCAAGCAGCGTTGGACTGCGAGGTTAGATATTCCGTATATCATGGAGAAGGTGCGGTTTGTACCTGTTACGGATTTGCCGTATTACGGGCTGAGATATTTTTGGAGTCGTATTTACCGGCTGTTTTCCAAGGAAAAACGCCTCGCTTTCTGGGGGCCGAAACTGGATAACATGGAAGAGATTTTACAGAAGCACACTTTGAATGAAGTTTGCGCATTACAATGGCAACGCTGTGTTGATAAAGCAGACAGGGATTTAGGGGAAATCGCCCCAGAAAGAGTCATTCGTATTCGTTATGAGGATTTCGTGTCCAATCCGGTCCCGGAACTTCAACGTATCCTTGTTTTTTTGAACTACACCGCATCACTAGAAGAAGTTCAGGCTGCAGTAAAACGAGTGTCTAATGGGAGTCTCGGTAAGGGCCGAAAAGCGTTGGGAGATGAGGAAGTTGCGAAGCTCGAAGCCTTAACGGGGGAGACGTTGAAGCGCCATGGATACCTCTAATACTATGGTGGATGCTCCATCCCTTTCGCTTTCTCAATCTCTCGTTAAACGTATTTTTGATTTTATTCTGGCCTTGTTAGGGTTGCTGTGCGTCTGGTGGCTTATCGCGATTGCATTCATGGCTGCCTGCTTGGACACCCGGAGCAACGGCTTTTTCGTCCAACAGCGCGTCGGCAAAGGCGGGCGAGCGTTCAAAGTGGTTAAGATTAAGACTATGCGTCCAGATACGATGACAACCACTACGGTTACTCGCTCAGGCGATCCTCGTATCACACCGCTAGGCCGCTTTTTCAGAAAAACCAAAATAGATGAGCTTCCACAGCTATGGAATGTGTTGCTTGGGCAAATGAGTTTCGTGGGCCCGCGTCCCGATGTGCCGGGATATGCAGACACCCTGGTTGGCGTTGAGCAAGCTGTTCTATCAATCAGACCGGGTATTACCGGGCCGGCCACTTTGAAATATCGAAATGAGGAAGAGATTCTCGCATCTCAACCAGAACCAGAGCGTTACAATCGAGAAGTGATCTATCCCGATAAAGTTCAAGTGAATCTTCAGTATATCCGTGATTGGACGTTCTGGGGCGATATTCGCTATATCTTGCAAACCGTCTTTGGTTGAAATTTTTTTTCAAGATGCTCATAGACACATATAGAGCATGCGCTGAGGGCTGATCATGTTGAATGGACCTTTCCCCCCCTGGCCTTCCTTTACCCAGGAGGAAGCGGAGGCAGTACAACGCGTGCTGCTGTCCAACAAAGTGAACTACTGGACCGGGCAAGAATGCCGCGAATTCGAGAAAGAGTTCGCTGCCTTTGCCGGTACGGAATACGCCATTGCTGTGGCCAATGGCACTGTGGCGCTGGATCTGGCGCTGCAAGGGCTGGGCATTGGGCCTGGCGATGAAGTGGTGGTGACGCCACGTACTTTCCTGGCCTCCGCCACCACGGTGATCAATGCCGGGGCGACACCGGTATTTGCCGATGTGGATCCGGACACTCAGAACATCACTGCTGAGACCGTTGCCAAGGTGGTAACACCACGCACCAAGGCCGTTATCTGTGTGCACCTGGCCGGCTGGCCCAGCGATATGGACGCCATGATGGCCCTGGCTGATGAACACGGCTTCTATGTTATTGAGGATTGCGCCCAGGCCCATGGCGCTACTTGGAAAGGGCGTCCGGTGGGTGGCTTGGGCCATGTGGGTTGCTGGTCCTTCTGCCAGGACAAGATCATGACCACGGGCGGAGAGGGCGGCATGGTCACCGTGAATGACCGCGACCTTTGGTCCCGCATGTGGAGTTTCAAGGATCATGGCAAAAGCTGGGATGCGGTGTATGAGCGTGACCATCCACCGGGCTTCCGCTGGCTGCATGAGAGCGTGGGCACCAATTGGCGGATGATGGAAATGCAGGCGGCCATTGGGCGGATTCAGCTGAAGCGTATGCCGGAGTGGACTCGCCAACGTCTGACCCATTCCCGGGCGATCTGGCAAACCGCTAGTGAGATCCCAGCCTTGCGTGTGCCGGAGATTCCCACCGAAGTAGGGCATGCCGGTTACAAATGCTACGTGTTTGTGCAGCCGGAGAAACTGGCCCAGGGCTGGGATCGTGATCGTATCATGAACGAAATGGTCGCTCGTGGTGTGCCTTGTTTCTCAGGCTCCTGTTCTGAAGTCTACCTGGAGAAGTGCTTCCAGGATCTCGGCTTGGGGCCGAAAGAGCGTTTGCCGGTGGCGAAAGAGCTGGGGGAGACCAGCTTAATGTTCCTGGTGCATCCTACCCTGGAGCAGGCACATATCGGTAAGACATGCGAGGTGCTGCGGGAGGTGATGGCGGAAACATGGACTTAACGGTGAGTTGCCGAGAAATTAGGTCGGTATCGCAATCCTTTCTTTGATGAAGAGGACTATTCCTACAGCGATGTTTGCGGCCCTAGTGTAGGAGAGGTTCACGTACCGTGATTTTGCCTACTATGTATGGAGTTATGAGTTGAGTCGTGTTCGCCGTTTATCGGCTGATTTGTCAGACCGTCTCCGTGGAGAGATGGGGCAGGCGTTGATACGTACTTTTATTGCTCGGGCTATAGCCGCTCTCGGGGCCTTGGCTCTCGCGCTGGTTATCGGTCGCTTGTATGGTCCGTCGGGGGTTGGTGTTTACGCTCTCGCTCAAGGTTTTCTGCTGGGGGCTGGACTGCTCTCCCGGACTGGAATGGACCATGCTCTGATGCGTTATGTGGGCCAGGATCACGATTCCCCTTTTGTTTTACGCTATCTACGCTGGGCGGCAATACGATGCC
This sequence comes from Alloalcanivorax balearicus MACL04, assembly GCF_025532145.1. GTDB lineage: Bacteria > Pseudomonadota > Gammaproteobacteria > Pseudomonadales > Alcanivoracaceae > Alloalcanivorax > Alloalcanivorax balearicus. The sequence goes on along the minus strand of NZ_ARXS01000016.1, from coordinate 80,514 downwards.
TGTTAATCAGTTTAGTTGCGGCAACGATCTTGTGGGCCGGACGGCCTTGGTTTGAAACCCTCTTTGACGCCACTGGTCTTGCTGGTGTCTTGGCGGGTATTACCTTAGCGGTCCCCGCTCATGCATTTGGCTTCTTGCTCTCAGGTTTTTTTAAGGGGATCCGGAAGCCGGCCACCGCCTGCTTGTTGGAAAACGGTTCCGTAGCCCTTGTGGCCGGGATGTTGATTCTGGCTTGGGAGAAAGTGGGGGACGGCAGTAGTCTGACTACTATTGGTTATGCTTATGCGGTGGCTGCCTGGCTCGTGGTTTTGCAAGGCGGGTATCAGGTATGGCGCTGGTGTCATAGACAAACCTGGTGGTTGGATCGCTCCAATCAGGCTTTGGCCTCGACGGGGGCTCAGGCTTCTCTAGGGCAGTTTACGGCAACGTCCCGTGCTTTTTTTATGATCAATCTTGCTGGCTTTATGCAGCAAGTTCTTGGTGTAATGATTGCCGGCTGGTTACTGAGCAGCGCTGAACTTGGTTTATTTAAGGCATCGCAGCAGACGTCTGTACTGATTGGGTTTGTCCTTATTGTTCTTAATGCCGTCTTTCCTCCGCGTTTTGCTTCTCTTTACCGTCAGGGGAAAATAGATGCTCTGGGTAGATTGGCTCGACAAGGCGCATTACTAGGTGTTGTGGTTGCGGCGCCTTTGCTTTTATTGTGCCTGCTGTTTCCCGGCTGGGTTTTGGGCTGGTTCGGTGAAGGCTTCGGAGATGGGGAGTGGTTATTACGTATCATCGCAATAGCGCAAGCTGTGAACGTTTCCACCGGTTCTGTTAGTTTTCTGCTCAACATGACAGGGCATGAACGTCTGGCCAGGAATATCGCTTTAATTTGCAACGCACTTGGCCTGCTCGCCTTTTTCGTCTTAATTCCTCCTTTCGGTGCTTTTGGTGCAGCTCTGGCGTTGGCCTTCGTCCTTGTGGTACAAAACCTGGCGACACTGCTGTTCGTCTGGCGTCGCCTGGGCATTTGGACTTTACCAGGTCCCAATTTGTTAGCTCTAATGGGGATGAAAAGTTCAGTCGTGCCGTAGCAATTGAAAGTGTAGTGGTCCGTGTGTGGCCGTCTCCCTCCTCTTCGAGTATGACCATCGTCGTAAGTGTGGTTGATGACACTGCTCATTTGCCGCGGCAGTCCGGTTGGCATGTTTCTCCGAGTGGCTGTCCGTATGTTAGGTCTATGCCTTCCTAGTGATGCGCTGTTTGAATAATAATTTGGTGGATTAGCGTGTGGTTACGTGTCGAGATCACGGCCTTGGCTCTCGGGCGTTGTGGGGTAGCTAGTTGTTTGTGATTCAAGTGAGTTGGTTGCTGCGCTAGGGCCTGAGCTCATGGAGCTTTCCTCGATGGTATCGGCTGGCGCATAGTCGCGAATCTTGGTCGGTGTGGATCAATACCTTCACTCGATTACTCGACAGGTGGCGGACAGATAAGTGTGATGCGACTTGGTGGCGCGAGGCACCTGAATCGGGATCGCTGGTTCAAGATGGAATCGTAAAGCGTTTATCAATATCTGGCCCTGCGTATGATGCAGGTGAACAATTATATAGGTTTCAGAATGATGCTTAAGAGCCGTAATGATATTGCAAAGATTAATGCGTAATCCTTCGGTGAAGATTTTAGCGTCTCATAGATAAAAGGCATTGAAGGCTTTTTTATGAATATAACTGTTGTTGGTACCGGATATGTAGGATTGTCTAATGCTATGCTGCTGGCACAGCATAATAAAGTAATGGCCTTAGATATTGACGTTGATCGAGTATCTCTTTTGAATGAAAGGCGCTCGCCTATTGATGATGCAGAGATAAGGGGGTTTTTGATAAGAGACGATATTTCCTTTGAGGCGACGATAGATAAGGAGTTGGCATACGGTGAAGCAGAAATTGTCTTGATTGCTACGCCAACAGATTACAATCCCAGAGAGAATTTCTTTGACACATCTAGCGTAGAGTCAGTAATAAGGGATGTTTCTGAAATAAAGCCGAAAGCTCTAATAGTTATTAAGTCTACTGTCCCGGTTGGTTATACAGAGAAGATTAGAGAGGATTTTGGTTTAAAAAACATTATATTCTCTCCGGAGTTTCTAAGAGAAGGAAAAGCTTTATATGATAACCTTTACCCATCGAGAATCATTGTTGGTGAACGGTCTGAACGGGCTGCTGAATTTGCAGGCCTTCTGAAACAAGGAGCTATCCCAGAGGATGTGCCGATACTCCTAACTAGTAGCACTGAAGCGGAGGCGATCAAGCTTTTTGCCAATTCTTATCTCGCTCTACGTGTTGCTTACTTCAATGAACTAGATAGTTACGCTGAAACACACGGTTTGGATACCAAGCAGATCATTGAAGGTGTCGGACTGGATCCTCGTATTGGCGATCATTACAACAACCCTTCTTTTGGTTATGGCGGCTATTGTTTGCCAAAGGATACCAAACAGCTACTGGCCAATTACCAAGATGTACCTAATAACATCATTCAGGCAATTGTTGACGCTAATAGAACTCGAAAGGATTTCATTGCGGAATCCGTATTGAGCCGAGACCCCAAGGTTGTTGGGGTCTATCGTCTGATCATGAAGTCAGGGTCCGACAACTTCAGAGCCAGTGCCATGCAGGGTGTGATGAAACGCATTAAGGCCAAAGGTGTCGAGATAGTGGTATACGAGCCCGTGTTAAAGGAAGACACTTTCTTTGGGTCGCGAGTGATTCGTGACCTGGAGGCCTTTAAAGGGGCATCGGATGTCATTCTTACCAACCGTATGGTGGATGAATTGGCCGATGTGGAAGATAAAGTTTATACCCGTGATCTGTTTGGCAGTGATTGACGTAACCTCTTTTGCCCTTCCTTTGGTTGACCTCGCCAGTTCTGAATAACGTTTGGAGATCCTGATGATTCGCAAGGCCATATTGCCCGTTGCCGGGCTTGGCACCCGTTTCTTGCCGGCTAGCAAGTCCATCCCCAAGGAAATGATCACCGTGGTTGACAAGCCGGTGATTCAGTATGTGGTGGACGAAGCCGTTGCCGCTGGCGTGCGTGAGATTGTATTGGTCAACCATTCGGCAAAGGCCGCCATCGAGAATTATTTTGACATTAATTATGAGCTGGAAGCGGAGCTTGAGAAAAAGAACAAGCAAGCTTTGCTGCAGGTGCTGCGCAATATTGTACCAACGGACGTCAGGGTTATCAGCGTTCGCCAGGGGCGTCCTTTAGGGCTTGGGCATGCGGTGCTGTGCGCCAAGGAGGTGATCGGTGATGCCCCTTTCGCGGTACTCCTGCCGGATGTGTTGGTGGACAATCATGACAATGATGGCGATTTGGATCTGACTCGTATGATCCGCCGATTCGACCAGACCCGTGCTTCTCAAATCATGGTGGAAGCGGTTCCTCGTGAGAGGGTGGACCAGTATGGCGTTGTGTCCTTGAGTGGTGAGGCGCCGGAGCCAGGCCATAGCACTGCAATGAGTGGTGTAGTTGAAAAGCCGCACCCGGATCAGGCCCCCTCCAACTTGTCGGTGGTGGGGCGCTACGTGCTGCCGGCACGGATCTTTGAAATGCTTGAACGCACCGGGCCAGGGGCAGGAAATGAGATTCAGCTTACCGACGCTATTGCTGATTTAATGAACGAGCAACCGGTGGAAGCCTACCGCATGATCGGGCAGACGTATGACTGCGGTAATAAGTTGGGTTATTTACAAGCCACGCTTCGTTACGGGGCACGCCATCCTGAAGTGGGTGAGGGGTTTCGCACCATGTTGCGGGATATCGGAGAGGATTAGATGTATCTGGATATCTACGGCGACAGTCTATGCGCACTGGTGACGGCAGCGGCCCTGGCCTCCAGCGGACACCATATCACTCTGCGTCCGCCGAATCTTGCTGAATGGCAATCCGCCGTTGGCAAAGGGCGTCTCGATATCCAGGAACCCGGTTTGGATCGGCTATTTGCAGAGCAGATCTCTGAAGGACGTCTATCCGTGGGGGATATAAAGGCCCCCCCGAGACCGGAGGTGAGCGCTGTATTCCTGGCTGTCCACTCTCATCAGCGGGCGTTGGCCGAGCATGTGGTTACCGTCAGTGCTCCGGAGGCAGGGCGACAGCGGGTGGTGATTAACCAGTCTCCTTTCCCTGTGGGGACAACGGAAGAACTGCAACTGCTCTGTCCTCAGGTTCCCGTGGTAGTGCTACCAGAACTGCTTCAGGAAGGGGGCGCGCTTCAGAGTTTTATGAGACCCGCTCGTTTGTTGCTAGGTTGCGATGACCGCGATGCAGAAGTACTGGTCCGTGAGATATTTCGCCCCTTCAACCGCTTAAGTGATCACTTTTTAGTGATGGGACCGAGGGAAGCGGAATTCACCAAGTTGGCGATTACCGGGATGTTGGCCACTCGCGTTAGCTATATGAACGATATGGCCAACCTGGCGGAGACCCTGGGGGTGGATATCGAAAATGTTCGCCAGGGAATGGGGTCTGATCCTCGCATCGGAGAAGCGTATTTGTATGCAGGGTGTGGCTTCGGTGGCCCCGGGTTGTCACGAGACGTGTTGAACCTGTCGGAGAAACTGAGTACCAGCGGTGTGGGCTCGGAGCTGCTTCGTCAGGTGATAGAAATCAATGAGCGCCAGAAGGAAGTGCTGTTCCGGAAACTTTGGGGCCATTACGACCGTAACCTGGAGGGTAAGGTGGTGGCGATCTGGGGGGCGGCCTTCAAGCCGGGCACTGGCCGTGTCGACAACGCACCGGTCGAGCGCTTGCTGAATGCTTTATGGGCGCAGGGGGTTATCGTCAAGGTGCACGATCCTCAGGCGCTTCCTACCCTCCGCGACCGCTACGGGGAGCGTCCAGACCTGATACTGTGTGAGCGGCCTTATGACGCCAGTCAGGATGCCGATGCGCTGATGTTGGTGACTGAGTGGAAAGCCTACTGGAGCCCGGACTTCGATCATTTGAGGCAGGGCATGCGCAGCCCGGTTATTCTTGATGGCCGCAATATCTATGACCCCGCTTATCTTCGCCAGGCCGGCTTTATCTACTATGGCGTAGGCCGGTAGTTCTACACGGATTCTGTTGGTGACACACATGGTATGGAATGACCTTAAGGCGCATGCGGATGAGCTGGCCCAGCGGCATCTTGCTGATCTGTTTGTAGATGATCCCCAGCGTTTTGCCCGCTTACATCGCAAGGCAGGGCCGTTGTTGCTCGATCTGAGTAAGCAACGTCTCAATGGCGACACGCTTTCACGGCTGTTCTCATTGGCCGATGCCCGTGAGCTGAAGGCCTGGATTACGCGGCTGTTCGCTGGTGAAGAAGTGAATGGCACGGAAGGCCGGGCCGCCATGCATTGGGCATTACGGGCGCCGACCGGCTCCGGGTTGGCGCCAACTGAAGTCGAAGCCTTGGTTCACGGTGAGCTGGAGCGGATGGCACGCATCGTGGAGCAGCTGCATTCAGGCCAATGGCGTGGCTATACCGGTGAACCGATCACCGACGTGGTCAATATCGGTGTCGGTGGCTCGGACCTGGGGCCACTGATGGTGTGTCGCGCATTGGAGGATTTCGCCGAGCCTGCTGCCAATGGTCTGAATGTTCACTTTGTGTCATCCATGGATGGTAGTCAGGTGGCCCATTTACTCCGGGCACTCAGGCCTCAAACGACGCTGTTTATCATTTCCTCCAAGTCATTTACCACTGTGGATACCCTGTATAACGCCGACACGGCTCGCACCTGGTTACAACGGGCGCTGGGAGATGATGAGGCGGTGATTCGTTGTCATTTTCTGGCGGTTTCCAGTGCGGTGGAAAAGGTAACCGAATGGGGCATTGAGGAACGGAACTGCCTGCGTCTTTGGGATTGGGTCGGCGGGCGTTATTCTCTATGGTCAGCGATTGGATTGCCCGTGGCCATTCGGGTTGGCATGGCACGCTTCCGTGAACTGTTGGCGGGCGCGCACTTCATGGACCGGCATTTCCTGGAAGCCCCCTGGGAAGACAATATACCAGTGCTGATGGCGTTGGTCGGCGTTTGGAATACGAACTTTCTGGATATCCACGGCCATGCGATCTTGCCCTATGATGGCCGGTTGAAATACCTACCCTCCTATCTTGAACAGTTGGAAATGGAGTCCAACGGCAAATCCGTGACTCGGGACGGCGAACCTGTCTCCGAGAAAACCTGCCCGATTCTTTGGGGCGATGTTGGTCCCAATGCTCAGCACGCCTTTTATCAGCTTCTCCACCAAGGGACGGAACCCGTTACTTGCGATTTCATAGCCCCGGCGCGGCGCTATCATGAAGACGTGCATTCAGAGGGGGCCGGGGAGTTGGTGCGTCAACATGAGTTGGCACTGGCTAATTGCCTGGCTCAGTCCCGTCTGCTGGCTCTTGGTGAGGCAGCCCTGCCCAGTGATGAGCAGGTGCCGTTCTATAAGCGCTACCGGGGTAATCAGCCCAGCACCACCCTGATGATGGATGAACTGGCTCCCTATAGTTTAGGGGCGCTACTCGCTGCCTATGAGCACAAAGTATTCACGCAGGCCGTGATTTGGAGCATTAACCCCTTTGACCAGTGGGGCGTGGAGATGGGCAAGAAGATCGCCACCAGCACCCTGCAGGCCATCCGTGAAGGGGATGATGGAGGAATGGATGTCTCCACCAGTGGACTGCTGACGTTTATACGGAATAGTTAAAGCCCGGCTTGCCGGGCTTTAGGAGTATTGAATGAGCGAGATCGAGCTTAAACCGTCTATTTTTCGGGCATACGACATCCGTGGGATTGTCGGGGAAACCTTGAGTGAGGAGATCACCCGTCAAATAGGGCGGGCAATTGCCGCCGAAACGCTGGCCGCAGGGGAGTCGCGCATTGCGGTGGCCCGAGATGGTCGTATCTCCGGGCCACAGGTGAGCCAGGCTCTGATCGAAGGGCTGCGTAAAGGCGGTTGCGATGTGGTGGATGTGGGCATGGTGCCAACCCCGGTACTGTACTTTGCTACTCATGTGGTAGAGGGGCTCAACTCTGGCGTCATGGTGACGGGCAGCCATAACCCACCGGACTATAACGGCTTCAAGATCGTGATCGGTGGCCAAACGCTTTCCGGTGATCGTATTCAGGGGCTGTATCAACGTATTGTTCAAGCGGATTTATCCGACGGGCAGGGCGAGCTGAGTAGCCTGGATTTGCGTGAACAGTACCTGGATCGCATCACCTCTGATGTCACGCTCAAACGCCCGTTGAAAGTGGTGGTGGACACCGGTAACGGTGTTGCCGGTGAGTTGGCGCCGCGTTTGATGGAGCGCCTCGGTTGCACGGTGGTGCCGCTCTTTACCGAAATTGATGGCACCTTCCCCAATCACCACCCCGATCCTGGTGAGCCGGAAAACGTGGTGGATCTGATTCGCACCGTGGCCGAAACGGGAGCGGATCTGGGTCTGGGTTTTGATGGTGACGGTGATCGGGTAGGGGTGGTGACCCCCAAAGGCGAGCTGATTTACCCCGATCGGCTGATGATGGCCTTTGCCGAGGATGTGCTCTCCCGCGTGCCGGGTGGCCGCATCATCTATGATGTGAAATGCACGGGCAACTTGGCGAAAGTGGTCACTGAGCTGGGCGGCGACCCTGAGATGTGGCGTACTGGGCATTCATTAATTAAGGCGCGAATGAAGGAGACCGGAGCACCGCTGGCAGGAGAGATGAGTGGGCATATCTTTTTCTCCGAGCGCTGGTATGGCTTTGATGATGGCCTGTACGCGGCGGCACGACTGGCGGAGATCCTGGCCGCGCAGGAGAAAGACGCTGATGCATTTTTTGTCCGTTATCCGCAAAGCCCCAGCACGCCGGAGATTACCATTCCTGTTCCAGAAGATTACAAATTCGCCGTGGTGGAGCGGTTGATCGCCGACGGTGATTTCGGTGATGGCCGACGCACCACCATTGACGGCATTCGTGTGGACTATGAGGATGGTTGGGGATTGTGCCGTGTGTCCAATACCTCTCCGAAGCTGGTTACGCGCTATGAAGGGGCGACACAAGAGGTCTGTGATCGTATTCGGGCTTTGTTCGAGGCCAGCATCGTGGATGTGATGAGGCGGCTGAAGGTCTTGTGATATCAATGAGCATTCGGAGCAAGGGAGTTTATTTATCTGGCCGGAGTCTAAAGATTACTTCAAGGATTAGAGGCGGCTCGCTGGGAAACGGGGAGTGTTAGAAATTCTGTGTCAATCCACTAATCTCTACATGAGAGGATTGACCTATGAACGACAAGTTTGATTTTGACAACGCCCTGAAGGCCCTGCAATCAGGCAAAGCGATTACCGGGAAGGACGGTGTCCTGACCCCACTAATCAAGCAGCTCACTGAGGCAGCGCTGGAGGCCGAGTTGGATTCCCATCTGGCCGATGACGTTGCTCCCAACCGCAAAAATGGCAAGACAAGTAAGACGGTCAAGAGCACTGCCGGCCCCTTTGAGTTGGACACACCCCGCGATCGCGCCGGTACTTTTGAGCCGCAGCTGATCAAGAAGCACCAGACATCGGTCAGCGATGAAATCGAGGCCAAGATCCTGTCAATGTACGGCCTGGGAATGAGCTACCGGGATATCTCTACGCAGGTCGAGGATCTTTACGGCATCAAGGTCTCCACGGCCACCCTGAGCGCTATTACCGATAAAATAATAGCCGAGGTCAGGGATTGGCAGCAGCGCCCCCTGGACAGTCTGTATCCCTTTGTCTGGCTCGATGCCATCCACTATAAGGTCAAGGACAATGGGCGCTATAAGAGCAAGGCGGTTTACACAGTGCTGGCGGTCAATCTGGAAGGCAGGAAGGAAATTCTCGGGCTCTACCTGTCCGAAAGCGAGGGAGCCAACTTCTGGCTCTCTGTTCTGACCGACCTCAAAAATCGCGGTGTCGATGATTTCCTGATTGCCAGCGTGGATGGGTTGACTGGATTCCCGGAGGCCATCGCCACCATCTACCCGGACACTGAGGTTCAACTCTGCATCGTCCACCAGGTTCGCAACTCGCTGAAGTACGTAGCATCGAAGAACCAGAAGGCGTTTATGGTCGACTTGAAGCGCGTCTATCGGGCCACCTCCAAAGAGGCAGCGGAGCAGGCTCTGGATGAGCTGGAGAATCGCTGGGGCGACCTGTATCCCATTGTGATCAAGTCCTGGCGAACGAAGTGGGACAATCTATCTGCCTACTTCAGGTACCCGCCAGATATTCGCCGTGTGATCTACACGACGAATTCCATTGAGGCAGTGCACCGCCAGTTCCGGAAACTGACCAAGACGAAGGGTGGCTTCCCCAACGAGGACAGCCTACTGAAGTTGCTTTATCTCGGCGTTCAAAACGCCAGCAAGAAATGGACGATGTCGATCCAGAGCTGGAATATCACGCTGTCCCAACTGGCGACCTTCTTTGAAGGCCGACTCGACGGCGTGTTGGATCTGTGATCAGATGATTAACGAGGAATTACTGTGACACAGAATTCTGAACACTACCGGGAAACGAAGTCGGGGTCATCCGTGGACGTCAAGCCTCTCCGTCGCTTCTATGGCCAGGTATAGAGTCTATTGTTGGGTAGTTCACGGACCGCGACTACTCAATGATTTCTGCACCTGCTGTAATCATGGTCTTTCAGCTCTCTTAACTGTTTCGTGAACCTGTTCATGCCCCTGGCAGGAACGGCATTGCTTCCTTTCTGTCCAATCACCGACGGATTTATTAGCCAGGGCTGGTTTGATAAAGATCGGCTCTGATAAAGGAATACAGGTGATGATGGTTTCCTCTTTTCCCCCCGCATCTGGGCCGGATCGTTTTTTTTCCGCGCTTTCTAGCCTTCTGCTCTTCGCTTTCCTTTCCTTGTTGATGACCTTCCGCTACAGCTATGCCGTGATGCCTTTACTGGCCGGAGGTGTGGCCTTGTGTGGCTTGTTGTTTGTGTGGCTTCAACCGGGGCATTCGTTGCGGCTGGGCCGGGGGGATGTTCTTTGTCTGACTGCTCTTCTTCTGTTCTCCCTGCTTTGGTTGGCGGATGTGGTCCGAACGGGCAAGTGGCCGGTAGGCGAAGGGAACCAGGGTATTCTGCTGCCATTGTGGCCCGTGCTGGCGGCCCTGGTGCTAATGGCCTGGCGTGGGCTTCCGCCGAAGACTGGATATTGGTGGTTTGGAGTGGCGCTGGGGGCGTTGCTGGCCGGCGGCATTGCTTCCTACGAGCATTGGGTGCTGGGGCGCGGGCGGCCGGATAATGGCATGAACGCCATTCCCTTCGGCAATGTGTCGCTGTTGTTGGCGACGCTATCGCTGGTGGGGCTGTTGGCGCGGCTGGGGATGCGGCCTGTAAAAGGGGAGTGGTGGTTGCGTGGCTTCTACGCGTTGGCCGTCGGTGCCGGTTTGCTCGCCGCCGTGCTGTCTGGCACCCGAGGCAGCTGGATTGTTTTCCCGGCACTGATTTTGCTGGTGTTTGGTGTTTTCTGGCGGCAGTTACACCGTGGTGGCATGGTGGCCTTGGCGGTCTTGGTGGCGGTGGTGGTCCTGAGTGCGTCCTTCATGCCCAGGGCAGGAGTGACCCAGCGTGTGGCCCAGGCGGTGGAGAATCTGGAGGAATATACTGAAGGCGATACCTATTCCTCTCTGGGCATTCGCCTGGAAATGTGGCGGGCCGGTGTCCGGTTGTTCCGTGAGAAGCCCATTCTTGGTTGGGGCGAAGGGCGGTTGGAAGCGCGCCGTGATCAATGGGTGGCTGAGGGGCTTTACGACAAGGGCATCAGCCGTTACGACCAGCTCCACAACGACCTGATCGATACCGCCGCCCGCCGGGGTCTGGTGGGGCTGGTTTCGTTATTGTTGCTGTACGGCGTGCCGCTCGTCCTGTTCGCTACACACTTGCGACGGCGTAAGGATGTTCAGGGGCAGGCGCTGGCCTTGTCCGGGGTGATCGTGGTGGTGGCGTTCATCGGTTTCGGGCTGACGCAGTCCTTGTTGCGGGATGTGCGCGGGTTGTCCGGCTTTCTCGGGATGCTGACGGCGTGCTGGTGTTTGTTGAAGGCGACGCCGGAGGGTGCGAGAAAAACGGCGCAAAGCTGATTTCTGAGCTGCTGTGGGAAGCTTGCCGGGCGGCGCTCCGCCTGCAAGTGAATCCTGGCACCGGAGGCCGCATTCGCCAGCAGGCTGGCTCCCACAGATTACGCCACGGAGCCGCTGTGGGAGGCTTGCTTGCAAGCGAATTGCCAACGTAATTCGCTGCCAAGGCAGCTTCCCACAGTGGCTTTGTTGTCCGGCATGATGGTTTTCAGGGGTTCCTTGGATTTGGACTCCAATCCGGAGTCCGCCGGGACATGCTTGATACTGCCCTAATGAGCAGTGTATTGTGGTGATCGGTCTGGAATCCCGGTTTCGCCGCTGTCAAGGCGTCGTGCTCAAGAGGAGTGATCTGGCAATGTATGCGATTGAGTTTGAGACAGACATCAAAGGTGAGTTCATTCGCCTGCCGCGCTTTGAGCAACTGAAGGATCGCCACGTTAAGGTCATTATTTTGACGAAAGAAGTCGTGGAGGAGGGCGCCGCTCAGCAAGAGAATACGTCGGCTACCCGGCGCAAACCTGCTCAGGTGCCCCCTATTCAGTTCAAAGGTGATGTCTTTGATACAGCTTCAGGATCAGATTGGGATTTGCCCTGATGCAAGTGTTGGATACCCATGTCTGGCTTTGGTGGATGTCTGGTGATGAACGCCTGAAACCTGTTTGGAATGATGTGATTAACAACGATACTGACGTGGGAGTCAGTGCGATCAGCTTGTTTGAGGTGTCGGGTATCTCGCTGCTGCCGATCACGCCTGCGATAGCCATGAAGGGGGTGAGATTGCCGGAGCATCATAGCGACCCCCAGGATCGTCTGATTATGGCAACAGCATTGGAGCATAACGCCGGTTTATTGTCGGCGGATACCAAATTCAAATTGTATGAAGAACTGGAAAGCATTCTGGTTCGGTAAGTTTTTTTCCCGGTTTTCCCTGCTCGATCCTCACTGAATGCATCTCTGGATTAATTTCCTGAGCGGACCTTCGCTGCTCCCTGGCCTTCCTTTACCCAGTAGGAATAATGGGTTCAGGCTATCAGAACCTGGTGGTATTCATCGGCTTGGGGCTGACGCAGTCCCTGTTGCGGGATGTGCGCGGGTTGTCCGGCTTTCTCGGGATGCTGACGGCGTGTTGGTGTTTGTTGAAGGCGACGCCGGAGGTTGGGAGAGAAGGGACGGTTGGCTGGCCGCGGCAGGAGGTAGCGACGCCACGGATTAATGTGTTACCTTGTATTTAATATGTAACACATGGGAGGAATGTCATGAGCGATGCTACCTTCACCTTTCGGGTCGATGAGGGTCTGAAAGCGGAATTCGCCAGTGCGGCCAAAGCTCACGACCGCACTGGGGCCCAGCTTCTGCGCGACTTCATGCGTGATTATGTGGCGCGGCAGCAGCAAGCACAGGATTACGACGACTGGCTGATTACCAAGGTGGAGCAATCACGAGCCTCGGCGGAAGCAGGGAACCTCATCCCTGACGCTGATGTTGAGGCCAGGTTTGCTGCCCGCCGTGCCGCAACTCGCGCTCGCTTGGCGAAGGCGAAGTGATGGAGCTGGTTTGGACGCCAGAGGCAATACAGGACCGTGATGACATTTACGATTACATAGAGTCGGGAAATCCGCTGGCGGCCTTGAGGCTTGATGCGTTGTTTTCCGACAAGGCCGCGTTGCTGTTGGATCATCCCGACGGCGGGCGGCCTGGCCGTGCTCCAGGTACTCAAGAGTTGGTCGTCCATCCCAGTTACATGTTTGTATATGAAGTCGTGGAAGGCCAGGTTCGTGTGCTGAACGTCGTGCATACAGCGCGCCTGTGGCCGCCTGATCAAGAGTAGAAGACTTCGTAGCTCACACTGTGGGAAGCTGCCTTGGTCGCGATGGAGTTCATCGCTGCCCACTGGGCGTCGTATTTATCTTGCTGCTCCAGCAGCATCCGCATAGCCCGCTCCCGGAACTCTGGGGGGTATCTCATTGGTTTGCTCATTGCTCCATCCTCTCAAGGTTTGGAGCCTCCGACAAAACCGGGGCGATTCACCTCGGCGGCGATTATCCATCCTGGCAAAGAGCAGGAGGATTTCTTTTCCGGCTATTCCATGCCGCGCATTCTTAAAGCCTACTCTCGGGAGCAGTTTACTTTCGTGTCCCAGTTTGTGCGATTGAGTATGCCGATGGATGAGGCTGGAAGAGTGGGAGGGCAAGTCACAGGGCAAGTCGCCAAGCTCATTGCGGTGTTGCAAGTGCCAATGAGCCGTAAGGAGATGATGAATACCCTTGGGCTTCGAGGTCGTGATAATTTTGAAAAACTCTACCTCCGCCCAGCATTGTCGGAAGGCTATATTGAATACACCCTGCCAGACAAACCCAATAGCCGCTTGCAGCAATACCGCTTAACGGAAAAAGGCCGCGCTGCATTGGCATCCTCTAAACCAAACTGATTCCGAACAACATTTTGAGTACATCATGCTGAAACCCGCTCAGGTGCCCCTCATTCAGTTCAACGGTGGTGTCTTTGATACGGTCGCGGGCTGACGCAGTCCCTGTTGCGGGACGTGCGCGGGTTGTCCGGCTTTCTCGGGGTGCTGACGGCGTGCTGGTGTTTGTTGAAGGCGACGCCGGAGGGTGCGAGAGAAACGGCGCAAAGCTGATTTCTGAGCTGCTGTGGGAAGATTGCCGGGCGGCGCTCCGCCTGCAAGCGAATCCTGGCACCGGAGGCCGCATCCGCCAGCAGGCTGGCTCCCACAGAAACCTCAGCTACGAAGCCGCTGTGGGAGCCGCCCGGCAAGCTTCCCACCGATTGATCTCCTACAAGGTAACGATACTGGCCTGGGGTCTGGCCAAGCCTACTTGATACTGATCGTATGGCCAGTATATTGTGGGAGGCAATCCATGGCCTAACCAATTGTTCAGGTGTCCATGGAAAGAGGGATGGGGTTATTTTTTATGGCACTTGGTGCTATGGTTCGTTGGGTGGGATGATGCAAATATATAAGAACAAAGAGTTTGCTAAATGGGCAGCAGGGGAAGGAATAGAGGATGGTGACTTGTGCCAGGCTGTCGCAGAAATAGAAAAGGGGCTCATTGACGCCGATCTAGGTGGAAATGTGCTGAAAAAACGCGTTTCTTTGGCTGGTCGTGGCAAGAGAGGCGGGGCTCGAACCCTGATCGCCTACAGGCAAGGTAATAAGGTATTTTTTGTCTATGGCTTCGCCAAGAATATCAGGGCGAATATTCAGGGGGCTGAATTGAAGGCGTTGAAAGCCTATGCGAGGGTTCTGCTGGGTTACGGTGCCGAGGAATTGCGCAAGGCCATAAAGGCTGGGGCGTTGATCAAGATCGAGGTAGAAGACGGTGGATAAGTCGATTTTGGATGTGGTGCATGAAGGTGCAAAAGACCTACAAAACGCGGGCGTGTTGGATGAGGTAACCATGCGCGAGTTTGATGCGCTTTGTTTACCGCCAGTAAAAAAGTACACGGCAGTCCAGATTAAGCAAATTCGTACTCGCAACAAAGCCAGTCAGGCGGTTTTTGCGGCCTATTTGAATACTAGCCCGTCTACGGTTCAAAAATGGGAACGAGGAGCCAAAAGCCCTAACGGGCCGTCTTTGAAGTTGTTGAATCTGGTGGACCGTAAGGGCATTGAGGTGTTGGCATAGGTCGATACCGCTGCCCGCCGTGGTCTGGTGGGGCTGATTTCGTTATTGCTGCTGTACGGTGTGCCGCTCTTCCTGTTCGCTACACACTTGCGGCGTCGCAGGGATGTTCAGGGGCAGGCGCTGGCCTTGTCCGGGGTGATCGTGGTGGGGGCGTTCATCGGTTTCGGGCTGACGCAGTCCCTATTGCGGGATGTGCGCGGGTTGTCCGGCTTTCTCGGGATGCTGACGGCGTGCTGGTGTTTGTTGAAGGCGACGCCGGAGGGTGGGGGAGAAACGGCGCAAAGCTGATTTCTGAGCGGCTGTGGGAAGATTGCCTGCAACCGAATCCTGGCACCGGAAGCCGCATTCGCCAACAGGCTGGCTCCCACGGATTACGCCACGGAGCCGCTGTGGGAGGCTTGCTTGCAAGCGAATTGCCAACGGCAGGGAAAATAATTCGCCGCCAAGCGGAGCGCCGCCCGGGCAGCTCCCACAGGGGCTTCGTAGTTGAGGTTTCCGTGGGAGCCAGCCTGCTGGCGAATGCGGCTTCCGGTGCTGGGGCAGTTGGAACGCTCCGGCTAGGCGGCGGCGTCGCTCATCAGGCTTTCATAGGGAATTCTCAGACCGTGATGGAGACGCCGGATCATATTCAGGCTGAGCCCTCTTTTCCGGTTCAAGACTTCGGAAACCCGGCCACTGGAACCTATGTAGGGCTCCAAGTCCTGGTTGGTAAGCCCTAATTGTTCCATGCGGAATTTAATGGCTTCAATTGGATCGGATGGACCGATGGGGTAGTGCTTATCCTCGTACTTCTCGATCAGAATGGACAGTACCTCCAGCTCATCGGCTTCCTCCGAGCCTTCTTCGGCGGTCCACAGCTGCTCCATGCGAGCAAAGGCGCGCTCCAGATCGGCGTCGGTATGGATCGGCTGAATATTCATCATATCGTCTCCGCATCAACCTCATCATACTGAGCGTGGGTACCAATGAAGCGTACCCAGGCAATCTGTTTGTCATACCGGATCGCAACGATCACCCGGTATTTGTTCCCCCCTATATTGAAGACCACACGCCCTCCTTTAAGAATGCTGGCTGTGGCGATGTCGGCCTTCAGCTCATTCGGGGTAGCCCATGTCGCTTTTAGCAGCATGTTGTACCACTCGATGAGAGGCGTTTGAGCGTCGCTGTGCCCCGGCTGTTCCCAAAACGCCTTTACCGTCCGTTTGGCGATGACTCTCATCATTCCTCCCTTTTTGGGAGAAAATACGCTCTCCCATATTGGGAGTCAAGTGAACTGCCTGGACGCTTCAGAACTTCGCCTGCCCGGGTAGCCACAGGACCAGTTGCGGGAACAGGGAAATCAGCACCACGACCACCAGCATCACCGCCACGAAGGGCAGGGCGCCGCGCAGGATGTGGCCCCATTGCATGCCCGGTGGTGCCACGCCTTTGAAGTAGAACAGGCTGCCGCCCACCGGCGGGGTCAGGAAGGCGGTTTGCAGCATCACCGCCACGCAGGTGATCACCCACAGCGGGTCCAGATCGTATTGCCGGATCAGCGGCAGGAAGATCGGGAACAGGATCAGCACGATGGCAATCCAGTCGATGAAGGCGCCGAGGACGAACGTCAGCACCATGATCACCAGGTAGACGCCCCATTTGTTCAGGTTCAGATGGCTGACGAAATCGACGATGATCTGGTCGCCGTCCATGCTGTGGAACAGGGCGGTGAAGCACACCGCGCCGACGATGGTGACCATCGCCATGGCGGTGATCTTGGCGGTTTCCTGCACCGATTCCTTGAGCATGGTGAGGCTGAAGCGGCCGTAGGCGATGGTCATCAGCAGGGCGACGAAGGCGCCGACGCCGGAGGCTTCGGTGGGGGTGGCCCAGCCGGAGAAGATCGAGCCGAGCACCGCCGCCACCAGAATCACCGGTGGCACCAGATTGACCAGCGCGCCGCTGATGCGTTTGCCAACCGGCATGGCGGCGGCTTCTTCCGGGCTGAGCGCGGGGCCCCGTTCCGGGTAGCGCCAGCATAGCCCCAGCACGTACAGCACGTAGCACAGCGACAACAGCAGCCCTGGCACGATGGCGGCCAGGAACAGCTTGCCCACCGACAGCTCCGCTTCATTGCCCATGACGATCAGCATGATGCTGGGCGGGATCAGTACGCCGAGGGTGCCGCCGGCGGTGATCACCCCGGCGGAGATTTCCTTGCGGTAGCCGTATTTTTCCAGCACCGGGGCGGCCAGCAGCCCCATGGTGACCACCGAGGCGCCGACGATGCCGGTGGTGGCGGCGAAGATGGTGGAGACCACGATCACCGCCACCGCCAGGCCGCCGCGCACCGGGCCCAGCAGGTAGCGCAGCGACTCGAACAGGCCTTCCGCCACCGCCGATCGCGACAGGAAGTTGGCCATCAACGTGAACAACGGGATCGCCACCAGGGTGTAGTTGTTCATGGTGGAGAACACGGCGCTGACAAAAATGTCGATGATGCCGGTGCCCCAACTGGTGAGACCGAACAGCATGGCGATGCCGCCGAACACGAAGGCGATCGGGTGGCCGGTGGCGATGCCCAGCAGCAGCGCGGCGAACATGCCGGCGATGATCCAGACTTCATTCATGTTGCGCCTCCGGCTGGTCGCCGCCTTCGATCAGTACCAGAAGGTGTTTGAGGGTTTCCGAGAGGCCTTGCAGCGCCAGCAGGGCGAAGCAGACCGGAATCACCGCCTTGAACGGATACAGTGGTGGCGCGAAGGCGGTGTTGCTGGTTTCGCCCATGGACCAGGAATACTCGGTGAAGCCGATGCCGTGGACCGCCACGGTGATCACGAACGGGAAGAACAGCACCAGGTAGCTGACGATGCTGAGCAGCGCTTGCGCTCGTGGAGCCAGGTGCTCGTAGAGCAGGTCCACCGAGACGATGCTGCGATGCAGCAGGGCATAGGCGGCCACGATCATGAAGTGGAAGCCGAACAGCATGGTGATGGTCTCGAAGGCCCAGATGCCGGGCGCGTTGAAGACCCGGCGGCTGACCACTTCGAACACGGTGACCAGCATCATCGCCAGCACCGACCAGGCGCCGATGCGGCCGACCCAGTCGCTGATGCCGTCGAGAATACGGATAAGGTGGCGTATGGCCTGCATGATCAATCCAGCCGGTAGCCGTTGAGTTCATTGGTGCCGAAGCTCCAGGGGCCCTGCATGCGGCGGTAGGGCGCGTAGGCTTTGAGGTAGGCTTGCTGGCTTTCCAGCACTTCCTGGAAGTCCGGGTTCTTGGCGGCGATGTCGCGTACCGCCTTGTTGACGATGCCTTCGATGGTTTTCAGATCCTGGTCGGGCATTTGGTTGACTTCGATGCCGTACTCCTCCTCGAACCGTTGCGCGGCGACGCCATCCATGTAATTCCGGTTGGCGCTGGAGCGGGCCATGATCGCTTCGCTGGCGGTGGCGACGATGTTCTGTAGGTCCTCGGGCAGCTCGTTCCAGGCGTCCTTGTTGATGGCGATGCCGTAGACCGCCGCGCTCTGATGCCAGCCCGGGGTGGACCAGTATTTGGTGACGTCCTGCAGGTGCAGGATTTCGTCGGAGTCCGGGCCGCCCACTTCGCCGGCGTCCACCACACCCCGTTGCAGTGCTTCATAGACGTCATAGACGCCGATGGATACCGGCGAGGCGCCGAGCTCGGTCATTACCCGGGTCTGGATCAGGCCGGCGATACGCACTTTCAGGCCTTTGTAATCTTCCAGGCCGCGGATCGGCACATTGGAGCGAATGCCGGACTCGGTGCCCAGGGTGGTGATCGGGAAATAGACCGTGTTGAACTGGCCGTAAATGCGGTTGTATTGCTCCAGGCCGCCGGCGGCGTAGATCCATTGGAAAAAGTCGAAACCGCTGAAGCCCATGACATGGGAGCCGAGCAGATCGAAGGCGGTGTTCTTGCCGGACCAGTAGTTGGGCCAGTCGCCACCGGCTTGCACGGTGCCTTTGCTGACGGTGTCAAGCACCTGGGTCGGGCTGACCAACTGGCCTTGGGAATAGCGTTTGATTTTCAGGCGGCCGTTGCTGAGCTGGTCCACCAGGTCAACGAATTCCTGTTCGTATTCGCCGGAGCTGGAGGTGTCGCTCCAGGTGCTGACCATTTTCCAGGTGAAGGTTTCCTGGGAGGTTTCGGTGCTTTTTTCGCCGCTGGCATTGGCGGTGTCACTGATGTCACCGGCTTCGCCGGAGCAGCCGGCAAGGGTGAACAGGGTGAGTGTGGTTATGGTGATCAGCATCGTTCTGATGGGATTCATGGAACGCTCCTGGATTTGTTTTAGGAATGGCGTTGGTTGATTCGCTTTGTTCTGCCTACGAAGCCGCTGTGGGAGACTTGCTTGCAAGCGAATCGCCAACGGCAGGAAAGCAATTCGCTGCCAAGGCAGCTTCCCACAGCGGCTTCGATTAACTCGTCGTGGGCACCCACCGCAAAAAGCAGACACCGCTGTCCTCGTCGTGCTGAAAGTGCGCCTTCACACGCACGCCGCATTGAATCTTCTCCACGTCTGCGCCGAAGGCGTTACCGAGCAGTCTTAAGCCGTTTTCCAGTTCGGCGACGACGATGGCGTAGGGCAGATGCTCCTTGAACCAGGGGTGGGGCGCGCGGTACACCACGGAGTAGGTGTAGACCACCGCCTGATCGGGCATCACCGGCCAGTGGAAACGGTCGCCGTGGCACTGTTTGCACAGGTCCCGGGGCGGCCATTGCAACTGACCGCAGGCGTCGCATTGCTGTACCCGCAGTTGCTGGTCTTTCAGGCCCTGGAAGTGAGCCTGATAGAGCGGGTCCTCGATGTCGGGCAGGGGGCGTTGAACGGGGTTACCCATGGTGTCCTCGCTGGGTCCTGTGACCATTAGTTGTGCAGGATGGCGATGGCGCCGTCGCCGAAATCGCCATAGCCGGTGACCAGGCCGAGATGGGCGCCGGCCACCTGGGCCTGGCCGGCGTCGCCGCGCAGTTGGCGCACCGCCTCCACCACATGGTTCATGCCGGAGATATGCGCCTGGGAGAGCAAGCCGCCGTGGGTGTTCAGCGGTAATTCTCCGCCCAGGGCGATGCGGCCGTTGGCGACGAAGTCCGGTGCTTCGCCGCGCTGGCAGAAGCCGATTTCCTCCAATTGCCGCAGCACGATGAACGTGAAGCAGTCATAGATCTCGGCGAAATCCAGTTCGTCCAGGCGGATGCCGGCGATGTCCAGCGCCCGCGGTGCCGCTTTGCCGATGCCCATGCCGAGAATGTCCGGGCGATTGCTGAGATCGTCCGGGGAATCGGGATGGCCTTCGGCGGTGGCCGCCACGTACACCGGCGGCTTGCCACCGGCGCGGCGCGCGGCGTCGGCGCGGGTGACCAGAATGGCGGCGGCGCCGTCGGTTTCCAGGCATACGTCCAGCAGCTTGAACGGTGTCACCAGCATCGGGGAGGCGTCGTAGTCCTCCCGGCTCATGGGCCGGTCACGGAACCAGGCGCGCGGATTGAGGTGGGCGTGGCGGCGGGTGTTCAAGGCCACCGTGGCCATGCCTTCGCGGCTGGCGTTGGTTTCATGGAACCAGCGGTTGGCGTGCAGGCTGTACCACTGCATCGGCGCGATCATGCCGTAGGGGTATTCCAGGTTGCGGCGGATGTCGTCGCCGGGCCACACCACCCGGGGGCCGGAGTCGGTGGCACCCAGGCGCATGCTGCTGTAAGCGTTGCGGCCGGCGCTGACCAGCACGCGTTCGGCGATGCCCGAGGCCACCGCATGGCAGGCCAGGTGCAACCCGGCCACCGGGCTGGCGCCACCGATCTTGATGTGGGCGTGGAACTTCAGATCGGTGATGCCCAGGCCGGCGACGAAGTCCTCGTTGGTGCCCACCCGTGAGGTCATCACCAGGCCGTCCACGGCGTCGCTTTCGATACCGGCGTCGGCGCAGGCTTTCAGCGAGGCTTCCATCAGCAGTTGCAGGCCGCTTTTGTCGGTGCCCCGGGTGTATTCGGTTTCGCCGATGCCGGCGATGGCGGCGGTGTCCGGTTGATAGCCGCTCATGACGCGGCCCCGGTGTTCAGCCCCAGTTTATCCATGGCCAGGGTGCGCAGTGCCGGCTTGTCGAACTTGCCGGTGAGGGTGATCGGCCATTCTTCCCGTGTCACCGCCACCAGGTGTTTGGGTATCTTGAAGCCGGCGATGCGTTCCTTGCAGAAGGCTTTCAGGGTGTCCAGTTCCAGATCCTTGCCGGGGTGGGTTTCCACCACGGCCGTCACCGCTTCGCCCCAGCGGTCGTCGGGAACGCCGACAACCTGCACGGTGGCGATATGCGGGTGCTGTTCCAGGAACATTTCCACTTCCCGCTGGGACACATTCTCGCCGCCGGTTTTTACCATCTGCTTGAAACGGCCCCGGTAGTAGACGTTGCCGCCGGCGTCTTTCCAGCCGTAGTCGCCGGTGTGGAAGAAGCCTTCGTCGTCCATGCTCTCGGCGGTTTGCTTCGGCATCTTGTAGTAGCCGAGGAACAGCGACCAGCCGCGCACACAGATCTCGCCCGGTTCGTCGGCGGCGCATTCACGGCCGGTTTCCGGGTTCACTATTTTTACTTCGCAGCCGGGGAAAGGGCGGCCGTTACTGTTCTTGCGCACGACCTCGTCGTTTTCTTCCGGCGGTACCGCCACCGAGGTGCCTTCGGTAAAGCCGTAATGGTGGGTGACCGAGGTGTGGCCAAAGCCCAGCTCGCGGACTTTGTCGTACCACTCGGGGCCGCAGGCCAGCATGATGCGGTCGACCTTGCTGACGTCGGTATTGGCGAAGTCCGGGTGCGCCGACATGGCCCGGTAGTGGGTGTCGAAGCCGCCCATGCAGGTGATGCCTTCCTCGCGGATCAGCTTCAGGGCGTGGCCCGCTTCGAAGTAGTCCATCAGCACCGTGCTGGCGCCGAACAAGGCGTTGCCCAGGGTGGTATAGATGCAGCCGCCGACATGATAGAAGGGCGACATGCCGAGCTGGCGGTCACCGGGTTTCATGCGAAAGGTGGATTGATAAAGATGGCCGGCGATGGCGACGTTGCTGCCGTGGCTGCGCAACGCCGGCTTCGGGAAGGCGGTGCTGCCGGAGGTGAACAGAATATAGGACGGTGCGCTGGGGGAGAGCCGGGCGAACCAGGCCTCCACTTCCCGTGGCCGCACGTGGGCGCCGGAGCGCATGACGTCATTGAAGTCGAAACAGCCGTCGTGGGTGCTGCCCGCCGGGCTCAGCGTCACCACGGTTTTCAGATGGGGGAAGCGTTGGCTGTGCAGGAAGCCCGGCGCGGCGCCGACCCGTTCCGGCAGCAGTTCGGAGAACAGGGCCAGATAGTCCACGTCGCGGAATTCGTCCATGGTCACCAGCGCCTTGACGTCGGCGCAGCGCAGCACGTGTTCCAGTTCCTGACGGCGGAAGGTCACGTTGATCGGCACGATCACCGCGCCCAGCAGGCTGATGGCGTAGGACAGATAGAACCATTCCGGCCGACCGCCGATCAGTGTGGCCACGTGATCGCCGGGCCCGATACCCAGATTGCTCAGCCCCTTGGCCAACGCGCAGGCCCGCTGGTATTGCTGTGCGAAGGTGATCGATTCTCCGTGATAACGCAGCGCGACACCGTCCGGCCATTGCTCGGCCGCGTCCCGGGCCACGTCGGGAATGGTTTTGTGCAACAGAGACGGCTCGCTGGCCATGATCGGTTCTCCTTGTTGGCGGGGGGGGGCAGGCTCGACTGACCGGTCAGCCTAGAACGGGCGTCATTCCTGTTCTTGCGTCAACTGGCTAGACATATAGAGGCGGGTTCGCCAGCAGGCTGGCTCCTACAACTGCTCCGTCGGCCCACTGTGGGAGCCAGCCTGCTGGCGAATCTTTTTCGGGGCCACCCATTCGCCAGCAGGCTTGCTCCCACAGAGGAGCTACGAAGCTTCCCACAGCGGCTTCGTAGCCCTCTCCGTGGGAAACGATTAAGGTAGCAACCACTCCAAGCATCCAGGACGCGTACGAAGGAGAAGGAATCAGTATGGCGACGGTATTGGTCACCGGCGGTGCCGGTTATATCGGTTCTCACACGGTATTGCTGCTGCTGGAAGCAGGCCACCGGGTGGTGGTGGTGGATAACTTCAGCAACAGCAGCGCCGAATCGCTGCGCCGGGTGGAAGCTCTGGCGGGCAAAAGCGTGGCGCTGGTGGAAGGGGACATCCGTGACGGCGGGCTCATGGAGCAGGTGTTGCGGGATCACCAGGTGGAAGCGGTGGTGCATTTCGCCGGCCTGAAGGCGGTGGGCGAGTCCGTGGCTCAACCGCTGCGTTATTACGACTGCAACGTGGTGGGCACGATTCGCCTGCTGGAGGCGATGGAGAAGGCTGGCGTGCGCCGCTTGGTGTTCAGCTCTTCCGCCACCGTCTACGGTGATCCCGCCACGGTGCCGATCCGCGAGGATTTCCCGCTCAGCGCCACCAATCCCTATGGCGCCACCAAGCTCCACATCGAGGACATGCTGCGCGATCTTTATCGCGCCGAGCCGTCCTGGGGGCTGGCGTTGCTGCGTTATTTCAATCCGGTGGGGGCGCATGAGAGCGGCCGCATCGGTGAAGATCCCAACGGCGAGCCGAATAACCTGATGCCTTATATCGCCCAGGTAGCGGTGGGCAAGCGTGAGAAACTGCGAGTATTCGGCGGTGATTACAACACGCCGGACGGTACCGGCGTGCGGGATTATATCCACGTCATGGATCTGGCCCAGGGCCACCTGGCGGCGCTGGAGGCACTGACCGGTCCGGGGCTGATCACCACCAATCTGGGCACCGGCCAGGGTTACAGTGTGCTGGATATGGTGCAGGCCTTCGCCCGCGCCAGCGGTCGCGATATTCCCTACGACATCGTCGAGCGCCGGCCCGGTGACGTGGCGGTGTGCTATGCGGACCCGGCTCACGCGGAGCGGGTTCTGGGCTGGAAAGCCACCCGCGGGGTGGATGCCATGTGCGCGGATCACTGGCGCTGGCAGGAGAGTAATCCCGAGGGCTATCGCTAGGGGGCCGTCCCGACTGCCTCCTCACAGTCGCTTTGTAGGCTTTTTGTGGGAGCTTGCCTGCAAGCGAATTGTTGCGGTGATTGGAGACAAGACCATTCGCCAGCAGGCTGGCTCCCACAGAGGCGCTACAGAGCAGCAGCAATGTAATCCCGCTGGCGTGTGGTGCGGGTCGGTGATACAAGGAAAGGACGCTTTGACGAGACCAAGGAGGTTGCCATGACGCGTTCATTGGGGATTCTGGGAGCCGGGGGGCACGGCAAAGTCATCGCCGATACCGCCATTGCGTCCGGGTGGCGCAAAATCGCTTTTTACGATGACGCCTGGCCCAAGAAGCAGACCAACGGGCGCTGGCAGGTTTCCGGGCGCAGCGGCGAACTGCTGGAGGAACTCGGCGCCATGGATTCGGTGACCGTCGGTATCGGACGCAATAATGTCCGCTTGCAGAAACTGTCGGAGTTGCTGGAGTCGGGCGCGACCTTGGCGACCATCATTCATCCCCATGCGTCGGTGAGCCGGTTCGCGGAGATGGGCGCGGGCAGCGTGGTCTTCGCCAGCGCCGTGGTTAACGTGGATTGCGTGTTGGGCATGGGCTGTATCGTCAATACCGGGGCCACGGTGGATCGCGATTGCCGGCTGGCCGCTTGTGTCCATGTCTGTCCCGGCGTGCATCTGGCCAGTGATGTGACCGTGGGGGAGGGCAGCTTCATTGGCATTGGCGCGGTGGTGAAGGAGGGGGTCACCATTGGCGCGAACGTGGTGGTGGGCGCGGGGGCCGTGGTGCTGCACGATGTGCCCGACGGCGTCACCATCATGGGTGTGCCGGCGCGATAAGGAGCCTGTTTTCCCCCGATGAGTCTGGATACTTTTCAGTGGGCCAAGGTAGTGGCCTCATTGGCGATGCCGGTGTCGCCGGTATTGCTGCTTTTGATCTGCGGTACCGTGTTGCTGTGGTGGGGCCGGGCGCGCCGTTGGGCGCTGGCCATGGTCACCACGGGCACGGCGCTGCTGCTGCTGTTCACCTTGCCGGGCACTGCCCGCTGGCTCGGCGGCCCTCTTGAACACGCCTATCCGCCACTGACCACGCCGCCGCCGGCATCCTGGGTGGTGGTGCTCGGCGGGGGCGCGCTGGACGATCCGGCCTTGCCGCCGCCTTCCCGATTACGACCTCATTCCCTGGCCCGCTTGGCCGAAGGGGTACGCCAGTTCCAACTGCAGCCCTCGGCGAAGCTGATTGTGTCCGGGGGCGCCCCGGACACCACCCCGGATACCGTGACCTCGGCGGATGCCATGGCGGCGGTGGCGACGGCCTGGGGCGTGCCGGAGGAAGCGATCTGGCGCTCCCGGGATGCGCTGAATACGGAGCAGGAAGCCCGGGCGGTGGCGCGCTGGGTGCCGCCGGAAGAGCGAGTGATCCTGGTGACGTCGGCGCTGCACATGCCGAGGGCGTTGGCGCTGTTTCGCCAGCATGGCATTGATGCGGTGCCGGCGCCGGCCGGGCCCTACTGGACCCCGGGGCTGGGGCGGGCTCACTGGGGGGACCGTTTGCCAGGGGCGGAGCCGCTCTATGTGCTGGAACTGAGCTGGTGGGAGAGGCTGGGTGCCTGGTGGCAGGGAGACACGCGGTAAACTGCAGCTTTCCACAGACAGGACTACGAAGCCGCTGTAGGAGCCAGCCCTGTCTGTGGGAGCTTGCCTGCAAGCGAACGGGCTCTTGGTCCCCAACAGATTCGCTTGCAGGCAAGCTCCCACAGCGGTTTCGTAGCTATGTCCGGGATATGTGGGGCATGAAATAAAATGCGCCTCTGAAAGAGGCGCGGAATGCGAAATCAAAAGGAGATAATGTCGTAAAGAAAGCTTTGATCATCACGCTCCGGCCACATCCATGTTGTTGCTCATCCATTGCGCGATAATCCGAGCATGCCGTGTCACTTCGCCGATTACAATTACCAAATGTTGCGGAGTGTTGCTCCCTGAGCCGACGTTGCTCTTTCCCCTGTTACAAAAATGTCGTTTTCGAACACTTCCTTGGGTATTAAACCTGTTATTATATCGCCCCTTCACCGGATGGATTCGGTCAGGTGTTGTCAATCCCCTGAACGGGGGATTTTCCTGCTCAGCCGGTCGCTGTAAAAATGTTAAATTATTGCAAAATCAGCAGGGCGTCGTGGGTGCGTCACATAGAGTGTCATGCATTCACATTTACACTCGGTTTACCTAACGCGCGGGCTATAAAACGTTACGTGCGGGCCTGGAAGTGTGAACTGCATCACACGATAATGGCTCTCTTTCGTTGACATCGAGACGACTAAGGACAGGTCCTATGCATACCGCTTCTTCACCACTGCACCGTGCCGTGGCTCGGGTGCTCAAGTGCCCCCGCTGGCAAAAAAGGGCCATCATGCTGGTGTCGGACGCGGTGGCACTGCCGGTAATGTTGTGGGCCGCCTACGCCTTGCGTTTTGGCAATCTGTTCCCGCCGATCGAGGACCCCTGGTTATTCCCCCTGACCGTGCTGGTGGGACTGCCCGCGCTCTATTTCCTTGGATTTTACCGTTCCATTGTCCGTTACCTTGGCGCCGAGGTGGCCTGGTCGGTGGTGCTTGGCATGACCGCCACGGTGGTGGTTTTAGCGAGCCTCTCCTATATGGTGCCGGCGATGGTGCCACGGTCCGTGTTTTTGATTTTCTGGGCCCTGGGCGTGCTGTATTTGGGATCCAGCCGGTTTTTGGCACGGCGGTTCCTGTACCGGATTATGTCCGGCTATTTTACCACCGAGCCGGTGGCGGTTTATGGCGCCGGTGGCGCCGGAGGACAATTGGTTACCGCTTTACAGCAAGGGCGGGAACTGCATCCGGTTTTAGTGGTGGATGACGATCCGGGTAAACAGGGCACTTTGCTTTCCGGTGTGCCGGTGGTGGATCGCCTGACCTTGAAGCAGGCGGTGGCGGAAGAACGTATTCGCACCGTATTGCTGGCGATGCCGAACCTGTCCCGGCAGCGGCGCATGGCGGTGGTCAGCTGGCTGGAGAAGTTGGATGTGCGGGTGCAGACAGTACCGGCCTTCGCCGACATCGCCAGCGGCAAGGCGCGCCTGGAAGAGATTCAGGACGTCGCCATCGAGGATTTGCTGGGCCGCGATGCGGTGCCGCCGCGGCTGGATCTGCTGAGCCGCTGTATCAGCGGTAAGCATGTGATGGTGACCGGGGCCGGTGGCTCCATCGGTTCCGAGTTGTGCCGCCAGATCCTGAAGTTGAATCCGAGCCGCCTGGTGCTGCTGGAACAGAGCGAGGTGGCGCTGTACGACATCGAGCGGGAACTGGGCGGGGTACTCCGGGAGAGTGGCAAGGACATCGAGCTGGTGCCGATGCTGGGTTCCGTGGTGAACCGGGGGCTGGTGAAGAGCCTGTGCGAGGAACAGCGCATCGATACCCTTTACCACGCCGCCGCCTACAAACATGTTCCCATTGTCGAGGCCAACCCGGACGCTGGGGTACGCAACAATATTATCGGTACCCTGGCCGCCGCCGAAGGGGCACGGGATGCCGGGGTACGGCATTTCATTCTGATTTCCACCGACAAGGCAGTACGACCCACCAACGTGATGGGGGCCACCAAACGCTTCGCCGAACTGGTACTGCAGTCCCTGGCCAGCAGCAGTGACAACACCATTTTCTCCATGGTGCGGTTCGGTAATGTGCTGGGTTCTTCCGGCTCCGTGGTGCCGTTGTTCCGCAAGCAGATCATGCAAGGTGGCCCGGTGACGGTGACCCATCCGGACGTGATCCGTTACTTCATGACCATTCCGGAGGCGGCCCAGCTGGTGATTCAGGCCGGTGCCATGGCCAAGGGCGGCGAGGTGTTCGTGCTCGATATGGGCGAGCCGGTGCGGATCATGGATCTGGCCACCACCATGATTCGTTTGATGGGGATGAGTGTCCGTGACACCACCAACCCGGACGGTGACATTGAAGTGGTGTTCTCCGGTTTGCGTCCTGGTGAAAAGCTGTATGAGGAACTGCTGATCGGTGAGTGCTCCATCGAAACCGAGCATGAGATGATCATGCAGGCCCACGAAGAGAAGTTGACGCCGGCTGAGATCAACGAGGCGTTGGACCGTTTCCGTACCGCGCTGGAACGCGGTGATCAGGATGCTCTGCGTGCTCTGCTGCGTTCTTATGTGAACGGCTACCAGCCACGTCAGGATGACGACGACGCTCTGGTTCTACGGCCGACCGCCGATCAGGCCGTGCACAAGAAGGCGGCTCCCTACAAGGCGCCTTCGCCAACGCACTGAGTTCCTTCAATCTTTTCTCGAGCCGCTGCTGTAGGAGCCTGCCTGCAGGCGAATCTTTTGGGCCTGAAGCCCAATGCCCAATTCGCCTGCAAGCAGGCTCCTACAGCGGCTGAGAAACAAGCCGTCGAAAGGGCGATCACATTCCCAGCGGATCATTCAAAAACCGTATCGCCCGCCGGTCACGGGTATAAGCCACATTGAGCCTCAACCAGGGCGAGGCCGTTTCACCGGGCAGGAACAGATGCCCCGGGGACAGGCTGACGCCGGATTGCCGGGCCAGATCCACCAGTTTTTGCGAATCCGCCACGCCCGGATAACGGGCCCAGATGAACATGCCTCCCGCCGGTTCGGAATGCACCTCCCAGCCCGCCGACCGCACCAGGTTGAGGGCGGTGACCATTTGCGCTGAAAGCCGAGTGCGCAGCCGTTCCACCAGCTTGCGGTAGGCGCCGTTGTGCAACATGGTCATGACCACCTGCTCGGAGAAACGGGAGGCGGAAATGCTGGTCAGCATTTTGATGTCCACCAGCGGCTTGATCCGCGCCGGTGCCGCGGCGATAAATCCCACCCTCAGTGAGCTGGAAAGGCTTTTCGAGAAGCTGCCGAGATAGATCACCCGCCTGAGGCCGTCGAGGGCCGCCAGGCGTAATGTCGGCTCATGTTGAAAGTCGGCATAAATATCGTCCTCGACGATCTGGAAGTCGTGCTGCTCCGCCAGTTGCAGGATGCGGTGGGCAAAGGTTGGCGCCAGAGTGGTGCCGGTGGGGTTCTGGAACACGCTGTTGGTGAAAAACAGTTTGGGTTTGTGGGTCTTGAGCAGGTGCGCCATGCGCTCCGGGTCGGGCCCGCCGGCCAGCCGAGGCACCCCCACTACCTGCACCTGCTGCAGCTTCAGCAGGCCGAGCAGATTGTAGTAACCCGGCGATTCCACGAACACGGTGTCGCCAGGCTTCAGCAGTAGCCGCACCAGCAGGTCCAGAGCATGACTGCCGCCGCCGGTAAGCAGGATCTGCTGAGTGCCGGCGTCGATACCGAGCAGCCGAAGGCGCTCTCTGATCAGTGAACGCAACTCCGGGGTGCCGAGGGGCGTGCTGTAATCGAGGATACCGGCGCTGTCCTGGCGGGTGACCTGGCGGATGGCGTAGGAGAGGTCTTCCACTTCCAGCCAACTGCCCGGCAGCCAGCCGCAGCCGAGCTTCAGCGTGGAAGCGTGGCTCTGAAACAGGCTCCAGCGATCGTCGGCGACCTCCTCCTCGGAGACCGGCTCGGTGCCGGCCAGCATTCTGGCGGCGCCATCCGCCACATAGAAGCCGGACCCGGGCTTGGAACGTACCAGCCCCTGAGCCACCAGGCGTTCATAGGCTTCAATGGCGGCGTTGCGGCTCACATGCAGTTCACTGGACAGGCGGCGTATGGAAGGCAGGCGGCTGCCGCCGCCAGCGCCGTTCCGCACGATCCAGTGGCGGATTCCGTCTTCGATTTGCAGCGCTATGGGAAGCCCCGAGTCCGGGTCCATATCCAGCTTCATGCCAAGTCCTTAAGGCCGTTGTGGGAAGCTTGCTTGCAAGCGAATTCTCGTGGAGCCCCGATTCGCCTGAATTCAGAGGTCGCTACAGGGCTGCTGTGGGAGCTTGCCTGCAAGCGAATTGGGGGGCTCCACAAGAATTCGCTTGCAGGCAAGCTCCCACAGTGGCTTACAGACCGCGATACCCGCGACCGTTACCGGAAAACCCGGAACAGTTCATCAATAACCAGAGCCAAGTGTACCTTACCGTCGAATCCGGCGAATACGACCATGGTGTGGTCCCGCCCAGGTCGGGGCGCGCATGCGTGCCCGAGTGAGGCGGCCCATGTATCCCGTTTTCTCAAGGTCCGTTATGCGCCGTTTCGACGCCCTGCGTTTGGCTTTTGCCCTCTGCATCATCACCTCCGCTTCCAACCTCCAGGCGCCGCTGTATAGCGCCCTGGCCGCCAAGGACGGTGTTGGCGTTGGAGCCACCACGGTGGCTTTCGCTTGCTACGTATTCGGCATCATCCCCGTGCTGTTGGCGTTGAATGGCTTGTCGGAGCGGGTAGGGCGCAAGCCGCTGATTCTGGCGGCGCTGGTATTGTGTCTGATGGCGACGACGCTGACCCTGGTCGCCCCGGGAATTCTGGCCCTGGGCGCCGCCCGTTTCCTGGTCGGGGTGGCCACGGCGCTGGCCTCCAGCGTGGCGCCCGGTTACATGTATGACCTGTTCTCCGGTGGGGACCACCGGCGTGCCGCCAACTGGGTCACCGCTGCCACCTCTCTGGGCTTCGGTCTGGGCCCGGCGGTGACCAGCCTGTTTCTGCTACAAGCCAGTAGCCTGACACCGCCCAGTTTTCCACTTTATCTGCTGGCCGCGGCGCTGGCCTTTGTGCTGGTCGCTGGCCTGAGGGATGACGCGGCCAGATCAAGCCTAGCGCCGCTGGCCCGGCTACCGTTCTTCCCGGCGGGTTCGTTGATCTTCGGATGGGCGATCCTGCTGGCCTGGGGCACGGTGGGGCTGGTCATCGCCATTCTGCCTTCGGCACTGCAAAAGCACGGCCTGAGCGAGTGGTCCGGCTTCGCGGTGCTGGCCACCTGCAGCTGCGGTGTACTGTTCCAGCCCCTGGCCCGGCTGCTGCCATCGCGCATTGCCACCCGTATCGGATTGCTGATCCTGCCGGTGGCCTACGCTCTGATCGCCTGGGGAGCGCTGCACGGGCAATTCGCCGGCGTGCTGGCGGGCGCGGTGCTGGCGAGCAGCGCCTGCTATGGCTTCATCTACCTGGGTGGCCTCAGCGCCGTGCTGGCGCTGGGCGAGGAACGCCGTGCCGCCGCCAGCGCCGGGTTCTTCCTGATGGCCTATTTCGGTTTCATCCTGCCGGTGATGGTGACCGGGGTGCTGGTGGACCTGTGGGGACATCAGGTGGCGCTGACGGCGTATGGAGCGGTGTTGGCTATCGGGGTTCTAGCGGTCATTGCTTCCCTGCATGGAGAGACCGCCACAGCGACGGGCCGTCTGGCCGCGAATAGCAAGTAGATTTGCCGCCAAGGCGACTTCCCGCGGTGGCTTCGTAGTTCCCCCGCTGTGGGAAGCTGGCTTGCCAGCGAATACGGCGCAAATTCATGTCTCCAAGGCCATGGTCTCCCCTCGGGCACTTCCTTACTGTGCAATGTCCCGTAAAACTTATGTGATAGCGCGAAAGGGTTCTGGTTCCTCCAAGGACAGAGTTGGGGCAAAGAGGTAGAATTCGTGGTTTGCCGGCTGACCAGCTCCAGGAAGGCAGGGGTTGAAGCTCCAAATGTAGGGGTATGTAAGTCAGAGTTGACGTAACTGATAGCGATGAATGGGACGCTGATAATGACCACCGCTTTATCCGATACTTTATTCCGAGCCTACGATATTCGTGGCATTTTCGAAGACACCCTGACTGTGCAGGCAGCGGAGTTAATCGGCCTGGCCATTGGGTCAGAGGTAATTGATCGGGGTGGGCTCTCTGTTGCCGTGGCTCGCGATGGCCGTTTGTCTTCGCCCACTCTTCTGGATGCGCTTGCCAAAGGGCTGCAAGCAAGTGGTTGTAACGTCATTGATGTTGGGCTGGCGCCGACCCCTGTGCTGTATTTCGCTACCTGTCATTTCCAGGGTGCTGACTCAGGCGTAATGATCACCGGTAGTCATAATCCGCCAGACTATAATGGTGTTAAAATCGTTATCAGAGGAACGACACTTTCCGGGGATGCCATTCAGGCACTGAAGAATCGTATCCAACAACGGAATTTCTCGGAAGGGCAAGGTACGCGGGACCAACACGAAATCCTTCCTGCCTATTTGGCAGCGCTGAGAAAGCGCCACCACCTGGCGCGCCCGATGAAGGTTGTGGTGGACTGCGGCAACGGCGCCGCCGGCGTACTGGCCCCGGAAGCTATTGCTGCTCTCGGGTGCGACGTCATCCCTCTCTATACCGAAGTGGATGGCACCTTTCCCAATCACCACCCCGACCCCGGTGATATCGAAACCCTCAATGACCTGATCGATACCGTTCAACGGGAAAACGCTGACCTGGGGCTCGCCTTCGACGGCGACGGTGACCGCTTGGGTGTGGTTCTGCCCGATGGAAACGTGGTCTTCCCGGACATCTTGCTAATGGCGCTGGCCGAAGATCTGGCGGGCCGGGTGCCGGGCGCCAAAGTGATCTTCGATGTTAAATGCACGGGCGCGCTTTTCGGCATTATTCGTGCGGCTGGTGGCGAACCGGAGATGTGGCGTACAGGCCATTCCCTGATTAAAGCTCGAATGAAGGAAACCGGTGCCTTGCTTGCCGGTGAAATGAGCGGGCATATTTTCTTTGCCGAAGACTGGTACGGGTTTGATGACGCCACCGTCGCTGCTGCGCGAATTCTTGGAATTCTCAGCCGCCATGACGGCGATGCCGTTAGCTTTTTCGACCGCTACCCCAAGCTCTGCACCACCCCTGAGATCACTATCCCTGTCACCGAGGAAACCAAGTTTGCCATCGTCGAGTATCTGCAGAATCATGCCGACTTGGGTGAGGGCAAGTGCACAGCGATCGACGGCATACGCATGGATTATGAGGACGGCTGGGGGCTGTGCCGGGCTTCGAATACATCGCCTAAGTTGGTGACGCGGTATGAAGCGAAGACCAAGGACGTACTCCTGCGCATCCGTACCCGCTTCGAACAGGCCATCGAGCAGGCAATCAAGGCGGTCGGCTAACCGACCGTCGATGACGAGATAACAGACAGAGTGTGCAATCACGCCGGGGTGGCACTTTTTGCTGCCCGATAGGTCAAAAAATAGAACGTACGTTTAAGGAAAGGCTGTGAAAAAAGCGATTATTACCGGTGTTACCGGCCAAGACGGCACCTATCTTGCCGAGCTGCTTCTGGAAAAAGGGTATAAGGTTTATGGCGCTTACCGGCGCACGGCTTCCGTCAATTTCTGGCGGATCCAGGAGATGGGCATCGATCGGCATCCGAACCTGCATCTGGTGGAATACGATCTGACCGACCTGTCATCGTGCATTCGCCTGTTGCAGACCTCGGAAGCGACGGAAGTCTACAACCTGGCGGCGCAGAGTTTCGTCGGTGTGTCGTTCGATCAACCGATCACCACCGCGGAAATCACCGGATTGGGTGCGGTCAATCTGCTGGAGGCCATTCGCATCGTAAATCCCTCGATTCGCTTCTATCAGGCCTCGACCTCGGAAATGTTCGGTAAGGTTCAAGAGATTCCACAGACCGAGAGCACGCCGTTCTATCCGCGCAGCCCCTACGGCGTAGCCAAGTTGTACGCACACTGGATGACCATCAACTACCGGGAATCCCACGGCATTTTTGGCGCCAGTGGCATTCTCTTCAACCATGAGTCGCCACTGCGGGGCCAGGAGTTTGTGACCCGCAAGATCACCGATTCGATCGCCAAGATCAAACTCGGCAAGCAAGAGCGTTTGGAACTGGGCAACATGGACGCGAAACGGGACTGGGGTTTCGCCAAGGATTACGTTAACGGCATGTGGCGCATGCTTCAGGTTAACGAGCCGGATACTTATGTACTGGCCACCAACCGCACCGAGTCAGTTCGCGATTTTGTCAGCATGGCCTGCAAAGCGGCGGAGATCGATATTGACTGGCGAGGCGAGGGCGAGGAAGAGACCGGTGTCGATACCTCCTCCGGCAAGGTTATTGTCGCGGTCAATCCAAAGTTTTACCGTCCCGCGGAAGTCGATCTGTTGATAGGTGATCCGGCCCGGGCCAAGGAGAAGCTGGGTTGGGAACCAACCACCACCCTCGAGGAACTTTGTCGGATGATGGTTGAAGCCGATTTGCGCCGCAATCAGCAAGGATTTTCGTTTTAATGGCAAAGACGGTTCTAATAACGGGGAGCCAGGGCTTTACCGGTCGTTATATGAGCGAGGAGTTGGTGTCCGCCGGTTATCGGGTGGTCGGGCTGGGTAGCCAGCCCGACGAGGATCCCGGCTATATCCAGGTGGACATTACCGATCCGGAAGCCGTTCGGGTCCGCATCGCCGAGTTGCAGCCCGATATTGTCGTCCATCTGGCGGCGGTGGCGTTCGTCGGTGAGGGCAACGCCAACAGCTTTTACGAGGTCAATCTTATCGGTACTCGTAACCTGCTGGCGGCTCTGGCGGCTGCCGATAAACCGCCGGAAAGTGTGCTGCTGGCAAGCAGCGCCAACGTCTATGGCAATCAGCGGGGCGGTAAGCTAGCCGAGGACACCCCGCCTGCTCCGGCCAACGATTACGCGGTCAGCAAGCTGGCCATGGAACATATGGCATGGCTGTGGATGCCCCGGCTGCCGATCGTCATCGCGCGGCCATTCAATTACACCGGTGTCGGCCAGGCGGAACACTTCCTGGTGCCCAAGATTGTTTCCCACTTCAAGCGTCGCGCGGCGGTCATCGAGCTCGGCAACCTGGAGGTGTGGCGTGATTTCAGCGACGTCCGCTCGGTGGTGGCGGCGTATCGTGCCCTGATTGAGCGGGGGGCGGCCGGTGAGGTGTTCAATGTGGCTTCCGGGCAACCTCATTCGCTCAAGGAGATTCTGGCGCTGTGTGCGGAGATTACCGGCCATCAACTGCAAGTGCGAGTGAATCCCTCTTTCGTCAGAGCCAACGAGGTGAAAACGCTGTGCGGCGATGCTGCTAAGCTGGCAGCGTGCGTCGGTGAATGGCAGAAGTCTGATCTGAAAAGCACCCTTCGGTGGATGTTGGCGGAAAATTGATGAAACTGATCCTATCCGTGGAACCAATCCGGTTTCCTCTGACCGGTATTGGGCGCTACACCTATGAATTGGCGAAAGGGATGCTGGCGGCGGATACCTTCGATGAATTCAGGCTGTTTTCCGGGGTGCGTTTTGTCTCTGATCTGCCAGAGCCGGTGAATCAATCACCAGCCTCCCACGATTTCAGACGCCTGGTTCAGAAAAGCCGCCTTGTTACTTCGTTGTACGGGGTGCTGATGCCGTTGATTCGTAAGCGGGTGCTGTCCGGATTCGATGGCTTCATTTACCACAGCACCAACTTTTTCCTGCCCCCTTTTCCCGGGCGGAAAGTGGCCACTTTTCACGATCTTTCCCCATTCACTTGGTCACATTGCTATGATCCGGCGAAGATCGGTTATTTGCAGCGAGGCCTTAGCAATACCTTGCATACGGCGGACGCGTTGATCACCGATTCCGAATATACCCGCCGGGAGCTCGCTGAGTTCGCTAGTTGGCCGCTGGAGAGGATTCACGCGGTTCCTCTGGCGGCCGGACCCGAATTCCAGCCCCGAAACGAAGCGGACATCGGATCGATTCTGGAGCACTATGGTCTGTCTTATCGAGGCTATACCCTATTTGTCGGGACCATTGAGCCGAGGAAAAATATCATCGCCTTGCTTGATGCCTACGGCCGTCTCCCCCGGGAAGTGCGGGAACGCTATCCGCTGGTCCTGAGCGGCCATCAGGGATGGAAGAGTGAACAGATTCACGACAGGATACGACAGGCGGAAAGTGAGGGTTGGGTCCGATATCTGGGCTTTCTGCCCGCGGCGCACTTGCCGGGCCTGTATTCCGGTGCTCGATTGTTCGCCTTTCCGTCGCTCTATGAAGGATTCGGATTGCCGGTGCTGGAGGCCATGCAATCCGGAGTGCCGGTGGTCTGCTCGAACAATTCGTCCTTGCCGGAGGTGGCTGGAGACGCTGCCTTGACGGTGGAAAGCGCGGATGTGGTCGGATTATCGGAGAATATGCGACGTGTGTTGCTCGATGAGGAATTGTCAGGGAGCTTGACCGAAAAGGGGCTGCAACGTGCGGGTGAGTTCTGGTGGCAATCCACTGTTGACCGGACCTATGACGTCTATGCCTCAATGTAACGACCCAGTATGGTGCGATGAGAATTCTACTGGTCAATAAATTTTATGACCCGACCATCGGGGGCGTGGAAAGCGTGGTGAAGCAGCATGCCGCTTTTCTACGCGAGCAAGGGCATGAGGTCACCGTCCTGTGTTGCAGTGACCGCTTTGCCGTCCACACCCTCGTTGAGGAGCATAATGGTGTTCGTGTGGTGCGTTGCGCGTCCTTCGGTACTTTTATGTCCATGCCGCTGGCGCCGGCGTTGTCCCTGCATCTGCTTCGTTTGCTGTTCTGGTCAGAGCTGGTGATCTATCATTTGCCGTTTCCGTTGGCCACGGTGTCCGCGCTGTTTCAGCCGGTAAGGAGGCCAGTGATTGTATTCTGGCACAGCGATATTGTTCAGCAGAAGCGTCTCAAGCCGATTGTACAGTTCTTTCAACGCGCCCTGTGCCGTCGGGCACGACGGGTGCTGACGACGTCGCCACAATTGCTTGAGTTTTCCGAGGTGATTCGCGATTTCCGTGACAAGGCGGCGGTGGTGCCGCTATCGGTACCCACTGGAGGAAGAAGCATCGCCGCGCCTGACTGCCGGCCGACAGGACTGCCCGAACTGCCTGAACGTTATGCGCTGTTTCTGGGCCGTTTGTGCTATTACAAGGGGGTCGACGTGCTGCTCAAGGCGTTGTCTGATCTGTCCAAAAGCGGTAACCCTTTTCCGGTGGTGCTCGTCGGCGATGGCCCGCTGAAGACTGATGTTGAGGCGGCGATACAAGGTCATGACCTGCCCCAGGTGATTTTTATCGACCGCCATGTTGATGAGGCCGAAAAACACTGGTTACTCGCCAATGCCTGGTTCCTGCTTTTTCCGTCCACGCAGCCCAGTGAGGCCTTCGGTATCGTTCAGCTTGAAGCCATGTATCATGGGGTTCCGGTGATTAACACTTCATTGCCTACCGGTGTTCCCTGGGTCAGCCAGGACCAGGAAACCGGGCTGACGATCGCGCCTGATGACGTCCCTGCGCTGACCCGGGCCTTCCTTCACCTGATGGAGAATCCGAGCACTCGGGAGCGCTGGGCGAAAAACGCCGTGGCTCGAGTGTGTGATCATTTCTCCGATGATCGGGCTAGTGAACTGCTCAATAAAGAGATCGAACGCGCCACCGCAGGCAGCGTATCGGTAGATCAGGGCTCCTAACTGTCTGATTAGCCCGGAAATTTTCTTCTTTTGGCAGGAGAGCGGGAATTTATACGGGTTTCGGCCCTCCAAGAGACTCATGGCTCTTATTATAGTGGCCGTTGAGGCTTCCGAATAAGGAGGTGGCAACGTACCATCATGAAATGCTACCGCAGCCAGATTTGTCGAAGGTTTGGAGTAAAGCCGCTGAATTACTGGGGTGTCGCACCATGATCCGGATCGTTGCGCGTCGTGTATGAGTTAGCTAGGCTTTGCGCGGTCTGGAGCAGAAGCCTTGATTATCCAGGACAGGAAAGGACAGGAAAGGAAGAAAGAATGACCGCTGCGTTTTTACCCGTATTGCTCGCCGGAGGTAACGGAACCCGGCTTTGGCCGCTTTCCAGAACGTTGATGCCAAAGCAGTTCATCCGTCTGGCCGGTACAGACACCATGCTCCAACAGACATTGTGCCGGCTTGATGGTCTGTCGCTAGAAAAGCCGTTCATTATCTGTAACGAGGAACATCGGTTCATCGTCGCCGAACAGGCCCGGCAGGCCGGGGTAGAAACGCAAGGCATCTTGCTGGAGCCGTTTGGTCGTAATACCGCGCCGGCGGTCGCGATGGTCGCGTTCGAGCAGCTTACGCAAGGTAACGATCCGCTGATGCTGGTGTTGCCGTCGGATCATCGAATCGAGAATGTAAAGGCGTTCCAGGCCAGTGTCATCGAGGCCGCCGCAGCTGCCGGACAGGGCAAGCTGGTTACTTTCGGTATCGTCCCGAGCCATGCTGAAACTGGTTACGGTTACATCGAGGCGGGCCAGCCGTTTTCCGCCAGCGGAGCACGAGCCGTGAAGCGCTTTGTTGAGAAGCCGGATAAGGCGACGGCAGAAGAGTTTTTGGCAAACGGCCACTTCTTCTGGAACAGTGGCATGTTTCTGTTTCGTGCCTCCCGTTATCTTGAAGAACTCAAAGCCGCCCGCGCGGATATTTACGATGTTTGTGAGCAAGCCGCGCAAAATATCGAGCGGGAGTTTGATTTTGCTCGAATACCGAAAGACATATTCGAAGCCTGTCCCGATGAATCCATCGACTATGCTGTTATGGAACCGACCGCCGAGGCGGCGATGGTCCCTCTGGACGCCGGGTGGAGTGACCTGGGGTCTTGGAGTGCGCTCTGGGAGGTGGAAGAAAAAGATTCGGACAATAACGTCAAAATCGGTGACGTGGTTGCCGCTGATACCCGGGGTGCCTACATCCGTGCGGAAAGCCGCCTGGTTGCCACTATCGGTCTGGAAGACGTGGTGGTGGTGGAAACCAAGGATGCGGTCCTGGTGGCCGAAAAAAGCAGGGTTCAAGACGTCAAGCGGCTGGTGGAGCAGATTCGAGGGGAAAAGAGAACCGAGCATCACTGTCATGTTCAGGTGTTCCGCCCCTGGGGTGATTACGAATCCATTGATGATGGGGCTCGCTTCCAGGTTAAGCGGATTACCGTCAAGCCTGGCCAGAAGCTATCCCTGCAAATGCATTATCACAGGGCGGAACATTGGATCGTGGTCAAGGGCACGGCTCTGGTTGAGTGTGGTGATGAGACGACCCTGCTAACCGAAAATCAATCCACGTTCATTCCTGTTGGCACCAAACATCGTTTGATTAATCCCGGCAAAGTGGCTCTGGAGCTTATTGAAGTTCAATCAGGTTCGTATCTCGGCGAAGATGATATTGTACGCTTCGATGATAATTATGGGCGGAGCTGATTGAATTTTGGGCAATGCCATAGCTCTTCCAGTTGATCGGAAACCCGCTGTGTCGCCGGTGGCCTTCTGGGGGATTGGCGCCAAACTCAATCTAGCCTGGTCGCTCAGGCGGGCAGAACCTAACCTGAGCGGGCGGTAACCGGTATAAGTTATTTTGTGAGGGTGATGATGAATGCCATCCGGGCTCTTTGGCGTTACCGCGGATTTATCCTCGGAAATGTAAAAAGAGAATTCCAATCGAAATACCTGAATTCGTTACTTGGTGTAGCCTGGACAGTCATTCAGCCGCTATCGATGATTCTGGTTTACACCATAATCTTTTCCCAAATCATGCAGGCCAAGTTACCAGGTGCGACAGCGGGTGCCTTCGGTTACAGCATTTACCTTTGCGCGGGTGTCCTGACCTGGGGGATGTTCGTTGAGATTCTCAGCCGAGGTCGGAGCACCTTTATTGAGAATGGTAACCTTCTCAAAAAGCTAAGTTTTCCCAGACTATGTTTGCCGACCACGGTTGTGGCAATGGCGTTATTGAATTTTTCGATCATCTTTGGCTTGTTCACAATTTTTCTTGTGATCAGTGACAACTTTCCTGGTTGGATTTATTTTGCCATTTTCCCAGTACTAATTATTCAGGTGTTGTTTGCGATCGGGCTAGGAATCACCCTTGGCGTTCTGAACGTGTTCTTCCGCGATGTCGGGCAGGCAGTCGATGTGGTTCTTCAATTCTGGTTTTGGCTGACACCGATTGTATATGTAAAAACTATTTTGCCAGAGGATGTACAACGACTGATGGTATATAACCCCATGACCGGACTGATGGACGCCTATCAATCCATTTTGGCCCATGGTGTGATGCCGGACTGGCAGGGGGTGCTGCCCGCTCTGTTCTTGGGAGTGTTTTTCTGCTTTCTAGGGATGCGACTGTTCCAAAAGCATTCCGGCGAAATCGTGGATGAGCTGTAATGGGACAGATCAGAGTTGTTGGTCTGGGAAAAGCCTATAAGCAGTATGGAAATCGTTGGAAACGGCTTGCGGAATGGGTACTCCCCGGTGATCGCAGATGGCATGAACTGACCTGGGTCTTACGGGATATTAGTTTCACCGTTGAGCCTGGAGAGGCGGTGGGTATTGTCGGTATGAACGGCGCGGGAAAGAGTACGCTGCTCAAAATGATCACTGGCACCACTATACCAACCACCGGTTCAGTGAACATGAGCGGCCGTGTCGCGGCTCTACTGGAACTCGGCATGGGCTTCCATCCCGATTTCACTGGACGACAGAATGTGTTCATGGCAGGCCAGCTATTGGGGTTAACCAGCGAAGAGATCAAGGGGTTAATGCCGGAAATTGAAGCGTTCGCCGAGATTGGTAAATACATTGACCGGCCAGCACGCTTGTACTCCAGCGGAATGCAAATGCGTCTTGCATTTAGCGTCGCTACCGCACGAAGACCGGATATTCTAATCGTCGATGAGGCTCTGTCTGTTGGGGATGCTTATTTCCAGCATAAGAGCTTTGATCGTATACGTCAGTATAGGGAACAGGGGACTACGTTACTGCTTGTGTCTCATGACAAATCCGCGATCCAGGCAATTTGTGACCGTGCAGTTCTCCTGAATGCAGGGGAATTGGCAATGGAAGGCGAGCCAGAGGCTGTAATGGATTACTATAACGCCATGTTGGCTGATCGCGAGAATTATTATATTCAGCAGACAGTTCAACCGGACGGAAGGACGCAAACTGTTTCCGGATCCGGTGAAGCGGAAATTTTCGATATTGCTCTAATTAATCAGGAAGGGGTGCGTGCTGAGGTAATTGACGTTGGTGAGAATGTTGTCCTTAGTATAAAAGTTAGAGTTCATAAGGATGTGCCGAAGCTGGTTCTTGGTTATGGTATCAAGGATCGATTAGGGCAAGTTATCTATGGCACCAATACCTTTCATACTGATCAGGTTCTGATGAATGTCAAAGGAGGATCAGAGATCCTCTTTGATATAAAGTTTCCGGCAAATGTTGGGGAAGGGAACTATTCGGTACAGACTGCCATCACGAGTTCGGATACTCATCTGGTGGATAACTACGAGTGGCGGGATCTGGCCCTCGTATTCAGCGTTGTGAACATGTCCAAGATTCACTTTGCCGGGTCGTCCTGGATCGAACCGACAATTGAGGTAACCAGTTAATGTCGATGATTTCCTATGCTCAGAATTTCGAAGACGTGATGCTTTGGAGGGCTCTAGGACATATAGATAATGGTTTCTATATCGATGTAGGTGCCAACGACCCGGTGGTCGACTCCGTGAGCCTTGCCTTTTACAAGAAAGGATGGCGAGGAGTTCATGTGGAACCAGTTCCTTCTCTTGTTTACTCAATTTCCAAGTCTCGCCCTGATGAGAGCCTCGAGCAAGCCGCTGTAGGCACGAATGAGGGTAAAATAATTTTTTATGAGGTGGAAGGAACTGGTCTGTCGACAGCGGAGGAGAAGATTGCCGCCCGGCACCGGGAGAGTGGTTTTAAGGTTTTTGAGAGGGAGGTCGAATGCATTACTCTGGACAATATTTTTGAAAAGTACCATAAAAATGAAATTCATTGGTTGAAAATTGATGTTGAAGGGCGTGAAAAAGATGTCCTTAAAAGCTGGCATGTTTCCGAAGCCAGGCCCTGGATTATCGTTGTTGAAAGTACCGTTCCACTCAGCGGAGAAGAAAATTTTCAAGACTGGGAAGCCGGTCTGTGCGACAAAGGGTACTCATTTGTCTATTTTGACGGTTTAAACCGATTTTACTTGCATGAGACTCATGCGAATCTACAGCGACACTTTAACGTTCCGCCAAACGTATTCGATAACTTTGTACTAAGTGAATCGAATTGGATGTGTGCTCACATCATTGAAAGAAAAAAACAACTTGAAGAGTCAGAAGAGCATCTTTCTCGTCTTGACAGTGAGATAAAGAACTTAAGAACCTCGCTGGAGCATCTGGAACTTGAGCATTCTCGATCAGAATCCAGGGCAGCCCGTGCGGAAGCTGCTGAGGAGGCTTTGTCCCAACAACTAGAGGATGTTTTTTTAAGCCGATCCTGGCGTATCACCTCCCCAATGCGCTGGTCAGGTCATCAGCTGTCCTTACTACGCCAGCATGGCGTCAAAAGTCGATTAAATGCTCTGGCAAGAAAATTGGCTATTGGCTTGATTCAGTACTCGAATCGTCATGCCCGCCTCAGACATTGGCTGGTTTCCTTGGCCCAACATCTTGGCGTGAAGGAACAGCTAAAGGTTGTTTATCATCGCTGTTTAAATAACGATTTACGAGGAAATATAAACGCAACTCCCAAAGTGCCTTTAGAAGTTGCTCACCTTGGCCCACATGCGCGCCAAGTGTATCAGGACATGAAACAGGTTATTGAACGTCAGGGAGGGGGTCAGTAATGCTTATCGTTATTGACATGCAAGGAGCTCAATCTGGAAGCAGGCTCAGAGGTATTGGTCGTTATACTCTGATGTTGGTCAAGGCGATGGTGCGCCAACGAGGTACGCATGAGATCATCCTCGCTCTTAATGGTTGTTTTTCGGACACAATAGAACCTCTACGCGCCGAATTTGATGGGCTTCTGCCACAGGAGAACATTCGTGTATGGCACGCTGCTGCTGCGGATGGAAAGGCCAGACACGGAGAGGAGGCAAGCTATCGACTAACAGAACTCACGTACGAAGGCTTTCTGGTAAGTCAAGATCCTGATTTTATTTATGTTACGAGTCTTTTTGAAGGTTTAGGAGAAGGGGCAATTACTTGTATTCATCGGCTTCAGAAGCAGGTGCCGGTGGCGGTTACGATTTTTGATTTGATTCCGTATATAAAACCTAAGCCATACCTGGATGATCCTACGGTTAGACGATGGTACTTGGAAAAGATTGAAAATCTGAAGCGGGCGGATGTCTGGCTTGGAATATCAGAATCTGCTCGAAACGAAGGTATAGAGCATCTGAACCTTTCCGAGGATAGAGTTTATAACATTTCCTCGGCGGCAGATGATGAATTTCAGAAGATCACGATTTCGCTTAATCAGGAGCGGAAGCTCCGAGATAAGTACGGGCTGAAGAAGCCCTATGTCATGTATACGGGTGGTATTGATTACAGGAAAAATATTGAAGGTCTCATTCGTTCCTATGCGCGTCTGCCAGGAGCTATACGTAAAGATCATCAGCTGGCCATCGTATGCTCGGTGAGACCGGAGAACCGCGTTCAGCTTGAAAAACTTGCCCAGAAGGAGGGTATGGAAGGTTCGGAGCTTGTATTGACTGGCTTCGTTCCGGAGCAAGATCTGATTGCTCTGTATAACCTGTGCAAGCTTTTCGTCTTTCCTTCGTTGCATGAAGGATTTGGCCTGCCAGCTTTGGAGGCAATTCAGTGCGGTGCTCCAGTGATAGCTGCCAATACTTCAAGCCTTCCCGAGGTCGTAGGCTGGGAAGAGGCACTGTTTGATCCGTATTCTGATGAATCTATTGCCGCGCTGATTGAGCGTGGACTATCTGATCAATCATTTTGTGACGAGGCCAAGCTGAGACAATCGGAGCACGCAAAAAAATTCTCATGGCGGGGTAGTGCTCGAACTGCATTGGCGGCCATGGAAGATTGGTATAACCGCGCCGATTCTGCTGCATTGAGTTTTGAGGTTCCATCTGAACGGCCGCTACTTGCCTATGTCTCTCCTTTGTCTCCTGTTCGTAGCGGAATTGCTGACTATAGTGCTGAGCTGCTACCCGAGCTTTCTAGATATTACGATATAGAGTTGATCGTTGATCAATCTAAATGCGATCTTAATCCGGGTATCCTTAACGGTAAACAATTACGGTCGCCTGAATGGCTTATCCAGAATGCAGATAAAGTTGATCGTGTTCTCTATCATTTCGGTAATTCTTCCTTTCATCGACATATGTTTTCGTTGTTGGAGAAAGTGCCGGGAGTGGTGGTGCTACATGACTTCTTTTTATCGGGAGCTCAGGCATATCGTGAGATAGATGGCTTGGAGCCCAATGCGTACGCCCTGGCTCTCTATCATAGTCATGGGTACCAGGCTCTGAGGGAGCGCTTTGATTCTGACACAGGCCAAGATGTAGTCTGGCGTTATCCTGCGAATCTGCCTGTTTTGCAGCGGGCTCAGGGTCTTATCGTTCACAGTGAGCATTCTCTTGAACTGGCTCGTGATTGGTTTGGGGAAAAAGCAAGGAGCGATTGGACTGTGATTCCTCATCTGAGAACTCTCGATGAGTCTATGGACCGTGCCAGGGCTCGTGAGGATCTGGGATTTAATGCTGATGATTTGGTCGTTTGCTCATTTGGGGTTTTGGGGCAGACCAAGCAGAATCATCGTTTGTTAAAGGCCTGGCTTGACTCTCCTTTAAGCAGGGATCCGCGCGCGCACCTGATTTTCGTGGGTCAAAATTCTGAAGATGAGTACGGCCGTTCTTTTGCTAAATCCGTTGCGAAAAGTGGTTCTTATAATCATATAAAGATTACTGGCTGGGCAGACGCGAAGATGTTTCAACAGTATCTCGCTGCCGCCGATATAGGTGTGCAGTTGCGCACCTTATCGAGAGGGGAAACATCCGGAACGGTGCTGGACTGCATGGGGAAAGGCCTGGCTACAATCATCAATAGGCATGGCAGTATGTCCGATATCGATTCCGCCGGGGTGTGCATGTTGCCGGATGAGTTTAAGGATGAGGACCTATTGGAAGCGTTGACGACCCTTGCAGGCAATGTGGAGTACCGTCAGCAATTAGGCGCT
Organism: Alloalcanivorax balearicus MACL04; assembly: GCF_025532145.1. GTDB lineage: Bacteria > Pseudomonadota > Gammaproteobacteria > Pseudomonadales > Alcanivoracaceae > Alloalcanivorax > Alloalcanivorax balearicus. Next base: position 35,807 of record NZ_ARXS01000016.1, on the reverse strand, counting down.
CAGGCGCGCGAAATAATACGTCATAATAATAATCCGGCGAAGTGCGCGAAGCAGTATCATGAAGCAATAGAGAGATATCATTGCAAGTCCTCCATCGGGCTGACCGGGTTGGTAAGAAAAGCTGCCCTAGAGTTGAAGGAGGGGACGGATTTGATTTCTTGGGCGGCCAATCTTTCAGCAAATTTCGCTCCCACTCCTCGTCCGAAGCAGTTATTGGTGGATGTCTCTGATTTGGTTCAGGGCGGTGATCAATGTGAGAACCACCGTGTGGCTCAGGCAATCCTTAAGGAATGGCTCGGGAACCCTCCTTCGGGTTATCAGGTGCAGCCGGTTTATGGTTCGAAGCATGGAGAAGGCTATTGGTATGCGCGTACCTTTACTCTGGATTTCCTCGATGTGCCAGCGTGTTTGGTTTTCGACGAGCCGGTGGAAGTCTGGGAGGGCGATCTTTTCATCAGTCTCGACTCGCAACCTCATGTTATCACTTCTCAAAGAGCGACTTTGGAGGATTGGCGTCGAAGGGGCGTGACAGTATGGTTTGTGATCTACGATCTTTTTCCTCTATTAACGCCTGAGTTTTTTGTTTCGGCTGGTAAAGATATTTATACGCAATGGTTTAATACTATTTGTCAATTTGATGGAGTGACGTGTATTTCCCGGACGGTGGCAGACGATTTCTCAGCTTATATGGCGAGGCTTGATATTGAGAGGGAACGTCCAATTAATGTCGATTGGTTTCATCTTGGTGCAGGCGTTTCCGGCACTTCCGCCAGTCGTGGAATTTCTTCGCAAGCGCAGTGGGCTCTGGACTCAATGGCTATCGCGCCATCTTTCCTGATGATCGGAACCATTGAGCCCCGTAAAGCCCATACGCAAGTTCTTGATACCTTTGAACAACTTTGGGCCGGCGGGATATCCGTACATCTATTTATCGTGGGTAAAGAAGGGGAAATGGTGGATCAGTTGACTAAACGCTTGTCTCACCACCCAGAACTTAACAAGCGATTATTCTGGCTGGATGACATCAGTTATGAATACCTTGAGGAGACCTACTCTAGGGCAAGTTGTCTGATTGCTGCCTCTTATGGCGAAGGGTTCGGGTTGCCTTTGATCGAAGCCGCGCAATATGGGCTTCCGATTTTGGCTCGCGATATTCCTGCTTTTAAGGAGGTGGCAGGCGACCACGCTTTCTACTTCAAGGGTGAATCGACGGATGATCTTGGCGAAGCGGTGAAGCAGTGGCTGGATTTGTATGCTAAGAATCAACATCCGGCATCCAATGACATCCCGTGGCTTACTTGGGAAGAGAGTGCTCAGAAGCTGTTAAGTTTGATTATTCCGGATATCGTTTGATGATTATTGATAGCTAGAAAGGCGCTCCTGATATGTTGTTTCCAGGGAGCGTCATGCCTGAGGAAATCGGTTTCTCACAGGCGTATTGAAAAGAGTATTAATTCTGAATAACGCCGCCGATCTTGGAGTAAATAAAATTGCTCTCCTACTTGGCACCGAACCCAGTAAGGATGGTGCGAATGGTCTTCAAGACAATCAGAATATCTAACCCGAAGCACTGATGTTTGATGTAGTAAAAATCGTGCTCCACTTTCTTTCGTGTTTCAGCCAGCCCGGCCACATAGCCTTGTTGTACCTGAGCCCAACCTGAGATGCCGGGCTTAATGATGTGACGGTAGCTGTAGAAGGGTACGTCCCGCTCGAAGGCTTCGGCGAATTCAGGCTGCTCGGGCCGAGGTCCGATCAGGCTCATATCGCCGATTAGTACATTCCATAGTTGTGGAAGCTCGTCCAGGCGGCTGCGACGAACGAGGCGGCCGAACCGGGTAATGCGATGCTCGTCATCGATAACGAAACGCGCTCTCTCTGGACGGTCGTCCATACTCATGGAGCGGAATTTCAGCATATTGAAAGGGCGATTTCCGACCCCCATCCGTTTCTGTATGAACAGGGCCGAACCCGGCGTTTCCCAACGAATAATGCAGGCGGTAATGAGACAAACCGGAAGTGCGATTGGGGCGAGTAGCAAGACCCCAAGAATGTCCAGCGTCCGCTTCCCGAGAAGATAAAGGGGGTTGGGCTGGAAGGCCTCGAAATCGGAGTTGCTCAGCGTATCCAGATTGACGCTGCCCGTCATTGCTTCCAAAAGGGAACGGCCGTTGAGCACCGGGATGCGTCGGGAATGGTGACGGGCGATAAAGCGCACCCAGTCGTCGTTGAGTTTGGTCTCCATGTCTACCACCAGAACATCGAAACGCCGCTTATCGTTGGGGTCGGTCAGATAGCAGAAGCGATATTGTTCGTGCTCCCGTTCCGGTTCCTCGAAACGGGTGCCGGGCACGAAGGCCAGTTTGGTGTAACGGAAACGGGCCTTCACCGCCAATGCCAGGCCCTGGTGAGCGAGAATCAGGACAAAGCCGATGAACAAGGGCAGACGTGAATAACCCAGCCGCAAGGCTATAACGGTGAAGATTGCCAGGCTGATGGTGATTCCCGTGACGCTCAACTGATAAGGCAAGAGGTTGCCCCCGGGGTATTGGCCCAGCGCACGGGAGAGCAGCAGATTGGTGATGAAGGTGGCGGCCAGTACAAATAAGGTCGTCGTCTGGTTTGTGTCACCAGGGAGCCATTGCCGGTATGCCAGCCAGAATGGGGCGAGAAGCACCAGGGCGAACGAAATGGACTGCCAGAGCGGCGAATTCAGGAGGATACGTTCGTACCATCGCTGGTGCCGCTTGGGTTCCAACCGGTGGTTCTGCTGTGATTCAAGCTGATGTAATGCATCACCCTGACTCATACTGCTCTTACCCTCGTTCCATCTCAGCGAATGACTAGAGCCTGACTTGCGACCGGGTGTCGCCAGTTCAATTTGGCCATTCTTAGGTGCTCAAGGCGTCGTCCATTGCCTCAAAAATGACAATTTTAGCATGGTTTTACCGGTTGAAGTCTGGCCGGTTGGTCAGATAGGGGCGGCTCCTTTGCGAATTCGGGCCAACTCCTTTGCAAAACAGGAAAAGGGGACAACAAAGGGATGGAGGAAGGGAAAAGAATTCGTCTGCAAGCAGACTTCCCACAGCGATTGGAAAGAAGACGGGAGTCCGTTGTTGGGGGAGAGGCGAGCGGGCAAAGAAAAAGGGCCTACCCGATGGATAGACCCTTTTCTATTTGGCTCCGCCTGCTGGGCTCGAACTAGGCGAATTCACTGGATTCGCGCGCTGATTAACAAGCGGCCTTGGCCGCTCAATCAGCGGGCAAAGAAAAAGGGCCTATCCGATGGATAGACCCCTTTCTGTTTGGCTCCGCCTGCTGGGCTCGAACCAGCGACCCGCTGATTAACAGTCAGCTGCTCTACCAACTGAGCTAAGGCGGAATGTCTTGAGGCCGCGTATATTAGTGGCGGCCTTCGGGGGCGTCAACACCCCCGAGTCCGTTTGTTGCTTATTTGTTCAATACCTTCTCGATTCGGCTCACCGCGTCCTTCAGGGTGTCCAGGCCTACCGCGAAGGACAGGCGCAGACAGCCGGGGGCGCCGAAGGCGGAGCCCGGTACCAGAGCGACGCCTGCCTCTTCCAACAGCCTGGTGGCCAGCTCGGTACAGCTGGACACGCCGTCCATCTCGGCGATGGCGCCGGAGAAGTCCGGGAAGGCATAAAAGGTGCCGTCACCGGGGGCGCAGCTGACGCCGGGCAGGGCGTTCAAAGCTTCCACCACATAGTCATGGCGCTCCTTGAATGCTTTGACCATGTCCGCCACGCATTGCTGATCGCCGGCCAGGGCCGCTTCGGCGGCGGCCTGGCTGATGGAGGCCGGGTTGGAGGTGCTCTGGCTCTGCACCTTCTTCATGGCGCCGATCAGCTTCTGCGGGCCGGCGGCATAGCCGATCCGCCAGCCGGTCATGGAGTAGGCTTTGGAGACGCCGTTCATGACCACGGTGCGGTCGTACAGGTCCGGGCAGGCGTTGACGATGTTCACGAACGGCTGGCCGGTCCACAGGATGTGCTCGTACATGTCGTCGGTGGCGACCACGATGTCCGGGTGCTGCTTGAGCACCTCACCCAGCGCCGCCAGCTCTTCCTTGGTGTAGGCCATGCCGGACGGGTTGGACGGGCTGTTGATCACGAACAGGCGGGTCTTCGGCGTGATCGCCGCGGCCAGCTGTTCCGGGGTGATCTTGAAGCGGTTTTCCAGGGTGGTTTCCAGGATCACCGGTATGCCGCCGGCCACTTTCACCATGTCCGGGTAGCTGACCCAGTAGGGGGCCGGGATAATCGCTTCGTCACCGTCGTTGAACAGAGCCAGCGCCATGTTGAAGAAGCTCTGCTTGCCGCCGCTGGAGACCAGCACCTGGGCCGGTTCGTAGCTCAGGTCGTTCTCACGTTTGAACTTGTCGACGATGGCCTGTTTCAGGCCGGGAGTGCCGTCCACCGCGGTGTATTTGGTCTTGCCGGCATTGATCGCCTCGATGGCGGCCTGTTTGATATGATCCGGGGTATCGAAATCCGGCTCGCCGGCGCCCAGTCCAATAATGTCCTTGCCCTGAGCTCGCAGCTCGGCGGCCTTGGAGGTCACCGCCAGGGTCGGGGAAGGCTTGATGCGTTGGACGCGGTCGGAAAGGTTGATATCGGACATGCACTCCTCATCTATCGGATGATGATTGGAACCCGGTTTTTGGCACGGACCGGGGCACGCAATATTACCGCATCCGGCCTGGATCTCATAGGGTGACTGCGTTTGGCGGGAGCGGTGGACAGTCCGTGATAGGGCGGCCCGCGGCCGCTCCCGCGGGCCCATGACCGGTTGGTCAATCACTACTGACATAGACTGTCGGGAAGCGGGCGGATACTGGCTCGCGCCGCTCTTACCCCACGGCAGTACAGCCCCACAGCAGGACAGCGACACACCATGGCAGACACCGCGTTTAAATTGCACTCGGATTACCAGCCCGCCGGGGATCAGCCCACGGCCATCGCGCAATTGGTGGAAGGGCTAGAGGATGGGCTCGGCCATCAGACCCTGCTCGGGGTGACCGGGTCGGGGAAGACGTTCACCATGGCCAATGTGATCCAGCAGGTGCAGCGCCCGACCCTGGTGATGGCGCACAACAAGACCCTGGCCGCCCAGCTGTACGGGGAGTTCAAGGCGTTTTTCCCGGAAAACGCGGTGGAGTACTTCGTTTCCTACTACGACTACTACCAGCCGGAAGCCTACGTACCCAGTTCGGACACCTTCATCGACAAGGACGCCTCGGTGAACGAGCACATCGAGCAAATGCGCCTGTCCGCCACCAAGGCCATTATCGAGCGCCCGGACACCATCATCGTGGCCACGGTGTCGGCCATTTACGGTTTGGGGGATCCGGCCAGCTACCACGCCATGGTGCTGCATCTGGTGCGTGGCGATCATATTGATCAGCGCGACCTGCTGAGGCGCCTGGCGGAGCTGCAGTATACCCGCAACGAGATGGACTTCCGCCGCGCCACCTACCGGGTGCGCGGTGACGTGATCGACATCTTCCCGGCGGAAGAGGAGAGCAAGGCGGTACGTCTGGAGCTGTTCGACGATGAGATCGAGGACATCAGTATCTTCGATCCGCTCACCGGCGAAGTGATCAAGCGGGTGGGGCGCGTCACCATTTACCCCAAGAGCCATTATGTGACGCCACGGGAGACCGTGCTCAAGGCCATCGAAATGATCAAGGAGGAGCTGGCCGACCGTCTCAAGCTGTTGCGGGACAACAACAAGCTGGTGGAGGCGCAGCGGCTGGAGCAACGTACCCGTTTCGACATCGAGATGCTTCAGGAACTGGGCTATTGCAACGGCGTGGAGAACTACTCGCGGCTGTTCTCCGGCCGCCAGCCCGGCGAGGCGCCGCCGACGCTGTTTGATTATCTGCCGCAGGACTCGTTGCTGATCATGGATGAGTCCCACGTCACCGTGCCGCAGCTGGGCGCCATGTACAAAGGCGACCGCTCCCGCAAGGAAACCCTGGTGGAATACGGCTTCCGGCTGCCCTCGGCGTTGGACAACCGGCCCCTCAAGTTCGAGGAATGGGAGCGGCTGGCCCCGCAGATGGTGTTCGTCTCCGCCACACCGGGTCCCTACGAGGAAAAACACGCCGGCCAGGTGGTGGAGCAGGTGGTGCGGCCCACCGGGCTGGTGGACCCGGCCATCGAAATCCGTCCCGCCGGCAGCCAGGTGGACGACCTGGTGGGCGAAGCCCGGGAGTGCATCGCCAAGGGTGAGCGGGTGCTGGTGACCACGCTGACCAAACGGATGGCGGAAGACCTCACCGAGTACCTGAACGAAAACGGCATCAAGGTGCGCTACCTGCACTCCGACATCGACACCGTGGAACGGGTGGAAATCATCCGCGACCTGCGTCTGGGCAAGTTCGATGTGCTGGTGGGGATCAACCTGCTGCGGGAGGGCCTGGATATGCCGGAAGTGGCGCTGGTCGCCATTCTTGACGCCGACAAGGAAGGCTTCCTGCGTTCCGACCGTTCCCTGATCCAGACCATTGGCCGGGCGGCGCGCAACATCCAGGGGCGGGCCATTCTCTACGCCGACCAGGTCACCGGCTCCATGCGCCGGGCCATGGACGAAACCGAGCGCCGCCGGAACAAGCAGATCGAACACAACAAGGAAATGGGCATCACCCCGCAAGGCCTGATCAAGCAGGTGCGGGATATCATGGATGACGCTTATACCACCGGCGCTGGCCAGCCGGAGCGCAAGCGTACCCGCAAGGTGGCGGACGACCGCGAGGAATACATGGCCCGCTCACCGGCGGAGGTGGCCAAGGAAATCGATCAGTTGGAAGCGAAGATGATGGAGCACGCCAAGAACCTGGAGTTCGAACAGGCCGCGGCCCTGCGCGACCGCGTCCATCGCCTGCGGGAAGAGGGCTTCATGCGGTAAGTTCCTTCGCCTGCGGACAGGCTCCCACAGCGGCTTCGTCAGCACGGTTTTTTGTGGGAGCCTGCCTGCAGGCGAATAGTCGGCCGTGAAGTCTCGCTACGCCACCTCCGGCATCACCTCCGGGCTCAACTCCTTCACCCAGATCAGCGTCCCGGCGATCACCGCCACCGGCATGATGAACAAATTCACCAGCGGCAGCATGGTCAGCCCCATCACCAGCGAGCCGAACGTCAGCACCAGCCAGCGCTTGCGCTTGAGCCGCACCAGCATCTCTTCGAACGACACCTGACGGTTATCCGCGCCATAGTCGATGTACTGCATGCCCAGCAACCAGCCGGACCACAGGAACCACACCGCCGACGCGAAGACGTTCACCACCGGAATGAAATAAAGCACCACCACCACGAACAGCACCAGGAGCGCCCGCCACAACCAGTACAGTGTCTTGCGGATCTCCCGCTTGAAGGTCCGCCAGATCATCGCGCCGATGGACTCATCCGGCATCGGCCGGCTGGTGACCTGGATATCCACCTTCTCCGCCAGAAAACCCATGAACGGCGCCGCGATCAGCTGTACGCCCAGGGTGAAAACGCTGGCGAACACCCCCAACAACAAAATCCACACCAGCACCACCGCCGCGTTGGCCAGAAACTGGATCAGCCCGTTGAGAAAGCTCAACCCGCCATCCAGTGCCCAACCCGCCGTCACCGCCGAAATCCAGCCTCCAATCCAGGTCGCGGAGAGCCAGTACAGCACCCCGAACACCAGCACGTTAAAGGCCATCGGCACCATGACATACCAACGCAGGCCCGGGCTGCGCGCCAGACTGAAGGCCTGACTCAAATAGGAAAACGCACGACTGATCTGCTGCACGGTCCACCCTGTCTTCGGCTACGGAAACACCGCGGAGTCTAACGGGGTGGGAGGGTATGCGCCAATTTGTCGTGAAATGACAATTGAAAAATATTGTGGAGAAGTAGTAGTTATTAGTGTCGTGCAAGGGAGCATAACTGCACAGCAACATTGGGGCTAAAATAACTGACATGGAGATTGTCGACGTATGAACAGGGTGAAGTCATTTCTTGCGTTTATCTTGATCGCTTTTTGTGCTCAATCCGTTTTTGCTGCTCCTCAGTGGTATAGAGGTGAGGTGACCCGCATCTACCAATATGGGGCTGCAGGTCAATTTGCCATCACCATGGATCCCCCCCTTAATTTCTGTAAATACAACTACGCTTACTTCTCTGGAGAGAAATTCGAAGATCCAGAGCGTCTGCAGGTCGCGTTGTCCATCGTCCTATCCGCTATGCATGGCGGGCGCACGATCGGTGTTGTTATTGATCCCGAGGATCTGACATCCGATGGCCTGTGTTTGGTGCGTAGCCTGGACATACGGTAAGTCTCTCTGACAAGGATGAAAAAAGGGGTGGGGTATGTTCACGCGCTGCATCGCGGGTTTGTTGCTCTTATGTCTTCGAGGCTCGAATCAAGTAGCAGTTCGAGTCCATCGTAAATGTCTTCGTGTTCTTCTTGTGGTTTTGTTTGCCGTTGCGGGCTCCGCAATGGCGGCTCTTCCCTTGAATGAAAACAGGTATGACATTTACTACGGTGATATCGACAGCGTGGAACATGGGCTGGATGGGCTCCCTGATATCCTGCTTAAGCCTCGTCAGCAGTATGTCCTGATATCGACCAAGGTTTCGTTTCCCGCTCCGATTGATTCTGGTTATCAACCATTGCTGTTTTGTGGAACCAGTAGTGGCAATTTTGTTGCCTGTACGATGAGCGAAGGAGCTGATCTGCCGGCGTCGCCAACCAGTGAATTCGAGTTCCTGATCGGAGATCTTGACAATGATGGCATTCCCGACGTTCTTCTGAAGTCCAATTCTCCCAATGAAAACAGCCTCTTCCTGAGGAACAAGGGTGATGGAACTTTCCAGCTGGCGGACCAGTTCACCCATATCGGTGATGAATTGGTGTCGGGGGGCGCCGAAGTCGATATAGGGCAAAATCGGGATGCTGATGGTGATGTCATTCAGTTCGACGTTAATAAATACTCTCAGTGGACAGGATCCGGGTTCTCGGAACCCAAATCGATTGAGCTGAGCACATCTCTGGTCGGGTCCTCCGCCTCTTCCTTCTCTGTGGAATTGGGGCAGGCCCAGTTTTCCTTACCTATCCAGCTCCCCAAAGGCGGCGCTGGCGTTGATCCTTCATTCTCCGTCCAGTACTCCAGCGGCTCGGGTTATGGCCAGGCGGGCATGGGATTCAACATATCCGGGACTTCCGCCATTGAGCGTTGCGGAAAGAGTTATGAGCGGGATGGCCTGGTAACCGGGGTTAAGGGGAACGATCAGGATCTGGCCTGCCTTGATGGCAACCGACTGGTACTGGTATCTGGTGCCTATTGGGGTAACGGCTCTATTTATCAGACCGAGGCGGAGTCCGATCGTAAGATCGTCTATAGCCAGGGAGGCTTTACCGTCCATGGGAAGAACGGTGATGTCATGTATTACGGCAGCCGGGCGGATACCCGTATCACTGGCCGCTTGTCCAGCAACGCGGTTGGGCGTTGGGTTCTGGATGGCGTGGAAGACCGCTTGGGGTATGGATATCGGGTAACGTACGAGCCTGGCTCCGCCGGCTACTTCCCCCAGAAGATCGAGTACACGGTCAAGGACGGCCAGGCCGGCAGTGGGGATGCGGAGGTGGAGTTCACCTATGAGCCGGACCCCTATGGCTGGCACACCGCGGTGCTTGGCAAGGTGTATAAGGTGGGGCTTCGTTTGGCCAGTGTGACCTCTCGAAGTCACGGTTCCGTGGCACGCCAATATCATTTCCGCTATGAAACCAGCCCAGCGACCAAACGCTCGCTGTTGGCTCAATTCTTCGAGTGCGATGCCTCGGTTCGCTGTTTCGAACCCATCACTTTGAACTGGAAGAAAGAGCGTCAACCGGATTTTTCCAAGACCACTTACTCCCGCTTCCCTGGAACTCCTTCGACCGATTATGTGTTCGAAGAGGGACTGCATTATCCAGGCTTTGCCCGCTGGGTGGATATCAATCGGGATAAGTATGACGACTATTGCCGGATATCAGGTACCGGGGCTGGCTATGGCTCCGCCGCCGAAATTATATGTTATCTGAGCGATGGAAACGGGGGCTTTGGATCGCAGGTCGAAATTGATGCCGGACTGGTGGGAACACGCTTGCAACAAGATTCGGAGTCTCCGGTTCCTGATTGGGGGCGCCATAACTGGAATGTGGACCCTGCCTGGATCGATATCAACGATGACGGTCTGGTGGATCTGTGCTACTCCACTATCCAGGGTGATAATGACCGGCTGACCTGCCGCTTGAATAAACCCAATCTGCAGAATGCGTTCAAAGAGCTCATTACTTTTGACGTGTCCCGCCCCGTCGGCAAGTTTTATGTCGGTCCCCGCTCCTGGATGGACTTTAACGGTAATGGCAAGATCGACTATTGCTATACCTATTTGAAAGACAACAAGAAGTATATTCGCTGTCTGGTTCAATCGGTCAACGGGTTCACGTTCTCACAAGCCTTCACCAAGGAAATCACCGACATGGCCGGCTACTGGGCCGATGTCAATGGTGATGGGCTGCCAGACTATTGTATTACCACCAAAACCAAAGTTACCTGCCATATCAACAATCAGGGAGAGAATCTGAACGGTGGGGTTTGGTCCAAGACGGGTTCTCATTTCAAAGCTAGTGAACCGGACCGGTGGGTTTACAAGGGTAGCTCTACTAAATACTTCAGTGCGTTGTTCACGGATTTCACTGGCAATGGATTCTCCGATTTCTGTCGTATCTATTGGACCACCAGTAACGGCAAGGGAGGTTATCGCGCTTCGTGCCTGGAATCCTTGGGCGATGGCTGGGGTAATGAAATCACCTCACCGTTCCTGCAGGTCACCCCAACAACCGCGCAAGACTATGAGCGGATGCCGGAAGCCACTCAGTTCATGGACGTCAACCAGGACGGCCGCATGGACTGGTGTGTGGAAAACAGCCTTCCCACCGCCTATACAGATACACACCTGACCTGTTTTATTTCCACGCCAGACGGATTCGGTACGTCTCCGGTGAAGTATCGTCTGCCCTATCTTGGATCAAACATTCGCGGTATGCGGGACATCAATCGGGGCTGGGCGGACATCAATGGTGATGGCCACGATGCCTATTGCGCCCTGTATTGGAAGTCTCTAGTCCCCCGAAATCGCGGCATGGCCTGCTTCGGTCCCCAGGTGCCGGAGCAAGGAGACCTGCTCACCGGCGTCACCAACGGCTTTGGGCTTGAGTACGGGGTTACCTACAAAGATATCGCTGATCCGTCGGTGTACGCCTATGGAGACCCCACCGGCAGTCACGGCCAGGTCTTCCTGACCAAAGGCATGAACGTGGTTTCGGAGCTGGAGGCCTCCGACGGCATCGGCGGCTACAACACCCAGCAATATTTCTACCGGAACTACGGCTACTACCCCAATGAGTTCGGTGGCGTCGGCTTCGAGATGCTCAGGGTGACCTCGGAGAACGGCAGAAAACGCCATGACATCTGGTTCAATCAGGACGTCCGCAATCATACCGTCGGTCAGGTGGATCGCTCCGAAACCTATTACAAGGTCGGTGGCGGCTTCCAACTGGTCTCCAGCGAAGAAAATGAGTGGCAGACCCAGGTTTACCGGGGCCAGGGATTCCCGTTGCAGTCCGCTTCCAATATATGGAACCGCAATGCCGCTATCTCCCTGCGTTACCGGTCTTTGCTCAAAGGCAGCGTCAGCAAGGAGTATGAGCTCGACGGCAGCCTGATCAAGACGGTGGAATCCAGCAATACCTACAAAAACACCGGTGACCTGGCGATGCAGGAGGTCACCACTTCCGGAACGGGCCAGACGTTCAGCAAACGACTGGTCAACCAGTATCTGACCAACAACCTGACCTACTGGATCCTCGGCCGTCAGTCCCGTTCCGAAGCCACTTACTCTGGTTCGTATCAGGGACAGGCGACGCCCACCATTACCAGAACGTCGGCCTGGACCTACTATTCAGCGTCGCAGCCCGGTATCGGCGGCATGCTGCAATCCGAGATCGTGGAGCCGGATCAGCCGCAATTACGCAAGGAAACCCGCTATACCTACAACGCCTATGGGCTGACGGAAACACGGGTGGAGAAGGGCGCTGGCGGCGCGGAACGAAGCACGCAATTCACCTATGATCCCACCGGCCGCTTCGTGGTGGAGAGCCGCAATACTCTGGGGCACACCTCGAAAGCGACCTATGACCCGGTGCTGGGTGTCAAGCTGACGGAGAGTGACCCGAACAACGTCACCACCCGTTGGGACTACGACTCTCTCGGACGCCCGCTGACCGAATTCAGCGCGGATGGGCAGCGCCGGGAGACCCGCATCAAGGCTTGCATAAGCAATTGCCCGGCCAACGCGGTGTACTACACCGAAAGCTGGCTGGCAGGCCGTAACGGCACGCCGATCAGCGGCCCGACCCGGGAATACACGGACTTGCTTGGCCGTACCATCGAAACCCGGGCCACCGGCTTCGCCGGCGAAACCATCGTGGCGAAGACGGAATATGACGCCAACGGCGACGTGACCCGCACCTCCGAGCCGCATGAGCTGGGCGGAGCGGTGTACTGGAATCAGGTGATGTCCCGTGATGTCCTGGGGCGCCCCCTGGTGGAGCGGTCCGCGTCCGGTTTGACGTCCAACCATCAGTACAGCGGACTCACCACGCAACAAACGGTGTCCTGGAGCGATCCCGTGGGAGGTGGTCAGACCACCCAGGTGACCGTTCACACCAACGATGTTCAGGACCGCTTGCGCCGGGTGGTGGACGCAGCCAATCGGCAGCTTACCTACCAATACGATGCTTCAGGCAAGCTGCTGAAGGTGGTGCTTCCGGACCAGGTGGAGCTGGTTAACACTTATGACGCCCTGGGCCGTAAGGTCGGCTCCCAGGATCCGAATATTGGTCAATGGCAGTACGCCTATGACGATTTTGACCAGATCGTTCTGCAACAGAACGGCAGTGGCGCCCGGACCTGTTCGGCCTATGACGAGCTCGGGCGGCTGATTTCTCGCACCGATGATTATCGGCCTTCTCTGAGCTGGGCCCAGGCATCACAGGCCGCCTTGAACGGCTGCGCGGGGCAGACCGCGACCCATAGCTGGAGCTATGACGCCCCGGCCAAAGGGGTGGGGCGCCTGGCTCTGGTGACCGCCAACAATGGCTATCGGGAAGAGCCCTTCTACGATGGGATTGGCCGGGTGGTGCAGGTGGACACCCGTTTCGATGGCCGTCAGTTCACCCGTTCAAGCCAGTTCGACAGCAATACCGGCCGCCTTGTACAAGAGACGTTGCCGCACCGGATCAACGGCCCGAGCCTGAGCGTGGAATACCGCTACAACGCTCAGGGCGAACTCCATGAGATCGGCAAGCCCGGTGAGGAAGATTATTACTGGCGGGCCAATGCCAAGACCGTGCGTGGTCAGATCAAGGATGTGTACCAGGGTAACGGCATCATCCGCAAACTGTACGACCATGATTCGGCGTCCGGTTTCCTGACCCAGATCCGCTCCAAGATGACTTTCGATACCGCCTGGGGCATCCAGAACGAGTTCTACGACTTCGACGCCAAGGGGCTGATGCGCAAGCGCACCCAGCAGGCGGTGGGTAACCTGGAACAAGTGGAGGAAACCTTCGCATACGATGTGGTGGACCGCCTGGTGCAAGCCACGGTGGCCAACATGACCACCCCGGGGAACTCCTTCGAGCAGTCCATCGACTACGACGTCAGCGGCAACATCCTGCAGCGAAACGACGTCGGCCAGTACCAGTATGGCGAAAGCTGCGAAGTAGGCGGCACCCAATACACGCCGGGACCCCATGCCGTCACCAGTGTTACGGGAACCCGCAACGCCAGCTACTGCTACGACAGTGGCGGCAACATGCTTGCCGGCGGTGGCAAGACCATCTCCTACACCGCTTTCAACAAGCCGGACCAGATTCAGGGCACCAGCGCGACGGTGGACCTGGTCTACGGACCGGACCGCTCTATCCTGAAGCAGGTCACCACCACCTCCGAGAAAACCACCAACAAAATTTCTCTGGGGGGCTACGAATATCTGGATATCCAGAAGAACGGGCAGACCACCATCAAGGAACGCTTCCGGATCACCGGCGACGTGGTGGTGTCCTTCGAAAACGGTGACGCCACCTCACCCAACGAAGAGCACCTGTTCATGGACGGCATGGGCTCCGTGGTGGCCGTGGCCCACGGCCTCGGCGGTGTCACCGAACGCTACCGCTACGACCCCTGGGGCCGGCCACGAAAAGACGTGGACTGGACGGCGATCAGCGACGCCGCCTGGTTCGGCATGGAACGGGCGGAAAAAGCCACCAGCAAAGGCTACACCGGCCACGAAATGCTCGACGACGTCGGCATCATCCACATGGGCGGCCGCATCTACGACCCCACCATCAGCCGCTTCCTCAGCGCCGACCCGGTGATCAAGGGCCTGGACCAGGTGGAAAGCTACAACCGCTACAGCTACGCCCTCAACAACCCCATGAGCATCACCGACCCCAGCGGCTACTCCTGGCTGAGCAAGACCTGGAAGAAACTGCGGAACTCGATCAAGAAGCGGATGGGGATTGTACTGGCGGTGTTCAATCCGCAAATGGCCATCGCGGAAGTGACGTCCCGCTACGCAGGCAAGGAAATGGCCCGGTTTGCTGCGAGGAACAAGTTTGCGGGTGAGGTGTTTGGGATTGTTGGCATGGCGGGGTGCGGGGTATTTACCGGAGGGGCCGGAGCGGCGGGCTGCCTCAGCGCCTATCAGTCCTGGGCGGCCGGGGCCGTGGCCTACGGCAGCGGCGCACCTATCGAGAAAGCCCTGCTGGCCGGCGCGAAGTCCGCCGCCTTGGCCTACGCCGATGCCGGTGTCGCCGGTGCCATCGGTGACTTGAGGCTGGGCTGGACAGGCAGCGGCCTCGCCCACGGCGCCCGCGGTGCCGCCTTCGCCCGTTTGAGAGGATCGGATGTGCGATCCGGTGTTATCGGTGGTATGACACAGGGAATGCTCGGTGACAGAATCAAGGGATGGACCGATGGAGATCGAGTCAGTGGAACAGCCCTTGCCGCTCTTATCAGCGGGGCGACCTCTGAAGTCACTGGTGGCAAGTTCCTGGTTGGTGCGGCTACCGGGGCCATGGGGTATATCTTTAATGACATGGCTGAGCATGGTGCGCAAGAGGCCGAGAAACAAGGAGGTAAGTGGGTCAGAGCTGGAGAAGTAATCGGCGAAGGAAGCGAAGATACCTTCAGGTTAGGGCACAAAATAAAAATAGAAGGAGCTGATGATAGAGCTTCCTTGCATGTCAGTAATGCAGCTTATAGGCTGACATTTACTGAGATCGGAGCCGATGGAAAGCCTGTCCCTGGAGTTTATCCTACTTACAAAGGAGTCCTGTCTTCTGGTGTAGCTAACTCTCTAACTACTGATAGAGTGATTGAGCTTTACGGTCCTCCTGGAACGAAGTTCGATTGGACGCTGAGGATCAACCACACACCAAAAAGTTGTGATAATTGTGGTTCTCCGATGATAAATATTTATGACTGGAGGGCTGAATGATTAAGAGCGGTTTGATTATATTTTTCTTACTATTTGGTACAATTGCTTGTGCCGAAGGCGCTAAGTATACCCGCGAGGAATGTATTGTAAGAATTAATATTGACTGGGGTGATGCGTCATTGAATAGCAAGGAAGCTACCATTAGGACAATTACTGATGCGATCAGGAAAGCTCCTGATATGGGCTTCAATAAAACGCCAGCAAGTTCAGCTATTCAAGGCAATGCCAGGGAATTTATTTATTATCAATACAAAGATGACTGTGAAAATAGGATAGAAAATACCAAGAAATTGCTGAGATATGTCCGCGACAATATTACTGATTTGCCACCGCTGGAAGTTGATAGTGGTAGTTTTAGGCCTGGCGTTGATACGATTCGATCATCGGGGCCGTGGTGGAAGGACCGAGAGACACCTGTCGGCGAACGGGTCATTATTGATGATAAGGAATACATTGAAGTTGAATAAAAAAGGAGCTCTGATCCGAATGGCACTTACTTTGGAGCTTGGGGTCAGGTCTTGCCATTTGCCTTTTTGGGTTGGAAAGAGTGACTGCGGGGCACCGGGCAAGACCTGACCCCCACCCAGGGGCAACTGTTACCTGGGCGATAAAGGGGGGAGGGCCAAGATCAGGGCTTCCTTTCCATTACCATGTACATAAGTATAATTGGAATAAACCGTGGATCTGGTTTAAAAACACAGAAATAATAAAGCCGAAAAAATGATGAAATACACCTTTGTTGATAATAGTGATATTGAAGGCTTGGAGAAAGTCTTTGGGGTCTCTGTCGTGTATTTGGAGTTGGATGAAAAAAACAGAGTTTTAAGAGAGGTGGGGGTTGATGCTTCGGGAGAAATAGTTCACGTTTTCCCAGCGAAAAAGGGAGAGTATGGGAGATACGGGATTTTTGATTCTCAAACCGTTTCGGCCTCTTCTGAAGTCGATCCCCTTTTTTTTAGAGAACTTTGGGATAAAGCGTTGAGATAATGTGATCGGGGCTCTGGGGGTCAGGTCTTGCCTTGTGCCTTTCGAAGGGGTGAGGCTGGAATTTTTGTATAGATAAAGTAATGACTGGAGGAGCCACGGATGGCCAGACCGTTGCGCCTGACAAGATCTCTGGGGGTCAGGTCTTGCCCTTTGCCTTTCTTGACTGGAAAGAGTGGCGGTGAGGCACCGGGCAAGACCTGAGGGGGGGTAAATCAATATTTAACTTAGGAGCTATTGATGATTAACAGAAAACGGGCTCTGGGGTCAGGTCTTGCCATTTGCCTTTTGGGGTTGGAAAGAGTGACTGCGGGGCACCGGGCAAGACCTGACCCCCACCCATAGCATATGGAGAATCAGCCTGAGTCTGTAATCAGGTCGGCGCAACAATCCCGGATTCGGCATCTGGAAAAGGAAATTCGAACTTTTCAGAGTAATATCGAAAAACTTAGAAGAGGGAGATGAAATATGACGCTCCATATGGCTAAGTTTGGTGCACGAGAAATTACGCTGGCTTTGCTAAGTGATGTCTTGAGTATCGAAAAAAAGAGGAGTTTGTTGCTTTAGAGAGGGGGGCTGGGGGTCAGGTCTTGCCATTTGCTTTTTGGGTTGGAAAGAGTGACTGCGGGGCACCGGGCAAGACCTGACCCCCACCCATACAAATATTAACAAATCAATTAATAGGTCGATAATACAAATGCAAATAGGAAAAGAGACGATCGGTTTGGGGTATCCTGTCTCTGATGCAGGGCATGGCTTTATTCACTTTAGGAATGAGGTTCTTCCTGTGGTTAACTCGGATATAATAAGATATGGCGGAGTTAGGGTAAGGGAACGGTATGATGCGAGGTAGTATTTATGGATCTGGTATACAGGCTGAGGGTTAGTTTAAATGTTCTTTCAGATGAACGTCTTCCTAAGACATTTTCTATTGATGTTGGTCATAGGTTTAGGGCTTATTTCAATGGTATTTATCATCCTGCTCAGGTTGATGCCATAGATAAAGTTCTGCATATCGGGGAATCTGGTGGGGCGGAAATTTCTATTATATGCATGCCAGAGGAGGAATGGCAGGTATTTCCTGGTCTTGCAATTGATTTTGTTGGTGGGGTTGATATCGAAGTTGGTTGGGGAGAGGTAATTGCTGTACTGGAAAAGATAGAGGACTAAAAGCTCAGTGAGCTCTGGGGGGCAGGTCTTGCCCTTTGCCTTTCTTGGCTGGAAAGAGTGGCAGCGAGGCACCTGGGGTGGGGGGCAGGTCTTGCCTTGTGCCTTTCGAAGGGGTGAGGCTGGAATTTTCGTATAGATAAAGCAATGACTGGAGGAGCCACGGATGGCTAGACCGCTGCGCCGGGAGCTTCTTACCCACTCTGAATCCTGTGGGCAGAGGCCGGCTATAGATCTGATGATTGTTTGTATTCTCGAAATCCAAAGGAGCGGGCTCTGGGGGTCAGGTCTTGCCATTTGCCTTTCTTGACTGGAAAGAGTGGCGGGGAGGCACCGGGCAAGACCTGAGGGGGGTAAATCAATATTTAACTTAGGAGCTATTGATGATTAACAGAAAATGGATTTTCGTATTTTTTGGGGGGGCTTTGATTTCCGGTCAAGCGCTTTCTCTCAGCAATGAAAGTTTTAAAGTGTCACAGGTCGATGTCACTAAGGGTCTTGGTATTGTTTGGATCGATGCATCCAGCAAGGAAATTGCAAATCGGCCTGTATGTGATCCGAAAAACTATAACGCTGTGGCATGTGAGATAAGCGATGATTTTTGCAAGGCAATGATATCCATTGCCTTGACGGCTAAAAGCACAAATAATGTGGTTGACTTCGAGTATGATGGGCAGTGTAAGGACGTTTTTGCTACTGGATCTAGATTCCGTCTGTCAAATTAAGGGGCAGGGCTCGGCTCTGGGTCGGCTTTGGGGGGCAGGTCCTTTCGAAGGGATGCTGCTGGAGTTTTCGTATAGATAAAGCAATGAGTGGAGGAGCCAAGGATGGCCAGACCGCTGCGCTTGGAATTTGCAGGCGCTTTATATCATGTGACGTCGCGTGGAAACCGGCGCGATCTGATTTATGAAACGGACGAAGATCGGCACGCTTTTCTTGCTGTTCTTGATGATGTGGACGAGATCTTTAACTGGGTGTGTCACGCCTATTGCTTGATGGGGAATCACTATCACCTTCTGGTTGAAACCCCGGACGGCAATCTCTCGAAGGGAATGCGCCATCTTAACGGTGTTTATACGCAGGTTTTTAACCGCCATCATCGCCGGGTGGGGCATGTGTTCCAGGGGCGTTATAAGGCGATCCTGGTGGATAGGGAGGAGTATCTTCTGGAACTGGCACGTTACATCGTGCTCAACCCGGTTCGAGCGGGTCTGGTTCGAGATGCGTTGGACTGGCCATGGAGTAGCTATCGGGCAACTCTGGGCTATAAGTCTGAGCTGAAGACGCTCCATACAGATGCTGTTTTGGCGGTATTTGGTGGAACTTGGCGAGCAGCAGTACGACGATATGAGCGCTTTGTGTCTGAAGGTAGGGGGCAGCCCTCACCTTGGGGAGAGCTGAAGAATCAGGTCTATCTTGGTAGCGAGTCGTTCGTGAATGAGATGCAGAGCCATATCGAAAGGCCAGATGAACTGAGTGAGGTGCCTGCCGCGCAGCGCCGCCCTACAGCACGTTCCTTGATGTTATATGCCGAGGCGGCAGGTTCTCGAGATGAAGCTATAGTCAGAGCGTATGCAAGCGGAGGGTATAGCATGAAGGAGATCGGTCAATTTTTCGGATGCACTATTCCCGGATCAGTCGAATCATTGGAAAGGCAAATGGCAAGACCTGACCCCCAGAGCCGGAAGTCACTGGTGGCAAGTTCCTGGTTGGTGCGGCCACCGGAGCCATGGGGTACATCTTTAACGAGATGGCCCATGAAGCCGACCCTACCGGGTTTGATAGTTGGAGTTATGATACCGAGCTAAATAGCTCTGATGCCCTGCTGGCAGGGATATCTCTTGCGCCGTTGGCGGCTATAGAGGGAGGGGCCGCCTGGGTAGTCGGTGGAATATCTAGAGTTCTTGGTTTTTCTACCAAAAGAGGCCTGGGGAGAGGTGATACATTCATAGTTCGCACAACGCGCCAGGGGCAAAACGCTGTTCGAATTACCAGAAGGGATGGTAGCGTTATCGATATATCTCCAAATCGCGTGAAAGAGTTTTTTCCGAATACTCATCCAAAAGCTCCACCCGGAACGATGCAAAAAGTAAGATTTAAGAACTCCTTGCCTGGATCGAAAGGTTTCAAAAGGAGCCCTACAACCGAAGAGCTGAATTTGCTAAGGAATCTAACGAGATGAGTTCACTGAAAGTGGCTTTATCGCGCTTCACTACGCTAATAAATTCCTGTTGGGGCTCTTTGTCTTCTATTATCGAGAGTGATCGAACGGGGTCCTTTCTTGAGGACTGGCTTCAGGCTAACTGGGAGTTGATAGTTGAAGGTTCTCTATATGATAAAGGGGTTGTCTTAGAGCCATATGGTGAGGGTGCTGATTGCAATGGGGGGAGCTCTAGGGTTTTGTATCCTGATCGAGATCCAACTCACAGATTGGTTTGTGTTTCTCGAAAAAATGATGGTGTATTTGATTTCTTGAATCAGAAAGAGGTTTTTTTAGATGGAGGGGCTGTTTTCGATCGGTTCGTCTCTATTGGTGATGATGGTTGGTATTACGAGGTGCCTCCGTTTGATAAAATTCTGAGTGAGTTTGATGGGGAGGCTGTGGTGATAGGATTTAATGCTGTTGACATTGTGTTGCAACTGCTGGAGTAAAAACGGGGGCTTGGGGGCAGGTCTTGCCATCTGCCTTTCGAGTAGGGGATGTCGATTTTTTGTATAGACGAAGGATTGAGTGAAGGAGCCAAGGAGAGCTAGGCCCATGCGCTTGGTATTCATGAACGCATTATAAGGAATATGAGAGGTGGATATGAAAAAGGTCGTTGCACTGCTGCTTTCCTTTCTTTTGCCAGGGCTGCTCCACGCCGGTGAGCCAACTTGTCATACCAGCACGGCGGCGCCTTACTGTTACTATTTGGGTAAAGTCAAGCAACTGTACATCAATGAAAGTGGTGTAATGCTGCTCTACTTTGATACCCCTATGTCATCAGGAGCCCCTGCAAGCGTTGGTATAGGTGGCGTGTCGAAATTCGTGGCGGGTGCAATTTCTTATAAGGACAAGTCGGAGTTTGCTTCCTACTTCTACAGCACGGCTCTGGCGGCCCAAACCACGGGTAAAGACGTTAAGATCCAGATGAGGGGAACGGTTGGGGGATATTTAAAAATTGACCGTATATGGGTGGAGTGACCGGGAAGGCTCGCCAAATTCATCAGGTGGGTCGGTTCCGCGTTTTTCGGTGTTACTGATCCTCCAACCTCGACCTTCGATGCCATTCGGCAATACTCTCCTCCGGATAGCCGTCAAAGCATTTGTCGTCCTTTCCGGCTTCCACCTCCACCCAGTTGGCTTTGCTGTCCAGTAGAGGTCGGGGTCTACGCGCTCTGGGGTCAGGTCCTGCCCTTTGCCTTTCTCGACTGGAAAGAGTGACTGCTAAGCACCGGGCAAGACCTGCCACCGGGGCGTGCCCCCTGAACGCATGACCCATATGATCGTATTGTAGAATTAGTGGTGTAGTATTATTTTTTCACCACCAATTTGCAGGATGGAAGATGCTTATGGAATGGATCGCCTTGATTTTAGCAATGGCCTTGATTTTAGCTCTCGTCTTTTTCACCAACTGGATAATCATGCTGTTCCGCAAAAAGACCAAGAAAATTTACCATGAAGCCCAGATCAGAGCGGGCGGAGAGTTTGACATTGATGTAGTAGGGGAGTCTCACTACCAAGACAATCTGGAAATAGTGGCCTCTGAGAGCGGTCGTGGACGGGATGATGACCTGCAAGCCTGGGTCGTGCCCGAGCCTGACAACCCACATGACAAAAATGCCTGCGCGATCTACATAGATGACCTTAAGGTAGGGTACCTGCGACGCCAGAACGCAAAGGAATTCAAGGAACTGATCAAACTGCTAGACCTGGACAAATACTCCAAAATCGGCGTCAAAGCCAGGCTTGTCGGGGGGACCAATAGCAAGCCCAGCTTTGGTGTCATTCTGGATATGCCTGCGCTGGATAGTTTGGATTAGAGGCTCTGGGGGGGCAGGGCCTAAGGAATCTGGATGGCACGAATCTGGACGATAAAGAGAAGGAGCTGATTTTTAAGATTTTCAGCCGTTTCAAGTTTGTGATCAGCGGTGTCGCCTTTGTATTTTTCTTTCTTGTTTTTGTCTTTGCATAAAGTACTTCAAGCGAGGCTAGCCCTCCTTATCCTCCAACCCCAATCTCCGATGCCACTCGGCAATACTCTCCTCCGGATAGCCGTCAAAGCATTTGTCGTTCTTTCCGGCTTCCACTTCCACCCAGTTGGCTTTGCTGTCCAGCAGCAGATGCACCCGTTCGGGCGGGATTGGCAGGTCGGTGTCGATGGCCGAGGCGAACGGGTGGACCAGTTCCGGCCAGCGCGGATCGAATACCCACAGGGCGCTGGCGCAGTGGTGGCAGAAGTGCCGTTCGCCAGGACTGGGTTCACCATCGATGACGGCATGGTAGATGCTCTTATGCTCGACGCCTTCCACGGAAAGCGTTTCGGCGCGGCCGCTGAGGTTGATGGCGTAGCCGCCACCGCCGGCGGTTTTGCGGCAGATGGAGCAATAGCAGCGTTGATAGGGATAGGGGTGTGGTGACTCGACGCTGAAATGTACCGCGCCGCAGTGGCAGGAACCGTGAAGCAACATGACTTTCCCTCCCGAGGTCCGGGCCGTCACTGACGATGGTGTCAGCACGGCAGGGGGTAATGCCGATGGCTATGGCACGAGGGTAAGTCGATCAATCTGGACAGGCAATGGGAGAGCACGGAACTCCCCGGGTGAAGGAGCCTCCAACGTGATGAGGAAGGAAATGCCGTGTTTACCTTCTATACATTTTTCATCTGGGAGGAGAGTGTCATGTCCATGGGGGCCCGATTCGTAGCCACGGGATTCGCTATGTGCGCTTCGATTTTGTCCACTGCCGGCGCCTGGGCGTCGGAAGGAGAGGCGGGAAAAGCCGTTTATGACGGTGAGCTGTCCGGTTTCGACTACGCTTATCCGGTAAATCGATTTGAATTTACTTCTCAAGGTGAGCCGGTGCGGATGGCTTATCTGGATGTCGCGCCGGAGACGCCGAACGGGCGCACGGTGGTGTTGATGCACGGCAAGAATTTCTGCGCGGGCACGTGGGAGGGCACCATTGAAGCGCTCTCCGAGGCCGGGTACCGGGTGGTGGCGCCGGATCAGATCGGCTTTTGCAAATCCACCAAGCCCGAGAATTATCATTTCAGCTTTCATCAGTTGGCGGCCAATACCCATGCTTTGCTCGAGACGCTTGATATCGACAAGGTCACGGTGATGGGGCATTCCATGGGCGGCATGCTGGCCACCCGTTATGCGCTGATGTACCCGGATGGGGTGGAGCAGTTGGTGCTGGCCAATCCTATCGGGTTGGAGGATTGGAAAGCGAAAGGCGTGCCGTATCAGGGCATCGACCAGGCCTACCAGTCGGAATTGAAGAAGAGCGCGGAGGGCATCCGGGCGTATCAGCAATCCACTTATTACGCCGGCCACTGGGAGCCGCGTTATGACCGTTGGGTGGAGATGCAGGCCGGGATGTATCGCGGCAAGGACCGTGAGCGGGTGGCGTGGAATCAGGCGCTGACCTCCGACATGGTGTTCACGCAACCGGTGGTTTATGAGTTCAATCAGTTGCGGGTACCGACTCTGCTGCTGATCGGCGAGCAGGACAACACGGCGATCGGCAAGGCGTTGGCCAGCGAAGAGGTTAAAAAGGAACTGGGCCGCTATGAGGTGCTGGGTGAGCAGGCCGCCGAGCGGATTCCCGATGCCACTTTGGTGGAGTTCCCGGATCTGGGCCATTCTCCGCAGATTCAGGCGCCGGAGAAGTTTCACAAGGCACTGTTGGAAGGGCTGAGCGAACTGTAGCGGATTCTGCTCGGGACGGGGGCGTCGGCCGTCGATGCGGTGCCGGCGGTCCCTAATCCGGTGGCGCGATGTTAGGATGCGCGCCTTGCCGACTGTATCGATGGAGCGCTGATGTTATCGAAACGGACCTTCCTGCTTCCGCTTGCCTGCCTGATCTCGCTTGCCCCGCTTGGTGCCAAGGCCGCTCCCGAATGGGCGGATCCGGATTACCCGGAGATCGATTACGGCGGCACCTATGGCATGCTGGCCAGTGAAAACGGGTTCAAGGAAATGATGGGCTGGTGGGCCTACGGCGATAGCGGGGCGGCATACAGCAACATCGACTCCCTGAAGAGCGCCGCTAATAAATCCCTGCTCATGCGCGAGCATGATCACACCCGGTTCGAGGCCGAGTGCACGGACGGGAAACTGGCTTTCGTGGTGACCCACGCATCAGGTATGGGAAAAGGGCCGAGTGCCTTCGCGGTGACCGACAGTGGCGATATCGAGGTGGTCTACAGCTTCGATGGTGGTGAGGCCCATAAAGCCGCCTGGCCGGACCTGTTCGAGGGGAGATCCACGGGGTTGCGCCAGGATCAGGCGTATCGGTTCATGAAAGCCCTGGAAAAGGCGGATGACGTGGTCCTGCGGATGCACAGCTCCGACGGCTCACCACTGGAACTGAATTTCGCCCTGGCCGGCGCGGAAGAGGCGTTTGCTCCGGTGCTGGAGGCTTGTGGTTACCAATAGCCAGGGGCCTTGTAAGACTCCCTCACACGGAAATCTTCAACTCCACTCCCAGTGCTTTTAATACTCGCACCACAGTGTCGAACCGCGGCTTGGCGCCGGGGCTGAGGGCCTTGTACAGGCTCTCCCGGCCCAGCCCCGAGGCGCGGGCGATTTCACTCATCCCCTTGGCACGGGCCACGTGGCCGATGGCATCGATCAGTTCATTGTGGTCGCCACTGGCCAGAACCTGGGACAGGTATTCGGCAATGGTGGCTTCGCTGTCCAGATGGCGAGCGAGGTCAAAAGGTTGGATGCCGAGGTCTTTCAGTGTGTTGTCAGGGCGGTTCATGGTGGTCACCTCGCTATGGTGTTGTGATCCGCATGGCCAGAGCTTGCGCGCGCCGGATGTCCCGCTCCTGTGATGCCTTGGTGCCGCCGGTCAGCAGCAGGCAGGTGACCGGGTCAAGATACACGTAGTAGACGCGATAGCCTGGCCCCTGGTGCAGGCGTATTTCGTGGAGCTGCTTCCCCAGGCATTTGTGATCGCCGATCTGCCCGTTGCGCAAGCGGTCCAGCCGGCGGAGCAACGCGGCCTTGCCAACCGGGTCCCTCACTTTGGACAACCAGAGGCGAAACGCCTGAGTGTCCAGTACGGTATAAGTCCGAATTGTATCCTTTTGGATACGGCTGTCAAGGCTGTAAGGTTCGGAATCGGAACAGGGTTTCCGACCAGGGGAACCGGAGGCGTCGGGGCCGTTCATGGCAAATGCTCGCTGGTGTGATCCAGCTTAGTATCGGGGCAGGGGGCCGGCGGGTCTGTCGGCCAAATCGGAAAGGTCTGTAGGCCCGGCCCGCAAGAGGGCGTAAGCCATGCCTTTATAAATATGTGTTTTTATGCGCATGGAAGAGTTTGAGAGCTCATCCTCCCTCCTACGCCCTTTGTGTGATGAATTCAGGGCGGCATGTCGCTAGACTAACCGGTTTAAACGGTTTGTCCGTGGCCGGCGACGGCGTGGCCGGGCAGGGACGGTTCGCGGGAAGCGAGTAGCGCACTCTATGAGACTGAAAAGCATCAAGCTGGCGGGGTTCAAGTCGTTCGTGGATCCCACGACGGCCCTGTTCCCGGATAACCTCACCGCCGTGGTGGGGCCCAATGGCTGTGGCAAGTCCAATATCATCGACGCCGTGCGCTGGGTGATGGGGGAGTCCTCCGCCAAGCATTTGCGCGGCGAGTCCATGGCGGACGTGATCTTCAACGGCTCCAACTCCCGCAAACCGGTGGCGCAGGCCTCCATCGAGCTGGTGTTCGACAACGCCGAGGGCAAGATCCAGGGCGAGTACGGCAAGTTCAGCGAAATCTCGGTGCGGCGCCTGGTGACCCGGGACGGCCAGTCCAATTACTTCCTCAACGGCGCCAAGTGCCGCCGCAAGGACATTTCCGATATCTTCATGGGCACCGGTCTCGGCCCCCGCAGTTACGCCATCATCGAGCAGGGCATGATCTCCCGGTTGATCGAGGCGAAGCCGGAAGAGTTGCGGGTGTACATCGAGGAGGCCGCTGGCATCTCCAAGTACAAGGCCCGCCGCCGTGAGACCGAGAACCGCATGCGCCGCACCCGGGAGAACCTGGAGCGCCTGACCGACATTCGCGAGGAACTGGAACGGCAACTGGAGCGCCTCAGCCGTCAGGCCGCCGCGGCGGAGAAATACAAGCAGTACAAGGAAGAGGAGCGCCACAAGGGCGCTCAGCTCAAAGCCTTGCGCTGGCAGGGCCTGGATCATCAGGTCAAGCAGCTGGATCACGTGATCGGTGAGCTGGACGTGAGCATGGAAGCCAAGGTGGCTGAGCAGCGCCACGTGGACGCCGAGATCGAGCGGCTGCGCGAAGGGCATAACGAAGCGCAGGAGCACTTCAATCAGGTTCAGCAGCACTTTTACGCGCTCGGCGCCGAGGTGGCGCGGCTGGAGCAGAGCATCCAGCACCAGCGCGAGCGCCATCAGCAGTTGCACGAAGAGTTCGAGCAGGTCCGGGCCAGCTGGAAAGAGGCCGATGAGCACCAGCGGCTGGACGGCGAAAAGCTGGCCATGCTGGAGGAACAGCTGGCGGAGCTGGAACCGCGGCTGGAAGAAAGCGGCGAGCTGCAGGACAGCGCCACCGAGACGCTGACCCTGGCCGAGGAGGCCATGCAGGAGTGGCAGCAGGAGTGGGAGACCTTCAATAACCGGGCCGGCGAGTCACGCCGCCAGGCGGAGGTGGAACAGTCCCGCATCCAGCATCTGGAAAAATCCATCGAGCGCCTGCGTGATCGCATGGGACGGCTCGACAAGGAGCAGGAGTCCCTGGACTCCGGCCCGCTGGCCACCGAGATGCGTGAGTTTCAGGAGCAGGTGGCCGAGCTGCAGATGCAGCGTGAAGAGAGCGAGATGAGCAGCGAGCGGCTGCAGGATGAGATCAACCAGCTGCGCCGCCAAAACGGCGATCGTGGCCGCGAGCTGGATGAAGCCCGCGAGCGGCTGCAAACCCTGCGCGGCCGCCATACCTCCCTGGAGGCACTGCAGAAAGCGGCCATGGGCGATGACGGCGCGGTGAGCGAATGGCTCACCCGCCACGAACTGGACGACCATCCACGCCTGGCGGACCGCATCAACGTGGCCGAGGGCTGGGAAAAAGCGGTGGAAGCGGTGCTCGGCGATGCCCTGCAGGCGGTGGCCGTGGAAGGTCTGGACCAGGTCGGCGACTGGCTGGCGGACCTGACCCACGGCCGTGTTGCCATGGTCCAGCCGGGTTCGGCCGCCGCCGGCGGCCATACCGGAAAAACAGGCACGCCGTTACGGGACAAGGTCTCCGGCAATGCTCCGGAAGGGCTGCTGGCCGGGGTTTATGCGGTGGAAGATCTGCCCGGAGCGCTGTCCCTGCGGGGGCAGTTGAGCCCCGGTGAGTCGGTGGTCACCCGCGACGGCATCTGGCTGGGGCCGGACTGGCTGCGCGTGGTGCGGGAACAGGATCAGGAAGCGGGCATTCTGGAACGCCGCCGGCAACTGGAAGCGCTGGAAGAGCAGATCGAAACCCTGACCACCACGGTGGAAGATCTCAAGGCGCGACTGGAAGAAAACCGCGAGCAGGTGGCGGCGCTGGAGGAAGAGCGCGAGGAAACCCAGCGCCAGGGCAGCCGGCTGAGCCGGGAACTGGGCGAGGTCAACGCCCAGGTCAGTGCCCGCCAGGTGCGCCTGGAGCAGATCACCATGCGCCAGGAACGGCTTGGCCGCGAGCTGGAGGAAACCCGCGGTCAGCTCGAGCAGGAACAGGAACAGATCAAGGAAGCGCGGACGGTGCTGGCGGAAGCCCTGGACGCCATGGAGCAGGACTCCGGCGAGCGCGAGGCGTTGCTGTCGCGGCGCGACGATTACCGCCTGCGTCTGGACGAAGCGCGGCAACAGGCGCGGCAGCATCGCGATCAGGCCCACCAACTGGCCATGGAGGCCCAGGGGGCCCGTACCCAGGCGGATGCCCTGCGTCAAAACCTGGCCCGTCTGGAAGGCCAGGTGGCCAGCCTGGCCGAGCGCAAGGCGCTGCTGGAAAGCCAGCTCAGCGAGGGCGGCGACGACCTCGGCCTGGAACTGCAACAGCAGTTGGAAGAAAAACTGGAGCTGCGCCTGGAGGCGGAGCAGAAGCTGGCCGACGCCCGCCGGAAGCTGGAAGAGGTGGAACACCAGATGCGCGATCTGGAAGGCCGCCGTGGCCAGTTCGAGCGTCAGGCCCAGGAAGTGCGTGACGCCATCAGCCAGAAGCGCATGCTGTGGCAGGAACTGAGCACCCGCCGGCAGACCGTGGCTGAACAACTCAGCGAGCAGCACTTCGATCTGGAAACGGTACTCGCCAATTTGCCGGAGGACGCCGACGAGCAGGCCTGGAATCAGGATCTGGAGCAGATCGCCCAGCGTATTGCCCGGCTCGGTCAGATCAACCTGGCCGCCATCGACGAATATCAGCAACAGTCCGAGCGCAAGCAATATCTGGATCGGCAGAACGAGGATCTGGAAGACGCGCTGCGTACCCTGGACAATGCCATTCGCAAGATCGATCGCGAGACCCGGACCCGCTTCAAGGAGTACTTCGACCGCATCAACAAAGGGCTGCAGGCGCTGTTCCCGAAGGTGTTCGGTGGCGGGCACGCTTACCTGGAGCTGACCGGCGAGGATCTGCTGGATACCGGCGTGGCGATCATGGCGAGGCCACCGGGCAAGCGCAACAGCACCATTCACCTGCTGTCCGGGGGCGAAAAGGCCCTCACCGCCTTGTCGCTGGTGTTCAGTATTTTTGAACTCAACCCGGCACCGTTCTGTCTGTTGGATGAGGTGGACGCGCCTTTGGACGATGCCAATGTGGGTCGTTTCTGTAATCTGGTGCAGGAAATGTCGTCCCGGGTGCAGTTCATTTATATCACCCACAACAAGATCGCCATGGAAATGGCCCACGCTCTGATGGGCGTGACCATGCACGAGCCCGGCGCCTCGCGTCTGGTCTCCGTGGACGTGGAAGAGGCCGCTGAAATGGCGGCCATGTAACCGCGATGATGTAACAAGAGACAAACAGGCCCGGGGCCGCCGGGCCGTTAAACTGCTTATATTTTTATGTAACCAGGACACGCTCTTAAGAAGTTTTACCTTATCGGCGTGAATCGCCCGGCTTCCATGCGGATAGCGCTTTGACAGCGGCGGGCGTGTAGCGAATGATTATAAGCAGTTCACTGAACTCGACGTTCAACCCTAATGTGGTGTCCGCTTGGGGCACACGCTAAGGAAGGGGCAAATGGGCCTGAATTTGGAAACACTGATCGGCATTCTGGTTATTCTGATTCTGCTGATTCTGGCCGACGGTGTGCGAAGAATGATCCGCGAACGGCACGGGCGCTTGCGTATGCGCATCGATCGCCGTTTCCGTCGTGCCGCCGGCGAGGATGATGAAGAAGACGACTTTCTCGACAGCAACCCGGAAGTGATCGGTCGCCCCCGGGTGATCCGTCGCGGCGCCGACGGCGAACCGTTGCCGGAGGACCGTGATGATCCGCCGATCATGATGGAAGAAGAGGCATCGCCGGACGACATGGCCGGACGGCGGGCGGAACAGCAGAATCTGTTCGATGATGAGGCCGAGCTGGAGCCGGAGCGGGAAGAGTCTCTGCCGTCCATGCGCGCCAGCCGGGATCTGCCGGAGGACGAGCTGGAAGCGCAACCGCAACCGGCTCGCGAGGCCCCCCGGGCCCGGGCCGAAGCCCGCCAGCCCCGTCGTGATGCGCCACCGCCGGAACGGCAGGTGCAGGAAGTGATCGTGTTCCATCTGATCGCGCGCCGCCCGGACCGTTTCGACGGCGAGGCGATGCTCCGTTATCTGCTGGAATGCGGCCTGCGCTTCGGTGAGATGGACATCTTCCATCGTCATCGGCAAGGCGACGAGTATCCGGAATTCTCCGTGGCCAACGCGGTGGAGCCGGGTACCTTCGATATCCAGACCATGGAAGAGCAGGAATTCGCCGGCATTACTTTCTTCATGCAGTTGCCGGGGCCGCAGGATCCGCTGGCGGCGCTGGATCGCATGCTCACCACTGGCCGGCGCATGGCTGAAGGGCTGTATGGCGACCTGCGTGACGAGCAGCACAGCGTACTGACGCCACAGACCATGGAACATCTGCGCCAGCGCGTGCAGGAGTTCGAACGGCGCCAGCGCGTATCTCATAGCTGAGATCGGAGGCCTCAAGACCACTGTAGGAGCTTGCCTTGCAAGCGAATCTGTTGCGGAGAGGCCGATTCGCTTGCAAGGCAAGCTCCCACAGCGGCTCCGTAGCCTTCTCTGTGGGAAGCTGCCTGGGCAGCGAATCAGCGCGAATTCATATCTCCACGATCAATAGACTGGCCACGGCCATGAATTCATCGAGCATGTTAAAACCGCCCCCCAGCGCCTGTAGAAAGCAAGGACTCACCCCACCGTGACATCGCCGAAAACCCCGTCTCCCGCCGAGCAAATCAAACAACTGCGGGACCAGCTCAACGACTGGTCCTACCGTTACTACGTGCTGGACGATCCCGCCGTTCCCGACCCCGAATACGACCGTCTGTTCCGCCAGTTGCAGGCGCTGGAAAGCGAGCATCCCGACCTGATCAGCCCGGATTCGCCAACGCAGCGGGTAGGGGACGTGCCGCTGGAAGGCTTCAACGAAGTGCGTCATGCCGTGCCCATGCTGAGCCTGGGCAATGCCTTCAATGACGAGGAACTGCGGGACTTTGACCAGCGCGTCCGCGAGCGTTTGGATGTGAGTGGCAGCATCGACTATGTCGCCGAGCCCAAACTCGATGGCCTGGCGGTGTCGCTGGTCTATGAGAATGGCGAGCTGGTGCGCGGCGCCACCCGTGGCGACGGTGAGACCGGCGAGGACATTACCGCCAACGTGCGCACCATCAAGTCCATCCCGCTGCGCCTGCGTGGCGACGAGCCGCCGGCCCTGATGGAAGTGCGCGGCGAAGTGGTGATGACCCACCGGGGCTTCGCCGACTTGAACCGGCGCCAGCAAGAAGCGGAGCAGAAGACTTTCGCCAACCCCCGCAACGCCGCCGCCGGCAGCCTGCGGCAATTGGATTCCCGCATTACCGCCCAGCGGCCGCTGGAGTTCTACGCTTACTCCCTGGCGCAGCTGGAAGGGGAGAACTGGCCGGATCGTCACTCCGCCATCCTTGAGCGGCTGCGTCAATGGGGGCTGCGGGTGAATCCGGAAGTGAAGCTCTGTGATGGCGTGGATGCCTTGCTGGCGTTTTACCACGACATCCTGGCGCGTCGGGATCAGTTGGACTACGACATCGACGGCGTGGTCTACAAAGTGGATCGGCTCGACTGGCAGCGTGACCTGGGCTTCGTCAGTCGCGCGCCGCGCTGGGCCATCGCGCACAAGTTCCCGGCCCAGGAAGAGATCACCGTTCTCAACGAGGTGGACTGGCAGGTGGGCCGCACCGGGGCGCTGACGCCGGTGGCGAAACTGGAGCCGGTACAGGTGGGCGGGGTCACTGTCAGCAACGCCACCCTGCACAACATCGATGAAATCCGCCGCCTGGATATCCGGGTCGGTGACACCGTGGTGGTGTACCGGGCCGGCGACGTGATTCCCAAGGTGGTGCGGGCGGTGCCCGAGCGGCGCCCCGATAATGCCGAGGAAATCCACATGCCGGCGCAGTGCCCGGTGTGCGGCAGCGATATTTTCCGCGCCGACGGCGGCGTGGTGGCGCGCTGCACCGGCGGCCTGATCTGTGGCGCCCAGCAGCGGGAGGCCATCAAACACTTCGCCTCGCGCCGGGCCATGGACATCGAGGGGCTGGGCGAGAAGCTGGTGGACGCGCTGGTGGACCAACAGTTGATCGCCACCGTGGCCGATCTGTACCGGCTGCAAGCGGAGCCGGTGGCGGCGCTGGAGCGCATGGGCGAGAAGTCCGCCGCCAACCTGATCGAGGCACTGGAGCACTCCAAGACCGTGAGCCTGGAGCGCTTCCTGTTCGCTCTCGGCATCCTGCAGATCGGCGAGGAAACCGCCAAGGCGATGGCCGATTGTTTCGGTGACCTGGAGACGATCCGGCGGGCGCCGCTGTTGCTGTTCCTGGCGGTGCCGGATGTGGGGCTGGAAGTGGCCAAGGCAATTCATGCCTTCTTCCGCGAGCAACATAACGAGGACGTCATCGACGGTCTGCTGGCCGAAGGCGTCCAGCCGCGCGCCAATGGTCATCCCTCCGCGGCCTTCGTGCGGGAACTGACGCTCGGGTACTTCCTCAAGGCGGCCAAGCGCCTCGGCATGGCGCTGGACGGCGTCGGAGAAAAGTCCCTGGAAACCCTGGGCGGCCACTATAAGACCGTGGCGGCTCTCGCCGAGGCTGATGCCGATGAGGCGCCGGTTCGTCCGGCTATGCTGGAGCAGGTTTACAAGGCGCTGGAGCAGGACGATTGGCGGCAACGGCTGGAACAGGCCGAGGCGCTGACCGCTGAGTTGTCCGAAAGGGCGCCTCGGGAAGCGGCGGAGCAGGCCCTGGAAGGGCAGACCTGGGTGCTGACCGGTACCTTGTCCCGGTTGACCCGTGATCAGGCCAAGGCCCATCTGCAAAGCTTGGGCGCCAAGGTGGCCGGCAGCGTATCGAAGAAAACCCATTGCGTGGTGGCTGGCGAGGCCGCCGGCTCCAAGCTCGCCAAGGCGGAAGAGCTGGGAGTGAACGTGATGGACGAGGACACCTTCGCCGACTTTCTCGCCGGCCACGGCATCGTTGTATAAGGCGGGATGCCGCTGTGGGAGCCAGCCTGCTGGCGAATGCGGTCTCTGGTGTGAGGTGTTCGCTTGCAGCGGCCCGCCGCCCGGACAAGCTCCCACAGTGGCTTCGTAGTCCGGTCCGCGGGCCGCACGCGATTCCCGTTTTCCCTTTCCGGAGGCCAACCGCTACCATGTCGCAAACCAGAATTCCGAGGTTACCCATGCGAGCCCTGTTGTTGGCGCTGTTGCTGGTCGGACTGGCGGGCTGCGCGTCCACCCCGACCCAGACCGAAAACGTTTGCGCCGTGTTCGATCAGAAAGGGGGGTGGTTCAATAATTGGTACAAGGCCGCCAAGCGCACCGAGAAGGAATTCGGCGTGCCGGTACCGATCCTGATGGCGACGATCTACAAGGAATCCGGCTTCCAGGCCCGGATCAAACCGCCGCGCACCAAATTGTTGTGGATCATCCCCTGGAAGCGTCCTTCCAGTGCCTACGGCTACCCGCAGGCGCTGGACGGCACCTGGGCCTGGTATCAGAAGGAGACCGGTCGCCGGGGAGCCAAGCGCTCTGATTTCGCCGACGCGGTGCACTTCGTCGGCTGGTACCACTACCAGAGCCATGTGCGTAACGGCATCCCGTTGAACGATGCCTACCACCTGTACCTGGCTTATTACGCCGGCCACGGCGGCTATTCTCGCGGCGTATGGAAAAACAAACCCTACATGCAACGATCCGCCCGCCGGGCCGCTGCCATGGCCGATCAGTACCGGGCGCAGATGGCCCGTTGCGGGCGTTGAGGAGGGGAAATGCCGATCGAAGTGCCCTGGCGGGAAGTGAGTGCCGAGACCCTCACCAATCTGATTGAGGAATACGTGACCCGTGACGGTACCGACTATGGCGAACAGGAAGTGTCGCTGGTCACCAAGGTGGAGCAGGTGCGCCGCATGCTGGAGCGGGGCGAGTGCCGGCTGATGTTCGATGAAGCCACCGAGTCCGTGGACCTGGTGATGGTGTCCTGAATTCAGATTGGTGCCACATCGATGGCATATGGAGACAGCCATTCGCGAGCAAGCTCGCTTCCCACAGCGGCTTCGTAGTCCCTATCTGTGGGAAGCGAGCTTGCTCGCGAATTGGCGTGTAGACGTGCCAGCAAATCGTTCCTATGCCCGCCGGGGCCGCTTCTTGCGCCGCTGGCGGTGCAGGAAACGCACCGGCGCCAGGGCTTCCGCCAGAGTGTCATCCACCGGCAGCGGCAAGCCGCTAAGCCGGTCCGCCAGCAGATCCGCGCACAAGGGCGTGCCGGTGATACCCCGGCTGCCGTGGGCCAGATTCAGCCAAACGCCGGGCGCTTCATCCAGAATCGGACCCAGCACCCGGGGCTGCGGGCCGCACAGTGGCAGGAAGTCGTTGCTTTGGCAGCGGAACGCCACCCGCCGATCCACCACTTCGATGTGCTCGCCGCCCAGTTCCCGCCACGCTTCCGGTAAGTACTGCTTTAGCTGCAGCAGATTCACCTGATCGTGATGGTCACTGGGCCGAGGGTTGTCATCGTGCAGATCAAAGGTGGCGCCGACGCAATGCAGGCCGTCCACCGCCGGTGTCAGATAGCCGCCATGACAGCGGGCCTGTTGCCACTTGGCGCTGGCTTCGGTGGCCCGGCAGTAGCTGACCTGCCCGCGAATGATCTTGAGCGGCAGCCAATGCAGATCGTCGAAACGGCGGGCCTGGGCGGCGGTGGCCAGGATCAGCGTGTCGCCCTCCAATTCGCCACCTCCCTGCAGGGACACGCGCACCGGGTCGCCGGCCACATAACCGGTGACCTTGTCCCGGCGCACTTCGATGGCCGGGTGATCCAGCAGTGTCTCGCACCAGGCGCCCGGGCGTAGATAGCCGCCGCCGGCGAGCAG
Source organism: Alloalcanivorax balearicus MACL04 (assembly GCF_025532145.1). GTDB lineage: Bacteria > Pseudomonadota > Gammaproteobacteria > Pseudomonadales > Alcanivoracaceae > Alloalcanivorax > Alloalcanivorax balearicus. The sequence goes on along the minus strand of NZ_ARXS01000016.1, from coordinate 1,247 downwards.
CATGCCGCCATCTTCCCGGGGCGTCAGCAGGGTATCGGGCCAGGCTCCGCTTTCCAGGGCCCCGTCCAACTTGTCCTGCTGACGTTGATCCACCGGATACTGCACCACGCCGTTCAGACGGCCCTGTTCCGGCCCGGGAAACTCAAACCGGTTCAGCCAGCGCAGTGCGTGCACGTAACTCATCTGATAGAAGCGGTTCTGCGGTGTCAGATGAGCACTGGGCGTCGAGTAGACCACGCCGGCCAGATTGCCGGAGGCGCCTTGGGCAATGCCGGCCGGGTCCAGCACCGTTACCCGCCAGCCCCGTTCGGCCAGTGCCCGGGCGCTGCTGGCGCCGGCCAGGCCGGCCCCGGCGATCACCGCATGGCCACGCTGCCAATGCCGGGCGGTCCAGTTGTGGTCGCCGAATTCGCCCACCGCCATGTGGCGTTTATGGCCGAAGCCGTCGATGCGACGCACCTGAAAGCCCGCTTCCTGCAAGCCGCGACGCACCACGCCGGCGGCGGTGAAGGTGGCGAAAGTGGCACCGGGGCGGCTCAGCCGGGCCAATTGCCGGAACAGCTCCGGCCGCCACATGTCCGGATTGCGGGACGGCGCGAAGCCGTCCAGGAACCAGGCGTCCACGGTACTGTGGCAATGCCGCCACTGGGCGGTGGCCTCGCCGTACATCAGGGTGAGGCGCACCCGCGGATGCAGTTGCAGGCGATGGTAGCCGGGGCAGGGTGGTGGGTACTGCCGCTGCAAGGGCGCCGCCAGATCGGCCAGATCCGGCCAGTGGGCCAGGGCGCGAGCCAGATCCTCGGCGTGCAGGGGGTGTTTTTCCACCGACAGCAGATCCAGCAGGGTGTCTTCCGGCGCCAGTCGCAGGAACAGGCGCGCCGCCAACAGCATGTTCAGGCCGGTACCGAAACCGGTTTCGCCAATAACGAAATGCTGCCCGGGACGCAGCGCCCGAAAACGTTCCTGCAAACGGTTGCCTTGCAGGAACACGTAGTCGCTTTCCGCCATGCCGTCCTGACGGGAGAAGTACGGATCATCGAAATCCGTCGCCACCGGCGTGTCCGCCTGCCAATCCAGCCGGGCCGGTTGCAGGGGTTCGAAGTCACGGTCGGATTCGCCGTTGGACATGGGCGGAGGCTCTCCTCAGAATTGGGCTTTCGATCGCGCCGGCGAGTTTATCACGATGCGGGTCTGGCGTTTGCACGGAACCAGGAGTAACTACGAAGCCGCTGTGGGAAGCTTGCCTG